>NZ_SOGJ01000011.1 GCF_004402375.1 Cryobacterium breve
GCGCTCCCGCAGGAGCCGGGCCCGGTATTTCAGCTTCGACGCCGTCACCGTGCCCGCCGACTTCAGCACCACCGCCTCAAACGCCGGCCTGGCCTCGGCCGGCACCGACCACGCCTGATCGATCACCGCCCGCGCATGCTGGTAGCTGACCTCCCCAGCCGCCAGCGCGACCCAGGTGGCGGGGAGCTCCTCGGCCAGAGCGCGGCTCTCCGCGATCAGGTTCTCCGCCGTGCGCCGCGGAATGCGGATCGTGCACGCCAGCTCGCTCACGAACTCCCGCTCCGCGACCTCGGCCGCGTCCCACCGGGACCCCGGAAGCCGCACGACCGCATTCGCCCGGGACTGCCCGAACCTCCGGCCCACCTCAACCAGCTCCGCCCGCCGCGCGAAAGCCGCGGCAATGGCCCGCTCGGCCTCCGCGATCGCCTCGAAATGCGCCGCGAGAGCCTCCTGCTCGGCAAAGAATGAGGGCCTCATGACACCCACGCTACGGGCACCCACCGACATTCCACGCGGCATCCGCTCGACTCCGAACGCCCTGTGGACAACCCGATCAGACGCGAATTGTGGAGGAACCAAGGCCGAGGAACTCCCGCAGCTGATCCACGCCCTCGACTCGCAGTTCGGTCTCGGACCGGTTCAGGGTGTCTGGTGTCAGAACCAGTCTCTGGTTCAGGGCCAGTTCGTCGTCGCGCCTCTTCACACGGCTGACTCCGTTCTCCCGGTATCCGACTTTTCTCGACACGGCGAGCGACGCCGGGTTGTCCAGGAACGCGGCGGAGGTGACCTCGGTGGCGTCCAGGTGGTCGAACATGAAGGTGCAGAGCGCCTGCCGCATCACGGTACCGATTCCCCGGCCGTGGTGCTTCAGGCCGAGCCAGGAGCCCGTTTCCCCTGTTCTCGTGACGAGGTAGTCCCTGGTGGATATGCTCTGACACCCCACGATCTCACCGTCGAAGCGAACCGTGGTCTCGAGGGTCCAGGCCTTCGGCGACATCTCGGCTCGTTGCGCCCAGTGGTACTGCGCGAGCCTCACTCGAACCTCGCCCGGGGAACCCACGGTCCAGGGGAAGAAGAACGGCATCTCAGTCGGCGCGTGGATGCCGGCCGCGACGAGCGCATCGAGTTCGGGCAGGTCTGGGTCGCGAACAGGAGACAACGTCACAGGCCCGCTGGTGATGGTCAGCCCAAAAGGCGGCCACAGCTCATCGAGCGATGTGGACAGGTGCACGTTTTCCTTCATTCCTGACGGAGTCGGCTTCGTTCTCGCCGGCCCGGTGCTCTTCGATCCGCGCACTGGTCGCGAAACCCTTCGTCGGCAGATTCGCGTGCTTCTGGAGCACCTCAAGCCAGACCCGGTATTGCCTGAGCGTTTCAAAGTAGTGGAGTTGCACGCGATCGATCGCTTCCACTGGCGGAGGTCCCGGTGCAACCTGCAGTTCCAGATCGAGCGACCGCCAGCTCTCCGCGAGCAGTACCAACTGATCCGCCAGGATCCAGCCGGGGCCCAATTCATCGTTCGCCGCCGGAACGGTGATCATAACGGGCGCCCACTCAGCCATCGATTCCTGCAGGCGACGCCTGGCGGAGGCCGTGACGCGCAACATCAGACCAACGAACTCCTGGTGCGTGCAGAGCTGACCAAGATCTGCCGCGAGCTTCCGGTCATCGATGTGGTTCCAGAACCCGCTGGTTGCTCCGATCTGGGGCTCGATGCCCAGCGAGCGGAGCGTGGCAAGGTTCTTCGCATGATCGGCCGCTACGAAACCGGGTATGCCCCCGGCATAGAGGTCGGCTCCGATGGCGGGAGCCAGAAGCATCCGTCCGACGTCGTTCACGGTTTGGGACAGACCACGAAACGCAATGGTAGAGATGCCCTGAAAACGTTCCTTGTCTCTGGCATCGGCCCGACTCTTGCCGAGGGTGTCCACGATTCGAGCGGTGATGAAGATGCCGATGAGACCGATGACCGCATCCCTGGTGTGCCCGAAACTCTCCGTCGCCGTATCCACGGCCGTGAAGTCCAGGAGGGACGGACTCAGAATCAGCACGCAGGCCGCCAGGACCAACCAGATGTGGCGGGCCACCTTCCCGATGCCACGTATCATTTTTGCCAATTCTTCCCCCAGGATGCAGTACCCACGTGCCTCTCCAGATGCTAGCAAGGAACCGTGCAGCGGCTGCAACAAAACCGAGGGTCTGATCCGTGGCGTTAATACCCCAGGGGGTATGTTATCCTCGATGCGACGGACCAGGAAAGAGGGCCACCATGTGCTATCAGATCACGTGTTCCAACTGCAATAAGGCAACCTGGGACGGCTGCGGCCAGCACGTCGACGATGCGCTCTACGGCGTAACCGCGTCCGACCGCTGCACCTGGCGTGATGGAAGCTGACGAGCAGACCGCTCTCACCAGGACGGACATTCTGCACGCCCGTGCCGAGGCCTCGCACGAGTGGTCGAGACTGCTCGGCGACACGAACTCGTGCGCCCTGGCGAAGGATGGCCGCTCACACCCCGCCGCCAAGTTCCAGGAGGGCCGGGTCGCTGCCCTCGGCGAATTGGCGCGCCGCATTGACGATGACACGGATGCCGGAAACGTCGCCGCCGAGGCCCTCGCCGTCACCATTCGCTGGGTACAACAAACACTGCCCGGCGCTCGTCAGGACCGCGACTGGGCGGCATACCGCACCGGAGGGATCGAGGCCATGACCGAGATTTCAACCGTGCTGGAGACGACCGACTGACGACCCAGGAACCGCCCGTCATCTTCGAGAGCTGACCCGCTCCGCGGACTACCCGGTCAGGGCCGGCTACCGGGCCAGGGAGGTGCACTCCGGCGCGGCGTCGAAGGCCTGCCCGATCGCGCTCGTGCCGTCGGCGGCGGCCGTTCCGATCGCCGTCACCGTGGTGGCGAGCGCTGTCAGGGAGGCACCGGCATCGCTGGCGACCGTACCGAGGGCCGCGACCAGTGCGGTGCCGGTGGCGCCATCCACGGATGCCACGCTCGACTCCAGATCGGAGATCGACGAACTGAGGTCATCCGAGGATTCCCTGACGGCGGACACCTGGGGATCATCTTCGCTGCCCCTCGGCACCGCCTTGATGGAGTCCGCGAGTGCGGCCGCCGACTCCTTGATGGTCTGCATCTGGGTGTTGAGCCGGGCCGACACGTCGGCCCCGCCCGCCGCCGCGGTCGATACCAGACCCTGAACATCCGTTTTCAGGGTGGCCGTCGACGAGCAGACGTCACCAGCCCACGCGGTCTGCTCCGCGGTGGGGGGCGTGCCACTGGCGGCCTCTGACGAGGTGGCGGATGGCGTGGGTGACGCGGTCGGCTCCGACTGGGTGCACCCGGAGAGAAGAGCGGCCGCGGCGAGAAGGCCGATCAGGGCTGCTGCGTTCAGCTTGCGGGCCGATTTCGTCATGGGAGCTCTCTCCTTCGGTGACTGACGGCATCCGGCCCGCTCCCCCGGTGGTGAAACGGGCCGGACACCCTGGACCGGGGTTTCCTTCTACTCAGTGTCGTCCGAGGTCAGCTGGATTGCCAGGCCCAGGGCCTCGGCGATCTTCCTCACGGCGGCCGCGGTGCGCGCGGTGCCGATGACCGGTGCCACGGCAACGAGCACGTCCTCGACGTCGTCGACGGACAGGCCCGGTTCCTCCGCCGACCCGATGTGCAGCAGATAGGACATCATCGGGGCCTCGACCGCGTCGAGAACCGCGATACCGATAGTGGAACGAGGACCCTGCCACGACACCACCCGAGTCGGGTGAACCGTTGCTTCCGGCGGCCATGGGTGTCGGCGGTCGTGGGTAACTCAGGACATCCGTCGCCGCCATGTCAAACCACTGCGGAATTAGGCGCAATCATCACGGATGTCCGGCCCGGCAGGACGGATCTCCTGAGTTAGCAACAACACCCGCCGGGGGCGCCGGGTGCGCCGGGGGTCCACGACGAGCTGGTCCCGCTGCGCGAACGTATTCGACGGAGATTTTGCCCGAAACAGACCAGAACTGGCCAAAACCCGGCCCATTTCCTAAAATCTCCGTCGAATTGGTTCGACCGGCTCTACGCTCTCGGTCTGCACAGGGTGCTCCGCCGGGACGCACCCGGCCCGTGCCGGCGGGTTACTCCTTGGCGACCAGGGTGAGAACGTCGTAGGTGGCGACGACCTCGTCGTTCTGGTTGTGCAGCACGGCGTCCCAGCAGACCTCGCCGTATTCGTCGGTCTCGCGGGGGGTGATTCGCTTGGCCGTCAGGGTGACCCGGATGCTGTCGCCAGGCGACACCGGGGTGACGAACCGCAACTTCTCCAGCCCGGAGTTCGCGAGCACCGGCCCGGGGGCCGCGTCGACGAACAGCCCGGCCGCCCAGGACACGAGCAGGTAGCCGTGCGCGACGATCCCGGGGAAGAACGGGTTCGCGGCGGCCGCCTCGGCATCGGTGTGCGCGTAGAACTTGTCGCCCGTGTCCTCCGCGAACGCCGTGATGTCGGCCAGCGTGACCACGCGCGGTCCGCCCTGCGTCTGGTCGCCCACCCGCAGCTCGGCCAGTGACTTGCGGAACGGGTGGATGCCCGTCTGCACCGCGGCACCGGTGTGCCACTCCCCCGTGATGGCGGTGAGCATGTCGGGCGAACCCTGGATGGCCGTGCGCTGCATGTGGTGGAGCACCGAACGGATGCCGCCGAGCTCTTCGCTGCCGCCGGCGCGCCCAGGTCCGCCGTGGACGAGGTGGGGAACGGGCGAACCGTGACCCGTGCTGCTACGCGCGTCGACCCGGTCGAGCATCAGCACCCGACCGTGGTGCGCGGCGATGCCGAGCACGAGTGCGCGCGCGACATCGGGGTGGTGGGTGGCCACGGTCGTCACCAACGAGCCGCCGCCGCGGGCGGCCAGCGCCACGGCGTGGTCCAGATCGGTGTATTCGATGATGGACGCCACCGGGCCGAAGGCTTCGATCTCATGCACGGCCGGGCTCTCCGGGTCGTGGAAGGCCAGCAGGATGGGCGCCATGAAGGCGCCTTCCGGGTCAGCTCCGGTCGGCAGGTCCTGCGAGCCCATCACGATGCGTCCGCCGCCGTCGATCAGGCGGGCGACGCTGGCAAGCACCTCGTCGCGCTGGCCGGTGCTGGCGAGGGGCCCCATGGTGACCCCCTCGGTGCGCGGGTCACCGAGGGTGACGCGGCGGGCCATCCGTTCGGACACGGCAGCGACGACCTGGTCGCGGCGGCCCGCCGGGACGATCAGCCGACGGATGCTGGTGCACTTCTGGCCGGCCTTGCTGGTCATCTCGGTGACGACAGAGGCGACGTAGGCGTCGAACTCGGCCGTGCCGGCCGCGGCGTCCGGGCCCAGGATCGCGGCGTTGAGCGAATCGGTCTCACTGGTGAAGCGCACGCCGCCCTCGACAACGTTCGAGTGGGCCTTGAGGGTGCGGGCGGTTCCGGCCGAGCCGGTGAATGCGACCAGGTCCCGGTAGTCGAGGTGGTCGATCAGGTTGCGGGCGCTGCCGGAGATGAGCTGCAGGGACCCGGGCGGCAGGATGCCGGAGGCGAGGATGTGGCGCACGACGGCCTCGGTGACGTAGCCGGTGGGCGTCGCCGGCTTCACGATGGTCGGCACACCGGCGATGAACGCCGGGGCCAGCTTCTCGAGCATTCCCCAGACCGGGAAGTTGAAGGCGTTGATCTGGCAGGCGACGCCGGGGATGCGGGTATAGATGTGCTGGCCGCTGAAGGAGCCGTCGCGGGAAAGGGCCTCTACGTCGCCGTCGATGTAGACCTGGCTGTTGGGCATTTCACGCCGACCCTTGGAGGACAACGTGAACAAAACCCCGATGCCGCCGTCGATGTCGACCATCGAGTCGTAGCGGGTGGCGCCGGTGCGGGCGGAGAGCTCGTAGAGCTCCTCTTTAACCCCGCCCAGGTACTGGCCGAGCTTCTTGAGCAGGATGGCGCGCTGGTGGAAGGTCAGCTCTCCGAGGGAGGCCTGACCGACCGTGCGGGCGTGGGCCACCACTGCGGCGAGGTCGAGACCATCGCTGCTGACCCGGGCCACCTCGGCCCCGGTGCTCGCGTCGAGCACGCTCTGGGCGCCTGAGTCGTCGGCGGGCGCCCACCAGGCATCCAGAACGTAGCTTGGCACAACTGTGCCGATGGTCTTATCAGTGCGTGAGTCAGTGCTTGTGCCATTGTTTGTGCCATTGCTGAGGAGTGTCATGATGCGTCCTTCCAATCGAAGAAGCCGCGGCCGCTTTTGCGTCCGAGGTCACCGCGGGCGACGAGGTCGCGCAGCAGTTGCGGCGGGGCGAAACGGTCGCCGAGCGTCTCGTGCAGGTGCTCGGCAATGCCGAGGCGAACATCGAGGCCGACGATGTCGGTGGTGCGGAGAGGGCCGACCGGATGCTTGTAGCCGAGCACCATGGCCGTGTCGATGTCCTCGGGGCTGGCCACGCCCTCCTCGACCATGCGGATCGCCTCGAGCGCGATCGCGACGCCGAGACGGGAGCTGGCGAAGCCGGGCGAGTCCCGCACCAGGATGGGCGTCTTGCCGAGCGCGGACACCCAGGACTGCGCCAGCCGGGCGAGCTCCGGGTCGGTGCTCTCCCCCGTGACGACCTCGATCAGGGTCGAGACCGGCACCGGATTGAAGAAGTGGAGTCCGATGAACCGTTCCGGACGGTCCAGCGCCTCGGCCAGATCGGTGATCGACAGCGAGGACGTGTTGGATGCGAGCCAGGCGGTGGGTGCGAGGTGCGCCTCGACCAGGCGGAGCGCCTGCGTCTTCAGCGCCACAACCTCGGGGACGGCCTCGACTACCAGGCCGGAGGCGGCGAACGCGGCAGCATCCGTTGCCACGGCCAGCCGGTCGACGAGCTCGGCGCGGGTAGCGGTGACACTGCCGCGACCGAGCGATGTGTCGACGGCTGCCAGCACCCGGTCTCGGGCGGCTGCGGCTGCGTCGTCACTCTGCTCCACGACGGTGACGTGGGCGCCGGCGATCAGGAACGCGTGGGCGATGCCGGCGCCCATCCGTCCGCCGCCGAGCACGCCGACCCGGTCGGGCACCGCCGGTCGGGCGAGGTCAAGCACGGCACCGGTCGCGGTGCCGGTCCGGGTGCTGTTCCGGGTATTGAGCGTCATCGCTGCTTCCTCTCCAGAAATGCGGTCATCCGGGCGAATTTCTCCTCGGACTCGAAGAGCCGGGCCTGAGCCGCGTCGTCGGCCAGCGGATGCGCGGCCGCCGGTAGGTGGAAGACCTCCTTGGCCAGCTGGGTGGCCAGGGGGTCCTGCGTGGCGATCCGGTCTGCCAGCGCGTGCGCGGCCGCCAGCAGGGCGTCCGGCTCATGCACCTCGGTGACCAGGTGCACGGCCAGCGCCTCGGCGGCGGTCAGGATGCGGCCCGCGAGGATGATCTCCTTGGCCACGGGTTCGCCGACCAACGCGGCCAGCCGCCAGAGTGCACCGGCAGCCGGGATAATGCCGAGCCCGGTCTCGGGGTTGCCGAGCCGGGCCGTCGTCGAGGCAAGCCGGAAGTCGGCGGCGTAGGCCAGTTCAGCCCCGCCGCCAAGCGCCCAACCGTCGATGGCGGCGATGACGGGCAGTGGCAACTTGGCGATCCGGCCGAACAGGCTGGAGTTGATGCCCTTCAGGGCGTCTTCCGCCCGGCGGTCCCGAAGCTGTGCGATGTCGGCCCCGGACGCGAAGACACCGTTCGTTCCGGAGAGGATCAGAATGCGCGGCCCGCGTTCGACCTCGCCACAGACCAGGTGCAGTTCGTCGATCAAGGTCTGGTCGATCGCGTTGCGCACGTGTGGGCGGTTCAGCTGCACGTGCACGCGGTCCGGACGGTATTCGACCAGCAGGGTCGTGAACTCCCGCGACACCTAGACGCGCTCCACGAGCAGGGAGGAGCCCTGGCCGACGCCCACGCACAGGGTGGCGACGCCACGGCGGGCACCCTCGCGCTGCATCCGGCCGAGCAGCGTGATCAGAATGCGCGAGCCGGACGATCCGAGCGGATGCCCGAGGGCGATCGCGCCGCCGTGACGGTTGACGATCTCCGGATCCAGACCGAGCCGGCGGATGCAGGCCAGGGACTGGGTTGCGAACGCCTCATTCAGCTCGACGGCGTCGACGTCGCCGATGGTCAACCCGAGGCGGTGCAGCAGCTTTTGCGTGGCCGGGACGGGACCGAGGCCCATGGTCTCCGGCGCGACGCCGGCACTGGCCCCACCGACCACCCGGGCGCGGGGCGTCAAGCCGAGGCGCTCGATCGCGGCCTCGCTCGCCACCACGATGGCGGAGGCGCCGTCGTTGAGGGAGCTGGCATTGCCGGCCGTGACGATGCCGCCCGGCCGCACGACCGAGCGCAGCCCGGCCAGGCGTTCCAAGGTCGTGTCGGCTCTGGGTCCCTCGTCGATCTCGATCACTCCGCCGCGGGTCGGAACACCCACGATCTCGGGCGAGAAGACGCCGTCCCGCTGCGCCTCGAGGGCCAACCGGTGCGAGCGCATAGCGAACGCGTCGGCATCCGCCCGGCTGATACCGTCGACGACGGCGACCTCTTCGGCCGTCTCCGACATGGAGAATGTTGCTTTGTCGCGGGCTTTCAGGCGCGGGTTCGTGAAGCGCCAGCCGATCGACGTGTCGACGATCTCGCCCGGTTTGGCGAAGGCCTTCTCCGGCTTGGCGAGAACCCAGGGCGCGCGGGTCATCGATTCGACGCCGCCGGCGATCACGAGGTCCGCTTCGCCGGCCTTGATCATGTTGGCCGCGAGGTGCACGGCCGACAGACCGGACGCGCAGAGCCGGTTTACCGTGATCCCCGGCACGCTGTCGGGGAGACCAGCCAGGAGCACGGCCATGCGGGCGACGTTGCGGTTGTCCTCGCCGGCCTGGTTCGCGGCACCGAGGATGACCTCGTCGATCAGCGCGGGGTCCAGGCCCGCCCGGGACACGACCGCTGCGAGCACGACGGCGGCCAGGTCGTCGGGACGGATGCCGGCCAACACCCCGCCGTACCGTCCGATGGGAGTTCGAACACCATCAACCAGGAATGCTTCGGGCATGGCTTCATCACCTTTGATCGCCGTGTTTACCAACTGACCGTTCGTTTTGTAAAGAATGACATACAAGGCCCCTCCCCGGCAACCGTGTCCGAGGACCGTGCCCTGAGACCCGGACTGAGGCAGACTTGGTATGTGAACGCAACGCCTGACACCGTCCCATCCGCCGCGGGCCCGGCTCGTCGCTCGGTCCCCCGCCTCGGAATCCGCCGCAATCTGCTGCGCCCGGACGATTCCGAGCAATCGGATCGGGTCACCTACATCGAGCTGTTCTTCGACCTGATCTTCGTATTCGCCCTGACCCAGCTATCGCGCCACCTCTACGAAAACCAGTCCTGGCAGGGCACTGCCGAGTCGGCCGTTCTGGTGCTCGCCCTGTGGTGGATCTGGGTGCACACCACCTGGGTGACCAACGTGCTCGATCCGGCACGTCTGCCCGTGCGCGGAGTGGTGCTGGGGCTCTCGCTGGTCGGACTCGTGGTGAGCGTCTCGATCTACGAATCTTTCGGCGACCGGGGGTTCATTTTCGCCGTCGCCTATGTCGTGCTGCAGCTCGGCCGCACGGCCTTCATGGCCCTGGCTCTGGCCCGCCACGACCGCGCCCTCCATCGCTCCTTCGTTCGGATCTTCGTCTGGTTGGCCACTGCCGGGCTCTTCTGGATCCTCGGCGGCCTGCTCCCGGCCGACTACCGGCTGCTGGCCTGGGCGATCGCGCTCGGGATCGAGTTCATCTCGGCCAGCTCCGGGTTCCCGGTGCCGGGCCTCGGCAGGGCCGCTCCCGGCGATGCCGAGCTCTCCGGCCCGCACATCGCGGAGCGCAGCGCCCTGTTCGTCATCATCGCGCTCGGGGAGTCCTTCCTGGTGACGGGATTCGCCTTCGTCGACCAGGACGTGTCCGTGCAGGGCGTGATCGGGCTGCTACTGGCCTTCGTGAGCGGAGCCGCCATGTGGTGGCTGTATTTCGACCACGGTGAGCGCGCGGGCAGCAAGGCGCTCGCCGCCAGCACCGATCCCGGCCGGATGGCCCGGCTCGCCTATACCTATGTGCACGCCCTGATCATCGCCGGCGTAGTGCTGACCTCGGTCGGTGACAAAGAAGTGCTGGGGCATCCGGATTCCCCGGTGAGCTTCGGGGCGGCCGTCGCGATCACCGGCGGCCCGCTGCTGTATTTGCTCGGCCTGGCCCTGTTCCGATTCGTGGTGGCCCGTGAGGTGCTGGTGTCGCACCTGGCGGGCATCGCGCTGCTGCTATTGGCGCTTCCCGTTGCCTTCGCCCTGTCGCCGCTCTCACTGGGGGCCGTGTGCGCGGGCGTGCTCACACTCGTCGCCTGCTGGGAGACGATCGTGCGCGTGCGGAACGGTACCGACGACGAGAAGGCCGGCTAGCCGAATCCGTTCGGAGAAACGACGGCAAGGAGGGGTGGCACCGGAGCGACAGTCCTCATTCCTGTCGGTTCAGGCCCACATCTTCGGCTTCTGCGATTGCGGCCGTTGCTAGAAGAAGTCGTCGGGGGTGCCGGCGGCCTTCGTGACCGAGTCGGTGCCGATGCGGGCGGCGGTGAGCTGAGCCATCGCGACGCGCAGCCCGGATTCCATCTGCGATGCCCAGACCTCGGTTTCGCGGCTGGCGGCGTCGGCGGCATCCGCTCGGGCGATCGCCTTCTCTTTCTCGGCGCGTTCGCTGCGCACCTGCTGGATGCTGAGAGTGATGCCGTAGTAGGCGGCCACCATGGAAGCGATCGGCGTGGCGAAGACGGCCAGCGCGTTGATGCTCTCGCTGGACACCCCCACCAGGAGCATCACGATGAAGGCCACGGCCAGGGCCGCGATGCCGGCCAGCACGACCAGAGAGGTGCGCTGAGTGGCCGTGGTCGTCAGTCGCGGGGCCGGCTTGGGTACAGGCCGGGCGACGGATGCCGCGGTGGGCTCGGCCTGCACTGCGGGGTCCAGGGACTCGAGGGTCTCGGTCTGATCACTTTGATCCGACAGCGACATGGTGCGGGTGGGCGTACTCGCGGAGGAGAAATCAGTCATGGTGCGGGCTCCGTCATCAGTGTGCATCGGGGGAAGAGGTGCTGGGCTGGGTGGGGATATTGTCTGCTGCCGGTTCGACGCGGTCAAGGCGGGCATCCGGATCGCCGTCGAGGAACACCCTTTTGTAGCTGCGTCCGTCGGGGAGTTCGATGGTTCGACCGGAGACCTTCCCGCGGCTCAGCTGCAGGTAGATCGCCTGGGCCGTCACCCCCAGCTTCGCAGCCGCCTCCGACACCGACAGCCCGGGCAGATCGGTGGGCACCGCGCTGGGCCGCGCTGCGCGCTTGCGGCCGGCCGCCTGGCGGGAGGCGATCTCGGCGTCGGTGCCGCTCCAACGCCACTTCGCCGCGGCCGGCTTCAGCTCGGCGGCGTCGGAGATCTCGTCCCAGCTCTGGCCCACGCGCAATGCGTCGCGCACGCCTACCAGGGTGGCCGGGTCGGCGTCGAGCTCGAGGAGCAGAGAACGGATGGCCTGGATCCGGTCCAGCGGCGCCGAACCGGGGCTGCCGTCCACAGCTGCCAGCCGGGACAGTGCCGCGCTGGTCGCGGGAGCGAGGAAATAGCCCATAGTGTCTCCCGGGCTAATCAGGGGTGCAGGGTGGAGGGACGATGGGCTTCCGGGCCGGCTTCGCCGCCGATGGCTGCCGCGAGGCGTTCGCGGGCGCGACCCAGGTGCTCATCGAGCAACCGGGCGGCGCCCGGGCCGTCGCCTTCGGCGATGAGTTCGAGCAGACGCTGGTGTTCGGCCTGGATCAGCGCCGTGTCGAGCAGATTCATCGACTGCACGCGGGTCATGCACAGGCGAACCTCGCTGACCAGGGAACGGTACATCTTACTGATCCGCTCGTTGCCGACGGCGTCGATCAGGCTGGTGTGGAAGCGCATATCGGGTTCCACCACGGCGAGCGCGGAGTCTCCGGCGACGGCTGCAATGTCGAGGTTGGCCTGCACGGCTCCGTCGGGGACGGTGCGGGTGAGGGCGAGGCGGCGCAGCACCTCGCTTTCGAGATAGGCGCGGGCCAGGTAGATGTCACGCACGGAGTCCGGGCCGAGCTCGGCCACCCGAGCGCTTTTGTGCGCACCGCGCACCAGCAGGCCCTCGGCTACGAGCTTCTCGATGGCCGCTTTCGCCGTCGGGCGCGCCACGTCGTAGCTGGCTGCCATGTCCGTCTCGGTCAGTGCCACCTCGGAGGTGAGCTCCCCCTCGAGGATGCGGGTTCTCAGGTCGTTCGCGATGGCATCCACAATCGATGTTGCCGTTACTCGCGCTACCACGGAGCCCACCTTTCCCTAGTCCGAATCCCATCCTGCCAGACGACACCACCTTTTTTGTTGACTTACTTGCACACTCGCTAGACCATCGTGGAGGTGTCACGATGGCGTGACCATGACCTCAGTGTGGAGACCTCATCTTTCAACAGATAGTCGCTCCAATTCTCGGATCCCTCGTCCTCTCGGTCATCTGTGCCGCATTGCCGCTCATCCTTCTCGTCGTCCTTCTCGGCGTGTTCCGGGTCAAGGCGCACACGGCCGCACTGGCCAGCCTGTTCCTCTCGGTCGTGCTCGCGGTCGTCGGCTGGCAGATGCCCGTCGGCCAAGCCCTGAGCGCGACGGCAGCCGGCATTTTCTACGGCCTCTTTCCGATCCTCTGGATCCTGGTCAACGCGTTGAGGATTTACGAGCTCACCGTGGCAACCCCCTGGTTCGAGGTTTTGGGCCGCACCATCCGTTCCACCTGGCTCTGGCCGGCGAGCTGGAGAAGGACTTCGTCGACGAGGGTGTGGAGACCTGCGCGGTCGACGGCATGTGCCAGACCGCCTGCCCGTTCAACATCAGCACGGGCACCATGCTGAAGCAGATCCGGTGCGGCGAGACCGGCCGGCTGATCAACGCCGTCTGAAACGCCGTCTGGAACACCGCGGCCACGAACTGGAGTGCCATCACGCGCGGGGCCGGGCTGGCCCTCACGGTGGTGCGCACGGTTCCGACCCCGGTGCTGATGTTGCCCAACAAGCTCGGCCGGGCGGTGCTCGGCACCGACACGCTGCCGCTCTACTCGAGCAAGCTGCCGGGCGGCGGCGGCCGTCGCACCCGGGCGGCTCCGGCCCTGGCGCCGCGGGCCGTTTACTTCCCGGCCTGCGTGCAGACCATGTTCGGTCCGGCCACCGAGGGCACGCCCGGCGTGCAGGGCAGCTTCGAGCAGCTCTGCGAGCGGGCCGGCATCACCCTGTTCGTTCCCTCGGGCATCGACGGGCTCTGCTGCGGCACGCCGTGGTCCTCGAAAGGCCTGGCGGCGGGCGAGGCCACCATGCTGGCCGAGACCCTCGCTGCGCTCCGCACGGCCACCCGCAACGGCGAGCTGGCCATCATCTGCGACGCCTCGTCGTGCACCGAGGGGTTGCGAACAACCATCGACGGTGACCGGAACGTGCCGCACCTGCGGGTGGTCGACGCCGTCGCGTTCGCGGCCGAACGCATCCTGCCGTCGCTGTCCGAGTTCAGGAAAACCGATTCGCTCGCGCTGCACCCGACCTGTTCCTCCACCCGGAGGGGCATCAACGACTCCCTGCTGACCCACGCGGGCGGAGTCGCCGAGACGGTGCAGGTGCCGGAGAACTGGGGTTGCTGCGGCTTCGCCGGGAACCGCGGCATGCTGCAGCCCGAGCTGACCGAATCCGCCATCCGGGCGCAGGCCGCCGACGTTGCGACACTGGATGCAACGGCGTTCGTGTCCTGCAACCGCACCTGCGAGCTCGGGCTGACCCGGGCCACCGGCATGGAATAAGGCCACGTGCTCGAACTGCTGGAAGAGGTCGCCCGGCCCGACGCCGACGATCCGGACGCCGCCGCATCCCACCAGGCGGAGTCGGGCGTGGCCTGAGCTGCGCCCACTCGCGGCGCAGGTTGGGGAGGCTGGCGCACGGTCTACCGTGCGCCAGCCTCCGTAGGGTGCGCCACGAGGCCCGAGGCCCGAGGCCCCGCTGACTGCGAGCTACTCGGGGGTGCCGAGGATGGCGACGGAGTGCGGCGCGAGGGTCACCGCGGAGGGCGTGCGGGACCGGACCGCGTCGCCGTCGGGGGCGAAGGATGCCAGCAGGGCCACGGCATCCGTCGGCACCGTTCGGGCCTCCGTGCCCAGGTTCACCAGGATCTCGGTCTCGCCGCGGCAGAGCCGCAGCCACCGCTCATTTTCGTCGACCTCGACCGCGACCCGGCCGAAGCGCGGGTCCGTGATGTCCGGACGGGACCGACGCAGCCAGGCCAGGGACTGGTAGAAGCCGAGCAGGCGCGCATGGCCCGGCTCGGACACCTCGGTCCAGTCGAGTACCGACCGTTCGAACGTCGCCGGATCCTGCGGGTCGGGCACCACGGACGGGTCCCAGCCCATGCGCCCGAATTCGCCGATCCGGCCGGTGCGCACGGCCTCGCCGAGTTCGGGTTCCGGATGCGAGGTGAAGAACTGCCAAGGTGTGCTCGCGCCCCATTCCTCGCCCATGAACAGCATGGGCGTGAACGGCCCGAGCAGGGTGAGCGTGGCGGCGATCGCCAGTTGTCCGGCGTCGAGGGTCGCGCTGAGACGGTCGCCCGTGGCCCGATTGCCGATCTGGTCGTGGTTCTGGTTGGCGACGACGAGGCGCCAGGCCGGCATCCGCGCCCTGTCGATCGGGCGGCCGTGGGTGCGCCCGCGGAAGGTCGAGAAGATGCCGTCGTGGAAGAACCCGTGGGTGAGCACCTTCGCGAGGGCGCCGAGCGGCTCGAAGTCGGCGTAGTAGCCGGTGGTCTCGCCCGTGACCGCCACGTGCACCGCGTGGTGGAAGTCGTCGCTCCACTGGCCGGTGAGCCCGTAGCCGCCGCTGTCCCGCGGCGTGATCAGCCGAGGGTCATTGAGGTCGGACTCGGCGATCAGGCTGAGCGGGCGCCCCGAGGTGGCGCTCAGCACGTCGACCTCGGTGGCAAGCTCCTCGAGCAGGTGGATGGCCCGCTCGTCGCGCAGGGCGTGCACCGCATCCAGCCGGAGTCCGTCGACGTGGTAATCGCCCAGCCACATCAGGGCGTTGTCGAGGATGTAGCGGCGCACCGGGTCGGAGTCCGGGCCGTCGAGATTGAGCGAGGATCCCCAGCCCGTGTCGCCCGCTTCATTCAGGTACGGGCCGAACTGCGGCAGGTAGTTGCCGCTCGGGCCGAGGTGGTTGTAGACGACGTCCTGGATGACGCCGATCCCGGCCTGGTGGCAGGCGTCCACGAACTGCTGGTACGCGGCCGGTCCGCCGTAGCCCTCGTGCACGGCGTACCAGAGCACGCCGTCGTAGCCCCAGTTGTGCGGGCCGTTGAAGGCGTTGACCGGGAGCAGTTCGACGAAGTCGACGCCGATCGAGACCAGGTGGTCCAGCCGACCCGCCGCCGCCTGGAGGGTTCCCTCCGGCGTGAAGGTGCCGATGTGCAGCTCGTAGACGGTGCTGCCGGCCAGCTGGCGGCCGGTCCAGGCGCCATCTTGCCAGACGTGTTCGCCGGGATCGAACGTGCGGCTTCTGGCATGCACGCCGTTCGGCTGGTGCCGAGAGCGCGGGTCAGGGTAGGGACCCTTGCCATCGATCAGGAACGCGTAGTCGACGGACTGGTCGGCCTGTCCGTCGGCGGGCGCGGTCACCGAGCGGGGTGCGTGCCACCATCCGTCGCCCCGCGGGGTCATCGCCAGCGTCTGGTCGGCGACTTCTACCGCCACGGCCCCGGCGGTCGGAGCCCAGACCTCGAATTCAGCGGACATGATCGACCCCTTCGTGGTCGGTTGCACGGGTCGTGCCGGCGGTGTCGGCGGTGTCGGCGGGCACCAGCAGCGCCACCGGGTAGCGCCGCAGCAGGGCTGAAACACTGACGACTCCGCCCGGGTATCGCTCGCCGGTCAGCCGGTCGACGACCGGTTCTCCGGCCAGGACCACTGTCGTGTCGCCCCAGCCGCCCCCGGCAGCGAGGCCGAGGGGCAGCCGGGTGGCGATGGTGACCGCGCCGCCGCGGTCGAAGGCAATCACATGCTCGGCGGCCGCGCCGAACGCGGCGACCGGGCTATGACGGAAGAAGCGTTCGGGTTCGTCCCGGCGCAGGCGCAGCGCCCGCGTGGTGACAAGCAGTTTCGCTGCGCCGGTCTCGTCGACGGGTGGCAGCCAGCCGCCCTGCACGCGGGCCAGGTAGTCGCGCCGCAGGGCGTAGTCGACCGGGCGGCGGTTGTCCGGGTCGACGAGGGAGCTGTCCCACAATTCGCTGCCCTGATAGACGTCGGGCACGCCCGGCGCCGTCAGCTGCACGAGCTTGTTCGAGAGCGCGTTGCTCCAGCCGGCGCCCCGCACCCGGTCGACGATGGCGGTGAGCGTCCGCGTGACGACCGGGTCGTCGAAGGATGCCGTCACGAGGGCGCGCATGGCGGTCTCGAATTCCTCGTTCCGGTCGGTCCAAGTGGTCGACGTTCCGGCCTCCCTGGCCGCCTTCTCGGCGTAGGCCACGAGGCGCTCCGGTGTGGCAGGCCAGGAGCCGACGATGGCCTGCCACAGCAGGTTCTCGAACGGAGCGTCGCCGAGCGGCGCGGCCGCGCGCAGGGTGCCCAGGGTGCTTTCCCATTCGGCGGGGATCTCGGCGAGCACCGAGATGCGGGCCCGCACATCCTCACTGCGCTTGGTGTCGTGCGTTGACAGGGTCGTCATCGCGGCCGGGAAGGTGGCCAGGCGCGTCTGCTGGCGGCGGTGGAACTCGGCCGCGTCGACCGCGAACTCCCCCGGGTCGGCGCCGACCTCGTTGAGCGAGGTCAGCCGGCTGAACCTGTAGTAGGCGGTGTCTTCGACACCCTTGGCCATGACCATCCCCGAGGTCTGCTGGAAGCGCACGGCCAGCGGATGCCCAGAGTCGCCGAGAAACGGCAGCAGCCGGACGATCTCGCTCGCAAGGTCGGGCCGGTGACGGGCAGCCTCGGCGGACGCGTGGCGCAACTCGTCGATACCCACCGGGAGGTAGGAGCGGTAGACCGGGAAGCAGGCCAGGAGTTCTGCCAGCGCGTCGACCGTCGTGGCGCCGGCGGTGGCGCCGCCGCCGCCGGGCGTGAGCCGGGCCAGGCGCGCGACCTCGGCCTGCAGCGTGTGGTCGGCGATGACACGCTTGCGCGCGTGCACCAGATCGGCCCAACTCGCCGGCGCGTCCCTGCTCGGCTCCACGGCCTCGGCCTGCAGCCGGGCCTCGAGCGCGTCGAGCGCGCCCTGCCCGGCCGGGTCCACGAGCAGCCGGTCGAAGTCGCCGAGGGCATCGTAGCCGGTCGTGCCGGCGGTGGCCCAGCTGGTGGGCAGCTGTTCGTCGCCCTCGAGAATCTTCTCGACGAGCACATAGGCTCCGTCGGTCGCATCCCGCAGCCGGTCGAGGTAGCCGCCCGGGTCGGCGAGGCCGTCAGGGTGGTCGACCCGCAGCCCCTGCACAAGGCCGTCCTGCACCCAGCGCAGGATCTCCCGGTGCGACTCGTCGAAGACCCACGGCACCTCGACCCGGAGGCCGGCCAGGGTGTTCACGGAGAAGAAGCGCCGGTAGTTCAACTGCGCGTCCGCGCGGCGCCAGTTGACGAGTTCGTAGTGCTGACGGGAGTGCACGACGCGGGCCTCCGCACCGTCGTCGGCGCTGCCGGGAGCCAGCGGGAACCGCTTGTCGTAGTAGCGCAGCTCGTCGTCGACCACCTCGAGCCGGTCCAGCTCACTCTGCCCGTCTGCGTCGTCGCCGAGCACAGGAAGCAGAATCCGATCGCCGGTCGCAGCCCAGTCCACATCGAAGGCCTCCGCGTAGCGCGAGGCGGTGCCCGCGCGCAGCAGGTCCCACCACCACGGGTTGCGGTGCGGGGTCGCCACGCCCATGTGATTGGGCACCACGTCCACCAGGATGCCGCGCCCGGCATCCGTCGCCGCCGCCGCCAGGCGGGTGAGCGCCTCGGCACCGCCCCGCACCGGGTCGATTCTGGAGTGGTCGATCACATCGTAGCCATGGTCGGAGCCCTCCTCGGCGGCGAGCAACGGGGACAGGTAGAGCCAGTCGGCACCCAACTCGGTCAGGTAGTCAAGCACACCCTCCGCGGCAGCCAGATCGAACTCGGCCGTGATCTGCAGGCGGTAGGTGGACAGCGGGACTCTCACGGCTTGACCAGCTGCGCCGGGTCGACCACGGAGATGGTCCCCGTCATCAGGCCGGCCAGGGAGGCCGCGACGGAGCGGTCCGGCGCGGTTTCCGGCGCGTGGTACGCCCGCAGCACCACGAGCGACCGCGAAATCACCGTGTGCAGTGAACCGGCCGACCGCGGGACCGCGTCGGCACCTTCCCCCGCCGTGTCCACAACGATTTCCCATTCCGCGGCGTACTCTGCCGACGGCAGCGTGAACTCGACATCCTCGGCGTCGGCGTTGAAGCAGACCAGGAAGTTCACGTCGGTCACCACCTGGCCACGCGAGTCGCGCTCCCGGATGCCGTCCCCGTTCAGGAACATGGCGACGGTCCGGGTGAGGTGCTCGTCCCAGTCCTGGGACTGCATTTCCTGCCCGTCGGGGGTGAGCCAGACGATGTCGCTCATCGGGTCGCCGGCGGCGCGCGCGCCGGGGTGGCCGTCGAAGAAGCGGCTGCGGCGGAAGGTCGGGTGCTCCCGGCGCAGCCTGGACACGGCGGCCGTGAACTCGATCAACGGGTGATCGGCGTCGTCCCAGTGGATCCAGCTCAGCTCGTTGTCCTGAGCGTAGGTGTTGTTGTTACCCTGCTGGGTGCGGCCGAGTTCGTCGCCGTGCAGAATCATCGGCACGCCCTGCGAGAGCAGCAGACTCGCCAGGTAGTTGCGCTGCTGACGAGCCCGCAGGGACAGCACCGCCGCGTCATCCGTCGGGCCCTCGACGCCGGAGTTCCAGGACCGGTTGTGCGATTCGCCGTCCTGGCCGTCCTCACCGTTGGCGTCGTTGTGCTTCTCGTTGTAGGAAACCAGGTCGGAGAGGGTGAACCCGTCGTGGGCGGTGACGAAGTTGATCGAGGCCACCGGGCGGCGCCCGGAGTGCTCGTAGAGGTCCGCGGAGCCCGTGATGCGGGAGGCGAACTCCCCCAGCGTCGACGGCTCGCCGCGCCAGAAGTCCCGCACGGTGTCGCGGTACTTGCCGTTCCACTCCGTCCACTGCGCGGGAAAGTTGCCCACCTGGTAACCGCCGGGACCGACGTCCCAGGGCTCGGCGATGAGCTTGACCTGCGACACGATCGGATCCTGCTGTACAAGCTCGAAGAAGGTGGAGAGCTTGTCGACGTCGTACAGGTCACGGGCGAGCGCCGAGGCCAGGTCGAACCGGAAACCGTCGACGTGCATTTCGATCACCCAGTAGCGCAGCGAGTCCATGATCAGCTGCAGCGAGTGCGGGTGCCGCACGTTCAGCGTGTTCCCGGTGCCGGTGTAGTCCATGTAATAGCGCTTGTCGTCGTCCATGAGCCGGTAGTACGCCTCATTGTCGATGCCCTTGAAAGAGATCGTCGGGCCGAGGTGGTTGCCCTCCGCGGTGTGATTGTAGACCACGTCGAGGATGACTTCGATGCCCGCGTCGTGCAGGCTGCGCACCATGCCCTTGAACTCCTGCACCTGGTTTCCGAGGTCACCGGTGGAGGAATAGGCGTTGTGCGGGGCGAAGAACCCGATGGTGTTGTAGCCCCAGTAGTTGTTCAGGCCCTTTTCCTCGAGGGTGCCGTCGTTGACGAACTGGTGCACGGGCATCAGCTCGATCGCCGTCACGCCGAGTTTCTGCAGGTGGTCGATGACCGACGGATGCGCGACGCCGGCATACGTTCCGCGCTGAGCCTCGGGCACGAGCTCCTGCAATTGGGTGAGGCCCTTGACGTGGGCCTCGTAGATCAGGGAGGCGCTGTAGGGCGTGCGCAGGGGCCGGTCGCCGACCCAGTCGAAGAACGGGTTGACGACAACGCCGAGCATCATGTGCGGGGCGGAGTCTTCGTCGTTACGCGAATCGGGGTCGCCGAAGTTGTAGGAGAACAGGGACTGGTCCCAGTCGATGGTGCCGCAGGTCGCCTTGGCATAGGGGTCGAGCAGTAGCTTGTTCGGGTTGGCTCGGCTGCCGGCAGCGGGGTTATAGTCCCCGTGCACGCGGTAGCCGTAGCGCTGGCCCGGCTGAATCAGCGGCAGGTAGCAGTGCCAGATGAACGCGCTCGACTCCACGATTTCGATCCGGGTCTCCTCGCCGTTGTCATCGAAAAGGCAGAGCTCTACTCGGTGTGCGGCTTCGCTGAAGAGTGCGAAGTTCGTGCCGCTGCCGTCATACGTTGCCCCAAGCGGGTAGGCGGTACCGGGCCAGGTTTCCAAAGGGTGCTCCTCGTGCTTCGAGTCTGGTGCTGTCGGCTTGCCGACCGGGCCGATGGGCCCATAAGTACGCTACAGTCTGCTGCGGCCGGTTGACACACCCTTCGTTTTCCCGGTTGAGTGATCTGGGTATGATGCCGCTGTGAATGAGGTTGTCGTCTTCGCTCCGTCCCCGGTTCTCACGGTCACCGTGGAGGGCCACCTGAACGCTGCCGACATCCATCTGCACGCCGGCGGTCAGGGCGTCTGGCAGGCGCGGATGCTGCTGGCCCTCGGTTCCTCCGTGACGATGTGCTGCGTGTTGACGGGTGAGACCGGGCAGGTGCTCGGTCATCTGGTCACCGATGAGGGCATCCGGGTACTCGCGGTGCACCGAACCGGCCGCGGAGCTGCGTATCTGCACGACCGGCGTGGCGGCGACCGGATCCACCTCGCCGACACCCAGGGCGATGCGCTGTCCCGCCACGACCTGGACGAGATCTACGACCTCACCCTGCGGGCTGGACTGGAAGCGGACGTCATCATCCTCAGCGGGCCGGCGGGAAACGACGTGGTGCCCGCGGATGTCTACCGCCGCCTCGCCGCCGATCTGCGCGCTACCGGACGCCTGGTGATCGCCGACCTCGCCGGGGACCGGCTCACGGCGGCGCTGCGTGGCCGGGTCAGCGTGGTCAAGGTCAGCGACGAGGAGTTGCTGGCCGACGGGCGCGTCAGGCAGAACACCGTGGAGCAGATCGTGCCTGCCATGCACGCCCTGCAGGACGAGGGGGCCGACACCGTGATCATCAGTCGCGCGGAGCGGCCCATGCTGCTGCTGGCCGGCGGCATGTTGAGCGAGGTGCATGTGCCCACGATGCAGATCGCCGATTCGCGCGGCGCCGGCGACTCCCTGACGGCCGGCGTCGCGGCCACCCTGGCCTCCGGCGGCACGATCGAGGAGGCCGTGGCGGTCGGCGCTGCGGCCGGTGCCCTCAACGTCACCCGACACGGACTCGGCACCGGGCGCGCAGAGACCGTGCGCTCACTGCGCCAGCTGGTCTGCATCTATTCGATGACCGAGCTCCCCGGCATGACGCGGAGCCTGACCCCTGATCAGCTCGCGCACAGGGTGCAGCGCCAGTGAGCCAGTCCTTCACCACCCTCATCACGAATGACGACGGAATCGGCTCCCCGGGATTGCTTCGGCTCGCCATCGCCGCCTACGACGCCGGGCTCGACGTGGTCGTCGCCGCCCCCGCCGCGGAATCTAGCGGCAGCGGCGCGGCCATCACCGCGACCGAGAGCGACGGACGCATCCTGGTCGATCGGCGGCGCCTGGAAGGCCTCGACGGGGTGCCCTGCTTCGCCGTGCACGCCGCCCCTGCCCTGATCACCCTGATCTCCAGCCATGGCGCGTTCGGCCGGCCACCCGAGCTGGTTCTCTCAGGGGTCAACCCGGGAGCCAACCTGGGCCGGGCCATCCTGCACTCCGGAACCGTGGGGGCGGCGTTGACCGCCGGGGTCAACGGTGGTCGCGGTCTGGCCGTCTCCCTCGATGTGACCGGCAACCCGACGACGCTGCGATGGGGGGTCGCAGCGCGCCTGGCCGCGCAGCTGATCCCGTTCCTGCTCGACCAGGCCGCCGGCACGGTGCTCAACCTCAATGTACCCAACGTGACGGGAGACCAGGTGCCCGAGTTCCGAACGGCCAAACTGGCCCGCTTCGGCATCGTGCAGACCACGATGACGCAGCAGGACCGGCACCAGATCAGGCTCGCCGTGGCCGACACGTCCGCCCACGCCGAGCCTGGCAGTGACGCCGACCTCCTCGGCCAGGGCTTCGCGACCGTGACCAGCATTCGTTCGGTCGACGAGCGACCGCTTGACGACCTGGTGCTTTAGCGCGCGGCACCTACTGGCTCACCCCGTTCCGGCAGGTGATCGCGAGCGGCACGGCGTGGAAGCCGTCCCGGAGACGCCTTTCGTCAGACGTGGGTTGCGGCGTCGCGGGGCGCGCCCAGTGTCGAACCAATTCGACGGAGATTCTCGTGACAAACCGTAATTTCAGCCTGTTTCGCGCCGATTCGCGTATAAACACCGTCGAAGGCGTTCGGGGTGCATGGCCACGCGCGTCGCGGATGCCGTAACAGCCCAAGCGCTGCTGCTCCTCCGGTGGGCGGTGTGGCCAACTCAGGAGATCCGCCCGGCCGGGGCTGACATCCGCCCCAGTTCCGCACTGGTCCCTGGAGCAGGTAAACCCGGGCGACGGATGTCCTGAGTTAGCCACACCCACACCCACACACCTACACACCTACACACCTACACACCCACACACCTAGGCTCAGCCGGGCCTGCCCCACGGAGCCAGAATCTCCACCGAATTCATCTGAAGTGTGGAGCGGAGAACCGAGCGGTTCGCATCGAGGCCGTGCACAGGGGAACCAATTCGACGGAGATTCTCATGACAAACCGCCATTTTCGCGGGTGCAGCTCCGATCCGCGCAGAATCTCCGTCGAATTCGTTCGGGACTGATGCGTTTTCGAGGTCATTGGCCCACGGCGTCGGCGCCAGCGTTCACGTCGTCGGCGCGGTCGACGGCCACCAGCTCCCGCACCAGCGGGGCCACCTCGGTGCCGTAAAGCTCGATGCTGGCCATCAGCTTCTCGTGCGCGAGCGTGCCCAGGCTGTACTTGAGATCGAAGCGGGAAAGGCCGAGTCCAAGCGCCGCGGCGGCGATCTTCGTGGCCACTGTCTGCGGCGAACCCACGAACAGGGCACCGTCCGGGCCGACGTCGTGCTCGAAGCGTTCGCGGGTCACCGGGCCCCACCCGCGCTCGCGTCCGATCCGGTCCTGCATGGCGGCGTAGTGCGGCCACATCTCCTCGCGGGCTTGGGCATCCGTCGCCGCGACATAGCCCGGGGAGTGCTCGCCGATCGGCCTGGTCGGCTTCTCGAATTGGGCCAAGGCACGGTGGTAGAGCTCGACCAGAGGCACGAAGGCCAGCGGGGAGCCGCCGATGATCGCGAGCATGAGCGGCAGGCCGTAGTGCGCGGCACGCACGACCGACTGCGGGCTGCCACCCACGCCGATCCAGGTTGTCAGGCCACCGGATTCGGTGGGCGGAAACACAAGCTGGTTGCGAAGCCCGGCCCTGGTCTCGCCCGACCAGGTGATCGGTTCCTCCTTGAGCAGCTCGGTGAACAGGTTGAGCTTCTCCTCGAAGAGGAGCTCGTACTGCTCGAGCTCCAGACCGAACAGGGGGAACGATTCGGTGAAGGAGCCGCGTCCGAGGATGACCTCGGCGCGCCCGTTGGAGACCGCGTCCAGGGTGGAAAACCGCTGAAAGACGCGCACGGGGTCATCGGAGCTGAGCACGGTGACCGCGGACCCGAGACGGATGTCGCGGGTCCGCCCGGCGATCGCGGCGAGGACGACCTCAGGGGCGGAAACGGCGAAATCTTCCCGATGGTGCTCCCCGATCCCGAAGAATTCCAAGCCGACCTGGTCGGCCAACACCCCCTCAGCCACCACGTTGCGCAGTGTGGCCGCCTGGGAGAGCCGGGAGCCGGAGGCGTCAAAGGTGACGTCGCCGAAGGTGTCCAGCCCGAGTTCGAACTTCATATTCATCAGGTGCGGGCTCCTAGCCGTGGTCTCTACATTCCCGTTGAAGTCTATGCAAATGCATTCAGTGGCGGAACCGCGGCCTGCCGCCGATTATTCCGGCCGGCGCTGAGGTTCACAGCGAATTCCGGGCCCCGAGGTGACGGCGGTTTCCGGCGGCGAGGCCGTCCCGAACCCGGCAGAATAGGGTCAGGGGCCACCGACCGGTCGGCCCGGCGACGGGAGATCACCATGACCGAGCACGACCTCATTTCGCTCTGGACCAAGGCCCGCTGGCACATCATCATGTCGCAGCTGGCACCGACCTTCCTGCTCACGGCCGTCGTGGCTTTCCTGTCCCTCGGCCTGAACGGGGCCGAACTCAGCGTGCGCATCGGGGCCGCGGGCATTCTGCTGGCTTCCGGCATCCTCGGCGCTCTCGCTCAGATCGCCGCCGCGAACGAGGGACTCGCCATCATCTCGGATCTCCGCGGGCTGCCGGCGGCGAGTGCTCTCGGCCGCAGCGTGATTGCCTCCGCGCCCTGGATCAACGTGGTGCGTTTCGTCACCCCGGCGGTGTTCGTCGTGGTCTACTTTGCGCTCCTGGTTGCGCTTTTCCTGCCGGCCGCATAGCCGCGGCTTCGGTGGCTCAGGCCCAATCAGCCGTGCTGCACGGCGTCCAGGTACACCCAGCGGCGGTCCAGGCGCACGAAGCGGCTGACCTCGTGCTGCTGCACGGCGGCGCCACCGGACCGGCTGTGGGCCGTGAACTCCACGACACCCTCGCTGTCGAACGGGCCGCCTTGCACGGTCCGTACGATGTCTAGGCGCAACCAGCGCACATCGCCGTCGAGCTCCAGGGTCTCCGGGCGGGTGAGCGGATGCCACGTTGCGAGCAAATAGTCCGGCTCGCCCAGTGCGAAGGCCGCGTACCGGGAGCGCATCAGCGCCTCGGCGGTGGGCGCGGACGCGTCACCGCGATGGAACCGACCGCAGCATTCGGCAGAGGGGTTTCCACTCAGGCAGGGACACCGCGGCGGCGTGGGGATCGAAGTCTCGGACACCCTTCCAGTATCGGGGAGCACACCCGGCCATGGAACCCGGCCGGCTCGGTCTCTTATCCCTGTGACGGCGCCGGGCGCGGGCAGTACCTGTTCGGGCTCACTCCATTACAACTCGAACCGGGCTAGGGTGCGCCTGCGCGGGCAGTCGAGGAACCCGGTTGGCAGGGCGCCGGGCCTGCGCACGATGAACACATCCAGAAGCAGGCCGAGGCCTCTGCCATCTCGGTGGCCATCAGCACCCCGCCTGGCGAGAGGCCGAGCACCACAACATCCGGCCTATGCAGGTATTCCTACTGCTTCGCCGGCCGCCTTTCGGCGAGGACTCAATCTGTTTGATCGGCCATCGTTCCGTTTCCTGTGACCCCGAGAGTCAGCCCTGCCCCGGCGCACCACCAGGGCGGACAAGTCGGGCTCCGGCAGCTGCCATCCAGGCGCACAGGGGCTGTTTTGGAAAGCCAGACGAACGCGTTTAGAGTCAGCGCCATCATGGATGAGATCGCAATCGGAAGATACCGGCACTACAAAGGCAACGAGTACGAGGTGCTCGGCGTCGCCCGGCATTCGGAGACTGAGGAGCAACTGGTGGTCTATACCCCGCTGTACGGGGAGCGGGGGCTGTGGGTGCGCCCCCTGTCCATGTTCGCGGAAACCGTCAGCATCGACGGAGAACAGGTTCCCCGCTTCACCCTGATAGGCGGCGTTGACTAGCCGATCGCCGCGCCCCGGTGCTGACGTGAAACGAGCTGTGCTGCCCCGAAAACGAGCTGTTTCGGCCGGACAGGACCGGTGGAAATAGAACAGGCCCCGACCGAAGTCGGGGCCTGTTCTATGTTGTGAACTGCCTGGTGGATCCGAGGGGATTCGAACCCCTGACCCCCTGCATGCCATGCAGGTGCGCTACCAGCTGCGCCACGGACCCAGATTGTGTTTCGGAATTTCCCCGAAACAACTTCTCTAGGCTACTACATGTTTAGCCTGCTACTGACCACCGCTACTCAACGGCCTCGTGGGCCGGGAGCTCGATGGGAATGACCGGGCAGTCTTTCCAGAGGCGCTCGAGCGAGTAGTACACGCGCTCTTCCTCGTGGAAGATGTGCACGACGAGGTCGCCGAAGTCGACCAGGACCCAGCGACCCTCAGCGCGACCCTCGCGGCGAAGCGGCTTGTGCCCGGCTTCGGTCATCTTGTCCTCGATCTCCCCGGCGATGGCAACCACGTTGCGCTCGGAGCGGCCGGTGACGATGAGGAAGATGTCGGTGAGTGGAAGGGGATTGGATACGTCGATTGCGACGAGGTCCTCCCCCGCTTTCGAGTCTGCGGCGGCGGCGGCCACCTTGAGGAGCTCGAGAGCATGGGCAGAAGCGGTCATCGAATGAATCCCTGAGTTAGTAAAAGCGAAATGGATGGCACTAGAAGATATTCAAGACGTAGCCGGCCACGAACAGGGCCAGAACGCCGAAGGCGAGAACACCCGCCGTGACGGTCAGCACGGCAGGCACGGTCACGCCGCGTTTGACCGGCGGGGCCATGACACCCCGGGTCGAGGCGTGAGTGCTGACGGCGCGACTCGCGCTGACTGGGGCCACGTCACTGTGGTGGCCACCCTCGTCGAGTTGGTCGAGCATGTGGTCCATGTCGGACGAGTCGAACAGGTTCGGCAGCGCGCCGGTGGAACCGAGGCTTCGTGGCAGATCGATGGATCCGGTGACCATGATCTCGCCGGTGCTCGAAAGCGGACCGGACGTGGATCCCTGGTGCGGGATGGAGGGAAGCATAAGGGCGTTCGTCGTGGTGGGAATGCCGCCGGCGCTGATGCCTCGGGCCACGATCTGATCGAAGGGCTCGACCTGGGTCACGCCGGGAAGGCGGTCGTCGACCTCGTCGCGCGCCAGAGACCAGTGACCAACCGGCGGATGAAGCACACCGGGACGGGCCTTGACCTTGGTGCGCGGGGTGGCCTCGATCATGAACTCGACCGGCGGATCCACCTTGGCCGGCGACGCCGGAACGTGCAGGGCGGGAACGTGCAGCGCGTCAATGGCAAACGGATGAGCGCTCGGGGTCGCCTCGAAGGCTGGTGTGGAGAAGGCAGCGGGCGCGGGCGCCGAAGCGGGAACCGCCGCCGCCGAGGTCTCGTTGGGAGCGTCCTGGCGTGGCACGTGCTCATCGGTCTCAACGGACTGCGACGCGTGCAGGGCTCGCAGTTCGCGGCGGGACAGGGTGTGCTCGAGTGCGATATCAGCAGTGTGCCTGCTCCCGGCCGGGCGCGGGGCGAAGGCGGAGACGACAGGAGTCGGCATTGCGGAATCCGGCTTGACCGGGGAATCCGTAATCGGCGTCGCGACGGGGGCAGCCGAATCGGTGGCAGCATGATCGAGCCCATTCGCCAATTCGCGCGCTTGCCGCCGCGTCAGTGGCTGCGGGTTGTTACCCAACGTCATGCCACACTCCGATACAGATGATGCTTTGAGATGTACTGGACGACCCCGTCGGGGACCAGATACCAGACCGGGAATCCCCGGTTCACACGTTCCCGGCAGTCAGTGGACGAGATGGCCAGAGCCGGAACCTCCAATAAGCTTACGTCCTGGTTGGGCAATCCCGAAATACTGAGCTCGTGTCCCGGGCGACTCACAGCCACAAAATGGGCCAGGTCCCAGAGCTCCTGCACGTCTTTCCAGCCGAGGATCTGACCCATGGCGTCGGCGCCGGTGATGAAGAACAGGTCGGCCTCCGGCCGCTCGGCGTGCAGATCCCGGAGAGTGTCGATCGTGTACGTGGGCCCGGTGCGATCGATGTCGACGCGGCTCACGGTGAAGCGGGGATTGGACGCGGTGGCGATGACGGTCATGAGATAGCGATGTTCGCTCTCGGTCACATCCGCCTTCTGCCACGGCTGGCCGGTCGGCACGAAGATGACCTCGTCGAGGTCGAAGCTCTGCGCCACCTCGCTGGCAGCCACCAGGTGCCCGTGGTGGATGGGGTCGAATGTTCCACCCATCACGCCGATGCGCGGTGGTCGGACCCCGGGAGTATCGATGGTGGGTCCGATCGTTTAGTGGTCGCTGCGCGCGCCGCCGCGGGCGTCGGCGTAGGCTTTCGCCTTGGCCTGGTGACGGTTTGCGACGTCCCGGTAGGACCAGACGACGAAGCCCAGCGCGGCGAAGACGACCAGGCCGACGAGGCCGTAGAGGTACGTCGGCATGGGCAGGGCGACGTGCGCGGTCTCAGTCAGCACAAGGGTCAGAAACGACATGGGGTTCTCCATTCAGGGACACAGAACAGTATGCAAGCGCCACGGTAGACCATCCTAGCGGGGGCCTACCCGCGCACCTGGCCGGAGCCGCGCACGATCCACTTCGTGCTGGTGAGCTCGGGCAGGCCCATGGGGCCGCGGGCGTGCAGTTTCTGGGTCGAGATGCCCACCTCGGCGCCGAAACCGAACTCCCCGCCGTCTGTGAAGCGGGTCGAGGCGTTGACCATCACGGCCGCGGAGTCGACTTCGCCGAGGAATCGGTCGGCGTTGACGATGTCGTTGGTGATGATCGACTCGGTATGGCCGGTGGAATAGCGACGGATGTGCGCGATCGCCTCGTCGAGGGAATCGACGACCGCGACGGCCAGCTCGAGGCCCATGTACTCGGTCGCCCAGTCCTCCTCGGTGGCCGGAACGGCCGCCGGATAGATCTCTCGGACCCGCTCGTCGCCGTGTAGGACGACTCCGGACTCGGCGAGCTTCGCCAGGACAGCCGGCAAGAGGCGCCCTGCCGCGGCCCGGTGCACGAGGAGGGTCTCGAGGGCGTTGCAGACGCTGGGACGCTGCACCTTCGAGTTGTGCACGATGTCCACCGCCCACTGGAAGTCGGCCGTTTCGTCGAGGAAGATGTGCACGACGCCCGCCCCGGTCTCGATCACCGGAACGGTCGACTGGGTGACGACCGCCTGAATGAGGCCGGCACTCCCCCTCGGGATCAGAACATCGACGTAGCCACGCGCCTGCATCAGCTCAGTGGCCCCCGGGCGGCCGAAATGGTCGATGGTCTGAACGGATGCCACGGGCAGGCCGGCCTGCTCGATCGCGTTCTGGAGCAACCCCACGAGCACCCGGTTGGTGTTCTCGGCGGCGGATCCGCCGCGCAGCACAACCGCGTTACCGCTCTTCAGTGCGATGGCCGCGATGTCGACCGTGACGTTCGGGCGCGCCTCGTAGATCACACCGACCACACCGAAAGGCACCCGGACCTGGCTGATCCGCACGCCGTTCGGCAGGCTGGAACCGCGCACGACCTCACCGACGGGGTCGGTGAGCAGGCTGATCTCCAGCACGGCGTCCGCGAGGGCGTTGATACGCGCCGGATCGAGGCTGAGCCGGTCGAGCATTCCCGTGGACAGACCCCCCGCGGCGCCGACGGCGAGGTCCAGGGCGTTGGCGGCCACAATCTCGGTCACGCTTGCACGCAAAGTGCCGGCGATGCCGTGCAGGGCCTGGTTCTTCAGCCCGGTCGGCGTCGTTGCCAGGGTGCGGGCGGCGGTGCGGGCGGCTTCGAGGATCGGAGTGATCTGAGGTGAGTCAGTCTGCAGCATCTCGGTAGTTTACGGGAGGGCGGGCTCGAACCAGGTTCCAACTTTGTCCCCGCGGAGCGCCTCGGCCACCAGGCCGGTCGAAGTGACCAGTACCGCGGTGCCTGCCTCGGCCGCGATTCGGGCGGCCGACACCTTGGTTCCGGCGCCCCCGGTTCCCACTCCCGATCGGCTGCCGCCGAACTCCACGCCCGGCAACCAATCGCCGGAGGCGACGTGGTCGATGCGTTCGGCGCCCGGCAGGTGCGGCGCGCGCGTATACAGGGCATCGACGTCGCTGAGCAGCACGAGCAGGTCGGCCTGGATCAGCGTTGCGACCAGAGCCGCGAGCCGGTCGTTGTCGCCGAAGCGGATCTCATGAGTCGCAACGGTGTCGTTCTCGTTGACGATCGGCAGAATACGCAGGCCGAGGAGCCGATCCATCGCCCGGTGGGCGTTGCCGCGGTGCGCGGGGTTCTCCAAATCGCCGGCTGTGAGCAGCACCTGACCGGCGACGATGTCGTACCGGTCGAGACTATCCTGGTAACGGAAGATGAGCAGGTTCTGACCCACGGATGCCGCAGCCTGCTGGGTGGCCAGGTCGGTGGGTCGTTCATCGAGCTGCAGGTATGGCATGCCGGTGGCGATGGCGCCGGAGGAGACCAGCACGATCTCTGCTCCGCGACCGTGTGCTGCCGCCAGGGCGTCGACGAGCGGCGCGATCTGCCCGATGTTCGCACCGCTGATCGACGACGAGCCGACCTTGACGACGATGCGCGCCGCTGACGCGATCTCGTGTCGACCCAGCACGCTCACAGCAGGGCTCGGCCGGGCGCGGTCGGCATCGGCTCAAACCAGGTGCCGCAGTTGCCGCCGTCCAGGGCCCCCGCTGCCAGGCTCGTTGCGGTGACGAGGACGGCCGTTCCGGCGGACGCGGCGAGGCGGGCCGCCTTCACCTTGGTGGTCGCGCCGCCGGTACCGACGACGCCGGCACCCTTGTTGGCGGTGAATTCCATGCCCTCGAGCTCTTGGTCGAAGCCGATGAAGTCGATGGATTCCGCGCCCGGCAGATGCGGAGGCTTGGTGTAGAGGGCATCCACGTCGCTGAGTAGCAGCAGCAGGTCGGCCCGAATCAGGACCGAGAGCATGGCTGCGAGCCGGTCGTTGTCGCCGAAACGCAGCCCGTAGGTGGCAACCGTATCGTTTTCGTTCACGATCGGAATGATGCGCAGGTCGAGCAGCCGGTTGACCGCGCGCCGCGTATTGCTGCGGTGCGGTTCGTTGAGGAGATCTCCCTCAGTCAGGAGAACCTGACCCGCGGCGATGCCGTAGCGGTCGAGGGTCTCCTGATACCGGGCCGTGAGCACGTTCTGACCCACGGATGCGGCCGCCTGCTGCGTGGCCAGGTCGCCCGGCCGCTCATCGAGGTTCAGGTAGTCCATGCCGCTCGCCACGGCACCACTGGACACCAGCACCACCTCGACACCGCGCCCGTGGGCCTCCGCCAGGGCCTCGATCAGGGGCGCGATCTGGCCCGAGTTGTCGCCGCTGATCGACGAGGACCCGACCTTCACCACAATGCGTCGAGCGGAGGCAACCTGAGCGCGGGCGCGGTTGCTCATTCCGTGGTGCTCTCCTTGCGGGGCGACACCGGGACGGAACCATCGCCCGTGAGGGTGTCTCCGTTGTACTCCTCCTCGCCCGTGGACCACATGCCGGCCTCGCGTTCGCGGATGAGTTCGGCGCGGGCGGCCGCCTTGGCGTCCATCCGACCGAAGTACTCTTCGCGCCGCTCGTTGCTCGTGCGTCGCTTGGAGTCGTCCAGCCGGGTGTCAGTGCCTCGCGGGGCAGTGATCAGTTCAGCCGTGGAGGTCAGGGTGGGCTCCCAGTCGAAGACCACGCCGTTGCCCGGACCGATGATCACCGTGGAGCCGGCTATCGCTCCGGCCTTGAACAGCTCGTTCTCGATGCCGAGTTTGGCCAGGCGGTCCGCCAGGAAGCCGACGGCCTCGTCGTTCTTGAAGTCCGTCTGCTGCACCCAGCGCTCAGGCTTGGTGCCGATGATGCGGTAGATGTTGCCGAACGAGCCGCCCTCGACTTTGACGACGAAACCGCTGTCGTCGACGGGCTTCGGGCGGATGACGATGCGGGGCTTGACGGCCTGCGCAGCGGCGGCTTCGACCCGGCCGGCTTCGACGGTCTCGGCCAGCGCGTAGTTGAGCTGCTTGAGACCCTCGTGACTGACGGTTGAGATCTCGAACACGCGGTATCCGCGGGCCTCAAGGTCGGGCTTCACGAAATCGGCGAGCTCGCGGCCCTCTGGAACGTCGATCTTGTTCAGGGCGATCAGCTGAGGTCGCTCGAGGAGCGGCTTCTGGCCATCCGGAACCGGGTAGGCGGCGAGTTCGCCAAGGATGACGTCGAGGTCACTGAGCGGGTCACGGTCGGGGTCGAGCGTGGCGCAATCGAGGATGTGCAGCAGAGCCGTGCAGCGCTCCACGTGGCGCAGGAACTCGAGTCCGAGCCCCTTGCCTTCGCTGGCACCCTCGATCAGGCCGGGCACGTCCGCTACGGTGTAGCGCACCTCCCCGGCGTCCACGACGCCCAGGTTGGGGTGCAGGGTCGTGAACGGGTAGTCCGCGATCTTGGGGCGGGCGGCCGAGATGGCCGCGATCAGGCTGGACTTGCCGGCCGACGGATAGCCGACGAGCGCGACATCCGCCACGGTCTTGAGCTCGAGCTGGATATCGCCTTCCCAGCCGTAGGTGCCGAGGAGGGCGAAGCCGGGGGCCTTGCGCTTGAGCGAGGCGAGGGCGGCGTTGCCGAGCCCGCCCTGGCCGCCGGGAGCGACGACGATGCGGAAGCCCGGTTCGGTCATGTCGGCAAGCTCGTTGCCCTCGGCGTCCTTCACCACGGTACCGAGCGGCACGGCCAGTTCCATCAACTCGCTGCCGAAACCGGCGCGGTGGTCGCCCATGCCGGGACCGCCGTTCGCGGAGCTGCGGTGCGGGGAACGGTGATACCCGAGGAGGGTGGTCACGTTGGGGTCGGCGACGAGCACGATATCGCCACCGCTTCCGCCGTTGCCGCCGTCGGGACCGGCGAGAGGCTTGAACTTCTCACGCTTGACGGAGACACATCCGTTTCCTCCGTTGCCTGCTCGCAGGTGAAGAGTGACGTGGTCAACAAACGTGGCCATGGGGGTGCCCCTTTCAGGTGGCAAACAAACTCGGTGACGCCAAAACGGTGGTGCGGTGGAGACGAGGGGCTGTAGTACGTGGAGCTGCCTGACTGTGCTGCGATCAGGAACCTGCAGCCCTGAAACACGCAAAGGGCGAGCCGAAGCCCGCCCTCACGCTTACCGAAGTGGATGCCTACGCGGCCGCCACCACGATGTTGACGACCTTGCGGCCGCCCTTGGCGCCGAACTCAACCGAGCCGGGCTCGAGAGCGAAGAGCGTGTCGTCGCCACCACGGCCGACATTGACGCCGGGGTGGAAGTGGGTGCCACGCTGACGAACGATGATCTCGCCCGCGCTGACAACCTGACCGCCGAAGCGCTTCACGCCGAGGCGCTGGGCGTTGGAGTCGCGACCGTTGCGAGTGGAACTCGCGCCTTTTTTATGTGCCATCTGTTCTGCTCCTCAGGGCCTAGGCGATGCCGGTAACCTGAACGCGAGTGAGCTCCTGACGGTGCCCCTGACGCTTCTTGTACCCGGTCTTGTTCTTGAACTTCTGGATGACGATCTTCGGACCACGGAGGTCGTTCAAGACCTCGGCGGTAACCGTGATCTTGGCCAGTGACTGCGAGTCAGAGGTGATCGTGTCGCCGTCGACGAGAAGCACAGCGGCCAGCTCGACGTTGCCGTCCTTGTTGGCTTTGATCCGGTCCATCGTGACGATGGTTCCGACCTCTACCTTTTCCTGCCGCCCACCGGCGCGCACAACTGCGTAAACCACGTTACGTACCTATCTCTGGGGAGCCGTGAGGCCCCGTGATGGAAAGTTACTGCTTTGAACAGACCAAGTCGGCCCGTCGCTTTCAGAAAACCTCGGTGATCGCGGAGGCAAAGGCCCATCGCACACCAAAAGTCAACGTTAGCCGATCATTCTGCAGCGGTCAAACCGAGGGCCGACCATAGACTCTGACGATGAGCGTGTTGATCGACCAGCCCATGTGGCCCGCGCACGGCACGCTCTGGTGCCATCTTGTCAGCGACTCGTCCCTGGCCGAACTGCACGCGTTCGCGGCGGCCAACGGCATCCCCCGGCGCGGCTTCGACCTGGATCACTACGACGTGCCCGAACGCCTGCACGCGACACTGGTGGCCGCAGGGGCGCATCCGGTGGGCAATCGGGATCTGGTGCTCCGACTGCGCTCCAGCGGCCTGCGGGTGAGCGCACGCGAGCGGGCTGCCCGCACCGATCCCCCGACACCCTGACGTCGCGGCACCGTCAGTGGAGACGGGCGACCGGCGGCCGAGCGGCCCGACGGCCCCTCACACCATCGGTCGCCCGGGAGATTGGATCGTTACTGCTGCGGCTCCGACGACGACGCCGACGTCACGATCGGCTGGGCAGATCCGGTGGATCCTCCGGCCGTCGTCACCCGACGGCTGCGCGATCGCCCCTGGCCGGGCTGCTTGGGCTCGGGCAGGGAGTCCAGCACCGAGTCCAGCAGCTGGTCCGTGACCTGCTTGCTGACCGTGCGGCGGCTGCGTGAGGACTTCTTGACCGGGATGTCCAGGATGGCGACCGACTCGTCGTCAGGGCCGGACTCGGCGGCCTCGGACCGAGCAGACCTGACCGGAGCGGGCAGCTCGATCACGAGGGGCTCGGCCAGCGCCTGCCCGGCCTGGGCCTGCGGGTCCACGACGGGAGCCGCGGGACGCTGTCGGGTGGTCGAGGATGCCCGGCGGCTGCGGCGCGCCGGCGGGGCCGTCGTCTCGGAGGCGGTCGGCTCGGTCAGGACCGTCTCGATCGGATCGGCCGGGGCTGAGCCCGCGTGGACTGCCACAGTGGCCGCCGGTGCGGAATCGATCTGAACGGATGTCGTCGGTGCCTCCGCCGCCTCCTGAGGCACCCGGACGATGGGGATCGAACCGGTCAGCGCGCGCGGGATGGTGCGCGCGGCAATCAGTGCAAGAGCGTGCTTGGCGTCCTCGGTGATGCCGTGCGTGCCGTGGCCCGCCTTACCAACCTCGGCCTGGGGTGCGTTCGCGGTACCACCGGCATTGCCGCCGTTGTGGCCGCTGCCATTTCCGCCGCTGCGGTACCCGTTGCCGTTGTCGCCGCCTGAATTGTTGCCCGACTTCGTGCGCGGGCGACGCTCCATCGCCGGCTGGGCGGTCTGACGGTGCTTGAGCACCGGGTCGTGGTGGATGACGATGCCGCGCCCGGCGCAGGCCTCACAGTTCTCGCTGAAGGATTCCAGGAGTCCGAGGCCGAGTTTCTTGCGGGTCATCTGCACAAGGCCGAGCGAGGTGACCTCGGCCACCTGGTGCTTGGTGCGGTCGCGGCTCAGGCATTCGAGCATGCGGCGCAGCACGAGGTCGCGGTTGGTTTCCAGAACCATGTCGATGAAGTCGACCACGATGATGCCGCCGATGTCGCGCAGGCGCAGCTGGCGCACGATCTCCTCGGCAGCCTCGAGGTTGTTCTTGGTGACGGTCTCCTCCAGGTTTCCGCCCGAACCGACAAACTTGCCGGTGTTGACGTCGACGACGGTCATGGCCTCGGTGCGGTCGATCACGAGGGATCCACCGGACGGCAGCCAGACCTTGCGGTCGAGGGCCTTCTCGATCTGCTCCGAGATGCGGTACTCGTCAAAGGCGTCGTTCTCGCCCTCGTAGCGTTCGACGCGCTCGACCAGGTCCGGTGCGACCTGACGCAGGTAGGCCTCGATGACCTCGCGGGACTCTTCGCCGGAGATGACCATCTTCTGGAAGTCCTCGTTGAAGACATCCCGCACGATCTTGATCAGAAGGTCAGGCTCGCTGTGCAACAGGGCAGGGGCCTGAACCGTGTCGACCTGCTTGGCAATGGATGCCCACTGCGAGGTGAGCCGGTTCACGTCGAGTGTGAGCTGCTCATCGGTGGCACCCTCGGCCGCGGTGCGCACGATGACGCCCACGTTCTCGGGCAGGACCTCCTTGAGGATCTTCTTCAGGCGTGCGCGCTCGGTGTCGGGCAGCTTGCGGCTGATGCCGTTCATCGACCCGTTCGGCACGTAGACGAGATAGCGGCCGGGGAGCGACACCTGGCTGGTGAGGCGGGCCCCCTTGTGGCCGATCGGGTCCTTGGTGACCTGCACGAGGACCTTGTCGCCTGGCTTGAGCGCGAGCTCGATGCGGCGAGCCTGGCCACTGTTGCCCGAGTTCTCGGCGGCGGCTTCCCAGTCGACCTCGCCGGAGTAGAGCACAGCGTTTCGGCCGCGTCCGATGTCGACGAAGGCAGCCTCCATGCTCGGAAGCACATTCTGCACCTTGCCCAGGTAGACGTTGCCGATCAGCGACGCATCCTGGTTCTTGGCCACGTAGTGCTCGACCAGCACCCCGTCTTCAAGAACGCCGATCTGGATCTTGTTGTGCTTGGCCCGCACGACCATGACCCGGTCGACGGATTCACGGCGGGCGAGGAATTCGGCCTCGGTGATCACCGGGCGGCGACGTCCGGCGTCCCGGCCGTCTCGACGGCGCTGTTTCTTGGCCTCGAGCCGGGTAGACCCCTTGATGCGCTGGGGTTCGGTGATCAGCTCGGGTTCGCGGGGAGTGCGCACGCGTACGACGGTGTTCGCCGGGTCGTCGGATCCGGACCGGTTCTCGTCGCCGGTGCGGCGACGAGCGCGACGGCGGACCGTCGACGAGTCGTCGCCCTCGTCATCGTGGTCCTGACGCTGATCGGGACGGTTGTCCTGGCGCGAGTCCTGGCGCGTGCTGTCCCGGCGATCGCCGGTGCGGGCCGGCAGAGGCAGGATGACCGGGGCCTGGAACACCAGCGAAGTCGACGGGCGACGAAGCGTGTCGGTGGGCGGGGTGGGCGGCTGCGTCGTTTCCACGGCTGCGTCCTGTTCTGTGTGGAGGGCTCCGCCGAACGGACCGGCTGCAGCCGGCCCGGTCACGGCGTCATCGGTGTGGACGGGGATCGGCGGCATCGCTGCGACCGCCTCGGTCGTCGCCGGCGGGACGAGCGAATCGGCCGCCTTCACGTCGGCGGGCACGGCTTCCGTGATTTTCACGGGCGCGGCAGCACGCCTCGCGGTGCGTCGAGTGCCGAACAAACCCTTGCGTTTTTTGATGTTTTCGTTGTCTTCCACCATTACTGGTGCGCTCCTTGACCGGGTTGGGCGACCGCGCCACCCATCCGGCTACTCTCTCGTGGGAGGATCACGCTTGCGCGAAACCCTCGGGAATCCTCTTCGTTCGCAACCGGCTCATGGCTCTGGTTGCTAATACCTTTGGTCGTGGGACCAATGAATCTGGGCATTTACGGCCCATTAAGCCTTCTCTGGCGTCAGCTCGAGCGCGGCTCGAGCGACTGTTTCGATTATCGCATGCATTCTCAGGAACACGTGCGAGGCACATGACATAATCCGATGGTGCATCACACCGAGCCTGTCAAGCGCCCCATCGGGCTCGCCGTTTTCTTCATCATCGGGGGTGCGATCGCCCTCACCGCGGCGTTCCTGCTCACCCTGGACAAGTTCGCAATCCTGGAGGATCCGCAGGCCCAGCTGTCCTGCAACTTCAGCGTGCTGGTGGGTTGCAGCACCAACCTCGGTTCCTGGCAGGGCGCCATCCTGGGCTTTCCGAACCCGCTGATCGGGCTGATGGCTTGGACGGTCGTCATCACCATCGGCGCCGCGATATTGGCTGGTGCGCAGTTCTCACGCTGGTTCTGGGTCGCCCTGAACGTGGGCCTCACCGGGGCCCTCGCCTTCGTGATCTGGCTGATGGCCCAGAGCTTCTTCGTGCTTGACGTGCTCTGCCCGTGGTGCATGGTGACCTGGACGATCACCATCCCGATGTTCCTGGCCGTGACCCTGCACAACCTCACGGCGGGCAACCTGCCTGCCTCCCCCGCCGTGCGCCGCATGGCGGCGACCGCCTACTCCTGGATCGTCGTGATCACGATCGTGTGCTACCTGCTGGCCGCCGTCATCGCCCAGCTGGAAATGGACTTCCTGCACCGCCTCTAGGTAGGTAAGTCCCCGCAACCGCAGCCGAGGCCCTGCAGCAGCTCCCCCGAACAAATTCGACGGAGATCTTGCTCTCAACGGCACGTTGTGACTCAAAAACGGGTATTCGACCGAAAATTTCCGTGGAATTGGCTGTGCGCCGGGCGTGGGGCTTCGCCCGTGAGGGAGCAGTGACCGGGGCTCAGGAGAACCAGAGGGCAAGCTCGCGGGCGGCGGACTCGGGCGAGTCGGAGCCGTGCACGAGGTTCTGCTGAACCTTTGTGCCCCAGTCGCGGCCGAAATCGCCGCGGATGGTGCCGGGAGCGGCGGCGGTGGGGTCAGTCGTGCCGGCCAGGGAGCGGAAGCCCTCGATCACGCGTTCGCCGGCGATGCGCAACACGAGGATCGGGCCGCTTTCCATGAATTCGACGAGGGGTTCGAAGAACGGCTTGCCCTGGTGTTCGGCGTAGTGCTCGGCCAAAAGGGACCGGTCGGCCTGAACGAGCTTCGCATCGACGAGGGAGTACCCCTTCTGCTCGATGCGACGGAGGATCTCGCCGGAGAGGTTGCGGGCAACACCATCCGGTTTGACCAATACAAGAGTTTCCTGGACCTGAGTGCTCATGATTTCTCTTTCTCGTTGTTCTCGTTGTTCTCGTTGTTCGAGTTGAACTGTGTGTTCTGGTTGTCGATCCGGGAACCGGAGATCATGCAATACGCCCACATGGCCGCGAACATGCCGCCGACGAAGAACATGGCCGGGTTGAGGAAACCGGCCGCCACCATGATCAGCTGCAGGATCCAGCCGGCGACATAGGCCCACTCGTAGCGGAGCAGGGCCAGCACCGCCACCATGAGGAGGCCCAGCACGGCGCCCCCACCGAGGGCCGGCAACGGCGGCAGCGCCCCAAGGCCGAAGATCACGAGGGCGGCGAGGGCCACCACGATAACCTCGAAGCCGAGCACGATCGTCGCGAGCGTACGTTTGACCGACCGAGGTGCGGGGGTCATTTCGCCAGCCATTCCCGGGCGTCGGCCAGAGTGATGGCCTCCCCGACGAGTGTGATCGAGCCGGTCACGATCACAGCGCGCTTAGGTGCCTCCAGGGCCCATTCCCGCGCGGAGTCGAGCGCTTGGCCGAGGTCGTCGAACCGGATGGTGCTCTCCTCGCTGCCGATGCCGGCCACCAGGTCGGCGAGGTCGTCGACACCGATGGCGCGCTCCGACTGCGACTGCGTGACGTGGAACCGCGTGATCCTGGGCGCGAGTGCGGCGATGATGCCGGTCGCGTCCTTGTCGGCGAGGATGCCCACCACGGCCACGATCTCGTCGAAGTCGAAGTAGTCGGCCAGCGCCGCACTGAGCGCCGTGGCGCCGTGGGGATTGTGCGCGGCATCCACCAGCACGGTCGGTTCGATGCCGACCAGCTGCAGGCGTCCGGGCGAGGTGACCTGCGCGAGCCCCTCCTCGACCAGCTCGAAGGAGAGCGCGGTCGCGCCCGACCCGAGGAACGACTCTACGGCGACGATCGCCACTGCCGCGTTCTCGGCCTGGTGCGTGCCGTACAGAGGAAGGAACAGGTCGGCGTAGGTGCCGGCCAGGCCGCGCACGGAAATGAGCTGCCCGCCCACGGCCACCTGGCTGCTGAGCAGGGAGTAGTCCTCACCCTCACCGGCCAGAGTCGACTCGGTCAGCTCCACAGCACGCTCGAGCTCGGCCTGTGCAGCCTCGGTCTGCCGGGCGGAGACCACGGCGGCGGACGGCTTGATGATGCCGGCCTTGGTGCGTGCGATCTCGGCGATGGTGGCACCCAGTCGCAGGGTGTGGTCGAGGGCGATGGGCGTGAACACGGCCACCTGACCGTCGGCGACGTTGGTGGAATCCCATTCGCCACCCATGCCGACCTCAACCACGGCCACATCGACGGGGGCATCGGCGAAGCACGCGAAGGCGAGCACGGTGAGCGCCTCGAAGAACGTCAGCGCGTCGTCGCCGACGGCCACCAGCTCAGCGTCGACCATGTGCAGGAAGGGCTCGATGTCGGCCCAATTCGCGGCCAGGGCCTCATCGGTGATGGGCTCCCCGTCGATCACGATTCGCTCGTTCAGCCGCACCAGATGCGGGCTGGTCATCAGTCCGGTACGCAGCCCGTAGGCGCGCACAATGCTCTCAATCATGCGGCTCGTGCTGGTCTTGCCGTTCGTTCCGGTGACGTGGATCAGCGGATACACGGTCTGCGGGTCGCCCAGCAGTTCCAGCGCCCGCCGGGTCGGAGCCAGGCGCGGCTTCGGCGATCCCTCGCCCACCCGGGTGAGGAGTGCGGCGAAGACGGCGTCGCCGGCCTCGCGACCGGCCTCGGACGGCTGGCGCGACGTCTTCGACTCCGACTTTTTCGGTCCGGACTTGGAGGAGTCAGGTTTCTTCGATTCAGACATGGACCAGTCCGTTCTCTCGGGCGACGGCGACCAGGATGGTCCCCCGGTTGGCGTATTGCCCAGCGGCGAAGAGTACATAGTGCTCGACGGGGAAGCCGACCAGGCTCTGCAGCCATTCGGACGGCAGCCCGAACTCCCGGCTGTCGTCGGAGACCTCGGCCGCCACATGCGTGGTGAACCGGGTCGACAAGGTCTCCGCGGCCACGTCGACGCCCGGGGCCAGGGTGAAGGTGGCGGCATCAGCGTCAGAGTAGAAGACGAGGTCGAGACGGATGCGGTCGCTCACCTCGAATCCGGCCGACTTGCGGGTGTCCTGCACGGCCCGGATGAGGTCGCGGGCGAAGCCCTCGGCCTCGAGTTCGGGCGTGGTCTGCGTCTCGAGCAGCACGAAACCGCCACCGGAGAGGAGCGCCAGGGCCGGGGCATCCGCTGTCGGGGCCTCGTCGGTGGCGACGGCGGGACCGGTCTGCAGCACGAGTTCGTACTCCCCCGCGGCCAGATCGACGCCGCCAGCGGTGACGACGCCGTCTCTCTCGATCCAGTCGCCGGCGCGGGCGGCCTTGATGACGTGCTGCACCTGCTTGCCGAGGCGCGGGCCGGCGGCCCGGGCGTTCACGGTGAGCCGGGAGGTGATCCCGTAGTCGCCGGCACTGTCGTCGGCCAGCTCGACGAGGCGCACGCTCTTGACGTTCAACTCGTCGCGCAGGATTCCTTCGAACGGGGCCAGGGCGGCGGTGTCGGCGGTGACGACCGTGAGGGAGGCCAGCGGGAGACGCACGCGCAGCCCGGCCTGCTTGCGCAGCGAGAGAACGGTGGAGCTGATCGTGCGTACCTGGTCCATGGCGGAGACAAGCGAGGCGTCCGCCGGGAAGAGGGCGGCGTCGGGCCAGTCGGTCAGGTGCACGCTGCGACCACCGGTGAGCCCCTTCCAGATGCGCTCGGTGATGAGCGGGAGCATCGGCGCGGCCACCCGGGTCACGGTCTCGAGCACGGTGTACAGCGTATCGAAGGCCTCGGTGCCCGCCGTCGTGCCGGTCGAAGCGCCGGCCCAGAAGCGGTCCCGCGAGCGGCGCACGTACCAGTTGGTGAGCACGTCGGCGAAGTCCCGGAGCCGGGAGGTCGCCTGGGTGCTGTCGAGGGCCTCCAGGTCCGCCGCGACCTGCACGATCAGGTCTCGGGTCTTGGCCAACAGGTACCGGTCGAGCACGTCGGTGGAGTCGGTGCGCCAGCTGGCGTCGTAGCCGTTCTCGCCGGATGCGTTGGCGTAGAGGGAGAAGAAGTACCAGGTGCTCCAGAGCGGGAGCATGACCTGGCGGGCACCCTCACGGATGCCCTCCTCGGTGACGATCAGGTTGCCTCCGCGCAGCACGGAGGAGCTCATCAGGAACCAACGCATGGCATCCGAGCCGTCACGGTCGAAGACCTCGTTGACGTCGGGGTAGTTGCGCAGCGACTTGGACATCTTCTGTCCGTCGTTGCCGAGCACGATTCCGTGGCTGACCACATTCTTGAACGCCGGGCGGTCGAACAGTGCGGTGGAGAGCGTGTGCAGCATGTAGAACCAGCCGCGGGTCTGCCCGATGTACTCGACGATGAAGTCGGCCGGGTTGTGGCTGTCGAACCAGTCGGCGTTCTCGAACGGGTAGTGCACCTGGGCGAAAGGCATCGATCCGGAATCGAACCACACGTCGAGCACATCCGTGATGCGCCGCATGGTGGACTGTCCGGTGGGATCGTCGGGGTTCGGGCGGGTGAGCTCGTCGATGTAGGGCCGGTGCAGGTCGGTGGGGCGCACGCCGAAGTCGGCCTCGAGCTCGTCCAGCGAACCGTAGACATCGATGCGCGGGTAGTCGGGGTTGTCGCTCTTCCAGACCGGGATCGGTGAACCCCAGTACCGGTTGCGGCTGATAGACCAGTCGCGGGCGTTGCCGATCCACTTGCCGAACTGGCCGTCCTTGACGTTCTCCGGCACCCAGTTGATGTCCTGATTGAGGTCGACCATACGGTCGCGGAAATCAGTGACGCGCACGAACCAGCTCGACACGGCCTTGTAGATCAGCGGGTTGCGGCAACGCCAGCAGTGCGGATACGAGTGCTCGTAGCTGGCCTGGCGGAGCAGTCGCCCCTCGTTCTTGATCAGCTGCGTGAGTGGCTTGTTGGCATCGCTCCAGAGTTGGCCGGCCACCTCGGGCACGTCGGTGAGGAATTTTCCGCCCGCGTCGAGCGAGATGATCACCGGGATGCCGGCGGCCTCACAGATCTTCTGGTCTTCCTCGCCATAGGCGGGCGCTTGGTGCACGATGCCGGTGCCATCCGCGGTCGTGACATAGTCGGCCACGACGATGATCCAGGCATTCTGGGTGCCCCAGACCGCGGTGTCGGCGTAGTAGTCGAACAGGCGGTCGTAGGCGACACCCTCGAGGTCGGCGCCGAGAACGGTGCGCGACACGGCAGTGACAGCGTCGGCCGCCGAGTCGTAGCCGAGGTCTTTGGCATAGTTGCCGACGAGGTCGATCGCGATCAGGTACTCGGCCCCGAGAACCTCGGTGGCAGTGACGGATGCCGCGAGGCTTTCCCGCAGCACGGTCGCATCCGGGGTGCCGTTCGGCCCGGCCGGAACGACGGCGTAGACGATCTCGGGGCCAACTGCGAGCGCCAGGTTCGTCGGGAGCGTCCACGGGGTGGTCGTCCAGGCGAGGGCGCGCACGGCGGTCAGTCCGAGGGCCTCGGCCTTGGCACCCACCAGGGGGAAGGTGACCGTGACGGTCTGATCCTGGCGCATCTTGTAGACGTCGTCGTCCATGCGCAGTTCGTGGTTGGACAGCGGTGTCTGGTCGCGCCAGCAGTACGGCAGCACCCGGTAGCCCTCGTAGGCCAGGCCCTTGTCGTGCAGTCGTTTGAAAGCCCAGATCACGGATTCCATGAAGGTGATGTCGAGGGTCTTGTAGTCGTTCTCGAAGTCGACCCAGCGCGCCTGGCGGGTGACGTATTCCTGCCACACCTTGGTGTATTTGAGCACCGAACTGCGGGCGACGGCGTTGAACGCGCCGATACCCATCTTCTCGATCTCGCTCTTGTCGGTGATGCCGAGTTCACGTTCGGCTTCAAGCTCGGCCGGCAGACCGTGCGTGTCCCAGCCGAAGCGACGGTGCACCTGCTTTCCGCGCATGGTCTGGAAGCGCGGGAACAGGTCCTTCGCGTACCCGGTGAGCAGGTGGCCGTAGTGGGGCAGCCCGTTGGCGAAGGGCGGGCCGTCGTAGAAGACCCACTCGGGGGCACCCGCTCGGTTCTCGATCGACGCCTGGAAGGTGCCGTCGTTCTGCCAGAACGCGAGCACGTCGGTTTCGATCCCGGGGAAGTTCGGCGAGGGCACGATGCCGGCGGGCTGCTGGTCTGCCGAACCGGATTGCTGGCCTTGGGGGTACGTCATGTTTCTCCTGGACGAGTCGGGCAGGCGCTGCTCTTCCGTTGATGGAAGAGCGCGGATCTGCCCCTGTTCCACGAGGACGCCGACTCCGAATGGGACTCGCCGCGGTACCACCTCGCTTGCTTTCCGGGGCCGGAACCTCGGAAAACCGCTTGTTCTGAGGCTGTGACGGGCCCGACCCGTTCGGTTCTACTGGGAACCACCGCGAAGTGGCTTCCGTTCTTCCGAAGACTCACCGGTGATGGCCGGATCACAGTCATGCACGATGATTCTACCCCGCGTCGACTCCGGGGTGTGTCGACCGATATCCCGCGCAGACGGGTGCGATCGCGGCGCCGACATACGTCGCCAGCGCTCCACGGTTGACCCCGGTGCGGGCCCAGACTCCGGCGGCGGCAGCGGCGGCGGCCAGAACGGCCATGGCGAAGGCCCGGCTGGCGAGTTCGCTGCCGGGGCCCATGCGCGCCCCGGTGAAGCGCGTGACCAGCGACGCCTGAGCCATGAAGCGAGACAGGGCGGATGCCTCCAGCTCGCCGGCCGTGCCCATGAGTTCGTACTGGGTGAGCGCCCAGGGCACATGACCCGGACCGAAGGCGGCGCAGACCTGTAGCAGCGCCCGCTCCACGGTGTCCACGGCCTGCGTGCGCCCCGCCGCGTCAGCGCACTCCTCGAGCGCGACCGGGAATCCGGCCAGGCCGGCGTCGACGTCCACCCAGAGCAGGTCGCTCTTGGCTGCGAAGTAGTTGAAGAAAGTGGCCCGGCTGACGCCCGCGCGCCGGGTGATCTGCAGGATCGTGGTGCCCGCATACGTCTGTTCGAGGAACAGTTCAGCGGAAGCCTCTTCGAGCATCGCCCGCGAGGATCCACGGGGCCGCCCGGGCCGCCTTGGTCCGTGATCGGGCAGGTCATTACGGTGTTCTACGATGGGGTTGGTCCATTCTATTTGTGGACTGAGTCCAACAATTGCACGAGTCCAACACTTGCACACTCGGCCCACCGGGCGCCGCGGAAAGAGAACCACCATGCAGACTTCGGGGCACACCCACCGCGCATCGCGCACCTTGACCGGGCTGGTCGGCCTCGTCGCCACCGGCATCCTGCTCACCGGTTGCGCCACCACCGACTCCCCCGAGGCCACGGAACCCGTCTCCGGTGGCACGTTGACGTATGCCTCCGGCGACGCCGAGCCCACCTGCCTGGACCCGCACGTAGGCGGAAACTACCCGCAGGCCCTGGTCAGCACGCAGTACCTCGAGTCGCTCGTGTCCCGTGACGCCGACGGCACGATCATCCCCTGGCTGGCGGACTCGTGGACAGAGAGCGCCGATGGGCTGTCCTGGGACTTCACCCTTGCCGCTGGCGTGACCTTCACCGACGGCACCCCGCTGGACGCGGAAGCCGTGCAGGCGAACGTGGCACACCTCCAGGACCCGAACACGGGCTCGTCCACCGGCTACCTGGCCCTGGGCAAGGTCACCGGCACTGAGGCGGTCTCCGGCAACGTGGTGCGCTTCGTGCTCAGCGAACCCGACAGCGCTCTGCTCGAATCTCTTTCGCAGCCGTGGCTGGCCATCGAATCGCCCACTGCTCTGGCCCGCAGTCAGGACGAGAACTGCGCCTCCCCCGTGGGCACCGGCCCGTTCCAGGTGGAGAAGTGGGTGCAGCAGGAATCGATCACCCTGGTGCGCAACGACGACTACAGCTCGCCGCCGGAGGATGCGACCCACACCGGGCCGGCCTACCTCGACTCCATCGTCTGGCGCTTCATCCCCGACTCCGCGTCCCGCTATGCGGCGCTGCAGTCCGGCGACGCCGACGTGATCGACAACGCCCAGCCTGACACCATCGCGGCGGCCGAGAAGAGTGACGCCATCGTGCACCTCGACGCCCCGCGCCCGGGAGCGTCGAACCGGATCGAACTGAACTCCGGCCGAGCGCCCTTCGACGATCCCCTCGTGCGGGAGGCGTTCATCCGGTCGGCCAATGTCGATGACGCCGTGTCCAGCTTGTTCCAGGGCACGGCCAAGCGCTCGTACTCCGCCCTCTCCAGTGCTGAAACGCTCGCCGTTTCCCGTCCCGACCTTTTCGACTACGACCCCCAGACGGCCGCGGACCTGCTCGACGACGCCGGCTGGACCGAGCGGGATTCCGCCGGGTACCGGGTGAAGGACGGCCTGCGCCTCACGGTCGACTTCCCCGTGAGCACGAACCAGTCCATCCCGGCCGAGCAGTCTGTGTTCGAACAGATCCAGGCCACCGCGAAGGAGACCGGCTTCGAGGTTGTTCTCAGCCCGATGGACCTCTCCAGCTGGTACACCGCGCTGGGTGAGAACGACTACGACGCCGTCAGCGCCCCGTACACGAAGGTCGGACCCGACGTTCTGCGCATCCTCTTCCACTCCGACGGCATCACCCCGGCGCCCAGCGGCTACTTCGCCAACCACGCCCAGGTTGACGACCCGGCCATCGACGCCCTGCTCACCGAAGCCGGCCAGGTGACGGATGTCGATCAGCGCGCCGCCCTCTACACCGACGCACAGAACCAGGTGCTCGAGGGCTTCCACATCCTGCCGCTGTTCGACCAGCAGAACCACTACCTGCTCGGCACCGACGTAGTGGGCGCCCGAGCGCTGCCGACCGTGTCGACTCCCACCTTCTACGATGCGTGGCTGAAGTAGCGCGGGTCGCGCCGGTCGCACGGGCCGCCAGGGTCGTTCTGGCCCGCCTGGGCGGCGCGGCCTTCGTGCTCTGGATGGTGGCCACGCTCACGTTTTTCGCCGTGCGCCTGATCCCGGGCGACCCGGCCGAGGCCATCCTGGGCGGCCCAGGATCGCAGACCTCGCCGGAGGCACTGGCCGCGGTGCGTGCGGAGTACGGGCTCGACCAGCCCGTGTTGGTGCAGTACCTGGCGCAGCTGGGGCGCCTGATCACCGGGGATCTGGGCCGCTCCTATGCCCTCAATCAGGACGTCGCCCCGCTCCTGATCGGCCAGCTCGGAGGCACCCTGCTGCTCGCGGTGCTGGCTCTCGGAGTGGCCTGGCTGCTCGCCCTCGGCTTGGCGACCTGGTCCAGCCGAGGCGGACGCGTGGCCTGGACCGTGGGTTCGGGCCTGGAGATCGTGGCCGCGGCCCTACCGCACTTCTGGCTGGCGACGGCACTGATCGTGCTCTTCAGTGTCTGGCTGGGATGGCTGCCGCCGATCAGCACCCCCGGGGCCGCCGGTCTGGTGCTGCCGGTGCTGACCCTTGCCGTGCCGCTGGCCGGGTTCCTCGGCCAGATCATGCGGGAGTCCCTGCTCACCGCGCTGGAGTCACCGTTTGTGCTCTCCGCCCGCGCCAGAGGCGAGAGCGAGCTCGGTGTGCGTTGGGTGCACGCGATCCGGCACGCGTCTCTGCCGGCCATCAGCCTCTCCGGCTGGGCCTTCGGCTCCCTGATCAGCGGGGCCGTGGTGGTGGAGACGATCTTCGCTCGGCCCGGCCTCGGGCGCACGCTCCTGAACGCGGTGACGGTCCGCGACGTTCCCGTCGTGGTCGGTGCGGTGCTGATCGTAGCCGTCGGATACATTCTGATGACCCTGCTCACCGACCTGGCCCAGCGCATCGCCGACCCTCGGCTGCGAGCACGATGAGCGACCTCGAGATCCAGGCCGGGCTGGGCAGGTCGCCACGGACATCCCCCTCACATCGGTTTGGCGTGGCCGAGGTTCTGGCCGGACTGTTCGGCCTGTTCCTGATCACGGCGGCGCTGTTCCCCGCGCTCGTCGCCCCTGGGGACCCGCTCGGAATCGATCCACTGTCGGCGTTCCAGACCCCCTCTCCCGCACACTGGTTCGGCACCGACGAGTCCGGCCGAGACATTTACACCCGGGTCAGCCACGGCACCGGTAGCTCCCTCCTGATCGGCACCCTCGCCACCATGATCGGCCTCGGCCTTGGACTCGTCCTCGGAACCCTGGCCGGCATGCTCGGCCCCGTCGTGGACTTCACCGTGAACCGGTTCCTCGAAGTACTGTTCGCGTTCCCCGGCCTGCTGCTGGCTCTGCTCTTCATCCTGATCTTCGGACCGGGCGTTGCAACGGCGACCGTCGCCGTGGGCCTGGCGACCGCACCCGGCTATGCCCGGATCATCCGTGGCCAGCTCATTCTGGTTCGGTCTTCCGCCTTCGTCGAAGCGGCGACCGTGCTCGGGCGAAGTCCGGGCCGGATCCTGGTGCGCCACGTGCTGCCCAACGCCCTCGCGCCGCTCTTCGTGCTCGGGACGCTCGGCATCGGCCAGGCCATCGTCTGGGCGTCGGCGCTGAGCTACCTGGGCCTGGGCGCGGCGCCGCCCGCCGCGGAGTGGGGCGCGATGCTCGCCGCCGGGCGCACCTACATCGGCTCGGCTTGGTGGATGAGCTTCTTCCCCGGCCTGTTCATCGTGCTGACGGCGGTGTCGGCGACGGCGCTCGGCCGCGGCATCGAACGACGGATGAGGCACGCATGAGCGACGAGACCGACGTGGGTGTCCCCGGGGCCGCGAGTGTGACCGGCGCCGGTGAAGGGCCGGGCGGGGTTGCCGCGGGGGTTGCCCCGGCCGTGCGAGTAAGGAACCTCGTCGTGGGCTTCGGGCCAAAAGACGGCGCCGACCCTGTGCTGAACGGCGTCTCGTTCGAGGTGGCCCCCGGCGAGTGCCTGGCCATCGTGGGCGAGTCCGGCTCGGGCAAGAGCGTCACCGCGCGCAGCCTGCTCGGCCTGGCCGGCGACAACGCCTGGGTGCGTGCCGACGAACTGAGCCTCGCGGGTTCCGATGTGCAGAACCTCTCCGAGGCCCAGTGGCGGCGCCGGCGCGGGCGCGACGTGGGGCTGGTGGTGCAGGATGCCCTCGTCTCGCTCGACCCGCTGCGCCCGGTGGGCCGTGAGATCGCCGACTCGCTGCGGCTACACACCCGCCTGGACGCCGCCGCACGGCACACCCGCGTACTCGAGGCCCTCGAGCGGGTCGGTCTACCCGACGCCGGCAACGCCATGCGGAAACGCTCGGGCGAGCTCTCCGGCGGACAGCGCCAGCGCGCCCTGATCGCGGCCGCGATCGCCCTGGACCCGCCGCTGCTGATCGCCGACGAGCCGACGACCGCGCTCGACGTCACCGTGCAGGCGCAGATCCTGGACCTTCTGGCGACCCTGAAACGTGCCGGCACCGGCATCCTCCTGATCAGCCACGACCTCGCCGTGGTCGGGCGCATCGCCGACCGGATCGCTGTGCTGTGCGACGGGCGCATCGTGGAGCAGGGACCGGCCGACGAGGTGCTGACCCGGCCCCGGCATCCGGTCACCCGGACGATGATCGCCGCGATCCCGGTGGACAAGCCGCGCGGGCTTCGCCTGAACCCTCGGGCGGCCGAGCCCGTGCTGCCTTCCCTGAGCTACCAGTCAGGTGTGGCTCCCGGGTCGTCCCCGGACGATTGCGACCGCGACACCTCCCCCACCACCGTGCTCGAGGCCATCGGACTGGTCAAGCGCTTCACCCGGCCGGATGGCAGCGAGCAGCTCGCGGTCGACAGTGTCTCGTTCCGGCTCGAGCGCGGCACGACGCTCGGCATCGTGGGCGAGTCCGGCTCCGGAAAGACCACGTCGGCCCGCCTCGCGCTGGCGCTGACCCGCCCCGACGCCGGAGAGGTGCGAGTGCTCGGCCAGGCGTTCAGCGCCGTGCCGGAGAAGGAACGTCGCGCGCTGCGACCACACCTCGGCGCGGTCTACCAGGATGCGCTCAGCTCGTTCGACCCGCGGCTCAGCGTCGAGCAGGTCCTCCGGGACGCGGTCGCCGGCGGAGCCCGCCGCACCGGGCGCGTCGGGGCATCCGCCGGCGCTGCCGACCGGCTGCGCGTGCTCGGCCTGCTCGAAGCCGTGGGGCTGCCGCAGGGTCTGCTCGGCCGCCGCCCGCTGTCGCTCTCCGGCGGTCAGCGGCAGCGGGTCAGCATCGCCCGGGCACTGGCGTCGGGCCCGCAGATCCTGATCTGCGACGAGCCCGTGTCGTCACTCGACGTGACGGTTCAGGCTCAGGTGCTCGACCTTCTCGACGAGCTCCAGCGAAACCTTGGCCTCAGCCTGCTGTTCATCTCCCACGATCTAGGGGTGATCCAGCACGTCAGTGACCAGGTCGCCGTGATGTTGGACGGGCGCATCGTCGAGACCGGTGCCACGGCCCGGGTCTTCGCCGCCCCCGAGCATCCGTACACGCAGGCGCTTCTGGGCGCGGTGCCCCGGATCGGGTTCTGACGGGCTGACCGTGTTCGCCACTCGCCAAACAGCGATTACGTCCCGAACGAATTCGACGGAGATTTTGCCAAAAACGGCCCGAAACCCGTCTCACAAGCTCGCGCACGAGATAATCACCGTCGAATTGGTTGGCCCGGCCTCGCCACTCCACGCTTCGGCACCCTCCCTGATCGCGACCCCGGCGACCACGAGCGCTGCGACCGAATCGGCCCAGGCCCAGCCGAGGAGCGCGTTGGCCGCCAGGACGAGCCGCATCGCCCCAGACAGCCACGCGCAGAGCAATAGCTGACGGGCGTCGGCGATCTCGCAGGCGATGCCGAGCTCCACACCCGCGCGCCGCTTCGCGCCCGCCACCCGGGCATGATCACAAGGTTCAGGCAGGTGATTGCGATGGCGCGCAGAGCCGGTTTCTGCCACCGGTCCGGGTCACGGTAGGTGAACTGCCAGGAGCTGACCGCGGCGGAGAGCACTTCGATCACGGAGTCCAGGGGCCCTGCGCGACCTGGCGAGACCCGCAGTCGGGGGGAGTCGAGGCATCCGGTAAGTTAGGTAAGGCCCAATACTCAGGCACTTCACCAACGACACGGTGCCGCACAGATCGAATCGGAGAAACATGACCGCCGCCAGCGTTCCGGAAAAACCGGCCCTCGAAGGCCTCGAATCCAAATGGGGCGGCTCGTGGGAAGAGGCCGGCACCTACCGCTTCGACCGTGACTCTGCCACGCGGGAGAGCGTCTTCTCCATCGACACCCCACCGCCGACCGCTTCGGGCTCGCTGCATATCGGCCACGTCTTTTCCTACACGCACACGGATGTCGTCGCCCGCTTCCAGCGGATGCGCGGCAAGAGCGTCTTTTACCCGATGGGCTGGGACGACAACGGCCTGCCCACCGAGCGCCGCGTGCAGAATTACTACGGCGTGCGCTGCGACCCGTCGCTGCCCTACGCCGTTGACTTCACCGCACCGTTCGAGGGCGGCGACGGCAAGAGCACCAAGGCCGCCGACCAGTTGCCGATCAGCCGCCGCAACTTCATCGAGCTGTGCGAGCGCCTCACCATCGAGGACGAGAAACAGTTCGAGGCCGTCTGGCGCATGCTGGGCCTGAGCGTCGACTGGACCCAGACCTACCGCACGATCGGGCACGATTCCCTGGTCTCCTCGCAGGCGGCGTTCATCGGTAACATCGAACGCGGCGAGGCCTACCAGGCCATGGCTCCCACCCTGTGGGATGTCACCTTTCGCACGGCAGTCGCGCAGGCCGAGCTCGAAGACAAGGAGATGCCGGCGTCCTACCACCGGGTGGCGTTCACACAGCCCGACGGCGGCACGATCGAGATCGAAACCACCCGCCCGGAATTGCTGCCGGCCTGCGTGGCCCTGGTAGCGCATCCGGACGACGAGCGCTACAAGGCACTGTTCGGCACGACCGTGCGCACCCCGCTCTTCGACGTGGAGGTGCCGGTTCTGGCCCACCACCTCGCTCAGAAGGACAAGGGCAGCGGAATCGCCATGATCTGCACGTTCGGCGATGTGACCGACGTGATCTGGTGGCGTGAACTCGACCTGCCGAACCGAGCCATTATGGGCTTCGACGGCCGCATCATCGCTGACACGCCCGAGGCGATCACGAGCGAGGCCGGGCAGGCAGCGTTCGCGCAACTGGCCGGCAAGACCGTTTTCTCCGCCAAGGCGGCCGTGGTGGACCTGCTCCGCAGCAGCGGCGACCTGATCGGCGAGCCCCGCTCGATCGTGCACCCGGTCAAGTTCTTCGAGAAGGGCGACAAGCCCCTCGAGATCGTGTCGACGCGCCAGTGGTATATCCGCAACGGCGCCCGCGACGAGGAGCTGCGCGCCCGCCTGATCGCACACGGAACCGACCTGCAGTGGCACCCCGAATTCATGCGCGTGCGCTACGAGAACTGGGTCAACGGCCTCACCGGCGACTGGCTCGTCTCCCGCCAGCGTTTCTTCGGTGTTCCGCTGCCGATCTGGTACCCATTGGATTCCGCCGCGAACCCGCTCTTCGACCAGCCCATCGTCGCTACCCGCGAGATGCTCCCGGTCGACCCGTCCTCCGATACCGCGCCGGGTTACGCGGCCGAGCAGCGCGGCAAGGCGAACGGTTTCGTCGGCGAGGTGGACGTGATGGACACCTGGGCGACCTCCTCACTCACTCCGCAGCTGGCCGGCGGCTGGGAGCGCGACCCTGAGCTTTTCGCCCTGGTCTACCCGTACTCGCTGCGCCCGCAGGGCCAGGACATCATCCGCACCTGGCTGTTCTCCACCCTGCTGCGCGCCGAATTGGAACACGGTGTCTCACCGTGGCAGCACGCGGCCCTGTCCGGCTTCATCGTGGACCCAGACCGCAAGAAGATGTCCAAGTCCAAGGGCAACGTGGTCACCCCGGCGGACATGCTCGAGCAGCACGGTTCGGATGCCGTGCGTTACTGGGCCGCATCGTCGCGCCTGGGCACCGATGCCGCCTTCGACCCCAAGAATCCGACCCAGATCAAGATCGGACGTCGCCTGGCGATCAAGATCCTGAACGCGTCGAAATTCATCCTCGCCTTCGACGGGGCAGCCGACGCGCCCGTGACCGAACCTCTCGACCAGAGCATGCTTGCACGGCTCAGCGTCGTCGTCGGCCAGGCCACCGCCGCGTTCGAGGGCTACGACCACGCCCGTGCACTGGAGCTCACTGAGAGCTTCTTCTGGACGTTCTGCGACGACTACCTCGAATTGGTCAAGGAACGCGCCTACGGCGAGGCCGGATCCGGGCAGGCGTCGGCCGTGGCTGCCCTGCGCACCGCGCTGGACTCCCTGCTGCGCCTGTTCGCCCCGTTCGTCCCCTTCGCGACCGAGGAAGCCTGGTCATGGTCGAACGACACGTCGATCCACACGGCCCCCTGGCCTGTGCAGGCCGACCTCGGCGGAGGGCTTGGTGGCAACGTGGCTCTGCTGGACCTGTCCAGCCGGGCGCTCACCGGCATCCGCCGCGCGAAGACGGATGCGAAAGCATCCCAGAAATCCGCCGTTATTTCTGCTGTAATTGGTGGTACGGCTGCAGAGATTGCCCTGCTCAGGCAGGCTGCCGCCGATCTGAGGGCCGTTGGCCGCATCTCGGAGTTGGTTTTTATTGAAGGCAGCGAATTGGCTGTCACTGACATCGTGCTCGCCACGGTGACAGAGAACTAGGAGAACCGAATGTCAATCAAGGTACGCGCGCTCGGCGACAAAGACTTTTTCTCGTGGCTGGGACTCTTCGAGGGCTACAGCGAGTTCTACAAGAGCAGCCTGACCGATCAGAAGGCGCTCCAGGTCTGGAGCTGGATCATCGACAAGAACGAGTCCCTCACCGGCGCTGTCGCAGTCAACGATGACGGCGACTTCATCGGCTTCGCGCACTACCGCGAGGTTCCGAGCACCCTCACCGCCACCCGCGGCCTGTTCCTCGACGATCTGTTCGTGTCCCAGGACTCGCGCAGCACGGGTGTCGGTCGGGCTCTGATCGAATTCGCCACGGAATACGCCGCCACGCGCCACCTCGGTACGGTGCAGTGGCTGACCGCGGCCGACAACGAGACCGCTCAGCACCTGTATGACGATGTGGCCACGCGCACCGACTGGGTGACCTATGAGATTGAGCTGTAAATGAAGATGGGAAGCCGTTGGCCCCTCGGCAGCCCGGTACCGGCCGGGCTGCCGCACGTCGTGGAGATCGCCGTCCACGCGGTCGAAGAGGAACTCACCGCGCTGGCGGAAGACTCCAGCTCCTGGCGCTGGACGCTGACCTGGCTCGAGGGCAGCCCTGTGCTCGAACTCGACGACGGCACGGTCATCCGGTATGACAAGGACGAGGACAGCGCCACCATCACGCAGCCGTCGATCGTGCTCGACGACGAGGACGACTGGATCTAGCTTCTCTCGCAGTCAGACACTGGCGAGACGTGAGGCTTGCGGGGTCGGAGCATGCGTGCTGCCCTCATTCGTGTCTCGTCGGCGACATGGAGTGCGACTCCGGGCCCTCCCAGCGGAAAAGGGCGGCGACGCCCAGGCCGCCCGCGATGCTGACCGCCGCGAGGGCCGCTTCCCCTGGCTCCGCCGCGGCGCGGCACTGCTGCAGCAGTCGCAGCACCAGCAGTGCTCCGCTGGCGCCGAACGGATGCCCGAGAGCGAGCGCACCACCCTCGCGGTTGGCGTTCTGCTCCGGAATGCCGATCAGGTCGAGGGACGCGATCACCTGGGCGGCGAAGGCCTCGTTGAACTCGATCCTGGCCAAGTCCGCCCCGGTCAGGCTCTGCCGCGCCAACACGAGGCGGGCGGCCTCGGCACCGGCAATGCCGAGCACGTTCGGGTCGGTTCCAGTGGCCGCGGCGTCGACGAAGCGGAGGTAGCCGGTCAGGCCGAGTTCGTTCGCCCGCCGGCGACTGGTGACCAGCACCGCGACGGCGCCGTCGGCATCCGCGCAGGTATTTCCGGCGGTGACCGTTCCCCCCGGCCGGAAAACCGGTGCGAACCGCGCCAACAGCGCCTCGGTCAGACCCCGTCGAGGACCCTCGTCCCAGTTGACCGGGCCGGCCTCCGTGGGCACCGGCACGATCTCGGGTGCGTGCGCTCCGGCATCCGCCGCGGCAAGGGCCTGCCGGTGGCTGCGGAGCGCGAAGGCGTCCTGCCGCTGCCGGGACACACCGTAGCGATCGGCCACGTTCTCGGCGGCGACACCCATCTCGGGATCACCGACCGAATCCGGGGAGAAGCGTGCGCGGTCGAAGAAGTCCGGCAGCCCGGGGGCCGAGGTGAGCCGGTGTGCGCGCAGCGGCGAGGTACTGGTGCTCTCCACTCCCCCGGCCAGATAGAGGTCACCGGCACCCGCGGCAACCAGACGGCACGCCAGCACAATGGCCTCGAGGCCGGAACCGCACTGCCGATCGATGGTGAGGCCCGGCACGCTCGCCGGCAGACCGGCAGTCAGGGCGGCCAAGCGGGCCACATTGCCGCCACCGCCGACCGCATTGCCGATGATGACGTCGTCGATGGCGGATGCGGGCACGCCGCCCGCCGCGACCACGGCGTTCAGCACGGGGGCGAGGAGATCCTCGGCGCGGACCCGGCCGAAGACTCCGTTCCGGCGACCGAACGCGGTGCGTCGGGCGAGCACGATCACCGGTTCCCGGGCTGCGTCCGGGCCGAGCGCAGCGGCGGCAGCCGAGTCCTCGGCCGGCCAGCCCAGGTCAGCGGAGCGGGTGCACATGCGCGTCACCGTCCTCGATCCAGCGGCGCAGCATCACGCGGCTGATCTTACCGGACGGGGTGAGCGGCAGCTGCGCCAGGGCGTAGTACCCCCGTGGCCGGCTAGGTGCGGCGAGCAAGGTCGCCACGTGCGACCGAAGGCAGGTGGCGTCCACCTCGGGACCGGCGATGACCGCCGCCACCACGCGGGTTCCGCGCACAGGGTCGGCCACCCCGGTGACCACCGCGTGCTCGACGCCGGGGATATCGCGCAGGGCGGCTTCGACCTGCTGCGGGTAAACGTTGTGCCCGGACGTGACGATGAGGTCGGCGCGACGCCCGAGGTGGTGCAGCACGGCATCCCGGTCGAGGAAGCCGAGGTCGCCGACCGTGCACCAGTCACCCTCGCGGCGGAAGGCCTCGCCGTCGTCACCCCAGGCGTAGCCGCTGCCCACCAGCGGGCTGCGCACGAAGATAGTGCCCGCGATACCGGTCGGAAGAGCGCGCCCCGCGTCGTCCTGAATGCGCACCTCGACGCCAGGGAGAGCTTGCCCGACGGCGGTCGCCGAGAGGGGAACAGCGTCGCCGGGGCACAGCACGGATGCCGTCACGAAGCTCAGTTCGGCCGCCCCGTAGTACTCGAACACGCGTGCTCCCGGCGCCCAGCTCCGCAGCAGCTCCCGAGATGCCAGGTCGAGTTTGGCCCCGGCGCTCACGATGGCGGTGAGTCCCGTGCCGGGCGATCCAACCGACAGCGCATGCGCGGCGATGAGACGCAGCACGGTCGGCGCCGCCACGATCCGGGTGATGCCCTCCGCGGTGACGCTGGCGACGGCCTCGGCGGCGGAGAAGCGCGGCAGCGTGACGAAGGCGGCGCCAGTGTGCAACGATTCAGCGAGGGCGTAGAGGGTGAGGCTGGCAGACAGAGGCCCGGGCGCCAGGACACGATCGTGCCGGGTCAAACCGAAGAACTCAGCGCCCAGTGCGAACGAGCGCTGCCAGGAGAGTCGACTGCGTGTGAAGGCCTTGGGCGCGGACGTCGTGCCGGAGGTGAACCCGTAGAGGAAGTCCCGGCCGGGCGGGCCGTCGCGCAGTTCCGCGCCGAGCGGGGGCACGCCAACGTGCCCGACCACCGCAAAGGGCCCGTCCTTCCCAGCCGGCCCAGTCTCCGCGCCGAGTCCAGCCAGCCGCGCCTCCACGGCCAGGCGCTGCGCGACGGGCCAGCCGGGGTCCAGCACCGCGGCGTGGCGTCCTCCCGCTACGCCGGCGGCGAAGGCAATCGCGAACGCGGTGCCGTTGGGCCGGCAGACGACCGAGATCCGCGGCGTCGCGGGAAGGCGCGCCGTGGCGGCATCGCGAAGCGCGGCGAAGCTGAGCCGGTCCGCGCCGACCGTGACGGCGGTGGCGTCGGGTTGGACCCGGGCCCAGTGCTGGAGTCGATCGAGGAAGGGCACGGGCTACTTCCGGGCGACGATCTCGCCGTGCGGCACGCCGAACCAACCATCGGGGTCGCCGGCCCAGTGCAGCCAGGCAGCCCGCATCATCCGCAGGTCGGCGAGGTCGGCCGCACCCACCTCGATGGCGTGCGCGGCGAAGTCGGACTCGATCACCCGCTCGGCCCAGGACTGCCCCCACCACTCACGTTCGACATCCGAGGCGAAGCACCAGATCGACGCCGAGCAGTCCACCTGGCCGAACCCGGCCTGGCGCGCCCACGCCTTCAGGGATCGCCCGGCGTCGGGGTCGCCCTGGTTCCAGTTCTGCACGTCGCGGAAGGCGTTCTCCCAGAGCTGCAGGCCCGGCAGCTTCGGGTGGTACATCACTCCCCCGGAGTCGACGTCGCGGGCGGCGAGGATGCCGTCCGGCTTCAGCACCCGCCGGAATTCCCGCAGGGCGGCCACCGGGTTTGCAAGGTGCTGCAGAATCTGGTGCGCGTGCACGACATCGAAGCTCTCGTCGGCGAAGTCGAGAGCATAGGCGTCGCCGACCCGGAACGACACGTTCCGCACCGCCTCATCGAAGGCCAGCCCAGCCGCGCGCCGCACGATCGGCTCAGACGCGTCGATGCCCGTGACCTGCCCGAGGTAGAGCCGGCGGGCAAGGTCGACCGTGATCGTGCCCGGCCCGCACCCCACGTCGAGCAGGGTTTGACCGGGTTTCAGGTGCGGCACCAGATAGGCCGCCGAATTCGCCACCGTACGCCAGGTGTGCGAGCGCAGCACGCTCTCGTGGTGGCCGTGCGTGTACTGCTCCCGGGGCGCGGTCTCGGGACGTGCAGGCTCGTCGATCATGATCCGATCCTATGCGTGCGCGGGAATACTTTCAGGGGCGAAATGTGGCTGTGTACGACGATGTGACAGGGTGAAGAAATGAACCCTTTCGCCAGCACCAGCACGCTGCCCTTCTTGCTGCCCCACTTCGCGCTGATTGCCGATGAGCACTACCGGCCGGCGTTCCTGGACGGCATGAAGGAGCAGCTCGCCGAGATCTCGGCGATCTGTGCGACCACGGATGCCCCCACCTTCGACAACACGATGGTGCCCCTCGAGCGCAGCGGGCAGTTACTCACCCGGGTGGCTGACGTGTTCTTCAACCGGAGCTCGTCGGACTCAAGCGAGTTCACCGAGGCACTCGAGCAAGAGCTGGCCCCGCTCCTCGCGGCGCACGCGGACGCCATCAGCCTGGACCCTGTCCTGTTCAGCCGGATCGCGAGCCTGCACGAGCAGCGGGACGCGCTGGCTCTGGAACCAGAGGCGCGCTACCTGGTGGAGCGGTACTTCACCGAGTTCACCCTGGCCGGTTCCGGTCTCGGCGACGACGACAAAGCCCGGCTGCGCGACCACAACAAGCGGCTCTCCACCGCCACCACCCGGTTTGAGAAGAACCTGCTGGCCGATACCAATGACCTGGCGCTCGTGCTCGACGATGTGAGCGAGTTGGACGGCCTCACACCCGGCCAGGTCTCCGCCGCAGCAGAGGCTGCCACGGAGCGGGGTCTGGTCGGCCGGTACGTGATCACCCTGGTGCTGCCCACCTCGCACCCGTACCTGGCACAGCTGACCAACCGGGGTGTTCGGGAGCGACTACTGGCTGCCTCATGTTCCCGCGGCATCCGTGGCGGCGCGTTCGACAACCGTGACCTGGTGCTCGAGATCTCCCGGCTGAGGGCCAAGCGGTCCCGACTGCTCGGATTCGCCAATCACGCCGCCGGCGTGACCGCTGACCAGACGTCCAAGACCCCGGAGGCGGTTGCCGACATGCTCGGGCACCTCGCCCCCGCCGCGGCACGCAACGCGCGTGTCGAGCAGGCCGACCTGCAGGCGCAGATCGATGCGGACGGCGGAGACTTCGAGTTGGCCGCCTGGGACTGGGCCTTCTACACCGAGAAGGTGCGCCGCGCGCGTTACGCTGTGGACACGGCGGCGATGCGCCCCTACTTCGAATTCGAACGCGTACTGAGGGACGGTGTGTTCTACGCGGCCACCCGTCTCTACGGTGTCACCTTTACCGAGCGCCCCGACCTCGACTCCTGGCACCCGGGGGCGCGCGTGTTCGAGGTCTCGGAGGCTGACGGCTCCCCCGTGGGCCTGTACATCATCGATGTGTACACCCGCGATTCAAAGCGTGGCGGCGCGTGGATGAACTCGCTCAGCTCCCAGTCAACGCTGCTCGGCACGCCCACGATCGTCTGCAACAACCTGAACGTGCCCCAGCCGGCAACGGGCGAGCCCACCCTGCTCAGCTTCGACGAGGTCGTCACGCTCTTTCATGAGTTCGGGCACGCCCTCCACGGCCTGTTCGCCCGGGTCACCTACCCGAAATTCGCCGGAACCAACGTGTACCGCGACTTCGTCGAGTTTCCCAGCCAGGTCAACGAGATGTGGATGCTCTGGCCCGAGGTTCTCGCCAACTACGCCCGCCACCACGTGACCGGAGAGCACATGCCGCAAGACCTCGTCGATCGGATCCAGGCCTCCTCCACGTTCAACGAGGGGTTCTCCACCAGCGAGTACCTTGCCGCGGCGCTGCTCGACCAGGCGTGGCACCGAATCGATGCCGATGAGATGGTGACGGATGTCGCAGCGTTCGAGGCATCCGCTCTCACCGCTGTGGGCCTCGACAACCCTGCCGTGCCCCCGCGCTACGCCAGCACCTACTTCGCACACTCCTTCGCGGGCGGCTACGACGCCGGCTACTACTCCTACATCTGGAGCGAGGTGCTGGACGCCGACACCGGCGAGTGGTTCGAGGAGAACGGCGGTCTCACCCGAGCCAACGGCGAGCGGTTCCGGTCCCGGTTGCTCGGTGTGGGCGGAAGCACCGACCCGCTCGGCGCCTACCGCGACTTCCGCGGCCGCGACGCCTCCAGGCAGCCCCTCCTCGACCGCCGCGGCCTGAACTAGCGCCACAACCGGTGCCGGGCCCTGCGGCGGTCGGGTCTGGCGAAACCAGCGGCCGAGGGCCAGATAACGGGCGAACAGAGACCGAAGACCAGAGAACGGGCGAGTTGATCAGTGGTCCTCTCGGGTGACGTTTGTGCGTTCGATGGCGTCGGTCATCCGCGTGCGTGACTTCGTGACGCTGCGCCATTCTCTTACTCCGGTTTCGAGCCAGGGTGGTGCCATGATCTGCACCGCGCCGCGGACCATGCGAATGGCCCATCCCGACGCGGCGAGGTAGCGGTGGTGCCACCAGCAGAGACAGACCCCGTTGTCGGTGTGCGTCGGCCCGCCCTCGGAGTGCGGGATGACGTGATGGATCTCCGTCATGCCGGCCGGGATTTTGCAGCCCGGGATGATGCACCTGGTGTCACGGAGTTGGATGGCCCGGCGTTGTGCGGGGGTGAAGCAGCGCTCCGGGGAGCCGAGGGCGATGATGCGGCCTTCATTGTTGATCACGACTTTCTGCTGGCCGCCGGTGCTGATCAGATCTGTGACGGCGTTGATCGCGATCGGGGAGTCGACGCCGTCGATCCAGCCGACACCCCGGCCCTGCCCGAAGTCCGCATTCAGGTCTTCTTCCCGCACGCTGACGAGGATTGTGGCGGGGGCGCCGCCGATGGTCGGCGCCTCCCCTGCGCGGGAGGCCACGTCGAGGATCACGGCGAGCACGTCGTGCCGGCGCTGGTCGGGTGTGCGGTCATCCCGCTCCAGTAAAGCCTGTTCGCGCGCCTCCTCCGGAGTCAGGCCCTCCCGGTGGGCTTTTTCTTCGGTGTGGAAGGCGACCGGCGCGCTCTTCGGCGACAGGTACGCGTCGAACAGGCGGTGGAGCTTGCCCGCGATCTCGGGCATCAGCAGGCCCGAGACGGGAACGACGCCCTCCCGTTCCCGGCCGAGTCGGAACCCGCGCGCCGCGACCGCGTGGTCGTCGGGCCGGGACCCGTCGGGTGCGAGCACGGCCTTCCAGACGGAGCCCTGCCACCGGATCTCATCCGCCGAAGCCGGCACTGGGCTTGCCCCGTTCGTGCCCGTGGCGGACGCCACCAGTTCGCTCTCCGCGGCCTGCACCGAGTCGAGGTCGGTGCAGCGCAGCGTGGGCGTCAACGCTGTCAGGATGGCGTCGGCCGTGTCCACGCCGATCGCTCCCGACGCCAGGCCGGCCGCCGTGGCCGGGAAGGTGGGCGGCACGGGTTTCCCGCCCAGGGACAGGCCCGTGCGGAGCTGCTTGCCCAACTGCATCCGCCGCCCCGCCGTGGGCCCCGACACCAGCGTCACCCGCTCGAGCAGCTCCCCGGCATTGCGGCAGCCCTTCTTCGCCGACAACTGCCCGGTGCCGAGCTCGGGCCGCGACCGGTCGGCGACCTCCGCGGCCGCCGCGACCCGCAACGCGTCCACCCGGCGGCCGAGCACCTCCACCGCACCGGTCACCTGCAGCAGCCCGTCATCGTCGAAGCTCCGCACCCCCGCACACGCCAGCGTCGACCCGAGTACACCCGCGAGACTCTGCAGCTCGGCCACCACCCGCGCCGCCGCGGACGGGCCGGGAACGGCATCCGCTGCGGGGTGTTCCAGAAGGTTGGTCACAAACAAGAGTTTACCTCAAGTCGAACATATGCACCATGCAAATTTTATAGGTGTGAATAAACCTTCGAAGATAAAGACTACGCCCGGCGATACGGCCCCCACCCAAGCCAGAGCATTACCGCACCGCCGAGCAGCAGTCCCCAGAATGCGGAACCGATGCCAAGCACAGAGATGCCCCATGCCGTGACCAGGAACGTCGCGACCGCGACCAGGCGGTGCCGCTCCTCCTCGAGCGCTCCTGTGATGCTCGTGACGAGTGCACCGAGGAGCGCCAAGCCCGCCACGGCGGTGATCAGAATGGGCGGAGAGGCCGCCACGAGTGCGCCCGCGTAGCCGGCACCGAGGCCCAGCACAAAGTAGGCCGCCCCCGATGACGCTGTGGCGATCCACCGTTTCGACCGGTCGGGGTGTGCCTCGGGACTGGCCATCAGCGCGGCCGTGATCGCCGCCAGATTGATGCCGTGCGCGCCGAAGACCGATCCCGCCGCGGTCGCCAGGCCGGAGCCGACCAGGATGGCACGGGGCGACGGCTGGTAACCGAACGTGGACAGCACCACGAAGCCGGGCACGTTCTGCCCGGCCATCGTCACGATGAACAGCGGCAGGCCCAGGCTCACGATCACGAACGGGTCGAATGCCGGTACCACGAACACAAGGGCTGGCGCCGACGACGCCGCGGTCACCCAGTCCGTGCCCACACTGAGGGCGACACCGATGCCACGACCATGACCGCCGGCACCGCCCACGGCCGCGCCAGCTTGAACACCACCAGCCAGACCACTACGACCGGCACCGCCAGCAGAGGCTGCTGAACGGATGCCGTCACCGGAGCCAGGCAGATCGGAAACAGAGTGCCCGCCAGCATCGCACTCGCCATCGGCTCCGGGATGCTCGTGATGGCTCGCCCCAAGCACCGGCCACAGGCCGCTCAGCACGATCAGTGCCCCTCAGACCCGTGCCAGCAGTCCGGATGCCGCCTGGGAATCGGTCGCACCCACGGCCAGCAGCCCGGCGATGACGAGCACGAACGAGCTGGCGAATCCGGTGATCGCCGCCACGACGCCGGCGAAGACGGGCTGATACACGGCGGCCCTCCGGGCTCAGGGGTGCCAAAGCAGGGGCGGGTGCTGAAAGAACGGGTGCTGAAACAGCGTGGGGCGGGCCGCAGAGCCTAGGCGGACTTGTCCACCCGGCGAGGCTTGTGCAGCACGATTGTCGGCTCGGCGTTGTCGAGTACGGCGGCCCGGGTGACCACGACACGCGCCACCTCGGCGCTCGACGGCACCTCGAACATTATCGGCCCGAGAACCTCTTCCATGATGGCGCGCAGGCCGCGGGCGCCGGTCTTGCGCAGAACCGCGAGGTCGGCGATGGCCTCCAACGCCGGCTGCTCAAACTCGAGCTCCACGCCGTCGAGCTCGAACATGCGCTGGTACTGTCGCACGAGTGCGTTTTTCGGCACGGTCAGGATCTGCATCAGGGCCACCTGATCGAGCTGGGTGACGGTGGTGACCACTGGGAGGCGACCGATGAACTCAGGGATCAGGCCGAACTTGTGCAGGTCCTCGGGCAAAACCTCGCTGAACAGGTTGACGTCGTCGCCCTTGCTGTGCAGCGGAGCGCCGAATCCGATGCCCTTCTTGCCGGCCCGGGTGGAGATGATGTCGTCGAGTCCCGCGAACGCGCCAGCCACGATGAACAGCACGTTCGTGGTGTCGATCTGGATGAATTCCTGGTGCGGATGCTTGCGCCCGCCCTGCGGCGGAACCGAGGCCACGGTGCCTTCGAGAATTTTCAGCAGGGCCTGCTGCACGCCCTCGCCGGACACGTCACGGGTGATCGACGGGTTCTCGGCCTTGCGCGCGATCTTGTCGATCTCGTCGATGTAGATGATGCCGGTCTCGGCACGCTTGACGTCGTAGTCCGCGGCCTGGATCAGCTTGAGGAGGATGTTCTCCACGTCTTCACCGACGTAGCCGGCCTCGGTGAGGGCCGTCGCATCCGCCACGGCGAAGGGAACGTTGAGACGTTTCGCGAGAGTCTGCGCGAGGTAGGTCTTGCCGCAACCGGTCGGGCCGATCAGCAGGATGTTGGACTTGGCGATCTCCACATCATCGTGGATCGCGTCCGCGGCCGTCAGGGTGGCACGGGAGCGCACTCGCTTGTAGTGGTTGTAGACCGCAACGGCGAGCGCACGCTTGGCGGCTTCCTGACCGATGACGTATTCCTCGAGGAAGCCGAAGATCTCCTTCGGCTTGGGCAGTTCGAATTCGCCGGCGCCGTCTTCGGCGGTGGCCTCAGCCAGGCGCTCCTCGATGATCTCGTTGCACAACTCGACGCACTCGTCGCAGATGTACACGCCGGGGCCCGCAATGAGCTGCTGCACCTGCTTCTGGCTCTTTCCGCAGAAAGAGCACTTCAACAGGTCGGCGCTTTCGCCTATTCGGGCCATCCGTCAGCCTCCTCCATCGATTAGCTGCATTGAGCCTAGCTTGTGCCCGTGGACCACGGGTGCAGGCTGACCGCTTCTGTCGAATAACGTTCCGGCACCGTTTGGCGGAAGCCGCCGACATGGCAAACGCGACGGATGCCCAGGCTCAGCTGAGCCCGGGCATCCGTCGCGTTCACGTCTCGCTCGCTTATTTGACGAGCGTGGGCACGATCTTGCGGCTGGTCAGGATCTGGTCGATCAGGCCATACTCGAGCGCCTCGGGTGCACCGAGGATCTTGTCGCGGTCAATGTCCTTGTGAACCTGCTCCGCGGTGCGGTTGGAGTGGTGGGAGATGGTGAACTCCAGCCACTCACGCATCCGCTGGATTTCCGCGGCCTGGATCTCGATGTCGGAGGCCTGACCGCCACCCTGCCCGCCCGCCGAGGGCTGGTGGATGAGGATGCGGGCGTTCGGCAGGGCGAGGCGCTTCCCTGGCGTGCCTCCGGCCAACAGAACGGCCGCTGCGGATGCCGCCTGGCCGAGGCAGACCGTCTGGATGTGCGGTCGGATGTACTGCATGGTGTCGTAGATCGCTGTCATCGCGGTGAAGGAACCACCGGGTGAGTTGATGTACATCACGATGTCGCGGTCGGGGTCCTGGCTTTCGAGCACGAGGAGCTGGGCCATGACGTCATCCGCAGACGCGTCGTCGACCTGCACGCCGAGGAAGATGATGCGGTCCTCGAAGAGCTTCGCGTAGGGGTCCTGGCGCTTGTAGCCGTAGGCCGTGCGCTCTTCGAACGTGGGGAGGATGTAACGGGCCTCAGGTGACTGCGGAGCGCGACCCCCGGCCTGGTGACCAAAATTGGTGAATTCCATGTCGTCTGCCCGTCCTACTTCTTGTTCACTGAGTCGTCGGTGCCGCCGCCGCCGATGACTTCCGACGCGGAGCCGCGCAGGTGGTCGACGAAACCATAGGCCACAGCCTCGTCAGCGGTGAACCAGTTGTCGCGGTCGTTGTCGATGAGGACCTGCTCGACCGATTTGCCGGTCTGCTCTGCCGTGAGTTCGGCCATCCGCTTCTTCATGTCCAGGATGACCTTGGCCTGGGTCTGGATGTCGGCGGCCGTGCCACCGAACCCGCCGGACGGCTGGTGCAACAGCACGCGAGCGTTGGGCGTGATGTAGCGCTTGCCCTTGGTGCCGGAGGACAACAGGAACTGCCCCATCGACGCTGCGAGCCCGATGCCGACGGTGACGATGTCGTTTGGAACGAACCTCATCGTGTCGTAAATGGCCATGCCCGCCGTGATCGATCCACCGGGCGAGTTGATGTACAGGAAGATGTCCCGCTCCGAGTCCTCTGCAGCCAGCAGCAGGATCTTGGCACAAATCTCGTTGGCGTTCTCATCCCGAACCTCTGAGCCCAGCCAGATGATGCGGTCTTTCAGCAGTCGGTCAAAAACGCCGGGTGTGGGTGTCATTTCGGCCATGTCGCGCTCCGTTTCACTTGTCGCTTCAGAATGAATCTATAGGAGCCAACGCTCCGGAACGGCTGTGTTCGCCCTCGGCAGATAACGCGCTGCCTCGTGCCCCCCTGCCGCGCCCCGTCTCACGGCTCCGTGCCCGCCTGCTGCGCCACGCGCATCCGTCACTCCGACCCAATTCGACGGAGATTGTGACCGTCACACCACAAGAACCGGAAAAAGTCGGCCCAGAACCCGAAGATCTCCGTCGAATTCGTTCGGGGCAGGAGAACCCGGGGCGGCACAGGACGCAGGGCGGCAATGCGAAACGGGCCGGATGTCTGTGACATCCGGCCCGTGCTCCCGCGTGAGCGGTGCTGGTGCTACTCCTTGGCTGCGTCAGCCTTCTTCTTGGCCGCGGCGGCCTTGGCCTTGGCGGCCTTAGCTGCCTTGGCCTTGGCTGCCTTGGCCTCGGCGGCCTCCACGTCAGCGTCAGCGTCAGTGGCGTCTTCTTCGCTCTCGTCGCCGTTTACGTCCTCGTCGGAGGCCTCATCGGCGGTCGCGACGAACTCGGACAGGTCGACGGCGTTGCCGTTGGAGTCAACGACTTCCGCCTTGCCCAGGGCGATGGCGAGGGCCTTGTTGCGGGCTACCTCGGCCACCATCGACGGAATCTGACCGTTGCCGCTGAGGGCCTGAACGAACTCGCTCGGGTCCATGCCGTACTGCGCTGCGCCCTGGATCAGGTACTGGGTGAGCTCGTCCTGGCTGACCTGGACCTTTTCGGCCTCGGCGATCGTGTCGAGCAGGATCTGCTGACGGAAGGTCTTCTCGCTGGACTCGGTGACCTCCGTGCGGTGCTCGGCGTCTTCGAGGCGGTTCTCGCCCTCGAGGTGTCGGCGAACCTCGTCCTCGATGATCGCGGCCGGGATCGGAACCTCGACCGACGTGAGCAACTGCTCGACGAGCAGCTCACGGGCCTGCGTTCCCTGGCCGAAGACCTTGGAGCGCTCGACCTGGCCCTTGAGGCTCTCGGTCAGCTCGGCGATGGTGTCGAACTCACTGGCGATCTGTGCGAAGTCGTCATCGGCGGTGGGGAGCTCGCGCTCCTTCACGGCGCCGACGGTAACGGTGATCTCGGCGGTCTCGCCTTCGTGGTCTCCGCCCATGAGGTTGGAGTTGAAGGTGGTGGTCTCGCCGGCGCTGAGGGAGTCGAGCGCCTCGTCGATGCCGTCGATGAGATCGCCGGAGCCGAGCTCGTAGGAGATGCCGGTGGCGTTGTCGACCTCGACACCGCTGATGGCGGCAATCAGGTCGATCTGGACGAAGTCGCCCTTCGTGGCAGGGCGGTCGACGGTGACGAGCGTGCCGAAGCGGCTGCGCAGGTTGTCGAGCTCCTCGGTGACCTCGTCGTCGGACACCTCGACGGCGTCGACGGTGAGCTTCAGGCCGGAGTAGACCGGCAGGTCGATCTCGGGGCGCACGTCGACCTCGATGGCCAGCTCAAGGTCTCCGGAGAAGTCCTTGTCGCTGGGCCAGGCGACGATGTCGGCCTCGGGACGGCCCAGCGGGCGCAGCTTGTGCTCTGTCACGGCCGCACGGTAGAAACCGTCGAGGCTCTCGTTGACCGCATGCTCGAGCACGGCGGACTTGCCCACGCGCTGGTCGATGATGGCCGGCGGGACCTTGCCCTTGCGGAAGCCGGGAATGTTGATGTCCTCGGCGATGTGGCCGTAGGCGTGGGTGATACTGGGCTTCAACTCCTCGGGGGCCACCGAGATGGTGACCTTCGCGCGAGTGGGGCTCAGCTTTTCTACCGTGGACTTCACGTGGCAATCTCCTGTGTTCGACCGATGTATGTGGGGGTGATGGTCGGGGCGACAGGATTCGAACCTGCGACCTCTCGGCCCCAAACCGAGCGCTCTACCAAGCTGAGCTACGCCCCGGACAATATCTCGACCCGGTGGTGGGCATCCGCCTGGCGCGCAAGAATCACGCTTTGGACGGAACGACCGCGTTAAGCCTACTGCACAGGCCGGATGCCGCGGGCCGGATGGTGCAGCACGTGTCGCCCGACGTGTACTACGATATGTGAGTGCGCAGGCGACTGTGCCTGGGGATGTAGCTCAATGGTAGAGCCTCAGTTTTCCAAACTGATGGCGCGGGTTCGATTCCCGTCATCCCCTCCAGATCATCGTCTCAGTCGAGGCCCAGCCCGTTCAGGGTCGTCCGCAGCGTCGCCGCCGAGTGTTCGAACAGCTCCTGCTCCTTGTCGTTGAAGGGCACCTCGATCACGCGGGAGACCCCATCGGCGTTGATCACGCTCGGCACGGACAGCGCCACGTCGCTGACCCCGCGGTAGTCGGTGAGAACCGAGCTGACCGGGAGCACCGCACCCTCGTCGCGCAACACGGCCTCTACGATGCGGGCACCGGAGAGCCCGATCGCGTAGTTCGTGGCACCCTTGCCCGCGATGACCTTGTACGCCGCGGTCTTCACGCTCTCGGTGATCTCTTCGAACTCCGCCTCCGAGAACGGCACCAGATCCTTGGGCGAGATATCGTCCTGCACCCACTGCGCCAGAGAGACCGGGCCGATCCGGGCCTGGGACCAAAGCGGGAATTCCGAGTCCCCGTGCTCGCCGACGATCACGGCGTGCACATTGGCGATCGCGACACCCACCCGGTGTGCAAGCATCCAGCGCAGCCGGGACGAGTCGAGCACCGTGCCGGAGCCGAAGACGCGTGCGGCCGGCAGCCCGCTGAACTGGCGTGCGGCATAGGCCAGCGCGTCGCAGGGGTTGGTGACGAGCATGTAGACGGCGTCAGGGGCCCGCTCGACCAGCTTGGGCATGAGGTCCCGCAGAATGCCCACGTTGACGCCGGCCATCTCGAGGCGGGACTGACCTGGGTGCTGGCGTGCCCCGGCTGTGATCACGACCATGTTCGCGCCCACGATGGCGTCGAGGTCGCTGCCACCGGCCACGCTGGACGCCCCCGTGAACTGGGTGCCGTGCGCCAGGTCGAGAACCTCCGCCTCTACCTTGGGGCCATTGATGTCGTAGAGCACCACTTCGCGGGCGGATTGCCGAATCAGCGACGCGTAGGCCAGAGACGACCCGACGGCCCCGGCGCCAATGATGGCCAGCTTGGAATTCTCGATCTCACTCATGACCCGATTCTCCTCCTGACCGGGCCGAGTGGGGCATCCGGCTGCTCAGGAGCCGGTCAATGTCGCAGGTAGGTGAGCACGGCCAGCACCCTGCGGTGGTCGGAACCCGAGTCGTCGAGTCCCAGCTTCTGAAAAATGGCGGTGACGTTCTTCTCGACCGCGCCGACGCCGATCACGAGCATGGCGGAGATGCTGGCGTTGGTACGCCCCTCCGCCATCAGCCCGAGCACGTCCCGCTCGCGCGGCGTGAGGGCCGCGAGGGGGTCGGTGCGGCGGGCCAGCAACTCACGCACGACCTGCGGGTCGAGCACAGTGCCACCGGCACTGATCCGGGTGACGGCATCACGCAGCTCGTCGAGCGACGCCACCCGGTCTTTCAGCAGGTAGCCCAGTCCCCCGTTGCCGGCGGCGAGCAGCTCATGCGCGTAGGTGCCCTCCACATACTGGCTGAGCAGCAGGATGCCCACCGACGGCAGCCTGCGGCGCAGTTCCAGCGCCGCCCGCACACCCTCGTCCCGGAAGGTCGGCGGCATCCGCACGTCGAGCACGGCGACATCGGGTCGCAGTCCGTCGATCTCGGCGAGGAGGGAATCCGCATCGCCGTAGGACGCCACGGTCTCGAACCCCGCCTCGTCGAACAGGCGGATCAGCCCTTCGCGGAGCAGGACCGAGTCCTCGGCCAGCACGAGACGCAGCGGAGGGACGCGCGAAGGTGCGGACGGGGCTGAGGCAAGGTCGGTCATCCGTTCAGGATACGGCGACGGCGCGCGTCGGCCGGGCCGCAGGCAACGGAATGTGGGCCCCGATCGCGGTCGGTCCGCCTGTGGGGCTCCGCACCGAGAGTACGCCGCGCAGGCCGCGCATCCGCTCGTCGAGCCCCTGCAGGCCGTGAGCGTCGATCAGCCGCGCGCCGCCGATGCCGTCATCGATCACCCAGAGGTCGAGCCACGTGGTGCCCGCGGTGCGGTCGGAGGTGCTTTCGTCACTGCCGCCTCCCTCCGGCACGATACGCAGCGCCAGGTGCAGACGGATGCTCGTGGCCCGGGAGTGTTTGGCGGCGTTCGTGAGCAGCTCCGCTGCCACGAAATACGCGCTGCGCTCGATCTCGCTCGGCAGCCGCAATGCCCGCTCGACCTGCAGCTCGAGCTGCACCGGAATGGTGCTGCGCGCGGCGAGGGACTCGAGGCCGGCGAGGAGGCCGCGGTCCTGCAGGATGGGCGGCACCAGCCCGCGGGACAGTGCCCGCAGCTCCTCGAGGGTGTCGTGCGCCTGCTCCCTGGCCTCCACGATCAGGGCACGCGCAGCATCCGGGTCTGTCCCGAGCTTGCGCTCGGCGCTGGCGAGGTCCATCTGCAGGCGCACCAGGCGCTGCTGCGGGCCGTCGTGGATGTCCCGCTCCAGGCGCCGCAGGGACTGATCCTCCGCCGCGACGGCTGCCCCGCGCGACGCGCTGAGGTCGGCCACCTCGCGCTGCAGCGCCTCGGACCGCCAGGCGCCCAGCATTCCGCGGGCGGCGAACTGGTGCAGCTGGGTGAATGCGTGTGTGATGAACGGCAAGGTGAGTAGGAAGATCAGGCCGAGTCCGAGTTGGAAGAGACTCTCGCCCAGGAGCGGGTCGATCTGCAGGGTGTTGCCCGGCAGCATCCAGTCCAGGATCACCTCGTGCAGCCAGACCCCGTTCGTGTCGGTCAGGAATCGTCCCCAGAACCAGTAGCTGATGCCGCCCAGACCCACCGACAGCCAGCTGACCGTAACGGTCCAGCTGACCAGGCCGAGCACGAAGTTCACCACCATGCCGTGCAACAGGTAGAGCCAATAGTGCCCGTTGACGAGCGGGCCGAGCAGCGCACGGATGGTGGTGGCAGGCTCCCCCGGCACGTCCCACCGCGGCGGGGTGACGGCGGGCTGGCCGGCCCAACGCAGGCGCACGAGTTCGACCGCGCCAAAGCCGCGGGCTAGGTAGAGCGACGCCACGACCACGACGATCCCGACGACGACGGCGAGGAGCCCCACACCGGTGAAGAAGACCGAGCTCAACACGGTGAGCGCGATCACGACCACGGGGAGTGTCAGCAGCAGGAAGAGCACTTCCCGGGGTGTTCGGCGCCAGAGCGCGCCGTAGCCGGGACGGCGGCGGGTGGTCGTGGGGGTCGTGCTTGGCGTGCCCGTCAGTGCGGTGATGTCGGCTCCGGTCGTCGCAGTCATGGTGTCCTCCAGTAAGTCTGTCGGAACTCAGCCTGAACGAAGGGTCACGCCGGCAACATCCCGTTGCCAACCGCATTGCATCGGGGGTAAACCCCCCAGATCAGAGGGTGGTGTGGGTGAAGCGGCCGGCGAGCAGGGTGGCGGCCACGGGCATCCGTCGCAGATCGGGCACGGAGGCGACGAACGGGTCGATCTCGCAGACCGCGAGGTCGGCGACGTCCCCGACCAGAACCCGGTGCCGGCCGCGGGCGGATGCGGCGAGCGCTGCCTGCCGCGACACGGCCTGCTCGGCGTGCCACGGTTCCCGGCTGTCGCGCGTGCGCCCGACGGCGGCCGCGATGCCCACCCACGGGTCCAGCGGAGCGACGGGGGCGTCGGACCCGAGGGCGAGCGTGACCCCCGCGTCCAGCAGGCTCTTCAGCACGAAAGCCCGGTCGGTGCGTCCAGCCCAGTAACGGTCGGCGACGTCCCGGTCGTCGAGGGCGTGCTCGGGCTGCACGCTCGCCACCACACCGAGCCGGGCGAAGCGGGCGACGTCCTCCGGCGCGAGCAGCTGCGCATGTTCGATACTGCCCGTGCAGCCGAGCCGTTCGAAGGCGTCGAGGGCGAGCGCATTCGCGTGGTCACCGATGGCGTGCACTGCGGGGCGGATGCCGGCGCCCACGGCCCGGCCGACATGGGCGAGCAGCTCCTCCGGCGGCACCGTGAGCAGCCCCCGGGATCCGGGCCGGCCCTCCAGGCCCGGATACTCGTCGACGCAATACGCGGTGCGTGTGTTGAGTGACCCGTCGGTGATCACCTTGTAGGGTCCCACAGTGAGAAGCCCGCCGGTGCCGTCTATTCCGGCCCCGCTCCGCAGCCCGAGGGCGATGGCACGCTCCAGGTGCTGGGTGTAGATGCCGAACTCCACCCGCAGCGAGTCTGTGCCGCCCCGCATTCGCCGCAGCCAGGTGCCGAGGTTCCAGTCCATCTCCATCTCCACAATGCCGACCACCCCGCGGGATGCCGCGGCCTGGGCGGCAGCGTCGGCCCATTCGTCCATCACCTCGTCCGGCACCTCGGCGAGCGCCCGCACCACGGCGAAGCAGTCCTCTTCGCGCAGCAGTCCGGTGGGGTGCTCTGGGTGACCGTGCCGGGCGAGCGCGGCCGAGTTGAGCCAGCAGGCGTGCAGGTCACCGCTGATCAGCACGGCCGGGACGGTGCCGGCGGCGGCGTCCAGGAGGGCACGGCTCGGGGCATCCGGCCACAGACCGTCGCGAAACCCGAATCCGACCAGGGTCTCCCCCTGGCCCACGCTCGGCGCCCGCCCGGCGACGAGAGCCGCCACGGCTGCGGCGCTGCCCGCACCGAACAGATCCAGCCGCTGTGCGGTCTGCGCCCACTGGCTGAAGTGCACGTGGTTGTCCCACAGGCCGGGGATCAGCCAACGACCGTCCAGATCGACCGAACGGATGCCCGCAGTCGCCTCGCCGAGGTACCCGAGTCGGTGCACCCGGCCGTCGACGATCAGTGTGTCGACGCTCTCGTCGCTGCCCGGCAGCCGCGCGTTCCGCAACACGAGCGCCGCCGCCGCGGTTGCCGGAGTGCGCGCTGGTCTCGTGGCCGGCGCAGGCGTGGCCGTGCTCACCGGTCGCCTCCGTGCACCCGGCGCATTTCGGCCGCAAGTGCCGGGCTGGCATAGGGCCCGTCGCCGTCGAGTTCGCCCAGGATGCGCGCCACGGTTTCGGCCGGCTTGTTCTGGCTGAGCTTGCTCTTGGCGGTGAAGCGGCTCACCGTGAGCCGGAAGCCGACCGTGCCGGCCACGATGCGGGCGGCGTAGGCGGCGTTCGCCTCGGTGCCGAACAGGCGGCGCGGCTCGGGCATCCGTTCCTCGAAGTGGTCGACCAGGCGATCCAGCACCCGGAGGTTTTCCGCGTCGCTGAGCAGCTCGGGCGTGCCGTGCAGATGCGCTGTGACGAAGTTCCAGGTGGGAACGGCGGGCGCGGCGTCATACCAGCCGGGCGAGATGTAACCGTGGGGGCCCTGGATGATCACCAGCAGTTCGTGCCGGCCGAGCTCGTGCAGGACCTCGTCGGGTCGTCCGACGTGGCTGACCAGCACCACACCGTCTGCCTCGTCGGCCTCCTCGTCGAGGATCACGGGGTAGTGCGAGGCCACCAGGCCCGACTCGGTGTGACTGATCAGCGTGGCCCACGGGTTGTCCCGAATGAGACGGCGGATCTCGGCCGGATCGTCGAGGGCGAAACTGGGGGTGTGTCTCATCGGGTTCCCGTTCTCTGCTGTGGGGCTCAGGTCAAGTCGGATCGGATCGGGTCACATCGGCTCAGGACTGGCATTTCGGGCACCAATACAGCTTGCGGGCGGCCATCTCCTCGAGGGCGATGTGGGTGCCGCAGACCCGGCAGGGCAGACCCTCCCGCTTGTAGACCCAGTGCCGGTCGGCCCGTCTGCGCAGGGCGCGCCCGTAGGCCGCGTCGCTGAGGCCGTCCCTGGTCATCATCTGCCCGGTCGCAACGCCGATTTTCAGCAGGTGCGCCCAGTCCTTCCAGAGCGCCCGGGCCTGTTCGTCGCTGAGCGACCTGCCGGGCGCGTGGGGATTCAGCCCCGCGCGAAACAAAAGCTCGGCCCGGTACACGTTGCCGATGCCGCTGACCACCAACTGGTCCATCAGCAAACGTGCGATCGGGGTGGGTTTCTTCCGCACTACCGTGACGAAGCGGTCCTCGGCGGCGCGGCTGTCGTCGAGCAGCGGGTCGGGGCCGAGGCGGTCCATGGCCACCTGCACCTCCTGGGGGTCGAGCACCACGCAGGCCGTGGGACCGCGCAGGTCCGCCACGACGTCGCCGGCGAGCAGGCGCACCCGCACCTGGCCGACGGGTTCGGGCGGGAACCCGACGGCGCCGACGCTGACCTGCTCGTCTTCCGCCATCCTCAGCCGGGTCAGGCGGGGCGCGCCGATGCTCTGCAGAGAGTCTTCCCCTGCCAGGTCGAGCGTGACGGCGGCGGCGGCCGGCCCGACGTTCCGTCGCCGGCGACCTCTGATGGCGGCGTCCGTGCCGCTGGCATGGATATCCCCGGCGAAGTCCCAGGCCCCGTAGAGCCCCAGGTGCACGCGCAACCAGAGGCCGTTGTCGAACTCCAGGAACATCTGCTTGCCGACGGCACGGGCATCCGTCATGGTGTGGCCGTCGAGCATCTTCGCGCCGTCCACGAATCGACCCTGCGGCGATGACAGCCGAATGCGTTTGCCCACGAAGTTGCGGGCGAACTGGCGCGCAATGCGGTGAACGGAATGACCCTCAGGCACAGTCAGTCGGCGAGACGCGTGCCGTTGATGGTGCGGTGCGTCTCGTACTCCGCCAACTGCAGGATGCGGCGGCAGTGGCGCTCATCGCCGGGGAACGGCTCGGCGATGAAGGCGTCGATGAACTCGATGGCGTCTTCGATGGTGTGCTGCCGGGCACCGATCGAGATGACGTTCGCGTCGTTGTGCTCGCGCGCGAGCTTGGCGGTGCTGAGACTCCAGACCAGCGCGGCGCGCACGCCCTTCACCTTGTTCGCCGCCATCTGCTCGCCATTGCCCGAGCCGCCGAACACGACGCCGAGCGCGTCGACGCCGAGGGCCAGGTCGGCCACGACGGCCTCGGCCGCCCGGATGCAGAAAGCGGGGTAATCGTCGAGGGCGTCGTAGACCTCCGGTCCGTGGTCCACGACCTCGTGGCCGGCCTGGGTGAGGTGCGTGGCCAGCTGGTGACTGAAATCGAGTCCGGCATGGTCAGTGGCGATGTGAATGCGCATGCACCGATTCTATTTACTCGGCCGCGCCTCTGGTTCGCTCGTGTTCCGGGGCGGGGGTACTCCGATTCCGCGGGTTTCCCGGTGTCCCCCGAAGTGACTACGTGACGCACGTTGTGGTGCCCGTCTAGGCTCGGCCGGATACGAGACCGAATCTTCATGCGCAACCGACGAATCCATACGAAACGGAAGTGACTCTTGAGACTCACCGAACCCATCACCGCGTTGGCAACCGTCCTCCTCGCCGCCACGTTCGCCGTCACCGGAACGGGAGCCGCACAGGCAGTCCCCGCTCCACCGGCCGAGGCCTCCATCGCCCGACATGTCGTCGGCGGGCCCGTGAAAACGATGGATGTCGGGACCACAGCCGGCGGACGCATGTACATGGAGTTCAGCCACACTGAGCAGCTCGGCATCCAGCGCGGCGGCATCGGGGCCGCCGTCACACTCGTTTGTGGTGCAGGAATGGCCCTGTGCCTGACTTCCTCATTCGTCGCACCCCTGGTCACGACGACCGTCGTCACGGGTGGGCTCTGCCCCGGCGACGAAAGAATGCGCTTCTACTATGTCTACGGCGGCGGGCCGACCGGATCGGGCGTCGCCATCACCACGCAGACGTGCGTGGACTGATTCCGGGGGCTAAAAGCCCCGGTACAGCCAGCCGTTCAAGGCGATAGGGGGCGGTCGTCCCAGCGCGTCGACCGCCCGCCGCGGTGGGGCCACACCTCCCGGCGATCGGGGGCGCTAGTCGAAGAGGGGGCCCACAGTGCGCGTCCGCTTCATCTCGAAGAACCCGTCGTAGCCGGCCACGGCGACGACACCGTCCCAGAGCGCGAGTGCTGTGTCGCCCTTGGGGGCCGGAGACACTACCGGTCCGAAGAACGCCACGTCGTTCACGGCGATGACGGGGGTGCCGACATCCTGGCCGACCCGTTTCATACCGTCGAAGTGGCTAGCACGCATCTGCCCGTCGTAGTGGTCGCTGTCGGCCCATGCGGCGAAGGAAGCCGGCAGGCTCACCTCGGCGAGAGCGGCGGGAATGACCTCGTCGGGGTTGATGCTGCCACCAGGGTGAATCCGAGCGCCGAGGGCGTCGTAGAGCGCCTTGACCGTTTTCTGACCGTGCAGTTCCTGTGCGGCAGCCACCAGTCGGGTGTACTTGAGGGCCCTGGGGAAGAACGCACGGTGCTCCTCGGACACATCCTGGTCCTCGTTCAGGACGGCGAGGCTCATCACCTTCCACTCGACGTCGAAACCTCGCAGTTCCGCAACCTCATCCACCCAGCGGGAGGTCATCCAGGCCCAGGGGCAGGAGGGGTCGAACCAGAACTTCACAGAGTCAGCCATGTGAACCAGCCTATGTCTCTCCCCGCTGGGAAAGCGCTTATGGAGGCCCCACGTAAACCCCTGTCCAGAGTGGGTATCCCCAGCAAAATGTCTGGTTGTTGCCCATTTTCGGCTAAAATCGTTCGTTATGCCCGAAAGCGGGCCTCTTTTTTTCGCAGCAACACGATCTCCACGGAAGAAGCTCCAATGCCCAGAACAAGCTCCCATTCCGGCGCCGCCGGCACCGCGGTGAAGACCAAGAATCCGCTCCTGCAGCGCCGGTTAAAGGTGTCCCACGTGAACGTGGTCGACCAGTCGAGACTGAAGAAAGCTCTCGGCGGAACCATCGTCGGAAACACGATGGAATGGTACGACGTCGGCGTGTTCGGTTACTTGATCACGACCATGGGCCCGGTCTTCCTGCCCGAATCCGATCCGACCGTGCAGACGCTCTTCATGCTCGGCACCTTCGCCGCGACCTTCATAGCCCGCCCACTGGGAGGTGTCTTCTTCGGCTGGCTCGGAGACAAGATCGGCCGTCAGAAGGTGTTGTCGATGACCTTGATGCTCATGGCAGCATCCACTTTCGCCGTGGGATTGTTGCCCGGCTACGCCCAAGTGGGCATGCTCGCCGCCGCACTGCTGGTCTTCACCAAACTCGTGCAGGGCTTCTCCACCGGCGGCGAGTACGCCGGTGCGACCACCTTTGTCAGCGAGCATTCGCCAGACAAGCACCGCGGCTTCTTCGCCAGCCTGCTCGACATGGGCAGCTACCTCGGCTTCGCCATCGGCGCCGCACTCGTCTCCATCCTCCAGGTCACCCTCGGGCAGCCCGTGATGGAAGACTGGGGCTGGCGCATCCCGTTCCTGATCGCCGGACCGCTCGGCTTGATTGCTATCTGGTTCCGTCTGAAGATCGAGGAATCCCCCACCTTCCAGGCCACCCTGGACGCCAAGGAGCTTGCCTCAGCCGACCCCTCGTTCAGTGACGAATCCACCGCGTCCAACGGCCCGGTCAGCATCGTCAAGGCCCATTGGCGCGGCATCGTGGTGGCCATGATCCTGGTGGCAGCGGCAAACTCGCTCGGCTACGCGCTCACCTCCTATATGCCCACCTACCTCACGGCCACGAAGGGCTACGACGAGCTGCACGGCACGCTGCTGACCATTCCGATCCTCGTCATCATGGCTCTCTGCATCCCGCTGGCCGGTCGCCTGTCGGACAAGATCGGTCGCCGTCCCGTGCTCTGGATGGGTTCGGCCACTGCCGTGGCACTCTCGATCCCCGCCTTCATGCTGATCGGCGTCGGAGAGATCTGGACAACGTTGCTCGGCCTGGCCCTGATCGCCCTGCCCGTCACGTTCTACGTAGCCAACCTCGCCTCGGCCCTGCCGGCGCTGTTCCCGACCGAGAGCCGCTATGGAGCCATGGGCATCGCGTACAACTTCTCGGTGGCCATCTTCGGCGGCACGACGCCGTTCATCATCGACGCACTGATCGTCACGACAGACAACGACATGATGCCGGCGTACTACCTGATGGGAACATCCGTCATCGGTGCCATCGCGATCTTCTTCCTGCGCGAGTCTGCCGGGCGTCCGCTGCGCGGCTCCATGCCCAGCGTGGACACGGTATTCGAAGCCCGGGAGCTCGTCGCCACCCAGGACGACAACCCCACCCTGGACACGGACGACATGCCGTTCGACGACACGTACGAGCCGCCGACCTCGTCGCTGGACCTGTCGTCGCTGATGGCGGAGACTGAGCCGAAGTCCTCTCCCGAGCCGGAGACGCTGAGGGTTTAGCCACACCCTTTCCACCATGTGCCGCCCGAACGGGCGTCTGCTGCCGCCCTGTCGGCAACAGTCGCCCGCTCGGGCAACAGGTGGTCGGGAAGAGGATCGTAGACTTGTCCGATGATCACGACGCCTTCGACCGAGCCCGTTCCCGGGGTGGAGTCCGCCGCGGGCATCGACCCCGCCGAGATGGCCATTGCGCTACGCGTGCTTGCCTCGCTCAGCGAGATCGACCCCGAAGACCCTGACTTCGTCACCGTGCGGCAGGCCACCGCCAAGATGTTCAAGTCGGTGAAGATGGTGCGCCGAGGTGAGAAGCGCCAGGCGATAGCGGATGCCGACCGCGAGGTCATCGCCGCGACCGCGACAGGAGCGCCCACCCGCATCGACGACGAGACCATCGGCGCCCAGCTGCGCCTCGGCACCGACCGGGCGTCGGCGGGCGAGCTGCTCGTGCCGCGGGCCTGCTATATCTGCAAGCAGAAGTACACCCTCGTGGACGCCTTCTACCATCAGCTCTGCCCCGCCTGCGCCGCTATGAGCCACGAGAAACGGGATGCCCGCACTGATCTGACCGGCAGGCGCGCCCTGCTCACGGGCGGCCGCGCCAAAATCGGCATGTACATCGCCCTGCGACTGCTGCGTGACGGCGCCCACACCACCATCACCACCCGGTTCCCGCGCGACGCGGTTCGCCGTTTCAGCGCCATGCCCGACTCGGCCGATTGGCTGCACCGCCTGCGCATCGTCGGAATCGACCTGCGCGACCCGGCCCAGGTGATCGGACTGGCCGACTCCGTCGCCGCGGCCGGACCACTGGACATCCTGATCAACAACGCCGCCCAGACCGTGCGCCGCTCCCCCGGCTCCTACTCGATGCTGGTCGAGGCCGAGCAGTCGCCGCTGCCGGAGGGCACCTTCCCAGAGATCGTCACGTTCGGGCACACCAGCGACGCGCACCCCACCGCGCTCGCGGCATCCGTCACCAGTCACCCGATCCTGGCCGCGGCGGCCGGCGCGACAGCCGCGCTCACCGCCGACGACCTGACCGCGCTGGCCCTCGCGCCGGGCTCCTCGTCGCTCGAGCGCCTCGCCGCAGGCACCGCAATCGACGCCGGCGGGCTCGTGCCCGACCTGCACGACGAAAACAGCTGGACTGCGAATGTGCAAGACGTCGACCCGCTGGAGATGCTCGAGGTGCAGCTCTGCAACACCACGGCCCCCTTCCTGCTGGTGAGCCGTCTGCGTTCCTCACTCGCGGCATCCGAGGCCCGCCGCACCTACATCGTGAACGTGTCTGCGATGGAGGGCGTGTTTGGCCGCGGCTACAAGGGCCCCGGCCACCCGCACACGAACATGGCCAAGGCCGCACTGAACATGCTCACTCGCACCAGCGCGAAGGAGATGCTGTCCGACGGCATCCTGATGACCAGCGTCGACACCGGTTGGATCACGGATGAGCGGCCTCACCCCACCAAGATCCGTCTCGCCGAGGAGGGTTTCCACGCGCCGCTCGACCTGGTCGACGGCGCGGCGCGGGTCTACGACCCGATCGTGCGCGGCGAGGCCGGCGAGGACCTCTGCGGAGTCTTCCTGAAGGATTACAAGCCCGGCACCTGGTGACCCCGCAAGCCCCCCTGACGAATTCGACGGAGATTTTCGGGTATTCGCACCCGGGCGCCCGCTTTTGGCCCAATCCGGGCAATATCTCCGTCGAATTGGTTCGGGCAACGCAGTCCCGGCCAGCGAATGCCGCCGGGAACGGGATCGGCGCCGCCTGGGCGGCTCAGCCGACAGTCGGCGGCATCCAGATGTACGGGGTCGTCGTGGTCAGGGCCTGGAAGCCCAGACGCAGCAGGATCGGTTTGCTGTCGACGGAGGCGTCCACCTGCAGGTAGCGCACTCGACGCTCGTGCGCCCGCCGGGCGCGGTGGGCCACCAATGCCCGGTAGATGCCTCGGCCCCGCCAAGCGGCCAGGGTCGATCCACCCCAGAGCCCCGCGAAATCAGTTCCCGGGGTGAACTCGAGCCGGCACGACGAGACGACCTGACCATCGGCCTCCGCGACGAACACGAGCACGTCCTGCGGGGCATCGCGCACGCTGGTCTCGAGCTGACCGGCCAGCCAGGAATAGTCCGAATTCCAGACCTGGGTCTGGAGAGCGGCGATTCGCTCAAAATCGGATCGAGTATGGACCTGCCGCACCTGGACGCCGGCCGGGAGCACAGGCTCCGCCTCCACACGTTCGGTCTCGACGACGACGACCGTCTCCAACTCCGCGGGCACGAACCCGGCCGCGACCAGGCGGACCGGCAGATCGGCCGGCAGGTCGTGGCCGCGGGTCTTCCACTCCACAGCCTCGCCGCGGGCCGCGAAAAAATTGCGGTGCTGCCGGATCAGGGCGTCCAGCGCGGCACCGGTCACGCCCACGTCTCGGGCTGTTTCGATGAAGCCCTGGTTCCGTCCCGACACGCGTAACACCGTGCCCTGCTGGTCATAGTGGATGCCCATGGCCCGATCGGCCGGCATCCACAGCCGAAGCTGAGCGTCGTAGGCGTCACGGAGCAGTTCGAGGTTCGTCATTGAGGTTCACCCTATGCCGACGGCCCTGCCCGCATGCCGATGGATGCCCTCATGCGAACACCAAATTCCTTGGCTAGGCTGGTTATCCGTGCGCTGCGTCACGAGCGTCAGCATGCGCGCACACCGCTAAACCGAGATGGAGAAACCGTTGCCCGGAGAAAACCTCACCAGGATCGAAGCCCAGGAGCGCGCCGCGCTCATCACCGTTGCGAGCTACGAGGTCACGCTTGACCTCACGACCGGTCCGGAAACGTTCGGCAGCGAGACCACGGTGCACTTCACCGCGACGCCCGGGGCGTCGACCTTCATCGACGCGATCACCCGCAGCGTGCACTCGGTGACTCTCAACGGCGCCGCGCTCGACCCCGCAGTCGTCAGTGACGGCATCCGGATTCAGCTCGACGGGCTCGCCGCCGAGAACACGCTCACCGTCGTAGCCGACGCCGAATATACGAACACCGGCGAGGGCCTGCATCGCTTCGTCGACCCGGTCGACAACGAGGTCTACCTCTACAGCCAGTTTGAAGTGCCCGACTCCCGTCGCGTCTTCGCCGTGTTCGAGCAGCCTGACCTCAAGGCCACGTTCGCCTTCACGGTCACCGCGCCCGGCGCCTGGGAGGTCATCTCCAACTCCGCCACGCCCGAGCCGACGGATGCCGGCAACGAATCCAAGACCTGGACGTTCGCCCCCACGCACACCATCTCCAGCTACATCACGGCCCTTGTCGCCGGTCCGTACGCCGTTGTACGGAGCGAGTTGACCTCCAGCGACGGGCGCGTCATTCCGCTCGGCCTCTTCTGCCGCAAGAGCCTGTTCGAATACCTCGACGCGGACTACCTGTTCGAGAAGACCCGTCAGGGCTTCGAGTACTTCGAGGGCAAGTTCAACTACCCGTACCCGTTCGACAAGTACGACCAGATGTTCGTGCCGGAGTTCAACGCGGGCGCCATGGAGAACGCCGGTGCGGTCACCTTCACGGAAACCTACGTGTTCCGCTCCAAGGTCACGGACGCCATCAAGGAACGCCGCGTCGTCACCGTGCTGCACGAGTTGGCGCACATGTGGTTCGGCGACCTGGTCACCATGAAGTGGTGGAACGACCTGTGGCTGAACGAGTCGTTCGCCGAGTGGGCGTCGACCATGGCCACCGCCGAGGCCACCGAGTGGACCGAAGCGTGGACCACTTTCGCCGTGATGGAGAAGAGCTGGGCCTACAAGCAGGACCAGCTGCCCTCGACCCACCCGATCACTGCCACGATCAACGACCTCGAAGACGTGCAGGTCAACTTCGACGGCATCACCTACGCCAAGGGCGGCTCCGTTCTCAAGCAGCTCGTGGCCTGGGTCGGCCGCGACGAGTTCTTCACCGGCGTTGCCGCGTATTTCCAAAAGCACCAGTGGGGTAACACCGAACTCAACGATCTGATGGTCGAACTCGAAGCCTCCAGCGGTCGCGACCTCACCGAATGGACAAAGCTGTGGCTCGAGACCGCGGGCGTCAACACCCTGCGCCCCGAGATCGCCGTCGACGATTCCGGCATCATCACGGGCTTCACGGTGCTGCAGAGCGCCGCCGCTGAGTACCCCACCATCCGGCCCCACCGTCTGGCCATCGGCTTCTACGACCTGGCTGACGGCGCCCTGGTGCGCACGCACCGGGTCGAGATCGACGTCGACGGCGAGCAGACGGATGTCCCGTCGCTGCTCGGCCGCCGGCGTCCCGACCTCGTTCTGCTCAACGACGATGATCTGGCCTACGCCAAGATCCGCCTCGACCCCGCGTCGCAGGAGGTGGCCCTCGAGAACCTCTCCGCGATCGAGAGCCCCCTCGCCCGCGCCATCATCTGGGGCTCGGTCTGGGATGCCACGCGCGACGCCGAGACAGCGGCACGCGACTTCATCACGCTCGTGCTCGGCAACGTGGCGACGGAGACCGAGTCGACCACGCTGCGCACCGTGCTCGGTCAGGTTGTGCTCGCCGCCGGCTACTACGTCGCCGAGGAGGTCCGTACCGCGACGGTCAAGGACGTCGGGGACGCGCTCTGGTCCCTCGCCCGGCACGCCGAAGCCGGCAGCGACGCCCAGTTCCAGTTCGTGAAGTTCTTCGCCGCCATCACGTCCACCGACAGCCAGCTGGCATCCGTCGCCGCGCTACTTGACGGCTCCGGACCGCTCGACGGCCTTGAGATCGACACCGACCTGGCCTGGGAGCTCCTCATCGCCCTGGTCGCCGGAGGCAAGGCCGGAGCGGCCGAGATCGACGCAGCCCACGCCGCGGACAACACCGCGACCGGGGCGCAGTCGGCCGCGCAGGCCCGAGCCGCCATCCCCACCCCGGCAGGCAAGCAGGCGGCCTGGTCGTCGCTGATCGACGTGGACACCGCACCGAACACCATCGTGCGGGTCACGGCCGCCGGTTTCCTGCGCGCCAACGACACCACGCTGCTGGAACCGTTCGTCGACCAGTACTTCGCCATGCTGCAGACAGTCTGGGACGCGCGCAGCTTCTCGATCGCGGAGAAGCTGGTGCTCGGCCTGTACCCGGCCCCGCTCGCGAACCAGTCGCTCGTCACGGCGACGCACACCTGGCTTGACACCAACCCGGAGCCCCTCGCGCTGCGCCGCCTGGTGATCGAGAACCTGGCCGGGGTCGAACGCGCCCTCGCCGCCCAGGCGCGCGACGCGGAGTAACCGCGCCGCGGCATCCGAACCACCTGAACCATCTGAGGGCCCTGCCGAACCACCGCGGCAGGGCCCTCAGACTTTGGACAGGGCGCGCCTCTGTAGACTCGTCTCGTTATGGACTTCGACGCAATCTGGCTTGAACTGACCAACTTCTTCTCCATCATCCTGTGGCTCAAGGTGATTAACATCGTGGCCATCATCGTTGGCGCGCTGGTGATCCGGTGGGTGTTGCGCTTCGTGATCGATCGCGTGGTGCAGCAGATCGTGACGGGCGTGAAGAAGACCCAGAACGTCGAGGACACGCAGGCGCTGAGCGTCTCACCTCTGGCCGCCGTGCGCGTGGTGCAACGCACCCGCACGCTGGGCTCGGTGCTCTCGAACATCATCAACGTGACGCTCCTGATCGTCACGATCCTCTTGATCGTGAACACCGCCAACAGCGAGATCCTCGGTTCCTTCGCCCTGCTGACAGCTGCGCTCGGCGCCGGGCTCGGTTTCGGCGCGCAGAACATCGTCAAGGACATTCTGAACGGCCTGTTCATGGTCGTGGAGGATCAGATCGGCGTGGGCGACGTCGTTGACGTTGGCTTTGCCTCCGGCGTCGTCGAGACCGTCGGCATCCGGGTCACACAGGTGCGTGACGTCGACGGCACCTTGTGGTTCGTGCGCAACGGCGAGATCCTGCGCGTGGGCAACATGTCCCAGGGCTGGGCCCGTGTGATCATCGACCTCGCCATCCCGTATGCGTCCGACGTGGAGGCCGTGCAGAACGAGCTGCTGCGCGTGGCGAAGGCGCTCGCCTCGAGCCGCAAATGGCGTTCCGTCATCCTGGAAAAGCCCGAGATCTGGGGGCTGGAGTCGATCTCCGCGGAGGCCCTCGTGGTGCGTCTCGTCGTCAAGACCCGCGTGGCGGCCAAGTGGGACTTCGCCCGCGACCTGCGCCTGCACCTCAAGAAGGCGCTCGACGGGCTGGGCATCGGGCTCACCCCGCTCAACAGCGTGGTCATGGCCGGCACGGATGGCACGGTGACCGCCGCTTCCGCCCCGGGGTCCGAGGAAACTCCCGATGCCGCCGCAGAGGCCGCCGCCGCCATGCCGGATCCCGAAACGGCTCCGTTCCTCTCACCCATCCCGGTGCGGAAGAACAAGGCTCCCCGAGCTCCTCGCCGGACCAAGAACTCAGGCATCGCCCTGCCTCCCTCGGCACCGGAGCAGCCCGCGACCCTCACTGCCCCAGCAACCACGCCCAAGTCCGCTCCCCTCAAGACGCAGCCAGCCAAGGCTTCGACGCCCAAAACCGAGGCTCCGACGCACACGGCACCGGATCCGGAGGTCCACGATGACTGATGACGCCACCACTCCCCGGCCTGGCAACCCCACCACGGCCGCGCCCAGCTCGGTCCACCTCCGCGACGGCGAGAACGGCGCCGCGATCGGCGCCACGTTCTACGAGCAGGTCGGCGGGCGGCCGTTCTTCGTGGAGCTTGTGAACGAGTTCTACCGCGGTGTCGCCACCGACCCGGTGTTGAAACCGATGTACCCCGAGCAGGACCTGGGCCCGGCCGCCGAACGTTTGACCATGTTCCTAGAGCAGTACTGGGGCGGCCCGGGCGTCTACAGCGAGCAGCGCGGCCACCCGCGCCTGCGCCAGCGGCACCAGCCGTTCAAGGTGAACCCGGATGCGCGCGACCGCTGGTTGCTCCACATGCGCGCCGCCGTCGACCAGGCCGGGCTGCCACCACTGCAACACGACCAGCTCTGGGACTACCTCGAGCGAGCGGCCTTCGCGATGCTCAACACCTTCGACGACTAACAGCAGACCCGCTCGCGGCATACCGTGTGGAAGCGGGCGCACGGTCTAACGTGCGCCCGCTTCCACAACCTGCGCCACGACGGCGAACTGCTCCGCGGCCATGACGACGGATGCCGCGGTGCAGGTCCTAGGAGTCGAGCCCGGCCACGATCTCCGCTGCCGTCTCGCGTCCCATCCGAATGGCCCCGTCGACGTGCTGGTAGCCCTTTCCGGCGAGGTCGCTGCAGGAGAAGAAAATCGGGCCGACCGGAGTGCGCAGGTCCGCTCCGAAGCGGGCCAGCCCGCCGAGGTCGAAACTCGCCGCGTAGGCGCCGCGAGTCCATTCCTCGGTACCCCAGTCGCTCTCGTAGTAGACGACGGGCGATAGCGCCTTCTCGCCGAAGTAGTGCGAGAGCGACGTGAGGATGCGCTGCTTGCGCTCCTCGTCCGACACGGTGAACACGCCGTCGGCTGCCTCGTCGGAGACGAAGCCGACCAGGGTGCCGCGCGCATCGCCGAAGTTGGTGTTGTCGTATGCCTCGTGGGAGAGCTCGTAGGGGCTGAAGGCCGTGCCGGAGAGGCCGTCCTCGCGCCAGAACGGGGTCTCGTAGACGGCGTGCACCTTGATCACGAAGCCCATCGACAGGTGCTGGTGCATCATCTGTTGGCGCCGCGGCAACGGCGGTTCGAATGAGATCCGGGTGTACAGCACGGGCGGCACGGCCACGATCACGCGGCGGGCGCGCACCTCGAGGTCGTCGGTGAGCACGCGCACGCCTGCGGCGTCACAACGCACGGTGCGCACGGCCTGGCCAAGGAAAACATCGTCGCCAAGGTTCTCGGCGAGCAGGATTGGTACCCGCTGCAGCCCGCCCACGACCCGCTCGTCGAGGATGAAGTCGGCGTCGACCAGGTTGCTGAAGCTGCCCGCGCTGGCTGCCATCAGCACGGCCTGCAGGGTGGAGAAAGCGTGGGCGGGCTTGGTGAGCATGGCCCCGGCGATGAACAGGCTGATGTTGTCCCTGGCCTCTTGGTCGTCGGTCTCCTGTTCCAGCCAGTGCCGGAACGAGATCTGGTCGAGCTCCACGGCGTGCGGGTGCGCCCAGGGACGGTCGGGGTCCATCTGTGCCACGAGCGCGTCGAGGGTGGCGATCAGGGCCACCATCTCGCGCTCCGTCTCGGCCGAGACCGGGAAGATCTCACCCTCGAACCGGGTGCGCTCCCCCGCCGCGTTGATGTACACGCTCTCGCCCTCGCGATACCGTGCGAAGGTCTCAAGGCCGAGCTCGGCGATCGTCTCCTTGAGCGCGTCCTGGTCGGGAGACACCCACTGGCCGCCGATCTCGAGCATGGCGCCGTCGATCTCGTCGGTGTGCAGCCGTCCGCCGACCCGGTCGCGCGCTTCGAGCACGGCCACAGTCAGGCCGGCCTTCCGGAGCTCGGTCGCGGCTGTGAGGCCCGAGGCCCCGGCGCCGATGATGACGATGTCACGTTCGATGATGCTCACGGAGTGCTCCATTGTGTTCTGCTGGTGGTTGGGGGAATTGGCGGTGCGGCCGGTCAGGAAACCGGGATGAGCGTGTACTTGGTCGACAGGTACTCTTGGATGCCTTCGAGCCCACCCTCACGGCCCAGACCGGACTGCTTGACACCGCCGAACGGTGCGGCCGCGTTGGAGACCAGGCCCGTGTTCAACCCCATCATTCCGGTTTCGAGCTTGTCGATCATCCGCTGCCCGCGGGCCAGGTCCCGGGTGAAGACGTAGCTGATCAGCCCGTATTCGGTGGAGTTGGCCAAGTGCACGGCCTCGGCCTCGTCGGTGAACGTCACGATGCCGACGACCGGGCCGAAGATCTCCTCGGTCAGGATGGCGCTGGCCGGCGCCACACCCGTCAGCACGGTGGGCTCATAGAACGATCCCGGGCCGTCGGGGCGCTTGCCGCCGGCGAGCAAGGTGGCACCATGGGCGAGCGCGTCCTGCACGAGCGCGTCGGTGCCGGCGACGGCGGCCTCGCTCACAAGCGGGCCGATGGTGACGCCGGTTTCGGTGCCGCGGCCCATCTTCAGCGCGCCGACGCGCTCGGTGATGCGGCGGGCGAATTCGGCGGCGACGGACTCGTGCACGATGAAGCGGTTCGCCGCGGTGCAGGCCTGGCCGATGTTGCGGAACTTGGCGAGCATCGCGCCCTCCACGGCCTTGTCCAGATCGGCGTCCTCGAAGACGACGAACGGGGCGTTGCCGCCGAGCTCCATCGAGGTGCGCAGCACACCCTCGGCGGCCTGCTGGATGAGCTTGCGGCCAACCTGAGTCGACCCCGTGAAGCTGAGCTTCCGCAGACGCGGGTCGGCGATGATCGGCCCGGCGACGGCGGAGGACGTCGACGTCGTGATCACGTTGACGACGCCGGCCGGCACCCCGGCGTCTTCGAGCAGCTGCACGAAGAAGAGTGTGGTCAGCGGGGTGAGCTCGGCGGGCTTGACGACAACCGTGCAGCCTGCGGCAAGTGCCGGGGCGATCTTGCGGGTGGCCATCGCGAGCGGGAAGTTCCACGGCGTGATCAGCAGGCATGGCCCGACCGGCCGTTGGGAGACCACCATGGTGCCGGTTCCCTCGGGGTTCTGCCCGTAGCGTCCGCTGACACGCACGGCCTCTTCGCTGAACCAGCGGAGGAACTCTCCGCCGTAGGTGACCTCACCGTTGGCCTCGGCCAGGGGTTTGCCCATCTCCATGGTCATCAGCAGTGCGAAATCCTCGCGGCGCTCCTGCAACAGGTCGAATGCCCGGCGCAGGATCTCGGCGCGTGCCCGCGGCGCGGTGGCCGCCCACGACTCCGCAGCCTCGACGGCCGCATCCAGCGCGCGGATGCCGTCGGCGGCATCCGCGTTCGCGATGCGCTTGAGCACGGCACCGGTCGCCGGGTCGGTGACCTCGATGGCGGCGCCGCCGCCCTGCTGCCAGGTGCCGTTGATGTAGAGGCCGTCCGGGACGCGGGCGAGCAGTTCGGTTTCACGAGTGGTCACGATGAGTCTCTTTCCGATGCGATGCGGGAGTTGGGCAGTGCGGATCTCCCAGTTGGTCCGTGCGGGTGCTGCGGTGGTGCCGCTCAGGGGTACAAGCCGCGCAGCAGGTGTGCTTCCGCCACCCGTTCGACGGCGAGCACTGTTGCCGCGGCACGCAGGGACAGGTCCCTGGCGGCCGCGTAGTCGACGACCTGATGCCAGGCGGCCAGCATCCGCTCGGCGAGCTTCTGCTCGACCTCCGCGGCATTCCACCAGTATGCCTGATTGCCCTGAACCCACTCGAAATAGGACACGATGACGCCGCCGGCATTGGCGAGAATATCGGGCACGACGAGCTGCCCGTTCGCTGCGAATACAGCGTCAGCGGCGGGCGAGGTGGGCCCGTTGGCTCCTTCGACGATGACGCGGGCCGTGACCCGGGCGGCATTGCCGGCGTGCAGCACTCCCTCGACGGCGGCCGGCACCAGCAGGTCCACGTCGAGTTCGAGCAGCAGGTCGCCGCCGAGCGGTTCAGCCCCGTCGAATCCGACGACGCGCCCGGTGGCCGCCACGTGCGCGCCGAGGCGGTCGAAGTCGAGCCCCCGCGCGTTGTAGACCGCGCCATACTGGTCGCTGACGGCCACCACGCGCACGCCGGCATCCGTGAGGAACACTGCGGCATCGTGACCGACCTTGCCGAAGCCCTGCACGGCGGCGGTGGCCCCGTGCACCCGGATTCCGCGATGCGTCAGCGCCGCGAGCGCAATGTGGGTCACACCCCGCGAAGTGGCACTGGCCCGGCCGTGCGAGCCCCCGAGGCTGATCGGCTTTCCGGTCACGATTCCGGGCACGGTATACCCCACATTGACCGAGTAGGTGTCCATGATCCAGGCCATGGTGCGCTCGTCGGTGCCCATATCGGGAGCCGGGATGTCCTTCTCCGGGCCGATGATCGGCAGGATCTCGCTCGTGTAACGTCGCGTGACGCGCTCCAGTTCGGCTTGCGAGAAAAGCCGCGGGTCGATCGTGACCCCGCCCTTGGCCCCGCCGTAGGGCACGTCGAGCAGGGCGCACTTCCAGGTCATCCACATCGCGAGGGCCCGCACCTCGTCGAGCGTGACGTGGGGGCTGTAGCGGAGCCCGCCCTTGGCCGGGCCGCGGGACAGGTTGTGCTGAACCCGATAGCCGGTGAACAGGCATGTGCTGCCGTCGTCGCGTCGAAGCGGCACAGCCACCGTGAGCTCGCGGCGCGGAGTCGCGAGCAGGGAGTGCAGGCCCGAACTGTAGCCGAGCACGCCGATGGCGGCGCCCAGCTGCGAGCGGGCATCCTCCAACGGGGTCGCCAACGGGGTCGCCAACGGGGTCGCCGTCGCGTCGGTCAGCGTGCCGGCGATGGGGCGGATGTCCAGTGTCGTCGCGGCAGTGGCGATGTCGAGGAGGCTCATGCGGCGGCGAGGACGCTGCCCAGAACCTGCAGGCCCTCGATGAGGAGGTCGTCGGGGATGCTCAGCGGCGGCAGGAAGCGGATCACGTTGCCGTAGGTTCCGCAGGTGAGCAGCACGACGCCCTGGGCATGGGCGGCGGCCACGACACGGCCGGTGAGGGCGGCATCCGGGTCGCCGGTCCCAGGGTCGATCAGTTCGACGGCGATCATGGCACCACGGCCCCGCACATCTCCCACGCGCTTGTCGACGGCACGGATGGCGTTCAGCCGCCCGGTCAGGATGGCGCCGATTTCGCGGGCACGCAGGGCCAGGTCCTCGGTCTCGTAGCTGCGCATGGTGGCCAGGGCCGCCGCGCAGGCGAGCGGGTTGCCGCCGTAGGTGCCGCCGATGCCGCCAACCTGGGGCGCGTCCATGATCTCCGCGCGGCCGGTGACGGCGGACAGCGGAAGACCGCCGGCGATGCCCTTGGCCATGACCATCAGGTCGGGCACGATGCCCTCGTGGTTGCTGGCGAACATGTCGCCGGTGCGGGCGAAGCCGGTCTGCACCTCGTCGGCGATGAAGACGACCTCGTTGGCGCGGCACCAGGCCACCAGTGCGGGCAGGAAGCCGGGTGCGGGCACGATGAAGCCGCCCTCGCCCTGGATCGGCTCGATGATCAGGGCGGCCAGGTTGTCGGCTCCGATCTGCTTCTCGATCTGGGAGATGGCCCGCCCGGCGGCGGCGGCCCCGTCGAGACCGGCGTCGCGGTAGGGGTAGGACATGGGGGCGCGGTAGATTTCCGCGGCGAAGGGGCCGAAGCCGTTCTTATAGGGCTGGTTCTTCGCGGTCAGCCCCATGGTCAGCGTGGTGCGGCCGTGGTAGGCGTGATCGAAGGCCACGACAGCCTGCTTACCGGTGTAGTGGCGGGCGATTTTGACGGCGTTCTCCACGGCCTCTGCGCCGGAGTTGAACAGGGCGCTGCGCTTGGCGTGGTCGCCCGGGGTGAGCCGGTTGAGTGTCTCCGCCACCTCGATGTAGGAGTCGTAGGGCGTCACGGTGAAGCAGGTGTGCGTGAACTGGGCGAGCTGGGCGGCAACGGCCGCGACGACCTCGGGGGCGCTGTTGCCGATGCCGGTCACGGCAATCCCGCTGCCCAGGTCGATCAGGGAGTTGCCGTCGACGTCGATGAGCACACCGCCACCCGCCGCGACGATGTAGGCCGGGAGCGTGACGCCCACTCCGGCCGAGACGGACGCATTCTTGCGACGGCTGAGTTCCTGGGACTTCGGGCCGGGAATGGCGCTGACGAGGCGGCGCTCCTGGGGAAGGGACGGTCCGCCGACCGGGGTGAGGGGAAGGACGTCTATGAGGGTCATGGCTGCTCCAGTTCTGGCCTGTGTATCGGCAAGGGGGGCCGGCACCGGTGCCAATTTCAGAAGGCTACGCGGGGCCGTGATCCACAGCATCCGACACCGTGTACATCACAGCGGGCATCTTTCGCCATCTTGTACACTCAGGCCATGGCTTCGACCCTGGCCCCACCGCTCCTGCCCACCCTGCGCCGCCTGCTGTCCCAGCCCGGCCTCCACCTGCGGCTGATCACGGCCGAGCCCGAACTGACCGCACACGCCCTCGACCAGCCGGTGGAGTGGGTGCACAGCTCCGATCTGGCCGATCCAACGCCGTTCCTCTCCGCCAGCCAGGTGCTGCTCACCACGGGTACCCAGTTCGCCGAGTCGACTACGGATGCCTACTACCGCGACTATGTGCATCGACTCACGGAACGCGGCATCACCTGCCTCGGCTTCGGCACTGAAGTCGTGCGCGCCGGAACGCCGGACGCTCTCGTGGCGGCCTGCCTCACCGCGGGGCTGCCCCTGGTAGAGGTGCCATACGACACTCCGTTCATCGCGGTCGCGCGCTCGGCCGGTGACCTGGTCGCGGAGTTGCGCTACGCCCGCAACACGTGGGCGCTCGAGGCACAGCGGGCCATCTCGCACGCCGCGCTGCGGCCGGACGGCCTCAGCAACATCCTGAGCGAGCTGTCCCGTCAGCTGGGCCGCTGGGTCGGGCTCTTCGACGCGAGCGGAGCTCTCGACCGGGTCTTCCCCCGCGACGCGTTCTCCGGCACCGACGCCTCCCCCACCCTGCCCCGGGTGCAGGCGGAGGCCGGCCGGCTGCTCCGCCGCGGCCACCGGGCGGGCACCGCGCTCGACGACGGCGGCGAGACCCTGACGCTTCAGACGCTCGGGCGGCGGGACCAGCTGCGCGGCGTGCTGGCCCTCGGCGGCGGCCCCGAGCTCGACCAGGCCGGCCAGCAGGTGGTGACCAGCGTCATCGCCTTGGCCGGGCTCGCCCTTGAGCAGAACAGTGCCCTGGATCGTGCCCGCGGGCACTTGCGGTCGGGGCTGTTGCAGGCGCTGATCGGCGGCGACCGGGCGCTCGTGCAGAGCGTGTCCGGTGAACTCTGGGGTACCCTTCCGGTCGAGCCGGTGCGGGTCGCGGTCGTGGCTCCGCCGCCGGAACGTCTGGACGCCCTCGCCGAGCTGCTCGAACTGCGGGTCGAAGAAAGGCCGGGACACCTCTTTTTCGCCCGTGAGGGCCGCCACATCCTGCTCATCGTCGACGTGGCCGCCGGGCCGCTTCTCGACGATCTGGTGAGCTTCGGCCTGCACGTGGGCGTCTCCGACCGGAGCGACTACCGCACGCTGCCGCACGCGGTGGCGCAGGCCCGCCAAGCGCTCGAGCGCGCCCGTGAGGGCGCAGCCGGCATGGTCGAGTTCGAGGTCATCTCCCGCCAGGGTGTGCTCGCTTTCCTAGCCCGAACGGATGCCTCGGAGGTCGGCCGCGCCACGCTGCGCCCGCTGTCCGACCATGATGCCGCGCACGGCACGGCGCTGCTCACGACCCTGCGGGTGTGGCTCGAAAACAACGGACAGTTCGGCCCCGCCGCGGCCGAACTCGCCGTGCACCGCCACACCGTGCGCGCCCGGATCGGCCACGCCGAGCAGCTTCTCGGCCGCGACCTCGCTACGTTCCACGCGCGCGCCGACCTGTGGGCGGCGCTGTTGGCCTCCGGCTAGCCCGGATGCATTTTCCCGTCTCGGGTTCATCGGCCGTGCGACCGTTCCGCCTGAGTTCAGGCGACCGAAAATACAGGAATCGCCCGTGCGGTGTCAGGGCATCCCGTCCTACGGACTGCCGATCATTGGATCCGAGGTCAAACAGCGACATCGTCGCCGCATGTGGTCGCTCACGAACTTGCATGAGGCAGGGTCCGTGCTGCGACGGTTGCCGGACGCCAGCGCGACTCTCGCGCAGGCGATATCCGTGCCGCACTGCGGCGAGTCCGCCGTGTTGCGGGCCCGCAGGCTCAGGCCCGCAAGGACCACGGCTTGCGGCGCACGAGGATGTGGCCACGACTGGTGCTCAGCCGGGTCCACAGGCCGGTCTCGAACAGGCGCACGGGCTCATCCTTCGGTAGGAAGCCGAGGCTGACGGCCGCGAAGGCGGCACCGGCCGGCACGATTTCCAGGCCGGGAATGGGGCGACCCCAGACCTCGGAACGGACCCGCTGCACGATCTGCCCGCCCGTTCCGGCCGGGATCACGGCGGCGACCTCCTCGATGCCGCTCTGTGCGGCCTCGTCGAGGAGCGCGGCATCCGTTTCACCGAGTAGGGTCCAGCCGCCCTGGGGCGGCGAGATGCCGGCCCACGTCACAGTGGTCACCTCGAGCGGCACGGTCACGCTGACGGGTGTGTCCGGTACTTCCACGGCCGCAGTGAGGCGGGCGAGGCGGTCGAGCAGTGAGCGGACGGGAACGACCGCGTCGAGCTCCACCGGAGCGGTGAGCGCGAAGGTCCGCAGGCCGAGGACAGTGGGGCTGGAGTCGAGCAGACCGCGCGGATAAAGGATCGCGGTGTACACGGCGAGCACCTCCGCGGCCTGAATCAGGCGCACGGAACCGTCTTCAACACGGCTGGCGCGGGAGAGGTAGACCTGGAGGTCGCGAAGGGATAGGGAGTCTGGGAGAGAAAATGACTTACTCATCTGCTCCTAAACTACCAAGGTACGGCGCTGGTCACACCGACCCGCCGTCTTGCGCCTGAGGAGGCCACATGGACTTGCCGATGGAGGGCCTCCTGGCCGCCCTGGACCTCACCGACACGGGTGCCCGCACCAGCGAGGACATTTTCACGGGTCCGTCGCAGTGGATGCCCCTTGGCCGCGTCTTCGGGGGCCAGGTGCTCGCGCAGTCCTTGGTCGCCGCCATGCGCACGGTGCCCGACGACCGTCACGTGCACTCGATGCACGGCTACTTCCTTCGCCCCGGCGACGTGGGCCAACCCATCACGTTCTCCGTGGACCGGATCCACGACGGCCGGTCATTCTCCACCCGCCGCACGCAGGCCTACCAGGACGGGCGCCCGATCCTGTCGATGATTGCGTCATTCCAGGACGAGGACGAGGGTCTTGAGCACCAGATCGAGATGCCGGTCGACATGCCCGACCCGGAGTCCCTGCCCACGGCAGCGGATGCCCTGGCCCAGGTCGACCACTCCATCGCCCGTTACTGGGCGAACGAGCGCCCCTTCGACATGCGTCACCTGCCATCGCCGATCTACCTGCGGGTGAAGGGCGAGCACACCGCCCGCCAGGCCGTGTGGATGAAGACCATGGGCCCGCTCCCCGACGACCCGGACCTGCACCGCGCCGCCCTGGCCTACGCGAGCGACTACTCGATCATGGAACCCGTCATGCGCCGCCACGGTGTGGCCTGGGCGACGCCGGGCCTCAAGGTTGCCAGCCTCGACCACGCCATGTGGTTCCACCGATTCGGCCGGGCCGACGAGTGGATGCTGTACGTCCAGGACTCCCCCACCGCCCAGGGCGGACGCGGGTTGTCCACGGGCAGTATCTACAGCCGGGCGGGCCTGCTCCTGGCAACCGTGGCCCAGGAAGGCATGCTGCGCGTGCCCACCAACGCGGAGTAGATTCTCAGGACGCTACTCATCTACACCCCCGACCGAGGAGAACCATGACGAACGCCACCGACATCTCCCGCCGCACCGCGCTCTTGCTCGGAACGGCAGGAACAGCCGTAGCACTGGTCGGTTGCAGCACCGGAGGGGCAGCTGATTCCGGCATCAGTGGCAACGGGCCAGTCGAGGTGGCCAAGCTCGCGGACATTCCGGTGGGAGGCTCGATCGAGGCATCCCTCGATGGCAAGCCCATCTTGATCAGTCAGCCCACCACCGGGACCGTGGTGGCGTTCAGCGCCATCTGCACGCATCAGGGCTGCGTGGTCAAGCCCGTGAAAAACGAGTTCGACTGCCCGTGCCACGGCTCCAAGTTCGACCCCGCGACCGGCGAGGTCCTCGCCGGGCCGGCACCCACCCCGCTGGCCTCGGTGAAGGTCACCGTCACCGGCGACACCATCACAGCAGGCTGAGCCGCCCTACTCGTCCGGCAGCGCCGCGCGCCGACTGAACCGAATGGGCTCCTCCAGGTACGGAGTCCACGCGGCGCGTTCCACGGCGTTGATCTTGCGCGGGCGCTCGGTCACGGCGTCCACGAGCACAATGGTGGTGCTCGCCTGCGCATACAGCTGCGCCGGCTCCAGGCCGATCGGCGTCCACACCTCGTAGCAGACCTCAAGGCTCGCGCCGCCGAGTTTGCCGAGCCACAGCCGGATGTCCACGGGCTGCCGGAGGTACGGGATCGGCGCCAGGTATTCGGCTTCCAGCCGCGCGATGAGCGTCAGCGTCGCCGCCCCCGGGCGCCCGTCGAGCACCGCGGTTCCCGCGAACGCACCAGGTCCGGTGCCATCCTCGTCCGGCCAGAAGGCTTGGATTCGCGCATCTTCGAGCAGGCGCAGCAGTTCGGCGTTGTTGACATGGCCGTAGGCGTCCAGGTCCGACCAGCGCAGCCGGACCGGAACGTGCAGCTTCATCGCGGCGACCTAGTCGCGGGTCAGCTTGCGGTACGCGGAGCGATGCGGCTTCGCGGCATCTGGACCGAGACGCTCGATCTTGTTCTGCTCGTACGACTCGAAGTTGCCCTCGAACCAGTACCAGTTCGCCGGGTCTTCGTCGGTGCCCTCATAGGAGAGGATATGCGTCGCGATCCGGTCGAGGAACCACCGGTCGTGAGTGATGACCACGGCGCAACCGGGGAATTCGAGCAGTGCGTTCTCGAGCGAGCCGAGTGTCTCGACGTCCAGGTCGTTAGTGGGCTCGTCGAGCAGCAGCAGGTTGCCGCCCTGTTTCAGGGTCAGTGCCAGATTGAGGCGGTTTCGCTCTCCACCGGAGAGCACCCCGGCCTTCTTTTGCTGGTCGGGCCCCTTGAACCCGAACGTGGAGACGTAGGCCCGCGATGGGATCTCGGTTTTGCCGACCTGGATGTAGTCCTGGCCGTCGGAGACGACCTCCCAGAGCGACTTGTTCGGGTCGATGCCGCTGCGGCTCTGATCGACGTAGGAGATGTCGACGGTCTCGCCGATCTTCAGGTCACCCTGGTCGAGCGGTTCGAGTCCGACGATCGTCTTGAACAGCGTGGTCTTGCCGACACCGTTGGGGCCGATGATGCCGACGATGCCGTTCCGCGGGAGGGTGAAGGAGAGGTCCTCGATGAGCACGCGGTCTCCGAAGCCCTTCTTGACCTTCTTGGCGTCGATGACCTGTGCGCCGAGGCGCGGACCGACGGGAATCTGGATCTCTTCGAAGTCGAGCTTGCGGGTGCTCTCGGCAGCCGCGGCCATCTCCTCGTAGCGGGCAAGGCGTGCCTTGGACTTGGCCTGGCGGCCCTTCGCATTCGAGCGCACCCATTCGAGCTCATCCGCGAGGCGCTTGGCCATCTTCGCGTCCTTTTTGCCTGCGATCAGCAGACGTTCCTGCTTCTTCTCGAGGTAGGTCGAGTAGTTGCCCTCGTAGGGGTAGAGGTGACCGCGGTCGACTTCGGCGATCCACTCGGCCACGTGGTCCAGGAAGTACCGGTCGTGGGTGACGGCGAGAACGGCGCCGGAGTACTGGGCCAGGTGCTGCTCGAGCCAGAGCACGCTCTCGGCGTCGAGGTGGTTGGTGGGCTCGTCGAGGAGGAGCAGGTCGGGCTTCTGCAGTAGCAGCTTGGTCAGCGCCACGCGGCGCTTCTCACCACCGGAGAGGTCGGCCACCGCGTAGTCTCCCGGCGGGGTGCGCAGGGCGTCCATGGCCTGCTCGAGCTGGGAGTCGAGGTCCCACGCGTCGGCGGCGTCGATGGCTTCCTGCAAGGTGCCCATCTCGGCCAGCAGTGCGTCGAAGTCGGCGTCGGGTTCGCCGAGCGCGAGGCTGATCTCGTTGAAGCGATCGACCTTCGCCTTGATCGGGCCCACGCCTTCCTGCACGTTCTCGAGGACCGTCTTGGTCTCGTCGAGTTCGGGCTCCTGCATGAGGATGCCGACGGTGTAGCCGGGAGACAGCTTCGCCTCGCCATTGCTGGGCGTGTCCAGCCCGGCCATGATCTTGAGGATCGTGGACTTTCCCGCGCCGTTCGGCCCCACGATGCCGATTTTAGCGCCGGGGAAGAATGACATGGTGACGTCGTCGAGGATGAGCTTGTCGCCCACCGCCTTGCGAGCGCGGACCATCGTGTAGATAAATTCAGCCATAGTGCTTACCAGTCTATTTGCCGTGTGGCCCCGGCCAGACACGTTTGCGACGCGAGCAGGGACGTCGCCGTGCTGTGGTACCCGCCAGTGGCCGGTCCGTTCTGGCCGATCAGGCATTCCCCGTTGAACCGGACGGCGAACTGGATCGAGTCAGCGGTCAGATTCACGGTGGTCTTGTCGAAGGTGACTTCCATCTGGGCCTTGTCGAAGCCGCCTGCGACCAGCGCGTTCACGAACGCCTGCCCGCCGGCATTGGCGTCTGCCGCCACGACCGCGGTCGCCAAGCCGTCGAAATAGGGCAGGTTCGCCGTGGCGTCCTGCTCGGGCAGCAGCACCGGAACTGGTTCCGGTGTCGCGCTCGGAGCCGCCGCCGATGGCGTCGAGCTGGGAGCCGGGACAGTCGCGGCGGTGCAGGCCACGAGGCTGACGCCCAGCACCAGGCCGAGCAGGAGTGAGCCCTCGATACGACCGAAACGGATGCCGCCTCGGTCTCGCCGGGATACCCGTTCTAATGCTACCGGCACATTGTCCTCCCGCGACCGCGGTGCGGTCAGGCCTCCGAGTCTGCCAGATCTGCCGTGGCCCGGAGTCGGCGCCGCTAGGAATCGGCCCCGACCAGCACCGCGGCCTCCGCCTCGGCGCGAGCCTGCGGCGATTCGTCGGCATCGGCCGGAAGAAAACCGTCCGTGGGCTCGGCGGGATGCGGTGCCGGCGCGCTCGCGGGCGGCGAGCGCGTGTAAACGGTGCTGCACCAGGCCAGGTCGTGCCCGACGGTCTCGGCTTCGACCTCCACCGAGGTGCCGTTGCGGTCGGCATTCTCCCAGGGCCGGATGCGCAGCCGCCCAGCGACGACCACGTGCTCGCCCTTCTGCACTGAGTGCACCACGTTGTGGGCGAGCTGCCGGAAGGACGAGACGGTGTACCAGTTGGTCTCGGCGTCAACCCAGGCCTGTTTGACGCGGTCGAAGCGGCGCTGGCTGGACGCCAGCCGAAACGAGGTGATGGCCAGTCCGGAACTGGTCACGAGGTGACGTGGCGTGGTGGCCACGATTCCGGTCACGGTGATGCTGTCGCTCATTGCGGACTCCCTCATCCAGCGGGCCCCGGACGGATGCCCGGAACACGCGACCTGGGAGCGACGGCTCGTGCCTGTCTCCGCCGCTCTCAGATCACGTTCTCCGAGTGTGCGGCGGCAGAATGACGCGCGGGGCGGTCATCCGGAACCTGTGCTCGACGACCGCCCCGCGCGCCTGGGGAGGATTGGACGTACCGTTAGAGCAGGTACGCGGCGTAGGACTTGCGGATCTTGTTCACCTTGGGCACCGCGACGGCCATGCAGTAGCCCTGGCCGGGGTTCTTCGCGAAGAAGTCCTGGTGGTAGTCCTCGGCCACGAAGTACTCGCCGAGCGGCTCGATCGTCGTGACGATGCCGTCGCCCCACCATTCGGCGGCGCGAGTACGAGCCGTTTCGAAGAGGCGCTTCTGCTCGTCGTCGGTGTAGAACATGGCCGACCGGTACTGGGTGCCCACGTCGGCGCCCTGTCGGTTCAGCTGGGTTGGGTCGTGGAGCGTGAAGAACACGTCGAGGATGACGCTGGCCGGGATGACCTCCGGGTCGAACGTGACGGCGACAGCCTCGGCATGGCCGGTGCGGCCCGAGCACACCGACTCATATGTGGGCCTCAGGGTCTCGCCTCCGGTATAGCCGGAGACCACCTCGCTCACGCCACGTAACACCCGATACACAGCATCGAGACACCAGAAACATCCACCTGCGATCACAAAAGTTTGCACAGCCCTAGAGTAACGGCATGACCTTCGTACCAGCTCCGAACCGCTATGCCGACATGACCTACCGCCGCACCGGACGGAGCGGCCTCAAGCTGCCGGCGCTGTCCCTCGGCCTCTGGCACAACTTCGGCCACGAGCGCCCGATCGAGCCACAGCGCGCCATCCTGCGGCGTGCCTTCGACCTGGGGGTCACCCACTTCGACCTGGCCAACAACTACGGCCCTCCTCCCGGGGCCGCCGAAACCAACTTCGGCCGTATCTTCGCCGAGGACTTCCGCGCCTACCGGGACGAAATGATCATCTCCAGCAAGGCCGGCTACGACATGTGGCCCGGCCCCTACGGCGATTTCGGCTCCCGCAAGTACCTGCTCTCCTCCCTCGACGCGAGCCTGGGCCGGCTCGGGGTCGACTACGTCGACATCTTCTACTCCCACCGACCCGACCCGGAGACGCCCATCGAGGAGACCATGGGCGCGCTGGCCTCGGCGGTGCAGCAGGGCAAGGCCCTCTATGTCGGCATCTCGAGCTACACACCCGAGCAGACTCGGGCGGCGGCGGCGGCCCTGGCCGAGCACAGGATCCCGCTACTGATCCACCAACCGCGCTATTCGATGTTCGACCGGCACGTCGAAGACGGGCTCTTCCCCGTGCTTGACGAGCTCGGCGTGGGCAGCATCGTGTTCTCGCCTCTCGCGCAGGGTCTGCTCACCGACCGTTACCTGGACGGGTCCGTGCCGGCCGGCTCGCGGGTCGCGACGAGCGGTTTCCTCTCGGAAGAGGTGCTCACGGACACCTACCTGAGCCGTGCCCGTGCCCTCAATGCGATCGCCGCCGAACGCGGCCAGACGCTGGCCCAGCTGGCGGTGACCTGGATCCTGCGCCAGCCATCCGTCACCAGCGTGCTGGTCGGCGCGAGCAGCGTGAACCAGCTCGAGCAGAACGTGGCCGCGCTCGACGCTCCGGCCCTGACTCAAGGGGAGATCGACGCCATCGAACCGTACGCCGTGCACGGCACCGGACTGGGCTGAACAACAAGGGTTACCGCTAGGCCCTCCTGGTGTAGCTGCTCTCCGGCAATCTCCAAGCCGCGTGCCTTCCCCTGTGCCCGCTGATGCTGTGGAACGGCCTCTTCGGCTCGATCGACCCGAACCTGCTCTGGTATCTGGCGCTGGCCCGCTGACTGCGTCGGCGGCCGGCATTGTCGCCGCCCAGACCGCCGGACCGCACCGGGACGTCGACCCGACCTTGGCCAGCCAGGACCGGGCCCTGGTGAGCGGCCCTCTGCGGCCGCCCCTGACACCATGTCGGTGGCTCGCCATAGCCTGATGCAACCACCAACCACGGCCGGCCGATCTCGGAGGATTCAATGTCCACATCAGCGTCCACGACAGCCATGTGCACCTCCGCCGGCGCGCCGCGCCTGCCGGTCATCCGCGGACTCCAGTTCATGCCCGTGAAGGACGGACTGTGGCGGGTCTCGAACCGGTCCGGCATGGTGCTCGGCCACATCGAGCAATCCAGCGAGGCCGACGGCGACCGCTTCGCCGCACGGCGCATGATCGCGGCCACCCGCACGATGACCCTCGGCTCATTCTGGCGGATCGACGACGCCGCCGACTGCTTCCGCTGACCCGCGGAGAAATCCGACCAGAGGGCACGCCGAGTCCTTCCCCGAAATTGGGCCTTCGGGCCGGTAAAGTGCGCTCATGCAGTGGTGGAATAGTTTCGTATCCTGGCTCACGGCAGCCAGCAATCAGTCCATGGTTTTCAGCGCCGTGGTGCTCATCGTCTCGATCGTCGTCGCCAGTCTTTTGGCGGCTCTGGTCTCTCGTGGGGCGATCAAGCGCCTCCTCGCGCAGAACGATCGGGCGCTCAAGGCTGCGGTGATCGGCACCCTCGTCGATGCCGCGACCGAGGCATCCGTCTGGAATTCTTTGACTCCGCAGGAGCAGGTTCTGGCGGACCGCGCCGTGGGCCAGGCCGACGTGCAGCTGCGGTTGCTGCCGATCAAGGGATCGAGCGTGGCCGCGAACTGGGCAGCTCACCAGCTGGCCGAGCTCAAGCGCACCTCGGCCACCTTCGGCTACCAGCTGGAGCCGGCGCTGGTCGAATTCCGCGACCGCCTCGTCGAATGGCAGGAAAAGCCGGGCCGCACGCGCAAGGTGTTCCAGAGCGACCTCGACCGGTGGAAGGTCACGAAGTCCAGCTCGGAGAAGAATCTCATCGCCGAGCAGGATGCCTGGGCGGCACAGCAGCACCACGACCAGTACGCCGCCCAGCCGGCCGCTCCTGTGCCTGCCCCGGTGAACTACGCGGCCGGCACGGCCTCGCCGTCGACCGAGACCCAGCGCCTGCTCGACGACGTTCAGGCGCTCGAGGTTCGTCCCACCCCACTCCAGAGCTAGCCGGTCTCACCCCGCCCCACCCTCTCACCGAGCCGTGAATCTCCTCCCTGTTCCACAAAAGAATAGGAGCGGACCTCACGGTTCGGACCGAGGGGACGGCTGCGTGCCGACACGGCCGGCTACAGGGGGCGCCACCATGCGTCGAACATCGAGGCCGGCACCTGTCGCTTGTGTTCGCTGCTCAGATAGCGCTTCTCGATGGTCTCGGCGACCGAGTCGTCGACAGGCAGCCCCTCCAGGAAATCGTCGATCTCTTCGTACCGTAGCCCCAGGTTGGCCTCGTCGGTCTGGCCGGGATCGTCGTCGAGCAGGTCAGCGGTCGGAGCCTTGAGGTAGAGCCGGTCCGGCGCCCCCAACTCTACGAGCAGCGCGCGCCCCTGGCGCTTGGTCAGCCCGGTGAGGGGCAGCAGATCCGTGCCACCGTCGCCGTATTTGGTGAAGAAGCCCGTGACCGCCTCGGCCGCGTGGTCGGTCCCCACGACGAGCAGGCCGGCGGAGCCGGCGAGGGCGTACTGCGCGACCATGCGCATTCGGGCCTTGACGTTGCCCTTGTCGAAGTCGGGCAGCGGACGCCCCGTGGCATCGGCGAATTCGGCTTCGAGACCGTCAACGGCACGCCCGATGTCGAATGTGACGGTCGACGCGGGCCGGATGAATTCCAGGGCCAGCTGGGCGTCTTCCTCGTCGCGCTGCACCCGGTAGGGCAGGCGTACAGCCTGGAACACGGCGGGATGTCCCGCCACGGCCAGCTGCTCAACGGCCAGCTGGCATAGGCGGCCGGCGAGGCTCGAGTCCTGGCCGCCGCTGATGCCGAGAACGAGGCCCCGAGCGCCGGTGCGCAGCAGGTAGTCGGCAAGGAACTGAACCCTGCGGCGCACCTCGCCCGCGGGATCGATCCGGGGGGACACGTTCAGTTCCGCGATGATTCGGGTCTGTAGTTCTCGCATCCGATAAATCTACCAACCCGACGAACGGCAGGCGGGATTCACGGGTGTTTCGCCGGTGCCCGCTCAGTCAGTGAGTCGACGCAGCGTTTCCAGCACGACAGCGGCTGAGCGGTCGGCCGCGTCGTCCACGTGGGTGAGGTGGTCGTCTACCGGACCGCACAGGTCGGAGATGCCGCGGATCGCCACGAAGGGGACCCTGTGCGCGAAGCAGGTCTGGGCCGCACCCACGGATTCCATGTCGGTGGCGAGAACCCCGGGGAATAGCACACGGAGGAGTTCGGCACGTTCTACACTCACGAAGGCGTCGTTGGAGACCAGCAGCCCACGGTGCACGACCAGCGCGGAACCGTCGGGCATCCGGGTCGGGGAGTCAGCCAGGCTATGCGCCGCTGGCGCTCCGATGTACCGGGCCGGCATGCCGGGCACCTGCCCGAGCGCATAGCCGAAGGCCCGTGCATCGGCGTCGCTGTTCAGGTACTCGCTGCCGATGACGACCTCGCCCACCTGAACGTGCACGCCGATCCCTCCGGCCGAACCCGCACTGATCACCAGGGGGGTCGCCTCGGAATCGTCGGCGCGTGCAGCGAGAATGGCGGATGTCGCCGCTCCGGCCGCGTTGACCAGCCCGATCCCGCTCTGCACGAGCAGCACCTCGCGACCGGCCAGGGTGAGCCGTTGTTGCCGGGCCCTCCCGACTGTGACCGGAGGGGCGGAAGCGGTGGCCATGGCCAGGAACGGTGCGGCCTCCTCATCCATCGCGACCAGGATGATCGCTTCAACGACGCTCACGCGGTGACGGTGGCCCAGTCGCCGCGGGCAGCCAGGAAGGTCTTCACCGCTTCCTGGGCTGCGCTCAAGGAGTGGTTCGCTCCCCAGCCGCACTGCACCTCGTTGGCGGCGGGCACCTCGGTGGCGCCGATGATGTCGGTCATGGTGGCCTCGATCAGCAGAAGCACCTCAGCGTACGCCGGCTGGCCTTGCAGGATCAGGTAGAAGCCGGTCTGGCAGCCCATCGGCGAGAAGTCGATGACCCGATCGGAATGGTTGCGGGAGTGCTCGGCGAAGAGGTGCTCAATCGAGTGCACCGCCGGCATCTTCAGGTGCGCCACATTGGGTTGAGTGAAGCGCACGTCGTATTTGACCAGGGTGTCCCCGTGCGGGAGCACCTTGGTGTCGGCCAGGCGCACGTACGGTGCAGCGACGGTGCGGTGGTCGAGGTTGAACGATTCGACATTCATGCGTGGCTGGTTCACGTGATCTCCCTGAGAACGGTGAGTCGGTGGTGCGACGGCGGTGCGACGGTGCCCCCGGTAGGAATCGAACCTACGACAAGCGGATTAGAAGGCCGCTGCTCTATCCACTGAGCTACGGGGGCGAAAGAACGTTCAACGATACCGCAGTCAATGGCCGGGAGGTGCTCAGAGCGCCTTCGCGGCCGCGACGAGCACCTGGGCGAGGGTCGGCACGCCCGTGGCCCGGAAGACTTCGGCCCCGTTCGCGTCCCGCACGATCACTGTGGGGGTGGTGCGGATTCCGTCGGTTTCGGCTTCGGCGACATCCCGAGCCACATCCAATTCACGCACGGATGCCTGTGACACCAGCCGCTCCACCTCGGCCAGCACCGCACGGGTCTGCATGCACGGCTCGCAGAACGCGGAGGAGTAGTACGTCAATTCCATGTTCCGTAGTCTACGGAGCGCCTCTCTCCGACGCTGCGGTACCGGTCGGTGGCCGCCGATAGACTCGGCCTATGACAAAAAGTAGTGACCGGTTGGTATGGATCGACTGCGAAATGACCGGTTTGGACATTGACGCCGATGAACTGGTGGAAATCGCGGTGGTGATCACCGACTACGACCTCAACATCATCGGCCCAGGCCTCGACCTCATCATCAAGCCGAGCGCAGCCGCCCTTGAGAACATGAACGACTTCGTGCGCAACATGCATGTGACCAGCGGGCTGATCACCGAGATCCCGAACGGCATCAGCGCCGCCGAAGCCGAGACCCTCGTTCTCGAATACGTGCTCACGTTCATCCCGGCCGATCAGAAGGCGCCGCTGGCCGGCAACTCCATCGGCACCGACCGGGCGTTCTTGACCAAGTACATGCCCCGCCTGGACAACCAACTGCACTATCGCAACGTCGATGTGTCCTCGATCAAGGAACTCGCCCGGCGCTGGTATCCCCGGGTCTACTTCAATGCCCCCGCCAAAGACGGCGGACACCGCGCCCTGGCCGATATCCTCGAGTCCATCCGCGAGCTGGCGTACTATCGCCAGACCGTGTTCGTGGCCGACTCTGGACCCTCCAGCGAGCAGGCGAAGACCAGCGCAGCCGAGGTCGTGAACATTTTCGCTCCGAACATGTAATACACTTGCTGAGTTGCCTTCCCCTGGGATCGCAACGAATGGTGGGTATAGCTCAGCTGGTAGAGCATCCGGTTGTGGTCCGGAAGGCCGCGGGTTCAAGCCCCGTTACTCACCCCAATGGAAACACGCAGTGGCCGCTATGCGGTCGTGTGACCGGAGTACGCTCTTCCGGTCGCACGACCGCTCCCGTACCGCTGCCCCTGCCGGTCTTCGCCTCGGTCTCCCGCCGGTCCAACGACGCCGGGACAGCCGAAAGTGGTCTCTTCATGCGTGCTCGTGTCGCCCTCCCCTTCGCCGTTGCGATGGCCGGCCTGCTGCTCACCGGCTGCGTCGACAACACCGTGCCGGTCGCAGGCCCGGCAAGAACCGCTCCCGCCCGCATCGTGAGCGAGGACACCGCCGCCTCGGCACTGCTCCCGGAGAATGTGCGCGCCTCCGGCACGCTCGTGATCGGCACGAGCCCCAATTACTCTCCCAACGAGTTCAAGGATGCGGCCGGCAACCCGATTGGTTGGGGCGTCGAATTGGGCACCGCGGTCGCAGCCAAGCTGGGGCTTACCGCCGACTACGCGGTGGCAAACTTCGACACCATCATCCCGAGCCTCATGGGCGGCAAGATAGATGTGGGCAACTCGTCATTCACCGACAACCGGAAGCGCGAGGAGCAGGTCGACTTCGTCAACTACTACAGCGCCGGCATCCAGTGGGCCTCCTCCACCGGCACCACCGTAGACCCGGATGACGCCTGCGGCCTGAAAGTCGCCGTTCAGACCGCCAGCTACGAGGACACCGAAGAGATTCCCGCTCGCAGCGCGGCTTGTGTCGCAGCCGGCAAGCCCCCGATCGTCAAGCTCAAGTTCGAGACCCAGGACCTGGCCGCCAACGCCACGGTGCTCGGCCAGGCCGATGCCTTCAGCGCCGATTCTCCCGTGACCCTCTACGCCATCAAGCGGACCGACGGCAAGCTGCACAAGGCCGGCAGCTCCGTCGACGAGGCTTCGTACGGCATGGCCGTGGCGAAGGACTCCGGCATGGCGGAAGCCGTGCAGGCCGCCCTGCAATCGATGGTCGCTGACGGCTCCTACGAAGAGATCCTCGCCACCTGGGGCGTCGCCGACGGCAGGGTGGCGACCATCACGATCAACGCGGCCGCGAACGACTGACTGGCCCGGGACCCGCTCCGTGAGATGCTGACGGGGTGCCTGATTCTGAACGGATGCCGCAGCTGACCCACGAGGACTTCGAACGCCTCGTCGTCGACGAGCTGGATCTGCTGCCGGACGACATGATCGACGGCCTGGACAACGTGATCTTCGTGGTCGAGGACCGGCCCGAGGATGGCACCCTCGACACCCTCGGCATCTACGACGGGGTGGCCCTGACCGAGCGCGGGCAGTACGGCTTCGGCGAGATGCCGGACCGGATCGTGCTCTACCGCGAACCACTGCTGGAACTGTGCGCCGACCTCGACGAGCTTCGGGATCAAGTGCACATCACGCTCGTCCACGAAATCGCGCATTTCTACGGCATCGACGACGACAGGCTGCACGACCTCGGCTGGGGATGACCAAGCACCGTTAGCCTTGCGTCATGAGTAGATTCCGGTCCGCCCGCGTCATCGGCGCCACGGTCGGCGCCCTCGTCATCCTGACCATCGGCGTGTACGGCCCGGCCACCCTGCTCGGGCCGTTGCCGGCGGCCACAGCCACACGCGTCACCCCGGCAGCCGGCGAGGCGGTGCCGTTTCCGCCTGTACTGCCGGCCGTCGGCGGCAGCGCCGTCATCGGTTTGGCCGCGGTCGCCCCCGACCCTGCCGCGCCCGACGTGACAGTGCTGGACGCCGCCGCCCTCGCGACCACCGAACCTCTCGCCGTGGCCGGCACGATTGATCCGCTGCCGATGGCCGCCGCGACGAAGATCGTGACGGCCCTGGTCGTGCTCGACGCCAAGCCGCTGAGCTCTGGCGAGACCGGTCCGCAGGTCGCGATCACGGCCGCCGACTACCAGGGCTACATCGACTATGGCAATTCCGGAGCCCGAACTGTGGTCGTCTTCCCGGCCGAGCAGTGGACCCAGACGGAGCTGCTCCAGGCGATGATCCTCGGCTCCAGCAACAACCATGCGGACACCCTGGCCCGCTGGGCCTTCGGTTCCCTCGACGCGTATACCGCCGCGGCCAACGCCTGGCTGGCCGAGCAGGGGCTCGACGGTACGAGCGTCGCCGACGCCACCGGCCTCAGCGACGACAGCGTGGGCACGGCGAGCGATCTCGCCCGGCTCGCCGGCCTGGCCGCCACCGACCCGGTAGTCGCCGGCATCCTCGCCCAGCCTGCCTCAGCCCTGGTGGGCCAGCGTGGTGTCGACAACACCACGGCATTCCTAGTCGAGCAGGGGGTAACCGGCATCACGCGCAGCTACACCGACGGCGCCGGCATCTGCTTCCTCTTCACCGCCCAGGTGCAGGGCCCCGATTCGGTCTACACCTTCGCCGGCGCCCTGATCGGCGAACCCGACTACGACGCACTCACCGCTGACGTCACCGCCCTGATGGAAAGCGCTCGCGCCGGAGTGCGCGATCTGCCGACCCTCGCCCAGGGTGACGTCTACGTGGAATTCACCACCCCGTGGGGTGCCGACGCCTCCGGAAGCGTGCGCACGGCCACGACCTCGTTCGGCTGGCAGGCCCAGACCCCGGACGCCGCCGCGGTGACCGTGGAGACCTTCGCCACCGGCCGCGCCGGCACGGTAGTCGGACGGGTCACGGTCGAGGCCGGCGGAGCCGAGGTGACGTCGAAGCTCGTGCTCGATCAGACGATCAGCGCGCCAGGACTCGGGTGGCGCCTGCTGCATCCGGTGCCGATGATCTCGGCTCTGATCGAGTCGACCCGGTAGTTGACCCGGTGTGGGCCGCTACTCGCCTTCGCGGGTCGGCAGGTACGGATCGCTCTCGCCGGCGTCGAACCGGTAGCGCACGTGCAGGCGTCCTTGAACGTCGCGGGTATCGACCTCGTCGTACCAGAACAGGGTCTCGACTCCTTCGACGGCCGCCAGCATGCTGACCCGTGGGTCGTGCTCGCCACTGATCAGCACCCGGTTGTCGACCTGCCCGGCGAGGGGACCGTCGGTGAACTCAGCGGTGTACATGACGTTGTCGGAACCTTGATCAGCCATACCTTCAACCTAGCCCCACCGGCGGGATTCCGGGCGACCGGATGCCAGAAGTCCCCAGAAGCACGACCGTCGCCTGCCGTTCGGGCTGCTCTCGCTCCCGGTAAGCTTCCCAGTCGGACTCCCACTGGTCCCAGTGCGCCCGGAACACATCACCGTCCCGGGCGAGGGCACGCTGTTTGCGGATCCGGCCGTCGGCGCCGAGCCACACGCGAATGTCACTCTGCGCCGCGTGCGCGGCGGCGAGCGTGCCGCAACCCTCCACAATCAGCGCGCGGGCCGAGGGCACGGGATGCCACTCCGCCGGCTCGCCCCGCGCCCAGTCGTAGCGCTGCCAGGCCGCGGGCCGACCGAGCGCGCGCGGCGCAAGCACGTGCTCGGCCAAGTGCAGGGCGGCGGCGTCCAGCCCCCGCCAGCCGGGGTAGATGTCGTCCAGCCGCACCAGGCTGGGGCGGAGCGCCCCCGGCCAGGCCTCGACGAGCGCGTCGGCGAGGGTGCTCTTGCCGGCCCCGCTCGGCCCGTCGATGAGAACGACGGGTGTCGCACCGGCACCGGCGAGGACTCGGAGCACCGGGGCCAGCAGCATCCGTCGATCGGAGGCTGGGTCGTCGATTGCCCGGGGCAGATCAGGTGAGTACAAAATTCCAGCTTCCCAGCGCCACCGACACTCCCACCGCGAGCAGGGCCACGGCCAGCCCGATGCCGATCAGGGCCACCTCACGGCCGCGGAAGGTGGACTCGCGGGCCCAGGTGCGCTGCACCGGGGCGCCGAAACCGCGCGCCTCCATGGCGGTCGCCAGCTTGCTGCCGCGGCGAATCGACAGCACCAGCAGTGCGAACGCCTGGCTGAGCAGGCGGCGCCCGGCCCCGCCATCCGCGATGCCGCGCGCCCGCCTGGCCAGCTCGAGCGCGCGCCAGTCGCCGAGGAACAGTCCGACCAGACGCAGTCCGGCCAGGCCACCCAGCACGAACCGGGCCGGCAACTTCACGACCTGGGCGAGACCGTCGGCCAGATCGGTGGGGTCGACGGTCACGAACAGCACCACCGACGGCAGCCCGATTGCGAGGATGCGCAGGGTCGTCGCGATCGCGAGCTCCAGCGATCCCTCGGTCACGTTCACGAGCCCGAACGCCCAGTACACCGCTCCGGCCGGCTGCCCGTAGAGCAGGGTGGTGAGACCCGCGGTGGGTGCGGCGATCCAGACCGGCAGGGTACGCAGCACGAAGGACTTCAGGGACAGGCCCGCCCAGAAGACGAGCACGAACTCGCAGGCGAGGGCGACCGCGGCGGAGACCCAATCGATGGTGAGGATGAGCACTCCCGCCAGCAGCAAAGCGGACGCCAGCTTCGCCACCGGGTTGATCCGGAAGATGGCGCGGTCTCCGCGGGGGGGCGCGATCAGGCTCATCGCGGAACCACGCCCGACGTGATGAGAGGCGCGGCCGCGCCGGTTCGCCCGGCCAACCGGAATTCCCGGTCGAAAACGGCGGCCACGAAATCGGCGTCGTGCGAGACCGCGACCACCGCGGTGCCCTCCCGCAGGAGTTCGTCGAGCAGGACGACGATCTCCCGCCAGGTGCGCAGGTCCTGCCCGAAGGTCGGCTCGTCGAGCACGAGCAGTTGTGGCTGCGTGGCCAGCACGGTGCCCACCGACAGGCGGCGTTTCTCACCTCCGGAGAGGGTGAACGGGTTGGCCTCGGCCAGATGATCCAGGCGCAGACGCTGCAGCACCTCGTCGACCCGGGCGGTGACCGCGGCCTCCGGCCGTTTCAGGGCGCGCGGTCCCACAGCGAGCTCGGCTCGCACTGTAGCGGCGACAAACTGGTGCTCGGGGTCCTGGAAGACGGTGCCGATGCGGCTGAGCAGTTGGCGCGACCTCCACCGGATCGGCTCGGGGTCTGCTCCGTCGGCGAACTCCGGGCTGGCGAGCACTGCGCCCCCTGCCGGTTTGAGCAGGCCCGCGAGGGTGAGTGCCAGGGTGGACTTGCCGGCCCCGTTCGGCCCGGTGAGTGCGAGGGCAGTACCAGCCAGGACGTCCAGCTCGAGATCGCGGGCGATGATCTCGGCTTTCGTGCGCGCGATGGCGAGCCCGGGAGTGCGGAGCAGCGGCGTTGTCCCGCTGGAGGTGCGCCGCCCGGCGGCGACCAGGCCACTGCCCCGACCGGGCACCCACACGCCGGCGGCCGCGAGTCGTTCGCCCTGGCTCGTCAGCACGTCGTCGGGGTGGCCGTCGGCGAGCACTCCCCCGGCGGCATCGAGCACGATCACCCGGTTTACTAGGCTCTGCCAGACGGCCACCCGATGCTCGATAACGATGAAGGTCGCCTCGGAGTTCTCGAGCACCCGGGCGACGGATTCGCGCACCTCGAGAACCCCCTCGGGGTCAAGATTCGCGGTGGGTTCGTCGAGTAGCAGCAGCCCCGGCCGCATTGCCAGCACGCCGGCCAGGGCCAGCCGTTGCTTCTGTCCGCCCGACAGTGCCGAAGTCGGATGACCCAGCGGCAGGTTCAGTCCCACCATCCTGAGGGCATCCGTCACCCGGCGCCAGATCTCGTCGCGGGGAACGCCGAGGTTCTCGCAGCCGAAAGCGACGTCGTCGCCCACGCGTGCCAGTATCACCTGGGAGTCAGGGTCCTGAAGCAGCAGGCCAGCCTGGCCGCGCTCTGCGGTGGGCTCGGCGCCGTTCACGAGGAGGTGACCGCGCTGCTCACCCTCTTCCTCCCCGCCGAGCACACCCGCGAGGGCGTGCAGCAGAGTGGATTTGCCGGCTCCGGAGGCGCCGAGCAGCAGCACGCGCTCGCCCGGCTCGATCCGGAGGTCGAGTCCGTCAACCGCCCACCGGCGCCGCCCGGCGTGCCGCCATCCCCAGCCCCGGGCCACGACGGACGCGCCCGAGACGGATCCCGCTGCTGCCGGTGTCATCGCGGGCCGCCTAAACCCGGGTGCGGCTCGAGCGCCCGGCGGCGAAGCGCGACAGCGCCCCGGTGCGGGCGAGCCCGCGCATGGCGAGCCAGGACAGCAGCCCGGCCACGACGATACCGGAGACGATTGCGGAGACCGTGTAAACGGCGATGAACGGCGCGGCCGAGCCGGGGTACCAGAGCAGCAGGTCGTTGACTGCCAGGGCAAGGCCTGCTCCCGCGCCGGCCAGGAGGGCCACATAGACGCGGTAGTTGGCGTAGATGAACAGGGCGAACACCAGCTCGGCGCCGAGTCCCTGCACCAGACCGGAGACCAGGATGGTGGCCCCCCAGGCGGTGCCGCCGACCAGTGTGGAGACGACGGCCGCGAGCAGTTCGGTGTAGATCGCGGCGCCGGGTTTGCGAATGATCAGGCCGCCAAGGACGCCGGCGAACAGCCATCCGCCGCCCAGGAGAGCCTGCAGGCCCGGCAGCAGCGGAGTCAAAAGCCCGCTGAGCGGGTTGTAGGCCTGATTCCAGACGACGAAGATGAGCCCGCTGGCCACGCCGATGACGCTGGCTATGACGATGTCGACGACACGCCAGCGGTATGAGCGCGGCTGCCGGGACGTGGCGGGGGTGAGAAGGGTGGATGTAGCGTGCACTGGTCGTGCCCTTTCCGTAGATGGTTCCAGGGCACGGGAACGAGAAAATCTGCCTCCCTGCGCTGGCATGATCCAGATCAGGTTCGACGGTCGAAGCTTCAGAAGCTTCCTCTCAGCCCGGTTGACCGGACTCCCGTGTTCGCTCCAAGTATAGACCAAGGCTTAGACTCGCGGGATGGAATCACAGGCGCACCGCTGCATCCGACTCGGGCGCGGATGACTTTCGCCGTTCCTCTGCTGCTCGCTGCACTACTGCTCTTCCTGTTGCGCACGCTCATCCTGCGCAGGAGACGGATGCTGCGCGGCCTGCCCGTGCGCGGCCCTTGGCACTTCCCGGCGAGCTGGCGCGGCCAGCCGGGCAGATGGTGGCGCGGGCTGCGACGCTGACCCGAAAGCGGTACGCTCGTCGTGGTGAGTCGGGAAGTCTGGTCGACAGTTCTGTTCGTGCGCCACAAAACCCCGATTGTCTGAGGCTCGTCCATGACGAAACCATCACCAATGCCTGTCACCCCGAAACTGAACGTCTTTCGACGCAGCAGCTACCCCGAGTACCTGCATGTCGCGACCATCCTGCGCAAGGAAACCGTCGGTGGGGCGCTCCTGCTCGTCGCGACGGTTCTCGCACTGATCCTGGCTAACACCGGGGCCTCCGATTTCTACTATTCCGTGCGGGATTTCCAGATCGGCTACGAGCCGTGGCACCTCAACCTGAGCCTCGGCGCGTGGGCGGCCGACGGACTCCTGGCGATCTTCTTTTTCATTGCCGGGCTCGAGCTTAAACGCGAGTTCGTCGCCGGTGACCTGCGCACTTTCAGCCGCGCGGTCGTTCCCGTCGCCGCGGCCGTCGGAGGCGTCCTCGTCCCGGCACTGATCTTCACCGCGATCGCGTTCAACTCGGGACCGGAAATGCTTCGCGGCTGGGCAATCCCCACCGCTACCGACATCGCCTTCGCCGTAGCCGTGCTCGCTGTGATCGGCTCCAAATTGCCCAGTGCGCTGCGTATCTTCCTGCTGACCCTGGCCGTGGTCGACGATCTGCTCGCCATCGCCATCATCGCCTTCTTCTACACCGGCGACCTTCAGCCCGCTCTGCTGCTGCTCGCAATCATTCCGCTCGGCATCTTCGCGTTCCTGGCCCACAAACACTCGTACCTGTTCGGCACCACGAAATGGGCCGCGGGTGCCATCCTGCTGCCACTCGGCCTCGTAACCTGGGCCCTCGTGCACGGCTCCGGTATCCACGCGACTGTGGCCGGTGTGCTGCTCGGCTTCGCCGTGCCGGTGCTGCGCAGCCGCCGCGGCGGCGGACCCGACGCCGGCCCGGGCCTGGCGGAGAATCTCGAGCACCGCATCCGCCCGCTGTCGGCCGGTTTCGCCGTGCCGGTGTTCGCCTTCTTCTCCGCCGGTGTGACGATCGGCGGTGTGGACGGCCTGGCGACAGCCCTGACCGACCCTGTCGCGATCGGAATCGTCGTGGCCCTGGTCGTGGGCAAGCCGGTGGGCATATTGCTCGCCACCGTTCTGGTGACCAAGACCACCCGGGCGAGCCTCGACCCGGACCTGGCCTGGGTGGACGTGATCGGCGTCGCCATGCTCGCCGGAGTCGGTTTCACGGTGTCGCTGCTGATCAGCGAACTGGCCTTCGGCCAGGGCAGCCCCCACGACGACCACGCCAAGGTGGCCATCCTCACCGGGTCCCTGCTGGCCGCCCTACTTGCGACGGTGGTTCTGCGGAGCCGCAACCGCCATTACGGCCGCATCGCCGACAAGGAGACGCTCGACGCCGACAACGACGGCATTCCCGACGTATTCCAGGCCGACGCGGCTCGCACCGAGCGCAGCACCGGACGCTGATAGAGCCGGTCGTCGAACCGATTCGACGGAGATTTTGGGTCAAACCCGTGTTTTCGGGCGCAAATGCACTCTCTGGAGCAAAATCTCCGTCGAATTCGTTCGAGACGGAGTTGCGGGAGTCGTGGAGCGCAGTCGTCCGCCCAGCCGCCTCAGCCAGTGAGGTCGTGAGGTTGGGAGGTCGGGAGGCTTGTGCTCTTCGCGGCTAGCGCTTGAGGGCGCGAATGATACGGGCGATCGTCTTGCCGGCAACCCAGACGAACGGGATGCCCACGGCGAGCAGAGAGATGACGTTGGGTTCGAAGCGAGCGGTCGTACCGGACTTCACGTAGGCGCCGATGGGCAGAGACGCACCGCCGCCACCACCGCCCGAGCCGCTGCCGGTGGCCGCAGAGTCACCCTCGCCGCCGCCGAAGCCGTAGTAGACGAGCGCGACGGGAATGAGGGTCACGCCGTCCACCTGGACGGGATCGCCGTAGGCCGACCGAACGCCGGCGGAACGGGAGATGTCTGCAAGTCGTTCTGGAAGGCTAGTCATGCTTTCAGGCTACCCCCTGTCGGGTTTGGGCTGGTCAGAGGTGCGGGGTGCCGGTTCGCGGGTGCCGGGCTCCCGGGCGATCGGCTCGAGCAGGGACGCAGGGCGCACCGTGCCCCGCCCGAACCGGGCCGTCAATGTGTCCACCGCGCGTTCCGCGCCGCGCCAGTCGTCGTCGGGGTCCCAGAGGGCCACGCCGGCTCCGTCGCCGTCGCTGAGCTGCTCGACGCGCACACCGATGAGACGCACCCGGATTCCGCGTGCCGCGAGCACCCCGAAGCTGGCGGCCGCCTCCTCGTAGATTCGACGGCCCACATCTGTCGGCTCGGCGAGAGTGCGCGAGCGGGTGACGGTACTGAAGTCGGCGTAGCGCAGCTTGAGCACCACGCAACGACCGACCAGTCCGGCGCGCCGCAGCCGAGCGGCCACCGCGTCGGACTGCCGCAGCAGTTCGCTGCGAAGCCGTGCGACATCCGTCACGTCGTGCTCGAACGTGATCTCGTGGCCGACGCTCTTCTCCTCGCGTTCCACCGTGACCACCCGCGGGTCTCTCCCCCAGGCCAGTTCGTAGAGCTTGCGACCCGAGGCCTCGCCCACGCTTTTCTGCAGCACGGCGAGGGGCGTGGCCGCCAGGTCACCGATGGTGCGCAGTCCCTGCCCGACCAGGGTCTGCTGGGTGGTGGCGCCGACTCCCCAGAGGGCACCGACGGGCAGCGGATGCAGGAACGCGAGCGTTTCGTCGGCCGGCACCACGAGCAGGCCGTTCGGTTTCGCCCGGCCCGACGCCATCTTGGCGACGAATTTGGTGCTCGCCGCGCCGACCGAGCAGGTCAGTCCGGTCTCCGCCACGACCCGGGCCCTGATCTGCGCCCCGATCTCAGCCGGGGAGCCGTGTAGGCGCCGAGCGCCGGCCACATCGAGGAATGCCTCGTCGATGCCGAGCTGCTCGACCAGCGGGGTGAAGTCGCCGAAGATGCGCATCACCCGGCCGGAGTACTCCTTGTAGCGGCTCATATGTGGTTCGAGCACCACCGCCGCCGGACAGCGCCGAAGAGCGAGAGCCATGGGCATGGCCGAATTGACGCCGTAGCGCCGGGCAACGTAATTCGCGGCCGTGACGACCGAACGACCGGATCGGTGCCCTACGATTACCGGCCGGTCGACCAGCTCGGGGTGGTCGAGCAGTTCCACCGAAGCGAAGAACGCGTCGAGATCGATGTGCAGCAGTGTCGCCGTGCTGTCGTCGACCGCATCGTTCGAGACCGTGCGATCGCTGCCATCCTGCCTGCCCATGGAGAGACCCTAACCCGGACCGGTGACAGGGGGCGACAGCGAGCGCCGGATTCCGCGGTGGGAGAACGGCGCATCCCTCTCGCCCGGAATGCCATGTCACGGATGCCGGTTGTAGCGTTGGAGAGTGACACGGTTCCACCCCCAGAGACCGCACCGAACAGGGAGCCCCGATGCATGACTGGATAACGCTGCAGAAACAGGCCGCCGACGAGTTCGCCGCCCGCCTACACCTGATCACCGATTGGAACGCCGCCACGCCCGATACCGAGTGGACCGTGACCGACCTGGTGCGGCACGTGGTGTTGGAGCAGCAATGGGTCCCGCCCCTGCTGGGAGGCCTGTCCGTGCTTGAGGCCCGACGCTCGCTGGCCCCGCTGGGATCGGACCTGTCGGCGGAATGGGCGACCCATTCCGCCCGGGCGGCCGAAGCCTGGGCGGCAACGCCGGCCGACGCCCCGGTGACTCTGTCGTACGACACCGTGACGGCATCCGACTACCTGCGTGAGCAGGTATCCGACGTTGCGATCCATTCCTGGGACCTTGCCCGGGCAACGGATGCCGACGAGTCCCTGGACGCAGACCTGGTCGCGGCCGTGTGGACGGTGTTCGAGGCGCAACGGGACACCCTCGAGGCCAGCGGCCTCTTCGCCTCGCCGGTGCCGGCCGATGAGGACGCGCCGTTGCAGCATCGCCTGCTCGCCCTCACCGGCCGGGACCCGCGTCGGCCGTAGGCGGCGGACCGGCACGAGGGTGGCCGAGGTCCTGCCGCCCGAACCAGCGGAGGCCTCGAGCACCTCTGCCCAGCCGACCACGCACTGAAATCCGGGACCCGGGGCCGTTCTGCGAGCGGCGTTGCGACGGTTCGCGACACGCCCGACCGCCCGGGTCGGGCCGCCTACTTCAATCGCGGGGGTCTGGCCGCCGGTATCCGGCAGGCTCAACCTCGGTGAAGCTAGGCGATCGAGGTCCCGAACAGGAGTCCGAGGAGGTAGGTGACCCCGGCCGCACCGAACCCGATGATCAGCTGGCGGATGGCGCGACGCCAGGGCGGCCCACCCGACAAGAGCCCGACGATGGCACCGGTGGCCAGTAGGGCCAGACCTACGAGTACAGCGGCGATGATGACCGCCGTGATGCCTTCGAAGCCGAAGAGATAGGGCAGCACGGGCAGGATCGCCCCGGAGGCGAAGAAGCAGAAGCTCGACGTTGCGGCTCCGATGCCCGTGCCGATGGCTTCGTGGTCATCGACCGCCGGGGCCAGTCCGCCGGACGACTTGACGTCGACGGGACCCGTGGCGATGGCCACCGTGCGCAGAACCTCGCGCGCATGGATCTCGGCCGTCTCCGGAGACATCCCCTGGGCGCGATAGACCAGGGTCAGCTCGTTCGCGGCCAGATCGAGGTGGGACAGCACATTCCGGGACGCCGGAATCGGGGTGGACGCCTCGAGAAGCTCCCGCTGCGACCGCACCGACACGTACTCCCCCGCACCCATCGACAGGGCTCCCGCGAGGAGCCCTGCAATACCGGTGAAGAGGATGGTGGTGGCCGGCACCCCGGTGGCGCCGATACCCAGCACCAGGGCCAGGTTGCTGACCAGACCGTCGTTGATTCCGAACACGGCGGCCCGGAAGGTTCCCGCCAGACGCTGCCGTCCGCGGGCGGCCAGCCCTCGAACAACCTCTTCGTGAATTCGCTCGTCGGCCGCCATGGTGTCGGTGGCGTCGGCGTCGGCGTCATACGGCGAGCGAGCCTCGGCACGCTGCGCGAGCGCCAGCACGAACACCGAACCGAAGCGGCGCGCCAGGAACCCCAGGAACCGGGTGCGCAGGGCACCGCGACGCGGCTGTCCGACCTGGTCGCCCAACAACCGCCGCCAGTGCGCTTCGTGGCGGCCCTCGGCGTCAGCGAGGGCCAGCAGAATTTCGCGTTCCTCCCCGGAGCGACGCCCGGCCAGGTCCCGGTAGACGGCGGCCTCGGCCCGTTCGTCGGCGAGATACCGCCGCCAGCGTCGGATCTCCTTCGCCGTCGCCGGCCGTTCCTGCTCCCGCTGCTGCTCCACGACGCTCACGCCTCGGGAGCGGCGTCGAGCGAGCTCTGAGCCACCCGGGCCGACGCATGCGGACCCGAACCGTCGAGACCGAAGAAGGGTTCGTCGAACTGCACAACCCACACGGCCTCACGCCCGGACACTGGGGCGTAGAGTGCCGCCCCGTCGAGTTCTCCGGCCGCCACGATCACACCGCTCGGATCCTCAGCGGTGGCGTCCGGATAGCGCACGCGGTCCAGACGCACCACAACCTGCACGCCGACACCGAGGGCACCGGCCCCGGCGGCGGGCTCGCGCCTGTTCCGCAGTCCCATTACTCGGTCGATCCCGCCCGCTGGAGCACGAGTTCGCGCACGCGGGCTGCGTCCGCCTGTCCGCGCATGGCCTTCATCACGGCGCCGATCACGGCACCGGCCGCCTGCACCTTGCCATCGCGGATTTTCGCGAGGACGTCGGGCTGGGCGGCAAGAGCCTCGTCGATCGCGGCGATGAGCGCTCCGTCATCGGAGACGACCGCGAGACCGCGGGACTCGACGACCTCCAGGGGGGTTCCCTCGCCGTTGATCACGCCTTCAAGCACCTGACGCGCCAGCCGTTCGGTCAGAGTGCCGGCCACGACCAACTCGATCAGGGCCGCGACTTGCACCGGCTGCACGAGCGAGTCGGCGCTGACGCCCGAGACGTTCGCGAGGCGGGCGACCTCACCGGTCCACCACTTGCGGGCAGCCTGGGCTGCGGCGCCGGCCGCAATGGTGGCTTCCACGGCGTCGAGGAGATCGGAGTTGACGACGTCCTGGAATTCGAGGTTGGCGAAACCCCAGTCGGCCTGCAACCGCTTACGGCGGGCGGCCGGGGGCTCGGGCAGGGTGGCTCGGAGTTCTTCCACCCACTCGCGCGACGGGGCCACGGGAACGAGGTCGGGCTCCGGGAAGTACCGGTAGTCGTCGGCGTCGGACTTGGGCCGGCCGGCCGAGGTGATGCCGGTGTCTTCGTGCCAGTGCCGAGTCTCCTGGGTGATGGTGCCGCCCGCATGCAGCAGCGCCGCCTGGCGCTGGATCTCGTAGCGCACGGCCCGCTCGACCGAACGCAGCGAGTTCACGTTCTTGGTCTCGGTGCGCGTTCCGAGAACGTTCGAACCACGCGGTCGCAGTGACACATTCGCATCGCAGCGCACGTTGCCCTCCTCCATCCGGGCGTTGGAGACGCCGAGCGCCTTGACGATCTCACGGATCGCGGCGACGTAGGTGCGGCCGATCTCGGGCGAGTCCGCCTCGCCGCCCTCGATCATCTGCGTGACGATCTCAACCAGCGGCACGCCGCCGCGGTTGTAGTCGACCAACGAGTAGTCGGCTCCCTGGATGCGGCCGGTCGCCCCACCTACGTGGGTGAGCTTGCCGGCGTCGTCCTCCATGTGTGCACGCTCGATGTCGACCGTGACCAGGCGTCCGCTTTCCAGCTCGATCGTGAGCTGCCCGTTGAAGGCGATGGGCTCGTCGTACTGCGAGGTCTGAAAGTTCTTCGCCGTGTCCGGGTAGAAGTAGTTCTTGCGCGCAAACCGGGAGTACTCCGCGATCTCACAGCCGAGTGCGAGCCCCAGACGGATGCTGGACTCGATAGCCTGGGCGTTCACCTGAGGCAGCCCGCCGGGCAGGCCCAGGCAGGTAGGGCAGGTGTTCGTGTTTGCACCCTGGCCGAATTCGTTGGCACAGCCACAGAACATCTTGGTCTTGGTGTTGAGTTCGACGTGCACCTCGAAGCCGAGCACCGGCTCGAACAGCTCCAGGGCCTTGTCGTAGTCCATCAATTCGGCCTTCTTCATCAGACGGCTCCCTCTGTGCTCGTGAACACGGCGTTTGTGTACATTTCCGTCGGCGCCAGTTCCGGCGCCTGGCTGAGGAGAGTGTGCCCCCAGGATGCTTCGAGCAGCGCCTCGACGGCGGCTCCGAAGCTGTAGAGACGGGCGTCCATTTTCGCGGGTGCCATGATCTGCAGGCCGACGGGCAGTCCGTCCTCAGGTGCGAGACCCATCGGCAGGCTCATGCCGGGCACACCGGCCAGGTTGGCCGGAATGGTCGTGACGTCATTGAGGTACATGGCCATGGGATCGGCCATCTTCTCGCCGAACTTGAACGCTGTGGTCGGTGCACTCGGTGACACGAGCACGTCGACCTTCGAGAAGGCGGCGTCGAAGTCACGCTGGATCAGGGTGCGCACCTTCTGTGCGCTGCCGTAGTACGCGTCGTAGTAGCCGGCGCTGAGGGCGTAGGTGCCGAGGATGATGCGGCGCTTGACCTCGGGGCCGAAGCCCGCGTCGCGCGTCGCAGCCATGACCCGCTCGCTGGTCAGGGGGCCGCCCTCCGGGTTGACCCGGATGCCGAAGCGCACAGAGTCGAAGCGCGCCAGGTTGCTCGACGCCTCGGCCGGAAGAATCAGGTAATAGGCGGCGATCGCGTACTCGAAGTTGGGGGCGCTGACCTCGACGATCTCGGCGCCGGCCGCGGCGAGCAGCGCGAGCGTCTCGGTGAAGCGCTGCGCGACGCCGGCCTGGAATCCGTTTCCGCTCAGCTCCTTCACCACACCGACCCGCACCCCCTTGAGGGCACCGTCGGCGAGGCCGGAGCGGGCGGCGGCGGCCATCGACGGCCAGGCATCCGTGAGCGACGTGGAGTCGAGCGGGTCGTGCCCGCCGATCACATCGTGCAGCAGGGCGGCGTCGAGCACCGTGCGGGTCACCGGGCCGACCTGGTCCAGAGAGGAAGCGAGAGCGATCGACCCGTAGCGGGACACACCGCCGTAGGTGGGCTTGACGCCGACCGAACCGGTGACGGCCGCCGGCTGGCGGATCGAGCCGCCGGTGTCGCTGCCGAGCGCGAGCGGTGCCTCGAATGAGCTGACCGCGGCCGCAGAGCCGCCGCCGGAGCCGCCGGGGATCCGGTCGAAGTCCCACGGGTTGTGCGTCGGGCCGTAGGCAGAGAACTCGGTCGACGAGCCCATTGCGAACTCGTCCATGTTGGTCTTGCCCAGGGGAATCAGACCGGCGTCGCGCACGCGCTTGACCACGGTGGCGTCATAGGGCGGGATCCATCCCTCGAGAATCTTAGAACCGGCGGTTGAGGGCATGTCGATGGTGGCGAGCACGTCCTTGATGGCGATGGGGACCCCGGCGAGCGGGCCGAGCGCCTCACCGGCGGCACGCCGGGCATCGACGCGGGCGGCGGCGGCGAGTGCGGCTTCGCCGGACACGTGCAGGAACGCGTGCACACCGGTGTCGATGGCCGCGATGCGGTCCAGATGCGCCTGGGTCACTTCGACGGAGCTCACGGATCCATCGGTCAACAGCCCGGAGAGGGTGGCGGCGGACAACTTGATCATGTCGGTCACGGGTTACTCCTCGTCCAGGATTGCGGGCACGCGGAACTTGTCGCCGTCCCGGTCGGGAGCTCCGGAGAGAGCCTGTTCGACCGTGAGCGACGGAACGACCGTGTCGGCGCGGAAGACGTTGGTCAGCGGCATCGGGTGGCTCGTCGCCGGCACATCCGGGGTGGCCACTTCGGCTACCTTGGCGACCGAGTCAACGATCTGGCCGAGTTCCAAGGTGAGGCGGGAGATCTCCTCAGAGCTGAGGTCGATCCGCGCAAGGTTTGCCAAATGGGCAACCTGCTCGGCCGTGATTTCAGACATGTTGCTCCGTACGATCGTCGGGGGTGGATTCCCCAATTCTATTCGGAGCCGTCGGTGACAAGATCCGCGTTGCCCGTGCCGATCAGCGCCATGTTGTGCAGGGACTCGCTGCCGAGATCGAAATAGGCGTTGTGGCCGACAGATCCGGTCAGCCAGTCGCCGGTGCTCCGGTCGTACGATCCGGAGACGCCGAGGGTGTTCGCCCCATAGGACTTCGCACCCGGATCGCTGCCGAAGAACGCACTGTTCACGGTCGGGTCCCAATCCGCGCTGCCGACATAGACGTTGCGCTGGGCCACGCTCAGGCTGTCAACGGACTGCACCTGGCTGCCCGGGGAGCCCACCAGTACCAGGGCATCCACCCCGAACGTGCCGCGGGCGAGGGCCGTGAGCGCCACTGTCGACCCATAAGAGTGGGCGACGAGGGACACGAAAGGCTTGCGCGAAGCGCGGTCGGCCTCGATACCGAGAACCGACTGCTCCAGGAAGTCCGCGCCGGCTTCCGCCAGACCCGTTCCCCCCACATTGAAGACGTCCGGGGCCTCGTAGCCGATCCAGGCGATGGTGGACACGGTCGCACCGGTCACGCCCTGCCCGGCCGCGCTCGCCTGTTCCTGCAGCACACGGGTCTGCTCGGCGTAGACGGCGTCGGCGGTGTCCGTCCAGTTGACCATCTGCGGCTCGACGCCGTAGTTCATGCCGGGCACGAGGTAGCTGACGAAATCGGCGCTGTCCGGGTTGCCGAGGGCAATCGCGGCCCGGCCGCCATCCGTCGGGTCGAGGAGGATCAGGGAACGACGGGGCGCACCGGCGGGGGTGCGCAGAGCCGCCTTGACCTGGGTCAGAACATCGAATTCCCGGCTGAGCTCGGTGCGCTCGGCGTCATCGGTGGTGTCGGCCAATCTCTGGGCGACGTCAGCGAGGCTCTGCGTGAGGTAGCGGGCATTGGCACGGCCTCGCTCGCGGAACGGGACACCCTCCAGATTGCCGACGACTTTCGGTGCGGCGGCCAGCAGCGACGACCGCTCGGCCCCGCCCAGCTCGTTCCACAGGCCGGCCACTTCAGATGCTGCGGGCGGGGCAGCGAGCAGGGAGTCCACCTGACCTGGGGACTGCACGACGAATGCAGACAGATCGGCGACCGAGAGGCTGGACAAGCCGGCCAGCAGGTTCGTTCCGGTCATCCGGCGCACGGATTCCACCGTGGCGACCGTGGCGGCCCGCGGGACGGATGCGATCGGTTGCGCGGACACCTTCGGGTCGCCGGCGACGGGCACCCCGACAGAGGTGCCCGTGCGCGCCGACAGGTTCAGCCACAGGGGTTCGGCGGCAGCGGGTTCGGCACCCCGGTTCGGCACCGACTGGCCCTGGACTGCGGTGCTGAGAGTGTGCACTTCAAAGGTCTCACTGACTCCGTTGAGAGCCAGAGAGACAGTGAGAACCGCCGCTTCCAACAGCAAACCTGGGTACGTCCCCTCACGAACACCGAGCAGCGATCAACTCGGCCTCTAAAAGACAAGTCTTACTTCTCTAGACTACTGAAACTGATGGTGGGACCGTGCCCCCACAGTGGGTCTCACCGACCCCCGATCGGGGGTTAATTAAGTCAGAATTGGTACTTGCATGATCCCGTATAGGTGTGATCCTATATGAACATGTCTCTGACAATCGCCCTCTTGGGGATCCTGGACCTCACCCCGATGACCGGATACGACCTCAAGAAGAGCATCGCGGCATCCGTCTCCCATTTCTGGTCGGCCGACCAGTCCCAGATCTACCGCACGCTGGCGGTGCTGGTCGCCGACGGTCTCGCCGAGGTGGAGGTCATCCCGCAGGAGGGGCGTCCGGACCGGCACGAGCACCACATCACTCCGGCCGGCCGCCGGGCTCTGGACGAGTGGCTGCGCTCGCCCCTCCAGCCGGAAAAGCCGCATGATGCGTTCTTGATGCGGCTTTTCTTCGTCGGCACACTGGGAGTGCCGGCCACTCGGGCTGTGCTTCGCGCACGGCGCAGCCAGGCCACCGTGATGCTGGCGGGTCTGCAGTCCGTGGTCGAGCAGGAACAGGCCCGCCGAGAGCCCGACGACCGTTCCCCCGACGACCTCGGACGCCGGCTGCGCCATGCCACCCTGCGGAACGGCATCCTGCATGCCCAAGCGGAACTCGCCTGGCTCACCGAGACGAAGGAGGCCCTCGAATGAGCGGTTCCCGCACTCCCCTGGAACCCCGCTATCGCCTGGAACACGGTGCTGATGCGGCGGGACCCGACACGATCGTGTTCCTGCACGGCGGCAATGTCGGCTCCTGGTCTTGGCAGCCGCAGGTGGAGCGCCTGCCCGATCGGCACCTGCTGACCCCCGATCTGCCGGGCTTCGGCGACCGGGTCGGGGAGGACTGGCTCTCCCTCGGTCAGGCCGCCGACGATGTGGCCGGCATCATCGCCGCTCGCGCACGCGGCGGTCGGGCGCATCTGGTGGGGCTGTCCCTGGGCGGCTTGGTGGCCACGCACGTCATGGCCCGGCACCCAGGGCTGCTGCGCTCATGTCTGGTGTCCGGCGTACCGCTCACGGGTGTGCACGGCCCGGCTCGGTTCCTGAACGCACTGCAACTGCCGCTCTGGAACCGCCCCTGGTATTGGCGAGCCCAGGCGAAGGCGTTCGGGCTGCCCGCCGACGCGGTCGACCTGTTCGTGGAACACGGCCTGAGCCTCCGCGCAGACAACACGCGGCGCGTGTTCGCCGACGTGAACCGCGGCGGTGCCCCGGAGGGCCTCGGCGACTACCGCGGCCCGATGCTGGCGGTCGCGGGCGAGCGGGAGTCCCGGCTCGTGCGGGACAGCTTTCCCCTGTTAGTCTCCCATGTGCCGCAGACGCGCACCTGGATCGCGCCGGGCATGCACCACGTCTGGAGCATCGAGAACGTTGAGCTCTTCACTCGGATGGTTTGCGGTTGGGTGGACGCGTCCGAGGTCCCGGCCCGGGATCCCGGCTGAGGTCAGGCTGGGTTGCTGTCCACTACCGGTGTCGCGGCGTCCACATCGGCACCAAACTCGGACTCGGACTCGGCCGACGCCTCGGCCAGCGCCGCAGGCCCATCGGTGACCAGCAGATGGAACTGGGCGGCGTCAAGAATGCGCAGGCCGAGCAGTTCGGCCTTGGCGAGCTTCGACCCGGCGCCCGGACCGGCGGCGACGAAGTCGGTGTTCTTGGAAACGCTGGAAGCGGACTTGCCGCCGGCGGAGATGATCGCCTCCTGGGCCTCTTCGCGGGTGTAGCCCTCGATCGAGCCGGTGGCCACGACCGTGAGTCCGGCCAGCACTCCTCCGGCTGCTGCGGCCGCTCCCGGACCGGGGTGCCCCGGGGTCGTGAACTGAACGCCGGCACGCATCCACTGCTCAACGATGCCCTGATGCCAATCCACCTCGAACCAGCTGATGACGGCGTCGGCGATGATGCCGCCCACCCCATCGACCTCAGCCAAATCCTCGCGGGAGGCGGCCCGGATCAGGTCGAGCGACCCGAAGTGGCCGGCCAGGGCACGCGCCGCCACCGGCCCGACGTGACGAATATTCAGGGCCACCAGGAGCCGCCACAGCGGCTTGGTCTTCGCCAATTCGATCTCGCGCAGCAGTTTGAGCGCGCTCGACGACGGCTGCGGGCCCTGGGCGCCTTGCTTCTTCTCTGCGGCGGTGGGGTTTCGCCGGAACGGCGTGCGCATCCGCACTGAGCCGTCCTCTTCTCCCTTGGCCAGTCCCGTCTCGGCATCACGCACGATGACCTCGATCGGCAGCAGGTCATCGAGGCTGAGGTCGAACAGGCCGGCCTCGGTGGGCAGGGGTGGTGCTGCGGGTCGGGTGGGCTGGGTGAGAGCGGCGGCGGCGACCTCGCCGAGCACTTCGATGTCCAGGGCGCCGCGTGAGCCGATGTGCTCGACCCGGCCACGCACCTGGGCCGGGCAGCTGCGCGCGTTGGGGCAGCGCAGGTCGATGTCACCCTCTTTGGCGGGGGCGAGCGGCGTGCCGCACTCCGGACAGTTCACGGGCATGACGAAGACGCGCTCAGTGCCGTCGCGCAGCTCGATCACCGGGCCGAGCACCTCGGGGATGACGTCGCCGGCCTTGCGCAGCACGACGGTGTCGCCGATCAGGATGCCCTTGGCCCTGACCACGTCCTGATTGTGCAGGGTGGCCTGGCGCACCTCCGAGCCGGCGACGCGAACCTTCTCCATCACGGCGAACGGCGTGGCCCGGCCGGTGCGGCCGACGCTGACGACGATGTCGAGCAGTGTGGTGTTGACCTGCTCCGGCGGGTACTTGTAGGCGATCGCCCAGCGCGGCGCCCGGCTGGTGGCGCCGAGCTCTGCATGCAGTTCCAGCTCATCGACCTTGATTACGATGCCGTCGATCTCGTGGTCGACGCTGGCCCGGTGCTCGCCGTAGTACTCGATGAACTTCTCCGCCAGGGCCGCGGACGATTCCACCCGGAAGTAGGAACTGGTGGGGAGACCCCAGCCCTGTAACAGTTCGTAGACGCCGGATTGGGACGCGACCGGTGGGCTGGCCCACGCGCCGATGCCGTGCACCAGCATCCGGAGCCGGCCGAGCCTGGCCCGCATCAGGCGGAGCGGTTCCGGAGCCTTCCCCTCCGCCTTCTGGCGCAGGGAGCCGGCCGCGGCGTTGCGGGGGTTCGCGAACACGCGTTCGCCGGCGGCGACCTGTGCGGCGTTGAGTTCGAGGAAGGCGGCGACCGGGAAGAACACCTCGCCGCGCACCTCCATCAGTGCGGGATGTCCGGTGCCCTCCAGTTGCGCAGGGATGCCGGGCACCCAGGCGATGTTCTCGCTGACGTCCTCGCCGACGACGCCGTCACCGCGGGTGGCGGCGCTGACCAGCACCCCGCGCTCGTAGCGCAGGTTGATCGCGAGCCCGTCGATCTTCAGTTCGCAGAGGTAGTGCACGGGCCGCGCGGCGTCACGTTCGACCTTCGCAGCCCAGAGCGCGAATTCGCCGATCGAGAACACGTTGTCGAGGCTGAGCATGCGCTCGACGTGCTCCACCGGGTCGAACAGGCTGGTCTCGGCCCGGCCGCCGACGGTCTGGGTGGGGCTGTCCTGGCTGGCCAGCTCGGGAAACTCGCGCTCGAACTCGGCGAGGCGGCGCACCAACTCGTCGTACTCGGCGTCGGAGATGACGACCTCGTTGCGGTCGTAGTACGCGTCGCGGGCTTCCAGAATGCGCTGGGTCAGTTCGGCGACCTCGGCGGCGGCCGCGTGCAGCGTCACGCCGGACCCGGGACCGGGCTCGGGGCTACGCATCGACGGCGACGGTGCTGTCGGCACTCACACTGTCTGCGGAGCCGTCAGTCCCGCCGGCACCATCGCTGTCTGCGCTGACGGCGCTCACCGTGCGGTCGATGGTGCACTGGCCGAGCACGCGCGTGCCAATGTAGACAACAGCGGTCTGCCCGGGGGCCACGCCGGTGAGCGACTCGGCCGGGGTGATGACGAGTTCGGTTCCGGCGCCGGTCCCGTGACTGGCGCTGGTCTCGGCAGTCGAGTCGGCCGAAACCGCCACCACCCGGGCCACGGCGGGAACCGGATCGGCATGCGCGCGGATCTGCACGTGGCATTCGAAGGCGATATCCGGGTGCGCGGGGGCGACACCACACCAGGTGAACGAGGTGCCGGCGATCTCCTTGATCGCGAGGGCCTCTTTCGGCCCCACCACGACAGTGTTGGAGATCGGGCGCACCTCGAGCACGAACCGGGGCTTGCCATCGGCCGCGGGGGTGCCGATCTGCAGCCCCTTGCGCTGTCCCACCGTGAACGCGGCCGCCCCCTCGTGCCGGCCAAGGGTGTTGCCCTCGCGGTCCAGGATGTCGCCGGTCGCCGGCGCGACCCGCTCGGCCAGCCAGCCCCGCGTGTCGCCATCGGGGATGAAGCAGATGTCATAGGAGTCAGGCTTGTTCGCCACCGAGAAACCGCGCTCGGCGGCCTCGGCCCGCACCTCGGCCTTGGACGGCGTGGCACCCAGCGGAAACATTGAGTGCGCGAGCTGTTCCTGGGTGAGCACACCCAGCACATAGGACTGGTCCTTGGCCCAGGCGCTGGCCCGGTGCAGTTCGCGGTTGCCGTCGGCATCCGTCACGATCGTGGCGTAGTGGCCGGTGGCGACGGCGTCGAAGCCGAGGTCGAGAGCCTTTTCGAGCAGGGCGGCGAACTTGATGCGCTCGTTGCAGCGCATGCAGGGGTTCGGGGTTCGTCCGGCGGCGTATTCGGCGATGAAGTCGTCGACCACGTCGAGCTTGAAACGCTCGGAGAAATCCCAGACGTAGTACGGGATGCCGATGATGTTGGCGGCCCGCTGGGCATCCATGGAATCTTCGACGGTGCAGCAGCCGCGGCTACCGGTGCGCAGGGTGCCGGGCATCCGACTGAGGGCCAGGTGCACCCCGACCACCTCGTGTCCCGCCTCGACCATGCGGGCTGCGGCGACGGCGGAGTCGACCCCACCGCTCATTGCTGCCAAAACCTTCACCCGTCGAGTGTATTCGGGCGAACCGGAATGGCCAACGTGGGCGCACCGCGACGCGGCGCGGGGAGGGTCAGGGGATGTCGGTCAGGGTCCGCTCGATCGAGGCGAGACGGATGTCCAGCAGAGCCAGCCTGTCGAGCACGGCCTGGTTGCTCGCGGTGCTCTGTTCGACGAGTGCGCGGAGGTCCGCTGCTCCGGCGAACTCCGTCTGCTTCTCTCGCGACCGCAGTACGGCCGCCACGACGCTCGACGTGACTCCGGCGATGATGCCGACAATGGCGATCCAAGCGAACCAGGGAATGTTGTCCATCAGTGTGTGCTTTCTGTGTCGGCTTCGACCGCCGCAACGATGCTTGCGACGGTGGTGGTGACCGCGAACGGAACGACCTCGAAGAACTTCAGGGCCTTGCCTTCGTCGGAGAGCTCGAGGTGCCCGGTCACGTAACCGGCCGATTCGAGTCGTTGCAGGTGCATGTACAGCAGGGCCCGGGACATCCCCAGCCTGCGGGCAAGCTCACTCACATGGAGGGACTCCTTCGCCAGCAGGGCGATGATGCGGAACCGGTGCGGGTTGGCGAGGGCAGCCAGTCGGGCGATCTCGTCGTCGAGCGTCATGGTGCCCACGCTCCCCTCGACATCCGTTGACCCTACCTGCAAGTAGTAACTTACACGTGACACACTGCCCTGTCCAGTGCCGGCTGGTCAACCGCGCTGGAACTGCGCCGCTACGCGCGTGGCGTGCCAGGCGCGCAGTGGCGCAGCACCCGCGCAAGGGCGATGGATGCCCAGCGGTGGGCTCAGCGCCCCGGCACCCGGTCAGCCAGGCCGGCCTTGGCCGCCCGGGCGTGCGCGGCCGGGAGAGCGGCGAGCAGAGCGTCGACGTCGGCCACGGTGTTGCTGCGCCCGAGGGTGATCCGCAGGGCGCCGCGCGCCTCCACCTCGCTGCGGCCCATGGCTCGCAGCACATGCGAGGGCTCGGGTACACCGGCCTGGCAGGCGGACCCCGTGGACACCGAGATGCCGGCCACGTCGAGCAGGAACAGGAGCGAGTCGCCCTCGCAGCCCGGAAAGCTGAAGTGCGCCGTGCCCGGTAGGCGGTTTTCCGGGGTGGGGTCGCCATTCACCACGGCCGACGGCACGGATGCGGAGACGCCGGCTACGAGACGCTCACGCAGCTCGGCGACCCTCGCGTTCTCCAGCGAAAGATCCTGCAGGGCGTTCGCCGCGACCGCGAACGCCACGGCCGCCGCAACATCCTGGGTGCCGCTACGCACCTGGCGCTGCTGTCCCCCACCGTGCAGCAACGGCTCGACCGTCGCCCGGCGGGAGAGTGCGAGCGCACCGATCCCCACCGGGCCCCCGATCTTGTGCGCCGAGACGCTGAGCGCGGCCACGCCGGCCCGGCTGAGCGCATGGAAGTCGATCGGCACATGACCGTAGGCCGCCACGGCGTCCACGTGCACCGGGATGCCGCGCGAGGCGGCGAGTGCCGCCACCTCCGCCACGGGTTGCAGCGTGCCGACCTCGTTGTTGGCGCTGAGCAGTGTGACGAGGGCGATGTCGTCGGGGTTCGCCGCGATGGCGGCGGCAACCGCGGCCAGGTCGATCCGGCCGAGGGCATCCAACGGCAGCCATTCGACCACGGCACCCTCGTGGCGTTCGAGCCACTCGACGGTGTCCACGGTGGCGTGGTGTTCGCCGCCGGGAACGAGGATGCGGGTGCGCGGCTGCCTGGCCCAGAACAGCCCTTTGACGCCGAGGTTGATCGCCTCGGTGCCGCCGCTTGTGAAGACCACCTCGATCGGGTCGCAGCCGAGGCTGGCGGCGACCTGCTCGCGGGCTTCCTCGAGCATCCGTTTCGCGTTCTGCCCCTGGCTGTGAACGGATGCGGGGTTGCCCACCACAGCCAGCGCCCGCACATAGGCCTCGATGGCGGCGGGCAGCATGGGTGTGGTGGCCGCATGGTCCAGGTAGACAGCCATGTAACTTCCTTCCGCGCGCGCTCGAATCCGGCGGGTGACAGCGTGGTAAAACTCTGCTTCCGCACTCATTACTCTAGAACGCATGACACCGCCTGATCCCCTGCGCAACCTCGGCGTGCGTGTCACGACCCACGGCGGCGAACTCCGCGTATGGTCGGAGACCGCCGACGCCATCGACCTGTGCATCTTCGACTCCACCGATCCCAACTGGATCATCAAGACCGTCCCCATGGTCAAGGATGAGCACGGCGTTTGGACCGGACGGTCCCGCACCCTCTCCGCCGGACGCCGCTACGGCATCCGGGTCTCCGGCCCGACCGCGCCCCGCAACTCCTTCCACCCCGAGAAAACACTGATCGAACCGTATTCCCGGGGGCTCGTGCGGGTCGGCCCCGACCAGTGGCAGTCCTCGGTCGTCGACGGCGACTTCGACTGGGCCGGTTCGATCAAGCCGAAGATCGCCCTGGACCACACGGTGGTCTACGAGGCCCACGTGCGCGGCCTGACCAACCTCAGCCCCTCGGTGCCGCGGCACCTCCGCGGCACATACGCCGGGCTGGCCCACGAGTCGACCATCGCCTATCTGAAGAACCTCGGTGTGACCTCGATCGAGCTGCTCCCGGTGCAGGCATTCGTCTCCGAGCAGCGTTTGATCAAACAGGGTCTGACGAACTACTGGGGCTACAACACCTTTAATTTCTTCTCTCCGCACGCCGACTACGCCACCCAGGCGTCCCAGGCCGCCGGTCCCGAGGCGGTGCTCCGGGAGTTCAAGGGCATGGTCAAGCTGCTGCACGAGGCCGGCCTCGAGGTCATCCTCGACGTGGTCTACAACCACACCGCCGAGGAGGGCCCGAACGGCCCGGTCAGCAGCCTGCGCGGCATCGACAACGCCGCCTACTACCGGCAGAACAGTGCCGGGGGCTACATCGACGTGACGGGCTGCGGCAACACGCTGAACGTGTCCCACGACGTTCCGCGTCGCCTCGTGCTCGACTCGCTTCGGTACTGGGCGAACGAGCTTCAGATCGACGGCTTCCGCTTCGACCTGGCCGCCACTCTCGCCCGCGATGAGAATGTCGAGTTCCAGCAGGACAGTCCGCTGCTCGCCGAGATAGCAGCCGACCCGGATCTGTCTCAGGTGAAACTGATCGCCGAGCCCTGGGACATCGGGATGGGCGGCTGGCAGACCGGCAACTTCCCCTCCGAGTGGACCGAGTGGAACGACCGCTACCGCGACCGTATGCGGTCGTTCTGGCTGACCGACCTCGCGGCCGCCCGCGACGGGCACGCCGTTAGCGGGATCGGACGCTTCGCGACGCGCCTGGCCGGTTCGGCGAACACGTTCTCCCGCGAGCGCGGACCGCTGGCCTCCCTCAACTTCATCACGGCCCACGACGGTTTCACCATCGCCGACCTGACCTCCTACAACGTCAAGCACAACGTCGGCAACGGCGAGTCGAACCGGGACGGCACCGACTCCAACAATTCGTTCAACCACGGCGCGGAGGGCCCGACCCGCAACCGGAACATCCTGACCGCCCGTCGAAAGGCCATGCGAAACCTACTCGCCACCCTGCTGCTCTCGGCCGGAGTGCCGATGATCACTGCGGGCGACGAGTTCGGCCGAAGCCAGCGGGGCAACAACAACGCCTACTGTCATGACGGGGAGCTCACCTGGCTGAACTGGGATCTCGACGACTGGCAAGAGGATCTCCACCGCGTGACGCGGCGCCTGCTCCAATTGCGCCGCGAGAACCCGGCACTGCGCCCGGTGCGGTTCGGACGCCCCGGCGAGACGACACTCAGTGCCAGCGAAATGGACTGGTACAACGTGGAAGGCCGGTCCATGTCCGAAGACGACTGGCACTCGTCCAAGGAGCGCACCCTGCAGTACCTGGCGGCCAGCACTCCGGAGCACGAGGAATTCAACCGGATCCTCCTGATCGTGCAGGGCCGCGAGGAAGAGGTGACGGTGACCCTGCCCGTACACCCAGGTGTCACGTCGTACTCGCTGCTCTGGGACTCCAGCCACGACGACCTGAGCGACGCGGTCATCGAGCACACCCCGGGCGACCAGTTCCTCGTTCCGGCCGCATCGATGCAACTGCTCCGCGCGAACTGACCATGGCGAAACGGGTGGAGGGAAGCGTCGGCACGCCGGCGACGGTGGCGCTGATGCGCGCCGGCATCCCCTTCACCCCGCATGCCTACACCCACGAGGCGTCGTCGACGAGCTTCGGGCTGGAAGCGGCGGACAAGCTCGACGTCCACGCGGGCCGGGTGTTCAAGACCCTGCTGACGGATGTCGACGGCAGGCTGGTCGTGGCCGTCGTGCCAGTCACGGGCCAGCTCGACCTCAAGGCACTGGCCGCCAGCGTGGGCGCCAAGAAGGCAGTGATGGCCGACCCGTCGCTCGCCGAGCGCAAGACCGGCTACGTGGTGGGCGGCATCAGCCCGATCGGGCAGAAGAGCAGACTCACGACCGTGGTCGATGAGAGTGCCCTCGCATTCGACACCGTGTTCGTCTCCGGTGGGCGCCGCGGCTTCGACATCGAGCTCACGCCGGCCGACCTGGCCCGGGCGGTCGCCGCGGTCTTCGCGGCGATCGCCCGCCCCTGACCACCAGAAAGGCACCTCCGTCGAGTGACGGAGGTGCCTTTCTGGTGCGTGAGGCTCTCTAGCCGGCGACGGCGATCAGGCCCATTTCGGCAGGGCTGACCAGGAGCTCGTTGCGCGGCACGACGCGCACCGTGTAGCCGAAAGCGCCGCCTCGGTCGAGTTCGATCGTGCCGATGAAAAGCGTCGGCGCACCGGCATCCGTCACACTCGGCACGGTCGGTTCGGCCGCCAGCGGCATGCTGCTGACATCGGTCAGGTCATCGTTGACGAGGCTCTTCCCGTAGACCACCTCGACGGTGACGTCCTCAGGCGCGAGCCCGTTCAATTGCACGTGCGCGCGCAGGTGCAGCTCGTCCCCGACCTGCGGCACCGAGGCGACGCCGCCGGATTCGACGTGGGCCACGGCGACGCCGGGCCACGCCGACACGATCCGCCCCTTCCAGGTGGCCAGTTCCCTGGCCGCCCGGTAGTTGTTCACGGACAGACGCGCCTCAGCCTTGCCGGCGGGCCGGTACAGCTCCTGCACATACTGGCGCACCATCCGCCCGGCATTCAGCTCGGGTGAGAGCTTCGCGAGGGTCTGCCGGATCGAGGAGACCCAGCGTTCGGGCACTCCTTCGGCGTTGCGATCGTAGAACTTCGGTGCGACCTGATGCTCGATCAGCTCGTACAGCGCGTCTGCCTCGAGCCGGTCACGTTCGGCCGCATCACCGGCGGCGTCTGCGGTAGGGATCGCCCAGCCATTGTTGCCGTCGTAGTATTCCGGCCACCAGCCGTCGAGGATGGACAGGTTGAGGGCGCCGTTCAGGGCCGCCTTCATCCCGGAGGTGCCGCAGGCCTCGAGCGGGCGCAGCGGATTGTTGAGCCACACATCCGTGCCCGGGTACATCAACTGGGCCATCCCGATGTTGTAGTCGGGCAGGAACGCGATCTTGGTGCGCAGCGCGGGGTCGGCCGCGAACTGCACGACGCGTTGGATGAGCCGCTTGCCTTCTTCGTCGGCCGGGTGCGACTTGCCCGCGATCACGATCTGGATGGGGTGCTCCGAGTGCAGCAGCAGGGCGCGCAACCGCTCGGGGTCGTGCAGCATCAGAGTCAGGCGCTTATAGGTCGGCACGCGACGGGCGAAGCCGATCGTGAGCACGTTCGGGTCGAAGACCCGACCGATCCAGGAGGGCACGATGCCACCCGGATTCTGTACCTCCCACGCTGCGGCGATCCGTCGGCGGGCGTCCTCCACGAACTGCAGGCGCATCTGTCCGCGCACCTGCCAGAGGTCCGCGTCGGACACGGCGGGTGACGCCCAGTCTGCCTCGGAGGTGTCGCTGGTGCCCAGTCGGGTCTGCGCGAGGGCAAGCAGGGCCGGGTCGGTCCAGGTGGGGGCGTGCACGCCGTTCGTGATCGAGGCGATCGGCACATCGTCGGCGTCGAATCCCGGCCACAGGCCTTTGAACATGGCTCGGCTGACCTCGCCGTGCAGCTTTGAGACGCCGTTGGCGCGTTGGCCCAGCCGCAGGCCCATGAGGGCCATATTGAAAACGTCCGGGTTGCCGTCTTCGAAGCTCTCCGCGCCGAGGGCCAGGAGGTCGTCGACGGCGACGCCCGGAAGCAGGTCGGTCTCGAAGTAGCGACGCACCAGGCTGCGCTCGAACCGGTCGATTCCGGCGGCGACGGGCGTGTGGGTCGTGAACACGGTTCCGGCCCGGGCCACCTGCAGCGCCTCCGAGAAGCTGAGACCCTCGCCGATCAGGCTGGAGATGCGCTCGAGGCCGAGGAACCCGGCGTGACCCTCATTGGTGTGGAACACCTCTGGGTCGGGCTGGCCGTTGAGGTTGCTCCACAGCTTCACGGCTCGCGCGCCGCCGATGCCGAGCAGCAGCTCCTGAAGCAGGCGGTGCTCGCCGCCGCCGCCGTAGAGGCGGTCGGTGACCAGGCGCAGGTCGTCGGCATTCTCCGGAATGTCGGTGTCGAGCATCAACAGACGGATGCGCCCCACCATGGCCTGCCAGACCCTGGCGTGCAGCGTGCGGTCGTCGGGCAGCGCGAGCGCGACCTGAACGGGCGAGCCGTCGGCCCGGCGCAGCACCGACAGAGGCAGGCCGTCGGGGTCGAGCAGCGGGTAACTCTCCAACTGCCAGCCGTCGGGCGAGATGGCCTGACTGAAGTAGCCGGCCCGGTAGAACAGGCCGACGCCCACCAGCGGCACGCCAAGGTCGGAAGCGCTCTTCAGGTGGTCGCCGGCCAGGATGCCGAGTCCGCCCGAGTACTGCGGGAGAGCGGCGGCAATGCCGAACTCCGGCGAGAAATAGGCAATGGATGCCGGCTTATCACCATCGAGCCCCTGGTACCAGCGGGGCTTTTCGAGATATTCGCGCAGTTCGTCCCTGGTGGCATTCGCCCAGGCCACATAACCGTCATCCTGTGCCAGCGCCTCCAGGCGGGCTGTGTCGACGGCCCCCAGCAACGCGACGGGGTCGGTTCCGCTCTCACGCCACAAGTCAGGGGCGATGTGCTCGAACAGCTGGCGGGTCGGTTCATGCCAGGACCAGCGCAGGTTTCCGGCAAGCTCGTCGAGCGCGGCGAGCGACTCGGGCAGCACGGTGCGGACTGTAAATTTGCGGATCGCTTTCACACGTTCAGCCTAGGGGCGGTGTGTGTCGCGTGGGTTAAGAGCACAAGCATTGGACCCACAATCCGCGCTACGGTCAGTAGGTGGCCAAGACAGCAAAACGCACAGGCGTAGCTCCTGCAACTCCCGACGCGGTTCAGGAACTCCAGACGACAGTCCCGGCAGAACCACGGATCGGCCGGATTCCGATCCTCGATCTGTCCCCTCAGCTGAACGACAATCTGTGGCCCGCGAAAGCATTCGTGGGCGAAGCGGTTCCCTTCGCGGCCACGGCGTTCCGCGAGGGACACGATCTCATCGGCGCCATGCTGCTACTGACCGCTCCGGATGGAACCGAGTCTCAGCATCCGATGTCCCCGGGGGCGCCGGGCACCGATCGATGGGAAGCCCTCGTCACCCTGGGCACGCAGGGCCGCTGGACCTATCGCGTGCGCGCCTACGCCGACGACTGGGCCACCTGGCGCCATAACGCGTCGCTGAAGATTCCGGCCGAGGTCGACGTGGAACTCACCTTCCTGATCGGCTCCGCCCTGCTCACGCGCGAAAGTGCCGACAAAAGCCGGCCTCTCCCCGAGCGCCGCGCGTTCACCACGGCCGCCAAGACCCTGATCGATCCGGCAGGGTCCATTGCCACCCGCTTCGCCGTGCTCTCCGACCCGAAGCTGAACGCCGCGGCCGCGGTGCGCCCGATGGCCGGCCTCGAGTCGGTCTCGGAACCCCGCACCGTATTGGTCGAACGCACCCGGGCCGGCGTCGGGTCCTGGTACGAGTTCTTCCCGCGGTCCGAGGGAGCCGTGAAGCGTGCCGACGGATCCTGGCAGAGCGGCACTTTCCGCACAGCCGCGGACCGGCTGCCCGCCGTCGCCGCCATGGGCTTCGACGTGCTGTACCTGCCGCCGATCCACCCGATCGGCCGATCCTTCCGCAAAGGCCCCAACAATACGCTCAACGCCGGACCGAACGACCCGGGATCACCCTGGGCGATCGGATCCGCGGACGGTGGACACGACGCCATCCACCCTGACCTGGGCACCGTGGCGGACTTCCAGTTCTTCCTCGCGGCCGCCCGCGACAACGGACTTGAAATCGCGCTCGACCTGGCCCTGCAGGCGTCTCCCGACCACCCCTGGGTCACCGAGCACCCGGAGTGGTTCACCACCCTGCCGGACGGGTCGATCGCCTACGCCGAGAACCCGCCGAAGAAATACCAGGACATCTACCCGGTGAATTTCGACAACGACCCTCTGGGCATCCGTGCCGAGGTCCTGCGCGTCGTTCGCCACTGGATCGGACTGGGCGTCAGCATTTTCCGAGTGGACAACCCGCACACCAAGCCACTCGACTTCTGGGAGTGGCTGATCCACGAGGTCAACGCCGAATTCCCGGATGTCTTCTTCCTCGCCGAGGCCTTCACCCGACCGGCCCTGCTGCAGGGCCTGGGCAAGGTGGGGTTCCAGCAGTCCTACACGTACTTCACCTGGCGCAACACGAAGGAAGAACTGTCCGAGTTCTTCGAGGGCCTCGCCCACGAGACCGCGGACTTCCTGCGCCCGAACCTGTTCGTGAACACGCCCGACATCCTCTCCGAGTATTTGCAGTTCGGCGGACCCGCGGCCTTCAAGATCCGGGCCGCCCTCGCGGCCACTGCGGCGCCGACCTGGGGCGTCTACACGGGCTTCGACCTCTTCGAAAGCGTGGCCCGCCCCGGCGCCGAGGAGAACATCGACAACGAGAAGTACCAGTACCGGCCGCGTGACTTCGACACGGCCGAGGCCGCCGGCGCCTCCCTGGCGCCGTATCTCACCCGCCTCAACCGCATCCGCTCCGAGCACCCGGCGCTCGGGCAGTTGCGCAACCTCGACATCCACAGCAGCGAGGACAACGACATCCTCGTCTACAGCAAGTTCCTCGACGCGCCGTTCACCGGCACCGGGCAGGCCGACGCGCTGATCATCGTCGCCAACGTGGACCCGCACTCCGTGCGCCAGACCGTCGTGCACCTCGACGTCACCCGGTTCGGTCTCCCCCGCGGCTCCTCGTTCGAGGTCGAAGATCTGATCACCGGCGCCGTCTGGACCTGGTCCGCCGACAACTTCGTGCGCCTCGACGCATTCACCGAACCGGTGCACATCCTGCACGTGAAGGGACCTACACAATGAAGCACGCGAAGGGGAAGGCTGTGAACGCGCTGCCCGTCGTCCCGGACCACGTTCTGGAGGCAGTCGGAGCCGGCAGCTACTACAACCCGCACGAGGTGCTGGGCCAGCACCTGCTCGGCGAGGCCGGCGTCGCCGACCCGCTCACCGTCATCCGTGCCCTCCGGCCGCTCGCGACCGAGGTGTTCGCCGTGCTGCCCACAGGCGCGCACGTGGAAATGTCCCACCTGGGCCACGGGATCTGGCAGGGTGTGAACACGTTTGGCTTGCAGGACTACCTGCTCGAGGCCCGGTACAGTGACGCGCCCACCTGGATCGTCGACGACCCGTACCGCTACGCCCCCACCCTTGGCGAACTGGACCTGCACCTCATCGGCGAGGGCCGCCACGAGCGCCTCTGGGACGTGCTCGGTGCCCACTACCGGCCGACGGCCGGCCCGCTCGGCACCTCCGTCGGCACCTCCTTCGCCGTGTGGGCGCCTCACGCGCGGGCCGTGCGGGTGATCGGTGACTTCAACCAGTGGAGTGGCATCCTGCACGCCATGCGCAACATGGGCAGCACCGGCGTCTGGGAGCTGTTCGTCCCGGGGCTGACCGCGGGCTCCAACTACAAGTTCGAGTTGCAGACCCGCGCGGGCGACTGGGTGCGCAAGGCCGATCCGATGGCCCGCTACACCGAGATCCCCCCCAAGACGGCCTCCGTGATCGGCGAGACCGCCTACGAGTGGGCGGATGCCGGCTGGCTCACCGAGCGCTCCGCCACCGACGCCCACAACCGGGCCATGAGCATCTACGAGATGCATGTGGGCTCGTGGCGTCCGGGGCTCAGCTACCGCGACCTCGCCGACCAGCTGATCGACTACCTGCACGAGCTGGCGTACACGCACGTGGAGTTCATGCCGCTCACCGAGCATCCGTTCGGCGGTTCCTGGGGCTACCAGGTCACCGGCTACTACGCGCCGACGAGCCGGTTCGGCCACCCCGACGACCTGCGGTACCTCATCGACCGGCTGCACCAGGCAGGCATCGGCGTGCTGATGGACTGGGTGCCAGGGCACTTCCCGAAGGATGACTTCGCTCTGGCCCGCTTCGACGGCGAGGCGCTCTACGAGCACCCCGACCCGCGGCGCGGCGAGCAGATGGATTGGGGAACGTACGTCTTCGACTTCGGTCAGAAGCAGGTGCGCAACTTCCTGGTCGCGAACGCGTTGTACTGGCTCGAGGAGTTCCACATCGATGGCCTGCGGGTCGACGCCGTGGCCTCGATGCTCTACCTGGACTACTCCCGCGAAGACGGCCAGTGGGAGCCCAATGTGCACGGGGGCAACGAGAACCTCGAGGCGATCAGCCTGCTGCAGGAGATCACGGCCACAGCGTACAAGCGCAACCCCGGCACGGTCATGATCGCCGAGGAGTCCACTAACTGGGGCGGCGTCACGGCGCCGACCAGCGCCGGAGGCCTCGGTTTCGGCTTCAAGTGGAACATGGGCTGGATGCACGACACGCTGGAGTACATGGCGGTCGACCCGATGTACCGGGCGCACCACCACAACCAGATCACGTTCTCGTTCGTCTACGCGTTCAGCGAGAACTTCTTGCTGCCGATCAGTCACGACGAGGTTGTGCACGGCAAGGGCTCGCTCGTCGCGAAGATGCCCGGAGACTCCTGGCAGCAGCTCGCGAACATGCGCGCCTACTTCGCGTTCATGTGGGCACACCCCGGCAAGCAACTGCTGTTCATGGGCCAGGAGTTCGGGCAGCGCTCCGAGTGGAGCGAGGCACGCGGTCTGGACTGGTGGACCCTCGACCAGCCCGCCCACCGCGGTCTGTTCACGCTGGTCGGCCAGCTCAACCGGGTGTATCGCGCCAACCCGAGCCTCTGGGCCCTGGACAACGACCCGAGTGGATTCGAGCTGCTCGACGGCGGGGCCGCGGCCCAGAACGTCGTCTCGTTCCTGCGCTGGGACGCCGACGGCACGCCCATCGCCTGCCTGTTCAACTTCTCCGGTCAGCCGCACAACGACTACCAGGTGGGACTGCCGTTCGCCGGGGTCTGGGAAGAGATCCTGAACACGGATGCCGACGAGTTCGGCGGGTCCGGGGTCGGAAACCTGGGTGCCGTGACCGCGGTCGACGTTCCGTGGGCCGGGCGCCCGGCATCCACTGTGCTGACGCTGCCTCCACTGGCCGGTCTCTGGTTGCGCCTCACGCGCTGAGCGCAGTCCGGCTCAGGCAAGAAGGGTCCTCTCACCACCGGTGAGAGGACCCTTCTTCGCGCAGTTCAGGCGCGGAACCTCGAGGTCGGGCGCGGAGGTCTAGTAGAGCAGAGCGGTGAGGCGGGAGCGCGTGGGCGGCACCCGCGGGTCATCTTGTCCGACGACCTCGAACAGCTCCAGGATGCGCTGACGGATCTCATTGCGCCCGGCCGGGTCCTGCGCGGGGAAGAGAGCCAGCAGACGGTCGAAGGCGTCCTCGATGTGCCCGCCGGAGAGGTCGAGATCGGCCACCGTGAGCTGCGCCTGCAGGTCGTCGGGGGCGGCCGCGGCGGCTGAGCGGATTTCGGCCATGGTCTTGCCGTGCAGCCGGGCCAACAGGCTCACCTGGGCGAGGCCCGCGACAGCCATCTGGTCCCGCGGGTCCCGGGCCAGAGCGGTCTTGTAGAGCGCGATCGCGGCGTCGTAGTCTCCGCGCTCGATGGCGTCGTAGGCCTCCTGGTGCAGCGGCGGCACCTCGGGCTCGGCGGGGGCGGACGCCTCGGCGGCCTCGCCCTCGGCGCTGCCGGCGGCCTCGGGGGGCAGCGCCGTGGCGGTGACGCCGTGCTGCGCCGCGAGCTCGAAGACGCGGTGCAGAACCTCGCGCACCTGACCCTCCGGCAACGCGCCGCTGAAGAGCTGCACGGGCTGGCCACCGATGACGGCGGCCACCGTCGGGATGGATTGCGCCTGGAAGGCCTGGGTGAGCTGTGGGTTCGAGTCCACGTCGACCGTGGCCAGCACGAACCGACCCGCGTACTCCAGGACCAGCTTCTCCAGGATCGGGGTCAGCTGCTTGCACGGCTCACACCATTCGGCCCAAAGGTCGACGATGACCGGAACGCTCATCGAGAGTTCCAGGATCTCGCCGAAGTTCGCATCCGTGCCCTCGAGTACGAGGCTGGGTACGGCGACGGGACCGGCCGCGGGCGCACCGGGCGCACCGACCTCCGCCGTGGCACCGGGCGCCGGCGCCGCCGGACGGTTCACCAGGGAGGACAAGTCGACGGCACCGCGCAGGTTCATGCCGGATGGGGGGACAACACTCATGGAAGCTCCGTTGATGAGATCAGACCCTGGGAGAAGCCAAGGAGGACTATTTTTTCGTTCGAACCGGCGGCCGGCACGTGGAACAGGAGCTGGTCGCCGTACGTGCTGGTGATGCCCTTGGCTGTGGCCGAGATGCCGGAGAGCGCCTTGCTGGCACCTTCGGTGCCGACCGTCGCTCCGGGATCCACCGGCTTGACCGTCTCGGTCTCGGTCAGGCTCACGGCGACGATACTGCCGGAGTCATTGGTCGCCAATGCCACGGTGCGACCGGTACCTGCGGCTGCGGCGAATTCGATCGACGCGGTGCTCGGCAACTTCTCCCGGCGCGAGGTTTGCAGCTCGGCGACCTGCGTACGGAAGCTGTCGCCCTCCGCCTCGAACAGCGGGAAAGAGGTGCTGGCCTCACCCAGAGACAGCACGTCCGCATAGGCTGCCGCGACCTGGTCGGGCGAGAGTAGGAGGAAGGTCGAGTCCGGTGCGATGACCGGGGCGCCGATGGTGGCCGGAGCGACCTTCGGCACGATGGCCGCGGCCTCGAGCTGGATCATGTACTCGACCAGGTAGTCGGCGCGGGGCGTCTCCTGGCGCAGGACCAGCGCCGTGGGAGCAGCGGAGGGGTCCGCCTCGTCCTGCAGGACGGTCATGACGACGCGAGGCCAGGTGGAGGACTGCTGCGGCAGGGTGAGCCGCAGGGACGTTGACGGCAGCGTCGGCAGGCCGGCTATGGCCGGGTCGGCGGCACGGATCGTGTAGTTCGCCAGGCGCTTCTCCAGGGCAGGCCCGGTGAACCGGGTGGCGAGGCTGTCCGCGTTGAGGTTCGCATCGGCATCCGCCGTCACCGTGGCGATCTCGGTCACAATGCGTTCCAGCTGCGGAACGGTTACGGCGGGAGGCGGAACGTCCTGGGTCGGCGCCGCGGTTCCGGTCGGGGTCGGCGTCGCGCTCACCGCGGCCTCGGGAGACGTGCCCCTGGGCCAGAAGTCTGCCGAGCAACCGCTCAGCACGAGGCCGCTGACCAGTATCACCGGAATGGCGACCATGGACCGGGTGATGGGCTTGCGCGGGCCCGTGATCTGGCTCGCCTTGATCCCCTTCGGGCGCGGCACGCGCGGAAGCCGCGGCATCCGTGGGCCGCGGGGAAGGTTGCGGCGCGGTCCGTGGGAGCGCCGCAGGTGCAGCAGCGCGAGCAGGTAGATGATCAGGCCGATCACGCCGACGACACCACCGCCCACGATCAGCGGGCCGGCTAGCGGTGTGGAGTTGTCGGTGGGCCAGGACAGGCTCACCTCGGTCGGCGCGGGGGCCGTGCCGTCGGAGGCGAGGATCATCGAGATGCCGTCAGGCACCTTCACCGTTGTGGTCAGCGTGTCCGCTGCGGTGAACTCCTGCAGCCAGAGGTCGGAGCCAGCGGGATTGGTGATCGTCTCCGGCTCGGCAGCAGGGGCGGTCGAACCGGGCTCGACGACCGGCTCGACGACCGTGCTGCTGAGCGTCGCTGCGTTCTTGGCCAGCCGGATATCGGCGTAGGGTTCGTCGCCGAGCCACGCCTTCACGTCGCCGGTGCGGCCGTAGGCCATGAATACCGTGTCGGAACCGCTGATGGTGATGGTCTGGCTGCCTGGGCGGGCATTGAGCGCACTGGGCGCGACGACCGCGAACCGGGCGTCTGCGGCAACGGTGGCACTCAGGCTCACCGAGGCAGGCTCGAGGAAAATGGTCCGTTGGGCGATTCCGAGAACAATCATCGCCGCCGCTAGGACGAATGCCGCAATGGCAAGAACAAAACGCACGTCAACCCTCCTGTGTCGCCGGCCGCTCATCACGCGCTCAGGCGCGCACGACCCGGATTCGGACCGGATCAGCAACAGACAGGACGTCTCACGATACTGGATGCCCCTGAGAGGCACCTAATAGCCCCTCAAGTTGGGACATGCCACCTCCGTCACAACAGACTAAAATCATGGGGGCTCCCCTTGTAAGTCCATAAACAGGGGTCAGAGCTCCATTTTGAGGAGATAGCGTGGCGAACGAAGAAGCCGATTTCACCCAGGTATTCCGGGGATATGACCGGGATGAGGTCGACAAATCCATCCAGGGGCTGCGCCGCGACCTGATCCAGGCGAACACTCTCGGTACCGAGGCGAAGAAGGAGATCAAGCGCCTCAACACGCACATCGACGACCTGAACGCTGAAATCGAAGAGGTGGGAAGTCCCACATTCTCGGGCCTCGGCACCAAGCTCGAGAACACCCTGCGCGTTGCCGAGGAGCAGTCGACTCGCGTGATCGCCCAAGCCGACATCGACGCCGAGCGGCTGCGCGCATCCGCTGCCAGTGAGGTGCAGACGCTGCGCCGGGAGGGTAAGGAAGCTGTCGATCGGGCGTTGTCGGACGCCGCGGTGAAGGCCGGGCGCATCCTCGACGACGCCGTCGCCGAGGCCGACGACCTTCTCGCCCGCGCCCACGACGACTCCACCACCCTGACCGGGGACGCCGTACACGAAGCGGCGGCCATCCGGGGCGCCGTGGCTACCGAGGCCGCCGAGTTGCGTGCCACCGTGAAGCGGGAGGTGGCCGCGATCCGCTCCGAAGCGGAGCGCGAGGCCTCCGAGATGCGCGTCGTGGCTCAGCGTGAGGCGACTGAGGCCCGCGAGGTCGCTGCCGGACTTACCAGCGAGACCGAACTGACCCGTGCCGAGGTCGCCCACGAACTCGATCAGCAGCGTGCCGACCTGGCCAGGGAGACCGAGCAGGCCCGCATCGACCTCGCCTCCGAAACGGACCAGCACCGCATCGACCTGGCCAGGGAGACCGAGCAGGCCCGCATCGATCTCGCTCACGTGACCGAACAGGCCAACACCGACCTGGCCATCGAGATCGAGCAGGCCCGGACAGACCTCGATCGAGAAATCGAACAGTCCCGCGCCGAGTTGGCAATCGAGCGCGACCAGGCCCAGACCGAAGTGACGCGCGACCTTGAACGCCAGCGCGCTGACCTCGCCCGCGAGATCGAGAAGGCGCGCGCCGACGTCGTCGCGGAGATCGAGCAGTCCCGAGCCGACCTCGGCCGCGACCACGAGCAGACCCGGGCCGATTTCGCCGCCGACAGCGAGCAGTTGCGCATCGACCTGGAGAATCACCTCACAGCCGCACGCAAGCGCGGTGAGCACGAGGCCGCGAAGCTCAAGCGGGAGATCGATCAGACTCGCGCCGACCTCGACGTTGAGCTGAAGGCCCGCCGGGACGAAGCAGAGCAGGGCCAGCTGGTCCGGCACCAGGAAGCCGTGGCCCAGACGCAGAAGTTCGTCAGCGACGCCACCCGGCAGCTGACCGAGACCAACCAGCGCACGGTGGAGTTGCGCGCTCTGAACGACCAGCTCGACGCATCCGCCCGGGACGAGGCCAAGGTGTCCAAAAAAGCTGCGGAGGACACCTCCGAGCGCATCGTCAGGGACGCCGAGGCGCGGGCGACCGCCCTCGTGAGCGAAGCCGAAACGCGCACTCGCGTTCTCGTAGCGGATGCCGAGGAACGCCTCTCCCAGATTAGGATTGAGCGTGACGCTGTTGCAGGCTACTTCGAGAGCCTGCGCGGACTGCTCACGCAGGCGGAGAAGGTCACCGCCGGCGACGGCGACGAGTCCTGACACCCGCAGTCGTCACGACCAGCACCACCAGCACCCGCCCAGCACCGCCGTAATACCGACGTCCAGGCGTCGTGGGGAGAACCGTGAAGATTCAGAATGCCTTTCGCGTCGGGCTGATCGGGACCCTCGGCGTCGGCGTCGGTCTGTTGATCATCTCCTCGGTGATCACCTTGCAGACGATCATCACCTACATCGGTGCGGCGCTGTTCCTCGCGCTCGGGCTCGATCCGGCCGTGTCCTGGCTGGAGAAGAAGAAATTTCCCCGGTGGGCTGCCATCCTCACGGTTCTCGTCGCCGTGATCGGGGTGCTGACCGGAGTTATCTTCGCCGTCGTGCCGATCATCGTCGACCAGGTCTCCAAGCTCTCCAAGGCCGTCCCGGACCTGATCGAGTCGATCAACACCTCCACCTTCCTCTCCGATGTGCAGAAACAGTTCCCGGCCCTTCCGCTGTCGAAGATCACCGAGTCGGTCACCGAATTCGTCGGTGGCAACATCAGCAGCATCACCAGCACGATCATCCAATCCGGCCTGGCCATCGTTAGCGGGCTTTTCGGCGCCCTGATCATCCTGATCCTCACGCTTTACTTCACGGCGTCGCTGAACAGCATCAAACAGGCCATGTATCAGCTGGTACCGGCCTCTAAGCGCGCTCGGTTCGCTGATCTCAGCGAGCAGATCACGACATCCGTCGGCCGCTTCGTCATCGGCCAAGGTGCCTTGGCGCTCTGCAACGGTGTGCTGAGCTTCATCTTCTTGTCGATCATCGGCGCGCCGTTCCCGGCACTGCTCGCGCTGATCGCGTTCCTCTTCTCGCTGATCCCCCTCGTCGGCACTATCACCGGCTCGATCATCATCGTGCTGACCTGCCTCATTCCCGGGATCGGCAGCTCGACGTTCACCGCACTGGTCGCCGGGATCTACTACCTGATCTACATGCAGGTGGAGGCATACCTGCTCAGCCCCAACATCATGAACCGGGCCGTGGCCGTTCCCGGCGCAGTCGTCGTGGTTGCCGCCCTCGCCGGCGGCAACCTTCTGGGCATTCTGGGCGCTCTGATCGCCATTCCTGTCGCCGCGGCGATCATCATGATCATCAAACAGGTCGTGATCCCCCGTCAGAACGAGCTCTAGACCGGAGTGGTCCACTCCTGCGGCAGCGGTGCGGCCGCCGGATTGACGACCGCGACGATCTCGTCGAGCACCCTCCGTGTGGCACTCTCTCCCACCCACAGGTGTTTCCCGCCCTCCACGGCGATGAAACGAGTGCCTGGCACGCTCGCGAAGCGCTGCCGGGCCTCCTCTGGGCGAAGGTAGTCGTCGAATTCGGGGATGACCGCGACCAGCTGTGCGCCGCGGCCCGCCCACGCGGCCAGCTCGGCGCCGGTCGCCCGGTGCAGGGGCGGCGACAGCAGAATTGCGCCCCGGATCGGGTGCTCAAGACCGTACTTGACGGCCAGTTCGGTGCCGAACGACCACCCGAGCAGCCAAGGGTCAGGCAGGCCGCGCTCGGCGATGAACGCCATGGCCGCCGCCACGTCCAGCCTCTCGGCCACGCCGTCGCCGAAGCTGCCGTCGCTCGTGCCGCGCGGCGAACTCGTGCCGCGGGTGTTGAAACGCAGCACCGCCAGGTCTGCGAGGGCCGGGAGTCTCGCCGCCGCCTTGCGCAGAATGTGCGAGTCCATGAAGCCGCCGTGGGTGGGCAGCGGATGCAGCGTCACGAGAGTCGCGACCGACGGCCGGCCGAGTGGGGTGGCCAGCTCACCGACCAGGGTGAGCCCGTCCGCCGTGTGCAGCTCGATTTCTTCGCGCACGGCCGGCAACTCGATACCGCCACGAATCTCGACGCTGGAACCCATGGTTTCTCCCTCGGTGCCGAATCGGCTATTTGATCTTCCAACAGTGCGAGTGCCAGTGGCGCCTCGCGGCAAGGTCTGCTGCCTCACCCATCACGCCGTCGCCACGCCAAGCCACGACGTGCGCGGTTCCCGGGGACACCTCGCCGTGGCAGCCCGGACAGACGTACGATTTCACGGCCTGGGGGCCGGATACGGGCTGCACCGTCCAGAGTCCGTCCCGACGGGTCTCCGTGCGCCGCCAGCCGGCACGCATCCGTTCGATACCGTCGTCACCCGAAGCCGGACCGGGCTTACGGCCACGGGGTCGGTTGCTGCGGGCCATTGGGACAGTCTACGTGCGGCCTCGGAATGGACGAGCGCTAGTACCAGCCGACGTCGCCGGAGTGCGCCCACGCGCCGCACGGAGTTCCGTAGCGACCGGAGATGTAGCCGAGGCCCCAGTCGATCTGGGTGGCGGCGTTGGTCTGCCAGTCATCGCCGGCCGTGGCCATCTTGGAGCCGGGGAGGGCCTGCGGAATGCCGTAGGCGCCGCTCGAGCTGTTCTCGGCGTTGACGCGCCAGCCGGACTCCTTGTTCCACAACGACACCAGGCAGTTGAACTGATCGTCACCCCAGCCACGGGCGGCCACGGCGTCAGCCGCGATCGCCTGGGCGGAGCCCGGGTCGGGGACTGCGGCGGACGGAGCGGTGCTCGACGTCGACTTGGCTGCGGAAGGCGCTGCCACCGGAGCAGCGACGGGAACGGGCTTGGGCTTTTCCGTGACGGTGAATCCGTCACGAGTGAACGTGTTCGCGGCCACGGCACCGGCCACTTGGATCTGCTGAGTGGCCTCACCCCCGAAGCGGTCACCGGCGACCTGGAAATAGGGGGACGCAGTCGCACCGGAATACGGGTCCACGACGCTCACGAGAACGAAAGCCGCAGCAGCCGTGAAAGCGAAGACGAAGAGGGACACTTCCCCGCGGGAGCGAGACCTGTTCATTCTGACCTTGACGGGTCTGGTGGCGTGTTCGGACGAAATGATCTCTAGATGTCTACCCACGATTTGTCGATCTTATCTGAAATCCGCCATAACAGCCAGATAACGGGCCGATCGACCACAGGGTTGATTCAGCGGACGGCCAGGATGACGTCGACTACACCGTCGAGAACCACGTCTACCTGGGCTTCGCGGTAGCCACCGCGCTGCGGGCGGAAAACGGCGCAGCGCACATCATCGACCGTGATCGGGGAACCATCTTCGAAATACCGCACCAGTCGCTGGGAGAACCGGTCGACATCCGCCCGGTTGTAGCCGACATTCAGAATGCTCACCCGGTGGAAGCGGTGACCGTCTGCGCGGCTGAGCCGGTTCACGAGCACCTGGGCCACATCGTGCACCTCGGCGAGCCAAGCCTCTCGGCCCTGGGTCTGCGCCGCCCGGTCACGGTCGCGGGTTGCGAAGGCGTCCTCCAGCCGCTCGAGGGCCGCGTCCACATGTGCGGGCGAGTAGCCGCCCTTGTGCATGTTGAACGCGGTGTGACGAATGTCTTCGGCCGTCAAAACGGCACCGTCGTCGACGCCGTCATAGGCCCTGCGTGCAACGGCGAGGAACTCATCGACCTGCACAGCGCTGTAGCCGAGCGTCTTCTTGCCGGTGCGGGGGAACGTGGTGGTCACCGCTTCATTCTGCCTCACGTGCTCTCGCCTCACGAATCCGACGGCAGCTAGGCGAAGATCAAGTAAAGGGCGTATGCGGCCGCGGCAGACGGCAGGATCGAATCCAGCCGGTCCAGGAATCCGCCGTGGCCTGGCAGCCAGGAGCTCATGTCCTTGATGCCGAGGTCACGTTTGATCAGGGATTCCGCCAAATCGCCGAAGGTGGCGCTGAGCAGGATGACTGCCCCGAAGATCAGGCCGAACCACCAAGGCTGACCGAGCATGAAAACGGAGAGTAGAACGCCCACGCCGAGGCAGGCCACACCGGCGCCGGCGAATCCTTCCCAGGTCTTCTTCGGGCTGATCGTGGGAACCATGCGGTGCTTGCCGAAGCTCAGGCCGGCCGCATACGCCGCCGTGTCGGAGGAGATCACGAGCAGGAGAAAGGCGAGGGTCCACCACTGTCCATCGGGTTGGGCGACCAGAAGCACCGAGAAACTGCCCAGGAACACGACATAGGACTGGATGAGGAAGCCGCCGCCGATGTCACCACGCACGTCCCTCGCCGGGGCGCGGTGTTCCTTCCGGAGCAGGAGCGCAAGGCGCCAGAGCCCGATCAGCACGATGCCTGCGAGCGTGGCCAGCCACTGCCCTGCCGCACCGAGGTAAAATGCCGCTGGCACGACGCCCACGGATGCCAGCACCACCGGTACCCGAGGAACGTTGCGACCGGCGTGACGGAGCGCCTGGGCCAATTCAAACGCCGTGAAGCCCACGAAGGCGATCGCGCAAACCATGAACAGGTCTTTGATGAAGATCAGGCTGAACAACATGAACAGCCCCAAGGCGAGACCGATCAGGGTGGCCAGGATCAGGTTGCGTCCTGTGCGCGCCTGGATGCGTTCCTGGGTAGCGTCCAATTGCGCCCGGGTCGCCAGCATCTGACGTTCGATGTCGGCACGTTTCGACTGCATCTGGGCGCGGAATTCGGCACGGCTGACGCCACGCTCGCGCTTGCCGGGCAGCCCCTGGCGTGAATCGCCTGAATCGCCTGAATCGTCCGTCATGAGGCTGGCTCGTCCTTAGATCTCGAGGAGTTCGGCTTCTTTACGCTTGAGGGCGTCGTCGATCGCGTCCACGTGGGCCTTGGTGATGAGCTCGAGTTCCTTCTCAGCGCGAGCCACGTCGTCGTCCCCCACTTCGCTCTTCAGGGCGTCGAGCTCGTCCTTCGCCTTGCGGCGCAGGTTGCGCACGGACACCTTGGCGTCTTCGGCTTTGGTGCGTACGATCTTGACGTACTCCTTGCGGCGGTCGGCGGTCAGCTCCGGCAGTGTGGCACGGATGACGTTGCCGTCGTTGCCGAGGTTGGCGCCCAGGTTCGGCGTGTCGCGGATGGCTTGCTCGATGTCGCGCAGGGCACCCTTGTCGTACGGGCCGATCAGGAGCGTGCGCGCTTCCTGGTTCTGAAGGGACGCGAGCTGCTCCAGCGGCGTCTGGGTACCGTAGTAGTTGACCAGGATCTTGGCGAACATCTGCGGGTTCGCTCGTCCGGTTCGAACGGTCGCGAAGTCGTCTTTGGCGGCTTCGACGGCCTTGTTCATGCGGGCGGTGGCGTCGGACAGAACATCCGTGATCACGGTGACTCCTTCTTCGATGGCAGTGACAAGCTTAGTTGGAGACGAGGGTTCCCAGATCGGCGCCGAGAATGGCGGCCGTCACGTTGCCGTGGGGAGCCATGCCGAAAACCTGCATGGGCATCCCGTTGTCCATGCACAGGCTGAACGCGGTCGAGTCGACGACCTTGAGACCGCGCTGCAGGGCATCCTGGTACGTGATGCGGTCGATCTTGTGCGCATCGGGGTTGGTGCGCGGGTCGTCGGAGTAGACGCCGTCGACGCCGTTCTTGGCGACAAGCACGATGTCCGCGTCGATCTCGAGGGCTCGCTGCGCGGCGACGGTGTCGGTTGAGAAGTAGGGCAGCCCGGCGCCGGCACCGAAGATGACAACTCGGCCCTTCTCGAGGTGGCGCTCCGCGCGACGCGGGATGTACGGTTCGGCAACCTGTGTCATCGCGATGGCGGACTGAACCCGCGTCTCGGCCCCGGCCTGCTCCAGGAAGTCCTGCAGGGCGAGGGCGTTCATGACGGTCCCGAGCATGCCCATGTAGTCGGCCCGCCCGCGGTCCATGCCGCGCTGCGACAATTCGGCGCCGCGAAAGAAGTTGCCACCGCCGACGACGATCGCGATCTCGACCTGCTTGGCCGCTTCGGCGATCTCTCGGGCGAGGGCGCTGATCACGTCGGGGTTGACACCGAGGCTGCCTGCCCCGAACGCTTCACCGGAAAGTTTGAGGACGACCCTGCGCTTCTTGACCGTGTCTGACATGCTGTGCGCTTCTTCCCGTTGTGCTCTGCGTTCTGTGCTTCTTCTAAAGCTACTGTGTGGACTACTGGGTGCCCACACAGAGAAGGAGACCGGATTGCGATTGCAACCCGATCTCCTTCAGTGAATCAAACGACCGGTTACGCGCCGACCTTGAACCGGGCGAAGCCCGACACGGTCAGTCCGGCGTCGGCCAAGACCTTGCTGACGGACAACTTGTTGTCCTTTGCGTAGTCCTGCTCGAGAAGTGCGACCTGCTTGAAGTACGCGGTGACGCGACCCTCGACGATCTTGGGCAATGCCGCTTCCGGCTTGCCCTCGTTCTTCGAGATCTCAGTGACGATCCGGCGTTCGGCCTCAACGGCGTCGGCGGGGACGTCTTCGCGAGCGAGGTACTCGGGGTTCGCGAAGGAGATGTGCTGGGCCACGCTGCGCGCGGTGTCTGCGTCGTCTCCGGTATAGCCGAGAACAACGCCGACCTGCGGGGGCAGGTCCTTGCTGGTCTTGTGCAGGTAGATCGCGAACTTCTCACCGGTGACGGATGCGACGCGGCGAAGTTCGAACTTCTCGCCGATGATCGCGGCTTCGCCGTCGATGAGCTGGCCGACGGTCTGGCCGTCAACCGGAGCGGCCAGGCCTTCCTCGATCGTGGTGGCGCCGGCAGCGGCGACCGCGTCCAGAACCTTGTCCGCCAGCGCGACGAACTTGTCGCCCTTGGCGACGAAGTCGGTCTCGCAGGCGAGCTCGATCAGGGTGGCGACGGTGCCCAATTCCTTGGCAGCGACGAGTCCCTCGGAGGTGGAACGGTCGGCGCGCTTGGCGTTGCCCTTCGCACCCTTCATCCGGAGGAGTTCGACGGCCTTTTCCATGTCGCCGTCGGCTTCAACGAGGGCGTTCTTGGTGTCGACCATGCCGGTACCGAGACGCTCGCGCAGCGCTTTCACGTCTGCGAGGCTGATGCTTGCCATGCGGGGTCCTTACTTGGTTTCTTCGGCGGAAGCGTCAGCTTCAACGACGGGTGCGGCTTCTGCTTCTGCGGCGGGGGCTTCGGCGGCGACCTCTTCGGTGGCCGGCTCGGCGACGACGGCCTCGGTGGCGACGGTCTCGTCGGCAGCCGGGGTGGCCTCGGCCGGAGCGGCCAGGAGTTCGGCTTCCCACGCGGCGAGAGGCTCGATTTCAGCCTCCGGCTTGGCGTGACGCTGAATGAGGCCCTCGGCTGCGGCGTCCGCGATGATGCGGGTCAGCAGGCCGACGGAGCGGATGGCGTCGTCGTTGCCCGGAATCGGGTACTGAACGTCGTCCGGGTCGCAGTTGGTGTCAAGAATTGCGATGACGGGGATGCCGAGCTTGCGGGCTTCGTCAATGGCGAGGTGCTCCTTGTTGGTGTCCACAACCCACAGCGCCGACGGCGTCTTCGTGAGGTTACGGATTCCGCCGAGGCTCTTGTGAAGCTTGACGAGCTCGCGCTTCTTGATGAGCATTTCCTTCTTGGTGAAACCACTCTTGGCGGTGTCCTCGAAGTCGAGCTCTTCGAGCTCTTTCATGCGGGCCAGGCGCTTGGAAACGGTCTGGAAGTTGGTGAGGAGGCCACCGAGCCAGCGCTGGTTGACGTAGGGCTGGCCCACGCGGATAGCCTGTTCGGCGATCGATTCCTGAGCCTGCTTCTTCGTTCCGACGAAGAGAATGGTGCCGCCATGGGCAACCGTCTCCTTGACGAAGTCATAGGCCTTGTCGACGAACCCGAGCGACTGCTGCAGGTCGATGATGTAGATGCCGGACCGCTCCGTGAAGATGAAGCGCTTCATCTTCGGGTTCCAACGGCGGGTCTGGTGCCCGAAGTGCACGCCGCTGTCGAGCAGCTGGCGAATGGTTACGACGGCCATGAGCCGTTCTCCTTGTCCGGCGCGCGCTGCGAAGCAACGAACGCCAATCGGTTTGTGTCGTGATCGGATGACCACTACTCCTGGTGCCCGGCACAGAACCGCCCAGCTTCTGGAAGAAGCGAGGACCGAGTGGATCTGGAGGCCGAATGGGCACGCGTAGTCAGCGCATGAAGCGCTGCTCCAAGGAGTTTAGCACCCATGCCAGGTGGCCTGCGCGCGACGACGGGTGCGGGCATCCCTCCCCAACCGGCGCGGTCGCGGCGTCGCCACGAATGATGCACCCGTCGGTGTCTGGCGTATCGAGCGCTGCACGGTGGGAACATGAATCCCTCCCGACTCTTAGTCGCGGCGCTGCTGGTGCTGCCGCTGGCCGTCCTGTTCACCGCCAGCCCCGGTGGTGCGAGCGCCGACGGCCGGGTTTCGCCCGGGGGCAGGGTCACTCACGCCGACCCGGGTGCCGCAGTGCTCGCTGAACCGGACCCGGCGGACTCCTGGGTGTGGCCGCTGGCTCCGCCGCACCCAGTGCTGCGGTCCTTCCAGGCGCCGGTCACCCGCTATTCTCCCGGTCACCGGGGTCTGGACCTCGAGGCGCGGCCGGGCCTGGAGGTGGTCGCTCCGGCCGACGGCGTCGTCTCCTTCGCTGGCGTGGTGGTGGATCGTCCTGTTCTCTCCGTCGAGCACGCCGACGGGCTGGTGTCCAGTGTCGAACCGGTGTCGGCCGTCGTCGCCGTCGGCGACCGGGTCTTCGCTGGACAACCCGTCGGCCAGGTGGCCGACGGCGGTCACTGCGCCGGGCGGTGTCTGCACTTCGGTGCCCGGCTGCACGGGGGCTATGTGACCCCGCTGCTGTACCTGGTCGGCGTTCCGCGCGCGGTGCTGCTGCCACCGCCTCCCTCGGCGGCAGCCGCGCACGGAGACGGGCACGGAGACGGGCACGGAGACGGGCACGGAGACGGGCACGCGGAGCCCACCGCACCCGGGGTCAGGCGCGCGGGTGCGCGGTGCGGTAGCTCTGTTTGAGGCGCTCCGCGGAAACGTGCGTATAGATCTGGGTGGTACCCAGGCTCGCATGGCCCAGGAGCTCTTGAACAGCGCGGAGGTCCGCTCCGCCGTCGAGCAGGTGTGTGGCGGCTGTGTGCCGCAGCGCGTGCGGGCCAGCCGGACCGTTGCCGGGAACATCGGCGAGCAGGGCGGCGACCAGCCGATAGACGGCCCGCACCCCGAGGCGCTGGCCGCGGGATCCGAGGAACAGTGCGCGGGTCTGAGCCACCGTGCCGGGGTGTGCGGCGAGTGAGGGCCGGCCCCGGTCAAGATAGCCGAGAATCGCAGCCTGGGCAGGCACGCCGAAGGGAACCACACGGTCCTTGTCGCCCTTGCCGGTGACCCGAACGGTGAGGCGGTGGAGGTCGACGTCGGCAACGTCAAGGCCGATCAGTTCGGAGACCCGAAGCCCCGACGCGTAGAGCAGTTCGACGAGCGCGAGTTCGCGCAGGGCCGACGGGTCCTGGCCCGCCGCGCGCAGTTCGAGGTGGGTGAGCAGCTCCTGCATCTGGTCGTGGTTGATCACTCGCGGAAGCGGGCGTCCGGGCTTCGGTGAACGCAGCCGCACGGCTGGGTCGACCGCACTGCCGCCCGTGCGGGCCAGCCAGGCCGTGAAACTCCGCGCGGATGCGGACCGTCGCGCGATGGTGGCCCGGGCGAGCCCCGCCTGGTTGCCCTCCCAGAGCCAGTCACGGAGCAGGTCCAAGTTCAGATTATTCGCTGCGTCCACGTTCCTCCCGGCGGCGAACGCAACCAGGCCGACCAGATCGGTGCGGTAGGCGCGCACGGTGTGAGGTGAATAGCCTCGCTCCACGGCGAGGTAGACCATGAAGTCGTCGAGCTGCGCCTGCAACGGCCCGGGCACGGTCAGACCTGCCGTGAGAACGCTTCGGTGCGGTCGTCGGGGGTGAGCGCCTCGATGCGGGCAACGAAGGCGGCGTCGAAATGGGTGGCCCCCGGGAAATCACCGAGCGGAACCAGTGAATGCACGACCTGGTCCTTGTAGACGTGCACGAGGTTGATGGACTGGCCGCCTCGTACCCCGGTGAGTTCTCGGCTGGGACCCGTGGGGTCGATCGTGTAGCACGTGGCCGCCGCGACCGAGACGGGAATTCCAGCGAAGAGCCCGGTAGTGGCGTGGTGCAGGTGACCGCCCAGAATCGCGCGAATATCGGAGCCAGCGACCACCTCGGCCAACCGCGCCTGTCCCCGCAGCTCGAGAATGCTCATCAGAGGCAGCAGCGTGGGAAGCGGCGGGTGATGCAGCGCGAGCAGGGTGCCCTGCGGTGCCGGTTCCCTAAGCACGTCGGCCAGCCAGTCCAGTTGCGCACCGGAGAGATCGCCGTGGTGGTACCCGGGCACGCTGGTGTCGAGGGCCACGACGCGCACTCCCCCAAGGTCGACGACCCGGTCGACCGGCGACCCGGAACCGGGCTCACGGAGAAGCTCGGTGCGGAATGCCTCGCGGTTGTCGTGATTGCCCATCACCCAGATCACCGGGGCGCCGAGGCGCTCGGCCGAGGCCTCCACGATGTCGCGAACTCGGCGGTAGGCGTCGGCCTCCCCCCGGTCCGCGATGTCCCCGGTGAAGAGCAAGGCGTCGGGGCGCAGTCCGGATCGTTCCAACTGCTCCATGGCCCGGCGTACGGGTCCGTCGGTGTCGACTGTGCCGTACAGTGCCCGATTGTCGCTGAGAAAGTGGGTGTCGCTGATGTGCGCGATGAGGTGGGAAGCGGGCGGGTATTGGCCCAGTTGCACGGCGGACATGGCTTACCTTTCTTCGGTCCCGCCAGACTACGGTGTGCCGCCGACGTCAGGCCCGCGTGAAGACCGCGTCCACGTTCAACGGCGCAACCTCAGCCTCGGCGAGAGCCTCAGAATCCGCGCCAGACGCACCGAGACGAGCATCCGTCATCTGCCAGACGTCATCCGCGGTGGTGGTCATGATCGGTGAATCGCGAACACGACACATACCGTCGATAGCCTGTCGCCTATTCGTCGACTGGGCTCAGAAATCATGTTCTACCGGTGCGACTGCAGTCTTGCCCGATCTCGATAGGCTCGACCACCCGTCTAGCGTTGGCGTACCCAGCCGGTCTCCTTCTCTCGCACCACCCCCTCGAGGTCGAGGGCACCGAGCGACCCCTGCACGGCCCCGACCGAAAGGCCGGCCCGGCGGGCAATGTCGGGCACGGTGCGCGCTGCCCGCGTGCTCAGTGCATCGAACACGCGCACCTGGTCACTCGTGCGGGCGCCGAAACCCGCCGTCTCGCCGTCGGTGCCCGGCAGATCGAGGGTGAGGCTCAGCATCCGTTCGCCCACGAGTTCGGCCATCTCCTCGGCCGTGGTCACGCACATGGCGGCGTACTCGCGGATCAGCCGGTGGCAGCCGGCTGAGGTGGGCGAGGTGACCGGTCCCGGCACGGCGCCCAGAGGGCGCCCGAGGGCCGCCGCATGCCCGGCAGTGTTGAGCGAACCGGAGCGCCAGCCGGCCTCGAGCACGACGGTCGCCGCACTCGAGGCTGCGATCAGCCGGTTGCGTTGCAGAAACCTCCACTTGGTGGGAGCGGCCCCGCACGGCAATTCGGACACGATGGCTCCGACGGTTGCGATGCGGCTCAGCAAAGCGTCATGGCCGCTGGGATAATAGCGGTCCACTCCCCCGGCAAGGAACGCCACGGTCAGTCCTGAGCTGGCCAGCGCCGCCCGGTGCGCCATCCCGTCGATGCCGTAGGCGGCCCCGGAGACGATCAGGAAGCCACGGTCGACGAGCCCCGCGGAGGCCTCCATGGCCACGTGCTCGCCGTAGCCGGTAGCAGCGCGTGCGCCGACCAGGGCGATCGAGTTGGAAAGCGCGCTCAGAGCCGTCGGGACGCCCCTCCACCAGAGCGCGATCGGCGCGTGCAACCCGAGATCATCGACGCCCGCAGGCCAGCACGGGTCGGTGGGCACCAGTAGACCGGCGGATATACGGGCCGCCTGTTGCAGGGACCGGATCACCTCGGCCGAGGACAGCCGGGGCCGCCAACGCTGCAGTCCCTGCTCGAGCAGGGCCGGGAGGTCGTCGGTCAACGGCACCCCCGTGGCGGCCACGGCATGCGCGAGCCGGGTGCCCGACCAGACATCGAGCACTGCGGTCAGCGCCGGCCCGGCCCCCAGCCCCTGTAACAACAGGCCGGCGGCGGCGTCCCCCGGCTCTGCGATACCGGTCCACGCCGCGCGCGCGAACAGGTCGGCGGCGGACGCGGCATCCGCGGCATTTGTCGACGCAGTCCCGATGGATGCCCGCACGCGCCCGGTCAACTCGACAACCGTGGATTCCTCCAGCCCGAATAGCGTCATGATGTCATTCCTTTCCGCAGGTAGAGGGCCTGCCCTACCTGCTCGATGCCCGGCCGGGTGACGCCGTCGAGGTCGGCGATAGACCAAGCCACGCGGAGCACGCGATCGTAGCCGCGCATGGTGATGCCACCGCGTTCGAGCGCGCGATCGAGGGTGGCCGTGGCCGCGCCGCCGAGACGGGCCTGAGGGCCGCGCAGCCAGGGCCCTGGCACATCGGAGTTCAACGTCCACGGGGTTCCGGCGAGGCGTTCAGCGGCGGCGGACCGGGCCTCCACCACCCGTTCCCGGGCGACGGCGCTCGTCTGTCGAGGTGCCTCGGCGGCGAGACGCAACTGGGCCGCGGTGATGCGCTGCACCTTCAGCTGGATATCGATGCGGTCGAGCAACGGGCCGGAGATGCGAGCAAGGTACCGCCGCCTGGAGCTCGGCGGGCAGGTGCAGTCCAGGTCGGGTGCGCCGTACTGACCGCAGGGGCACGGGTTGGCCGCCATCACAAGCTGGAATCGGGCGGGGAAGTGGGAAACCGCGTTGGCGCGGTGGATGCTGATCACCCCCGATTCCAAGGGTTGCCGGAGCGCGTCGAGCACCGCCGAAGCGAATTCAGGAGCTTCATCGAGAAAGAGCACGCCGTGCGAAGCCCGGGCTGCGGCCCCCGGCCTGATCTGCCCACTGCCGCCGCCGACCATGGCCGCCGCCGTGGCCGTGTGGTGCGGAGCCTCGAGCGGCGGCCGGGTGATCAGCGTGCGCCCGACGGCGCGCCCGCTGAGCGAGCACATGGAGCTGACCTCGAGGGAAGCCTCGGGGTCGAGGTCCGGTAACAGCCCCGGCAGCCTGGCGGCCAGCATGGTCTTGCCTGCTCCGGGCGGCCCGACCATAAACACATGGTGACCGCCGGCGGCCGCGATCTGCAGGGCCAGGATGGCGTCATCGTTGCCGATGATATCGGCCAGATCCGGTTCGACCGCCTCCGAGGTCGCATCGCCGGGTGCACAGATGGTGTCGACAGGCACGGGTTCGAGTTCGGCGCCGTGCCAGATGGCGGCGTCACGGAGGGAGGCGACGCCGATCACGCGCACACCCGGCACGAGCGATGCCTCCTCCACATTGCCGGCCGGGACCATGACAGTGTCGTGCCCGAGCCGGGACGCCGCGATCACCGCCGGCAGCATGCCCGGCGTCGGCCGTAGCCGCCCGTCGAGGGCCAGCTCGCCGATGTGCACCACCCGGCCTACGGAGGCCGCCGAAACCACCTGGTCGGCCCCGAGGCAGGCCAGCGCGATGGCCAGGTCGAAGCCCGATCCGTGTTTGGGCAACGATGCCGGGGACAGGTTGATTGTGAGCTTGTTGCGGGTGAGCGGGCAGCCCGAGTTCTTCGCAGCCGCACGCACCCGTTCCGTCGCCTCTGACAGAGCCGCATCGGGCAGCCCGATCAGGATGATGCCCGGCAGCTGGCCGGAGATGTCTGCCTCCACCTCCACCAACGCCCCGGTCAGCCCGACCAAAGCCACCGCATGCGTGCGCGCGAGCCCCATCAGAACACCCCCGTCAGGTGCTCGATCACGGGCTCGGTGCCGGGACGGATGATCACGGCGATAGCGTCGACGCGGATGCGGGCGGGCCGGGCATCCGCCTGCTCGCACCAGGCCGCCGCGAGGCGACGCAGCCGAGCGAGCTTGGTGACCGTGATTGCCTCGAACGGATGCCCGTAACGCGTTCCCGACCGTGTCTTCACCTCGACGAAGACGACCTCTCCCCCGACCTCGGCGATCAGGTCGATCTCACCCTGCGTGCACCGCCAGTTGCGCTCCACCACCCGGTAGCCGGCTGCGGCGAGAAAGACCGCGGCGCACTCCTCGCCCTGCCTGCCCAGTTCGTCTTTGCGTGCCACGAGCACCTCCGCCCCCAGCGTGGCGGGCAGCCATTCCCCGCACTCGCGGGGCCGGAAAGCTGTGCGCTCGCCTGAACGGCCCTCCTTGGGGAGGACCGGCCCCAGCCTGGAATTCAGCGACTCCATCCCGAACGGATTCGACGGAGATTTTGCCGGAATCGGGCGATAATCCGCCGAAATGGCGGTTCTGACCGCAAATCTCCGTCGAATTGGTTCGACGCCGATTCCGGTGCCCCACCTCCGCTACAACGTGAGGGCGGCCAGCTCTGCGTCCATCCGCGACGCGAAGGCGGCGTTGCCTGCGTCGTTGGGGTGCAGTCCGTCATCGGCCATCCATTCGGGGTGCCCGTCGAGCCAGTGCGAGGCTCCGGCGATGTAGTCGGCATCGACGGCGAGCGCGGCCGCCCGCACCCAGCCGATGATCTGCTCCACGGATTCCGGTCGCTCGTCGGTATACCAGAACGGCTCCAGGACGACTATGCGCGCCTCCGGCAGGGCCGCCCGGATCCGCTCGAAGTCACGCATGATCGCGACCTCGATCTCGTCAGCACGGGCCGGCATCGAGAAGTTGTCGTTGAGTCCCATGGTGCAGATCACGATGTCCGGCCCGGCGGCGATCACCTGGTCGACGATGTCGTCACCCATCCTGCGGTTGTTCACGAAGCCGAGGCCGTCACGGCTCGGGTTGACCTCGGTCCACCCGCGCTCGGACGAGACGATGGTCGACCAACGTCGGTCCGGCGCCGACGTCCCCGTGCCGCGCGTGTAGGAGTCTCCGTAGAAGGCCACCACGGTCTCACCGGGGGCGCGGTTCGCGGTGTCGGGATCGGCCTCGCCCGACCCGCGGCTCAGGTTGCCGCCGGCGACGACCAGGGCGACGATCGCCGCCACCGCCAGCATCACGGCCGCGGCGATCCAGAGGGCAGGGTGTCGAGGGAAGGTCATGACACTGATTCGGAGCAGCACACCACACGGGTTGGTCGCCCGCGCCGGCCCGTCATGATCAGCGCACGAACAGGGGGACCGAAGCACCGGATGCCGCTTGCCCGGCGGCCGCGAACGCAGCATCCGTCTCCCGCAGCACGCGCAGCACGTTGGCGCCGGCAAGCGCGGCAAGGTCCGCGGCCGGCCAGCCGCGCCGGGCCAGCTCGCCCAGCAGTGCGGGGTAACCGTCGACGCCCTCGAGGCCGACGGGAAACTCGTCGGTGCCGTCGAAGTCGCCTCCGAGGCCGATGTGGGCCACCCCGGCGACGCGGCGGGCGTGCTCGACGTGGTCGGCGACATCCGACAGCGTCACGACGGGCGCGGGCGCGGCCTGGTCGCCCTCGAACCAGACGGAATGACCCGCGGACAAGAACTGGGGCACAAAAGTGAGCATGATCACGCCGCCGTTGGCCGCCAGGCGCCGCAGCACATCGTCGGGCACGTTGCGCGGGTGGTCGCTGAGGGCCAGGCAGCAGCTATGGCTGAAGATGACGGGCGAGTCGGTGGTATCGAGCGCCGCGTGCGCCGTGGCCGGGGACACGTGGGAGAGGTCGACGAGCATGCCCAGCCGGTTCAGTTCGCGCACGTAGTCGCGGCCCCGTGCCGCGAGGCCGCCGTGCACGGGTTCGTCCGTGCCCGAATCGGCCCAGCTCGTGTTGTGCACATGCGTGAGGGTGAGGTAGCGCACGCCGAGCCGGGCGAACATGCGCAGCACGGCCGGGGAATCGTTGAGGCTGTGCCCACCCTCTGCGCCGAGTAGGGAGGCGATGCGCCCGGCGGCCCGGGCGGCCTCCACATCGGCGGCGCTCAGCGCAATGCCGAAGTCGTCGGGGTAGCGCGCGGCGAGGCGGTAGACCCAGTCGATCTGCTCGAGCGTGCCCTGCACGGCGTCGGCGCCGGCGTGGTCGTCGCTGACGTAGACCGACCAGAACTGGGCCCCGACCCGCCCGGCGCGGAGCCGCTCGATATCGGTGTCGGTAGCCAGCCCGTGCTCGAGTCCCTCCACGGAGTAGTCCCGGCTCTGGCGGCACTCCCACGCCCAGTCGTTGTGTCCGTCGATCAGCGGGGCCAGCGCGAGGGCCTGTTCCACCACGACGGATGCCCGGGCAAATTCGGCGGCAGACGCTGCGGCGGATGCCGCGGCCGACGCGGGCCCGGAGGGAACTGGTGTGCTCATGACACCACGCTAGTGCCGGCCGGCACGGCGGGGAATGGAAGCAACCTACAGTTGTACCGGCCCGGTCGGGGGGTTCGGCATGCCCCCGTTGGCCGAAAACAGACAGCCTGAACCAGATAGGACCCTCTCATGATGGGTGCGCACCATGCCATGACCGGCGCCGCCGCCTGGGTCGCCGTGACGGCGACCGCCGGGCACGGCCTCGGCCTCTTCCCCGTGACCCCGGTGGGCACGATCGCTGGCGCTCTGCTCTGCGCCGGAGCGGCACTCCTGGCCGACGCCGACCACAACTCGGCTACCATCTCCCAGTCCGTGCCGGTGCTCGGCCGGCTGGTCACCACCGGCATCTCCCGGGCCTCCGGCGGGCACCGGCACGGCCTGCACAGCCTTCTCGGCCTCTTCTCGGCCTGGCTGCTCGCCACCGTGATCGGGCGCGTGCTCTGGGAACCGGTCTGGGTGACGGAGCCGCTGCGCGTGGGCCCGGCCCTGCTGAGCGCCGCCGCGATCGCGTTCGCCGCGAAGGCGCTGGGCCTGTCGAACAAGTCGTGGGGTGTGGCCTGGCTGATCGGCTTTTCCGTGGCGGCCTTCATCGCCGTCTTCGCCCCCGAGCAGCAGTCGTGGTTCGTGGTCTGCTTCACGTTGGGCTACGGCGTTCATCTGCTCGGCGACCTGCTCACCACGGGCGGGCTGCCCCTGCTCTGGCCCTGGATTCCCAAGCCGCCCCGATGGTGGCGGAAAGTGCCGGTTCTCGACAACGTGTGGTCGTCGGGCGGATACCTGGCCGTGCCGCTGCTCGGCAACGCCGGTTCGCTCCGGGAATGGCTCCTGCTCATCCCGGTCACCGTCTACGTGGGCTACGGCATACTGTTCGCCCTGCTGGAGACCTGGCACGTGAACCTGGAGTCGGTGCTCATGGATATCGCGGCCGCGCTGCCGCTGTAGCGCCGGCGTGGTCCGCTCCCGTCATCCGTCCCCCGACGCGCGGGCACCTCGTAGGCTGGGGGCATGGGACTGCGCAATCGACTGACGGATCTGCAGATGAAGACGATGAGCGTGCTGCACCGCGCAGTGTTGACGGCCTCCGGCGGACGTCTGCTCGCCTCGTTCGGGTCGATGCCGGCGGTCGAGCTGCACACGATCGGGCGATCCAGCGGCAAGCGTCGCACGACCATGCTCACCGCCCCCGTGCACGGGAGCCGGCGCTTCGTACTCATCGCGTCGAAGGGCGGCGACGACCGGCATCCCCAGTGGTACCTCAACCTGGTCGCGAACCCCGACATCGAGTTGACCGTGCACGGCAGCACCCTGAAGCTCAGGGCGCGCACCGCCTCCCCCGAGGAAAAGGCCGAGCTCTGGCCACAGATCGTGGCCGCCTACCGTGGCTACGACGGCTACCAGCAGAAGACCGACCGGGACATCCCGGTCGTCATCTGCGAGCCCCGACCCCGCTGACCCGTAGCCCTCTGATCCGACTTGGCCAGCGGGGCGGTGATCAGACCAGGACAGCGGATGCGCTGTGCACCCTCGGGAACACCGGCGGGTGCACGCCCGCCATCTCCTCCAGCACCCGGATGACCTGGCAGCTGTAGCCGTATTCGTTGTCGTACCAGACGTACAGCACGGCCTTGTTGTCGGTGCAGATGGTGGCGAGGCCGTCGACGATGCCGGCCCGCTTGGAACCCAGGAAGTCGCTGGAAACCACGTCGGGCGAGTCGATGTAGTCGATCTGCTTGTGCAGCTCGGAGTGCAGCGACATGGTGCGCAGGTACGTGTTGAGCTCGTCCCTGGTGGTGCCCCGCTCGAGGGTGAGGTTGAGAATTGCCATGGACACGTCGGGCGTGGGCACCCGGATGGCGTTGCCGGTGAGCTTGCCGGCCAGCTCGGGCAGGGCCTTGGCCACCGCTTTCGCGGCCCCTGTCTCGGTCAGCACCATATTCAGGGCGGCGCTGCGCCCGCGACGGTCGCCCGAGTGGAAGTTGTCGATCAGGTTTTGGTCGTTGGTGAACGAGTGCACCGTCTCCACATGGCCGTCCCGAATGCCGAACCGGTCGTTCACGGCCTTGAGCACGGGCGTGATTGCGTTGGTGGTGCAAGACGCCGCCGTGACGATGGTGTCGTCAGCGGTGATGGCGTCGTGGTTGATGCCGTGCACGATGTTCTTCAGCGCACCCTTGCCCGGTGCGGTGAGCAGCACCCGGGCGACACCCGGGCAGGCCAGATGCTGGCTAAGGCCTCCGGCGTCGCGCCAGCGTCCCGTGTTGTCCACCACGACCGCGTCGTGGATTCCGTACCGGGTGTAGTCGACGGTGGCCGGGTCGCTGGAATAGATGACCTGGATCAGCGTGCCGTTGGCGAGGATCGTGTTGCCCACCGGGTCAACGGTGATGGTGCCCTCGAAGGGACCGTGCACCGAATCGCGGCGCAGTAGGCTGGCCCGCTTGACGAGGTCGTTGTCGGAGCCGCGGCGCACCACGATAGCCCGCAGACGCAGGCCCTGGCCGCCTCCGGCATGATCGATCAGGATGCGCGCCACGAGACGGCCGATCCGACCGAAACCGTAGAGAACGACATCCGTGCCGGCACTGTCGACGTCATCCTGGCGGTCGACGACGTCCGCGAGTTCGGTGCGGAGGAACTCCTCGAGGCTTCGCCCGGAACCCTCCAGCTTGTACGCCATGGCGAGTCGCCCCAGGTCGATCGAGGCCGTGCCGAGCCGCAGCGTGCTGAGCATCTGCAGCAGCGGCAGAGTCTTCTCGAGGGGCAGTTCGACGTCGTCGATATGCCGTGCGAAGCGGTGCGCCTTGAGAAGCCCGATCACCGACTGGTTGACCAGCCCCCGCCCGTGCACGCTCGTGACAACGTGGTTCTCCCGATACAGCCGGCCGATCAGTGGAATCATCGCTTCCGCGAGTGCCTCCCGGTTGATCCACGTGGCCCTGGCGCGATCGGATTCCTGAAGCAAAAGACATACCCTTCGTTCTCGACCGCATCGTTGCGCCGAGTGTGCAGGCCTTGCGGCCTGAGTATTCGTTGTGCTACTCGTCGAGCGCGAGTTCCTTCGGGAGTTCGAATTCCTTGGAGGCGAGCTCCTCGACGTTGACGTCCTTGAATGTCAGAACGCGCACAGATTTCACGAACCGGTCGGAACGGTAGACGTCCCAGACCCAGACATCCTTCATGGTCAGTTCGAAGTAGAAGTCATGCTCCGTGTCACGGCGCACCAGTTCCACCTCGTTCGCGAGATAGAAGCGTCGCTCGGTCTCGACGACGTACTGGAACTGCCCCACAACGTCTCGGTACTCGCGGTACAGGGCCAGCTCGACCTCGCGGTCGTAGTCCTCGAACTCTTCTTCTTCCATGGTTCCTCAATCTTACGCTGTGATCTTGAGCCAGGATTTGCGGTGCAGCACGCTGGGGCCGAGCAGGGCGATGGCATCCATGTGGGCAGCGCTGCCGTAGCCCTTGTTGCCGGCCCACTGGTAGCCGGGCGTCACGGCATCAGCCTCGATCATCAGCGCGTCGCGGTGCACCTTGGCGATCACGGATGCCGCCGCCACCGACGCGCAGTCCTGGTCAGCCCGAACCCGGGTCACCACGTTCAGCGGGGTACTCAGCGCCTTGTTCAACCAGTCGTCGTTCCCGTCCAGGAGCACCACGGCGCCGGTCACATCGACCCCGGCCGCGTGCAGCCGGCCGAGGGCGCGCTTGCCGGCCAGGCCGAGCGCGGCGATGATGCCGAGCCGGTCGACCTCCAGCGGCGACGCAAGGCCCACCGCGGAGTGCAGGGCCCACGCCATCGCCAGCGGGGCGAGGAGCTCGCGTCGGCTCTGGCTGAGCATCTTGGAGTCACGCAGTCCGGCTGGGAAGGCCGCGGCGGCGGCGTTCACGACGGCCACGCCCACGCCCACGGGCCCGGCGAGTGCACCCCGGCCGACCTCGTCGCAGCCGATGACGCAGGTTGCCCCGGCGGCCAGCAGCGCCAGTTCGACGTCGAGGGTCGGATCTACGACCGCCACCTACCTCGTCTCCGTGGGGACGCCCTGGAAGACCGCCGGGTAGTCGTCGAGCCAGGTCCAGCGGGACATGGGCCAGCTGATCACCATGGCGCGTCCGACGACGTTGTCGATCGGCACGAATCCCTTGCCCGGGGTCTCGGTGTTGTAGCGGGAATCCTTGGAGTTGTAGCGATTGTCGCCCATCACCCAGAGCGACCCCTCCGGAACGACGGTGTCGAAGTCATCCTTGGACACGATCGTTTCGCCGGCAGGGAGGGAGACGTAGGGTTCGGCGATCGGAACGTCGTTCACGCTCATCTGGCCGAGCACGTTGCAGCACACGACATGGTCTCCCGGCAGGCCGATGACGCGCTTGATGAGGTGGTCGTTGCTGTCCGGCGCGGACAGGCCCACCACGGACATGACCCAGTCCGCGGCGGCGACGACGGGGTTCTGCTCGAGCGGGGTCTGCGGCAGCAGCCATCCGCCCGGATCCCGGAACACGACGACGTCCCCGCGCTCGATCGCGATCAGCTTCGGCTCGAGCTGGTTCACGATGATGCGGTCGTTGACCAGCAGCGTCGTCTCCATCGATCCGGACGGAATATAAAACGACCGGATGAGGAAGGTCTTGATCAGGAACGAGATGAGCAGGGCCACCACGAAGATGACCAGGAGGTCGCGAATAAAGCGTGCAACGCCGCGCTTGGTGCGCTTCGTTTCTGTTCCCCGGCGATTGGATCGCAAGGGCAGAGGATTGTCTGTCATTAAACCGCCTGAGCTCCTGACCCAGTGTACGGGTGAGGAGCTCAGGGGGAATCCAGCTCGAGCTGGGAGTCGACTGCGACAGGTGTTAGTCGCGCTTCTCCTTGATCTTGGCCTTCTTGCCACGCAGGTTGCGCAGGTAGTACAGCTTCGCGCGACGCACGTCACCACGGGTGATGACCTCGATGTGGTCGATCACCGGGGAGTGCACCGGGAAGGTACGCTCGACGCCGACCTGGAAGCTGACCTTGCGAACGCAGAACGTCTCGCGCACGCCTTCGCCGGAGCGTCCGATGACGACTCCCTGGAAGACCTGAACACGAGAGCGGGTGCCCTCAACGATGTTGACGTGGACCTTGACGGTATCGCCGGCGCGGAACGCCGGGATGTCCGTGCGGAGGGATGGTGCATCCACCTGGTCGAGAATATGCATATTGATTCGCTCTCTGTACCCGCCACAGGACGACTACGGCTTATGCTGCGCGACACGCGAAGCGTGCGGAACAGCAAATGAATGAGTGTGTTTCATGCCGATACGGTGCAGCTCCCCTGTGGCAGAGGCATGCTACGGCACAGTCGATCATTATGTCACGAAAGAGACCGCGCCTGCAAAAGGAGCAGGCAGGCCGAGGGAATATACCGGAGCCGAGCCTCCGGAGCTATCCGGCTCTGTTGCTGTCTGTGCGATCGTCGTCATCGAGCGGGCTCTCCCGCACGATGATCACCGATGGATCCGGCGTGGGGATGAAACCGTCGGGCGGCGGGATCGTCGGCGGCACCCCGTTCACCGAGACGGGACCGCGGGCCGTCTCCTCGACGAGCAGCATCATGGCTCGCATGCTGCGCCGGGCGGCGGTGACCAGTTCCCGGATCGAGAACCAGAAGGCACCAAGCCCGACCAGGACCACCAGGGCGGCGAGTCCCGGCGCGACGCCGTCGGTGAACCCCATGGCAAAGATAAGACCGTGCCAGAGCGTGAGGATGCCCACGTCCGGCCACGACACCATCCGGGCGCTGCGCACCTCGGAGCGGGCGAAAAAGATCAGGCTCACGACCAGCAGGCTCACCCCGACCACGAGGCCGGTGAAGAAGCTGCCGACCACGTCCCAGCCGCCGCTGCCGTAGACGGAGGCGCCGATCAGGAGCCACGCCGGAAGAGCGACGACGGCAATGAACTGCCAGTAGTAGAAGACCCTGCGTACGAACACGAGATCAGACTACCCGGGCAGTCCGGGCGGAGCCCCTCAGTTCGCTGGCGGCAGAAGGTCCGGGCGCACCCGCGCGGTGCGCTCGAGCTGCTGCTCGCGACGCCAGATGGCGATGGCGCCGTGGTTGCCGCTCAGGAGCACCGGGGGAACTCCGAGTCCCCGCCAAGCCGACGGCTTCGTGTAACTCGGGTATTCGAGCAGGCCGTCCTCGTGGGACTCCTCGACGAGGCTCTCCGGATTGCCGACGACGCCAGGGATCAGACGGCCGACGGCCTCGATCATGGCCATCACCGCTACCTCTCCCCCGTTCAGCACGTAGTCGCCGAGGCTCACCAGGCGCACGCGTCCGGTCACGGCGAAGTGATCGAAGACCCGTTGGTCGATGCCCTCGTATCGGCCGCAACCGAAGATCAAGTTCGACTCCCCGGCCAGTTCGCGTGCCATGGCCTGGGTGAACAGCTCACCGGCCGGAGACGGGAAGATCAGGAGCGGAGCGGCATCCGGTGCCGGAACGCCTGCTGGAGGTGCGTCGGTGGTCGACAGGTCCACCTCGGGCGCTGCCGCGGTCTGAACGTTGGTGAGGATCGCATCGATCGCGTCGCCCCAGGGCTCCGGCTTCATCACCATGCCGGCGCCGCCGCCGTAGGGCGTGTCGTCGACGGAGTGGTGCCGGTCGTGCGTGTGGTCGCGCAGGTTGTGCACCCGCAGGTCGATCAGGCCCGACTGCCGGGCCTTTCCCACCAGGGAGACGTCGAGGACGGAGAAGAACTCCGGAAAGATCGTGATGATGTCGATGCGCACGGGAGAAGTCTACGATCGAACGAGCACGGACTCGGCAGGCACGGAAACCGGTGCGGCGACCGGTTCCTCGACCCGGTTCACGCGCGTTCGGTGGGAGAAATAGACCGGCAATGCGGTGAACAGGATGGCGCCGAGGAAGTTGCCGACGAGCACCGGTGCCTGGTTCCAGACCCACCACTCACCGATCGTGACGTCCGCACCGACCATGATGCCTGCCGGAATGGCGAACATGTTGACGACCGCGTGTTCGAATCCGAGGCTGAAAAAGATGGTCACCGGAAGCCACATCGCAACGATCTTGCCCCCCGTTGACTTCGACGTGTAGAACATGATGGTGCCGATGGCCACCATCCAATTGCACAGCATCGCTTTGATCACCACGACGAGGATGCCGCCGGCGCCGACCGCCTCATAGGGCAGCACCTTGTGCTCGGCCAGGTTGATCAGGGCCTGGACCATCGGGTCGGACATGTCCGTGCCGAGGTAGGTGATCGACGTGGTGTAGAGGACGGCGTAGAGAACGGCTCCCACGAGGTGGGCGAGGATCACCACGAAGAAGTTCCGCAGCCCCCGAGCGAGGGTTGCGCGCCCCTCCATGATTGCGAGCGGGATAAGGGCGAAGCTACCGGTGACCAGTTCGAGATCCAGCAGGAGGATCACCGCGAAGCCGACGGGGAAGAGCACGGCCCCGACGATCGGCAGGCCGGTCTGGGCTGCGGCGGTTAATGCGACTGTCGTGGCCGCTCCGAGGATGGCCCCGGCGAGCACACCCCGCACGGCCATTTGACCTAATGTCAGTCTCGTTTTCCGGAGACCGGATTGAATAATGTCATCGATGAGTTGGTTCGGTTTGACGTACGACATGCGACGGTACTCCTTGAAAAGGGTCTGCCGCGTCGTGACGAGGTGGGGAGCCGGTCGGGCGCGGCGCGCCTCTCCCCAGAGGGGTGCTTCAGCTCTGGCCGGGGACTCCGTCGACTTCGGCCTGGGATTCTGATTCGGTCTCGGGGGCAGCCGTGGCTGCGGTGCTGGTGCCAGCGGCGTCGGCGACGTGGTCGCTGTCGTCGTCGTCGTCCGGTTCCTCCGGGAGCTCTTCGAGCAGGCCGGGAGGCGGGGTGATGGTCACGATACCGGTCTTGATGTCCACGGACGGCACGATGGCCTTCACGAACGGGATCATGACTTCGCCAGCGGGGGTCTTCACAATCAGCAGGTCCTGCGCGGGGAGATGCTCCAGCCGGGCGATGGTGCCGATCTTCTCACCGTCGCGAACGACGGAAAGGCCGATTAGCTGATGGTCGTACCAGGCGTCTTCTTCGCCGGACTGTTCCGCGTCGTCCTGGTCGATCCAGAGGATCGCTTTGGCGAGGGCCTCAGCCGCTTCGCGGTCGGGGACATCCTTGAAGAAGCCCACCGCGTGCTGGTTGTACCAGCGGAGCTCGACGAGCTCGATTTTCTTGCCGTGCCACGGGGAACCGGTGGGCACCTGCAGGGTGAACACGGCGCCCGGGACGAAACGCCGTCCCGGGTCATCCGTGAACAATTCCAGCTTGATCGCTCCCTTGAGTCCGTGCGCCTTGGTCAGGCGCCCGACTCTCAACTGGCTGCGAGGGGTCGTGCCGTCGTTCACCGAACTCATATCCAACTACTCATTTACCAGTTCAAAAATCGGTGTCGACGACGTCGACGCGCACACGCCGGCCGTCGGCCAGCGCGGCCACGAGGGTGCGCAAGGCCTTGGCGGTGCGCCCGGAGCGCCCGATCACGCGACCGAGGTCCTCAGGGTTCACGCGAACCTCGAGCACCTCGCCCCGAGGGGACGTCTGGGCGGCAACATGCACATCGTCCGGGTGATCAACGATCCCCTTGACGAGGTGCTCAAGCGCGGGAGCGAGCAAAACTACGCCTTGTCCTCTTCGGATGCCTCTGCGGCAGCCTCTGACTCCTTGGGTGCCTCTTCCTTGGCCACGGGCTTATCAGCCTTCGGCTTCAGAACCGGCTTCTTCTTCTCGTCGGCGACGAAAGGAACCTTCGGCTCCTTGAACTTGACGGTGGAGACGGCGTTCTTGTCACCCTTGAAGATGCCCCAGTCGCCGGTCAGCTTGAGGAGAGCCTCAACCTGCTCGGTCGGCTGTGCGCCTACGCTCAGCCAGTACTGGGCACGCTCTGACTTGACCTCGATGACGGAGGGCTCCTGCGTGGGGTGGTAGATGCCGATCTCTTCGATGACACGACCGTCGCGCTTGGTACGCGAGTCGGCAACGACGATGCGGTAGTACGGTGCACGGATCTTACCCATGCGCTTCAAACGAATTTTGACAGCCACAATTCTCCTGTGTATTTGATTTTTGGCGAACTGAGGGCCGTGAGCGTGGGGGCACACTCGGCACAAGCTCAATATGGTTTTTTCCTGCGTCTGAGTAGAGGGTCGGACGCAAGAGAACTCGACTAATCATTCTGTCAGACATCCGTGACTTTCTGATAATCGGCAGCCTCGACGGTGCGGTCGACGGTGCGGTCGCGGCGGTCGGGGGCTGGGACTGTGGCGCCGGTCCGTCAATCAATGTCAGGATTGTCACACAACCACACCCGAACGGGTGCACCAGAACGGGAGGACCGCGCATGGGTATCGAATTTGCCCGGTCAGAACGGTCAACCATTGGCATCGAGTGGGAACTGGCCCTCGTCGACCGCGAGTCGGGCGATCTGGTGTGCCTGGCCGACGATGTCCTGACGGCGTTGGCCGCGCCCGACGGCACGCCGCATCCGAGTATCACTGGGGAATTGCTTTTGAACACGGTCGAGCTCGTGTCGGGGGTGCACCACACGGTCGCGGGCGCCGTCGCGGATGTTGCCGCCCAGGTTGACGAGGTACGAGCGATCACCGATCCCCTGGGTGTCGAACTCATGTGCAGTGGCTCGCATCCGTTCAGCCAGTGGTTCGACCAGGAGGTCACGGACAAGGCTCGGTACCACCGTCTGATCGACCGCACCCAGTGGTGGGGGCGCAACATGATGATCTGGGGCATCCACGTGCATGTGGGGATCGAGGATAGGGCGAAAGTCATCCCGATCCTGAACGGCCTGCTCGGCTATCTGCCGCATCTGCAGGCCCTGTCCGCGTCGAGCCCATTCTGGGCCGGTGTGAACACGGGCTATGCGTCCAACCGTGCCCTGATGTTCCAGCAGCTGCCCACCGCAGGGCTCCCGTGGATCCTGGAGGACTGGGAAGCCTGGGAGCGCTACGTGGCGGACATGGAAGCCACGGGCGTGATCGACGACGTGACCGAGGTGCGCTGGGACATCCGTCCGTCGCCGCGGTGGGGAACCATCGAGGTGCGCGCCTGCGACGGCGTGTCCACCACGGAGGAACTCGGGGCGATCGCCGCGTTCATCCAGTGCCTGGTCGACTGGATGAGCGAACGGCTCGACGTCGGCGAGACGGTGCCGTCAATGCAGCCGTGGTTCGTGCGCGAGAACAAATGGCGGGCGGCCCGCTACGGCCTGGACGCCGAGATCATCACGGATGCCGCGGGCTCGGAAAGCCTGGTGATCGACGATGTGCGCCGGCTGATCGGCGTCCTCTCCCCCGTCGCCGAGCGGCTGGACTGCCTGGACGAGCTGCGGAGTCTCGACCGGATCACAACCGAGGGCGCCAGCTACCAGCGGCAGCTCCGGGTCGCCGAGGCGCACGGAGGAAGCCTGCCGGCCGTCGTGGCGTCCCTGACCCGCGAATTGCGCACGGGCATCCCCGCCACCCCCTGATGCGTCTTCCTGCCGCGTGTCCGCGGATGTTCAGACGTCGTTTTTGCTGTCACGCCAGGCGAGCCAGTCGGTGAGCGGGGCCAAGTCGTACTGCGGCCCGGACAGACCGAGGGTGAACAGGCGTGCGCCGAGGTCGTAGAGCTGGTCGGCCTCTTGGACAGTGCGCCCCCGCAGCTCGGTGGAGATTTCAATCTCGGCCAGGTTCCGGCCCACGGTGTGGCACCACCCGGAGAGCACGCCGAGTTTATGCTCGAGCACGGCCGGCGTGGAGAATGAGTGCCAAATGTCGGCGTGCCGGGCCACGATTCGCAGGGTCTTCTTCTCCCCGCCTCCGCCGACCAGCACCGGAATGTCCCGCAGGGGCGCCGGGTTCAGCTTCGCCCAGCGCGCCTCGATCCGCGGCAAGTCGTCGGTCAGGGCGTTCAGGCGAGTGCCGACACTGCCGAACTCGTACCCGTACTCGTCGTAGTCGCGCTCGAACCAGCCGGAGCCTGTGCCGAAGATGAACCGACCGCCGCTGATGTGGTCGATGGTGCGCGCCATGTCGGCCTGCAAGTCGGGGTTGCGATAGCTGTTGCAGTTCACCAGCGCGCCGAGCTGAATGGTCGTGGTCTGCTCGGCCCAGGCCGCCAGGAGCGTCCAGGACTCGAAGTGGAGACCGTCCTTGTCGCCGGACAGCGGGAAGAAGTGGTCCCAGTTGAACGCAATGTCTGTGCCCAACGCCTCGACCTCGGTCAAGGTCTCCCGGATCTTCGGATACAGGGCGTGCTGGGGCGCGATTTGTGCGCCGATGCGCACCCGGCCGGCGGATGAGGACGTCATGCGCTCATTCTAAACCGCCGGCCGGGGGCATCCGCTGGGCCGTCTTTGCTCACGGTCGGGAGGGCGGGGTCCTACCGACCGAGCATCTTCTGCAGGGCAGCCATCTCGTCTTCGGTTGGTCCGCCGGCCTTCTTGGAGCCACCGAGGCCAAAGCCGGTTCCGCCGCCGGCACCCGGGGGCAGGGCCGCCTTCTCGCCGGACGCGAGTGCCAGGTTCTCCGCGGCCCGCTTGGCCGGGTTGCCCGACTTCGAGCCCTTCTTCTTGGGCTGAGGCTTGCCTCGGCCGCCACCGCCCATTCCGCCGGGAACCGGGCCCATGCCGGGGATATTGGGCATGCCGCCCTTGGCCACCGTCTTCATCATCTTGGCGGCCTGTTCGAAGCGGGACACGAGCTGGTTCACCTCGGTCACGGTGGATCCGGCGCCGCGCGCGATGCGCAGGCGGCGGGATCCGTTCAACAGCTTTGGGGTGGTGCGCTCGGCCTTGGTCATCGACTGGATGATGGCCTCTGTGCGCACGATCTCGCGTTCATCGAAGTTCTCGAGCTGCTGCTTCATGGCGCCGGCGCCTGGGAGCATGCTCATCATCTTCTTGATCGAGCCCATGTTGCGCAATTGCTGCATCTGGCCGAGGAAGTCGTCAAGGGTGAAACTGTCGGTGGAGAACTTCTCCGCCATCTTGCGGGCTTCGTCTTCGTCGAAGGCACCCTGCGCCTGCTCGATCAGGGTGAGGATATCACCGAGGTCGAGGATGCGGCTGGCCATGCGGTCGGGGTGGAACGGCTCGAAGTCGTCCAGGCTCTCGCCGGTCGACGCGAACATGATCGGACGGCCGGTGATCGACGCCACCGACAGGGCTGCCCCGCCTCGTGCGTCGCCGTCGAGCTTGGAGAGCACCACCCCGGTGAAGTCGACACCGTCCTGGAACGCCTTGGCGGTGGCCACGGCGTCCTGGCCGATCATCGCGTCGATCACGAAGAGCACTTCATCGGGATCGATGGCCTTGCGGATGTCCGCGGCCTGCTTCATCATCTCGGCGTCGACGCCGAGGCGGCCGGCAGTGTCGACGATGACCACGTCGTGCATCTTCTGCTGGGCGAATTTCACGCCGTCACGGGCGACCTTGACCGGGTTGCCGACGCCGTTGCCTGGCTCCGGCGCGTAGACGGGCACGCCCGCCTGGGCACCGACGACCTCGAGTTGGGTGACCGCGTTCGGGCGCTGCAGGTCGGCCGCGACCAGGATCGGGGTGTGGCCGTCTTTGACGAGCCACTTGGCCAGCTTGCCGGCGAGGGTGGTCTTACCGGCACCCTGCAGCCCCGCCAGCATGATGATGGTCGGCGGCTTCTTGGCGAACTCGAGCCGGCGCTGCTGGCCGCCGAGGATCTCGACGAGTTCCTCGTTGACGATCTTGACGACCTGCTGGGCCGGATTCAGCGCTTTGCTGACCTCGTCGCCGAGGGCACGCTCGCGCACCTTGCCGGTGAAGTCCTTGACCACCTCGAGGGCGACGTCGGCGTCGAGCAGCGCGCGCCGGATCTCGCGAACGGTGCCGTCGACATCCGCAGCGCTGAGCTTGCCCTTGGTGCGGAGATTCTTGAACGTCTCGGCCAGGCGATCTGAGAGGTTTCCAAAAGTAGCCATGATGCGTTCAGTTTAACCGGTCGCGGAGCCTACGGTTGTTCGGGTGCGCAAACCGCACTCAAAGTCAGGAGTCATCATGTCCGTTGTCGTCGTCGCCATCCTCACCCCGAAGCCCGGTCGCAGCCAGGAGATCCTCGACGCGTTCGCCGTGGTCTCCCCCCTGGTGCACGCCGAACCGGGCTGCGAGCTGTACGCCGCGCACACCGACGGTGACCTGGTGGTCATGGTTGAGCGCTGGGCCAGCCCCGCCGACCTCGCGGTGCACGCGGAGGGCGCGGGCATCGCACAGCTCGGCGCTCTCACCGACGAAGCCCTGGCCGCTCCCACCGTCGTCAAGGTGCTGCAGAACGTTCCGCTCGGTGACCCGACCAAGGGCACTATCCAGTAGGAAGCGCTACTGCTCGACAGTGATCAGAACGGGGTCGCCTTGCACGTCGATCGTGACCACGAGCAGGGCGTCGGTGTCATCGGGGCTGATCGAGTATTCGAGCACCGCGAAGTGCTCCTCGCGGCGGAAGTGGTGGGGGTGGAACCCAATCCGTTGAAGCTGGATGGAACGTAGGAAGTCGATCTGCTTGTCGCCGGAATCCCAGATCATGGCGTCGTCGAGGACCTCGGGATCCATCTCATCGAGTTCGGTCGTGATGTAGGCGCTCGTGACCGACGCCTCCTTGCTGAGGTCGGCCACGAGCGATTCTCGGGCCTGAGAGTCGAGCTCTTCGATGGCGTTGACCATGGCAGCTGCGATGTCGAGCGCCTCCGTCGAGACGGAATCCTCGTCCGGCGAGCTGAGGTCGATCTGCACGTCCTGGTCGCCGAGTTCGGCCGTGTCCGACCAGTAAACCTCGCCAGCGTCGTCGCTGCCGAGGATTCCGAAGAAATCGTGTTCGATGGTCATGGATTTCCTATCCGACGAGTTTTTGTGCGAAAACGTGCGGCGTGAAACCGGTGAGGTCGTTGATGCCCTCACCCTGGCCCACGAGCTTGATGGGGATGCCGGTCTTCTCCTGCACGGCCAGAACGAAGCCGCCCTTCGCGGATCCGTCGAGCTTGGTGAGCACGAGCCCGGTCACGCCGGCGTGCTGGATGAAGGCTTCGGCCTGCGCGAGACCGTTCTGGCCGGTCGTCGCGTCAAGCACGAGGAGAACCTCGGCGATCGGGGTCTGCTTCTCGATCACCTTGCGAATCTTGGTCAGCTCGTCCATTAGGCCGCCCTTGGTTTGCAAGCGCCCCGCGGTGTCGATGATGACGATCTCCGTGCCGTCCTTCATGGCCCGCTCGACCGTCTGGAAAGCGACGGATGCCGGGTCCTGGCCGTGTGCCTGCGGCCGCACGATGTCGGCGCCCGCGCGTTCGGCCCAGGTGGCGAGCTGTTCCACTGCGGCCGCGCGGAACGTGTCGGCCGCCCCGATCAGCACGCTGCGGTCGTACGTGCGCAGGAACTTCGCGAACTTGCCGATGGTCGTGGTCTTGCCGACACCGTTGACGCCGACGACGAGCACGACAGCGGGCCGGGCACTGAGGTTGAGAGTGGAGTCGAGCGTGGAGAGCCGTTCCTCGAGACCTTCGCGCAGCATCCGCTGCAGGTCGGTCGGGTCTGTCGTGTTGTACCGGGCGACCTTGGCCCGCAGTTCGCTCACGATCGCATCCGTGATGCTGGGCCCGAAGTCGGCCTGGATGAGTGCGTCTTCGAGGTCATCCCAGGTCTCCGCGTCGATTGTCTTCTTCGCGAACATTCCGCGCAGAGCGCCGGAGAGAGACCAGGGGGTGCGTTCTGCCATGCCTATAGCCTATGGCTCGCGCGGTCTCTGCGCCGCTGCGCCTGTGGCGTGCCACGCGCGCAATGGCGGAGCTTCCGCGCACGACGTAGCCCCCACCCCCCGCACCGGATTTCTGACATGTAGGGTCACACGCCAGACCTGACCCGGCAGAATGGTGGGGTGCCAGCCCAGTCCTCCCCCGCGCTCGTCGGCATCGCCCATGGCACGTCCTCCCCGCACGGCCAGGCGGCGGTCGCCGGCCTGATGCGCGCGGTGGCGGCGGCACAGCCGGAGTTGACCGTGGTCCTCGGCTTCGTCGACGTGCAGCACCCGGACACGCCGGAGACCCTGGCCGCGCTGGCGCCAGGCCTCCCCGCCGTCGTGGTGCCCCTGCTGCTCTCGGCCGGGTACCACGTGCACGTCGATCTGACGGATGCCGTGGGCGCCGAGACCGAGCGCCCGGTCGTGCTCGGCCCTGCCCTCGGCCCCGACGACCGATTGATCGCCCTGCTGCGGCAGCGGCTCGATGAGGCCGGCCTCGCCGAGGACGACGTGGTGGTGCTCGCCGTCGCCGGATCGAGCGATGCCCGCGCCGTTGCGGACTGCCGGATCGTGGCCGCGGGGCTCGCCGCGGCATCCGGTCGCGTCATCGCGCTCGGGTTCCTCTCCGCCGCCCGCCCGCCACTGGCCTGCACGGTCACGCGCAGCCGCATCGAGAATCCCGGTCGCCGCGTCGTCGCGAGCAGCTACCTGCTGGCGCCCGGGTACTTCCAGGGTCTGGTCGAGAAGGCCGGGGCGGATGTCGTGACCCGCCCGCTCCTCGTACCCGACGAACCGGCACCGCAGTTTCTCGTCGATGTGGTGGTCAGCCGGTATCTCAGCGCGGTATGAGGGTGCTGCTTGGCGGAAGACTTTCGGTCCGAGGACGGTCGACCAGCCGGCCAGACACAGCGAGCAAGTCCACGGACGCCGCGACCCCGCCACCCGACCAGCACCGGTCGCCCGCTCGGCTCGACTCGACTCGGCTCGGCTGGTCTGCACGATCGTCCTCGTGATCACTCGCCGTGTTCCGGGGCGAAGAGCCCGTTCAGGCGCACGGTGCGACTGTTGATTCGGTAGACCTTGATGCAACGGTCGTCGCGTGGCTGCTTCTCGCGGACGGCGGTGCCAGCCTCGTCGTCCTGGTCGCGCATCCGTCGGGCCCATTTGAGAACCTCGTCGGCGGTCAGGCCCGACGACTCCGCCCGCACGGCGCATCGGGCAGGGCTTCGTAGTCCGCGCTCGAGGAGCCCAGGCGAGCGACGACATCCGTTACCTGCCTGAGGTCTTCCACGAGGCTGGTCTGGTTCGGAGATTACCTCACGGGATACACGGAGCCGAGGAATGCTCCCCAAATGTGGAAAGAATGTTCGCATGTCTGTTCCCCGCACCCAAAGCTGATCCGGCGCGGCCCCGGTGCCGGCTCGGCACCGGCTCGGCACCGGCCTCGGCCGCACTGTGGCGCAGGTTGTGGATCGCGGCGGACGTTGTATCGTGCGCCCGGTTCCAGAACATGCGCCACGACGGGCGGAACCTCCGGAGCGCGTCTCGACGGGCTCGACCACCGGGACGAGGGCCGACCGAGGCCGGGTCACCTGGGCGGGGTCGGCACGCGCCCCGCTTGAGGCACCGAGTGGGTGCACCGTAGGGGCGCGAGCGCGTCGGCGCGGTTGTGTGACGGTTCGCTACGGCACGTGACCGGCCGTTACGGCCGGAAGTGACGCTATCCCCCCGTTCTCGGTACGTTTTCCCCCACGCAAGCTCGGCATCCGTTGACGCCGGCACAGCGACCAAGAGGAGGAACCCACCGTGTCACCGAGTCAGGCAGAAACGAGTCAGACAGAAGCGGCCGTACTGGTGCGTCCCTCTCGCCAGGCCTCACGCCCGAACGGGCAGTGGAAGGTCGACGGCACAGCCCCACTCAACGGCAACGAAGCCTGGAAGCAGGAGGACGGCGGCCTGAACGTGCGGAAGCGGATCGAAGAGATCTACTCCAAGCAAGGCTTCGACTCGATCGAGGGCACCGACCTGCACGGCCGCTTCCGGTGGTGGGGCCTGTACACGCAACGCAAGCCCGGAATCGACGGCGGCAAGACCGCGACTCTCGAGCCGCACGAGCTCGAGGACAAGTACTTCATGCTGCGGGTGCGCATCGACGGCGGGCAGCTCACAACGGATCAGCTGCGCGTCATCGGCCAGATCTCCGAGGAGTTCGGCCGGGACACGGCCGACCTCACCGACCGGCAGAACATCCAGCTGCATTGGATCCAGGTCGAGGACGTGCCCGAGATCTGGCGACGCCTCGAAGCCGTCGGGCTGCAGACCACGGAGGCGTGCGGCGACGTGCCGCGCGTCGTGCTCGGTTCCCCCGTGGCCGGAATCGCCGTTGACGAACTCCTCGACCCGACGGACGCGATCGCCGACATCACGGCACGTTACATCGGCGTCCCCGAGCTCGCGAACCTCCCTCGCAAGTTCAAGACGGCCCTGACCGGGCACCCGAGCCAAGACGTCGTGCACGAGATCAACGACGTCGGCTTCGTTGCCCTGCGGCACCCGGAGCTCGGCCTCGGCTACGACCTCTGGGTCGGCGGCGGCCTCTCCGCCAGCCCCCGCCTCGGCGAGCGCCTGGGTGCCTTCGTCACCCCCGACAGAGTCGCCGACGTCTGGCTCGGCGTCGCCTCCATCTTTCGCGACTACGGCTACCGGCGGCTGCGTAACAAGGCCCGGCTGAAGTTCCTGCTCGCCGACTGGGGGCCGGCGAAGTTCCGTCAGGTGCTCGAGGACGAGTACCTGCACGAGGCGCTGCCCGACGGCCCGCCCGCCCCGACACCGACGCAACAGGGTGACCACATCGGTGTGCACAAGCAGGTCGACGGCCGGTTCTACATCGGCGTCACACCCTTCGTGGGCCGCGTCTCCGGCACCATGCTCACCGAACTCGCCGACCTGCTCGAGCAGCACGGCTCCTTCCGGTTGCGCACGACACCGCACCAGAAGCTCGTACTGCTCGACGTCAGCGACGAGAACGTCGAGCCACTCATCACCGCCCTCGACACGCTCGGCCTGGCCGCTCGCCCCAGCCTGTTCCGCCGCTCGACCATCGCCTGCACCGGGATCGAATTCTGCAAGCTCGCCATCGTCGAGACCAAGCAGGCCGCGACCGACGCCGTTCTCGAACTCGAGAAGCGCCTGGCCGGCATCGACGTGCCGCAGCCGATCAGCCTGCATGTGAACGGATGCCCCAACTCCTGCGCCCGCATCCAGACCGCCGACATCGGTCTCAAGGGGCAGCTCCTGCCCGACGGCAACGGCGGCCAGGTGCCGGGGTTCCAGGTGCACCTGGGCGGCGGACTGGCCTCCGTCGGCCGGGGCGCCGCGGGCCTCGGCCGGACAGTGCGCGGACTGAAGGTCACCGCGGACGACCTCGCCGACTACGTCGAGCACATTGTGTTGCGCTTCCTGGCCGACCGGGGCGACTCGGAGTCCTTCGCCGTCTGGGCCCACCGCGCCGACGAGGAGGCATTGCAGTGAGCAAGCGGACCACCGGCACAGGGACCACCGGCACCACTGAGAGCACCCGCCGCTCCCCCGACGCGCTGCGCGCCCTGGCCGCGGCCGGCGCGGCCGAGCTCGGCGAGGCATCCGTCGACGAGGTCATCGTCTGGGTCACCCGCAATTTCAACACGGATGCCGCCGCCGTCGCCTGCTCGATGGCCGACGCGGTGCTGCCTCACCTGGTGTCCCGGCAGCTCCCCGGCGTCGACGTTCTGTTCCTCGACACCGGTTACCACTTCGCCGAGACGCACACGACGCGGGACGATGTGGCCCGGCTGCTGCCGGTGCGCATCGTGGACGTGCTGCCCGAGCAGAGCGTGGCCGAGCAGGACGCGGCACACGGCGCCGACTTGTTCGGCCGTGACCCCAATCTCTGCTGCGCCCTACGCAAGGTGGAGCCGCTGCACCTGGTGCTGGCCGGATACGAGGTCTGGTTCACGGGGGTGCGCCGCGACGAGGCACCCACCCGGGCGAACACGCCCCTGATCGTGTGGGACGAGCGCAACGGCCTGGTCAAGGTGAACCCGGTCGCGGCCTGGAGCTTCGACGAGATCCTCGACTACGCCCGTCAGCACGGCGTGCCGGTGAACCCACTGCTCGGCCGGGGCTATCCCTCGATCGGCTGCGCGCCGTGCACGAAACCCGTCGCCGCCGGCGACGACCCCCGATCCGGACGCTGGGCCAGCCTGGCGAAAACAGAATGCGGACTCCACCTGTGAACGCTCAGCCTGACCTCACCGAGGCACACCACTCCGGCGCCCTCGCGTCCGCGAGCATCAACCCCTCTGCCCACCGCCTCTCGCAGCTCGACGTGCTCGAGAGCGAGGCCATCCACATCATCCGTGAGGTCGTCGCTGAGCTCGAACGCCCGGTGCTGCTGTTTTCCGGTGGCAAGGATTCCGTGGTCGTGCTGCACCTCGCGGCGAAGGCATTCTGGCCGGGGAAGGTTCCGTTCCCGCTGCTGCACGTGGACACCGGGCACAACTTTCCCGAGGTCATCGCCTTCCGCGACGAGACGGTGGAGCGCCTCGGCCTGCGGTTGGAGGTGGCTCGCGTGCAGGACTACATCGACGACGGCCGCCTGCACGAGCGCGCCGACGGCACCCGCAACCCGCTGCAGACCCTCCCCCTGCTCGACGCGATAGCCGCCGGACGGCACGACGCCGTCTTCGGCGGCGCCCGCCGCGACGAGGACAAGGCCCGGGCGAAGGAACGCATCCTCTCGCTCCGCGACGAATTCGGCCAGTGGGACCCGCGCAACCAGCGCCCCGAACTCTGGAACCTCTACAACGGCCGCCACACGGTGGGCCAGCACGTGCGCGCGTTCCCGATCAGCAACTGGACCGAACTCAACGTCTGGCGCTACATCGAGCGCGAGGGCATCGTCCTCCCGCCGCTGTACTACGCGCACGAGCGAGAGGTCTACCGCCGCGACGGGATGTGGCGCTCGGTCGGCCCGGTGAGCGCGCCCCGAGGCACCGAAACCGTCGAGAAGCGAACCGTGCGCTACCGCACGGTGGGGGATATGAGCTGCACCGGCGCGGTCGACTCGGACGCGGCATCCGTGGCCGCCGTCGTGCGCGAGATCACCGTGAGCACCATCACCGAACGCGGCGCGACCCGCGCCGACGACCGCATCTCCGAGGCCGCCATGGAAGATCGCAAGAAAGACGGGTATTTCTAATGGAGCAGACACCGATTCACCCCCTCGCCGACGGCGCCCAGGGCACCCTGTTCCGCTTCGCGACGGCCGGCTCGGTCGACGACGGCAAGTCCACCCTGGTCGGCCGGCTGCTGCACGACTCCAAGGCGATCCTCGCCGACCAGCTCGACACCGTCACCCGCACCTCCATCGAGCGCGGCTTCGGCGGCGCCTCGGGCGGCATCGACTTCGCCCTGCTCACCGACGGCTTGCGAGCCGAACGCGAGCAGGGCATCACCATCGACGTCGCCTACCGATACTTCGCCACCGATCGGCGCTCGTTCATCCTGGCCGACTGCCCCGGACACGTGCAGTACACGCGCAACATGGTCACCGGCGCCACGACGGCGGACGCCGTGATCATGCTCATCGATGGGCGCAAGGGCGTGCTCGAGCAGACCCGCCGGCACCTCTCGGTCGTGAAGCTGCTGCGGGTGCCGCACATCGTGATCGCCGTGAACAAGATCGACCTGCTCGACTACGACGAGGCAGCCTTCAGCTCGGTCGCCGCCGCCGTGCGCGCCGTCACCGACGAGCTGGCGCTCGGTGCGGTGCACGTCATCCCTGTCTCGGCGCTCGCCGGCGACAACGTCGTGGGACGGTCCGCGAACACACCCTGGTACACGGGCCCGAGCCTGCTCGAACTGCTCGAGACCCTGCCGGGGGCCGACGAGGTCGACAGAGCCGTTGAGGACTTCCGGCTGCCGGTTCAACTCGTCGTGCGCCCCCAGGGCGCCGTCGCAGTGGCAACGGATGCCGCGCACGCCTTCCGCGACTACCGGGCGTACGCCGGACAGGTGGCCTCGGGCAGCGTGCGGGTCGGCGACGCCGTGACCGTTACCCCCGGCGGCGCCTCCACCGTCGTCACCGGGATCGACTTCGCCGGCCAGGATCTCGATCAGGCGATCGCGCCGCAGTCGGTGTCACTACGCCTGCGGGACGAGCTGGACATCGCCCGCGGCGCTGTGATCGGCGCGGCCGGCACCCTGCCCGCACCGGTGCGGGACCTCACGGCCGACCTGTTCTGGCTCGACCCGCAGCCTCTGAACCCCGGCGCCCGGGTGCTGGTCAAGTTCGGCACCAGCACGGTGCAGGCCCTCCTGAGCACGGTCACCGGCCGGCTGAACCTCGACACGCTGAGCCTGGAGACAGCGAGCAGCCTCGACGTGAACGACATCGGCCAGGTCACCGTGCACCTGGCTGCCGCGCTCCCGGTGGAGACGTACGCGGAAAACCGCCGATCCGGCGCGTTCCTGGTCATCCACCCACAGGACGGCGCGACCCTCGCCGCCGGCATCGTGACCGTGGCCGGGGTGCCGGCGTGACTCGGCGCGCCGCCCTCGGCCTGATCGCCGCCGCCGCCCTGCCGGGACTGCTCGGCGGCTGCGCCAGCGCGGGCAACGCCGCCGAAACTCCCGGACCGGCCGCAGCGCTCCGGCTCGGCTACTTCGACAACGTCACCCACGCCCCGGCCCTGGTCGGGCTGGATCAGGGCCTCATCGCCGACGCACTCGGCAACACCATCCTGCAGACGCAGGTGCTCGGCGCCGGCCCGGCGGCCGTCGAGGCGCTCAGCGCCGGGGCGATCGACGCCGCCTACCTCGGTCCGAACCCGGCCGTGAACAGCTTCGTGCAGAGCGCCGGCCAGTCGCTGCGGATCGTCGCCGGAGCAGCCGGCGGCGGGGCAGCCCTCGTCGTTCGCGCCGGCATCACCGACCCGTCCGACCTGGCCGGCGCCACCATCGCAACCCCTCAGCTGGGCAACACGCAGGACGTCGCCCTGCGCTCCTGGCTGGCCACGGAGGGCTTCGAGACCAGCACCACGGGCGGCGGCGATGTGGACATCGTGCCGACCGAGAACGCGCAGACGCTCGCCCTGTTCCAGAACGGCGCGATCGATGGCGCTTGGCTGCCGGAACCATGGGTCTCCCGCCTGGTGCTCGAGGCCGATGCCACCGTGCTCGTCGACGAGGCGTCGCTCTGGCCCGATGGAACGTTCCCCACCACCGTTTTGGTCGTGCGCAGCGACTACCTGGCCGCGCACCCCGACACCGTGCGGGGCCTCGTGGCCGGGCACGCTGCATCCGTCGACTGGCTCACCCGCCATCCCGACGAAGCCGCCCGCGTGATCAACCGCAAGCTCACCGCCGACACCGGCAAGCCACTGCCCGACGCCGTGCTCGCCCGCGCCCTCACCACCGTGACGTTCACGACCGACCCCTACGCCGCCGCTTTCCCGGTGCTGCTGCTGGACGCCGTCGATGCGGGCACCGCGAAACCGGGCACACTCGACGGGCTCTTCGACCTCACCCCGCTGAACGCTGTGCTCGCTGAGGCAGGCGGGGCGCCCGTCTCCGCCGCCGGACTCGGAACGGAGTGACCATGAACACCACGACGGATGCCCCGATCGCCGCCCCCGCGACTCCCGTCGCCGCGGGCACCACCTCCCATGCCCCCGCGATCCGCATCGAAGGGCTCGGCAAACGCTTCGGCGCCGCCGGCCCGGTCGTCCTGGAGGATATCGACCTCACCATCGAGCCGGGCGAGTTCGTCTGCCTGCTCGGCGCCTCCGGCTGCGGCAAGTCGACCCTGCTGGGCATCATCGCCGGCCTCGAACTCCCCACGACCGGCACAGTCACGGTCACCAGCGGCAGTGCCGCGGTCATGTTCCAGGAGTCGGCCCTATTCCCCTGGCTGACCGCCGGCCGCAACGTGGAACTCGCGCTCAAGCTGCGCGGGGTGCCGCGCGCCGATCGACGCGCCCAGGTCCTCGACCTGCTCGATTTGGTCAACCTCGCGGATGCCGCCGACAAGCGTCCCCACGAACTCTCCGGCGGCATGCGCCAGCGCGTCGCCCTCGCTCGCGCGCTCGCTCAGGACCGCAAGGTACTCCTGATGGACGAACCGTTCGCGGCCCTCGACGCCATCACCCGCGACCTGCTGCATGAGGAACTGGAGCGCATCTGGCGGGAAACCGGCCGCACCATCGTCTTCGTCACCCACAACGTGCGCGAAGCTGCCCGGCTGGGTCAGCGGGTGCTGCTGATGAAGAGCCGACCGGGACGCATCGCCAACGAGTGGCGCATCGACGACACCGGTCCCCGCCGGATCGAGTCCCCCGAGGTATCCCGACTCTCCGTCGAAATCACCGACCAGCTGCGAGAGGAGATTCGCCGCAATGCTTCCTGACCCGAGCACCACCTCGGCCGCAGCGACCAGCACAGGTGCCACCACGCCCGCTCCCGCTTCCTCTCCGCACGACGAATTCCGCCGCCTCGAATCCGGTCTGGACGCCCTGCAGACGGTTCCCCCCACCGAGCGAGGCCCGTTCCGCCGCGCCCTCGACGGCGTGCTGCCACCCGTGCTGCTCCTGGTCGCTCTGGTCTGTGCCTGGCAGTTCTACACCGTCGTCGCCGAACCCCGGCCCGACCTCTACCCCGGCCCGCTGAACGTGGCCGCGGCGATCGGTGAACGCTGGGCTGACGGCCGGCTCCAGCAGGCCGTGGCCACCAGCATCGCCCGCGGCGGCGCCGGCTTTCTGATCGCGGTCGCTATCGGCACCCCCCTCGGGCTACTGCTCGCCGAGTGGCGGCTGCTGCGGCGAGCGCTCGGGCCGCTTCTGTCCGGGCTGCAGGTGCTTCCCTCCGTGGCCTGGGTGCCGGCAGCGATCATCTGGTTCGGCCTTACCGACGCCACGGTCTACTTCGTGGTGCTGATGGGCGCGGTGCCGTCGATCGCGAACGGGCTCGTCTCCGGCATCGACCACGTGCCGCCGCAGCTGCGCCGGGTGGGCACCGTGCTCGGGGCCTCCCGCAGCCAGCTCGCCACCCTCGTCATCTTGCCGGCGGCCCTGCCCGGCTACCTCTCCGGTCTCAAGCAGGGCTGGGCCTTCTCCTGGCGGTCCCTGATGGCCGCGGAGATCATCGCCATGGGCGGTTCGATCGGCTTCGGCCTCGGTTCGATGCTGCAGCAGAGTCGCGAGCTCGCCGACCTGCCCGCCGTGCTGGCAACCATCCTGATCATCCTTGCGGTGGGCATTCTGGTGGAGCTCGTCGCCTTCGCACCCGTAGAACGCCGTCTGCTGCGCCGCCGCGGACTGAATCCTGGAGCACACCGATGATCACGGACCTCTATCCTCTGGGCCTGCATCTGGCCGGCAAGGCCGTGCTCGTCGTCGGCGGCGGGGCAATCGCCGCCCGCCGCGCCTCCGCCCTGGTCGAGGCCGGCGCGCGCGTCACCGTCGTGGCCCCCGTCGCCGGCCCCGACCTGCGGGCCCTGCTGCAAACGGGCGCGCTCACCTGGCGCGAGCGCGCCTATGAGACCGGCGATCTCGACGGCACCTGGCTCGCCCACACGGCGACCGGGGTGACGGATGTCGACACCCGCGTCGCCGCCGACGCCGACGCCGCCCGCATCTGGTGCGTCAACGCCGCCGCTCATCGCGCTTCCGCAGCCTGGATTCCCGCCGTGGCCCGCCGGGGCGAGGTGACCGTCGCCGTGTCCGCCGGCGGCGACCCACGCCGCGCGATGGCTCTCCGCGACGCCGTGGCCGACGCCCTCGACGCCGGTTCCCTGCCCCTGCGGCACCACCGCCGCGCGCCCGGCCCCGGCACGGTGCACCTGGTCGGCGGCGGCCCCGGCGACCCGGGCCTGATCACTGTTCTGGCGCGTCGTCTGCTCTCCGAAGCAGATGTCGTGATCGCCGACCGGCTCGGCCCGCGCGGGCTGCTGCGTGAACTCGACGCCGATGTTCTCGTGATCGACGTGGGAAAGCTGCCGGGCCACCACCCGGTGCCCCAGGACGAGATCAACGCGCTGCTGGTCGAGCACGCCCTGGCCGGGCGCCGAGTGGTGCGACTCAAGGGCGGCGACCCCTACGTGCTGGGCCGCGGCGGCGAGGAAGCGGCGTTCTGCCGCAGCCACGGGGTGCCGGTCGAGGTTGTCCCCGGCGTCACCAGCGCCATCTCGGTGCCGGCGGCGGCGGGCATCCCGGTTACCCACCGCGGAGTCGCGAACGGCTTCACGGTCGTCACCGGCCACGAGCAGATCACCGCCCTGCCCGGCGGCTCCGATCACACCGTGCTGCTCCTGATGGGCGTCAACGCCCTGGCCCGCTCGGCGAGCGTGCTGGCCACCGGCAGCCGCGGTGACGGATGCCCCGTCGCCATCATCGAGGACGGCTACGGTCCGAATCAGCGCGTCACCATCGGCACCCTCGGCACCATCGCCGCTCAGGCGGCGGAGCGGGGTGTGCGATCTCCCGCCGTAGTCGTGGTCGGCGACGTGGTCAGACTCAGCCCGCACGTCGCCTCGGCCCACCGGCGCGGCTCCTCCGTCTCCGCCCCCTCCACCCCCGCACCCCCACTTCGAAAGGCCCACTCATGACCCGGTCGCCCTCCGCGCCCCAGCCACTGCGCAAGCCCGAGCCGCTGCGCAAGCCCGAGCCGCTGCGCAAGCCTCAGCCGACACGCGCCGGCCCGCTGCGCGTCGCCATCGTCGGCGCCGGCCCGGCCGGCATCTACGCCGGCAACATCCTCCGCACAATGGTGCGGGCCGCGGGCGACGAGGTCGCCATCGACCTCTACGATTCCCTTCCGGCCCCCTACGGCTTGATCCGCTACGGCGTCGCCCCCGACCACCCCCGGATCAAGGGAATCGTGAAATCCCTGCACGAGATGTTGGATGCCGGCACCATCCGCTTCCTCGGCAACGTGTCCTTCGGCATCGACGTCGACCTCGCCGACCTGCAAGCGCACTACCACGCGGTCATCTTCGCGACCGGAGCCATCCGCGACACCGACCTCGACATTCCCGGTATCGACCTGCCGGGGTCCTACGGGGCCGCTGACTTCGTATCCTGGTTCGACGGGCATCCGGACGCCCCGCACGACTGGCCGCTCGACGCCACCGACATCGCCGTGATCGGCAACGGAAACGTGGCCCTCGACGTGGCACGGATGCTGGCCAAGCACCCGGCCGACCTGCTCAGCACCGACATTCCCGCCACTGTGCACGCCGGGCTGCTCGGGTCCCCGGTCACCGATGTGCACGTGTTCGGCCGTCGCGGGCCCGGCCAGGTGAAGTTCACCCCGATCGAGCTGCGTGAACTCGGCGACGTACAGGGAGTTGACGTGATCGTCTACGGGGAGGACTTCCCCCGGGACGAGAACTCCGAGGCGCGCCTGGCGGCGTCCAACAACCAGGTCAAGGTGATGAGCCGCACACTGAACGGCTGGCTCACTCGGGAACCCACGGGCGCCTCCCGGCGGCTGCACCTGCACTTCCTGCACAGCCCCGCCGAGGTGTCCGGCACCGACCGGGTCGAGGGGATGCGTTTCGAACGCACCGCTCCCACCGAAGACGGCGGCGTGCGCGGCACCGGGGAGTTTCTCGACTACCCGGTGCAGGCCGTCTACCGCGCGGTCGGCTACCGCGGCAGCGCTCTGCCCGGGGTGCCCTTCGACGCGGTGCGCGGCGTGCTGCCCAACGACGGCGGCCGAATCCTGGCTGCCGACGGCACACCGCTGCCCGGGCTCTACGCCACCGGCTGGATCAAACGCGGCCCGGTCGGCCTGATCGGGCATACCAAGGGCGACGCCGTGGAGACCGTGACCCGGCTGGTCGAGGATCTCGCGCTGCTGCCGGAGCCGGCGGCCGAAACCGGAGGCGACGCCGGGGAGGCGATCCTCCGTCTGCTCGGCGAGCGCGGCATCCGTCACACGACGTGGTCGGGCTGGCTTGCCCTCGACGCACACGAACGGGCGCTCGGCGACGCCGACGAGTCCGCCGTGCTGCGCGAACGCGTGAAGGTCGTGCCTCGGGGGGAGCAGGTGGATATCGCTTCCGAGGCCGTGCTGGTGACCACGTGGCGTAGGTGATCGCGTTGCCCTGCGACGTGGGCTGCTATCCCGAGTCGGACACTTTCGGAGAGGCCGCGGGGATCGGCGTGCAGGCCGTCGACCATCCTCTCATCGCCGCACTGCCCGATCAGGTTTCCGAGCAGCGCTGATCGCGGCCCGCGCAAGCCCCCAGACAACCGTCCGGTCCGGGTTTAAGGTGTCGGCATGGCAGTCAGAACGGGATCCGACAGCGAGCGCACCGCGGTCAACCGGTGCGTCGCCGCGTGCGACGCACTGGTGACGGTGAGCGAGGACTGCGCGGACGCCTGCCTGCGAACCGACGGCAACGGTGACGTCACCCGCTGCTTCCTCGCCGACCTGGACTGCATTGAGGTGTGCTCGTCGACGACCCGGGTGTTGTCGTGGCATGCCCGCTGGGACGGCCCGACGACCGTCGCCCTTCTGGAGACCTGCCGTGAGGCTGCCCGGGCATCGATGCTGGCCTGCGAGTCCATGGCCCGGCTTCATCCGGCCTGGCAGACCTGCACCATGGCCTGCCGCCGGGTCGACGATGCCTGCGAGCGGCTCCTGGCCATGCTGCGTTAGTCGGTGGCCAGCACGGACGACATGTCAGGATGCCTGTTCGTCATCTTTCGCGATGCGCTGCCCGACCACGGCCGAGACCCCATCGAGACGCATCGACACCCCGTAGAGGGCATCCGCGATCTCCATCGTGCGCTTCTGGTGCGTGATCACAATGAGTTGGCTGGTGGCGCGCAGGTCCTCGAAGATGGTCAACAGCCGCCCGAGGTTGGCGTCGTCGAGGGCGGCCTCCACCTCGTCCATGATGTAGAACGGGCTCGGTCGGGCCTTGAAGATGGCGATCAGCAGGGCCACCGCGGCGAGCGAGCGCTCCCCGCCTGACAGCAGCGAGAGCCGCTCGATCTTCTTGCCGGCGGGCTTGACCGATACCTCAATGCCGGTCGTGAGCAGGTTGTCGGGATCGGTGAGGCGGATGCTGCCGCTCCCGCCCGGGAACAGCACCGGGAACACCTCGGCGAACGCCGCCTGGGTGTCGTCGAAGGCACTGCCGAAGATGACGCCCATCTTCTCGTCGATCTCCTCGATGATGGTGAGCAGGTCGAGGCGCGTGTTCGTCAGGTCGGTGAGCTGCTCCGTGAGGAAGCGGTGCCGCTGCTCGAGTGCAGCGAACTCCTCGAGGGCGAGCGGGTTCACCCGGCCGAGCTGGGCGTACCGGCGTTCGGCGACTCCGAGGCGGCGCTGCTGGTCGTCCCGGTCGAAGCAGATGGGTTCGGCACTCGGTTCGGCGTTCGGGATGGGCTGGTCGGGCCCGTACTCGGCCACGAGCACGTCTTCGGTCAGGCCGAGGTCGCTGACGGCGCGTTCGAGCAGCCCGGACAGGTGCAGCTTCTTCTCGTAGATGGCCAGTTCCAAACCGTGCACGGTCTCGGTGACGGCCTGCAGCCGGGCGCGTAGGGTGTTGTCCTCCCGGCGCAGCGCCGCCAGTTCCTCGTTCTGGCTGCTGCGCTCGGCCTCGGCAGCGGCCAGACGCGTCCGGGCCTCGCTGACGGAGGCGTCGACCGAGGCGAGCACCAGTGGAAGCGCCTCGGCCACCCGGCTCGCGGCATCCACCTGGCGTCGACGGATGACCGCACGTCGTGCTGCCTCGTCTGCCGCCGCACGTTCGGCATGCTGCTGCTTCGCGAGCGCATCGGCGCGCGCCTGACCGGCGCGCACGCGTTCGCGGGCGGTCTCAGCCTGCAGTCGGGCTTCAACCTCGGTTTCCCGGGCGCTCTCAAGGGCAGCGTCAAGCACGTCGCGTAATCCGGTGTCCAGCACCGGGCGCGGCCGGGCCCGATGCTCATCACGCTCGGCGCGGGCCTTCTCGCTCGCCGCCTCCGCGACGGCGACGGCCTCCCCCTGTTGCAGGAGCGCGAAGGTGAGCCGGTTCAGCTCGGCGGTGGCGGCCTCGAGCTGTACGGTGGCGCGGTTGGTCTTTTCGGCCTGCACCGTTGTGCGCGATTCGAATTCGCGCACCCGGGCGGCGGCGGCCTGCGCCTGCGTCGTGCGGGTGGACAACAGCGTGCGAGCGTCGGCGAGGTCGGCGACGACCTGCTCGATCCGGGTGCGCACGGCAGAGAGGGAGTCGGCGGCCGCGTCGCGGCCGGCCACCAGTTCGAGCCGGCTGCGGCGCGCGCCGGAGCCACCGCGCAGCACGGAGTCCCCCAGCACGTCCCCGGCTCGGGTGATGACCGTGAGCGGTACGTCAGAGGACAGTGCACGGCCGTCCAACACAGCGCGGGCGGCGTCGATATCCTCGGCGATCACCGTGTGCCGGAGCAGGCCGAGCACTCCGGCGGGCGCGTCGATCACCACGTCGGCCCACAGCAGCCCCGGTTGCGCGGAGAGATCGTGGCGGGCGCTCGCGGCGGGCGGGCCGGCATCAGTCGCAGCCGCCCTCGAAGCACTGTCGTCGCTCGCGCCGACGCCGGTCGCGCCGGCCACGATCAACTCGACGCGGCCGAGGTCGTCGGCGCGCGCCCGCACGATGGCAGCGATTGCCGCCTGCCGGGTGTCGGCGAGCACCGCGTCTGCGAGTGAGCCGAGGGCGGCGGCGATGGCAGCTTCGAAGCCGGGCCGCACGCGCACGTGTTCGGCCACGAGACCACGGATGTCCGCGGGTGCCGCCGCGAGAAGGGCTGACGAGCCGTCCTTCTGGTCCAGGGCGAGGGACAGCGCCCCCGCGCGCGCAGCGAGGGCGTCGCGTTCACGTTCGTCGAGATGCAAGGCCTCGCGCAGGCGCTCGACATCAGTCTCGGACTGGGTGACAGCGGCCCTGGCGCGAGCGGCAGCCTCTGCCGGGTGACTCTCGCCGGCCTGGGCGGCGGTCGCGGCGAGGGCCGCCGCATCTGCGGCGAGTCCGGCCAGGTTCGCCTCGGCCGTCTCTACTCGGCCGCGGGCGGCGTCGAGGGCGTTCTGCTGACGCAGCACCTCGCCGCGCACGGACGCCAGGCGACCGGCCGCGGTTTCGGCCGCTCCGGAAAGTTGCGACAGTTGCAGGTCGTGCCGGGAGACCAGCACGGCCTGGGCGGCGATCTGCTCGTCGATGGCGTCGAGGTGACGTCGGGCCTCGGCGGTCTGCGTACGGGCTGCGGCCCAGGCGGAGTCGGCCACGTCGATGCGGCTCCGTAACGCGTCGATCTCGGACGCGGCATCCGTAAGCATGGCCGTGGTCACACTGGGGCCGACATCGGAAGTCTCGGCCTGCGAACCGAGCAGGGCCAGCCGTTGGTTCGCGAGCGTGTACAGGCCGCGCAAGCGTTCCTGCACGGATTCGAGGCCGAAACTCGTGCGCCGGGCCTGGTCGACGGCGTCGCCGACCTGCTCCTGCTCAAGCCGCTGCAGGCGGCGCTGCCGCGTCTCGAGCTGTTCGGTCAGCACGAGCCGTTCGGCGTGCCGCTCGCTCTCGGTGCGGCCGTGCGCGTCGAGCGCGGTGCGCACCGTGACCACGTCGTCGGCAAGCAGCCGGGCCCGCGCGTCGCGGGCCACTGCGGCGATGGTCTGCGCCTCCCGGGCGATGTCTGCCTGGCGCCCGAGCGGTTTGAGCTGCCGGCGGATCTCCCCGGCCAGATCACTCAACCGGGTGAGGTTGGCCTGCATGCCGTCGAGCTTGCGGAGGGTCTTCTCCTTGCGCCGGCGGTGCTTGAGGATGCCGGCGGCCTCCTCGATGAACCCGCGCCGCTCCTCGGGGCTGGCGCGCAGCACCGCGTCAAGCTGCCCCTGCCCCACGATCACGTGCATCTCCCGGCCGAGGCCGGAATCGCTCAGCAGCTCCTGCACGTCGAGCAACCGGCAGGTTCGCCCGTTGATCGCATATTCGCTCGCACCAGTGCGAAAGAGGGTGCGCGCGATGGTGACCTCGGTGTAGTCGATCGGTAGCGCGCCATCCGTGTTGTCGATGGTCAGTGTCACGGCCGCCCGGCCGAGCGGTCCTTTGGTGGACGTGCCCGCGAAGATGACGTCCTCCATCTTGCCGCCGCGGAGGGTCTTGGCGCCCTGCTCGCCCATAACCCAGGCGAGTGCGTCGACGACGTTGGACTTGCCCGAGCCGTTGGGGCCGACCACGCACGTGACGCCGGGTTCGAAGGCGAACGTGGTGGGGTGGGCGAACGATTTGAAGCCTTTGAGGGTGAGGCTCTTCAAGTACACCGGTTCGCCCCCTTTCGTCGCTCGTCGGGTTTCGTCGCTCGTCGGACCGCGGACGCCCGACGAGCCGCCCCCGCTAACGGTACCGGACACCGCCGGCACCGCCCGGTAGGCGCGGTCCCTGACGAATTCGACGGATCAGGCGATCGGAGGGCAGGGGCAGGGGCAGGGAACGGCACGTCAGCGGTGGGTCCGGTGGCAGTGCGGCTGCGCCGTCTGGCCCAGGCCGTCATGGAGGTCGTGGATCCACCTGAACTTCTCGACGTGCACGATCGTGCAGCCTGGTAGCCCGGTAGCCCGCTGTGTGCGTCTGACCGAGCTGGACCGGCGGCCCGCACAGTGCGCTTCCTCGAGTCAGGTCAGCGCTGACGAACGCGCGGGAACGCCGAATTACCGCAACCAAACAAGCTGATTAGACCCACATTCCGGCAGGTCGGAAGATGGGCAAACGTGCAGGCGAAATGGGAGACACGGCTACTTCGAGCCTGATTGGATGAAATCAACTCAATCTCAGGAGACAACGTGGTCTGCACAGAACTTGTTCATCTCGCACGGCCGGCGACACCGTGCGCCCGGGCCAGCTTCCCGATTTAAGAGCCACCTCCGAGCACGTCCACCTGGGCCGACGGCAACCGTGCGGCCTCCCCTCTGGCGAGCCGCGTCTAACAGTGGCCCCGGGCACCGGGCATTTCCGCGTGCCTCTCACACCGCTGTTCATCGACCGCCAGACCAATATGTAGGAGCAAGTCAGTGAAACAATCCTTTTTTCGGAAGAACGCCTTTTGGTTGGCGCTCTCCCTCATCCTCTGCTTCGTCTCCGCACTGGGGGCGTCCCTGGTGCAGACGGTGGGAGGAACGGTAGCCGTCAAGGACATGAGATGGGAGACCGCGTCCGGAATGAGTATGAGCGCCCTGCTCTACAAGCCCGACTCGGCCACGGCAACCAGCAAAGCGCCCGTGATCATCACGAGCCACGGTTGGTGGAACAACCGCGAGATGCAGGATGCGAACTCCGTCGAACTCTCTCGACGCGGCTTCGTCGTCATCTCGATTGACATGTACGGCCACGGCAACTCGGACTATCTCACCCGGGGCGAGGAGGCCAAGGGAGGCACCGGCATGTATGACGCAGTTCAGCTGGCCGCCGACCTTCCCTATGTCGACGCTGCCAGGATCGGCACGACCGGCCACTCGAACGGGGCCCGTGCCGCCAACTTCTCGGTGGCACTCGACAACGACGCCGACGAACCCTTGATCGCGGCCGTCCTCCTGGTCGACAATGACGGGGTCTATCGCGACCCGGAAGCCGACAACGAGTACTTCAACCTCTACGGCACCCGAGACGTCGGCATCGTCGCCGACCAGTACGACGAGTTTTTCTTTCGCAGCTACGACGCCGACGGTGTCGCGCTCACCGCGCCCCGCGACTTCATCACCACCTCCAACGCGCAGTCGTTCCTGCAGGCGGGCACCGACCCGGTTCCCACTGACCAGCGCAAGGCCGGCGAGGTCTACACAGACACAATCGACGGCAGGGCCGCCATGCGGGTGATCTACACGCCTGCCGAGACGCACCCCTGGGGGCCCTTCTCGCAGACCACCACGGGAACCGTGGTCTCCTTCTTCGACGACGCCCTCGGTGAGCCGACGGCCATCGCCGCTGGGTCCCAGGTCTGGCAGTTCAAGGCGCTCTTCAACGGTCTGGGTCTGGTCGGGTTCGCCATCTTCCTCGTCGCCTTCACGCGGGCGCTGCTCGAAACTCGCGCCTTCGCATCCCTTCGCTCCACCACCGCGACCATGACCATCGCCCCCGCCGGCAGAACGGGGCTCGCCTGGTTCTGGGGCGGCCTGGTGCTGTCGACGATCGTGTCCATCTGGAGTTACGTCGCGTTGAGCCAGAGTCCGGCCATGGCGACGATCGCCTTCAACCTCGCACCGTCGGTGTTCACCCAGGGAGCAGTGGCGTTCATCGCCATCTGGGCGGCGCTCAACGGATTCGCAGCCCTGGTCATCATGGCCGTCTCCTACGTGGTCTTCGGCCGCAAATCCGGGCTCGACTTGCGGCTGGCCGGCGTTCTCCCCGGGTGGAGGACGTTCTTCCACGGGCTGGGCCTTGCCCTCGCCGTGGCGGTGGCCGCATTCTCGATCATCTTCGTCGTGGACTACTTCTTTCAGACCGACTTCCGGCTCTGGGTGCTGGCCGTCAAGGCCTTCACCCCGGACAAGCTGGCCATCGCCCTGCTGTATCTGCCGTTCTTCGCCGTCTACTACGTGCTGAACTCGGTAGCCATCAACAGCTTCAATCGGTTCACAATGCTGAAAAAGGAATGGGTGAATACGGCGATCCTCGCCCTCTTCAACGCGCTCGGCCCGATCATCCTGGTTGTCGCCCAGTACACCACCTTCTTCGTCACCGGAGAGCTGATCCCTGGCTTCGGCGGTATCTTCAGCATTTGGCTGATCCCGGTGATCGTCTTCCTCGCAGTCACGGCCGTGATCAGCCGAAAGATCTACCGTGCCACCAACAACCCGTATATCGGCGGTTTCCTCAACGCTCTCGTGGTGACCGTGATCGCCGTGACCAACACGCTGACCTTCACCAGCTAGCGCGTTCCGGCCGGTCGCGGTCTGCCAGACCAGGCACCCACGACCGGCAGGGCCGGCGAGGTTCGGTGGAGAACACCACAGCTCTCGCGCCAGCGGCAGCGCGTCAGCGCAGCCGCTGGCAGCGGGGGCACAGGTGCGAACCACGATTCATGAACTGCTCCCGCACGAGCGGCGTGCCGCAGCGCGGACAGGGCGACCCCTGCCGGCCGTAGGCGTTCAGGCTGTGCGAGAAGTACCCGGACTGTCCGTTCACGTTCACGTACTGGGCATCGAAACTGGTGCCGCCCTCGGCCAGGGCGCGGTTCAGGATGCTGCGCACCGCTGCGAGCAGCGCCCGCCCCTTCGCCGGCGTCAGGGAGTGAGCCGGCTGCTCGTAGTGCACCCGGGCCGCGAAGAGGGCCTCGTCGGCGTAGATGTTGCCGATTCCGCTAATCAGGGTCTGGTCAAGCAGGGCTCGCTTGATCCCGGTCTTCTTATGGGCCAGGGCCGCCAGGAACAGCGGCGCCGAGAAGCCCGGATCCAGCGGGTCGCGGGCGATATGCGCCACCTGGGACGGGATCAGGCCGGGCCAAGCCGGGCTCGCACCAGCCAGGCCGGGCGCACCGCCCACGCCGGAGGCATCGCCCACGAGCCCGGAATACCCGGCAACAAGCCCGTCGCGCGTGGGCTGCATCGTATCCACGGCCATGCTGCCGAAGATGCGCTGGTCGACGAAGTCGACCCACAGTTCGCCGTGTTCCTGATGCTCGATCTGCAGACGGATGCGCAGTTGCCGGTCCGTGTCCGAGCCGGGGCTGCGCAGCAGCACCTGGCCGCTCATCCCGAGGTGCACCACCAACGCTCGCCCGGAATCCAGCGGCAGCCAGAGGAACTTGCCTCGACGCACTGCCGCAAGCACGGCCCGACCCTGCAGCAGGTCAGCGAACGGCGCGCTCGCAGGGTCATGCCGACGCAGTGATCGGCGTTCGAAGACCTCGACGCCGGCGATCACGGCTCCGGTCACCGCAGGCGCCAGACCGGCACGAACAACTTCAACTTCAGGCAGTTCCGGCATTCGAGCCTCTCAGCGACACGACCGACAGCAGCTCAGGACGTACTGAGGCGCGTCCAGGCATCGAGCGCGGCAGCCATCTCGGCGTGCTTCTTGCTCGTGCCCTCGCCGACGGCCGTGACCTTGCCGACGGTTACGGTGGCGATGAAAACCTTGGAGTGGTCGGGGCCGCTCTCGGCGATGGAATACACCGGAGCCCCGGAGCCCAGTCGCGCCGCGGCTTCCTGCAGGCTCGTCTTGGGGTCCATGGAGATACCGAAGTGCCCGGGATCGCGCACGAGCGGCTCGATCAGGCGCATCACCAGCGCGGTCGCCGTCTCTCCGCCGGAATCGAGGTAGACGGCGCCGATGAGGGCCTCGACGGTGTCGGCGAGGATCGACGACTTGTCGCGACCACCGGTGAGAATCTCGCCCCGGCCGAGTCGCACGTAGTCACCCAATTCGATGCCTCGCGCGATGCCCGCGAGGGCAACGCTCGACACCAGGCTGGCCCGGCGCTTGGCGAGGTCACCCTCGTCGAGCAGCGGGTACTCCCGGTAGAGCATGACCGTCACGGCCTGCCCCAGGATCGAGTCGCCCAAGAATTCCAGGCGCTCGTTCGTGGGTACGCCGCCGTGCTCGTACGCGTACGAGCGGTGGGTGAGCGCCAGTTCCAGCAGGGCCGGATCGATCTGCACCCCGAGGGTCGCCAGCAGGACTGACCTGTCGGGCGCGATACTCATGAGCGCCCGCCGAGAACACGCCTGCCGGCAACACTGATGCCGACAACACTGAAGCCGAAAACACTGATGCCGCGACTCCACGGAGCGGAATCCGCATTGGGGTTCCCCGGCATCCGTCGGCGCGGCATCAGACGATCAAGCACAGCCCGATCAAACTCAGACGAATTAAACGTCGGCGACCTTACGGCCCTTGTATTCCATGAACAGTGCCGTGCCGGCGGCGTCGGTGACGACCTTGGCGCGGTGCGGCAGGCTGTAGACAACTTTGCCGTTTTCCATGGTCTTGACCAGGGTGGGAGCCTCGGCCTTCCAGCAGGAACGACGTGAGCGGGTGTTGGAGCGTGATTGCTTGCGCTTCGGGACTGCCATGACTACTTCTCTTCTCTATCCGTTTCAGCCTGGATGTCTTCATCCGTGCCGCTGCTTTCGGAAGCTTGGAATTTCATGAGCGCGGCCCACCGGGGATCGCGCTTTTCTTCGGGTACGAATTCAGGGGCTTCGGCAAGCCGCTCGCCGGTCTCGGGGTCGAGACCTGGGCAATCCGGCCGGCAAACCGGCTGGAACGGCAGTGATAAAACCACCGCATCCCTGATCAGAGGTTCAAGATCCACGTGGTCATCTTGAACTTCACTTTCATAAGCTTCGTCTAGAGAGTACGCGAAAAGCTCGTGAAACTCGACTTGGACCGGCAACTCGACGTCGATCAGGCATCTCCCGCACTCCCCGGCGGCGATTCCCGACACCTGGGCCGACACGAGAATGCCCTCGTGCAGGGTCTCCAGACGCAGATTCGCGATCAGGGTCGAACCCGCCCTGACGGCGACCAGGCTTTCGCCGAGGTCTTCCGGGACGGCGATTTCGAGGTGCCGTTCGTGCATTGTTCCCGGACGATTGATCAGGTCGCGCACATCGACCTTGTACGGGGTCTTCTTAAACTTACTCACGGTGGGAGATTCTACGCGTTCGCGGCTGGGTGCTCCGTTCGTTGCTCGCCCTGTCGCCACAGCGACGCCGGCAACAGCACCGCCTGCACCCGCACACGCCATCGCGACCCCGAACGAATGCCGCGCAACACCACGTCGAGGTCGGCCGCCAGGAGCGCCGTGCGAGCCGAGTCCCCCGTGCCCACTGAACGGGCGTACCGGCTGCGCTCCGCCGCAACGAGGAGCCGGTCCAGGGCCTCGACCACGCTCTCCGGATCCGTGTCTCCGACCGCTCCCGGCCGGGTGCCGACGAGCCGACGCAGGCGGGCCGTCAGCTCGCGCGGCGTCTCGGTGTCCCGCACCTCGACACCGTGATCCACGGCCGTGTCGCTGACCTCCCGCCACGCCTCGCCCGCCCCGCCCGGCCCGAAGACTATGACCCGACGCCGCAACCGGCGACGGATCACCCGCACGGCGGCCGGCACCAGGAGCAGGGCGATCGCACCGACGAGGAGCAGGCCGAGACGCAGCAGGCCACCGGCATCCTCTTCAAGCGTTCCGGCGCCCTGGACCCCGCCTGCGGCGTTCTGCCTGCCGGCGTCTTCGGGCCGTGGCGCACCCGACGGAGCGACCTGGCCTGCTTCGCTGATCGGGGCCGCGGCGCTCGTCTCCCGCGCGTAGTCGGGCACGCTGCCGCGGCCGGGCGTCGGCTCGAACGGCACCCATCCCACGCCCTCGAAGTAGACCTCCGTCCAGGCGTGCAGGTCGTGGGTGTCGACGCTGTACCGGCCGATCCCGGCGATGGAGCTCGACGCCGACAGCGCCCCGGGCAGGTAGCCGATCGCGATCCGGGCGGGGATGCCGACCGAGCGGGCCATCACGGCCATCGCCGAGGAGAAGTGCACGCAGTACCCGCTCTTCACCTCGAGGAATGTGCTGACGACGTCGACGCCCCCACCGTCATAGTCAGCCTCGACGGGAGCCTCGGTGTCGTAGCTGAACTCCGTTCCGCGCAGATACTCCTGCAGGGCGAGCGCCGCGTCGTAGGCCGATTCGGTGCCTGCGGTGACCTCCCGCGCGGTGTCACCGATCAGGGCCGGGGTTTGAGGCGGCAGTTCGAGGCTGTTCCTGACGCCGGCCGGATAGTCGGCCTCTGCCTGCCGCAGCTGGTCGGCCGTCGGTGCAAGCATGAGCGCCGTCACGGTGTATTCCTGCCCGCGAGTCGTATCGCCTGGGCTGGCAATGGACCCGCTGACACCATTCCAGTACCAGAAGCCGAGCAGCCCGGTCACCGAGCGGGCCGGCGCCGGGGCCGGCAGCCACCGGGTCGCCAGATCGTCGATGCCGATGGTCGTGATGGTCTCGCTGGTCGCGATTTCCGGCGACAGACCGGGCGGCAGGGCGATGTCGTCGACGGTGTTCTCCCGGTCCCCCTCGGCCAGTCGGGCCGTCCAGTTGCGACCGGAGAATTCGTCGAGGGTCAGCATCCGCAGATAGGGCGGCCGCGTCGCCGTCGTGCGGTAGTGCAGCACGGGCTCGGCGTCCGGCCGCCGCAGATCCTGGCCGAGGTTGATCATCGGACTGACACCGTTGGCGAAGAGCAGGCTGCCGCCCAGGCGAGCACCGGCAAGGCCGCCGCCGGGCAGAGCAGGCATGACGACGCTGGCCACGATCGCGGCCACGATCGCAATGCTGCCCACGACGATCGTTCCCCCGGGGGCGACGGGCACCCACTGCCGCCCGGGCGGGAAGGCCGTGCTGCCGGCTTCGCGCATCCGGATCTCGACCCGCAGGAGCAACAGGTAGGCGACGGCGGTGAAAACGAGGGCGGGCAGGTTCGCCTCAGCGTCGAGGACCAGGCCTGGCACGAGCAGCGGCACCAGTATGGGCAGTCCGGCGAGCGCAGGCACCCGCAGCACGACCGCGAGCGTGTCGATCAGGATCGCGATCACGCCGGCGCCCACACCGAGCAGGAACAGGATGCCGGCGGTCGCCTCTGCGGGCGTGGACTGCTGCTCGATGGAGAGCGCGCCGGAGAGCACCAGATCGCGGAAGCGGTCGAGGGTCGCGCCGGTGGGAATCACCAGGACCCAACCGGTGCCCGCGCCGAAGAGCAGGGTCAGGGTGGCCACGAGCAGCGCGAACCCGGCGAGGGGGCCGAGGTACCCGGGCAGCCCGGCCCGACGCAGCCCGGCACTGCCGAGCAGCACCACGACGGCGGAGATGGCCATCAGCCACCACCAGTCGGTTCCCGACAGAAGCGGGGCGAGGGCGCCGCCGGCCACGGCCAGCATCAGCAGGAGCGCACCCGCGAGGGGCCACTGCGCCTGGGCGATGCGCGCGGCCCGGGCGGTCGGACCGGGCTGCACGACACCGGAACTGACGCCGGCGGGCGGGCCGAGTGTGGTGGTGGGCTCAGACGGCGTCATGAACGGGCCGCTTCTCACCGATGAACTCCGCCCACGCAAGCGGGATGTCCCTGGCCTGCCGCAACCCGATGCAGCGCCAGCCAGCCTCGCGGAGCAGGCGCACGGCATCCCTGTCGACCGTGTCCAGCATGAACGCCACCGCTGGGCGGCTCTGACTCACGAGGTTCGCGAGCCCGGCCACGTCTCGGGCGTCGACGGAAACCAGCACGGCGAAGGTGGGCAGCGGACCGCCGGGCGGCATCAACGGGCTCGGGGTCCCGGCCGACCCGGTGTCGCGCGGGGAAGGTGGGCCGGTCTGGGCGTTGCCACTGGCGTCACCGGTCCCAGGTGTTCCGCGGCGTCCAGAAATCCGAGGAATCCCGGGGCTCTCGATCGCGGCGCCCGCGGGGCCAGGGTCCTCCCGGGATGCCCGGGCATCCCGGGCATCCCGGGCAGATTGCTCCGGGTCCTCCCAGAGCCCGGCGGTGTCCACGGGCACCACGCGGGCCAGCCCCGCGAGTAGGAGCACGGCGCCGCCCGGGGACCGGAAGACCGCCGGCGCCTCCCCGCGCAAGCCGCCGCGGCCGAGCTCGCCGCCATCGCCCGACTGGCTCGGTTCGGACGGGCCGGCGCCCGACTGGCCCGGCCGCAACTGGCTCGGGCCCAGCTCGACCAGGTCAACCTGGTAGCCGGCCTCGAGCAGGTGCACGCCCACGGATGCCGTCAACTCGACGGCCACCTCGAAGGCCTGCTCGACGCGCGTACGGTCCAGGCGCTGGTCATCGGTGTCCCCGCCGGTGCCGGCGGGGACGCGACGGCCACGTAGCGCAGTGTCGAGCACGAGTCGGGCACCCGGATTGCTCTGCTCTTCTTCCTGGCGCACCATGATCTCGCCCAGCCGGGCCGTGGCCGGCCAGTTCACCCGGCGCAACGGGTCACCGGGCCGGTACTCGCGCGCAATCAGCGGATCGGCGTTGTGATGGAGCCGCCGGAGCCGCTCCGGGACCTCGCCGTCGTTCAGCGCCCTGGCAAGGGTGGGTCCGGTCAACGGGGTGGCCCGGGGCGTCACCACGAGGTCGTGGGGTTCCCCCACCGCCCACTCGCCGGCGGCAAGGCCGAACGGGTCCGAGCGCCCGATCAGAACCGGCCCCGACGCGTAGACCCCGCGCCGGGGCACCGTGCTCCGGTACTGGAACGACAGCGCGTCGGTCCCTGCCCCCTGCCCACCCTGAGAGCCGCCCATCCCGGGCAGCGCCGTGCTGTCCGGCACCGTCAGTCCCGCAGCCGCGGTGTCCCGCACGCGAAGACCCGTCACGGGCCGGGAGGAGAGGTTGCGGAGACTGAGCACCACGACGGCCTCGCCGCCCGCCGGCACCACCGGTGGGCGCAGCATCCGGGTCACCCGCAGGCGCACCGGACGCACGGAGACATACACGACGGCGGCCAGCGGCAGTGCGAGGAGCAGCCCGGCGATGAATAGGAGATCGCGGTGGTTGACGATCAGGGCGAGGAGCAGCAGACCGGCGCCCAGAATGAGGAACATCCCTCCCCGGACGGTGAGCCGAGGTAACCAGAACGCCCCACCGCGCCGCCAATTCGCTGGCATGGCGTCAGGTGCGCCTGGGGGCGCCGACAGGCACAGGAATGGAGGCGACGATCCGGCGCACGATGTCGTCGATCACGGGACCACTGTCCTGATGGTGACCGAGCACGCGGCTGCTGGGCACCAGCCGGTGCCCGAGCACGGCCACCGCCAGCGAGTCGACGTCGTCGGGCAGCACGTAGTCCCGGCCGTGCAGCGCCGCCCGTGCCTTGGCCGCGCGGATAAGCTGCAACGTGGCGCGGGGGCTGGCACCGAGGCGCAGGTCGCGATCGTCCCGGGTGGCGCGCACGAGGGCGACCGTGTACTCCTTGACCGCCGCGGAGGCGAAGACATTCCGTACGGCCGACATCATGCCGCGCAGCTCGGACCCGGTGACAACAGCGTCGATCCCGTCCAGCGGGCTGGAGGTGTCTCGGGCATCCAGCATCCTCATTTCGGACTCGGTGTCGGGGTATCCCATCGAGATGCGGGCCATGAACCGGTCCCTTTGCGCCTCCGGAAGGGCGTAGGTGCCCTCCATCTCGATCGGGTTCTGGGTGGCCACGACCGTGAACGGCAACGGCAACGGATAGGTGGTGCCGTCAACCGTGACCTGGCGTTCCTCCATGCACTCCAGCAGCGCGGACTGCGTCTTCGGGCTTGCCCGGTTGATCTCGTCGCCGATCACGATATTGGCGAAGATGGCTCCCGGCTTGAACTCGAAGCGGCGGTCGACCTGGTTGAACACCGACACGCCCGTCACATCGGAGGGCAACAGGTCGGGCGTGAATTGGATGCGACTGACCGTACAGTGCACGGACTTGGCCAGCGCCTTGGCCAGCATGGTCTTCCCCACGCCCGGAACGTCTTCGATCAGGAGATGACCCTGGGCCAGCAACACCGTGAGGGCGGTGCTCACGGCCGAGCGCTTGCCGTCGATGACGGCCTCCATGTTGCGGATGATCGCCCGCGCCGCCGCCTCAACGGCCGTGAGCTCCATCGGGGTCTCGTCATCAGAGCCGACGACAGGCCCGCCCGCGGCTCCGGCGAGCGCCGGGACTGTCACCGCACGAACGGGCGAGGCGCTCACACGGGTGCCTTCTGCAGGAACTCCGCAACGGCTCGCGGGACGTACGGGGTGATGTCGCCGCCGAGGGCGGCGACCTGACGCACCAGGGAGCTGGACACATGTGCGTTGGCCGGGTCGGGCAACAGGAAGACCGTCTCCACGGCGGCGAGGTTGCGGTTCACGATCGCCATCGGGGTCTCGTAGGCAACGTCGATCTGGGAGCGGATGCCCTTGATCAGCACGCTGGCCCCGACCTCGAGGCAATAGTCCACGAGCAGCCCCATGCTCCAGGAGGAAACCACGATGTTGTCCGGCAGCCCGGCATCCGCGATGGACCGTTGCAGCAGGGCGACCCTCTGCGTAATCGGCAGCAGCGCCGTCTTGCCGGGGTTGTGCACGACGAGCACATGCAGTTCGTCGAAGAGACCAGCCGCCCGTGCGATCACGTCGAGATGACCCCGGGTGACGGGGTCGAAGGAACCAGGTACGACGGCGATCCTGCGCATAGCGCTCACCCTAGCCCGAGAGCGTGAACGGTGCCTGTACATGGGCTGATCTCGGGCCCGTCAGGACTTGGTCAGCGAGGCCCGTTCCGCGTCGTCGAGGCGGCGGCGCACCGCTTCGCGCAGCGCCGGTACGCTCTCCAGGCGCGGGTCGTGATCGCTCAGTCGCTGCGCGTGGCCACGGGCCTCCCCGATCAGATCGCCGTCGGTAGCCACCCGCAGTAGGCGCAGCGAGGACCGGCCCCCGGACTGGTTGTTGCCGAGCACATCGCCTTCCCGGCGCAGCTCCAGGTCGACCTGGGCCAGTTCGAATCCGTCGAGGGTGGCCGCCACCGCCTCGACCCGCTCGCGCGCGATGGTCTCCGCTTCCGCGGTTGTGACCAGCAGACAGAGCCCCGGAACGCCGCCGCGGCCCACGCGACCGCGCAGCTGGTGCAGCTGGGAGACACCGAACCGGTCGGCATCCAGCACCACCATGGCGGAGGCGTTGGGCACGTCGACGCCGACCTCGATCACGGTCGTCGCGACGAGCACATCGATCTGCCCGGCGGCAAAGGCCCTCATGGTCTGGTCCTTCTCTTCGCTCGTCATTCGCCCGTGCAGCGGCTCGATACGAGCCGAGGCGAGGGCCGGGTTGCGACGCAGTTCGGCAAGCACCACTTCGACGGATGCCGGCGCGGCCGCCTCGGGATCGACCTCCGCCCCCTCTTCAAGCTGTTTCGGGGCGATGGCCGGGCAGACCACGAACCCCTGACGCCCCAGGGCGAGTTCTTCGGCCAGCCGGGTCCACACCCGGGTCACCCAGCTCGGCTTCTCGACGAGCGGCACGACGAACGTCTCGATGCCCTGCCTCCCCTCCGGCAGCTCGGCGATCGTGCTCACATCGAGGTCGCCGAACACCGTCATGGCCACCGTGCGCGGGATAGGGGTGGCGGTGAGCACCAGCACATGCGGCGGCACGGCCCCCTTGAGCCGCAGCGCCTCGCGCTGGTCCACGCCGAAACGGTGCTGTTCGTCGACGACGACCAGGCCGAGATCGAAGAACGTGACCTTGTCGCCGAGCAGAGCGTGTGTGCCGATTACGATCTTCGCCTGCCCGGACACCACCCGGAGCAGAGCCTTGCGGCGCTCCGCCACCGGCAGCTGCCCGGTGAGCAGGGTAGGCATCAACTCGGCCGACAGCTCCGGTCCAAGGGAGCGCACGATCGAGCGCAGGTGTTGGGCGGCCAGAACCTCGGTGGGAGCCAGGAACGCGGACTGGCCGCCCGAATCGGCGACGGCGAGCATGCCGCGCAGGGCCACCACGGTCTTGCCGGAGCCGACCTCCCCCTGCACGAGCCGGTTCATCGGCGCGGTCTGGGCCATGTCGGCGGCCACCTCCGCGGCCACACCCCGCTGGTCGGCGGTGAGCGTGAAGGGAAGGGCGGCGTCGAATCGCTCGAGTAGGCCGGCGGGCGCCGGCACGCGTGCAGTGGACTGCTGCTGGCGAGCGATGAGCCTCTGCTGCACCAGTGCGCTCTGCAGCACGAAGGCCTCCGTGAACCGCAGGGTGTCCCGGGAGCGGCGCCAATCCGAATCGGTTTCCGGGCGGTGGATCAGTTCCAGGGCGCGGCCCTGGGGCAGCAGTCCGCGCTCGCCGCGCAGCTCCGACGGGATCGGGTCGGGCACGTGGCCCACACTGTCGAGCAGGATCGCGATGGTCTGCGCGATCTGCCAGCTGGCCATGGTGTTGGTGGCCGGGTAGATGGCGACGGGCTGCTCGATCCAGAGTTTGGCGGCCGCGGCATCCGTCGGCATCTCGGGCTCATCGTCGGCGCCGGGGCCGAAGAGCTTGTAGGTCGGGTGCGTGAGCTGCAGGTGGCCGCGGTAGTCGGAGACCTTGCCCGCGAACATGCCACGCATGCCGGGTTGGAGCTGCCTTGCCCGCCAGGACTGGTTGAACCAGGTGAGGCTGAGGATGCCGCGGCCGTCAGAGATCTTGACCTCGACGATGGATCCCTTACGGGCCTTCATCGGGCGTTCCTCGACACTGCGAATCTCGGCGACGATCGTCACGTTCTCGTCAAGCGGCAAGAGGCTGATCGACGAGAGCTCGCCGCGGCGGGCGTAGCGGCGCGGGTAGTGACTGAGCAGGTCACCGACGGTATCCACGCCGAAGGCCTTGCCCAGGGCGACGGCGGTCTTGCCGCCCACCACATTGGCGAGTTTGCTGTCGAGGGTCACCGGGGCGAGTTTTTCGGCAGCCTCCGAATCGGTCATGCTTCGATCGTAGGCGGCACCTCGGACAGGCGGCGCCGGGCCGCCGTCGGTTCGCCTGCCGGTTCGCCATCAGAACCGCCGCGGAGCCGGGGCGCCGGGGGCGATAAACTCGAGGGGTTATGACGCGAATCGTTGCCGGGTTTGCCGGTTCCCTGCCCTTGGCGGTGCCCAAGTCCGGCACCCGCCCCACCAGCGACCGCGTGCGGGAGGCGATCTTCTCCGCGCTCGACGCGCGCGACATCATCCGAGGCTCCCGGGTGCTCGACCTGTACGCCGGCTCGGGCGGGCTGGGCCTGGAAGCCGCCAGCCGGGGAGCGCGAATCGTGACGCTCGTCGACAACAACTTCGGCGCAGCGCAGATGTGCCGCAAGAACACCGAAGCCGTGCTGCGCTCCGCGCCCAAGCGGGACGCTCCGAAGATCACGGTGAGCAGCCAGGCCGTGCAGTCGTTCCTCGCTGCCACCGGCGAGGGCTTCGACCTGGTCTTCATCGACCCGCCGTACGACCTCACCGAGACCGAACTAGGCCATAATCTCGTTGCCCTTGCGCCGCTGCTCGACCCGGACGCACTCATCATCGTCGAGCGCAGTTCGCGTTCCCCCGAGCCGCTCTGGGGCCCAGGACTGGGATCAGACCGTCGCAAGGACTACGGCGACACGACCGTCTGGTACGCCTCCCCCGTGCTGTCCGCCGTCTGAGTCGCGGCTGCTCGCGGCGCACCCTGTGGAAGCGGGCGCACGCTCTAGCATGCGCCCGCTTCCACAGGGCGCGCCACGACTGGTGGCGACGCCCTCTGGTGGCGTCGCCCGACCCTCAGGCGACGGCGCCGTCCCAGCCGCGGTAGGGGTCCCAGCCGGCCTGGTCGTGGGGGCGACCGTCCACCAGGACCCGGCCGGCGGCATCCGTCACCACGCCGAGGGCGCGGAAGCCGGCCGGGAGCGCGGCCCCGGGCGGGAACGTGGCGAGCAGACCGTGGTCCTCGCCGCCGCCGAGGGCGCGCTCGACGTTTTCGCCGAGCGCCGACCGGGCGAAGTCGATGCCCACGCCACTGGCCCGGGCGAGGCGTCCGGCGTCGATGGCGAGGCCGTCGGACACGTCGAGCATGGCGGTCGCACCCGCGGCGGCAGCGGCCGGGCCGCGGTCGATGGGGGGCACGGGGGCGAGCTGCGCGGCGACCGCCTCGGGATGCTGCGCCCTCAGCGCCCGAGCGAGCGCGGCATCCGGCGTGCCGTTTGCGTCCACAGCGAGCCGAAAGAGCAGGTCCAATCCCTCAGCGGCCTCTCCGAGGCGCCCGGCCAGAGCCACAACGTCGCCTGACCGCGCCCCGGAACGCAGCACAGGCTCGCGCCCCTCGAGGTCACCGAAGGCCGTCACGGCGAGGGTGAGAGCGTCTGAGGCGGACAGGTCGCCGCCGACGACCCCACAGCCGGGTGCCAAAGCCTCACAGCAGTCGCGCAGACCGTCGGCGATGCCCTCGATCACTGAGATCGGCGTTGACGGCGGGGCGGCGATCGCCACCACCAGGGCGGTGGGCCGGGCCCCCATGGCGGCGACGTCGGACAGGTTCGTCGCGGCAGCCTTCCAGCCGAGGTCGTGCGGGCTGGACCAGGCGAGCCGGAAGTCGGGGCCCTGGATCATCATGTCCGTGGTGACCACGTAGCGCCCGTCCGGGGCCCGCATCACGGCAGCGTCGTCGCCGGGGCCGAGGAGCTGGGCGGAAGCGTCCGGCAGCCGCGGGAAGATTCGGGCGAGAACCTCCCCCTCACTGAGGTCGGCCAGCGTTTCACTCGTGGGGAGCATTGCGCCCGCAGAATTCGTCATGCATCAAACGGTAGCCTGATTGCAATGACCCCCAACATCCGCTCCCTCCGCACCGGCATCGCGCTCACGCTCGTCGCCGGCTCCGTGCTCCTCACCGGCTGCACGGCGATCGTGCCGCTGGAACCGGCCGCGGATGCCGTCAATCCCACCTGCGCGAGCCTCATCGTTCGTCTGCCGACCACTGTGGCCTCGCTGCCGGAGCGCGAGACGAACGCGCAGGCGACCGGCGCCTGGGGCACGCCGAGCGCGGTCCTGCTGCACTGCGGTGTGACCGTGCCCGAGCCCACGACGCTCCCCTGCCTCACGATCAACGGCATCGACTGGATCGAGGACGATTCGGATGCCCCGCTCTACCGGTACACCACCTACGGCCGCGACCCGGCGACCGAGCTGGTCATCGACTCGGACAAGGTCAGTGGATCGACGGTGCTCGTGGACCTGGCGCAGGCCGTGGGGAACATCCCCGCGACGGGAAAGTGCCTCGGCGCCGCGGATCTGCTGCTGCCGACGGACGGTGAGACGCTGGCGCCCGCGCCGTAGTCCACGCCCCCCGCACCCGCGGCGAGAGGACGATTCTGGGGGTGGCGGCATCCGGTACGCCCTCACAGACGTCGTTTCGGCAAGGATACGAGCCTGTTCGGCCGACCGCAGGCACGGGTTTGTCAAGTGTTACGTCTCGCCGCGTCATGCCAGGACGTCTGGGAGCAGCGCAGCCGGACGACACGTAACGTCGCCGGGGAGTCGCCGTCAGCTGGCGTGCGGCCGCAGATGGACGGGGACACGACATGCTTCTCACCGGACTCGGCCTGGGCATCGCCCTGGGCTTCGCCATGCAGCGGGGCAGGTTCTGCGTCACCGGCGCGTTCCGAGACCTCTGGATCACGGGCAGCACTCGCTGGCTGACGGCCTTCCTGATCGTCATCGCCGTGCAGAGCGTGGGCGTCTTCGCCCTTGACACGGCCGGTGTCATCACCCTCGACCCCCAGCCGTTCGCCTGGGTGGCCACGATCATCGGCGCGTTCATCTTCGGGTTCGCCATCGTGCTGGCCGGCGGATGCGCAACGGGAACCTACTATCGGGCCGGCGAGGGTCTGGTGGGCAGTTGGTTCGCCCTGATCTTCTACGCCCTCTTCTCCGCCATCTCGAAAACGGGCGCCCTGTCCACGCCGGTCGCGGCGCTGCGCGGAATCACCCTGGAGGCTTCCACGATCCACGGTGTCCTCGGCGTCTCACCGTGGGCGCTGGTCGCGGTACTGGTCACCGGCGTCGGCCTTCTCGCCCGGCATCACCTGCGGCTGAGGTCTCCCCTGCCGCTCGTGTCCCTGCCGGCGCGCACCAGCGGCATCCGGCATCTCCTGTTCGAGAAGAAATGGGGTGCTTTCACCACCGCCCTGATCATCGCACCGCTCGCCATCCTCGCCTGGCCGCTCAGCTGGGCAACCGGGCGCGAATCCGGGCTCGGCATCACCGGGCCGTCCTCGAACATCGTCAACTATCTCGTGCGCGGCGATCCGCAGCTCATCGACTGGGGTGTGTACCTGGTGATCGGCATCCTGCTCGGCTCGTTCATCGCTGCCAAGGCCAGCGGGGAGTTCCGGGTGCGGCTGCCCGACGTCACCACCACCATCCGGAGCATCGTCGGCGGGGTACTGATGGGCGTCGGGGCGAGCCTGGCCGGCGGCTGCACGATCGGCAACGGCATGGTCGACACCGCCACCTTCGGCCTCCAGGGCTGGGTGTCGCTGGTCTTCATGATCATCGGCACCGGCGCAGCCACGCGCCTCTTCATCACCGGATCCGCGCGGGTCGGAGTCTCCCCCGTCCGCGTCCCGGCCGACCGTTAGCCACCCAGTAGAACCAACAGAAAGAAGCCCGATATGGCACAGTACACACTCGAAACCGACGGTCAGGTCTGCCCGTTCCCACTCGTCGAGGCCGGCGACGCGATCGCGAAGCTCAACTTCGGCGACCAGCTCACCATCAACTTCGACTGCACCCAGGCAACGGATGCCCTGCCGCGCTGGGCGGCGGAGAACGGCTACCCGGTCACCCATTTCGACCGTGTCGGCGACGCCCAGTGGACCATCACGGTGCAGAAGGCCTAGCCCGCGCGGTCGGCGCTGCGGCACGGCCGGCGCTGCGGCACGGCCGGCGCTGCGGCACGGCCGGCTAGACCGACCGGTCGAACCAATTCGACGGTGATTTTGGGTCAAAGACTCGTTTTTGAGCCCAAACGCCCTGTCTTGAGCAAGATCTCCGTCGAATTCGTTCGGGCTAGATCGCTAGGCGCAGGGCTACCGGCGCGGAATGGCGGGCCAGGGCCACCTCGATCAGCTCGTCGATCAGCTGGGGATACGTGAAGCCGCTGGCCAGCCAGCACGACGGGAACATCGAGATCGGGGTGAACCCGGGCATGGTGTTGATCTCGTTGATCACCCAGCCGTCGGCGGTGAGAAAGAAGTCGACCCGCGCCAAGCCGGCGCCGTCGATGGCGTCGAAGGCGCGAATGGCGAGGGCCTGCATCTCGGCCAGTTCCACCGGCGTGAGGGCGGCCGGGCAGACCAGCTCGATGCCGTCCGCGCCGAGGTACTTGGCGTCGAAGTCGTAGAAGTCGCGGCCGGTGACCCTCACCTCGCCGGCGACGGATGCCCGCGTCGCCTCCCCAGGACGTCCCTGCAGCACCGCAATCTCGAGTTCGCGCCCCGACAGGCCGGCCTCGATGAGAACCTTGCTGTCCTCAAGCAGGGCAACGCGCATCGCCTCGGCGAGCTGGTCCAGGTTCGACACTCGGCTGACACCGACGCTCGACCCCGCCCGGGCGGGCTTCACGAACACGGGCATCCCGAGTTCCTCGGCCGCCGCGAACGCCAGGCCGGGAGCCTCGTCCCAGTCGGTGGCGGTGACGGTGCGCCAGGGGGCGACCGGCAGGGCCGCCTGCTGGAAGACGGTCTTGGTGAAGTGCTTATCCATGCCCAGCGCCGACGCGAGCACGCCTGAGCCCACGTAGGGCAGTCCCACGAGTTCGAGCAACCCCTGCACCGTGCCGTCCTCACCGAACGGGCCGTGCAGGATCGGGAGGACCAGGTCGACGTTGCCGAGGGAGCGATGGCCGGTGACGTCGGTGACCGTCAGCTGGCGGCTGAGGCTGCTTTCCGGCCACCGGATGCGGCTGCCGTTGTCGAAGACCTCGGGCAGCTGCTCGGCGTCCAGTCTGAACCGGGCCGGGTCATCCGCTTCGAGCACGAAGGCTCCCTCGCGGGTGATGCCGATCGGAATGACGTTGTAGCGCTCGCGGTCAATTGCCGCCAGGACGCCGCCCGCTGTGGCGCAACTGATCGAATGTTCGCTTGACCGACCCCCAAAGAGCAGCGCTACCGTGAGCTTGTTCGTCATCAATCGTCCTTTCGCCCTGCGGCTCGGCTGAGTCCGTTGTCAGGTGCGGGGCGAGGTCCCGCGGTTTCAGAGTACCGGCAAGCACCTGGCGGACCTGCTCGACGATAGGCATGTCCACCCCCTTGGCACGGGCCAGTTCGAGAATGGGGCCGACGGATGCGAGACCCTCCGTGGTCTGCTGCATCTGCTTCACGACGTCAGCGATGCCGTAGCCCTGGCCGAGCAGACGGCCTGCCGTGTTGTTGCGGCTGAGCGGCGACTGGCAGGTTGCGATGAGGTCGCCCAGGCCGGCCAAACCGGCCAGCGTTTCCGGATGCGCACCGTAGGCCACCGCGAAATCGGTCATTTCCACCAGACCACGGGTGATGATCGACGCCTTCGTGTTCTCGCCGTAGCCGACGCCGTCGACGATGCCGATGGCGACAGCGATCAGGTTCTTCAGCACGCCGCCGAATTCGGTGCCGATGACATCCGTGTTGACGTAGGAGCGGAAGTAGCGGTTGCGGGCCAGCATGGCCACCGCCTGCGCGGTCTCCAGGCTGTTCGAGGAGACCACGGCGGCCGTTGGCTGTTCCTTGGCGATCTCAAGGGCCAGGTTGGGGCCGGAGATTGCGGCGATGAGGTCCGGGTCGATCGGGAGCAACTCGGCGATGATCTGACTCATCCGCAGACCGGACCCACGCTCGACGCCCTTCATCAGCGACACCACGATGGCGCCGGGCGCCAAAAACGGCTCGGCCAGGATCAGATTCTCGCGCAACGACTGGCTCGGCACCGACACAAACACCTGCTCGGCGCCGGCCAGTGCCAGGTCGAGCCTGGACGTGGCGCGGAGGCCGACCGGCAAGTTGATGCCGGGAAGGTAGTCGCTGTTGCGCCTGGCCTCGGTGATTTCCCGGGCGAGCTCGGGACGCCGTGCCCAGAGCACGACGTCGGCCCCCCCGTCGGACAGGATCTTGGCAAACGTTGTGCCCCAGCTCCCGGCGCCGAGGACGGCGACCCGCTTGCCCGGCTGGACCTTAGGCTTCAAAACGGCCGGTCTCTTTCTGATCGTGCTCGGCGGGGTTCCAGCGCTTGTCCGGCGCGGTCTCACCCCGAAGTTCTTCGAGCAGTTGGGTGATGGCGGCCATGACAAGCGTGGTGGCCTCGTTGAGAGTCCCCGGGTCGAGGTTGCGTCCCCGGAACTGGGCGAGGTCGAGCGGCTCGCCGATCTTGACGAGGACGGTCTTGCGTGGGAACAGGCTCAGCCTCTTCGAATACCGAGGCATGATCTCCTGCGCTCCCCAGTGGGCGACCGGCACGATCGGAATGCCCCGCTCGAGTGCGATCCGCACGGCGCCGGTCTTGCCGCGCATCGGCCACAGGCCCGGGTCGCGAGTCAGCGACCCTTCCGGGTAGACGACGACCATCTGGCCACGTTCGACCAGCCGCTGGGCCGCCTTCACTGGCTCACTGCCGCGCACGCTTCCGCCACGCTGCACCGGGATCTGTCCCGACTTCTGCAGCATCCACCCGATCACCGGGATGGTGAAGACGGATGCCTTGGCCATGAATCGGGGCGCGCGCCCCAGCTTCCAGCTGACCACCCCCATCAGAACGGGGTCGATTTCGCTGAAATGGTTGGGCGCCATCACGAACGCTCCAGCGCGGGGGAACTTATCGGCGTCGGTGATCTTGAACCGCACGGCGAGATTGATCACCGGAAGGATCATCAGTGCCAGAGCCCAGAAAATCGACGGCGTTCTCGTCTCCGAACGCCGTCGGCCCTGGGTCACGGCTGAACCGGACACGTCGGTCTGGGGCGCTGGATCGGACACGGGCGCTGGATCTGATGCTGGCACGGCCCCATTATCCTTCGAGATCGAAGTCAGCCCCCAACAGTTGCAGCTTGGTGATGAAGTTCTCGTAGCCACGGCTGATGATTCCAACATTGCTGACGGTCGACGTGCCCGAGGCGGTCAGGGCCGCGATCAGGTGGCTGAAACCGCCGCGCAGGTCGGGAACCTCGATGTCGGCCCCGTGCAACTTCGTCGGCCCGGTGATGACGGCCGAGTGGTTGAAGTTCCGCTGGCCGAACCGGCAGGGATGCCCGCCGAGGCATTCCCGGTGGATCTGGATGGTCGCGCCCATCTCCACGAGGGCATCGACGAAGCCGAAGCGCTGCTCATAGACAGTCTCGTGCACGATCGAGACGCCGTGGGCGTGGGTGAGGGCGATCACGAGTGGCTGCTGCCAGTCCGTCATGAAGCCGGGGTGGACATCCGTTTCGATGATGACGGGCTTGAGGTCGCCGCCCGGGTGGTAGAAACGGATGCCGTCGTCTTCGATGTCGAAAGCCCCGCCGACCTTGCGGAACACGTTCAGGAACGTGAGCATCTCGGGCTGGCGCGCGCCGCCGACGAAGATGTCGCCGTCGGTGGCCAGGGCCGCGGCGGCCCAGCTGGCGGCCTCGTTCCGGTCGAACAGGGCGCGGTGGTTGTAACCTTCGAGGCGCTCGACGCCCTCGATCCGAATCACGCGGTCGGTGTCGACCGTGATGATGGCACCCATCTTCTGCAGAATGTTGATGAGGTCCATGATCTCGGGCTCGATCGCGGCGCCTTTGAGCTCGGTGATGCCCTCCGCGCGCACGGCGGTGAGAAGCACCTGTTCGGTGGCGCCGACGCTCGGATAGGGCAGTGACACTTTGGTGCCCTTGAGGCCGTTCGGGGCGGACATCCGGATGCCGCTCGGCTGCTTCTCGACGACGGCGCCGAACTTGCGCAGCACGTCCAGGTGATAGTCGATCGGGCGGTCGCCGATGCGGCAGCCACCGAGGTCGGGGATGAACGCCTCGCCGAGGCGGTGCAGCAGCGGGCCGCAGAACAGGATCGGGATGCGCGAGGATCCGGCGTGCGCGTCGATCGCGGCGAAGTGCGCGCTCTCCACGTCGACCGGGTCGAGCAGCAATTCGCCCGGCTCGGCTCCGTCGGTGACCTTGACGCCGTGTACCTCGAGCAGCTGGCGCACGATACGCACGTCGCTGATGTTCGGCACGTTCTTGAGCGTGCTGGGGCTTTCGCCCAGAAGCGCCGCGACCATGGCCTTGGTGACCAGGTTCTTGGCGCCCTTGAGCTCGATCCGACCGACGAGCGGGATGCCGCCGCGGATGGTGATCCGGTCGCTCTGCAGCCCCACGGCCGCCCCCCAACTCTGTGCATTCTCGCGATTCTGCGCGTCTTCCTTGCTCTGACCGTTTTCACGATTCTGAGTGATTTCGCTGATTGTGCTCACAAACCTACCTGCCTTGCCGGGAGAGTCCGGGGCCGCCATGGCTCCCGATGGGATTCGAATTCTGCGATCCGCGCTTCATCGCGCAGGGTGAGTCCGATGTCGTCGAGGCCTTCGAGGAGGCGCCATCGGGTGTAATCGTCAATCTCGAAGGGAACGGTGAGGGCGCCGACGCGGGCGGTGCGGGAGACGAGGTCAACCGTGAGTTCGATGCCGGGGCAGGCCTCGATCACGTCCCACAGGCGCTGGGCGTCGGCTTCCGAAATCTGGCCGGCGAGCAGACCCTGTTTGCCGGAGTTGCCGCGGAAGATGTCGCCGAAGCGGGGGCTGAGCACCACGTCGAAGCCGTAGTCCCGTAGAGCCCAGACGGCATGCTCCCGAGAGGAGCCCGTACCGAAATCGGCACCGGCCACGAGAACGCGGGCGCCCTCGAAGGCAGGGTCGTTGAGCACGAAAGCCGGGTCGGCGCGCCAGCGGGCGAAGAGGGCGTCTTCGAATCCGGTCTTGGTGACGCGCTTGAGGTAGACGGCCGGGATGATCTGGTCGGTATCAACGTTGGAGCGGCGCAGGGGTAGTGCGATGCCGGTGACGGTTGTGAACTTTTCCACTGCTATTTGTCTCCATCCTGGGCGAGGTCCCACGGGCTCGATAGCGTACCGCGGATCGCGGTGGCCGCCGCGACCAGCGGGGACACGAGGTGCGTGCGTCCCCCCTTGCCCTGGCGGCCCTCGAAATTGCGGTTGCTGGTGGACGCGCACCGCTCGCCGGGGGCCAGCTGGTCGGGGTTCATGCCCAGGCACATCGAGCAGCCGGCGAAGCGCCACTCTGCGCCGAACTCGGTGAAGATCTTGTCAAGGCCTTCCGCCTCGGCTTCGATCCGTACGCGTGCGGAGCCGGGCACCACGAGCATCCGTACACCCGGGGCCAGGGTGCGACCCTGCACGATCGCAGCCGCGGCGCGCAGGTCTTCGACCCGGCTATTGGTGCAGGAACCGAGGAAGACGGTGTCGACTCGGATGTCCTTCATCGGGGTGCCGGCCGCGAGGTCCATGTATTCGAGGGCGCGTTCGGCGGCGGAGCGGTCGTTGTCGTCCTCGATGACGGACGGGTCAGGCACCGACTCGCTCAACGAGACGCCCTGGCCGGGATTGGTGCCCCAGGTCACGAAGGGTTCCAGCGTGTCGGCGTCGAGGAAGACCTCGGCGTCGAACTCGGCGCCGTCATCGGTCGCAAGGGTGTCCCAGTAGGCGACCGCGTCGTGCCAGTCCTGGCCTTCGGGGGCGTGGGCGCGACCCTTGAGATAGTCGTAGGTGGTCGCATCCGGGGCCACCATGCCCGCGCGCGCGCCGGCCTCGATCGACATGTTGCAGATGGTCATGCGACCCTCCATGGACAGCGCGCGGATGGCGCTGCCTCGGTATTCGAGCACGTAGCCCTGCCCGCCGCCGGTGCCGATCTTCGCGATCACGGCGAGAATTATGTCCTTTGCCGTCACGCCGGGGCGGAGAGTGCCCTCCACGGTGACAGCCATGGTCTTGAACCGCTTGAGCGGCAGCGTCTGGGTGGCCATGACGTGTTCCACCTCGCTGGTTCCGATGCCGATCGCCATGGCCCCGAAGGCGCCGTGGGTAGAGGTGTGCGAGTCACCACAGACCACGGTGATGCCAGGCTGGGTCAGACCCAGCTGCGGTCCGACGACGTGCACGATGCCCTGCTCGATGTCCCCGAGGGAATGCAGGCGGATGCCGAACTCCTCACAGTTTCGACGGAGTGTCTCGATCTGCGTGCGGCTGGTGAGATCGGCGATGGGCTTGTCGATCGCCAGGGTCGGAGTGTTGTGGTCTTCCGTCGCGATGGTGAGATCGGGGCGGCGAACCGGGCGACCGGCCTGGCGGAGTCCATCGAAGGCCTGCGGACTGGTGACCTCGTGCACGAGATGCAGGTCGATGTAGATGAGGTCGGGGGTGCTGCCGTCGCCCTCGGTGACAAGGTGCTTGTCCCAAACTTTTTCGGCCAGAGTGCGCGGTCGGGTGCCGGTGCGTGATGCGTCAGTCATGTGTGTGCGTCTTCCTCAACGATGGGTGATCAGCCAACAAGAACCGCCACGACGAGGGAGGCCTCAGAACTGGGACTCGTCGCGGCAGAGAAGAGGGAGTCGACCGAGCAGCACCCCAATAGGCTAACACTGTGCGTGTGCGAGCTTGGCTGGCGACCCTCATCTGAGGGTCTTTTCGGCTGTGTCCACCTCGCCACTCTATCCGCGGCGCGACGTCGAAAGGTCGACTCGGCTCCAGTCCCGGCGGGTTCGCACGCGGAACCGACTCAACATCCTGCGCAGACGGCCCACGCCGACTTCCGCAAGGCGCAGCGATTCCAGCGCGTCGGCCCAGCTCTGCTCGACCACGTCGTCCCCGATGGGCTGACCGTTGAAAACGGCGCGGTCGACGAGTTCGGCCAGGGGTGTTAGGCGGATGCTCGCCGCGGCCGGCCCGACCTGACGGTCCAGCTGGGCCTCGACGTCCGCGGCGACGAGCAGGCGCGTCGTACCGCGCGGCACCTCGAAACCGAGTTCCGCATATCCGTCGGTCACCTCGTCCCAGGCCCCGGCAACACGGGTGTCTCCTCTGCCCAGACCACGGCGTTTCCGCCGGCGGCGTGCCTTGATGGCGCCGATGACGAGCACCGGTCCGAGAATCAACAGGAGCGGGATCCCGACGGTTCCGCCCAGCAGCCATGCCCAACCGGGCAGCACGAAGGCCCTGTCCTTATCGTCCTTCTTGGTGTCGTCAATCTCGACGGCGGTCAGCAAGTTGTCGGACTGGTTGTCGGAACGGGGCGGCTGGCGAACCTGCGGCTGCGGCACGGATTTGGGCTTGGGGGTCTGGTCCTGGGGAACATCCGTCTGGTCGGGGGTGGGGAAGAACGGAACCCAGCCCACATCATCGAATGCGACCTCCACCCACGCCGTCACGTCGGAACCGGTCACCTCCACGCTCGCGGCCCCGTCGGGAACCTCCGGGGCGAAGCCCATGACCACCCGCGCGGGGAGGTTGAGGCTGCGCGCCATCAGCGCCATGGCTGCAGCGTACTGCTCCTGGTCGCCCACCATCTGGCTTCGGGTGAAGAGCTCGTCGATGCGGTCGGCGCCGTGACCGGCCCGGGAGGGGATGCCGTCGGAGGCGAGTCCGTGGCTGAGAAAGCCCTGAGTCTTCAACGCCTTCTGGATCGCCCGGAGCTGGTCGATGGGCGTCCCGATGGCGCCGGTGTATTCGAGCGCCTTGGCTACCACGACATCCGGAATGTTCTCGGCGGGCGGCAGGGTGAGGGCCGCCACGGGCACATCCACGAGGTCCTCATCCGTGAACGGCTGCTGCACCGCGGCGCTGGTCGTGTATCGGTAGCCGCTCTTCACGCCGCTGGTGAGCACGGCCGTGCCCGTTCCGGCGTTGTAACGCAGGTTCTCGGCCTGGGCGCTGCTCGCCTGGTCGTCGAAGTCGACGGTGGTCGGATACCCCACGCCGGGGAGCCAGACATCCGTGTACCCGGACCCGGTGATCGTGACGGTGCTGGAGCGAACGGATGTGATCAGCGGGGTGTCGGGGATCGTGCGCCCAACAAGGCGGAACCCGGCCGAGGCGCTCTCCGCGCCGTCGACGCCGGCCACGTTCCACAGCTTTCCGTCGTAGGCGTCCATGCTGGCCAGGCGCACCATCTGCCCGGTCTCCAGACCCTCGACGGTGAAGAGAGGCGTGTCGGCGAGGGTCTTCGTGTACTGGCGGAAGCCGGCAAGCGGGCTCGGGAACTGCAGAGGGTCGAACGGCGGCTGGATCTCCTCTCGCAGCACAAAACGCTCGGCCTGCACGGGGGCGAGCACCGACCCGGCCAGAGAACCGATCAGGATCGTGCCGAGAATGAGCGTCCCGGTGCCGACCAGCTTGCGGCTCAGCAGCCGGTTCGTGCCGAGCGTAGAGGACTTCTCCAGCTGTGAGCGGCGCCAGCCCAGCCAGACTAGGGCGATCACGCCGAAAGCGATGCCGCGGATGCCGGCGTAGAAGGTCTCATCCGTTCCCATCAGGATGCCGGCCACGTAGAGCACGACCGGCCCGACCAGGAGGCCGCTGGCGCGCCACACCGTGCGCGGGCGGCGCGGTAGCCAGCGCACCGCGAGCATGGTGCCGACGAGGGCGATCAGCCAGACCGCGAAGTAGGGCAGCACGGGCATGTAGTACGGCGCCTCGACCGGGGTGCCGAGCGTGACGATGTCCGCCCAGCCGAACACGGCACCGATCGCGAGGCCGGCCACGGAGGTCAGACCGGGGAGGACGAACAGCACGCCCTGGTCGGGCATGGTGAACGGGGTGCCGAGCAGGAAGTAGGCGAGGATCGCGGCGAGGACGCTGACCAGGACGCTCAGTCGGAGCGCATAGCCCAGAAGCGCGATGCCGGTACCGACGATCAGGCCGCCCAGACCCGCGAGCAGGAAGTTGTAGTCGCCGAACGAGGTTTCGAAGCCCAGCACGCCGAGCAGGGACAGGGCGCTGAGCACGGCCACGTCGGACCAGGCGCGCTGGGGCACGGAGCGGAGTCGGTTCATCCGTTGACCCGTCGCAGCAGGCTGGGCAGGTCGGCGAGCTCGCCGACCGAGAGCACGGTGAGTCCGGACACGTTCGCGAGCCGGGGCGGGGATCCTTGCTCGATCCGGAACGCGAGCGTCTTCGTGTCCTGCCCGAACAGAGTCTGGGCGGCGCGGAACTGGGCCAGTCCGAGCAGCGAGCCGGCCACCATCATGACGACGCTGGGCGCCGGCAGGGTGCGGGTGGCGTCCCGGGTGAAGTCGCGCAGGGTCGGGTAGCGGCCGCTGACCGGCTGGATCCGGCAGGAGTCGTCGAGGAGGGACACGGGCGTCTTCGTCATGAGCAGCCGGCCCTCGGTGACCACGCTGACCCTGGTACCGTCGCGGATGACCTGCAGGGCCAGGGACGCCATGACGGAGACGCCGAGTTCGAATTCCTCCTCGGAGGCGTACGTCGTGGTCTCGGCACTGTGCACGATGGTCAGCTGGGACCGGCGGGTCTCCTCGAACTGGCGCACCATTAGCTGGCCGGTACGCGCGGAGGTGCGCCAGTGCACATTGCGCAGGGCGTCGCCGGGCACGTAGGCGCGCAGTGCGTGGAAGGAGATGTCGTTGTTGGTGATCGTGCGGGTGATCTCGCCCTCGAGGTCGCGAACGAGGCCCGCGGCCGAGGAACGCAGCCGAATGGTCACCGGGTGCACGAACAGTTCGACCGGGTCGGTCCAGCGCACCGTGCGGCGCAGCAGCCCCAGCTGGTCACCGCGCACCGACACGGCCGGGCCGGCCACGATGACGGCCCGGCGATGCGTGGGCACGGCGAACAGTTCCTCATGCTCGGCCGCCGGCGCAAGACCCGGGATCATGAATTCGGCGACCCCGGAGCCCACCGGAAGCTCGATCCGCACGGGAAGCAGGCCCTTCTCACCGGAGTTGGCCACCGTCAGCTGGCCCAGGGCGCGCTCCCCCGCGACGACCCGGTGTGGGTTCAGGGCCACCTGGACCGCATAGGTGGCTCGGCCGAAGATGAAGCCGACCGCCACCAGGAGTGCCGCCAGGAGCGTGGTCGCCAGGTAGGTGAACTCGCTCCAGCCGGTCACCGCGCTGATCAGGAAGGCGACGGCGGATGCAGCGAGCGTGAGCCGGCCGACCGGACCCACGACATCCGTCACGGGTGTGCAGAACCGCCAACCGCGCCGGGCGAGCTGGCCCGCCAGCCGGCCGATGGTGCGCGCGGAATCGCCGATGGACCGCCGGACGCTGCCGCCGGCGTGGGCCGCCGGGCTGATGCGGCGGGGGGCCCTCTCGGCGATGCGCGTCATGCGGCGCGGTAGGCGGGCGGTCCGACCTCGACCAGGATGCGGTTGACGATGTCCTCGGCGGAGACGCCGGCGAAATCGGCCTCCGGGTCGACCATGATGCGGTGTGCGAGCACGGGCACAGCCAGGTTCCGGATGTCGTCGGGGGTCACGTAGGTGCGGCCCTGGGACAGCGCCCAGGTCTTCGCCGCGCGAGCGAGGGAGAGCGCGCCTCGCATGCTGACCCCGAGCGTCGACGACGCGTCGGTGCGCGTGGCGGTGACGATCTCGTTCAGGTAGCCGAGCACGGATGCGTCGACAAAGACCTCGGAGGCCAGCTGCACCATCGAGTTCACCGAGCTGGAGTCGATGATCGGTGTGATCTTCGAGTCCCTCGCCCGGTTGGACGAGTCGAGGAGCAGGGCCACGGCGGTGTCGTGGTCGGGGTAGCCGAGGGAGGTCTTGATCAGAAAACGGTCGAGCTGCGCCTCCGGCAGCGTGTACGTGCCGGCCTGTTCAACCGGGTTCTGGGTGGCGATGACCATGAACGGGCTGCCGACCTCATGGCTCACGCCGTCGACGGTGACACGCCCCTCCTCCATCACCTCGAGCAGTGCGGACTGCGTCTTCGGGCTGGCCCGGTTGATCTCGTCGGCCAGGACGATGGAGGCGAAGATCGGGCCCCGGTGGAACTCGAACACCCCCTTGCCCTGGTCGTAGATCGTGACACCGGTCACGTCGGAGGGCAGCAGGTCCGGCGTGAACTGGATGCGCGAGTTGCTGCCGTCAAGGGTCTTGGCCAGAGCCTTGGCGAGCACGGTCTTGCCGGTGCCGGGGAAATCCTCCAGCAGCACGTGGCCGCCCGTGAGCATGGCGGCGACTACGAGGCGCACCACGTGGTCCTTGCCGAGAATCGCCTCGTTGACGTTGCCGACGAGGCGGCCGAACGCCTCTGTGAACCAGTCGGCCTGCTCCTGTGTTACTGCCATTCTCGCAATTCCATCCCTGTGTTCATGGTCGTGGTGGTGGTCGTCGGCGCCTGGCCGGACATCACATGGCATTCCATTGCGCCCCGGTGATGGTGTTGCTGTAGAAGACCGCGCCGTCGCTCACCCGGGTGAGGCGCACAACGATCGACTCATCGGGCGGCCTCGTCCCGAGCACATTCGAGGTCAGCATTTGCCCGCTGGCGCCCAGCGTGTACGTGCTCTCTGAGACATTGCCCCAGCTGTTGATGGTCGTGATCAGGTAGCTGCCCGGCGTGAAGTTTGCGTAGTTCAGCCCGACCTTGTGGCAGGTCGACGCAGACGAACAGCCGGCGACGGATGCCCCGGGCCCCTTGTACATCGTCGCGCTGGGCGGCGGCGGCGGTGGTGGTGCGGGCTGAGGTGTGGCGACATTCGACTGGGTCCACCCACTGCAACCGCGGGCATTGCACGCCTGCACCTGGTACTGGTACGGGGTGTTCACCGCGCCCGTTGCCGTGGCAGAGCGGCCACCGTTGGTGCTGCCGGTCCCGTTGCTGCCCTGGATCCATTGGTAGTTGTAGCTCGTGACACCGCGGCCTCCATCGCTCGACGGCGCGGACCAGCTCAGACTCAAGGCGCCGGTTCCCTGACCTGGGGCGTCCAGGTTTGCGGAGGACGGCGAGCCCGGCACGCCGAAGGGCATGACGGTGTTGCTGCCGACGGAGGAGCTCGAGCGCCCTATCGCGTTCCGGGCGACGACCGTGAACGAGTAGTTTGTGCCGTTCGTGAGGCCGCCGATGGAGTGCGTCCCGGCTGCTCCCACGTTCTTCTGCCCCCCGCCGGTCCAGTAGATGGTGTACTCGATGATCGGCGAGTTGTTAGAGGCCGGGGCGTTGAAGGTCACGCTGGCGCTGCCGTCCCCTTCGACGGCGGACGGCTTGCCGGGGGCATCCGGTTCGTTGCGGATGACGAGCCTGACGCGACCCTGCGTCTCCCGGGCCGTGTCCTTGGTGGCGTCCTGGATCCGGTAGACCACCGTCAGGGTTCCGGTCGCCCCGGAACCGGTGTTGATGGTCACGCCGGACGCGGTATGGCTGACCGTGGCGGTGCCGACCTGCTGTTCGATGGTGGCCCCGGTCACCGTGAGGGGTTTGCCATCCTGCGCGTACGGGTTGTAGTCATTCTCCAGCACGGGGATGGGGATGGACTGGCTCGGCCGGGTCTCGATGCCCTGGCCGTTCGGCCCCGAATCGTCGACGGCCTGTGGCTTGGCCCGAGTCGACGACACGACGGTCACGGTGACCGACCCCGGAATGGTGAATTCCTTGTAGGTGACGGTGAAATTGAGGGTGACCTTCGTGCCCGGCTGCACACCGAGCGGCGCCGAGACCACAAGGGTCCCTCCGCTGAGTGTCGCCTCGACATCCGCGCTCGTTCCCGTGAGCGAACCGTAGCTCAGCTCCTCCACGATCTGCGGGTTGGGGTGCCCGCTCGAGGTGCGCAGGTTGACGTCGAGCGTCGGTTCACCGGCCTCGATCGTCACGTTCGGCGGTGTGAATGTGGGGGCCACGTCCTCTGAGTTCGGGTCTCCGACGGTGACCGGGATGGTCAGGGTCGCCTGGTTCCCGTCCGGATCCGTGGCGGAACTGCCGTCGGTGACGACGAAGGTGACGGATGCCGGCCCGCGGTAGTCCGTCGCGCCCGAGAATCCCAGGGTCACCGGGTCCAGTAGCGAAGCAGACCCGTTGGCGTTGGTGGCCGTCGCGGAGAGGATGGTGGCCGGTCGCCCCGAAGGAACCGCTACGATATCGGCGAGGTTCCAGGTCTTCGAGTCGTTCATCCGCACGAGCTGCTCCGGCAGTGGTTTCAAGAACGGCGGAGGGAAGGCCTGCTCGTCGGCCGGCTTGTCCTCCTCGTCGGCGCCCGGTTTCGCCGGCACGACGATGAACGCCGTGGCGCTGAGCTTGTCCACGTCGTTGGTGAGGCGGTAGGCAATGGCCTGCCGCGCGTTGGTGGGGGTGACCTTGACGGTTCCATCGGGCAGAATCATTCCGGATGCCGCGTTCGGGCCCTCGAGGCTGACGACGAGGTCTTCGATCAGGCCGCTGGGGTTTTCGGCCCGGTCACGCACCTTAACATCGACGGTCGCCGCCGTGAGAACGTCCTTCGGCTCGATGATGTGGTCGATCGCACTCGGGTACTGCGCCTTGGCGTCAGCGGTCACCTTCACCTGCACGAAGGCCGTGGCCGCGCCGCCGTGGCCGTTGGTGATCTCGTACCGAATCGTGTACGTGCCCTCCACATCGGGAGCGTCGATGATGATTCGGCTTCCCTTGACGGTGGCGACGAGGTCCTCGGCGACCTCCGGAAGCTTCTTCGAGAGGGTGAGCTTGTACCCGTTCGGATCAGAATCATTCAGAACCACGGGAACCGACCCGGTGCGGCCCGGCTTGATCTCGATCGCGTCATCGACGGCGTTGGGCGGCAACAGTGCCACCGGCCGCGGAATCACGCCAATCCGCACGGTTCCGAGCGCCGTTCGGCCATATGTGTCCGCCACCTCGTAGGTGAAGGTGTCCGTGCCGGCTGTGCCGGGGTAGGCCTGGTAGTAGAAGAAGTCGCTGCCCTGCTTGGTGATGCGACCGAGGCCCGGCGGCGTCGTCACGTTGGTCAGATACACGGAGTCGCCGTCCGGGTCGATCCCGTCCAGCGGAACCTGTACCTTGATGCTCGAGTCGGCAAACGTTCGCACGGTCAACGGCAGCGGCGTAGGAGCCTGATTGTTCGCCTTGTCCGGTCCGATCACGGTGAACCGCACAACCGCGGACGCCGTTTCCAAATAGGGGTCCGTGATCGCGTAGCCGACACTGTAGGAGCCCGGTTCCCTCGGCGCCTGGAAGCGTACCTGCTTGCCGGTTGCGAAGGCCAGTCCACCGGTGTTCCCGGTGTCGACCAGGTCCGGTGACAGGGTCATCGTCGCGGAGTCGGGATGGAAGTCGTTGTCGAGAACGGAGACGCTCACGATGTCCCCGGCGCGCACGCTGACGGAGTCGTCGACGGCCACTGGGGGCTGGTGCTTCACGAGTGGCGGCACGGGCACGACGGTGACACCTGCCGTGGAGGTGGCCTGCCCGTCACTGATCGTGTAGGTGAACTGCACCTGCTGGGTCAGGGCCGCCGAGGCCGTGACCCGCAGGACGGTGTTGGTCAGGATTTCAACGGAGACCAGGTCCTGAGCACCCTCAGCGTTCACGGACTGGACCGCCAGGACCCTCCCGCCGGGCGAGACGTCATTGTTCAGCACAGGCAGGGAGAGAGGTTCGCCGGCGCGCAGGTAGGCGGTGTCCTTGACCGCGATCGGCGGCAACAGCTCGATCGGGTTTTCCTTGACGTCCACCCGGATGAGGCCGACGCTCGACGCGGCTCCGGAACCGAGGCTGTAGGTGAAGACATAGCTGCCGGCCGTGGGTGCGGACACCGCCACGGTGCCGCGGTCGAGGTTGATGACCGCGGAGACGGTATCGGGAACGTCGTTGACCCCGATCAGGGCCAGCGGCTCGCCGGACGGGGACACGTCATTGTCCAGCGGTTCGATGAGGACCGTCTCCCCGACGAAGGCGGTCGCGAAATCCGGGGTGCCGACCGGGTTGAGGCTGCCGACGGCTTGGACGTCGACGGTGAGTACGCCCGTTGCGGTGAGTGTGCCGTCCGACACGACGAATTGCACCTCCTTGACTCCGAGTTCGGCGGTGCGGCTCTCGAAGGTTATGAACCCCTCCGGTCCGAACCGCACCCCGTCGCCGGTGGTGGGCGATGCCGAAACGAGGTAGATGTCGTCGCCGTCCGGATCGATCCAGTCGCTCAGCACGTTGTAGCTGACGAGCTGGCCCTGCTCGACCGAGACGGCGCCGGCCCGGTGCGACAACGGAGCCTCGTTGAGCTCGAACGGTCGCAACGTGAGGTTGACGCTCGCCTCGGCTACGGCCCCGCGTCCATCGGCGACCGTGTAGCGGAAGCTCACGGTTCCCGCGAGTCCGGGTGCCGGCGTGAACTGCAGCGCACGCCCGCCGTCGATGTAGTCCAGGCTGCCCTGCGAGTCGGAGAAACCGTTGGTGTTGACCACCGTCAGAACGTCGCCGTCCGGGTCGGTGTCGTTCTCGAGCACGGACAGCACGGTGGACTTGCCGGGGCGCACACCGTAGGTGTCGTCGTTCGCCACGGGTGCCCGGTTCTGCGGCGTGCGTTCGGCGAGGGTGTCCTCGAACGACTGCTGCGAGGCCTTCTCATCGCCCTCTTCGGAGTCTTCCTCCTGGGGCGGGGTCACCTCGTCCCAGTTCTCGACCAGGCGCATGTTGGCGTCGACGAGCCACACGTTTCCGTTGGAGAGATTGTTGAGGGCGATCACGTTCCGGTTCACCCGGAATTCCAGCGTCGAACCCTGCGTCGGCTGGGCGATGGTCTGGATTGTGGGTTGTTCGTCGGTGCAGGCGGCGAGGTAGGACTGGGCGCCTGCCCAAGCTGCGTGGCCGCATCCGTTCAGCCAGACCGGTGCCGACACGTCCTTGGGATCGGTGAGTGCCGCGTCGATCCCCGCCGGAATCTCCACGGTCTCCCCACCGTCGAGGGAAACCTGGAGCAGGGAATCCCCCGTGGCGAGCACGACGAACGCGTTCTCCGCTCCGCTCTGCTGCAGCTTGAGCGCTGGGCCAGGAAGCTCGATGGTTCCACCGCCGACAATGAGCCGGTTCTGCTTGGTGTCGAGCACGACGGGAGTCTCACCGACCGCGGCGATCTGGTGCGCACTCAGGGTAGGGAGGTCGCTGCGCTGCGGCACGCTGCCCGGCTTCTCGATCGTGACGAGTTTCTTCTTCGCGGGCGATGTTCCGAACACGGCGCCGTTCTGGGACACGGCCACGTGGCCGCCCTTGCCGAGCGTGACGACAGGGTCCGTCGTCTTCGGGTCGAAATTCAGGTCCTGGGCCGCGTTGATCACCCAGACCGCACCGGTGCCGGGTGAGTGGACCGCGATGGTATCGCCGCCGTAGGCGACCTCGGACCCCACCGGCAGATCGACGCGCTGACCGAGGGTGGTGAAGGCCGGGTCGATCCGTTCGAGGGATCCGACACTCTGGTCGAAGAGGAAGACGTCATCGCCGTCTTGCAGCACGTCGAAGGCGTTGGAGGAGGTGTTCACCGACCCGTTGAGCTCTTCGATCTGGCGGTTGAGCCGGCCGGCGAGCAGCTGTTTCCCGTTCGTCACCCACACGTCCGTGGCAACGAGGTCGACGTCGGTGACCGGGAATCCCTGATGCAGCACCGCGAACGTCACCGGCACACCGGCCAGGACCACCATCGCCATCACGGAGGCCGAGGCTGTGCGGGCACGAAGCCACGAGCTGAAGGTGCCCAACCGTTACCCCTTGCTCACTTGCAAATCCCCCGGAAGCAGCCTTTACGGACCTCGCTCAGCATCCAAACTAACATGTCCGCCGAAAGCGGAACGCCGGGATGGGTCAGCGGTCGCAGACCCGATTCGCCTCGGAGAGCTTGCCGTCGCTGCGTTGCAGGTAGAGGTCGATGCAAACCCGTTCCCCCGGAGTGACTTGGTCCACGGCGATGTCGGCGGACGAGCTCAACTGGGGCTGGTTCGGGGCTTCAGCGCGTGCCCACCGGTACACATCGTTGTCCTGCGGGTCAGGGTTGGTCACCGAAAATGTGACGACGGTGCCATCGACGGAGGTGGCCGTTCCCTCGAGGGTCAACAGGGGCACCCCCGCCACTACGTCGGCGTTGCCGGCGGGGCTGGATGGTCTCGTGGTCGGAGTGAGACCGGGGGCCGTGCTCCCCGTCACGAATGCCGCAGCGAGGACTGCGGCGACCAGCACGACGCCGGCGGCAGCGGATATTCCGACGATGAGCCCGCGGCGCCCGGGCTGCGGAGCGGCGTCCTCGGGCGCGGACTCTGCCTCGAGTGCGACGGCTGCGGGCACTGCGACCGGTGGGCCCCGGAGCACGGTGGCTTCGGCGGGAGACGCCGACGACGTCGGCTCCGGCCGGTGATTGACGACGAAGGCTCCGCGGACCGGGGTCCCCGGGGCGGTTCCGGCGCGTGTCGCCGCGGACGGAACCATGGGCCGGGCGGGCCGCGTCGGCTGCGCCGCGATCGTGACCACCGAGCGCGCGCGGGTCTCGTTCTCCCCGGCACCGGTGGACGCAGAGGGCTCGGCCAGGGTCAGGCGGGGAACCTCGATGGCCGTGGCGGAGTACCCAAGCTCCAGCTCGATGCGCTGCAGTGCACGGGCGAAGTCGACGGCGCTGGAATAGCGGCTGGCACGGTCGGTGGACATGCCCTTGGCTAGCACGGCGAGCAGGGAAGCGGGCATGTCACTCCGGCCGATCGGCGTGATCACGCCGCGTTCGATCCGGCCGATCAGGTCGAGGGTGCCGTTGGACCGCCCGCCGATCTCGAACGGGGTGCGGCCGGCGAGGAGTGTGTGCAGGGTGGCGGCCAGGGAGAACACGTCACTGCGCACATCCGGCGTCGGGGCGTCCTCGAACATCTCGGGTGGCGACCACGGCACGCTGAGGCCCACGTCCTGGGTCTCGTCAGCGCCGTGGCCGGTGCCCGCGGCGGCGCCCCGGTGCAGACTGGTTTGGTCGAGGGTGGTCGAAATGCCGAAGTCGGTGAGGGCAGGGCCGCCGAAATCGTTGGTCAGCACGTTCGCGGGCTTGATGTCTCGGTGCAGAATTCCGGCGGTGTGCGCCGTCGCGACGGCACCGGCAAGGCGCACCCCGATCCGCAGCGTGTCTTCCACCGTGAGCGGTTCCCGCTTGTACCGCTCCGAGAGGCTCGGGCCGGCACAGTACTCCATGACGAGGAACGGGCGCCCGTCGCCCGCGACACCGGCGTGATAGATGGTCACGATCGACGGATGCGTGGACAGCTGCGCCATCAGGTTCGCCTCATCGACGAAGCGGGCCTTGGTCAAATCGTTGAGCTGCTCGGTCAGCAGCACCTTGACGGCCACCCGGCGACGCGGCAGTTGCTGGTCATAGAGGAAGACGTCCGAGAACCCGCCCGACCCCAACGTCGACACGAACTCGTAGCCGGGCAGCTCGGGCGGCGAGGAGACGGCGCTGCTCACCGGTCCTCGCCCACCGTGATCGTCACGCCGCCGCCCAGGTCGATTACGGTTCCCACCAGAACAGAGGCCGCTTCCCCCGTCCGCAGCTTCTGCGGCGGCCGGCCGGGCAGCACGATGACCGTGCCGTTGCGGGAGAGCAGGTCGGTCACGACCACGGTGTCCCCCTCCACGGTGACCCGCACATGGTTGCGGGAGATGTCCTGGTCGGCTCCCCCGAGACTCACCAGCCGCGGAAGCTGTCCGCCGGGAACCTGGTTCACGCTGGGCGCGCGGCCGATCACGACGGGCTGGTGGCCGAGCGTCTCACGGCCGCCGCCCGGTAGGAGTAGGAAAAGGGTGGACGCCGTGGGATGGGTGGCGACGGATGCGGTTCCCGCGACTCTGGCAGCGTCCCGGAATATGCGGAGGTCCCCGCTCATGACCGTCAGCCCGTCATGGTGGTCGGAGTCCACCGACTCGGGCGCCACCCGGTGGGGCTTCCGAGCGACGCTCACGACGGTCTGATCGGCGACAGTGTCGATCCCGAACGCCGACGCGCTGATGGTGACGTCGCTGATCGTGTTCTGGCTTGGCGACACCACCGGGGACGGCGCTGTGCTCGATAACCCGGGCACGGGCCCGATCCGCCCCGGAGCGGCGACGACGGGCGCGGGGACGACGGGCGCGACCTGTGCGGGCGCAACGTGTGCACGCATGACCTGGGACATCCGTGTCACCACCGTCAGGTGGCGGGCACGCACTACGCCTGCCACGAGCGGCAAGGTCGTTCCGGCGCCGCGCTGGTCGGCCCCGGCCCCGCATTCGACCTGGAACTGACCTACGCCCGTGAAAGACTGTTCACGCCAGGTGGCGACGCCGGCACCGGACAGATCCTCGGGGCCGGTGCTGGTGGTCAGGCGGAGGGACACGTCACCTCGCACGATGGCGTTCACGCTTGCCCCGACGGACGGGTTTCCCTGCCAGGTCACCAACACGAACGACGGTGCAGTGAACAGGCCACGCGCCGTGAGTCCGTCGAGCATTCCCTGCACGCCGCCGTCGAGACTGTCCCAGAGCCGACCAGCCTGATCGGATGAGCCGTCAGAGCGAACCACAACGAGCTGTCCGTCCAGCGTTGCCGCAAGCCAGTCCCCCGACTCGTCGCATTCATACGAGAGCATCTGTCATCTACCCCTGGCTTCTTGGCCTCGTGTCTTCGAGATGCTCATGCACCCCTGTCGCTCGCTCACTCGTATTCGCGGGGTCGTCCTGCTCCGGATTCCCGAGCACCGACTCCACGTACACGACCGTAACGTTATCGTGCCCACCCCGGGCCAGTGCCGCGTCGACGAGGACATCGGCCAGAGACCGGTCCGGCTCCGCATTCCCGTCGTACGACGCGAGGAGCGCTTCGATCTCACCGGTGCCGAGTTCCTTGGTCAGTCCGTCCGAACAAATCAGGAACGAGTGCCGGCCGGCAGCCGGAAGAAGCCACACATCGGCGTCCACGGACTCGTCGGCCCCGATCGCACGCGTGATCACGTTGCGTTCCGGATGCTGCTCCGCTTCATCTTGGGAGATGAGTCCTGCGTCGACCAGTTCCTGCACCGCGGAGTGGTCGACGCTCAGCTGCACCAGCGTGCGCCCGTCCCAGGTGTAGACCCGGGAGTCGCCGATGTTGAAGGCCATCCAGTGAAAGCCCACGTCGTCTCCGGCGTCGACGAATGCCACGCCGGCGAGGGTGGTTCCGGACACGGCGGTGCCGTAGTCGTCGACGGCGCTCAGGTCCCGCACGGCGTCGTTCGACGAGTGGATCGCGTCAAGGATCCGCTCCGGCGTCGAAGGCGCGTCACGCGCGATGTGCTCGTCGAACACGCGCGCGACGGTCTGACTCGCCGCATCGCCGTGCGCGTGTCCGCCCATGCCGTCGGCGACGAAGAAGACCGGCGCCTGCGCAATGAAACTGTCCTCGTTCACCTTTCGTTCCCGGCCCACGTCACTGCGCGCGCTGAACACGAATCGCACGCGGGTCGTTGGGAGTACCAGTTCGCTCACACTCAGCGCGGCCACGTCTGCTCCAGTGTTCTCACTTGCCTGCGGTGCAGGGCGACGGATGTCAATCCTCGACGAAGTGCGGAATTTCCTCGGCGAGGGTGTGCCCGCGCCGGCGCGCATCCCGTCGAGCCTTGATCAGACTGGCAACGGTGGCCACGGCCATGGAGACGATGATCACACCCAGCGAGGTCCAGGTGTCGATCTCCGGCGCCCACGCCACTCCCTCGCCACCGTTGATGAAGAAAACCTCATTGGTGTGCAGAGCGTGGAATACGAGCTTGACGCCGATGAAGAACAAGATGAAGGCGATGCCGTACTTGAGGTACTCGAGGCGTTCGAGCAGCCCGCCGAGCAGGAAGTAGAGCTGGCGCAGACCCATCAGGGCGAACACGTTCGCGGTGAACACGATGAAGGGGCTCTGCGTGATCCCGAAGATCGCCGGGATCGAGTCAAGCGCGAAGACCAGGTCGGTGGTTCCGATCGCAAGCAGCACGATCAACATCGGGGTGAACACCTTCTTGCCGTCAACCAACGTGCGCAGTTTGGAGCCGTCGAACGACGAGGAGATATTCATGTGCTTGCGCAGGTAGCGGATCAGGCCGTTGTCGGCCTCATCAACGTCCGGTTCCTTTGCCAGGGCCTGGTGTACCGCCGTGTAGAGCAGAAAAGCACCGAATATGTAGAAGATCCAGCTGAAGTTCTCAATCAGCTGCGCGCCCAGCAGGATGAAGATGCCGCGCAGCACGAGGGCGATGATGATGCCCACGATGAGCACTTCCTGCTGGTACTTCCGTGGCACGGAGAACCTCGCCATGATGATGACGAAGACGAAGAGGTTGTCGATGCTCAGGCTGTATTCGGTGAGCCAGCCGGCGAGGAACTGCCCCGCGTGTTCGGCGTCGCCCAGCACCAGCATGAGCAGGGCGAAGACCAGGGCCAGAGCCACATAGAAGGCCACCCACAGGCTGGCCTCTCGCATGGAGGGCACGTGAGGGCGCTTGAAGACGATGAGGAGGTCGGCAAGCAGGATGAGCGTCAGGACGACGAGCGACCCAATCTCAAACCAGAGCGGAAGAGCGAGATCCATGCGGGTAGAGCCTTTCAATGAAGGGGATGCTGGAGGCAGCAGGAAACCTGAAAGTCTCTCCCGTATCGATATGTCGACACCGCCGTGCCGGGGCCCCTGCGATGCGGCCCGTGTTGACGTTCACGGCGAAGTGCCCGGAACGGGCACAGGGATACTCCCTTTCACTCGGTGGAGTCTACCGGGGGTCCCGCTTAAAGAAAGACACCCGACCCCCTTCGAAAAGGGAATCGGGCTTTATTGTGACCCCAGCGGGATTCGAACCCGCGTTACCGCCGTGAGAGGGCGATGTCCTAGGCCGCTAAACGATGGGGCCGTTTTGCAACTCACCTAATATGCCACACGCCCGCAGGGAAAACCAAACTGAGCGTGTCAGGCGTGCACGAGGAGGGCTCCGGGAACCACGTCGATCTGCACGGGCAGGGTGCCGACCCGCTCTCCGTCGGCGTAGGCGACGACTCGGTCGGCCTCGATCCGGATGCTGCGACACCGGGTGATCTCGACCTGCGGAAGGGTCGTATGCGTTCCGGAGAATACTTTCGGGAACACGCGGAGCAAACCCACCCGCGACAGCGGGGAGACAATGAACAGGTCAAGAAACCCGTCGTCGAGCACTGCTCTCGGGGCGATCCGCATGCCGCCGCCGATCGACGCGTTGTTGGCGACCGAGACCAACATGGCACGCACTCGGTGCTGGTTTCCGTCGACGGTCAGGCGGTACGCGATTGGCCGAAAGGTCGCGAGCACCAGAAGCATAGCCAGGGTGTACCGGCTCTTCCCCCGCGGCCGGCGCATGCGGTTGGCCCGCTCGTTCACCACGGCGTCGAAGCCGGCGGACAGCACGCCCGCGAACCAGATCGTGGTGTCGCCGCGGTGCACGCGGGCGGCGTCGATGGCGCGGGGCGGTCTGCTGAGGGCGTCGAGCAGATGCCGGATGGCGGCATCCGTGTCGTCGACCGGGATGCCGAGCCCGCGGGCTAAATCGTTGCCCGTGCCGCACGGCACGATGGCCAGCGGACGTCGCGTTCCGGCCAGGAGATTGGTGCCGAGGCTGACCATGCCGTCGCCACCGACGACGACGAGAACGTCAACCTCCTGGACCAGCGCGGCCTGCACGTCCACGCGGAGAGCCTCGAAGCCGGATGCGCTCAGGCCGGTCACCCGGTGTCCGGCTCGGTCCAGAGCTGCGACGACCCGAGGACCGACGTCTCGGCGACGGCTGAAGGACGCGGCTGGATTGATGGCGACAACGATGTGGAGAGGGAAAGACACCGCTCAAGTATGTCGCCAGCTTGCAGCTCACCAGGATTAAGGATTAGCTCGAACCCATGAAACTCACGAAACTCGAGCATGCGGCGCTGATCTTCGACAAAGGCGGGCGCAGACTGTTCGTTGATCCCGGTTCGTTCACGAGCCCGTTGACGGACACAGCCCGGGCTGCCGCCATCGTGATCACCCACGAACACCCTGACCACTGGACTCCGGAACAGTTGGACCGCATCATCGCGCTGAACCCCGATATCCCGATCTTCGCTCCGGCCGGCGTCGCCGCCGCCGCGGTCGGCTATCCCGTGACAGTCGTCGCAGCCGGCGATACCGTGGTGGCCGAGCCGTTCACCCTGCGTTTCTTCGGCGGCACCCACGCCGTCATCCACGAGACGATTCCGGTGATCGACAACCTCGGCGTGCTGGTCGACGAGGAGCTCTACTACGGCGGCGACTCGTTCATTCTTCCGGAGGGCGTGACCGTGCAGACCCTCGCCGTGCCTGCCGGCGCACCGTGGCTCAAGATCAGTGAGGTCATGGACTATGTGCTCGCACTCAAGCCACGCCGCACCTTCCCGACGCACGAAATGGGGCTCTCCCGGGGGGGCAAAGACCTCTCCAACGCCAGGATCAAATGGGCCACCGAGCAGAACGGCGGCGAGTTTTTGCCGCTCGAGCCGAACGAGTCCCTCGACCTGTAGTGGTTGACACTCGTTTCGGGGGGTGACTCTGTAGGAATCCCACAAGGTTGACGGGTCCAGCGCGTCATGTGTTGGCCTCAGCCCTGAACTTTTGCGTGCCTTCGATTCTGCACCTGCCCCACTGCTACGTTCGTGACACTTCGGCGCGCCACCGTGCCGCGCGGCCTTCGACCAGTGGCCGCCACGCCGAGGTCTGACCGCCCACCGCACACACACCACACGAGTTCCGGCATGCCCGCATGCCTGCTCGCGTCTTCCGAGGAGCCTCAATGATGAGATCTGACCGTGCCCTGTCCCGCCGAAGCACTCTCGGCATCCGTTCTACCGTGACCGGGCTCAGCCTGATGCTGGTCCTGCTGCTGACCTTCTTCTTCCTGACCACCGGGCGGCTGGCCGGCGGCGCCGAAGAACTCTCCACCGGAGCCGTCAAGGTGGAGGCAGGCTCCCTGAAAGTCGCCGGCGGCGCTGCGAAGCTGGCCGTGGGAGCCGAGACGCTATCGGAGGGCGCGGCCGCCGCGGCCGCCGGGGCCACCAACCTCCAGGCCGGGGCGACCCGGGCCAACACGGGCGCCGGCAGCCTGGCAACGGGTGCGGCGAGCGCCTCAGCCGGAGCGGGCACCCTCCTCGAGGGAGCACTCACGAGCGTCAGCGGCAGCACCAGACTGGTGCTCGGCGCTGAGTCTGCCGCGCGGGGAGCGGAGACACTGGCCGCCGGCGCCACCACCGCCGCCACCGGAGCAAATACTCTCGCTACGGGTGCCGGAGCGGCCGCGACCGGCGCGGCGACTCTCGCCGCCGGAGTCGCCACGGCCGGCACCGGTGCCACGAAGGTCGCTACGGGCGCGACAAAGGTAGCCGCGGGTGCGGCAACCCTGGCCACCGGTGCCGGCCAGCTCGCCCTCAAATCTACGACGGCTCGCGACGGCTCGGCCCTGCTCGCGGATGGAACGGCCTTCGCCGCCCAGGGTGCGGACCAAGCGAGGCGCGGGGCCGAGACCCTCGCGTTGGGGGCTTCCGGGCTCACCGCCGGAGCCAGCAACGTCGCTGCCGGAGCGACGAAGCTGGATGCAGCCCTCGCCACCCTCACCGGTCAGGTCGAGGCGGACACGATCTCCCAGGAAGCGCTCCTCGCTACCCTCAAGGGGCTGAGCTCCGCCGCCGGCGCCCTGCACACGGGCACCACAGGGGTCGAGTCCGGCGCAGTTGCCCTCAGGGACGGATCCACCGCCCTCCGGGACGGATTGACGCCGCTGAGCGCGGGCACCGCGCTGCTTCAGGCGAAGTCCGTAGAACTGCGCGACGGGCTCACAGCCCTCGCCGCCGGCGCAGCCAAGTTGTCCGGCGGAGCCGACACGGTGGCCGCGGGGACAGGCGCCGTCGCGTCGGGGGCCGCGGAACTCCAGGTCGGCACGCAGGCACTCACCGCTGGTTCCGCGCGGGTCGCGGCCGGCACCAGCGCCGTCTCCACCGGTGCGAGTTCCCTCCAGGCCGGCACTGGCCGGGTGGCGGCCGGCGCCTCGTCGTTGTCCACGGGAGCGACGACCCTGGCGACGGGCGCCGTGAGCCTCGCCGACGGCGCAACGCGCATCTCGGTCGGCGCCGGCTCCCTGGCCGACGGCACGCAGACCCTTGCTGCCGGCGCATCCACCCTGGTCACGGGTACCACCGCGCTCGAAACCGGATCCACTGCCCTCGCCGCCGGCACGGAGAAGGTGTCGGCCGGTTCCGGAACTCTTCTCAACGGCGCGAACACGCTCGCGGCAGGCACAGCCGAGCTGAGCGCCGGAAATGCCAAGGTGGCCGCGGGTTCAGGCAAGCTGGCCGATGGGGCCGAGACGGTGAGCTTCAATAGAGCGGCTCCCGGCATCATCATCCTGGTCGGGCTGCTCCTGGCGGGGGCGGCCGCCTGGCTGATCCGCCGCCTGAGAATGGCTCGTTGACCGACGACAAGCAGCTAGCGGGGCCCGGATCAGTTGATCCGGGCCCCGCCTTGCCCGTTTCGGTCCGATAGTGAGGCCGCGACTGTACTCTGTGCTTGCACACAGCCTGCCCGCATCTCCCCCAGAAGGATGCCGACTCCCATGGCAGTTCTTCGAAAACCTGCCCGGACTGCAGGTGGTGCAGTTCGCACTCAGCTCAATCGCCGTCATCATCGGAGTCGTCATGCTGATGGCCTTCCTCGCCGGGACCCTCCCGACCCGGGCCACGGCCAGACAGAACCCGGTCGCCGCCCTGCGCTACGAGTGACAGGTGACAGGCCGCTCACTGATGAACGTGCGCCCGGTCGGTGAGGTCCACGGCAGCGTGTCGCCTTGAAGGTGCGCGTGAGTCCACCGATTCTCCGACTTCAGCGCATGGTCGGCCGGACACAAATGCGCGAGGTTGTCGTACGCGGTGACCCCTTCAAATGTCAGTCGAGGCTGTGGTCGAGGTCGGAATTAGCTGCCGAGCGGCGGAATCCCGGCCACCGGCAGGTTTCTTCCTGCACCCGCACATACCGGCTGAGGTCTGTCGCACCGTGTACCGGGCGCGCCCGATCGAGAGGACGACCCCGGTCTCCGGGTGCGTCTGGACTCCGATCGGCTCGGCGCCCGCGCCACGATCTCGCGGGCGGTGTCGGGGGCGATCGGCCCATTTCCTCGTGGTGGCCGGGCTCCTCCGAGCGACCCAGGAGCATCGTCACCGACACCGACACCGATAACTGCCCGAGGTCGGATGTCCCGGCGGACGAGCCACCGCCGGGAGACGCCGCTAGGTGGTGATGAGGTCGCGCCAGTCGGCCAGCGGCAAACCGTGGGCCTCGGAGACGGAACGGTTCGTAACCCGACCGGCGGCGACGTTCAGGCCGAGGGCCAGTGCGTCGTCGCGCTCGAGCGCGGCCTTCACACCCAAGTTGGCGAGCGACAGGGCATACCTCAGCGTGACGTTCGTCAGCGCGTAAGTCGACGTGTTCGGCACGGCGCCGGGCATGTTCGCTACGCAGTAGAAGATCGAGTTATGCACGCGGTAGGTCGGGTCCTCATGCGTGGTCGCATGGGTGTCCTCGAAGCAGCCGCCCTGGTCAACGGCGATGTCCACCAGCACGGAGCCGCTCTTCATCCGCGCCACGAGTGCGTTGGTGACGAGTTTCGGGGCCTTGGCTCCCGGGATCAGAACGGAACCGATCACCAGGTCGGCGTCCGTCAGCGCGATCTCGATCTCGTAGGAGTTGGATGCGACGGTCTTCAGGCGACCCTGGTACTGCGCGTCGAGCTGGCGTAGGCGGTCGATGTTGATGTCGAGGATGGTGACGTCAGCTCCCAGGCCCATGGCCATGGCGGCCGCGTTGGTGCCCGCGACGCCGGCGCCCAGTACGACGACCTTCGCGGGGCGCACACCGGGCACACCGCCCAGCAGCACACCCTTGCCGCCGGCCGGGGCCATCAGGGACTGCGCGCCGACCTGCACGGCCAGCCGGCCGGCGACCTCGCTCATCGGTGCCAGCAGCGGCAGGGCACGGTTGGCGGTTTGCACGGTCTCATAGGCGATGGCGGTGACGCCGGCCTCGGCCAGGGCGCGGGTGAGGTCAGGCTCTGCGGCCAGGTGCAGGTAGGTGAAGAGAATCAGACCCGTGCGGAAGCGGTGGTACTCGGCGGCGACCGGCTCCTTGACTTTCAGCACCATGTCGGCGCGGGCCCAAACCTCGTCGGCGGACTCCACCAGCTCGGCACCGGCCAAGTGGTACTCGTCGTCGTTGATATGGGAGCCGAGGCCGGCGCCCTTCTCGATCAGAACGGTGTGGCCGGCGGCCAGAAACTCGTGAACGCCCGAGGCGGTGATTGCGACGCGGAATTCGTTGTTCTTGATTTCCTTGGGTACACCGATGATCATGGCCGACTCCGTTGCTTGTTGTGCTCAGTGGACGTATGACAGGGCCCCGACCCGAATTCGACTCCGAACCAGTGGCGGGGTCAAGACTAAATCCACGAATCCGGTCGGGGTCGAGCCGCGCGGACATACGCGAGCTCCCGCAGTCGGCGATGGCGGAGCGAAAGGGATGTTCCGGGCCGAAATACCGGCCCCATTCAGGTCTTTTACTGCCACCCCTTGCACCGACCTGGCACTCGACCGCGGGCTCCCGGAACGGAAAACCGATTTGTCACTCGACAAATGTCGAGTGAGAAACCGTCAAACGTCGCCTGATGTCCGTTTCGGGTCTGTTCCGGCCCCTAGCATTGAGCCAATGAAAACCGCGGAAGTCGAAGACCTGGTCGAACACTTAGCGGCCCGTCTCGACCGCGCGCTCTCGCTGGAGGACCTCGACGGCGGCCTGCTGGCCTACAGCCGCGACCAACCACTCGCCGACAGCGTGCGGGTCAATTTCCTGCTTAGCAAGAAGGTCCCTGCCGACGTCAGCGCCTGGCAACTGCAACACGGCATCAACACGGCGGTGCGCCCCGTGGTCGTTCCCGCCAACGCCGCATTGGGTATGCTCGGCCGGGTCTGCGTGCCACTCATGGTGCGGGGGTTCCGGGTGGGCTACCTGTGGGCGATGCAGGGGTCGCACGACGACTCGCCGGAGGAGATCCTCCGTGAGCTGCCGGCTGTACGCGGCAAGCTGGACCGGCTCGCCGAGACGCTGCTCGACACGAACACCGCCGAGTCCGAGCACCGCCGCCAGCGGGAAGCACGGTTCCTCGCCGCCTGCCACGCGGGGACATCCGCTATCGATGACATCGCGGGCTGGCCGCAGATCCACGCGACCGGACCCTGGCACCTCGCCACACTGATGCCCCGCCCCGACGAGCATCACGCCGGGGAGGGCACGCCCGACCCTGAGGCCGGCGTTCTGCTGCAGCGCATCTCGGCCCTGCACGCCACGGTCGGAATCGATGCGGCCCGGTTCAGCGCCGGCACCGAGACCCACGCGATCGTGCTGCTCCGGGATTCCCCGGGCAAGGTTGCCCACACCGAGATCCTGCACCGGTACCGGGCTGAACTCGCCCGGCGCGGCGGCACCCCCGAACGTCCCGATCTGATGGGGTTCAGCGAGGTCTTCACCGACCTCCGGCGGCTCCCGGATGCCTACGTCCAGTCACGCAAAGCGGTGCAGGCCGCCGCCGTCGACGCCAGGTTGGGCACCATCGCCGACTTCCGCCAGATCGGCGTCTACCAGTTCCTCGCGGCCAGCAGCCGCAACCTTTCCCCCGTCGAATCGGTCTACTTCGCCGAGCTGCGGGACTTCGACGTCAACCACGAACTGCTGCCCATGCTGGAGCTGCTCTACGACACCGACGGGTCGGTTCAGGATGTCGCGGCGGTCCTGCACCTGCACCGCAGCAGCATCTACAACCGGCTGGCGAAGATCCGCACGCTGATCGGAGCCGACCCGCTGGGTGGCCAGGTTCGGCTGGAACTGCACCTGGCCATGAAGGCCGACCGCTGGTCGCGCCGGCCCCGGATCTAGCCCCAGGGCCAGCTCCGCTCCAGCGCTAGCTCCGCAAGAGCGCGGCCTTTTCGGCGCGGGCCTCGGACTTCCATTCTTCGATCCTGGCCTGCTGAAGGGGCGCCCTGCGGTTGACGTGCCAGGCGGCGCCGAGCGACAGGAACCAGAGCGGGGCTACGACCAGGGCGAGGCGGGTGTCCTCCGCCTGGCCCAGTGCCCAGAGCATGAAGGCGAAGAAGACCAGCACGACCCAGGGCATGAACCGGGCCCCGGGCATCCGGTATGCGGACGCCGCGTGCAGTTGCGGACGGCGGCGGAGGAAGGCGAGGTAGCTGACCATGATGATCGACCAGACGAACATCGTCAGCACCGATGCGACCGAGGTGACGAGCGTGAACGCCCCCATGAAGGAATCCCCGGTGTAGAGCAGAACCAGCCCGGCAAGCAGGAAGATGCAGGAGAAGAGCAGGGCATTCTGCGGCACCTTGCGGCGACTCAGGGTGCCGAACGCCTTCGGGGCATTGCCGTCCTGCGCGAGGCCGTAAACCATCCGAGAGGTGGAGTAGATTCCGGAGTTGGCGCTCGACGCGGCGGAGGTGAGCACGACCAGATTGACGACGATGGCCGCAACCCCGAGCCCCGCGAGGGCGAACATGCCGATGAATGGGCTGCTGCCAGGGTCGATAGTGCGCCACGGGTTGACTGACATGATGACGACCAGGGCACCCACGTAAAAGAGCAGCAGTCGCAGCGGAATGGTGTTGATGGCCCGAGGCAGGTTTGTCTCGGGATCCTTGGTCTCCGCGGCCGCGGTTCCGACGAGTTCGATGCCGGCGAAGGCGAAGATGGCGATCTGGAAGCCGAGCACGAATCCGGCCACGCCGTGCGGGAACATGCCGCCGTCGTTCCACATGTTCTCGAAACCGGCCACGGCGCCCGAGGGCGAGGTGAAGCGGGTGGCGATCATCACGAGGCCGGTGCCGATCAGAGCCAGGATGGCGATGACCTTGACCAGGGCGAACCAGAACTCTGCCTCACCGAACGCCTTGACGCTCGGCAGGTTGAGCACGATCAGCACGACCGGTGTGAGGAGGGCCGGGATCCACAGCGGCGTGCCCGGTGCCAGCACGTCGACGTAGCCGGAGATGGCCACGATGTCGGCCACGCCGGTGACCACCCAGAACGCCCAATACGACCAGCCGGTGAAGAAACTCGCCCAGGGGCCGAGCAGGTCGCCAGCGAAGTCGCTGAACGACTTGTAGTTGAGGTTGGACAGCAGGATCTCGCCCATGGCCCGCATCACGAAAAAGAGCATGAAGCCGATGATCATGTAGACGAAGATCACGGCCGGCCCGGCAAGGGAGATGGTTTTTCCGGCGCCCATGAACAGGCCGGTTCCGATAGTGCCGCCGATGGCGAGCATCTGGATGTGCCGCCGGCTGAGAGATCGGGCGAGGTTCGGCTCCGCGTGGGAATCTCGGGTCACGGAACCAGTGCTCGTGGTTCCGGTCTTTGCGGTGGTGCGTTCAGGCATGGGTCCACTTCCTCAAAACGGCACAGACGCAGCCACCCAGAGGACGACCGTGTCAACCGCGCTGGGGACGTCACGGTTGTGAGGCCCGATCAGCGCGGTTCTGAATTGCAACGGTAGTGCCTCGAACGGGGGCCCCGAACCAGAACGACCCCCGCGGTTGGCCTCCGCCCCGCTCCCCCGACCGCGGCGCATGCGTGCCGGCCAGCCGGGATCGACAGCTGTCGAGCATCCGTGTCGGAAAGATCGTCGGCTGTTCGGGAACCCTGGATCGATAGAAGACCAGTCCAGACCAGGACAGTTCAGGACAGGATGTCCTTGGTGGAGAACCGGCCGTAGGCGAGGGCGCCGAACACGGCCAGGTAGCCCAGTTGCAGCAGCGCGTTGTCGCCGAACGAGCCAAGGTCCATCGGCTGACGCAGCAGGTCGGCGAAGCCCAGCCAGTAGTGGCTGAAGAGCCACGGATGCAGCCACGCCAGTTGCGGGAGCACACCAAGGATCTGCGCGACCACCGACACCACCACCGTGGCGGCCATGGCCCCCACGGGGACGTCGGTGAGGGTGGAGATGAACATCCCGATCGCCGCGAAGCCGAGCAGGGAGACCGTCACGTAGAGCGAGATCAGTGCGGAGCGCAGCAGGGATTCCGGAACGCTGATCACGTCGCCCGACAGCAGGGTCACCGGTCCCACCGGGAACAGGGCGGCGCCGATCAGGGTTCCGGTTACTGCCAGGGTCAGCGTCGCGGCCAGGCAGAACACGGCCACGCCGGCGTACTTGACGAGCAGCAGGCGCACCCGGCCGGCCGGTGCCACCAGCAGGTAGCGCAGGGTGCCGAGGCCGGCCTCCCCCGCGATCGTGTCACCGGCGACGACGCCGATGGTGAGCGGGAGGAACAGCGGAATGGCCACGATCATGGCGGTGAACGCCACGAAGAGGCCGTTCTGGGTGACGCGGTCGAGGAAAGGCGGCCCCTCGCCCGGGGCCAGGGTTTCCGAGGACAGCCGGACGGCGACGGCGAGCAGGATCGGGATCAATGCGACGGCGACGAGCATGGCCCAGGTGCGGCGGCGACGGAACAGCACCGTCAACTCGGAGCCGAGCAGGGCCAGTCCGCCGGATCGGTGCCTGCTCGGGCTCGGGCTCGTGTCCGTGTTCGTGTTCGTGTTCGTGTTCGTGTTCGTAACGGGCACGCTATTGGAGGACATCGAAACCTTCTCCGGTCAGTGCCACGAAGCGTTCTTCCAGGCTGGATTCCTCGATCAGGAAACCGCGCACGCGAACACCGCCGGCCACGAGGGCCGCGATGATGGTCTCCGGCTGGCCGGTCAGGCCGGTCAACAGGTCTCGGGGCAGCGGAGCCGCGACCCACGGGTCCTGTTCGGGCACGTCGCTCTGCACCGGGGTGAGGCCGAGTCGGGTCAGCACGGCGGATGCCGCGGCGGCATCCGGTGTGCGCACGCGCACCCGCGTCTGGCCGACGTGACGCAGGTCGGCCAGCGTGCCCTGGGCCACGAGGTTGCCGCCGCTCATCACCGCGGCGTGGGTGCACATCTGCTCCACCTCGGCGAGCAGGTGGCTCGAGACGAAAACCGTGGTGCCCTCGGCCGCAAGCGACCGCACCAGGCTGCGCACCTCGCGGGTGCCCTGCGGGTCGAGCCCGTTGGTGGGCTCGTCGAGCACGAGCAGTTCCCTCGGCTGCAACAGCGCGTTGGCGATGCCGAGTCGCTGCTTCATTCCGAGCGAGTAGGCAGCCACCTTTTTGCCGGCGGCGTGAGTGAGTCCCACCCGCGCCACGGCCTGCTCGACCCGCGCGGCGCGCGTGCGGGACGGGGCGTTGCGGTCGGCCGTGTCGAGCCGGCGTAGGTTGGCGGCCCCGGAGAGGAACGGGTAGAACGCGGGCCCCTCCACGAGTGCCCCGACGCGGGGAAGCACGTCGTGAAGACTGTCGGGCATGCTCTGGCCCAGAACACGAATCTGGCCGCCGCTGGCCTGGGTCAGGCCGAGCAGCATGCGAATGCTGGTGGTCTTGCCAGAGCCGTTGGGGCCGAGAAACCCGAAGACCGACCCGCGCGGAACGGCCAGGTTTATTTCGTTCACGGCGATCTGCCCGCCGAAGCGCTTGGTGAGACCCCGGCTCTCGATCGCAAGATCGGGAGCCGGGGTGACGGATGTCACTGTGTCGTGATCATTAGGCGTCGGCGGCGGCCTGGAGCAGCTCCACCGGAACGGATCCGGCGAAGACACGACCGTCGTCAGCCAGGAACACGTTGACGAGAGCGGTGGAGAAAAGCTGCCCACCGTCGACCGCAGTCGCAAGTTCCGACAGCATCGGGTTGGCACTGAGTTCGGATGGAACGGATGCCGCGGGCACCTCCACGATGGCGTCCCAGCCGGTTCCCGTCACGACGGGAAGGTTCTCGGCCGGGATCTCGGGCTTGGGCTGATCGGCAGGCATCTCGGGCATGACCGGCAGGGCGACCTCTTCAACGGTGGCGCCGGCCGGTGGGGTGAAGTCGAACAGGTCGGCAGACGGTGTGCTGAAGTCGACGTCGGTGAAGCCGACCTGGAAGGCCGGGTCGTCCTGACCGTCGGCACGCACGGTGACCTGCAACGGCACGCCCGTCTCGGAGTCGACGGAGATGGACACCGATTCGACGAGGGTCTGGGTGGCCTTGGGAGTGAGCACCAGCTCGTAGGCGGTGCGTCCGGCCACCGTGCCGTCGGTGCCGACCGAGACGGTGGTGCTCGGGTCGATCTCGCTGAGGAAGCGGTCGGCGACCTGCGAGGGCGTCGAGAGGTCGGCGGGGGCGGTGGCTGCCATCTCGGCGATCTTCGCCTGAGCGGCGGCCCGGGCTTCGGCGGGGATGGCCAGGTGGCTGGCGGTGTTCGTCTCGGAGTCGTAGGTCCAGACTTCCGTGCCGTTACTCACCACGTTGCGCTCGGCCATACGGTCTTGGATCTGCACGCGGGCCTTCGCGGGGCCGTCGGCATCGCTGCCGTCGACGTAGACCCTGGCCGTGTGGGCTCCGCTGAAGAGTTCCATGACGGATGCGAGAACGCCTGTTGCCGCAGCCCCGGTCTCAGCCGTGCCCTCCGGCGCGGACTCGGACGTCGACTCCTCCATGGACCCGGACATGCCGGCGCCGAGGTCGATGTCGGGCAGGCCCAACTCAGCGGTCTTCTCGACGGTTCCGGAGAAGGCGTTCACGGTGCTGTCGCTAACCATCAGGAGGACCTGCTCGGGCGTCTTGTCGGGCAAGTCGACGGCCGCACCGGCCTGCAGCGGCACAGCGAGCACGCCGGCGACGATGACGACGGGAACGACGATGGCGGGGAACCACTTGACTGAATTGCGTGACATGATCAACGACCTGTTCCGAAACGATTCATACTATGATGCTACGCCGAGGCTCTGACAGTGGGCTTGGAATCCCGCTGGGAGGTTGCCCACAAACAGCGGCGCGGAGCCGGGCACGCCTAGCCGAAGAGTTCGCCCAGCCAGTTGTCCTTCTTCTTGGGCCGATACCCGTCACGATTGTCGTAGCCACGGTCCCGGTCGTCGTGGCTCCGATCACGGTCGCCGTATTGCGGCGCGCGGGTGCGCGGGTCCGGGTATTGCTGCACCGGTGTGGCGGCAACCGGCTGGACCGGTGCAGCCTGAGCGAATTCCTTTTCGGCCCGGTCGAGGATCTTGTCCAGCTCGCCTCGGTCGAGCCACACGCCGCGGCAATCGGGGCAGTAGTCGATTTCCACGCCACTGCGTTCAGTCATGACGAGGGTGGTTGAGTCGTTGGGGCACTTCATGGGATCCTCCGGGACGTCGTGGGGTTCCGATCCTAGACAGCCAGACCGAGCTGATCCTGAGAGCCGCCGGGGACAGCGGTCGCCCCGGTGGGCAGTGGGGCGATTCCGGTTGGATCGGCGGCGCCATCCGCAACGAACGAATCGCGGGCAACGGTTGGCCGGGCACGGATGACTCCGCTCCCTAGTCTGCTGAGGCGTGTGGTGTCGCCCAATCCATGGAGTGCCGTACCTGGGTGGCAGTGAGGCGTGTGGTGCCGCCGCAGTTGGTGCATTCGTTGGCGTAAGACTTCGCCAGAGGGAACAGAGGAACAAAGAACAGCGTGAATTTCGTGGACTTTTTCAGCACTTGCTGCTGTGCGAGAACCCCGCAGTATCCGCACACGAACGAGACAACGTTTATCACCGCACGATGGGCACGGGTGCCGAAGAGAAGGAACACGATCTACTTCCCCAGCGTCGCAGTGTGGTCGGGCATATTGGGAATGCTCTGGGCAGCTTCCGCCTTTTTCGACTTCGACACTGTGGTCGTTCCTGGCACCTGGGGGACCTTCCCGGCGCCGCCCTCAGCAAGGAATGCCAGCCGCCGCAGAGTCTCCACGTTGCGCATCCGGATCGCCGAGTCGCGAAGGAATAGGGGCACGAACCGGCCGGGGCCGGCGGTGGCGTCCTCGGTGATGCGCACGATGCATCCGTTGCCTCGCGCTCTAACGTCGAGGGCCACATGGGCCTCGCCGACCGGCCAGCCACGCGCCCTGAAGAGCGCATGCCGGGGTGGGTCCCACTCCAAAGCAGACGTGGAATCGTCGATCAGGGCCGGCCAGACACCCACCGAGTGATGGATGCCGCTTCCTGCTTCCGGCCACGTCGCATCGACAGCCCGCATGCGGGAGGCTCCGACCACCCAGCTCGGGTAGAGCCAGCCATCGGCCAAAACCGCGAAGACGTTCTCGGGCGGGCAGTTCATGGTGTGGTGGTTAACGGCCACAGTGTCACCTATTCTGGTCGGTCGTCATCTGGTCGGTCGATTTCTGGTCTGTCGGGGAAAGATCGGGCGCGGTGTGCACCCCGAGGTCGTGGCGAAGAGCACTCAGCGCCGCGTGCCAGCCGGCCAGACCATGCACGCCCGGGCCCGGCGGTGTAGACGACGAGCATAGATACACCCCTCGCAAGGGAGTGCGCCAGGGGTCCGGGGACAGGACCGGCCGCCGGAGGAGTTGGGTCAGACTCACCTCGCCGGCCGAGATGTCCCCGCCGATGTAGTTGGGATTGAGCTGTTCCATATTCGTGGCGGTGCGACCCGTGCTGGCCAGGATCGTGTCGCGGAATCCCGGGGCGTACCGCTCGATCTGGCGCACGATCGCGTCGGTCTGGTCGATGGTGGAACCGCGTGGAACATGGGTGTACGCCCAGAGGGTGTGCTGACCGGCCGGAGCGCGACTAGGGTCGATGCCGCTGGGCTGGGACACGAGAACATAGGGCTCCTCGGCATGACCTCCGCGTGCGACGGCGTTCTCGGCCCGCCGCATCTGCGCCCGGGTGCCACCCACGTGCACGGTGCCCGCCGCCCGCAACTCGGTGGCCTGCCAGGGCACCGGATCCGAGATGGCGAAGTCGACCTTGGCGACGCCGTTGCCGTAGCGGAAGGCGCGAAGCTTTCTCGCGTAGGCATCGGGCAGCTCGCCCTCGGCGAGCCGCAGCAGCGCCCGAGGCGTCAGGTCCAGCATCACCACCCGGGCCGGTGGCAGGTCGTTCAGCCGCCGAACCTCGGTCGACGTGACGATCTCGCCACCGTGAGCGAGCAGATCGTCGACCAGCGCGGCCACGATCGCGCCGCTGCCGCCCACCGGGATCGGCCAACCGCCGGCGTGGGCATACGTGGCAAGAGTGAGACCGGCACCGGACGTGGCGATGCTGGGCAGGGCCCTGATCGTGTGCGCACCGACGCCGGTGAGCAGGGCGGGCGCGATCTCACCGGAGAAACGCAGGTCCCAGAGCGGACTGCCTTGTTCGAGTGCGCGCAAGCCGAAGCGCAAAGCGGTGGCCGGGTGCTGTGGCAGCCGCAGAAGCTGCGCACCGGTGAACTCGGCCACCTGCTCAGCATGAGACACGAGGGGCGCGAACAACCGGTTCCAGGCCGGTCCGTCTCGGCCCAGCTCGGCGACGGTCCGCGTCAGGCTGCGATAGGCGAGGCCCGCGGTGCCGCCCGGCAACGGGTGGCCGTAGGAGACCTCCGGAACGACCAATTCGATCCGATCCGCGAGCCCGAACCGTTGAAAGAACTGGGAAGCCAAGGCAAGCGGGTGCACGGCGGAGCAGACGTCGTGGTGGAAGCCCGGCAGGGTTAGTTCCGCTGTGGCGGCGCCGCCACCAACGCCGGCGGACTTTTCGTAGACGCGCACGGAGAGCCCGGCTCTGGCCAGGGTCACCGCCGCGGCCAGGCCATTCGGCCCGGAGCCGACCACGATCGCGTCGACGTCCGTCACTTTTCGCTGCCCAGTCACCATCTCATCCCCCACTCGTTCTCGGAAGAGTTTCCCCGTCGGCCCTGACATCGTTCACAGGAACCAGGTCGCCGGCGGCCGCCCCACGCCCCACGTCGATGACGACGCCACGCCTGCTTCCGACGCAAAGCCGCGGAGCCGCGCCGCCGAGCCGGAGGCATGCGGATGGGTGCCGACACTCGGGCACACTGGGCCCACTCGCGTCCTTCTGAATCGAACCCGTCGTCGCCCACTATCGTCAACTAGTATTGACGAATGCAGGCGGAGCGATTGAAGACACTGGTCGGAGCGATGGACGGCAAGGGACCAGCTGAGGCACTGCAAATCATTGCCGAGCTCCATCGAGAGGTGGGGCGCAGTGAGGCAGGCCTCGTTCGCAGTGCCCGTCAGGCCGGGCTGTCTTGGGAAGCCATTGCCCAGTGCCTCGGCGTCACCAAGCAGGCTGTCCACAAAAAGTACGGCAAACGGTAGCACGCAGTCAGAGAGCCACGCCAGCACCGAGGATCACACCGCCTCGTCGAAATGCATGGACGGTTCAGGACCCGACTGTTCAGCGATGACTTCTATGCGTTTTCGCCTCAGCCTGCTGCACCATCACTTCGCAGCGAGACTGCGGTGCCACCGAATCAACATTTGCGTCAACCAACGTTGACTTTTGGCGAATGGATCACCTATGGTCAGACTATAGGCATCGTCAACAAAGGTTGACGAACAACGAGAACGTGCGGAAAGAGAGCCTTCGTGACGATTGGGTGGAGTGGGGATGCTGAACTTGTTCGCGCTGTGGGCCGCGTCTTCCGTTCGACCGGAGCAGCAGCAGTGGCAGTGATCACCCCTCAGGGCGGATTGACCGCAACGGTGGGTGCGGACCACCATGCCACCTTCGAGATCGGCTCGATCTCGAAGGCACTCACGGGCATGTTGTATCGGGACGCGACCGAGCGCAGTCTCGTCTCGCAGACGACGGACCTTTGCGACTTGCTTTCGCTCGAGGGCCGTGGAGAGGTCGGCTCAGTGCGCCTGAGTTCCCTGGCCATTCACCGTTCCGGCCTTCCGGGCTTACCTCCCGGGATGCATCCACTTCGCCGCACCGTCGACTTCTGGTCCCGAGGGCACAACCCTTACGGTGATTCGCTCGCTGATCTCCTCGAACAGACTCGCAACGTGCGAGTTGGCTCCCCCCGACCCAGGTACTCGAACCTCGGTTTTCAGTTGCTCGGGCACGCCGTGGCGCAAGCCGCCGGGACTACCTATGAACGACTCCTGCAGTCTGTCCTGGGCGAGGGATTCTCGACGCCCATTCGACCTGAGGACCTTGGGCCGATGGCTCTGACGGGGTTCAGCCGATTCGGACGCCCACTGCCCGCTTGGGTAGGTGAGGGGCTCGCGCCTGCAGGAGGTGTCCGCGCGACGATAGGCACGATGCGCGGCTTCCTCAGCTCGATCCTCGACGGATCAACTCGGGGTCTATCCGCGCTCGAGCCGGTCTCACAATTCTCGTCCAGGGTCGGTATCGGTGCAGGGTGGATCACCCTTGAGTTCCAGGGCCGCGCAATCACCTGGCACAACGGCAGTACCGGGGGGTTCAGCAGCTGGATCGGCCTCGACCGAGATGCGGGCGTCGGAGTTGTTGTGCTCGCGGCAGTCCATGGATCTGTCGACAGGCAGGGATTTCGCCTCCTAACGGAGTTCGCCCGATCCCGGGGCCGAACAACCGCCACCGGCTGACGATTGGCGTGCAGCATGATCGAGAGAGCAGCCAAAGACCTCCCCGGCACGGTATCCTCGACGCTGCTCCCGTCTGACAAGACGCTGCTCTGCTCGAGCACCACCCCCGAGTCCCCACAGCCACAGCATTGGCTGTGCCTTTCTGCTCCCTGCGGCGACCCTGTGTGATCGCTCCTTCGATTCTCTCAGTGGACGCCATCTCCACTGACGAGTAGTGAACTCATCCTGGGCCGTCGGATGCGTGGCAAAGAATCCGACCACAGACTCGCGTGACTGAGCGGCCAAGATGCAGCCGGCCGAGGAATACCTGCGTTCTCGGCACGTTCCGGATTGCGCTGCGCGACACCGTGTCACGCGGCGCGCGTCGGGTCACTCTCGCAGGTAGAGCTCGAGCGCCGGCGTGCGCATCATCGCCAAGGCTCGCTTCTCAATCTGGCGAATTCTTTCTCGGGTCACACCTTCCCGGACGGCGATTTGATCGAGGGTGCGAGGTTGATCACCGTTCAACCCGAACCGGGACTCCAGGATCATGCGCTCACGTGTGGGCAGCGCATCAAGGTGAAAAGTGATGTCAGAGCGGCGCAGGGCAAGCGCCGCATATTCCTCTGGCTGGGGCAGGTCGTCGTCCATGATCAGCTCCGAGATGTCGGCTAAGCCCTCCCCGAGCGGGGTCTGATAAGAGATGGGCTCGACGTCCCAATCGAGAAATGCCCGCACGTCGGCCATCGGTGCACGGCAGGCCTCGGCAAGCTCCGCCAGGGTGGGCTCGCGGTGCAGGGAGCCGGTCAGGTCGCTGCGGATGCGTTTGATCTTGTTGAGCTTCTCCACTGCGTGCAACGGGATCCGGATGGTTCGAGCAGCACCAACCATGCCGCGGTGGATGGACTGCCGGATCCACCAGACTCCATAGGTAGAGAATTTGAACCCGGTTGTGTAGTCAAATTTTTCCACGGCACGCAGCAGGCCGAGGTTACCGTCCTGGATGAGGTCCATGATCGGAATCCGGCGGCCGGAGTAGTGCTTGGCGACGCTGACCACCAGGCGCAAGTTGGCCTCAATAAACCGTGTTTTCGACCGGTCACCGTCCCGAACCAGCCAGATGAGGTCCCGGGTCAGAGCCGGATCGGCGACACCCCGGGCGAGACGAGCGGCCGCGATCAGGCCCACCTCCATCCGCCGACCCAGGTTAATCTCATCCGCCGCGGTGAGAAGATCCACCCGTCCGATTTTTCGCAGGTAGAAACCGAACGTGTCCGTTGCGCCCCGAGCAACTCGTGCCAGCGAGGGACGAGGCACGGATACGGGTGGGGCTGCGGTCCAGGCAGGTTGAGCCGATTCGGAGTCAGACACCTCCACGGCCACGGCGTCTTCGTCCGGCGCACTCACCGGGTGACCGACCTACTCGTGATGCTGACCACAGCACTCGCCGTCGACAGCACATACGGACTCGCCAGCGGCCGCGTCACAGCCGTCCCATGCAAACGTCATCGATCTGCTGGACGAACCCCAGCAAAACCAGGGCATGATTTGGCGTTCGTCTGCGACGCTGGATCAGCCAGGACATCGGAGAAACCTCGGTGCCGCTCACTCCGCAACGGGGGCTGAGGGAATCGTCGCTACCAAACATGGAAACCTAACCAAACATTTATGAGAAGACGTTACACACTCGAAGCGGCCTCCTCTAGAGGCAAAATCGCGTTGAGTTGGGCCGAAAGTCGTACCCCTGGCAGCATGCGCATAATTCCGATCCTTAGCCCTGCAGCTTGCCTAGAATTTGGTCGTTTGAATTCACCATTCGCTCGCAGCCAGCGAAATGAGTCCGTTGCAGGCCTCCCTGTCCGGCGCGTGTGCGGGCGATGGCAGCCTGCGATGCGGAGTGAGTAATCCGCCAGACGTTGACGGGGTCGGATACACCCCACCTACTCAACCCCCACCACGAGAAACGCAGATCACCTGTCGCTATATGACGAGGGTGTGGTCGACGAGGCCTTGGGCGACCTGGGACAGCAACAGGTGATTGCTGCGAGCGTGATTCCTGAGCATCGCGAATGCCTCCTCAAGGGAGATTCCGCGGGAATAGGAAATCACGCCTTTGGCTTGCTCAATGACCACTCGTGAGTTCAACGCGGTCAGCAAGTGCTCCCGTACCGAATTGCTCTCCCTCAGGGTGCGTTCCTGCAAAATCCCGATCGTAGCGACATCGGCCAAGGCCTGAGCCGCGCGAACATCCTGTGGACGCAGGGCGCCGGGCACAGTTGACAACAAATTGAGGGCACCAATGGTTGTCTCACGCAGCCGTAACGGAATCGCATGTACCGCCGCGAAACCCTGCTCCCGTGCGCTATTTTGAAACCGCCGCCACTCGGGCGGGCTATCCTCTATGTTGGGCAGGGATACGACCATCCCGGCGGAGAAACACTCCACACACGGGCCCGCCCGAGCGCTCAGCTGCATCACCTCGACAAGCCAGCTTGCTTCACTGGTCGAGGCGACGACCTCGAGCTCGCCATCCGCGTCCGCCAAGAGAATGCCTGCTGCCGCAATGTCCAAAATTCTGGCACAACTTTCCACCAGTGTTTGTAGGAGCTCCACTACGTCGTAATCGGCAATCAGGGTGTCGGCGAGGGTCGCAAACGCATCGATCAGGCGGTCTTCTCTCGTCCCATCAATCATGAGGCGCGTCGATCTGATTGTCGTTTACCGCAAGACTTCCTCGCCGGTCGATGATCTCCTCCGCGATCTCCTGCACAGATCGAACTCCGGCGACTCGGGAGGGTGCCATCACCAGAAGATATGCGAATACCGCACGAAGGTCCTCGGCAATGACCGCCGGCGAAAACGCAGGCCACACCCGGCGCTGCCGATCACGGATGTTCGGCTCAAGAACCGGAGCGCCGGTCTCCAGAGCCTCCCTCCATGGGCACTCACCACGATCAATCTGGAGCGCCTCCAGCCGAAACGACCGGGCATCGCTCGCACACATCAATTCACCAGGCAGAGGGCCACCGAATGAGTTCTGGACGTCAGCCACGCTTCACAGCCGAGATGTGAGTTCCAGCGAGTCCGTCTTCCAGATCATGACCAAGGGCTGACGCAATCCTGAGCAGCCGCACCTCCGGCAGCTCCTGATCCGCGCGGGACATCTTCCTCTGAGCTTCGCCGATGCGCGCTCGAAAGTCGCCGTGGAGGCTCTCCATCAGCGTTTCGCCCGTCCCGGTAGGCTCCAGGAATAGGCTGCGCCGGTCCTCCGGGTTGGCCGCCCTGCGGGCAATGACCCGAGCAACCAACCGGTCAGAGATAGCAGTCACCGCACCGGTCGTGAGATCCATGGAACCGGCCAACATCTTCGGTTTCACCCGGCCCGCTCCCGAAATCCGAAATCCGATCCGAATTTCCGAGCCCGTGAAGCTCGACCTCGCCGCCATCCCGGCACGCGCCTCGTCCATCGCTCGAAGGAACACGACCACGGCAGCAGCAACGCCCTCGAGGACGTGAACTGAGCCGCTTCCCTTGGCCATGATTTCTCCCGACATCAACGTCAAGTACCCAGCTGGATTCGCGGCGCTGCCGTCATCACAACCGACTGCCACCACCGACCACTGCCGAATAGATCCACGTTTGAGTAGTTCGATGTACAAACTATCAAATGTAGATTACGCGCCGCCGCCACTTTTCCGCGTCAACTTCCGAAATCTGATGAACCACAACGTAGGAGCCTTCATGGCGCGCTGACAGAAAATGACCCATGTATCAACCCATACCGGTGTCAGCGGACACGACTCCTCACCGTGAAGGCCTTCAGCTGCGAGGATTTTTGAGACCGGACACCGTCTCGAAATACGGTGATTCCCAGGCAGATGCGTCACATCCGCCACGGTGGGAGCCACCTGCGGAACCGAGGTGAGGCAGCAGAGAATATCGGTGAGGGCCACAGTCACGACTCCGTCGCCAGAACGCCTCCGGGTCAACGTCTCTGTCATGGCCCTCCCACAGGGCCGCGTCGAGGAGGGCGCCGCAGACGGGAACGAGGCGGTTCACGAGGTTTTCGTAGGGGGCGTCGGAGCCGGCACCGCCGATCGCGAGCGATTCCGCCTGGGCCCTCTTCGGTTGGGCCTGTGGCTCACCCGGTCCCCACTCGTTGCTGGCTGCCTGCCCCCATACGGCGTTCTTAAACGAGGTCACACGCTCGCTGAGGCCGAATCCTCGTCGCCGAAAGACGTGCCGCGCACCGAGGCTTTCACGGTGGCGAACTTGGCGCTCGTGGCGTGCGGACCACGTCGAACGACATAGGGACCCACTGCGGCAGGCACGATAACAGTCTCCGCGTAGTGCACGACAAAGGGCGAGAACACGCCAGAGGGGCTGACGATCTCAACTTCATCGCCCTCGACGAGGTTCAGAACGTTCACCGTGCCTCGCGTGTCGTGCCTCGCTTCGGTGGCGAACCAGTGCCTCCGCACCTCGATGAACTCGAGTTCGTGCAGGCCAGTTCGTTCCTCTCTCAGGTCCGCGACTTCGGAGAGGACTTCGACTTGACCGACAAGGTTGTCCGATACCCACTCGGTGTTGCGGTCCCATTGGATGTTGCGTTCGCCGTGCTCGATATTGATCGGTCGAGGGATTCCGTCCGTACCGACGCGGCCCCAGTCCCACAGCTTGAAGGTGAAGATGAACGGAGTTGCCGATATTTCGAGCACCATCGAGTTGGCGCCCGAGCAGTGGACGGTTCCCGCGGGGATGAGGAAATGGTCATGCTTCTTGACGGGGAACGTGTTGATGTACTCCTCGGCAGGGAAAGGATGCTGGCCGTCGGTGGCCTCGTGCAGTGCTGCCACCATTTGGTGTGGATCGACACCCGTTTTGACACCCAGGTATACAACTGCGTCGTCATCACAGTCCAGGATGTAGTAGCTCTCGTCCTGGGTGTAGTTCATCCCGAATGTGTCCTGAATATAGTCAGTCAAGGGGTGTACCTGGAGCGATAATTCGCCGCCGCCCATGGTGTCAAGGAAGTCGAAACGAATGGGAAATTCGGCTCCGAATCGGGCGAAAGTCTTTTCGCCGAGCAGCTCCCGCGGCTGGGCGAGGACGAGGTCGATCGCTGGAATCTCCATCCGTTTCCCGTCGTTGGCTTGCAGCAAAAGCGAGTTCTCTTCCGGGACACAGTCAAAACCCCATGCATAGTTTTCCTGCGTCGGATCGAGCTCGAGCCGGTCCTTCATCCACTGCCCGCCCCAGACGCCGGGATCGAAGAAGGGGACAACTCGGAATGGTCCCTGCGTCGCCAGCTTCATCGCCCCGCGGAAGGCGTCTCCTGTGACCACGTTGACCGTAGTGGTAGAGGTGGTGTCGAGGAGGAAGTCGATCTGATCGAAAATGGTTCGTTTGTGACGATCGGCGACGCGCCACTCGACAAAGAAGCCGCGCTTGTACTTCCGTAGGATGTCCTCGTCGAAGTTTGTGCATCGCCAGTTCGGGGCCCCCGCGCGGAGGCGTCGCTGGATCTCCCAGCGCGGCATGTCGGCGAGCACGACGACCGCGTCGCTGGTGCGGACCTGGGCGGCACCCCACCCGATGACCACCGTCGGCGCCTGCCTGAGCATGAGCTGACGGCCGAGATCAGCGATGCGTTCGGGGTTGAAGAACTCATCGATGGTGGCGTGGCTCATGAGTCCGAAGACACGGTCGTCGGTGAGATTCCGGGCAATCATCGCGTCGATACCGGCGATCGGCAGCGCCGCCGACTGCTCCATGTCGACCACGTCGTAGTCCGGAAGATTGGCGGTAATCTCTCCGGTCAACGCCGACAGATCCACCCCGGGATAGCAGTCAATGATGACGAGTGGCGGCTCGATTCCCGCGCGTAGCGCCGCCATGCGGTCAATCTCCGCCCACGCAGTGATTCCGGTCCACATCTCGCTCCCCGCCGGCAGCGAGATGCTCGGCAGCTTGTCGTAGCCGTTCCGCCCGGGTGCCGGGATTTTGTTCGCCATGTCCTACCCATCTTTGGTATCGTTACCAAACCCTACCACGATCTTCCCGAGAGAGCACGTTTCAAGAGCGAACTACGATGAGCCGCGTCGGCATCTCGATCTCACGAGTGGCGGCAATGGCGCCGCCCGGCGCCATCCGGGCAAAGAGCAAGGTTGCACTTTCGCGCCCGAGTTGGCGGGCATCGTGGTCGATGATCGTGATCGGAACAGGCATCAGCTCGGCGAGTTCGAAGTCGTCGAAGCTCACGATCGCCGGACCCGTCGCGATCCCCCCTCGCTCCTGAACCCTCGCCCCGATCGCCTTGAGTGCGCCGATGGTGTTCCGGTTGTTTGCGCAGAAGACCGCAGTCGGAGGGTCCTCCAGATCAAGGAGCGCGGTCATGGAGATCTGTGCCGCTTCGACGTCCTGCTGGCCTCGCTTGACCAGTGCGGGGTCCAGCGGCACGCCATAGTCCTCAAGCGCTCGACAGAAACCCGCATACCGGCGATGACCCGTGGAGACCGAAGCCGCGTTGCCCAAGTATGCGATCCGCCGGTGGCCCGCCTTGAGTAATGCGGACGTCCCTGCGTGAGCACCCCCGGTGTCGTCCACAAGGACGGTATCGGCGTCCACTCCCTCGAGCGCGCGCGAGGCGAGAACGAGCGGGGTCCCCCCCAGGGCCTGAACCTGGAGGTGCTCCGAATCGCCACCTGCGGGAACAAGCACGAGTCCCTCGACCTGGCGACCCAAGAAGTCTGCGACGAGTTGCCGTTCCCGTTCGGTGTTTTCCCCCGTGCTGCCGATGATGATGCGCACCCCGTGCTGCGCAGCGACTTCTTCCACACCCAGCGCGAAACTTGCATAGTACGGGTTGGCGAGATTTGTGATCGCAACGCCCACCAGACCGCTGCCCTTATTCACCCGCATTCGACGTGCGTTGTCGTTGCGGTGGTATCCGAGCGCTTGGACTGCCTCCAACACCAGCGCCTGGATCTCGGGGCGCACGTTCTGGCCGCCCGCGATCGTCCGCGACACTGTCATGGGGCTTACCCCTGCGAGCTTGGCGACGTCCTTGACGGTGGCGGGGCGATGCACCGTCGGGCGGCTGCTGGTCGGCGACGGCTTGCCGTCGCCCGCGCGGTCACCGTGAGCGTTTAAATTGGCCACGGATCGATCCTACGGGCGGAGGCGCCCACGAGGGATCCGACCGGCCGAACTGACGGTTCATGTCGACCGCGAACGTGAGACGCGCGATTTAAGGGACAAAGCCCGCCCAAGACCTCAGGTCTGGTTGCGGCACCCACATCATTCGATCTGGATCCTTGAGGTACTGGCTGTAGACAGGAACTCCTGATTCCAGACCGAGGTCGGGGTAGTCACGCGCTGGATGGATGTCCAGGTCTCGGCTGATCGGGTAGGCGGGATTGCGTAACCAGTCGATCTGGGTTCCGCTACCGAGCCGGGCGAACCACGCGAGCCCACCATGCGCCCGAACACCGGTGTAGTCAAACCCAAAGTCGCGCACGCACCACGCTCCGAACGTCAGCGGCTGGGTCCGGTCGGCGCTGATTGTCGCATGGGCCCACCCGGGCGGGACCACAACAAGCTGTCCAGGTCCTGCTTCCACCGCGAAGCACCGACCTGGATCGTCCGAATCAGACTCCTGCATAAGAATTACGGCCCGGCCCGACCAGATCTCGTACAGTTCCCCGGTGCTTGAACCGCACGACTTGGACACGGCGTGCACGTGCCCCTGGGACCGGACTGGTTCGACACCAAGGCTCCCTGCGGCGTATGTCACCGCGCCATAGAGCAAGTTGCGCCGGACGAGGTCGTCTTTGGCCTCGTCGGTCCCGACATCCATGGCGATCGCATAGACGGGGTCTGGCCCATCGCACGCCGGATCGAGAAGGCTGGGCCGAATGGCGTCGAGGTGGCGCAACTCGAGGGTCGGGCCGAAAACGCCCGATCCGTAGGTAAATCCCATCGGATGCTCGGATGCCTGAATATCGAACCCTGGATAGAAGGTCATATGAAGCAACTCACTTTCATCGTTGAGTCATCCGGTGTAGTGGAAGGTCGCGACGATGACCGGATCTCGGCCTCCGCTATTGCCGCGAGTCCGAGGACGGCGGCGTCTGCACCACACTCACTGGCACGAAGCTTGACCTTGCCCCACGGAGTCCAGGCATAGTGCGTGAGGTATTCGGACAACGGGGTGAACAAGGCATCGCCGGCCGCGGCGATTCCGCCCCCGACAATGAGGATCTCCGGGTCGTACGCGTGCACGAGGGAGACCGCCAACGCTGACCACACTTCCAGGGCTCGGTCTCGAAGATCACGGCATAGCGGATCGGTGTCAGCATCCTGGAAGACGTGCGAGTAGTCGATGGCGTCCACGGTTGCCAGCGTGCTCGTCGCAAACCGACGATCACTCCGGGCGAGACCCGGCAGCACTGACGTTGACGCCTCTGCCTCCGCGCAACCACGATTGCCGCATGTGCACTGGTGCCCACCAGCGACGACTGTCAGGTGTCCGGCGATCGCCGCCTGGCCGTGGCTGCCGTGGAGCAAGCGGCCGTCGACGACGGCCGAGACCCCGATACCGGTTCCGAGAGTCATCATGACCACCCCGTCAGCCCCGGCACCGGCTCCGCAGCGCCATTCGCCGGCCAGGGCCGCGACAGCGTCGTTCTCAATTATCAGCGGTGCTCCCCAGCCGGCCGCTGCCCAGGCTGGGAAGTCGATTTCGGTTGCGTCCGACCACTTGGCGTTGATGGCCGTTAGTCGACGGGACCGCCGATCGACTATGCCTGGCATCGCCATGCCCACGGAGTGAACGGTACGTCCCGCAGCAAGCGTGTCGACCAATTCGCCCAGCGCTGCAAGCTTCGGCCCCAGACCGGCCGCGGAGTCGGATGCGAGTTCAGACCGCGCGGTCACTCGACCGTTCTCGACTACTCCCGCTTTGATCCGGGTGCCACCGAGGTCGATGGCCACGCACAGCCCGGTCACGCCGGTACCAGTCGCGGAATGCCATCGACTCGCAACGCACGGGCGGAGAACCCGGATTCAGCGATGCTGTCATAGTCGTGCCCGGCGTCACTGGGCCAGCACGCACCAAACGAGAACACATCGTCACCCGTGTTGACCGTGCGATGCGCGGTATAGGGCGGTATCAAGTGCGTGGATCCGGGTGTCATTTCTTCCGCCCAGCAGTTGCGGGCGGTGTCCATCAGCACAAGTAATCCCGTGCCACCGAATGTGAAATAGGCTTCCATTCGATCGGCCTTGGCATGGAAATGGCCCTTCGTCATGAAGTACTCGGCACCCACCGTGCCCGGCTCGATAAACGTCGTACCCCAGAACACCCCACCTTCAGTGCCCTCAGGAACAGGGAATACGCAGGCGGTGCGGTACACCAGGCGATCCGGGCGCAGCTGGGAAAACGCGCCTTCATCAGCGAAGACCCCACCAAGATCGCTAACCCGCCGCTCAACTCCCTGCACCTCCGTACCCGTCACCACGCCTGTCTTCCAGTCCGTCACGAACTGCGGAGCACTGATCTCCATCGGTACGTTCATCTTCATTTCCTCTCACTCACTTTGACAACCATCGACGCGTCGACTGCGACTGAATCCGGCCCCACGATCACACTCGCAATCAACCTTGAACGTCCTCTAATTCCTTGCCCTTCGTCTCCTCGATGAACTTCACAACGAAGAACAACGAAAGCAGAGCGCAGAGCGCGTAAAACCCATAGGCGAGCGCCAGCGAAAGGTCCTTGAGCCCCGGGAAGGTGATCGTGATGATCCAATTCGAAACCCAGAGGGCACCCGTCGCGAGCGACAAACCTGCTGCGCGCATACGGTTGGGGAACATCTCGCTGAGCAGTACCCAGACCACAGGCCCCCAGGACATGCCGAAAGCGACGACGAAAAGGTTGGCTGCGATCAACGCCATCGGTCCCTGAGCGCCTTCCAGAACGGGGCTGCCGTTGACGACGGGCGCTGTTCCGAAGATGACCGACATCGTGGTGAGCGTGACCGTCATCGCGATCGATCCAATGATGAGCAGGGGTTTGCGGCCGAACCTGTCAATCGTTGCAATCGCAATGAGCGTGGTCACGATGTTGATCGTCGCGGAGATGATCGTGATGACGAAGGCCTGGCTTTCGTCGAATCCCACGGCGACCCACAGCACGTTGGAGTAATAGAAGATCACATTGATTCCGATGAACTGCTGGAACACAGCCAGGCCCAGACCGATCCAGACCACCCGGGCGATCCTTCCATTGGGCGACTTCAGGTCCCGCCACGATGGGGCCTTCTCACGCTCCATCGTTTCGCGAATCCGCTCGACCTTGGCATCGATGTTCGCCGCGCCGACCAGCTTAGTCAGGATCGCTTTGGCCTCAGAGACCCGATGTTTCGCGATCAAGAACCGCGGCGACTCTGGAATCGACAGCGAGAGTGCGCCGTACAGAATTGCCGGAACCGCCATAGCGAGGAACATCCAACGCCAGGCTTCCAAACCGAACCAGAACGGCTCGCCAGAGCCCCCGGCCATCTCAGCGATGATGAAATCGACGAGCAGCGAGATGAATATCCCGCTCACGATAGCGAGTTGCTGCAGCGCACCCAGCCTTCCGCGGACCCGGGACGGAGCAATCTCGGCGATATACGCTGGCGAGATCACAGCCGCCATACCGACGCCGAAACCGCCAACGATACGGAACAAAACAAGAACCGACAGACTCGGCGCGAAACCCGTTCCAATCGCGCTGACCAGGAACAGCACGGCCGCGATCCTCATAACGGCCAGCCGCCCCATACGGTCGGCCAGCCGGCCGGCGAGGAGTGCTCCGGCAGCCGCCCCGAGCAAAGCAGAGGCAACGGCAAATCCAAGCGACGTTGCGTCTGCCTGGAAGTGGCTCTGCACGGCCGAGACGGCGCCGTTGATCACGGCACTGTCGTACCCGAAGAGCAATCCTCCCAGAGCCGCTACGGATGCGATCCGAACGACTCCGAGGCCCCCTTGCTCGCCATCGCCATTGGACGACGCTTCTTGGTTGGCCGCTGGCCTTATTGAACTTGACAAAGTCACTCCTTCGTGTGGTTGCAAGCTGCGCAGGTAACGTTACCAAGAGTATCTACGCCAAAACGAGATTGACCCTGGGAACGACTTAAAGGTAACGTTACCAAGCTCTAATGTCAACCAGCCATTCGGAGTCTCCTGTGACTGGCATCCATGGCTCCCATCGAAGAACGGCAGAAGCTGCTCACGGCCTAAGTGATCATCCACCCCTCAGAGTCGGTGTAACGGCTAAATCGGTCGGCCTTCCCTCCTTCGCCGTTCTCGTGGAGCTTCACATCCTGGTTCCATACCGGAATCGCGCTGTGGGTGACCGAGTCTGGCTGGGATTCATCATTCTGCTTCCTCCTCCTCTCCGAACTCGGCACGTGCCGCCTCGGCATGCGCACCAGGGCGTGGGGCGCCTCTGTCGTTTTCTTTGCATGTGGCCGACGTAGCGGACGGGGGTGCGAATGGTCTGGAGGGCGTCCGGGTTGCGCCCGGCGGCATCCGGCAACTCGCGCACCGGTGGGGCCTCCCCCTACCCTGAATTCGTCGAACACGACCTGCGCATTCATGCGCTCGCTCGGCGTGGGCCAGTGCGGCGCCGACGTTGGTTCGCCGCTGAGGATAACGTTGCGCTCACCAGTCATGTCCCTCGCAAGGTGCTGCTGGTGTCCTCGGATGTCCTTCGGGCCGGGGTTGCGATTTCGCTCCCCTTCGTGACCTTTACGCCCGCGTTCCAGGCTCGGATTCCGGTTGTCCTGCCCAAGGAAAGCGAATACACCCTGACACCATCAGCCCGGCTCCTCCGACGCTATTCCGATGACACTAACCGACCTGCGGTCTTCGCCGCCCAGTTTTCACTCTCCCACGCCTGCTTCATCATCACCTACCCGCTGGCCGGGGTACTCGGAGCAACGCTCGGGCTCGCCCCGACCGCCCTGATCCTGGCCGCGACCGCCGTGGTCGCCGGGATCGTTGCCCTGCGGTCATGGACGGAACCCGCGTCACCGAAGCCCCTGGAGACGCACCCCTCATCGTCGGCGACCAGCTGCTGACTCAGCGCCCTGCCGTCCCCCCTTCTGCTCGATTGTCTACAGGAGCGCATCCATCCGAGGAACCTTGAAGGGCGGCACCGCGTGCTTACTGAGGGAAGAGTCGTTCGAGGAGATGGAAGCAGCCCGAGCCCAACACCCTCACATAACTACACGATCAAGGGATACGAAGAAAGTAACGGGGCGAACGGAGGAACCTTCACTTCTGCCGGGGGCTGGTCAAGGGCGCAGCGAAGAATTCTCGCTCGTGCGCGGCCGAGGCGCGGAACGCCTGGGCCATACGGCGCCGGGCCGGTTCAGCCGCCGCGGCGGCGGTGGAGGTGACAATCTTGATCGCACGTGCGGTGGAAGCGGCGAACTCCTCGTCCGCGTAGGTGTCCAGCCAGCTGCGGTACGGATGCGCGTCGTGCGAGAGCGGATGCAGCCGCGTGCCGACATCCTGGTACACCCAGAAGCACGGCAGCAGCGCCGCGGCGAGGACGCCGTAGTCGCCGCTCGCGCCGGCGGCCGAGAGGTGGTTGAGGTAGGCCGTCGTTGTCTCGCTGGGCTGCACGCCGGCCAGGGTCTCCTCGGCGATCCAGCTGGAGTGCAGGTCGAGTTCGGCGGCGATCGCGCCGTGCGCGCTGGCCGCCCAGAACGCCTGCTCGGTGGCGGTCGGGGCAAGCCGGCTCGCGACGGCCAGCATCCGGGCGTAATCGCGCAGGTACAGGGCGTCCTGGGCGAGGTACCAGATGAAGGCGTCCCGCTTCAGGGAGCCGTCCCCGAGCGCTTGGATGAACGGCAGCTCGTCGGTGTCGGTGCGGATGTCACGGATGTCGTGCCACCATTCCTCGGCGACCTGGTCCGGGCTGGGGCTGGTATGCAGGCCGCCGCGCTGCCACAAACCGGCAAAATGGTGGATCGGTCCGTGGCCAGATCCGACCTGCAGGTCGCCAGAGTGGGCGATGCTTTCGGTCAACCAAAGTTTCGCCTCGGCTACCGCGTCCCCCCAATCCGCCAGGCTCGGCCCCGCTATGCCGGCCCGAGCCGCGACCCGGGTTGCGACAGCGGAGGAGAAAGAACACCCGGTACCGTGGGTGTTCGGGGTGTCAATCCGCAGCCCGGGAAACTCCCGCAGGGTGTGGGCGCCGACGAGGGCGTCCGGTACGAGGTCGCCGGCGAGGTGTCCGCCTTTGGCCAGCACGAGGACCCCGTACGTCTCGGCGACGTGCTGCGCCTGGCGCAGCACCGCCGACCAGCTGGTCGCCACGGGAGAACCGTCAAGGATGGCCAGCTCCGGGATGTTGGGCGTCACCAGGTGCACGACGCTCAGCAGGTCGCGCAGAGCCTCCTCAGCATCCTCGGTGAGCAGGCGGTCGCCGCTGGTGGCGATCATCACCGGGTCGAGCACTACGAGCCCAGGCTTTACTTGGCCGAGCCACCCGCTCACGGTGCGGGTGACGTGAACGTCGGCCAGCATCCCGATCTTGACGGCATCGATGTCGACGTCGTCGCTCACTGCGTGCAGCTGCTCGCGCAGGAAGGAGACCGGCGGCACGTGCACCGAGCGCACACCGTGGGTGTTCTGCGCGACCAGTGCGGTCACGACGGCCATGCCGTAGCCCCCGTTCGCCGCGATGCTCTTGAGGTCGGCCTGGACGCCCGCTCCACCGGTCGGGTCGGTACCAGCAATGCTCAGCACGCGCGCGGTGCGTGGGGATGCGCCGGTCACGCCGTCGCTCCCCAGGCTGCCCGCAATTCGCGGGCAGCCTGCTCGGGGTGCGGCGCCGCACAGATCGCCGACACCACGGCGACGCCCGCCGCCCCGCACTCACGGAGGGCGGCCAGGTCGCGCAGGCCGATCCCGCCGATAGCCACGGCCGGCAGCGTGCTGACCCCAACCAGGCGAGCGAACTCGGCCAGCCCCAGGGCAGGGGGCGCGTCGCTTTTGGTGCGTGTGGCGTGCAGTGCGCCGATGCCGACGTAGTCGACCAGGGCAGGGTCCTCAGCCGCGCGGCGCAGCTGGGCATCCGTCGATGCGCTGAGCCCGATCATCGCGTCACCCCCGACGAGATCGCGCACCGCGCCGACGGGCAGGTCGGATTGCCCGACGTGCACCCCGGTCAGCCGGCGCCCGGCGGCACGGGCGGCCAGGAACACGTCGACCCTGTCATTCACGATCAACGCCACGGTGTCGGGCAGCACATCCGCGATGCGCAGCACCGTGTCGAGGAACTCCCGCCCAGCGGTCTCCTTCTCACGCACCTGCACGGCGCTCACGCCTCCGGCAACGGCGTGCCGCACCACGTCCACGATGCTGCGCCCGGCCGCAGCGGCCTGCCCCGAGTCGGTCACCAAGTACAACGACAGGTCGAGGTTCATCGGAGCACCGCCCGGCGTGCGATGTCCTGGGCGGTGACGGTGGACAGGGCGTCCACAAAGGCGACAGCGAAGCTGCCCGGACCGGCGGCGGACTCTGCCGCGAGCTCGGCCGCGACGGTGTACACCGTGGCCGCGGCCACCGTGGTGACGAACCTGTCGGCGTCGACCGTGGCGAACGCGGCCATGACCGCGCCGAGGGCGCAGCCCCCGCCGGTGACGCGGGTGAGCAACGGATGCCCGTTGTCGATGCGCACCAACTCACGGCCATCCGTGATGATGTCGACAGGCCCGGAGACGGCGATCACCCCACCGGTCATCCCTGCCAGCGCGTACGCCGCGGCCATAGCCGCATCTACCTCGTCGGATGAATCCACCCCGCGGCCGCCGGATCCTGCTCCCGCCAGCGCAATTATCTCCGACGCGTTTCCGCGCACCACCGTGGGTCGCAGGTCGCGGAGGGCGAAGGCCAGCGGCGTGCGCACCGGCAGAAAACCGACGGCAACAGGGTCGAGCACCCATGGTGTTCCAGCATCGTTCGCGGCTGTGACGGCCTCGACCATCGCGTCGCGTTGTTCGGCGCTAGGCGTGCCGAGATTGACGAGCAGCCCAGATGCAATCCGTGCGAACGCGCCCGCCTCGCCCGGAATATCGACCATCGCGGGCGCCGCACCGAGCGACAGCAACACGTTAGCGGTGAAGTTCACAACAACGCTATTGGTGAGACACTGCACGAGCGGAGGGCGGGCCCGCACCTCGTCGAGCGCTGAACAAGTGAATGAAATAAGTTCTTCTGGCGTGCGCATTTGCGCGACATCCCTTCGCTAGTACTAACTAGATCAGGTTCAACGGGTGTTATCTCAGCTCCCGATGGAGCACCCCGTGTCACTTGGCTTACGGCCCAGCGTATCGCAGCGCCTTCGTTCTTATTCATGGTTGGACGCGGCCACTATCTTGACAACTGGCCGACGGAACGAACTCATTGCGCGAGCGCTCCAAGAGCTGACCGAGCGTCTCGTATCCGACGGCGGCTGCGTCAAGTGGGCGTAGGGAGACAGGACGTCTCACAGCCCTGACCTGGGATGGCCAAAATGTCGGCTGCGACTGCTTAGCTAACGGCAAGGACGCTTCGACATCCTCTCCTGCTGGGTACGACCTAATTTTTCTCGAGTCACCACTGCAACTTCTTACACCGCCTGCGGGCACCACCATTCGAGAACTGCCTTACACACATTTCACCGTGCCTTTAGAGCCCCTTCGTCGCCTTGCTCTCGTGACTGGCGTCAACATCGACGGCGACCAGCTCGTCGACTCCGGCGCGGTGATAACTGGCACTTCGACTCGCGCATCCCCCTCACTGAACAGACCGGGGAGGCTGTCTACGCGAAGAACGACCTGGACCGCGGGCATCTCGTCCGGCGTCAAGACCCGGTATGGGGCGGCTCCGCGACCGCCCGGCAGGCTAACGCTGATACCTTCGCCCACACCAACGCCGCCCCGCAAGCCGGGGCATTTAACCACTCGCAAGCGCTCTGGCTCGGCCTTGAGGACCATACCCTCACCTACGCACGCACCAACAAGAACCGCATCAGCGTTTTCACCGCATCTGTGCTCTCCATTGAAGATCCGGTAAACCGCGGCACTGGTATCCCACAATCCTTCTGGAAAATCGCCGCGTGGACCACCACGATAAACGGTTCCACCGTTCGTCGAGCTGCCAGGGTCGTCCTGGACCAAAGTCCCCAACTGGCCGATCTCGACCTTGACGCTGCCAGCCGTCGAGCTCTCACCGCCGGCACTCCCCCACCCCTCGGTCCACATCGGACGTACCAGGTACCCATCGCGGACGTTGCAGTCCTCACCGGGCTGAACCTGACCGCCCTGGCCGAGGCGGATGCCCTAGCGCCCCTAGCCCTAATCCGGAACGATGTCGGTCCTCGCGAGCTGTGGGTTGAACTCACTGAATTATCGGGAGTTCGCCTTATATCCATATGCATGAGGGATGCGCCTTCTCGATTCGTTAGCGCCATGGCGCCAGAATACGGCCCGCACCGCCCCGCCACCATGGAGTTTCGAGACTGTCGAGTAGCGAACGATTGTCGCGAAAAACACACTGGAGCGCGAATCTTGTCCGGGTGGGGCAACCGGGACGGCCCGGTCGACAGGAGCGCTGGGGTACTCCTGTCAATTTCCGAACTCGGCTGCACAATTTCCGCACTCGCCTGCACCACACCGCGGCGGGCTGAGCCATTCGTTCGCGCGACGGAAATCAAGCATGGTCGAGCACGGGACGTCGGACGGGCCGCCAGCCAGGCGGAGCGAGAAACCATCATGAAGAACGATTCGAAGAGTGGTGTTGGAATAGTCGAGTGGCAATTCTTCACGAGCCACAACAACACCGTCGGGCCCGACGTCGCTCTGTTAGAGCGGCTTGAGCGTTTAGGAATCCCTTTTACCCTCTGGGTAGCCTGAGATCGTGTGGAACACCATGAGCGCCAGCCGCGAAACACGTGAGGACCTGCACGAGCTACACCTCCGGGGATCTAAACCGGCGCTGGTGCATCTTCGGAGTCGTTTGAACGGGCCGAGCACTCCGCGGCTCGACGGCAGCGTCGTACGCCTGGACGCCGTGAGCGAATGATTCCTGGCCCATATCAAGGAGCGTCACGAAACGCAGCGCACAGAACTGCCATCGTGTTGGGACCCCTCGAGACCCACCTCCGAGAGCGGTGACCCGGGGAGCGGCCCGTTCACGTCAGCTCAGCTTGCCCTGATCGATGAGGTGCAAGTTTACTTCGGGGAAGTCTTGACTGCGACCTTCCCTGATGCGGAATGGGTGATCCATAGAGGCCACAAGAATGACTTCAGGAACGGTTCGACAATGCTCCAGCTCGGTAAGGGAGGTCCCTTTCCAGTGCGTGACGTGGTTTACAAGGAAGCTCTTGGCGTTGTGCTGTCCGGGGGCGACGCGGCGGTCGACACCTTGTCCCGCTTGGTGCGGGAAGAGTCAGCCGGGCGGGCATGAGCCCGTGCGGGACACAATGAGCGCCAGCCCCGAGAAGGCCGCGGAGCTGCACAACGCGAACCACCAGAAATCAAGTCGCCACACCAGCGGTTTCGGGCCCGCTTGACCGGGCCAAACAACCCGCGACTCGACGGCAGCCTTGAAAGCCTGGACACCATGAATGACCGGGTTCCTGACCTGCATCCTGTAACAACCAAGATCCCTCAGCTGTGAACAAACGCTCAGAAATTGCCGCCAGTTGAGGGTTCCGCTAACGGGCGCTCAACCCATTCTCGACGAAGGTTGGCGCATCGAGGATCATGTGGCCAAGCAACCGAGCACCGGCCGAGGTAAAGTACAACGCGCGCTCGTACTGCCGGAGCTGCGCGTGGCCGCTCATGCAGGCAACTTCCGATCCCCACCACCGCCGCGAACGAACGTCTAGCGGCTCAGTACTCGGCTGAGTTACCGGGGCTTCTCGATGTCGGCCGCAGCTCGTCGCGCGGCCGCAAGATGCGCCGCGACCCGCAGTCGGCGTCCTGAACGAGCGGCGGGCCCTCACGTCGTAGGGGCAGGGGTGTGGATGACGACGTGTAGGTTGTCGGCGAATCGCTAGTTGTCACTTGCGGCTAACGCTCGTTCGCTGCTTGTGGGACTGCCGACGCCCAAACCCATGCCTTGTGCTTGGTGCTTGGTGCTTGGTGCTTGGTGCTTGGTGCTTGGTGCTTGGTGCTTGGTGCTTGGTGCTTGGTGCCGTCGATCGTGAACCGGATCGCTTCGGCGCTCGATGTCGAACTGCACGACTCCGCATCGACGAGAGCCGGCTCGGAGTGATTCTCTGCCCAAGAGCAACGACTCAGGGGAGGTAGTCGTTTAGTGTCCGGTGGTTCGGTGTGCGTTCACCTGCGCGTCGGTGAGTGCAGTCGTGTAAACGGCGGCGTTGTCGATGGTTCCCTGGAAAAAGAAACGAGGCGGTAGGCCAGGCCAGGAGGTCAGGTTGTCGTAGCCGATCTTCCAGAAGCCGCTGTACGCCGCGGCGGTAGTGACGGTGGTGTCGGAGGCAACAAGAGTGCCGTTGACAAGTAAGCGCATACCGGCCGGGGAGAGTGTGGCGACCACGTGCGTCCAGTTGCCGGTGTTATACGACACCGGGCTGGTGATCACTTTAGCGGCGCCGGGGTAGACGCCGAAAATGAGGTTGCCATTCGCATTCATGTAAATGTGCCGGTCGTAACTGCTCGATTGACCTAACTGGGAGTTGCCGAAACCAATGAGCTTGCCGCCCTGTGTGTATCCTGGCGCGGTTTTGAACCACAGCTCGAGGGAGAAGACGTTCAATCCGGCGACCGTAGTGGGGGTACTCACGTAGCCGCTCACCCCGTCGAGAGTGAGGGCAGGGCTCGCGTTGGTCTCACACGATCCCGCTGCCCGACGCGCACCGCCCTGAAAAGTGCCGTTTCGGTTATTCCCAGACCAGTCGGTGGCGATTGTTCCGGATGTTCCGGTGAACCGGTAGAAGAAGAACGGGGTGTCTGCTGGCGTTGGCTTGGTAAGACACGGGTAAGCAGCGTCGGCGGCGAGGGTCGTGGTGGGATTCGCGGTGGGCCCGGTGAATGCGGCGTCGGCAGTTGCTGTTGCGGTGCTGATGAGCGTGCAGGCCAGCACGGCCAGCACGACGAACGTGGCGGAGCGGCCCGAGCGAGGCGAGGTGGCCCCGGGCAAGTTATCGGTCGAAACGACGGGAGGATTGTCATCCGGCGGCATATCCGCGTCAGGAGGGTCGACAGCGGGTTCAACGGGATGGATGATGCGTCGATCGAGGCGGGTGGCGAGGAGAAGTGTGGCAACGGCTCCAAAAAATACTACGAGGGGGAGAACGGCTCCGTCACGCAGCCAAATCCCGGGGAAGCCGGCGAACGGCACCCGGATGACGCCGACGCCGCGCACGGCGTCGCGGGGAATGGTGCTGGTGTCGACGGTTGGGTTGGCATCTCCCTGAAGCACCAGTGCGCCGGTCCCGTCGGAGGCGACCATCCGATGCAGCCGAAACCTGTCATCGTGGTCAGGGTCGTCGACAAGGAGCACCTGGCCAACACGGAGATCGTCGTCGTCTACGGGCATCGCTACCACAACGTCGCCCGCGCGGATACGCGGTGCCATCGAGTCGCTGGCAACTGTGGTCGGCAGCCAGCCGATTGCGGCGGGCAGGGCAGCCCAAATGAGAAGGGATACCGCGCTGGAAAGCATGACCCGAGCCACAGTGGCGATCACGATCCGCCACCAGAAGCTAAACCGAGCCAATCTTGGCAAACCCCCAACAAGTACTCCATGTCGCGTTCGAGACGATGAACGCGACATGGGGTAAGACCTCGGTTCTACTAGGAGCATTAAACGGACGCAGCCACCACGCGGGTTTACACGGCGACCAACTTCCGGAGTGTTGGGCTAGCTGCTCTGGGCTTCCCAGGTGAAGCCGATCGAAGCGGTACTCCCCTGGGTTGTGTTCGGGGCGCCAGCGTCGACCGTGTAGGTGAACTGGTAGGTGCGGCTCTCCGCTGCGGTGCCGGTTGGCGCCCAGTTGCCCGTACCAGTGCCGAAGCTGGTCGCGGCAGTGCCGAAGCCTGCCAGGGTGCCGGTGAACACTGACGAGCCAGTTGCCAGCGCGGTGAACCCCGTGCACGACCCAAAAGTGCCGCCAGTGCCCTGCACAACGCTGAGGTTGATCGATCCGCTGAAAGCGTTCGTCGTTGCAGGGGTAGTGCCGTAAAGCTTCACAGCGGACGGAACAGTGCCAGAGGAAGTGACAACGATGCACTTCGTGCCGGTCGAACCCGGCGCGAGCTTTGTCGCGGTGAACATCGCTATGTTGGTGTCGTCGTCGGTCAGCGCAACGGTGCCTGAGCTCCAATTGTTGATCGGGTTTACTGTCGTCGCCGTGAACGCCGAGTACGAGGCCTGACCAACGATCAGGCCGCTGACCAGCAGGCCAGCCGGAATGACCGCAATCCGAGCGAAACGAGCTGCACGAGTAGTGGACGCAGTGCTGTGCATGGAAAAACTCCCCAGGTTTATGCTGCTTGGAATGAGCGGGGACGGCATACGGAGAGTCGTCGCGATTTCCTACACAAGTCACCGCGCATAACTATGATATAAGCTCTGAATATTAAAAACATATATGTGCCTCGAACTGGGGGTTGCCCACAGGGTAATGGTCGCGGAAAAGTGCCGAGGTCGCCGCCCCGTAAACGCATTCACGTGCCGAGGCGACCATGCCCGGTTGTGGGACGCGAACGACCTGTCCTTGAGGGTGACCGTGACCTGGTCCAGGTCCGCCCGAACCTCGACCGTTCGTCCGATCCCGGCCGGATCGACGGAGTAGTCGTTGCCGTGGACGCGAACGGAGTAATCGCGCGGCAAGCGGACCCTGGCGGCGAACCCGACCAGCGGAGCGACCGGCGGCAGCGCGAGCATCGCGGCCCGGTCCGCCGCGACCGACTCCGTGGGGCGCCCGCCGAGCCGGCGAACAACCCTCCCGTTCGCCCGGGGCAACCAACTCGCGAGTTGCTCGTTGAAGTCAGCCGGCGAGCGAAACGATCGGCCTGGCAGGAACGATGTCTCCACGGACTGATTCGTGCAGACGAGTGCGCCAATTTGTGCAGACGAGTGCGGAACTTGACATCTGGGATCGCCGGAATCTCGAGGATCGGCGATTCCCAGAATCGCGCCACAAAACCTGCTGGGTCAAATTCAGTTCATATCGTGAGTTAGGGGACGCTCTTTCCGAGGCCCCCCTGTCGGCTGCGACTGCGTGACTATCGACATGGACGCTCACTGGCAAAGTCGCTCTACACACGCTCACTCCCCTTCGGCCGACGCGTCTACGTTCCTGGCGACCCGAAGGGCGAGCACACCGCCGTCGCCGAGGCCGTCGGCGGCAAGGCGATCATCCTTGGCCATGGACTACGCAACCGACTGAATCCGCTCGATGAGGGGCACCGGGCGGCCTCCGCATCGGATGCCGAGTCGTGGGCACAGCTGGCCTCACGGCGTCGTGACCTGATCGGCGCACTCGCCGAGACCGTGCTCGATAGAACCCTCAGTCCGCTCGAGCACACGGCGATCGACCTCGCACTGGCGGATATCGTTCGGAGCGCAGAAGTGCCGATCCTGCCGATCCTGCCGATTCGAGAAGCCATGAAAAACCTTCCTTCGACGCGGGAGCTGAGGACCGGTCCGGCCGCGGATTGGCGATCTATGGATTGGTCAATCGCACCAACAGAGCCTCAGCAGCACTGGAGATGCTGCCAATTGAGGAAAGAGTGACGATGCCAGCAACGCCCCAGAACCAGTAACGGTCACTCCGACCCGCTTTCATCCGGTTGAACGCCAACCACCAAGCCGCCACCGACGCCAAGGTGGAGGCGATTACGGTACCAAACGCCATCCGTACGAAGTCTGCTGCGTCTGGAGCATCCCAGGAGTTGGTCAAGAGCACGATGAAGAACGGAACGATGATCATCCCCACGAATCCGATGAGCACCGGAGACACTGCACGTCGTTTCTGAGTACCCGTCTGAGTTGACATGCGGTGAGTCTCGCAGGTCTCGCCCCTGCAGACGTCTCAACCGCTCCAGCGATCCGCAAAGGGTTCCCGAATGCCACTCCCCGAGACTTCGGGACTAAGCCGAATAGGCCTGAATCTGCTTCCAGAGTCCCTGAAACGCCCGTGGCGTGTGCGAGCGTGGTCACACCAGGCTGATGGCATCGCCATGAATGCCCCGACCGTCAGCAAAAGGCCTCAGAGGTCTGAAACCACGCCGAAGCAGTGCACTTGGCTCCACCTGCTCTGGGCTCTTCCGATTCCAGTGGTTGTGAGTGCAGTCCTTCTGATCAGTGCGCTGTGGGACTTCTGCGGAATCAACGGGTGCACGGGCGGCGGATTCGGAATCAATCGGGATATCGGCGGCACGATCGGCAACCTCCTGCCACTCCCATTTCTGATCGGACTGCCCATCTTTCTCGTTCCCTGGTCGCCGAACCGCTGGGCGAGGGCCGTTGTGGCACTCGTGAGTGGAGTCACTTTCGCGGGACTCGGATTCGGACTTCTCGTGTCGATGGCCTCGTGACGCGTTCTTGGCTGGCGAACGGCCACACTAGGCAGGTAACGGCGTGCTCACGGGAGGATCGAAGCAATGCGAGTACTCAACCTGCTTTGGGCACTCCCCGTTGCGGCGTTCATCCAGTACTACTCCATCGTGGCTGCGCGGCTCGCTTGGTGCGGGCTCAGAGACTGCCACGGTCTCGGGTCGGCTTTGAACATCCCGATGGTCTTTGAGACCCTAGCGGCACTCTCAATCGGCGCGGTGCTCTCCGCCGCTGTGTTGATGCTCCCGCCTTGGACAAAGAGGTGGCGTCTGCGTCTTATTGTCCCGGCCGTCTACTCGAGTGTGATTGCTGCGGCCCTTTTTGTGTGGCTCGCAGCATGACGAACTGCGCCCCGCGGCTCTGTCGACCTGCCGCAAAGGTAGAGGTAGCTTGCCACGCTCTCCCTTAATCTGGCCCACCGAGACCGAATCGAGCGTTGGCGGACGTTTCGGCGCGCAACGTGAGCATTGGGCAATACGCTCAACGACATGGATATGCGCCAGCTCACCGATGACGACCTGGAACTCATTGCGAGAGCGGAGGAAGCCATTGATGCCAACGCGGACGTTGAAGGTGGCGTGCACACAGTCGGAGCCGCTGTTCGGGATGCCACGGGACGGATTCACGTGGGCGTCAATGTTTATCACTTCACGGGTGGTCCCTGCGCTGAGCTCGTCGCGCTGGGAACGGCGCGAACTTCCGGAGCACGCGAGCTGACGGCAATTGTGGCCGTGGGCGACAGCGGTCGCGGCGTGAAAGCCCCTTGTGGTCGCGATCGCCAGATTCTTGCCGATTACCACCCCAACATTCGAGTCATTGTTCCCACTCCGGTGGGCGTGCGTAACGTCTCAATCGCCGACTTGCTGCCATTGGGCTTCGATTGGTTAGCCGAAGAGAAAGGGGCCGGTGACAGGGCGGCGAGTTCGATCATTGGGTAGCTCGATGGTCGGTCACCACGGGGCAGCCGGGTGCCTCTCGAGCAGATAGCTTGACCTGGCAGGAATGCCATTCAAGGTGCCACGGTGGATGAGTCCTGGACCATTAGGTTGTCAACATGGATCCCACCTGGCTTCTTGTCGCGATAGTGGTGCTCGTCGTATTCGCGACCATCAGCGTCACCGGCGCATTGCGGCGCATTGCGGCGCATTGCGGCGCATCGCGACAGCCACCGAAAAGACGTCCGCCGACATGGAAACACTGCTTGCTGCGCTCCAGACGACCGCCATTCGACCATAGACAGTTGCATCAATGGGTGACCTTCAGATTGTGCGGGCCGAGGATCCCCGAGTGGCCGATCTCGAAGCATCCGGCTACCGGCTGGTCGGTGAGAGTTGGGGTGCGAGGCTGCACTTGGCGGAGGCGCCGGATCTCACCAGGATTCAGCAGGCGGTGGCCGGGGCCGAGGTATCCGGAATCACGATTCTGGAACTCTCGGCCGAGTACGCCGATGCGGTCTGCGACCTCGAATTGGCCAACAACGCCGATTACCCGTTCACACCCGCGACGTTCCAAGCACCTCCCGAGCGAGAGTCAATTCGTGGCTTCTGGGCCTCGGGCAAGAGAATCTTTGGCGCTCTTGACGGCGGCGTCCTGGTCGCAGTCGTCGTCGGGCAGGTTGTGGATGGCACGGGAAACAACGACTTCGCTTCCGTGCTGAGTACCCACCGCGGCCGCGGACTCGGCGCTGCGGTCGCGGCAGCATCCATCGTTACATTCGCCAAGGAAGGAGTTCGCGAGTTCACGGCAGGTGGCGCCGCTGCCAACGCGGGGCGTCTTGGCCTAGTCCGCTCGATGGGGTTCAACGTCGAAGAACAATGGCGGAGCTACGAACGGCAATTACTACTGACCTGCGCCCCTGGAACCAATCTGATGCCGGGCATCTGCTTCGCGCGTTCGGTGCCAGCGACGACCTCGCAACTCAAGTCGGCGATGCCGACCTGACATCGCTCGAGTGCTGCCAGGAATTCATCGCACTCCAGCTCGCCCCGTCCAGCCCCTCCGTGCGCAACTTCGCAATCAGCGTCGACGGCAAAGCAGTCGGTAACGTGGGCATCGGAAACATGAAGCATCGCCACGACACCGGCTGGGTCGACTACTGGGTGTCCGCCGAGGCCCGAGGCCATGGCCTCGCCTCACGCTCTCTCACCTCGGCTGCCAACTGGGCATTTGAACAGCGCGACCTGTTTCGGCTCGAGCTCGGGCACAGGGTCAACAACCCGGCATGCTGAACCATCGCCCTGAAAGCGGGATTCATCCCAGAGGGAATCGAACTCCAGAAACTCAAGTACGAAAACCAGCGCTGCGACGTCGAAACCCACTCACGTCTGAGGAGTGATCCCGCACCCAAGATCGACCTACTCAAGACCCGTTGAGGGTTCCCAATAGGGGGCGACAGCGGCCGTTCAGTCCTGGAGCGGCGTTCAGCTCGAGGGTGGCGGGACCGAGGCGCCGCCGCGCAGCGCCACCCGGAGGTTCAGCTCGTCACCGGCCTGGGGCTGGCGGCTGGTGAGCGGGTTGAGGAAGCCGAGGTCGTCGTCCGTGATGCCGAAGCGGTCGGCGATGTCGTTGAGCGTGTCGCCGGCGACCGCACGGTAGGAGAGTGGGGCGCCATCGGCTGAAGCGGCGGCACCGCCGGCGCCAAACCGGGCGCCGGTATCGACGGCGAGCAGCCCGGGGCGGGTGTCCGGCACGTCCCAGGTGATCGTGCCGACCGCCCGGGGAGTAAGCACGCAACCGTCAGGATCGGTCGTGGTCGGGTCGGTCTCCGTGATGACGGCGGTCAGGTAGTAGCTGGGGTCGCCGCGGGACAAGTCCCTGGGGCCCATGTTCAGCCCGGGCTGATCGGCGTCCGTGGAGAGGTTACCGAACGAGAAGCTGTGCATGTCGGCCAGGCAGATCGTGGTCTCCGACCAGGGGCTGAAGAACAGTTGCAAGCCTCCGGGGACGTCCGAGTGGAAGTCCTTCAGTGCGACGTCGAATCCGCCCCCACCCGCCGTGACGACGACGGTTCCGGAGATGGCGTTGTCTCCCGAGGCCGACGTGAGCTCGGCTGTGCCGATGACACCGTCGGGGATGACGACGTCGGCCGCACGGTCGGGCGGGGCCGGCGCATCCGTGTGAACGGTCGTGTCGACCGGTGGAGTCTCGGTTGTCGGGGGCGAGCAGGCCACCAGTCCGAGCACCAAAGCAATGCTCCCCAGAACGGATGTCGTCAGTCGTGGCATCAGGTCCCCTCCCCGCCGAACCCAGTATGGCAGTCGGCCGCATCGCCGGGCGAGCCGCGGGCCCGACGGACGAGGTGGCTCGTCCGAAGTCGCTATCGCACGCACCGATCGCTCTGTCTGAATCGGCACTGCGAAAGCTCAGACCAACCGTTCAAAGTTTCTCGAGGTTTTGACGCTCAGGAATTGACGCTCAGGTCTCGACGGGCTCCGGTTCAGGGCTGGGGGTCTGGGCTGGCGTCTGTGAGCGACCAGGCCGTGACGGAGACTTCGCCGCCCGCGACGATGTCGAGAGTGCTGGGCCAGGAACCGCGAACCAGGCCTGGGTAGAGCGCTGCGTAGAGCGTGTAGGTCGTGGGGACATCCGCTGTGGCCATGGCGCCCCAGCCGAGCCGGGCGATGGCGTAGCCGCCGGCCGGAACCACGATGGGCACGGGGCCCTCGTCGGTGGTCATGAACGATCCGCCGTGCACGAGAGTGACGTCGAGGGCCGACCCGCTCGCGTCCGCGAAGGCGAGGTCGGGGTAACCGCTGAGAGTGCATGGGGAGTCGGTGAAGTTCATCGCCTGGATCGACAGGGTGCGGTGCCCCATTGCCGCGTCCGCGTCTCCGAGTAGCAACGCCGCCTGGTCGGGCGTGCACCAGTCAGCGGCGGGCTCGACCACTGCGGGCGCAATGGTGGACGGCGGCGTGACCGGTACGTCCGGGTCGGGCACGGAGCCGAGGGTGTGCCCATTGGCGCGGGCGTTCTCCGCCGCCGCATCGAGCCGCGCGGCCCGGCTCCCCGCACCGGCCGCCAAACCGGACAGAATCACGGCGACGACGACGATGCTGCCAAGAACGGCGAGCGGGCGCGTGCGCAACGGGCCGGGTGCGGCCGACGCCGGGACGGCATCCGCGCCCGGCTGAGCCGGGTGGGCCGGTTGGGCGCGCACCCTTGCGCGGCGCATGGCGAACAGGGCCGGCAACCACCCCCAGGCGATCCCCCAGTACCCGCTGAGGAGAACGGACTCACCGGCCGGGTCGAGCACGAATGCGGCGCGGGACGGCGGGAATGCCGCAACGATCGCGCTGATCACCCACGGGAGGGTGGCGAGGAAGCCGGTCAGAACGGCCACGAACCAGAGGGCGAAGAACCGGGCTGTGCGCGATCCGTCAGTCCGGTCGACGATGAGGCGCGCCAGGAACAGGTAAACCACGAAGACAACGGTGGCCGAGGCAAGAGGGGCGAGAGCGATCCACGGCCAGGACCAGAACCAGACGCTGCGCGGAATCGTTTCCGGCAGGAGGTGCTTCACGAACGCGTTGGGCACCAGAGCGAACCAGGTCAGGAAGCCGAATCCGCCGGCGCACATGACCCACCACGCGGCAGCGACGGACGCCGGAATCCAGAAAAATGGTCTGTGGCCGGGCCTTGTCATCCCCAGAGACTACGTCAACCAGGGTGCGCTCGGGGAGTCGAAGCAACTCGGACAGTTCGTGCTGGGTGAGGAACGTCGGAGTAATCTGCGTTGTCGCGTCGATACCCAAAAGGTGCGTAGGCGCTACCGGAAGCCATCCGCGTGGGCCGTGACAGATCAGTATCTGTCCGGGCCGCACGACAACCCAGCACTGCTGCCTGGGGTATCTGGTAATTCGGCCCGTTTCGGGCCTTGAGGGAAGGATGGGCGATGGGTGATATCGCCGGGGAATCCTGCGCCTCCTACTGCTGGGGTACCTGGACTCGAACCAAGAACAACTGAACCAGAATCAGTCGTGTTGCCAATTACACCATACCCCATTACCCATTCCGCAGAACGGGCCGACTCGTAACTCTAACCCACTCTGGGATCCGGGACAAACTGAGCGCGGAATCAGCCGGTCATTGCCTTGTCTCCCTTCGCCGGATCAGGCGTGATGCACCTCACCCGGCGACGAGCGTCACTCGAGAGTACTGGCCGCTAGACGCGCGAGCCGAAGAACGGACTCCGCCTTGCCGAGAATCTCCATCGACTCGAACAGCGGCGGCGAGATGCGACGACCGGAAATCGCGACCCGCAGGGGGCCGAAGGCCACGCGCGGCTTAAGCGCGAGCCCGTCGATCAGCGTCTCGGTCAATGTGGTGTGCACGCGGTCATGGGTCCATTCCGCTTCAGGAATGTCGAGCAGCGCGCCCGTGGACGCGGCGAGAATCTCGCGCGTGTTCTTCGGGAGAGAGGCGAGGGCATCCGGCTGATAGACCAGCGAGTCACCACCGATGAACAGGAAGCCGAGCATAGCGGGCGCCTCACCAAGCAGAGCGATGCGCTCCTGCACGAGCGGCGCGGCGGCCTGGAGGATGGCCTGCTGCACCTCGCTGAGCGGTTCGGTCACGTCGCCGGCAGCCACCAGGTACGGGATGACCCGGATGGCGAAGTCGTCGCGGTCTAACAGCCGAATGTGGTCGCCATTGAGCGACTCAGCCTTCTTCAGGTCGAAGCGGGCCGGATTCGGCAACACGTCGACAACATCGAACGCGGCGATCATCTCGTCGATCGTGAACACGTCGCGGTCGCTGGAGAGCGACCAGCCGAGCAGCGAAAGGTAGTTGACCAGGCCCTCGGGCACGAAGCCGCGGGCGCGGTGGTGGAACAGGTTGGATTCGGGGTCACGTTTCGAGAGCTTCTTGTTCCCCTCACCCATCACGTAGGGCATGTGCCCGAAGCGCGGCACGAACGTGGCCAGTCCGATGTCGATCAGCGCGTGGTACAGAGCAATCTGGCGCGGCGTGGAGGAGAGCAGGTCTTCGCCGCGCAGCACGTGCGTGACGCCCATCATGGCGTCGTCGACCGGGTTCACGAACGGGTACAACGGATGACCGTTGGGCCGCACCACGACGAAGTCGCTGAACGAGCCCGCCGGGAAGGTGATCTCACCCCGAACCAGGTCGTCGAACGAGATATCCGTGTCGGGCACCTTGAGTCGGAGCGCCGGCGAGCGTCCCTCGGCAAGGAAGGCCGCCTTCTTCTCGTCGCTGAGGTCGCGCTCGAAGTTGTCGTAGCCGGCCTTGGGATCGCGGCCGAGGGCGACGTTGCGCACCTCAATCTCTTCGCCTGTGGCGAAGCTCTCGTAAATGTGACCGGACGCCTTGAGCTGCTCGATCACATCACGATAGATGTCGTAGCGCTCGGACTGACGGTAGGGACCGTGCGGTCCGCCGACCTCGACGCCCTCGTCCCAGTCGAGGCGTAGCCAGCGCAGCGCGTCGAGGAGCTGCACGAAGCTCTCCTCGGTGTCGCGGGCCGGGTCCGTGTCCTCGATCCGGAAGATGAATGTGCCGCCGGTGTGCCGGGCGTAGGCCCAGTTGAACAGCGCCGTGCGGATCAGGCCGACGTGCGGCGTTCCGGTCGGCGAAGGGCAGAACCGAACGCGAACGTCGGTACCGGTGGCAGTGGAGAACGGGTGCGCAATAGTCTCAGACATCACATCCGATTCTAGTTGGCTTGGCGCGTGGACGCGGGTGGCGAGTCCAGCACTGCCAACCGGCGCAGGGTGGCGGCGATGGCGGGCACGCCGGCGGCCCCGGTCGCCGTGACCGCGTGCAGGGTTCGCTGGTCGCGTCCGCGGGTGGGCCGAATGGCGACCAGCGGCTGCGCGCCGACCGAGTCGAGCGCCAGCGCCGGCAGCATGGCCACTCCGATGCCTGCTGCCACGAGTCCGATCACGGCGGCCGCGTTGTCGGTCTCGTAGGACACTTTCGGCGTGAAGCCGCTGTGTCCGCATAGTTCCAGCAGGTGGCCGCGGCACCGCGGACATCCGCCAATCCAGTTCTCCTCGGCCAGATTGCCAAGGTCGACGGCCGCGTCGCCGGCCCGCGCGTGGCCGACCGGCAGCACGACCATCATCTCGTCGCGCCGGAGTCGGGTCACGACCAAACCCTCCGCGCTGTCGCGATGCGGGTCGACCCGGTCGCCGGGGTAGCTGAATGTGATCGCAAGGTCGGCCTGGTTCTGCCGCACCAAGGCGACCGCCTCGGGCGGCTCGGCTTCGACATAGGTGACGCTGACTCCAGGATGGCGGCGGCGCAGGTCGGCAAGCAGGCGCGGCACGATCGTCGCAGAGGCGGAGGGGAACGCCGCGATCCGCACCCGGCCGGCACGCAGGCCCCTCAGTTCGGCGAGCTCTTCCGCGGCGGTGTCGAGGGCCCCGCTCACCGTGTCGGCATGCCGGGCGAGCAGGCGGCCGGCGTCGGTGAGCCGAACACCGCGGCCGACGCGTTCGATCACGGCCAGACCAATGCGCCGTTCGAGCCGTTTGAGCTGCTGGCTCACGGCGGGCTGACTGTAACCGAGGGCCGCGGCCGCTGCCGTGATCGAGCCGTGGTCGGCGAGGGCACCCACAACGCGCAGCATGGTGGAATCGAGTTCTGGGGAGGCGATGGTGGGCACGTATAAATCATAATGTCTGCTTATGGTTTGCCTCAATGACTGGGCATTGTTGAATGGATGCGGCCGGTCCCATGCTGGAAATATGATCCAGAGCGACTCCCCCACGTCCCGTTCGTCGCTGTCTGCGCTGTCGGGTGACGTGCCCGGCCGGCAGGCCGGAGTGCCTGCACTGCCTGATCGGATCGGCGTAAGCGAGGCGCGTAATCGATTCCGCGGCGGCCGCGGCTACCTGGCCGCCTGCACGCTAGGGCTACCGACCCGGGAGACGGAGACGGCCCTGCGCGCGGACGCCGAGGCGTGGGCGTCCGGGCGGGCCTCGGCCACGGACTACGCCGCGGTGGTCGAGCGAGTACGGCACGCGTATGCGGGGCTGGTGGCGGTGCCGGTGAGCCGGGTTGCGATCGGGTCGCAGGCATCCGTGCTAGCCGGACTGCTCGCCGCCAGTGTGCCCGACGGCGCCGAGGTGCTCTGCGTCGACGGCGACTTCAGTTCGATGGTGTTCCCGTTCCTCAGCCAGGCGCACCGCGGGGTCACCGTGCGGCATCTGCCTCTCGCCGAGCTAGCCGCAGGGATCACCGACGACACCTGGCTGGTGGCGTTCTCGCTCGTGCAGTCTGCAACAGGTGCCATCGCCGACACTGCGCTGATCGTGGCCGCCGCCCGTGCTCACGGGAGCTTCACTCTCTGCGACACGACGCAGGCTGCCGGGTGGATGCCGGTGGACGCATCCGTCTTCGACGCCAGCATCTGCCACAGCTACAAGTGGCTCTGCGCCCCGCGCGGCGTGGCCTTCCTCACTGTGAAAGAGGGTCTGGCCGCCCTGCTGCGCCCCGTGCAGGCGGGCTGGTATGCCGGCCGAGACCCGTGGGCATCCTGCTACGGACCGACCATGGACCTCGCGACCGACGCGCGCCGTTTCGACGTCTCCCCCACCTGGAACGCCTGGGTGGGCGCCGAACCCGCGCTCGACCTGTTCGGCCGGCTTGACCTGACCGCGGTGCGCGACCACGCCGTGACCCTGGGCGATGCGCTCTGCGCCGGCCTCGAGCTCACCCCGGCAGGCCAAGCGATCGTGACCTGGCCGGATGCCGGCGGCGTCGACCTCGACCGCCTCACCCGGGCGGGCCTCACCGCGTCGGGCCGGGCCGGCCGGGTGCGCGTGGCGTTCCATTTGTGGAACGACGAGGACGACGTCACCGACGCTCTGCGGGCGCTCCGCCCCTAGTTGGATCTCAACGCCCACGACCGCCTGCCGGTCGGGGCCGGCCGCGCCGCCTGGCCACGCTGGATCACAGGCGACGCGCTCTGCCCGACATCGAACCAATTCGACGGAGATTTTGGGTCAAGCACCCGTTTTTGACTCCAAAAACGCCGTTGTCGGCAATATCTCCGTCGAATTCGTTCGGGCTTGCATCGGACCCGCTGGGGATCGGTTACTTCTTCGCGGTGACGGCGGCGATGATCTCGCCGGCGAGCGCGGCCGAGGACGCCGGGTTCTGGCCGGTGTAGAGGTTGCGGTCGATTTCCGTGTGCTCGCCCCACGCCTCGCCGGCGATGAAGACGGCGCCCAACTCGACCAGGCGGCTCTGCACGAGCCACTTCGCCTTCGGGGCGAGACCGCCGAGGGTCTCCTCCTCGTCGGTGAAGCCGGTCATCCGGTAGCCGGTGAAGGGCCAGCTGCCGTCGGCCCGCTCAGCGGCGAGCATCGCGGCAGGGGCGTGGCAGACCACGCCGAGGATGCGGCCGGAGTCGAGGGCCTCGGTCATGATGCGTCCGGAGACGGCGTCGACGGCCAGGTCTTCCATCGGGCCGTGTCCACCGGGGTAGAAGACCACGTCATAGTCGGCGACCGTCACGTCACTGATCGAGCGCGGCTCGTCGAGTTCGCTGCCGATCGTGTCGAGGTAGGCCACGATCGCCGCGGCTCGGTCTTCTCCGCCGGCGGCCGCGGGTGTCAGGCTGCCCGCGTCGATGGTGGGAGCGACGCCGCCGGGAGTCGCGATGGTGATCTGCCAGCCGGCCTCGGTGAACAGACGGTGCGGCTCGGCAAGCTCTTCGGCCCAGTAGCCGGTGGGGTGCAGGCTGCCGTCATTGAGGGTCCAGTGGTCAGAAGCGCTGACGACGAAAAGTACGGAATTCATGGGTTCTCCAGAGATTGTGATCGAAAGAAAGGGATGCTGCGGGGAAAATCAGACGTTCGTGCGGACGACCATCTTGCCGGTGTTCTCACCGCGCATGAGGCCGAGGAAGGCGTCGACCGCGTGGTCGATGCCGTCGACCACGGTCTCGTCGAAGACGACGTCGCCCGCGGCGAGCCACCCCGCCATGTCGGCGGAGAAGTCGGAGAAGTGCTGCACATAGTTGCCCACGATGAAGCCCTTGAGGGTCAGCCCGCGGCCGATCATGTTCGCCAGGTTTCGCGGCCCACCGGCGGCCTCGGTGTTGTTGTACACGGAGATCGCCCCGCAGAGAGCGGCGCGTCCCCCATCGTTGAAGCTGTCCAGCGCCGCCTCCAGGTGGTCCCCGCCGACGTTGTCGAAGTAGACGTCGATGCCGCCGGGTGCCGCCGCGGAGAGTTGTTCGGCGATGTCGCCGTCCTTGTAATTAAAGGCCGCGTCGAAGCCGTACTTCTCGGTCAGGAGGGCGACCTTCTCGGCCGACCCGGCGGAGCCGATCACGCGCTTCGCGCCCTTGAGCCGCGCAATCTGGCCGACCATGCTGCCCACGGCACCGGCCGCGCCGGAGACGAAGACGGTGTCGCCTTCCTTGAGCCCGGCGACCTCGAGCAGCCCGACGTAGGCGGTGAGGGCAGTCATACCCAACACGCCGAGATAGGCGGAGAGCGGAACACCCGGGAGTTCGGGAACGACCCGGAAGTCGGCGGCGTCCCCCTGCACGAGGTCGCGCCAGCCGAACTGGTGCACGACCACGTCGCCTACCGCAACCGCGTCCGAGGCGGAATCGATAACGCGGCCGACGGCCCCACCCGTCATCGTCTCGTTCAGCGCGTACGGCGCGGAGTAGGACTTCGCGTCGCTCATCCGGCCACGCATGTACGGGTCGACCGAGACAAACTCGTTGGCAACGCGAACCTGGCCGGGGGTCAGCTCTGGCAGGTCGACGCGAATAGTGCGGAAGTCGGCATTCGTCGGCCAACCGGTGGGACGGGCGACGAGCTGGATCTGGGTGCTGGTGATGGACGAGGCCACTAGTGACTCCTCTGCTTTTTGTAACGGATGGTCTAATATATTGTGTACTGAGCGATACACAAAACCACTCACAGGAAAAATGGAGGAACCACCATGGGCCGGCTGCAGAGCTTTGATCGCACCACCGTAGTACAGGCCGCCCGGGACCTCTTCTGGGACCGGGGCTTCGACATGGTGTCCCTCGCTGAACTCGAAGACGCGACCGGGCTCCGGCGGTCCAGCATCTACCACGCCTTCGGCAGCAAGCGTGGCCTCTTCGACGCGGCCGTCGAGGACTACCAGGTCACCGTCATCCGCCCCCGGCTGCGAACCCTGACCGGCGCCGGAATCGGTCGGACCTCCCTGCTGACGTACTTCACAGAACTCCGATCGGCGGTCGCCGCACTGCCGGAGGACTCCCCCCGGCGCGGCTGCCTACTGGTGAATTGTGCCGCAGGACTGGCCGGGCACGACGACCTGGCTCGTCAGGTGGTCGACGGCTACCGGTCCGATCTGACGACCGCGCTGCAGGACGCTCTCCGCGCCGCCGACACGCTACCGGGCACCAGGCTGGACCGCGCCCCGGAGCGCGCCCGCACCCTCGCCTCGCTGGGATTGAGCGCAATGCTGCTCGCCCGGGTCAACGCGACCGAATCGGTGGCGCTGCTCGACACGGCGATAGAGCAGATCCGCTCCTGGCTCCCCGAAGATACCGCATAGGGTTCCCCGGAGACTCGCCGTTGGCGGCAACGTGACCACCGCCATCCGTTCAGGGGCGGTGCACCGGGTTCGACAGCGTGCCAATACCAGGGACCTCGATCTGCACGGCGTCCCCATGCACAACGGAGGCGGACCGGTCGGGGGCGCCCATCAGGATAACGTCGCCCGGCAGCAGCGTGAAGACCTGGGAGACGAAGGACACCGTCTCGGCGACGGTGTGTTTGAGCAGGGCCGCCGTGCCCTTCTGGAAGACGTCACCGTTGATGAGCGACTCCACGGTGAATGTGGTCCAGTCATACTCGGTGTCGATGACCGGCCCGAGGGGGCAGAACGAGTCGAAGCCCTTGGCCCGGGTGAGGTGGCCGTCACGTTCCTGCAGGTCACGGGCGGTGACGTCGTTCGCAATCGTGTAGCCGAAGATAACGTCCTCTGCGTCGGCGACGGACACGTTCCGCGCGATCTTGCCGATCACGATCGCGAGTTCGCCCTCAACGTGCACGTTGCCCGACGACACCGGCAGCACGATCGCGTCGCCGGGGCCGACCACGGAGGTGTTCGGCTTGAGGAAGAATTTCGGCTCGCCAGCATCGGCGGCGGCCTGCTCTGCCTCGTCGGCGAAGTAGGACCACGCCATGCCGACGATCTTGGAGCGCGGAATCACCGGGGCGAGCAGCTTCACGTCGCGCAGGGCTACCCGCTGCCCCGTGGGGTCATACCCGGCGAACATCGGGTCGCCCTTGAGCACCACGATCTCGTCGTCATCGATGATGCCGAACGCAATGAGCCCATCGACGCTGAACCGCGCGATCTTCACGACTGTGCCGCCGGGGTGTCCAGGCGGGTGAGCCAGCCGTGGCGGTCGGGCAGCCGGCCGTACTGGATGTCAGTCAGCTCCTGACGCAGCGCCATCGTGATCTTGCCGGCGGGGGCATCCGGGTTGCCGATCGAGAGGTTCGGCCCCTTGAGCTGGGAGATCGGGGTGACGACGGCGGCCGTTCCGCAGGCGAATACCTCGGTGATGGCACCGGATGCCACACCGTCCTGCCATTCTCCGAGAGTCACGTCGCGCTCCTCCACGGTCAGGCCCCGGTCCCGGGCGAGCTGCAGGATGCTGTCCCGGGTGACGCCCTCCAGGATCGAACCGGTCAGGCGCGGGGTGACGAGCCTGTCGGTGCCGTGCACGAAGAACACGTTCATGCCGCCAAGCTCGTCGACGCGGCTGCTGGTCTCCCCGTCGAGGAAGAGCACCTGCGCGCATCCGTTGTCGTAGGCCTGCATCTGCGGCAGCAGGCTGGCGGCGTAGTTGCCACCGCATTTGGCGGCACCGGTGCCGCCGCGGCCGGCGCGCGAGTACTCGGTCGAGAGCCAGATCTTGATCGGCGCCACGCCATCGGCGAAATACGCTCCGGCCGGGCTGGCGATCACGTAGTAGCCCACCTGGTGCGCGGCCCGAACGCCGAGGAAGCTCTCGTTGGCGATCATGAAGGGGCGCAGATAGAGACTCGTCTCCGGCGCGGAGGGAACCCAATCGCCGTCGACGGCGATGATCTGCCGGATGGATTCGATGAAGTCGGCCACGGACAGCTCCGGCAGAGCCAGGCGGCGGCCCGAGCGCTGCAGACGCTCTGCGTTCTTCTCCGGGCGAAAGGTCCAGATCGACCCGTCGGAGTGGCGGTAGGCCTTCAGCCCCTCGAATATTTCCTGGCCGTAGTGCAGAACCGAGGAGGCAGGGTCGAGCTGCAGGGGCCCGTAGGGCATGACGCGGGCGTTATGCCAACCCTTGTTGATGGTCCAGTCGATGGCGACCATGTGATCGGTGAACTTCTTGCCGAAGCCGGGGTCGGCGAGGATCTCCTCGCGTTCGACCGCCGTGCGGGACTCCGTAGACGGCGTGAGGCTGAACGTCAACGGAAACGTGGTGGTGCCGGATGTCTGGCCGACCTGTGTCTGGCTCATTGCATTCCCTTGTCTGTCAGTCGAGTCACGATGGCGTCGCCCACGGCGCTGGTGCTCCGAGGGATTCCGAGAGCCGCACGGGCCACGATGTCGGCTGTCACGGCGGCACTCACCCGGGCTGCGGCATCGGTGAGACCGAGGTGCGCCAGGAGCAGCGCCACTGAAAGGATGGCCGCCGTGGGGTCAGCCACTTGTTTGCCCGCGATGTCCGGTGCCGAACCGTGTACCGGCTCGAACATGCTGGGGAACCTGCCCTCGGGGTTGATGTTCCCGGAGGCCGCGAGACCGATGCCACCGCTGATTGCCGCCGCGAGATCGGTGAGGATGTCGCCGAAGAGGTTGTCCGTGACGATGACGTCAAACCTACTCGGATTCGAGACCAGAAAAATCGTGGCCGCGTCGACGTGCAGGTAGTCGACCGTCACATCGGGGTATTCCGCCGCGACGGCGCTGACTATCCGCTGCCAGAGGCTGCCTGCGAAGACGAGCACATTCGTCTTGTGCACGAGGGTGAGGTGGCGGCGCGGCCGGCCCTGCGCCTTCTCGAACGCGTAGCGCACCACGCGCTCCACGCCGAAGGCCGTGTTGACGGAGACCTCATTGGCAACCTCGTGGGTGGTGCCTTGGCGGATAGCCCCGCCGTTGCCGACGTACGGGCCCTCCGTGCCTTCGCGAACGACGACGAAGTCGACGTTGCCTGGCGCCGCCAGCGGGCTGGGCACGCCGGGGAAGAGAACGCTCGGGCGCAGGTTCACGTAGTGGTCAAGTGAGAAGCGCAGCTTCAGCAGCAGACCCCGCTCGATATTCGCGTTGACGAGGCGCGGATCCCCCGGCACACCGCCGACGGCGCCGAGAAGGATGGCGTCGTGACTCGCTATCGCCGTCAGGTCCTCATCGGTGAGCACATCGCCAGTCTCCAGGAACCGTGCGGCACCCAGAGAGAACCAGGTTGCGTCGAAAGAGACGTCATCGGCCGCGGTGGCCGCTTCGAGAACTTTGACCGCTTCGGCGACGACCTCGGGGCCGATCCCGTCGCCGGGGATGACAGCGAGCTTGATGAGAGGGGACATTCGACTCCGTATGTCTGGAAGTTGGCTGTAGATAAACCCTACTGCGACGGATCGAGTGTCTAAGCTGGACAACTCCTGACAACCAACAGAAAGCAGTCCCGCATGAGTCTCGGATTGGGAATCTTCCTCCTCGTGGTCGGCGCCATCATGGTGTTTGCCCTCAACGTAACCGTCGAGTGGATGGACATCGAGCTGGTCGGCTACATCCTGATGGGCGCCGGTGCCGCCATCATGATCATCGGCATCGTGCTGCTGACCCGCAAGCGCAGCAGCGTGACCACGACCCGCAGCGCCGTCGACCCGGCCAGCGGCGAGCAGGTCACCTCGCAGAAGCGTTCCGTCGACGACGTCTGAGTCGTCTGAGTTCGCCGTCTTCGTGCCAGAGCCGGTGTCGATGAAGTTGTCGGCACGGGCTCTGGCGCGCCCGCCGACCCAGCGCCGCTCAGCCGATCAGGTGGCCTTGCGCAGGGTGACCAGTGCCACGAACGCCGCCGTCAGCACCAGGGCGGCCCCGATCCAGGCGGTGGGCCCGATTCCACTGGTGAAGGCCTCTCGAGCCGAGCCGAGCAACACCTCGGCCAGTCCGGAAGGCAATCCGTCGGCCACAGCCACCGCCCCGCCCAGCGTCTCTGCGGCCGCCGCGGACTGCTCCGCCGTGAGCGCTTCCGGCAGAACGACCGAACTGCGGTACGAAGCCGTCAGAATTGTGCCGAGAATGGTCGTGCCGAGAACGGCGCCCAGCTCGTACGCCGTTTCCCCGACAGCGGATGCCGCCCCCATCTTATCCGCCGGGGCGTTCGCCACGATCAGCTCGTTCGACACCGTCTCGGCCGCGCCGATGCCGATCCCGAGGGCCACGAAAACGAGTGCGATGCCGGTCGCATCGAGGTCGGCCCCGCCCAGCGCGGCGGCCGCGTAACCGCTGGCCGAAATAAGTAGCGCCACCGGAACGACGAGCCACGGACGCACGCGCCGGGCGATCGGCACGACCACGAGGCCAGACACGATCATGGCCACCAGCCCCGGCACAAGCACGAGGCCTGCCTCAAGCGGCGAGAGGGCCAGTACCAGCTGCAGGTACTGCGAAACGAAGAACAGCCCGCCGACGAGGGCCACCACACTGAGCAGATTCACGCCGATTGCCCCACTGAAGGCACCCTGGCGAAACAGTCCGAGGTCGATCATCGGGTGGGTCAACCGAGGCTGGCGGCGCACGAAGAGGATACCGGCGGCCAGGCCGAGCGCGATCGGCCCGACCGAGAAGGGCGTTGCTCCGTGCTCGGCCACGGCCTTGATGCCATAGACGACCGGCAGCATGGTCGCCAGGGAGAGCACGATACTCGGGGCATCGATGCGTCCGGGGTTCGGGTCGCGGGACTCCGGCACAAGCAGCGGCCCGAGAACCAGCAGCGGCACGAGCAGCGGCACGGCGAGCAGGAAGACGGACCCCCAGGCGAAGTGTTCCAGGAGAACGCCTCCCACCACGGGGCCGAGCGCACTGCCGGCGGCGAAACCGCTTGCCCAGATGGCGATCGCCAGCCGGCGCTGGTTGCGGTCGGTGAACACGGACCGCAGCAGCGACAGTGTCGGCGGCATCAGCATGGCGCCGAAGAATCCCAGCACGGCCCGATCGAAGATGAGCCACTCGATGCTTGGGGCGAAGGCCGCCACCACAGATACCAGGCCAAAACCCGCCGAACCGATCAAGAGCAGCAGCCGCCGCCCGATCCGGTCGCCCAGGCTGCCCATGGCCACCAGAAGGCCGGCGAGCATGAGCGGGTAGATGTCGATCACCCAGAGCAGCTGCGTGCCGGTGGGCCGCAGCGCTTCGGAGATGGCCGGCAGGGCGAGGTTGAGCACCGTGTTGTCGATCGAGACCAGAAGCACGGGCAGCATGAGCACGACGAGCGCCCACCACCGGCGGTGGGGGCTGATCACCGGGCTCAGGGCAACACTGGGGATGAAATCACGCACGGAATTCGACACGGTTACGACTGCTTTCGGCTTCAGAGACGGATGCTGTACCGTCCAGACGGTATAGTAGCACCATGACCTTCGACAGTGCAGCCCCGGCCACAGGGGCGCACCGCACCTCCCCCACGCGTGATCGCATCCTGGATGCGTTCGCGCAACTCCTCATCGACCAGGGCGAACGGGCGGCAACTCTTGACGCGGTTGCGGCGGCGGCCGCCCTTTCGAAGGGCGGTCTGCTCTATCACTTCGGCTCGAAGGACGCGCTCGTCGAGGGGCTCCTGGCCCGGCTCGACGCTCTCGTCGCCGACGATGTGGAGCGGATACGAGCGGCCCCGGCCGGAGCAATCGACTATCTCATCCGCACGTCGATGAGCGAGGGAACGGCGCTGGACCAGTCGATTGGTGCGGCCGTGCGGCTGGCTCAGGGGGCGCATCCGCTGGCCAATGCCGCCTTGGCCTCAACTCGGCGCCAGTGGCTGAGCGTCATCGAGGAAGCGGTGGGAGACCCGGACGTGGCCGAGGTGATCATGCTCGTCAGTGACGGGCTGTACTACGAATCCACCCTCGCGAGCCCCGGCCACCCCGCCGTCGACGACACATCGACGACGAGGCTGGACCGGTTGCTCGCGGTGATCGGTCGAATGACCGACGGAACCGCTATTCGGTGATGGAGATTTCGATCATGGCCTCCGCCGAGATCGCGTCGCGCACCTTCGCCAACAGGCTGGCCGGCACGGGCGAGTCGACCGTCAGCACGCTCAGCGCCTTGCCGCCGGCCACGTGGCGCGCGATCTGCATGCCGGCGATGTTGATCTCCGCGTCGCCGAACTCGCGGCCGTAGACGGCAACGATTCCCGGACGGTCCGTGTAGAGCATCACGATCAGGTGGTCGTCGAAGGGAACTTCGACGTCGTAGCCATTGATCTCGACGATCTTCTCGATCTGCTTGGAGCCGGTCAGGGTGCCGGACACCGAGACCTGCGAGCCGTCGGCCAGGGCGCCGCGCAGCGTGATGACGTTGCGGTACTCCGGCGATTCCTTATCGGTGATCATTCGCACGGCGACGCCGCGCTGCTCGGCGAGCAGCGGCGCGTTGACGTAGGACACGGTCTCGCTGACGACATTGGTGAAGATGCCCTTGAGCGCAGCCAGCCGAAGCACACTCACGTCGTATTCGGCGAGCTCTCCGCGAACCTCTACGTCGACGCTGGTCAGCGGGCTGTGGGCGCCGAGACCGGAGAACACCTGGCCGAGCTTTTCCACCAGCGGGATTCCGGGGCGCACGTACGGGTCGATGACACCGCCGGCCACGTTGACCGCATCGGGCACAAGCTCCCCGGACAGGGCGAGGCGCACCGACTTGGCAACCGAGACGCCGGCTTTTTCCTGGGCCTCGTCGGTAGACGCACCGAGGTGGGGCGTGGTGATGATGTTGTCGAGCCCGAGCAGCTTCGACCCGGTCGGCGGCTCGTTGACGAACACGTCGAGGCCGGCGCCAGCAATCGTTCCGGCCATGAGGGCGTCGTAAAGGTCGTCCTCGTTGATGAGACCGCCGCGAGCCACATTCACGACGAACGCGGTGGGCTTCATCAGCTTGAACTGTTCGGCGCCGATCATGCCGTTGGTCTCGGGAGTCTTGGGCATGTGGATGGTGATGAAGTCCGACTGCGCGAGGAGCTCGTCGAGGCTGACCGGGTGCACGCCGAGCTGCTGGGCGCGGGCCGAGGTGATGTAGGGGTCATAGGCGATGATGTTCGTGCCGAAGGCCTGCATCCGCGCCGCGATGAGGGCACCTATCCGACCGAGGCCGATGATGCCGATGGTCTTCTCGTAGAGCTCGACTCCGGTGTACTTGGAGCGCTTCCACTGTCCCTGGGCCAGGGCGCCGTGAGCGGCGGGGATGTGCCGGGCGAGGCTGATGATGTGACCGACGGTAAGTTCCGCTGCGGAAATAATGTTGGAGGTCGGGGCATTGACGACCATGACGCCCGCGGCCGTGGCCGCTTTAATGTCGACATTGTCGAGGCCGACACCCGCGCGGGCGATGACCTTCAGCAGGGGTGCAGCGGCGATTGCCTCGGCGTCCACCTTTGTGGCGGAGCGCACCAGCACGGCATGCGCAGTGGCCAGTTCGGCCAGTAGAGCGACTCGGTCGGTGCCATCTACGGAGCGAACCTCAAAGTCGGGCCCGAGGGCGTCGACGGTGGCAGGCGACAATTCTTCAGCGATAAGGACAACAGGTCTTGACACGAAAACGGATCCTCCAATAGCAGCAGCAGAAAACATGGCTTGCGCCGCGACCGTGGGGCGCCAGATAAAAGCACTCTATCGGCTGGAGAATGGGGTAATGAGCAGCGTTACGTTCCCTGACCTTCAGTTCGCCCTCCGTATCGTGCTGGCGGTGGTCTTCATCGGTGCCGGAATCACACACTTCGTTCCGCCCGTGGCACGCACAATGCGGGCGATGATCCCGCCACGACTGCGAACGACGGGGCTCCTCCGCCCTGCGAACCTCGTCATCCTCACCGGGGTCTTCGAGATCGCCGGCGGGCTCGGACTGCTCTACCCACCCACGATTGTGGCGGCCGGCGCCTGCCTGATCGTCTTTCTGGCGGCGGTCTTCCCGGCCAATGCGTTCGCCTCGCGCTACCCGGACCGCTTCGGCGTGGCCGCGCTTCCCCTCGTGCCGCGCCTGATCGGCCAGCTCGTGCTGATGGGCCTGATCGCTACCGCGATCATCTGAGCGCGCGTGAACGACCAATTCGACGGAGATTTTGACTCAAACACCCTTATATGAGCCCAAACAGGCTGTTTGGAGCGAAATCTCCGTCGAATTCGTTCGGGACGGGTTGCCGTTAGGCGCTCGGTGCTAGGCGAGCAGGCTGCCCGCGCCGAGGGTGAAGATGTTGGCGGCGATCACGGCGCTCAGGCAGATGCCCGCGAGGTACAGGGCCGCCTGTGGAAAGGGGCCGCGAAAGCGCCCGATCCACGCGGCGAACACGAAGACGACGAGCGGCCCCAGGATGCCGATGAGCAGAACAACGATCCCGAATCCGCTCAGCTGGGAATCGAGGCTCTGGGCCAGGATATTCAGACCGACGAGGTTGCCGACCCCCTCCCAGACGTCGTAGACGTAGAGGAGGCCGAACAATATCGCGATACCGGTCGAGACCCAGCGCGGCGTTCGCAGACGGGACACGGATCCGGACGCGGGCGTAGTCACAGGTGAATCGGTCATGCGATGACTCCCGGTCCGGAGACGAACGACAGTGGGACGAGCAGGATGACGCCGATCAGGAGCCAGCCGAACCGGGCTCGCGGGTGTGCGCGGGTGAGCCAGTACGTCACCGCGAACCACACCGCCGGCGCCGCCACGGCCAGCCACAGGCCGAGCGTGAACATGAACTCGGAGACCACGTCGGAGGTCGGGGTCTGGATGCGACCCGCGCCGATGAACCAGCCGATCGTGTAGAGCAGGTAGATTCCCCCGAAGATGCCCAGCGAGACCAGGGCCAGTGAGCTCGTGGCCGCACGGGTCGCGGCGGCGTCGGCCGCCGCCTGCGCCTCGACAGCGGATGCCGGACCGGTCACGGTCCATCCCTCCGGCGGTTCGCCCGAGCCGTCGGCCGCGGAGACACCGGCGGGGTCGGCACCGGGCGCCAGGACTGCTCCGGAAGCGGGCTCGGCGGGGCGGGCGTGCTCGGCGGCCCCGGCCTCGTCCCCGGAGACGAGTGTGGGGTCGTCGTCGCCGGCCCAGCCCAGGGCGTCGTCCCGGTCGCGTTCGGAGGGTCCAGAAGTCATCTGACCAGCGTACCGATCTGTCACACGGCTGCGGCGCACACTATCGGCTGATCACGACTTTCAGAGCTTTTGCTGACGGAGCCAGAGAAGGTGCGATCCCCCTTCGATATCTGGTCGCGCCGGAACCGCCGTGTGGCTTCCGTGTCGTCCGGAACCTTCTTCTGCGCCACGAGTTCCAGAAGCCTGGGCCGGGACATCCGCTGCGCCGCGGGGCGAACCCGACCACCATGAACGATGCGTCGCCCTAGATCCCGTCGGGGCCGGTCGATCATGCCGTTCCGGACTTGCCTGGCGTAACTGCTTGCGGAATCGCCGGCCGCGATCAGGTGACCGGAAACCTTCCTCGGCAGGTCGTTCACCTCATGGCACCAGCGAGGCTGGCACCGCCGGCGTGTCAACGCCCCAGGCAGAATCGCCTACGATTGCCGTTGGCGGAGCCTGTCTGGCCGCGCGGAGGGCAGCGACGGCGGCCCGGGTCATCCGCTGGGGACTATGCCAGACAGCTTCATCGGGCAGGGCAAGCAACCGAAGGCATACCCTGGTCCACCGGCACTCTCAATACGGCAGCGGGACCGATCGAGTAGATCGGCCCCGCTGGTCGTACGCGCGTGAGTGTTAGCGCGCGGCTTCGCCGTCGATGTAGTCGTCGTCGGCAGAGGCGTTCCAGGCGAACAGCTTGCGCAGCTCGCGGCCGGTGGCTTCGATCGGGTGCTCTTCGCCCTTCTTGCGCAGGGCCAGGAACTCCGGTGCCCCTGCGTCCTGGTCCTCGATGAAGCGGGCCGCGAAGGCACCGTTCTGAATGTCGGCGAGAACGGCCTTCATGTTCTCCTTCACGTGGGCGTCGATGACGCGCGGGCCGGAGACGTAGTCGCCGTACTCGGCGGTGTCGGAGACGCTCCAACGCTGCTTGGCGATGCCGCCCTCCCACATCAGGTCGACGATGAGCTTGAGCTCGTGCAGCACCTCGAAGTAGGCAACCTGCGGCTGGTAGCCGGCCTCGGTGAGAACCTCGAAGCCGTACTGGATCAGCTGCGACGCGCCACCGCAGAGAACGGCCTGCTCACCGAACAGGTCGGTTTCGGTCTCTTCGGTGAAGGTGGTCTTGATGCCGGCGGCACGCAGGCCACCGATAGCCTTGGCGTAGCTCAGAGTGAGCGGCCAGGCGGCGCCCGACGCATCCTTCTCCACGGCGACGATCACGGGAACGCCTCGGCCGGCCTCGTACTCGCGGCGCACAGTGTGGCCCGGTCCCTTGGGGGCGACCATGACGACGTCGATGCCCTCGGGGGCCGTGATGTAGCCGAAGCGAATGTTGAAGCCGTGTCCGAAGACGAGGGCCTTGCCCGCGGCGAGGTTCGGCAGTACGTCGTCGGCGAACAGGTGACGCTGCACCTGGTCGGGCGCCAGAATGACGATGACGTCGGCCCAGGCGGACGCCTCGGCGGTGCTGAGAACTGTGAAGCCGGCTTCTTCGGCCTTGGCCTTGGACTTCGAGCCCTCCTTGAGGCCGATGACGACCTCGACACCCGAGTCGCGCAGGTTCTGCGCGTGCGCGTGACCCTGAGAGCCGTAGCCGACGACGGCTACCTTCTTGCCCTGGATGATCGAGAGGTCTGCGTCTTTGTCGTAGTAAATCTCAGACACGAGTAAATGTTCTCCTTGTTGTTGTAAGCGGTTATGGAGCTTTAGTTTTTGAAGACGCGCTCGCTGATCGATTTCGACCCTCGGCCGATGGCAAGCAGGCCGGACTGGGCGATTTCCTTGATCCCGTAGGGCTCGAGCACGCGCAGCAGCGCCTGGGTCTTGCCGGAGTCTCCGGTGACCTCGATCACGACTGCGTCAACGGACACGTCGACGACGCGGGCCCGGAACAGGGTCACGGCTTCGAGCACCATCGACCGGGTCGTGTTGTCGGCGCGCACCTTGACGAGCAGGTGTTCGCGCTGCACTGACTGGGCCGGGTCGAGTTCGACGATCTTAATGACGTTGATCAGCTTGTTCAGCTGCTTGGTCACCTGTTCCAGCGGTGCGTCTTCGACATCGACGAGGATCGTGATGCGGGAGAGCCCGGGGACCTCGGTGTGCCCGACCGCCAGGCTCTCGATATTGAAGCCGCGGCGGGCGAAAAGGCCGGCGACTCGGGTGAGCAGGCCGGGCTTGTCCTCGACGAGGAGGCTCAGAACGTGGGTGCTCACGGGTTATTCCTCTTCCCAAGTCGGCGCGTGGTCTTTGGCGTACTGCACATAGCTGTTACTGACGCCCTGCGGCACCATCGGCCAGACCATGGCGTCCCGGCTCACGATGAAGTCGATCACCACAGGGCGGTCATTGGTCGCCAGCGCCAGCTTGATGGCGTCGTCGACCTGGTCGGGACTGGTGACCCGGATGGCGAGGGCACCATAGGCCTCCGACAGCTTCACGAAGTCCGGCACCATGGCAGAGCCGTGGCCGGTGTGCAGGTCGGTGAAGGAGTGCCGTCCGTCGTAGAACAGGGTCTGCCACTGGCGCACCATTCCCAGCGAGGAGTTGTTGATGATGGCGACCTTGATCGGGATGTTGTTGATCGTGCAGGTTGCCAGTTCCTGATTGGTCATCTGGAAGCATCCGTCACCGTCGATCGACCAGACCACGCGGTCAGGTTCGGCCACCTTTGCACCCATCGCAGCGGGAATGGAGTAGCCCATCGTTCCGGCTCCGCCTGAGTTGAGCCACGAGTTGGGGCGTTCGTATTTGATGAACTGGGCAGCCCACATCTGGTGCTGGCCGACGCCGGCCGCGTAGACCGCTTCCGGCCCGGTCAACTCACCGATGCGTTGGATCACGAATTGCGGGCTCATCAAGCCGTCGGTGGGCTCGGAGTAGCCCAGCGGGAACTCCTCGCGCAGCCCCTTGAGGTAGGTCCACCACGCATCGATATCGGGCGTCGTGGTCGTGACGGCGGCCGCGTATGCCGCCGTGAGGTCGGCAAGGACGTCCTTGGCGTCACCGACGATGGGCACGTCCGCAGCGCGGATCTTGCCGATCTCGGCCGGGTCCACATCGACGTGCACGATCGTGGCGTGTGGTGCGAACTCGGAGACCTTGCCGGTGACGCGGTCGTCGAAGCGGGCGCCGAGGGCGATGATCAGATCGGCCTCCTGCAGTGCGAGCACCGCGGACACCGTGCCGTGCATCCCGGGCATACCCAAGTGCTGGTCGTGCGAATCGGGGAACGCGCCCCGCGCCATCAGCGTGGTGACAACGGGCGTCTTGCTCAGTTCGGCGAACGCGAGCAGTTCTTCCGACGCGCGGGCACGGATGACGCCGCCTCCCACATAGAGAACGGGCTTCTTGGCCTCGGCGAGCAGCTGGGCCGCGGCCAGAACCTGTTTGCCGTGGGCCTTGGTGACCGGACGGTAGCCAGGCAGGTCGAGCTTGGGCGGCCAGATGAACGGGGCGCTCTTCTGCTGGGCGTCCTTCGTGATGTCCACCAGCACCGGTCCTGGTCGGCCGGTGGACGCGATCAGGTGCGCCGACGCGATGGCCGCGGGGATGTCCTCGGGTCGCTTGACCAGGAAGGAGTGCTTCGTGATCGGCATGGTGATGCCGACGATGTCTGCCTCCTGAAAGGCATCCGTGCCCATCAGGGTGGAGAAGACCTGGCCGGTGATGCAGAGAATCGGCACCGAGTCCATGTAGGCGTCGGCGATGGCGGTGACCAGGTTGGTCGCGCCGGGGCCGGACGTGGCGATCGCCACCCCGACGCGGTTGCTCGCCGAGGCGTAGCCTTCCGCGGCGTGACCGGCGCCCTGCTCGTGGCGCACCAGGATGTGCCGGATGCCGGTCTGACTCATCAGCTCATCGTAAAGCGGGATGACGGCGCCGCCCGGCAGCCCGAAGACGTCCGTGACGCCCAGCAGTTCCAGCGACTTGATGATCGCGCCGGACCCGGTGAGAATTTCGGGCGTACCGGAGTCTGTGCCCGAGGCAGGCACGGCAGGCGAGGGCGACGGTGATGGCACGGGGGTTTCCGCGGTCATGTGATCTCAGTCCCTAATTCGATTTCGATGACGGATGGTGATCTAGCCCGTGACGGCGCCGACGGCCGCAGACTGAACCAGCTTCGAATACTTTGCGAGAACGCCCCGGGTGTAGCGCGGGGGCAGAGGTGCCCAGCCAACACTCCGGGCGGCCAGCTCATCAGGGTCGACCAGTAGGTCGAGCGTGCGAGCTGCGATATCGACCCGTATGAGATCACCATCGCGCACGAAGGCGATTGGACCTGCGTCCACCGCTTCGGGTGCTATATGGCCGATGCACAGTCCGGTTGTGCCGCCTGAGAATCGACCGTCCGTTAAGAGTAGTACATCGGCGCCGAGCCCGGCGCCCTTGATGGCGGCGGTGATCGAGAGCATCTCCCGCATTCCGGGTCCGCCCTTCGGACCCTCGTAGCGGATGACGACGACGTCGCCCTTCTGGATCTCCCCCAGAGTGAGCGCGTCCATGGCCGCGCGCTCGCGTTCGAACACGCGAGCGGGTCCCTCGAAGATGTCGGAGTCGAAGCCGGCGGTCTTGACGACGGCACCCTCGGGAGCGATCGAGCCCTTGAGGATGGTGATTCCGCCGCTGGCGTGGATGGGGTTGTCGAGGGTGCGCAGCACCGTGCCGTCGAGCTCGGGCGGGTCGATTTCGGCGAGGTTCTCGGCCACGGTCTTGCCGGTCACGGTGAGTGCGTCGCCGTGGATCAGGCCGGCCTCGAGCAGGGCCCGCATCACGGCCGGCACGCCGCCGTGACGGTCGACGTCGTTCATGACGTACTTGCCGAACGGCTTGAGGTCGCCGATGTGAGGCACCTTGTCGCCGATGCGGTTGAAGTCGTCGAGGGTGAGCTCGACCTCGGCTTCGTTCGCGATGGCAAGCAGGTGCAGCACCACGTTGGTGGAGCCGCCGAACGCCATCGCCACGGCGATCGCGTTCTCGAAGGCCTTGCGAGTCAGGATGTCCCTGGCTGTGATCCCGAGCCGCAGCAGGTTGACGACGGCCTCGCCGGAGCGGTGCGCGTAGTAGTCCCGGCGGCGGTCGGCGGAGGCCGGGGAGGCCGAGCCGGGCAGGCTCATGCCGAGGGCCTCGGCCACGCTGGCCATGGTGTTGGCGGTGTACATGCCGCCGCAGGCACCCTCGCCGGGGGCGAAGGCGCACTCGATGCGTTTGGCGTCGGCCAAGGACATCCGCCCGGCCTTGACGGCGCCGACCGCTTCAAAGGAGTCAATGATGGTGATGTCTTTTTCGGTGCCGTCGGAGAGTTTGACCCAGCCGGGGGCGATCGAACCGGCGTAGAGGAAGACGCTGGCCAGGTCGAGGCGGGCCGCGGCCATCAGCATGCCCGGGAGCGATTTGTCGCAGCCGGCGAGCAGCACGGAGCCGTCGAGACGCTCGGCCTGCATGACGACCTCCACCGAGTCGGCGATGACCTCACGGGAAACGAGGGAGAAGTGCATACCCTCGTGGCCCATTGAAATGCCGTCGGAGACCGAAATGGTGCCGAATTGCAACGGATAGCCGCCGCCGCCGTGCACGCCTTCCTTGGCGGCCTGCGCGAGGCGGTCAAGGGAGAGGTTGCAGGGCGTGATCTCGTTCCACGAACTGGCGATGCCGATCTGGGGCTTGTCCCAGTCTGCGTCCCCCATACCGACGGCCCGGAGCATCCCACGCGAGGTGGTGGCTTCGATTCCGTCGGTGACGTCGCGGCTGCGAGGCTTCATGTCGATCTCAGTCATGCACTGAGTCTAGAACGTCCGCTGAGGGCGGAACGTCGTCAGGGGCTCACGCCCCTGCGGCGGCCTCCCGCTCCGCGGCGACGGCCGCTCGGGAGTCGGCGATCAGGCCCAGCACCAGTGGAACGTCTTCCGGGCCGCGCACGCGGTAGCCGGCGAGCGAATCGCCCGCCCCGATCTTGAGGCCGACGTCGCCGGGCCGCAGCACCGCGAAGGCGTCCTCGTCGGTGGTGTCGTCGCCGGCGTAGAAGACCTGGTCGGCGCCCGTGTGCCGACGCAGCCGCTCGAGGGCATCCCCTTTAGTACTCGAGCGCACCGCGAATTCGAGCACGTCCTTGCCGCCGCGCACCGTCAGGCCGGGCAGCAGCGCGCCCAGCTCCTCGCGCGCGGCCTTCTGTGCGGCCGCCGCGTTCCGGGGTGTCGCCAGCCTGGTGTGCAGGGCGAGGCCGGCCGGCTTGCGTTCGATCCAGGTTCCGTCGACGCTACCGGAAATGCGCTCGAGCACCCGGGCGAGGGCATCGAGCTGTTCGAGTTCCGCGGTGATCAGGTCGAGTTCGATCTCGGGGGTGTCCAGCTGCACCTCGATCCCGTGCGAACCGGTGAGGAGAACGTCGGTCTGCGGCTGCGACACGTGCTGCAGGCTGACCAGCGCCCGGCCGGAGACGAACGCGACGCGCACGCCGTCGAGGTCCAGCAGGCGTTGCACGGCCTCTCGAGTGCCTGGCACGGCACGCGCGTCCTCGGGCTTGTCGACGTGCGGGGCGAGCGTCCCGTCGAAGTCGAGGGCCACCAGGATGCTGTCGGCCCGGCTGAGATCCTTCAGCGCACCGGCCAGTGTGTCGGGAATACCGGGACGCACGGCGGCTCCCTCGGTCAGGGTGCGGAGGAAGGACGAGGACCAGGCGGCGACGTCGTTGTCGAACACCTTGCGGCGGAGGGCGCGCATCCGTCGGAGCCGTTCTTGACGGGGCATCGCCACGGCCCGGAGGATGGCGGCCTTGACCCCGTCGATGTCGTGCGGGTTGATCAGCACAGCCTGCTTGAGCTCGTCGGCGGCACCGGCGAATTCGCTCAGCACGAGCACGCCGTCACGGTCGAAGCGCACGGCCACGTACTCCTTGGCGACGAGGTTCATGCCGTCGCGGAGCGCGGTCACCAGCATCACGTCGGCGGCGAGGTAAAGCGCCACCATCTCCTCGCGCGGGTAGCCGTGGTGGTGGTAGCTGATGGCGGTGTGGCTGATCGTGGAGAAGTCACCGTTAAGGCGGCCGACGGCGAGTTCGATCTCATCGCGTAGGGCGATGTAGGGGCCGACGCGTTCGCGGGACGGGCTGGCGACCTGCACCAGGGTGACGTCTTCCACGCTCAGGCTGCCGTCGGCGAGCAGCTCGCCGAACGCCTTGATGCGGTGGGCGATGCCCTTGGTGTAGTCGAGCCGGTCCACACCCAGCATGATCGTCTTCGGGTTGCCGAGGTCTTCCCTGATCTGGCGCGCCCGCTCCTGGATCTCGGGGCGCCGCGCCAGCTCCTCATAGGAAGCAGCGTCGATGGAGATCGGGAAATGCTTGGCGATTACGCGGCGGTGCTTACCGTCGGCGGCGGGGACGTCGATGGCGACGCCGCGGGTCGGGTAGCCGTAGAGGCGGCGCACGGCGCGGGAGAAATTGCCGGCGTCGGCGAGGCGCTGGAAACCGATCAGGTCGGCACCCAGCAGGCCGTCGAGGATCTGCTTGCGCCAGGGCAGCTGGGCATAGATCCCGTAGGGAGGGAAGGGAATGTGGTTGAAGAAGCCGATCACGAGGTCGGGACGCGCGTCGCGCAGCATCCGTGGCACGAGCTGCAACTGGTAGTCGTGCACCCACACCGTGGCCCCGGGAGCGGCGGCGGATGCGGCGGCGTCGGCGAAGCGGCGGTTCACCCGCACATAGGCCTCCCACCATTCGCGGTGGAAGCGTGGCGGGGCGATCACGTCGTGGTAGAGCGGCCAGATCGTGTCGTTGGAGAACCCTTCGTAGTACTCCTCCAATTCCGACTCGCTGAGCCGAACGGGGACGATGGAGATGCCGTCGTTCTCGAACGGCTCGAAGGTGCGGTCGGCAATGCCCGGCCAGCCCACCCAGGCTCCGTCGGAGCTGCGCATCATGGGTTCGAGAGCGGTGACCAGACCGCCGGGCGAGGTGCGCCAACTCTCGGTTCCGTCGTCGGCTACCTCGATCTCGACCGGGAGTCGGTTGGAGACGACGACGAGGGAATAGGTCGGGCTCGCGTCAGCGGATGCCGTTGTTTCGGCTGCAGGAGAAATGGGATCGTCCGTTCCGGCGGGCGCAGTGCGCGACCACCTTGCTGATCTCCTCAGGGTATCAGCGGGTCGGAAATGTGTGCCTGGCGGGCCTTTCAGTGACGCCCAGTCGGCGTGGTGACAACTTTGAGGTTTCGCGCGTATTTTGACCGTTGGATGGTGTTGCGCGGTGGCGTGACCCCCGAGACCTGTTCGATCAAAGGCGGACCCATGGACCTGAGTTTTCTGCTGAGCTGGGTGATGATCGTGCTCGCGACCATCAGCCTCATAACCTTCGTTTCGTTGTCCCTGGTGGTGCGGGCGGTGTACAAACGCATTCGCCGGAGTCGTTCCCTGCACCGTGCGGTGCTGCGTTCGCGCGCCCGCATCAGTTGGGGTCCGAAGCACGAGGTTCTGAAGCTGCAGTTGCGGCTGACGGACTCCCTCGACAGCGGCCAGGCAGCCGTCGACTTGGCGCGGCGTAGCCAGGGACCGCTCGGCGAGCTGCCCCGGCTCTTTCGGCGGATTGCGTGTGAGGGCGTGGCACTGCAATCGCAGCTGCGACTGCTGACGAGCGAGACCGATCCCGCTGTGCTCGCCGAGATGTTGCCGGCGGCCGGCGCCCGCGTGGACCAGGTGGCCCAGGTGGTGCGCCGGCTGCGCTCCGCGGTCTCGGCCGGGCTCGGCGACCTCACCGATGACACCCTGACGACGCTGCACTCCGACGTAGAGCTAGAAGTTGCCGCGCTTCGAGCCGGTGTTGATGAACTGCGCAGCCTCAACGGCAACGACGGGTCCCGCGTTCCGCGTGGGACCGAGTCCGGCAACCACCTCAGTAGAAAGAGTGCATCATGAGCTTCACCTCGCGGCTGCGCGTCATTCTCCGCAGCAAGTCCGACAGGGCCCTGACCCGGCTGGAGGACCCCCGCGAGGCCCTCGACGACAGCTATGAGCAGCAGTTGAAGATGCTCCAGCAGGTGCGTCACGGCCTGGCCGAGGTCGCCACGGCGAAGAAGCGCATAGAGCTCCTGGGGCAGGAGATGGGCGGCCGCTACCGGCGGCTGGCCGACCAGGCCCAGGAGGCTGTCAACCAGGGCCGGGACGACCTGGCCCGCACGGCATTGGAACGACGCTCACTGCTCGAGGGCCAGGTGGCAGGAATCCGTGAGCAGTACCTCGCGTTGGTTCAGCAGCAGTCTCAGCTGCAGGAGAATGAGCGGCGCCTGACCGAACGGATCGCCGTCTTCCGCACGGAGAAGGAGACGATGAAGGCCACCTACGCCGCCTCCCAGGCACGGGTGAAGGCCAACGAGGGCACGGCGGGACTCGGCTCCGAGATCACCGATGCCGGCGCCGGCCTGGATCGGGCCAGGGACCGGGTAGCCCAGATGCGGGCGCGCGCGGCCGCCACCGACGAACTGCTGTCCAGCGGCGCTCTACACGATGTCACGGCCGCGCCAGACTCCGACCTCGAGCGGCAGCTGTCGGCCGGTGCGACGAAAGCGGATGTCGACCGGCAGCTTCAGGCGATGAAAGATGTCCGCACCGGCGACGGGGGCCGCGGCACCGGCTCCGGTTCTGACACTCGAGCAGGCACCGACGCCCGCGGAGGCTCCGGCTCCTGGTTGAGCATCGGCGAGGGCCCGACCGCCCTCTGACCCGGGTCGTCGAACCAATTCGACGGAGATTTTGACGGAAACTTCCATTTCCGGGACATCCGGGGCCGTTTCCAGCATATTCTCCGTCGATTTTGTTCAGGCGGACCCGTTCAGGGCGAGGTAGCGGAGGCCCGCGTCAGCGGCGGCCCCGGGTCAGCCGCGCACCTGCGCCAGACCGAACGAGCGGGCACCTCGCCGCCTCGCGACGGTCGCGTACGAGGCCAGCACGCTCACCAGCGCGAAGATCATCAGGATGGCCGCAGGCCCGCCAGCGCCGCCGTCTCCCCCGGACACGATGGCCTGCATGCCCTGCACCGCCCAGGTCAGCGGCAGGTACGGGCTGATCAACTGGAACGGCGTGGACACCAGTTCGATCGGGTAGAGCCCGCCCACCGCAGTGAGCTGTAGCGCGAGCAACACGAGGGAGACCACGATTCCAACCCGACCGAAGGCGGCTGTGAGGAAGTGGTGCACCGCAGCGAACACGAAGGCAAGGAACACGGCGAAGGCCAGCGTGGCGGGAAGCAGCGACCACGCGACCCCCAGGGTGCTGTGCAGCAGCAGGACAACGACCACGGCCTGGGCGGCGGCGATGCCGAACGCGCGGCCGAGGCTGCGGGCCACGAGGCCGCCCGTCGATGCGGTCGATGCCAGTGCGATCGCCGACAGCGGCTTCATGACCAGGACGATGGCGAGCGCGCCGATCCAGAGCCCGATCGGAACGAAGACCATCCCGATCACCGGGCCGATCGACGCGAACGCGTTGTCGCGCTCCGTGGTGATGCCGACCGGTTCGGATACCACCGCCGAAGTGACGACCGGGTCGGTGTCGGTGAGTGGGGCCGCGCTGTCGGCGCCGTCCCGCAGCCCGCCGGCGAGTTCGGCCGCACCCGTTTCGAGCAGCCGAGCACCTGTGGCTGCATCCGTTGTTCCGGTGGCCAGCTGCGAGAGTCCGGTGGAGATACCCGCGACTCCAGTGGCGAGCTCACCGGCGCCGCCGCGCAGATCACCGCCACCGGCCGCGAGAAGGCTTGCACCGGTGGCGCTCTGGGACACACCATCGAGCACGCCCTGGATCCCTGGACCGGCCTGGCGGATACCGGGGCTCTGCGCGGCTAGGGCGTCCAGCCCACCCTGAATCTCCAGCAGGGCCGGCGCGTAGTCGGCAACGCGAGGGTCGCTCTGCATGGCGGCGTTCAGCTCGCTGAATCCGTCGGCGGTGGCCTGTACCCCGGCCGCGTAGGCCGGCAGTCCAGTGGCGAGCGGGGCCAGCCCGGCCGCGCCTCTGTTCAGTTGGGTCAGGCCGTCGCTGAGACCGGTGACGCCCTGGGTGTACTCGGTCACGCCGGAAGAGAACGTGGCGGCGCCGGTCGCGGCCGTCGAGGCTCCGGAGGCTGCGGCGGCCGTGCCGCCGGCCAGCGAATCCAGCCCAGTGACCACGCCGGAGACACCGGTCGAGACCTGAGCGGCGCCATCCGCAGCCTGGGTCAGCGATTCCCCCAACCCGGCCAAGTTCGTGTACAGCCCGTTCAGGTACTGCGCGGTGATCTCCCGGCCGAAGGCTCCCGACATGGCTGTGCCCACTGACTGGGCCACCGATCCGGCCAAGAACGAGTGCGCGTCATCCGTGCGGATGTCCAGGTTCGCCTGAACGGGCGCGGTGCCACCCAGCGAGGTCACCGACGACGAGAAGTCCTCCGGGATCGTGAGCACCGCGTAGGCGTCGCCGGCGGCCAGGGCCGCTGCGGCATCCGTGGAGTTGGAGATCGTCCAGTCGAACCCAGTTGCGGCAGACCCGTCACCGGACGGCTTGGTGAGTTCGGTCACCAGCAGTCGGCCGGCCAACACGGGCTGCTCAGTGCCGTCGGGGAGCGTCGTGGTGACGATTTCGTCGTTGTTGACGACGATCGCCGGCAGGGTGTCCACGCGCTGGTCGGCGGTCGCCAGGGCGCCGGCGAAGAGGCCGGCCACCGTGAGCGGCACCACGATCAGGCCGGCCAGAAGGGCCCCAACGGTCCATCGGCGCTCCCCGGGCGTGCGGCTGAAGAGTTTCTCGAGCCTGGTACTCATCGCTGCAGGGCCTTTCGGTCAGAAGTGACTTTGTCGATGGAACTTTGGGCACGGGAGTCGAGGTGGAGGGCCTGCAGGGGGCGGGCGCCGCCATGGGCCGGGGCGGCATTCGGGAAGGACGCTGCGCCGATGATCACGGTGGTCGATGCCGGGGCGAGGGCGGCCAGCACCTGCACGAGGTCGCGCCCCGTCGGGTCGCCGGGCAGCCCCTCGCCGAGGTCGACGATGACGACGCCCGGGTTCTCGGTGAGCGCCGCGGCCACGAGCACGGCGGCCCGCTCGAGGGCGGAGAGCGAGGACACGCTCGCGCCTGGCCGGAGCGGGCCGGCTGCGTGGTCGCCCCGGCCGCGGCCGAGCGCCACGTTAAGGCGCTCGACCCAACCGGTGATAAGTGAACGCCGAGACCCGGCCCGGTACCACGGATGCGCCAGGTCCAGCCGTTCGGCAAGCAACTCCCCCACGGTCAGGCCGTTGTCACGGCTGTCGCCCACGTCGGCGAGCGCCACCATCCTGAGGGCGCGGGCACGTTCGGACGGCAGCGGGGCACCCTGCACCTGGAGGCGGCCGAACACTGGGTCGAGCCGGCCGGCCAATGTGGCGGCGACGACGCGGCGGCGGGTGGCTGAGCCGGTCATCATGACGACGGTTCCGGCGTCGACAGTCAGATCGAACGGGCCGAATGGGCTCTCAGGCAAACCGAAGACCGTCGCCTCAGCCGTGATGGCGCGAGTCTCACCAGTGGCCCACTCCTTGTCGGCCAGGTGCTGGCGCAATCCCTCACCCTCGATGTCCACGTTGGGAAGGATGCGGGAGAGCCAGCGTGGAAGCCACCAGGCGGCGTCGCCGGCGAGGGCCATGGCGGCCGGGACCAAAGTCATCCGCACCAGGAAAGCGTCAAGGAAGACTCCGATGGCGAGCGCGAAGGCGATGCCCTTGATCGGCCCGGTGCCTTCGGGCACGAACGCGAAGAACACGAAGAACATGATCAACGCGGCGGCGGTCACGACCCGGGCAGCGTGAGAGAACCCGTGCACAACGGATTCCCGGGCCAGGCCGGTCTTCACGAACTCCTCCCGCATACCCGAGACGAGGAACACCTCATAGTCCATGGCGAGACCGAAGAGCACGGCCATCAGAAGGATGGGCAGGAAGCTGAGGATCGGTCCGGGGGTCTCCACCCCGAGCAGGTCGGAGAACCAACCCCACTGGAAGATCGCCACGGTGGCGCCGATCGACGCGGCCACCGACAGCAGGAAGCCGAGGGCCGCCTTGATCGGCACGAAGATCGAGCGGAAAACCATGGTCAGCAGGATGATCGAGAGTCCGACCACGATCAGGGCGAACGGCACGAGCGCGTTGCTGAGGCGGTTGGAGATGTCGATCGACACCGCAGTCGCACCAGTGACGGTGATAGGGGTGCCCAGATCGTCATCAATCGACGGGGCGAGATCGCGGATGGCCTGTACGAGCGCCTTGGTCTCGGGTGCGCTCGGTGCGCTCTTGGGCATGACCTGGATGATGGCGGTGTCAACGGTCGGGTTCGGGGTTCCCTGACCCACGAACGCTACGTCGGGCAGGGTGCGCAGTTCCGCGCCGATGGTGTCGAGGTCCCCGAAGATATCCGTGGTCTGGGTGATGTCGACGACGACGATGAGCGGACCGTTATAGCCCGGGCCGAAGCCCTCTTCGAGCATGGTGAACGCCTCGCGCTGCGTCGAATCGGCCGGCTCGGACGCCCCGTCGGGGAGGTTCAAGTCAAGGCTGAGGGCCGGGATCGCCAGCGTTCCGAGCACGCCCACAACCAGAAGTACGGCCACGATCGGCGCCTTGAGCACAAGGTTCACCCAACGGTGGCCGAGCGTGGGGCGGCCGGTGTCGGGTCGGGTGGCGCGGCGGTGAGCGCGACTGCCGTCCTTGGGCGTGAGGCGCCCCTTGGCAAGGCCGAGCACGGCCGGAAGCAGCGTGACGGCCACGAAGATCGAGATCAGCACGGCGAAGGCCGCGCCGAGCCCCATCACACTCAGGAACGGGATCCCCACCACAAGCAGCCCGAGCAGGGCGATGATCACGGTGATCCCGGCGAAGACGACGGCGCTGCCGGCGGTGGCCACGGCCGAGGCCGCCGAGTCGTGCGGTTCGACCCCGTTGGCGAGCTGAGTTCGGTGCCGCGACAGGATGAAGAGCGCGTAGTCGATTCCGACGGCGAGCCCGAGCATCAGGGCGAGCATGGGCGCCGTGCTCGAGACGGGCACGAATGCGGAGATCACGGTGATGCCGCCGATGGCGACGCCCACCCCGATCAGGGCCATCAGAAGCGGCATCCCGGCGGAGATCAGCGAGCCGAACGTGATCACGAGCACCACGCCGGCGAAGATCAGGCCGAGCACCTCGGAGATGGTGATGCCGAAAGTGTTCTCCTGGAACACCTGGCCGCCGAAGGCGACCTCGAGGCCGACGTCCTCGGCGATGTCCCGAGTACCGGTCACACTCGCCAGGGTTTCCTCGGTGACGTCGGTCGACAGGCCCGACAACTGCACCTGGCTAAAGGCACTCGCCGTGTCGTCCGAGACGGCACCCGACGCGTATTCGTCGAATGGCGTCAGCACCGAATCCACGCCGGCAACATCCGCGAGCTCGGCCGCCATGTCGACGATGGCCGTGCGGTAGGGCTCGTCGTTGACGGATGCCCCGTCCGGCGCCGAGTAGACGACCTGCACGGCGGCGCCCGCGGCCTGCGGGAAGACCTCCCCGAGCTTGTCGATGGACTCCTGTGATTCGGTACCGGGGATCGCGTAGGACTCTTGGGTTTGGCCGCCAAGGGCGACCCCGACTCCGAGGATCCCGATCAGCAGCAGTGCCCAGATGCCGATCACCAGGCCTGCGCGCCGGTAGGCGAAGTGGCCGATTCGATAGAGGAGGGTTGCCATGGGTGCTACTTCCGGGACGGGGTGGTGCGAACGGTGACGGGGGCAAGCAGTTCGGTGACGACGGCCAGCAGAGCCGGACGAATCTCGTCGACCGGGGCGATCTCTTCGCCGAGAAATGTCATTCCCGCGACGAGAGTGTAGGCGGCACCGCCGAGGGCAATACCGAAACGGATGCGGTCCTCCGTGCTGGCCTCACCGTGGCAGAGAGTGTCGGACAGCCGCACGATCAGTACGCCCGCCCGGTCGATCACAGGAATGCCGCGCAGCGACTGGGATTGGTTGATGAAGGTGTGCAGCTCGAGTCGAAACTCGAGGATGAAGTCAATGAAGTCGTTCACAAACCGTCGCCGGCTCTCGACGGTCTCAGCTGTGGCGAGGAACCGTTCGAGAATGGCTTCCAACCGGTCGATGGCCGGGGTGAGCACCTCCTCGAGCAGAGCCTCCTTGGAGGCGAAGTGGTAGAGCACGCTCGACTTCGAGTAGCCGGCTGCGTCGGCGATCTGCTGCAACGACGTGCCCGCGAAGCCGACGGAGGCGAATTGATCCAACGCTGTCGCCCGCAGTTCGCCACTGGCACTCGGTCGGGCGGTCGCTGGCGTGGGAACGGATGCATCTGAGGTCACCCGGCTACGCTAGCTGACCGATCGGTCAGATCCTGTCCGATCGGTCAGATTGTCGGGAAACACGCAGCCGGGGGTTATCCGGGTTAACGTGAGTACTGGAGGTCTACATGCGAAAGTTCGTTTTCAGCAGTGCAATGATCGGCGTACTCGCCGGTGGATGGAACATCCTGCGCGCCACCCGTACCGGTCCACGCGACTGGCGTCTGGCGTTGATGTGGATCGGCTGGCTGCTCAGCAGCGCCGTGGCCATCGGCACGGTCATCCAGGATGCCGACGACCGCCAGATCGAGACCTAACTCGCCCCGCGCCCGGCGTGTCAGCGGGGCTCGGCACCCGGGCAGCGGCACACTGAGAAGACTACGGGCATGATCGCCGAAAGGGGCTCCCTATGTTTGGTCGTCGACGTCGCGTCGCACCGGTTGCACCGGTCAGTCCCCCGCCCGTTCCTGAGCTCAGCGATGCCCAGGTTTTCGAACTCCTGCACTCTCAGATCTCCCGTCTGGTCGGCCCGCAGGGTCAGTGGACCCTGGTCCCCCGGAGTGCCGACGACACCGACGTGATCTTCCACGGTCTGAAGGCTCACCAAATCTCGTCCTCCCTCGCGAACGTGCTACGCGCAGCGACCGCCGTGCTGCGCGGCGAGGTCACCGCCGAACCCACGGCCCTGCCCTTCACCCCGGCCCCTATCTCCGTGTGGGCCGAACCCGAGCGATCCTTTCTACCTACTTCCGTGCCTGCATCCGTTCCGACGACATCGGTGACGCTACCGCGCTTCTCCTCCGCAGAGTCTCTCGAGTCAAAGGTTCACGCCCGGCTCGTTGCCTGACCTGCCTCAGCGCTCAGTCTCCCGACGCATGTGTTGGATCGCGGCGATCGCTCTAGCTTGCGCCGAGCTCCGGAGGATGCCCCGCGACGCGTCCGAATACAGTCAGCACGGGCAGCAACCTTCCCTGCGGCCTGGCCTCCGGATTTCAGGGTTGTCCGCCTGCTGGGCAGTGCGATCTCGCGGCCCAGGTTATGGATCGCGGCGGATGTTCTCTCCTGCGCCTGCTTCCCGAAGGTGCGCCGCGACCCGCAGATGGGTTGCACGAGCGGCACGGCAACTGCAAAGTGCTTCCAGGCGCTCAGCGCCGAGAGCCGGTTCGCGACCCTGTTTCGCCTCGGCAGCGTGAAACGGCCCGAGACTCGCGCGGCGAAGATGGCGACCCACGTCTACGTGCTCGAGCGCGGAGACAGCCTCCACCCCGAAACCCCCGGCAACGGCCATCCCCACCATCTCCGGGACCGTGGTCGGGGATGGGCATCTATAGAGTTCCGTCGAATTCTTTGTAGGTCTCCTCCGAGATCGGGTTGCCGCGGAATTCTAGATTGAAGAACATGACTGCCAGCACCCGCCTTGCCCGCACCCCGGCACCCCGCACCCTGAGCGTTCGCGATTTAGCGCAGATCGCCATCTTCGCCGCCCTGATCGCCGCGCTCGGTCTCCCCGGCGCCCTGAGCATCGGGGCGGTGGCCGTGCCGATCACCTTCCAGACCCTCGGCGTCATGCTGGCCGGAGCCGTTCTCGGGGCGCGCAAGGGTTTCTTCGCCGTTCTCCTCCTGCTCTCCCTCGTCGCGGCGGGCCTGCCGCTGCTCTCCGGTGGGCGCGGCGGCATCGTGTGGTTCACCACCTCACCCTCGGCCGGCTACCTTTACGGCTGGCTGCTGGGCGTCCTGGTCATCGGATACCTGACCAGCCTCCTTCTCCCGCGCTACCGGCTCTGGGCGGCGCTGGGCGCCACCGCCCTCGGCGGCATCGTCGTGGTCTATCTGGTCGGCGTGCCCGTCACCGCGATCAACCTGGGCCTGCCGATCTGGGTCGCACTCGTCGACTCCGCAAAGTTCCTGCCCGGCGACTTGGTCAAGGTGGTCGTGACCGTGCTGGTAGCCCGCCAGGTGCACAAGGCCTACCCGGGGCTGATCCCCAGTCGCCGTCGCGCCGAAGGCACCGCCACCACCGGAGCAGTCACCACCGCGTCATGAGCACGATCGACTTCGACGACGTCTCTCATGCTTTCGGCGAACGGATGGTGCTGCGGGGCATCCGTCTGCACCTCACCGAACAGCGCATTGGCATCGTCGGGGCGAATGGCTCCGGCAAGTCCACGCTGGTGCGCCTGATCAACGGTCTGATCAAGCCAGACAGGGGCACTGTGACGGTCGACGGCCTCGACGTGGCTCGGAACGCCAAGGCGGTGCGTCGGCAAGTCGGCTTCATCTTCACCAACCCGGACAATCAGATCGTGATGCCCACCGTCGCCGAAGACGTGGCCTTCACCCTGCGACGGCGCGGGCTGACCCCGATCCAGATCGCGACCCGCACGCAGGCCGCGCTCGAGCGTTTCGGGCTCGATCAGCACGCCGACCACCCGGCCCACCGACTGTCGGGCGGTCAGAAACAGCTGCTCGCCCTCGCAGCCGTGCTCGTGGCGGAACCCGCGATCGTGGTCGCCGACGAACCAACCACTCTGCTCGACGCCCGCAATTCCAGGCGCATCACGGAGCTCCTGCTCGGCCTGAGCCAGCAGGTCGTCGTGGTGACCCACCAGCTCGACCTACTCGCGGACTTCGACCGAGTGATCGTGATCGAAGACGGCCAAGTGGTTGCCGACGATTCCCCGGCTGCCGCGCTCAGCGCCTACCGGGGGCTTCTGGCATGAGCGGGTCGGTATGATCGGGCTCTACTCCCCCGGCCATTCTCTGGTGCACCGTGCACCGATGCTGCTCAAGCTCGTGCTGCTCTCCTTCGCCGTGCTCGGAGTCGGGCTGCTGGGCGAGCTGTGGCAGCTGAGCCTGTGCCTGTTCGCCGTCGCGGCCCTGTTCCTGGTGGCACGCATTCCCCTCGGCGCGGCCTGGAAGCAGATCGGACCGATCCTCTGGATCCTGGTCGTCGCCGTGCCGCTCCAGGCCCTGTTCGCCGGCTGGGCCACGGCCGGCCTTATGGCGGGCCGGCTTCTGATCGCCGTGGCACTGGCAGCCCTGTTCACGCTGACCACGACGGTCACAGCCGTGCTCGAGGGATCCCAGAAGCTGCTCCGACCGCTACGGCGCTGGGTTGACGCCGACCGTGTGGGCCTGCTCCTCGCCCTCACCCTGCGGTGCATCCCGCTCGTCGCCGAAATCGTCACCGAGGTGATCGAGGCGCGCCGGGCGCGTGGCACCCAGGGCTCCCTGCTCGCCCTCGCGGTTCCGGTGGTCGTGCGCTCCCTGTATGCGGCGGATGCGATCGGCGAGGCACTGGCCGCCCGCGGCCTCGACGACTGAGACTCCCCACGGGCTAGGTTGGTGAGAGGCGGCAGGTACGGCCGCATCGACCACGAATGTGATGAGCGAAGTGCGATGACTGTCAACCCGAGTCCCAACCCGGCCACGCTGACTCCGGCGCGACGGGCCGGGCGATTGCGACGCATCATCCGCGCCGGAGGCTGGTGCAGCCTGACTGCGTTCGCGCTCGTCGTGATCGTTTTCCTGGCTTGGGCCAACACGGTGCGTCTGGCCGACCGGGCGGCCGCCGACCAGGTTTTAGCCAACCCGAACGTGAGCGTCACCGACACTGCGACGGCGGTCATCCTCGCTCCCGTCGACGGCGCCCGCGACGCTGCCGGCACCGGTCTGGTCTTCATTCCCGGCGCCCGCGTCGACCCCTACGCCTACCTCTACAAGCTGAGCGGAACGGTCGAACGCACCGGGGCCACGGTCGTCATCGCCAAACCGGTGCTCAACCTCGCCATCCTTGACCAGCGGCCGCTGTCCACCTTCACCTCCACCGCGCCCGAGGTATCCACCTGGTTCGTGGGTGGCCATTCCGTTGGCGGCGTGCGCGCCTGAATGCTGGCCGACGACGCTGAGGTGGCCGGGCTGGTGCTGTTCGGCAGCTACTGCGCGGCCACACCAGGGCGCTCCGACCTGAGAGTGCTCAGCCTCAGTGGCGGCGTCGACGGGCTGAGCACGCCGGAGAAGATCGCAGAGACCGCGGCCCTACTTCCGGATGACACCCATTTCGTCGAACTCATGGGCGCCAACCACGCCCGGTTCGGCGATTACGGGGTGGAGAACGGCGACGGCGTGGCCACCACGTCAACGGATGTCGTGGCCGCCGAAATCACGCGCGAACTCACTGCGTTCCTCACGAAGCACACCTCGTAGTCGACAGCCTCGCCCGGCCTGCGGTGGCGCGGCACACTGAACCGGTCAACACCTGGAACCCGATCAGTGGAAGACGGCTCGGGCATTCTGGCCGACTTCGATTCAAACTTCGACACCACGGCGTTCTCCAGCGCCACAGAGTCCATCGCCGAGACCGTCGCCGTCGAATTCGGCGAGGTCACGAGGGCCACGGCCCGGGCCGGCTTGATCGCATCCGCTCTGTGTCGGTGAATGCTTCGGAGGCGGCTACGGTGACGGTGGATGTCCCGGTGAATGTCACTCCCACCGTCGAGACGCAGCAAAGCCCAGGTCAAGGTGACCTGGGCTTTGCGTGCTGCTGTTCGTGCGGCGTGCGGTGTTACCTGCTGGTCAGCGAGTCCACATACTCCTGGTTCTCGGAGATCCACTTTGCCACGATCGGCTCGTAGTCCTGACCGTCGTAGTCGACGAACATGGCCTTCTCGAGCGTGTACAACTTGTCGAGGTCCATTTCGAAGCCCTTGATCCACTCGGTGGCCTGCGGGAAGTCCTCGGCAAAGTCAGCCTTCGCGTAGCTATGCAGCGCCTCGGTGTTGTCGAGGGTGCCCTCGGGGTCTTCGAGGGTTTTGATCGGCAGCGACCCGTACGCCCAGTGCGGCTCCCACAGGGTAACGACGATGTTCTCGCCGGCCTTTGTGGCGGCGGTCAGCTCGGTGAGCATGGCGGCGGTCGAGGAGGTCAGGTACTCCATGTCCTTGAGGCCGTAGGTGGGGATGACACGGTCGGTGGTGGCCAGCGTCAATCCGGCGCCGGGCTCAATGCCCACGATGGTGTTGTTGAACTTGTCCGCGTTGGCGGCGAGGTCGGCGAGGGAGTCGATCGGGGCATCCTCGTTGACCGCGATGGTCAGACGGGATTCCTCGTTCCACGCACCGAGGTCGACGATGTCATCGCCATACTCCTTCACGTAGGCGGCGTGGGTTTCCGGCATCCAGACATCCATGTTGAGGTCGTAGTCGCCGCTGGAGAGGCCCGAGTAGACGGGGGCGACGTCGGCGTATTCCAGCTCGGCGTTGTAGCCCTTCTCATCGAGGATGGCCTTCCACAGTTCGGAGACCGCGACGCCCTCGTCCCAGCCGTTGAACACGGCGATGGTGATGTCCTTCTGGTCCTTGTTTCCGTCGCCGACGACGGCGGCCTCGGCGGAAGCGCAGCCACTGAGAGCGAGAAGTCCGACGGCTCCGAGGGCGACGAGGGACAGTGATCGGTTCTTCATGTTGTTCCTTTCGTGTCACCCTCGCGGGCGACCGGGATGTAGCAGAGAATCAGGTGAATCGGCAGGTCAATGCAGGTGCCTGGCTCAGGCGGCCAATGCCTGCTGGGCGCGGCGCTTGCGCGCCGTCATGATGCGGCCGAGCGGAGTGTCGCCGGTGCCAAGGGCCGCCGTGAGACGGTCCAGGAAGATGGCGAGAATCACCACGGCCAGGCCGGCTTCGAAGCCGAGCGACACGTCGATTCGGTTCAGGCTGGCGACCACCTGCGCGCCGAGCCCACCGGCGCCGACCATCCCCGCGATGACAACCATCGACAGCGAGAGCATGATGACCTGATTGATGCCGGCCATGATGGTGGGCATCGCCAGCGGCAGCTGGATCTGGCGCAGGATGCGCCACGGCGAGGCGCCGAAGGCTGCGCCGGCCTCGACGACTTCCCTGTCGACGCCGCGGATACCCAGCTCGGTCAGACGCACACCGGGCGCCATGGCGAAGATGATCGTGGCCACGATGCCGGGTACGACGCCCACGCGGAACAGAATCAGCGCGGGAATCAGGTAGACGAAGGCCGGCATGGTCTGCATGAAGTCGAGGACCGGACGGATGACACCCGATGCCACCGACGACTTCGCCGCCAGGATGCCGAGCGGCACGCTGAATGCGATCGCGAGCAGACTGGCGACGAGCACGAGCGCGAGAGTGTCCATCGCGTTCTCCCACTGGTCGACGCCCACGATGACGAGCAGTCCCACGATCGAGCCGACCATGAACTTCCAGCCGCGGGTGGCGAGTGCCAACCCCGCCGCAAGCAGCACGATCACCCAGAAGGGCGGCGAGACCAAGAGCAGGTCGACGAACTCGTATGCGCCGTCGAAGACCACCTTGATGAAGCCGAAGAAAAAGCCGAAGGTCTCGGTGACGTAATCGATGAACCCTTCGACGAGTGTGCCCAGGGGAAGTCGGAAGTCGTTCACAGGTCGGCTCCTTCCAGAGCTGTATCGCGGAGGGTTTCGGTGATCACGCTGACGGAGATCGTCGCCGGGGGCTCGATCACGGGCAAGTCGCCCGTGTTCGTGCTCACGTTGCCGAGCGCGGCCAGCAGGGTCACCCGCGGGATGACGCCGAGCAGACGGTTCCTCTCATCGACCACGGCGATGGCCAGGTCGCTGCCGACCGACGGTTCCACCAGGTCGACCAGAGGCGTGTCCGGGCTGACGGAGATGGCATCCGTGCGCACGATGGTGCGGAGGTCGGCGTCGCCGGCCTTGACCTGCCCCAGCACATCGCGGTCACGCACCACACCCGCAAAGGTGCGGTCGCGGTTCAACACAAAGGTGGCCGAGGTCTGCAAGTCCCGCATGGTGCGCAGAGCCGCGCGCGGCCCGCCGGTGATCGTGACCACGGAGCGCACGGGTTCCATCACACTGGCCGCAGTCAGCACGCGGGCGCGGTCGACATCCTGCACGAACTGGGCGACGTAGTCGTTGGCCGGGTCGGTCAGGATTTCCTCGGGTGTGCCGATCTGCACGATCCGCCCGTCGCGCATGACGGCGATGCGGTCGCCGAGGAACATGGCCTCGTTGAGGTCGTGGGTGATGAAGATGATGGTCTTGCCGAGCTCTGCCTGCAATTCGATCAGCTGTTCCTGCATTTCGCGCCGGATCAGCGGGTCGAGGGCCGAGAAGGCCTCGTCCATCAGGAGCACGTCGGTGTCGGCGGCGAGGGCGCGGCCGAGGCCGACGCGCTGCTGCATTCCGCCGGACAGCTCCGCGGGCAGGCTCTCGGCCCAGCCGTCGAGTCCGACCAGACGGATGACGGTGCGCGCCTTGGCCAGTCGCTCCTCGCGGCCCATGCCCTGCACCTCCAGGCCGTAGGCGACGTTGTCGATCACAGTGCGGTGCGGCAGCAGGGCGAAGTGCTGGAAGACCATGGATATGTTCGTGCGGCGCACCTCACGCAGCGCGGCGGCGGAAATGCCGGTGATCGACTGGCCCGCCACCGTCACGGTGCCGGACGTGGCGTCCAGCAGCCCGTTGAGCATGCGGATCAGGGTGGACTTGCCCGAACCGGACAGTCCCATCACGACGAAGATCTCGCCGCGGCGCACCTCGAAGGATGCGTCGATCACGGCGGCAGTGCCCAGCCCGGACACTTCGTCGCGGGTTGCCCCAGCGTTCAGTTTCTTGACCACTTCGTGCGGACGACGCCCGAACGCTTTGTACAGTCGATCTGCCTTCACGGCAATGGTTTCGGTCACGGATTCTCCCCGTGCACGCCGGGCGGGGGCCGAATCACGGCCGACGGAACGGATGCACGCTGTGTCGGACGGGTAGGCCGTGACCGGCCTAGACGCCGTTTGGCGTGGGCTGGGGCGATCATGGGGATCGCATCCGTCAGGGCCTCACCATACGAGGCGGCCGGTCCCGATAGGGTCGTCGGCTGCACGTTCGCGTCCTGGTGAAGGGTCGTAAGACCAGCCTCAACGGTAACACAAGGGGCTTTTGCGTCGAAGAGTCTTCGATCTCAACGATTTCGGTGACCCTGAACGCACCCTCCCCGCGCAGTCGCGGCGCAGAGGTCAAGACAGTCGCGGCGCAGGTTGCGGAAGCGGGCGCACGGTAGAACGTGCGCCCGATTCCGCAACCTGCGCCGCGGGCATCCGGGGCGGGAGGGCGGGGCGGGAGGGCGAGGCGGGAGGGCGAGGCGGGCCGCGACCGACGCCCCGGCCCGGCCCGGCTCAGACCCGGCTCAGACCGTGAGCGCCGCCGTCTGGGCGGTCTTCTCCGTGCTGGCCGACGTCTCGTCAGCACTGGGAGTGTGGTGGTGGGCGATCATCGTAGTCTCGTCGAACGGCTCGTGACGGTCGAGTACGCGGTCCACCTGAGAACGGTCGATCTCCTTGGTCCAGGTTCCGATCAGCACGGTGGCGACGGCGTTGCCGGTGAAGTTCGTGAGCGCGCGGGCCTCGGACATGAACCGATCAATGCCCACGATGAAGCCGACCCCGTCGAGCAGCTGCGGGGCGTGGGCCTGCAGTCCGGCCGCCAGGGTCGCGATACCGGCACCGGACACTCCTGCGGCACCCTTGGAGGCGATGATCATGAAGGCGAGGAGCCCGATCTGCTCCCCGAGGGCGAGCGGCTGGCCCATGGCCGTGGCGATGAACAGCGACGCCATGGTCAAGTAGATCGCGGTGCCGTCGAGATTGAAGGAGTAGCCGGTGGGAACCGTGACACCGACGACGGGCTTGGAGACGCCGAGGTGTTCCATCTTGGCGATCAGTCGTGGCAGCGCCGCTTCAGAGGACGAGGTCGAGAAAATCAGCAGGTATTCGCGGCCGAGGTAGCGCATCAACTTGAAGATGTTGACGCCGGTGACGATCTTGAGCAGCCCGCCGAGGATGACGACAATGAAAAGCACGCAGGTCAGGTAGAAGGCGCCCATCAGCGTGAACAGGCTGATCACGGCTTGGAAGCCGGTGGCACCGACAACGGCGGCAATGGCACCGAAGGCGCCGATCGGGGCAAGCCACATGACCATGATCAGGATGCGGAAGACCAGGGCCTGAACGTGCGCGATGCCGTCCAGGATCGGCTTGCCGGCCGACCCCATCTTCTGCAGGGCGAAGCCGGAGATCAGGGCCACGAGCAGAGTCTGCAGGATGTTGCCCGCGGTCAGCGACGAGAACAGGGTGGAGGGGATGATGCCGAGGAAGAAGTTCGACTCCGCGGCTTCCGGCGGCACGAACGTGGTGGCGTTGAGGTCCAGGCCCGCGCCCGGCTTGATCAGGTTGCCCACAAAAAGTCCGATCGCGAGGGCGAAGGTGGACATGACCAGGAAGTAGCCGAGTGCCAGTCCGCCGATCTTGCCGACCGTGGCTGCCCTCGCGATGGATCCGATGCCGAGGACGATCGTGCAGAAAATGATCGGCGAGATCATCATCTTGATCAACGCGATGAAGATGTCGCCCAGCGGTTTGAGCGAGACGGCGAAGCCGTCCTTGCCGCCGAAGAGCAGACCAACGACGACGCCGAGGATCACGGCGACGATGACCGCCATGTACAGGTAGTGGGACTTGTCGAGCTTTTTCGCGGGCTGGTCAGCGCGATCGCGCGTCAGTGATGCCATAAAAGACTCCTTTGTCTAGTAACTAGGCTGGGGTGGGGCGCTGGTGCGCCCGGGCCATCCGTGGTGCGTTTCACACTGGTCGACCCGGGCACCCACGTCACTGTTGCGGTCATATTGGTCACGGCTGAACCGCATCAAGCAAGCGTGCACGTGAGAGAAGGATGCGATGGGGCGAGGCTGGAGCATCGCTCGTCGCCTGTTTGTGGCGAACGCCCTGTTGATCCTCGCGATGACCGTGTTCGTGGGCACCGCCGCCTTCGTCGACGCCCGGAACCGCGGTTTCGTGGCCGCAGAGGAACGGATGCTGTCGGTCGCCACCGCCATCGCCGACAACCCGCTCGTGCAGGAGGCCAGCCGCGCAGCCAAACCGAGTGCCGTGCTGCAACCCTACGCTCAGGCCGTCACCGCGGATGCCGCCCTCGACTTCATCACGATCATGTCGCCCGACCGCACCCGCTGGACCCACCCGACCGAGTCGGAGATCGGGCGCCGCTACATCGGAGCCATCGCGCCGGCCCTGGCCGGGGAGGCGTTCACCGAGGTGACCACGGGAACTCTAGGGCCGTCTGTCCGTGCCGTCGTGCCGGTCACCGACGACGACGGCACGGTGCTCGCGCTGGTCGCCGCGGGCGTGAAAACGAGCAACCTCTCCATCGCTCTGAGCGCGCGCCTACCGGCCGTGCTCGCCGTGGCACTGGTGCTGTTGGCTGCGGGCACGGTCGCATCCTGGCTCCTCGGTCGTTATCTGAGCCGGGTCACACTCGGTTGGGGACCCGAGCAGCTCGCCCAGCTCTTCGTGTATTACGACTCCGTGCTGCACTCCGTGCGGGAGGGCCTCGTGCTGGTCGGCCTCACCGGAAGGGTCGTGCTCTACAACGATCAGGCCGCCCGCATGCTCGGCCTGCCGCCGCGACCCGCGGGCGAGGAACGGGCATCCGCCGCCGCCCCGCGGCGCCTCGATCTGTTGAACCTTACGCCTGCCCTCGGCGAGCTGTTGCAGAGCGGCCGTCCTGCCGTGGACGAGATCCACGTCACGGACGAACGTGTGCTCGTGGTCAGCCAGAAGCCTGCGCTGTCGCCGGGCAACGAACGCGGCAAGCCCGCGCCGATGGGCTGGGTCGCCACGATCCGCGACCACACCGACCTGCAATCGATGGACACCGAGCTCCGCTATATGCGCACCCTCTCGGATGCCCTCCGCGCCCAGACCCACGAGCACGCCAACCGCCTGCACACCCTCGTGTCCCTGATGGAGCTCGGCCGCGGCGCCGAGGCCCTTGACTTCGCCACCAAAGACCTGGAGCTCAGCCAGCAGCTCACCGACGACATGATCGACTCGGTCGACGAACCCGTGCTCAGCGCCCTACTGATGGGCAAGTTCGCCCAGGCCAGCGAACTGGGCGTGCTGCTCACGGTCGAGGCAGCGGGCACGCTCGCCGAGTCCGGGCTATCGGCGCAGGACTTGGTCACGGTCGTCGGCAACCTAGTCGACAACGCGCTGGATGCGGCCGCCGGCGGTGAAGCCCCCCGCCGGGTTCAGCTCTCGGTGACCTCCACCGGCACCGCGGTGGCGATCGAGGTGGCCGACTCGGGGCCCGGTGTGGAGCCCGAAGCCGTGACCGACATCCTCCGCCATGGGTACAGCACCAAGGAACCCGGCACATTCGGCCGCGGCCTCGGCCTGGCGCTGGTGCGACAGACCGTGAACCGGCTCGGCGGAATCCTGAGCATCGGGTGTCGCGATGGGGCGGTGTTCACGGTCACCCTCCCCTGGCAGCCGGTGCAGTCTCCCGCAGCGGGCGAAACCGGCCTTGCGACGGCGGCGGGCGCATCGCATGACTGACCGGGACATCCGTGTGCTCGTCGTCGAAGACGAGGCCATCGCCGCCGAGGCACATGCGGCCTATCTCGGTCGCCTCACCGGTTTCCTGCACGCGGGCACGGCCAAAGACGGCCACTCCGCCCTGCGCGCCCTTGCCTCCCCCACGGCGGTCGGCACGCCCATCGACCTCGTGCTGATGGATATGACCCTGCCCGATCTGCACGGTCTTGATGTGAGCCGTCGGATGCGCGCGGCCGGCCTGACCACGGACATCATCGCCATCACAGCGGTGCGCGAACTGCATATCGTGCGCGGTGCCGTGGCGGCAGGCATCGTGCAGTACCTGATCAAGCCGTTCACGTATGCGACGTTCGCGCAGAAGCTGATGCAGTACCGGGTGTTCCGGCAGCAGCTGGGGAGCCAGACCGCGGTGACCAGCCAGACCGATGTGGACCACGCCTTCGCGAGTCTGCGCATGCCCACCGAGTTGCCCCGGCCGAAGGGGTTGTCGGAGGGCACCCTCGGCGCAGTGATCGAGTTCCTCAAGCTGCAGTCCGCACCGGTCTCCTCAAGCGAAGTCATGGAACAACTGGGCATTTCCAGGGTGACTGCCCGGCGCTACCTGGAACACCTGGCCGACACCGGTTCGCTGCACCGGTCCCCGCGCTACGGCACGCCCGGGCGGCCCGAGAACGAATACGCCTGGAAGCGGCTGTAGCAGCAGCACGGCGTTCCACGGCAGGTGCGGTCAGCGCCCCGCGCGCCCCGCGAGTCCACGCACGTACCCGGCCTGGCCGGCGTGCTGCAGATCGTCGGTGAGCACGCTGACCAGGCGCACCGCGAGGGTGACCGGCGGGGTCCAGCGGGTATCGACGACCCGGGAGAAATCTGCCGTGGTGAGTGTGGGCAGCCAGGCGATGGTGCGGGAGTGCACGGCGTCGTAGTAGCCGGCCAGAACGGATGCGTCGGCGCACACCTGCCCGACTCCCTCGGCGGTTTGGCCGTAGCCGGTGGCCGCTCGGTCGAATGGAAGTGCGAATCTGTCGGCCCAGCCAGCGCTGCGCCAGAGTTGGTCCTCGTTCTCGATCTCGAACAGGTGGTCGTCCTGCACCCCGGTCAAGTGCCAGATCAGCCACGCGATGCTGTTCGTCTCCGGGTCGGGCCCGAAGGTCAGTACATCCTCACCGGTATCCGCAAGCACGACATGCACGATGCTGCGGATGCGTCCACAGGCCTCGGCGATCAGGCAGCTCTACAGCATCCGTACTCCTCACGTCAGTTGCTACGTCTGTTGCGGGTTCTCGATGTACCGCCGACATCGGGACAGCGTAGCCCCGGCCCGGCGTCGAGCGGCTCAGAGAAACGCCTCGAGGTTCACCACACCCAACGCAGCCAGGGACCGCGCGAGCATCTCTTCGATACGTTCGGGCAGGTCCTCTCGTTCGGTGAGCCGGTTGGAGACCTCTTGCACTCCGCTGAAGTAGGCCACGAGGTGCCACGCCTCGCGGTCGTGGTCGAGGCCGCCTGGGACCTCCCCCGCCACCTCGGCCTCGCGCAGGAGCATCCCGATACGGGTGATCCAGCCAACGTATGGCGTCGGCAGGGTTGCCTCGATCAGGTGATATTCCCGGACGAGCCGCACCGAGGCCCGCACGCGCACGTCGTCGCGGAAAGCGCCGGCGACACCGCGGATCGAGGCGACGATGGCCTCGATCCCATGAGCCGGACGTGCATCGCCGAGCACGTTGGCGAATGGCGCCTTGGAGAAGGAGGCGTGCACCAGCGCGAGCGCCAGATCAGACTTCGCTTTGAAATGGTACTGGACCAGCCCCTTGCCGGTGCCCGATTTCTCGGCAACCAGCCCGATCGACGTACCGGCATAGCCACGGTCGGCGAACTCGATCGCTGCGGCGGTCAGGATGCGTTCGCGCATCTCGGTCGGACGAGCATCGCTTGTCGCCACCAGCACCTCCGAGAATCGTCATCGTGCAAGAATCAGGCCCGGAAGATCCTGCCGGACACGGCCACCAGCGATGCAAGACCAGCGTAGCGACCGAGCCGCCACCCTTCCACCGTCGCATGCTGTACGATCGTACAAGTCTCCGGTTGAGATTCAGTTCTCGACTGACCGGGGGGATTCAGGGGGCCCGGGGACCAATGCGACCCCAGCCGGATTCGCGTCCGGCTGGGATCGCTCTCTCGCCGTCGGCCGCGAAGTCAAGACGGCACACGCACCCTTTCACCCGGCCGCCGGATCAAAGCGTGGCCCGCTTGCTGGGCAGTGCGATCAGGGTGTGGTCCGGGTCGACCTCGATCGGTGGCCGCAGCCAGTATTCCGCGCCGGTGCGGGTGATGGTCCAGTGTTGGTTGTGCAGCAGCAGGTGGTGGGGGTGGCAGAGCAGTACCCCGTCGGCGAGGTCGGTTTAGCCGTTGTCCTTCAGCCATTCGTTGATGTGGTGCGCTTCGCTCCAGGCGGGTGATCTGTCGCAGTCCACCCAGCGGCATCCGCCGTCCCGCACGCCCATCGCGGCGCGCTGGGCCTCGGTGAAGAGGCGTTCGTCACGGCCGAGGTTGATGATCTGTCCGGCGTCGTCGAATTGGATGCCGCGGGTTCCGGTGTCGCAGAGCAGCCGGTCGATGGCTTCCTGCGAGATCGGGACGGGGTTGCCTTCGATCTGCCCGTGCGCGGCCGGTCCAGTGGGAACCGGGGCATCAGCCTTCAGGGACTTCTCGGTCACGATCACCCGCACCGAAGGGCGGCGGCCACCGAACACCCGGCCCTGATCGGCCTCCCCGGCGATCTTCAGCAGCTGAACGAGGGCGTCGGCGGCGATCTGGTCGGTGCTGCGGGGGTCGTCCTGCATCTTTTTCGCCCAGGCGGCCTTGTCCATATCGACGAAGCGCACGCCGCCGCGACGGGGTGCGGTGATCGAGTCGAACGTTGAGAGCACGAACTCACCGTCTTCGGGGGCGAAGAGCCCGTTCAGGCGCACGTTGCCATTGTTCAGCAGGTACACCTTCAGGAACCGGTCGTCGTGGGCCTGCTTCTCCCGGGCCGCGATGCCGGCCTCATCGAGGCGATCACGCAGACGCCGCGCACGCTTGAAGACCTCGTCCGCGTTGAGGGAAGCGACCTCGGCGAGGAGCGACTCGAGGGCGGCGCTGAGCTTCTCGGCGGTGACCGCGGCGTCGATCTGGCCGAGCCCGGAACGGATCGACTCGGCCGCATCCACGGACAGGGTTCCCGCGGTGACGGCCCGGGCGATCGGGGCCCGCCACGGCACCTTCGCGACGAGTTTGAACGCCTCGTTCTTGGTTGAGCCGGTCGAGTTCTGAATCAGGGCCTCGGGCGAAAGAAAACCTTGCTGCGCGGCCAGACCCGAATGCCCAGCTCGGGCTGCGACCGGCGGGCGATGGTCGCGGCCATCCAAGCCGAACGGGTATCGAGCAGGCGACGGGCGGCCGCGATCTGCCTCTGCCCGGCCAGCACCTCCGTGTCGGCGAGGGCCTCGTAGTCGGCGCAGGACTCACCTAGGCGAGCGACGACATTCGTCGCCTGTCTGAGGTCGTCTGCGCTGTTCGTCAGGCTTCGAGACCAGCAAAGTTAGTGCGCGTAGTCGAGAGTCTCTCATTTGTTTATGGAGTAGTTATCGAACGCGTGTTCTCTATCTTCGAGAACTCCTCGCTCTCACCCGGTGGCTACCCCTCCAGCGACCGGACCAGTCGGACCGGCACTCCTCCATGGGCGGTGTTGGGCTCTACATCTTTGGTCACCACGCTTCCAGCGGCCACGATTGCCCCGTTGCCGATCGTGACACCGGGCAGGATTGTTGCGAAAGCACCAATCCAGGCACCGTCGCCGACATGGATCGGCTGGGTCACCAGCGCCCCGACTCGAAACTCGCTCGGTCCGATCTCATGGGTGCTCGTGACGAAGCGGACGCCCTGGGCCACAGCCGCACGCCCGATCACCACACGCTCATTCCCATCGAAGTAGCGGCCCTCATTCCCGAAGGCGCCGGGTTTCAACACGACCATTCTGGAGCCGACCGTGACGCCCTTCAACACTCTGGAACCCCTGACGTTCATGCCGGCACGAGTGAGCAGCCGAGACCGATGCGCCCCATTGATGATCAGAGGCGAAGCCAGGAGCCAATTCACCATGACGTCGTGCCAGATTCGAACCGCGTGGGACCTATCTTTGGTGGCTCATGCAGCTCTCATGGTTTCCGCCTGACACTCAAGGTTCTTGGGTGACTGGATTCTGGCTTTCGGGTACAAAAAAAGCCAGGCCTCGTTCATCACGGGCCCGGCTTTTCCCAGACTGTGCACCCCCCCGGACTTGAACCGGGAACCCACTGATTAAGAGTCAGTTGCTCTGCCAATTGAGCTAGAGGTGCTAATATTTTCTCTCCGACCCAGGGTGACCCGAACCGACTCTAGATACTAACAGCCGGATTGCCCCCGGCGCCAATCGAGCCGCAAACCGGTGAGTCGCGCCAGAATTACTAGTCTTGGTCTGTGACCCAGACTCAGAATTACTCCCTCGACGACGACCTTCTGCTTGCCATCGAGCTCGCCGATCTGGCCGATGCGATTTCGCGCGACCGATTCACCGCGATGGACCTCGTTGTGACGACCAAACCTGACCGCACCCCGGTGACGGATGCAGACCAGGCCGTTGAGCGCGCCATCCGAACGGCTTTGGCCGAGCACCGTCCGGCCGACGGCATCCTCGGCGAGGAATTCGGCACCGAGGGCACGGGCGTGCGCCAGTGGATCATCGACCCGATCGACGGAACCGCCGGTTTCCTCCGCGGTATCCCGATCTGGGGCACCCTCATCGCCCTCGCGGTTGACGGCATCCCGGTGCTGGGTCTGGTCAGCTCCCCCGCTCTCGGCAAGCGCTGGTGGGCTCGCTCGGGCGGAGGCGCGTGGATGACCGATGAGCGCACTCCGAGTGCCGCGCCTCTGCGCCTGCAGGTATCCGGGGTGGCCGAGCTCGCCGATGCCTCCCTCAGCTACAACAGCATCCAGCAGTGGGACCAGACCGGACACCTCGACGAGCTCATCACGTTGTCCCGCCAGGTCTGGCGCACCCGCGCCTACGGCGACATGTGGTCGTACATGTTGCTCGCGGAGGGCCTCCTCGACATCGTCGCGGAATACGACCTGCAGCCCTACGACATGGCAGCCCTGGCCCCCATCGTGCAGGAGGCCGGTGGCCGGTTCACCTCGGCCGACGGCCAGGCCGGACCGTGGCACGGCAGCGCGCTGGCCACCAACGGCCTGCTGCACGAGCCGACACTTCAGATCCTGGGCACGACCACTCCGACAACGGATGCCGCGGCGCCCCCGGCGCCACCGGCCGGCTAACCGAGTTCCGCCCAATGCCCTCTCCGCTTGCCCGACCGTTGGCTCTCCAGTCTCCTCAACCGCGTGCCCGCACACGTCCTCGCCGAAGTACCCGAGCCCTCCCCCGACCCGTTGCCACAATGACGGCGCTGCTCGCAGCTGCCGGCTTGCTATCCGGAGCCCTCAGCGGCTGCAGCGTGGTCGGCGACATGCTGCCGACTCCGGGACGGAGTGCTACGCCAGTGCCGGCATCCGCTCTCGGGCAGGTGACCGAGGTGACGAGCCTGCGTGTTGGGGACTGCCTGCGCGAGGCTTGGGAAGGTTTGGACGTGACCGCGTCGAGCGTTCCTGTCGTCGCCTGCGCCGACAGCCACGATTTCGAGGTGTTCGGGCGGTTCTCGGTGCCGGGCGACGCCTTCCCCGGCGACGACGCCGTGACCGCAGCGGCCGAGTCCGGCTGCGAGTCCCGTTTTGCGGAGTTCGTACTGGTCGACTACCGGCTCTCCTCCCTGGACTTCGCCTACCTGACCCCGACCGAGCAGAGCTGGGGCGGAGCCGGCCCCGACGTCTCGTGCCTCATCACCGACCCGGCCGGCCCCCTGACCGGCACTCTGTCCGGCGCGGCGCGCTGATCCGCGCGGTGCCCTCACCGGCAGCCGTACTGTTAGTCCATGAGGATCAACGCCTTCTCGGATGTCTCGCTGCGAGCGCTCATGTTCCTGGCGACCCTCCCCGAGGGCGACCTGCAGACCTCGCGGCTCATCGCCGATGCCGTGGCTACGCCGTACACCCACGTGAGCAAGGCCGTTATCCGCCTGCGCGACCTGGGCCTGGTCGAGTCCGTGCGCGGGCGCACCGGCGGCGTGCGCATCAGCTCGGCCGGGCGTCAGGCCACGGTCGGTTGGCTCCTGCGCGAACTCGACACCCGCGCTGACGTGGCCGACTGCGAAACACCCCGCGGCGACTGCCCGCTCCACCTGGGCTGCGGGCTGAGAGTGGCCCTGCGTCGTGCGCGGGAAGCGTTCTACGCCGAACTCGACGACATCGTGATCGGGGGGCTCCCCCACGTGGCCTTCCTCGGTCCGGTCCTGGTTCCCTTGCCGACAGTGCCGCCACGCCGCCCCGATCAGGGGTAATGAGGCCGGACCTGCTAATCAGCATCTGAAATGCTACTTTTGAGCAAGTCCCCCCAATTGCTTGGAGTCCGCATGCTTTCCTTTCAGTCACTGCCCCTCATCGAAGCGACTCTGCCCCTGGTGGGCGAGCGTATGCCAGAGATCGCGAAGAACTTCTACGGCCGGATGCTGACTGCCCACCCCGAGCTCTTCGACGGCCTCTTCAGCCGTTCCAACCAGAAAAACGGCACCCAGCAGCAGGCGCTGGCCGGCAGCATCGCCGTCTTCGCGACCTACCTGGTACAGAACCCCGACACCACGCCGGAGGCCATGCTGTCCCGCATCGCGCACAAGCATGTCTCCCTCGACATCCAGCCCGAGCAGTACGAGGTTGTCTACAAGTACCTTTTCGAGGCCATCGCCGAGGAACTCAGCGACGTCATCACGGCCGAGATCGCCGGCGCTTGGACCGAGGTGTACTGGCTGATGGCCCACGCCCTGATCAAGATGGAGAAGGGCCTCTACTCCGGCCTCGCCAGCGACACGCCGCTCGCCCCCTGGGTCGTCGTGAAGAAGGAGGCCGCCGGATCCGAGGCGGTCACGTTCACCCTCGAGCCGGCCGACGGCACGCCTGTGTCGCCCGCTCTTCCTGGACAGTACGTGAGCGTCACGGTGCGGATGCCCGACGGCATCCACCAGGTGCGTCAGTACTCCCTCTCCGCCGGGACGGCGACCACGCGCGTCTTCACGACCAAACTCGACGCCGACGGAGAGGTCTCCCCCGCGCTGCATCGTGACGTGCAGGTCGGCGACACCCTGATCCTCTCCGTGCCGTGCGGCGATGTGACCCTCGACCAGGGCGACGGCCCGCTGATCCTGGCCTCGGCCGGAATCGGCTGCACCCCCAGCGCGTCGATCCTGCGTTCCCTCGTGGACAACGGGTCGAAGCGCGAGGTGCTCGTGCTGCACGCCGAGAGCAACCTTCAGCGCTGGGCCCTGCGCGACCAGATGAGCGAAGACATTGCCTTGCTGGAGGCGGCCGAGCTCGAACTCTGGTTGGAGACACCGAGCGAGGGACATCACGAGGGGTTCATGTCCCTGGAGAACGTCGCCATCCCCAAGGATGCCTCGGTCTACCTGTGCGGCCCGCTCCCGTTCATGCGCAGCCTTCGCTCCCAAGCGCTGGAGTCCGGCGTTCCGGCCGATCGCATCCATTACGAGATCTTCGGCCCTGACCTCTGGCTCGCCGGCGTCTGATCTCTGCGGAACCACAAGCGCAACCTCAGGGTTCGTCGTCCCATTCGGTACCCTCCAGGTCTCCGCGCAGGGTGCCGGTGGCCTCGTCGACCGCCTCGCCGACGGTGCCCGCGAATCGCTCCGGCGGAAACCGGCCGCTCAGCCCGTAGTCGCGCAGGTGGTCCTTCACGGGGCCCTTCATCTCGGCGAAAATGAGGGTGATCCCGCGTGAGGCGAGGAAAGCGTCGAGTTCGAGCAGTTCCTCCACGGCGGTCGTGTCGATGTCGGTGATCGGCTCGGCCGCCAAAATGACCGTGCGCACATCGCTGCCGGCCGCGGTGACGATGCGGCGCACGTAGGCATCGAAGATCCCGCCGTTTGCGAAGAACAGCGGAGCATCGAAGCGCACGATGACGATGCCGGGCAACCGCTCCCCCTCTGGGTGACGAGACAGATCGTGGTACCCGCGCAGCCCACGGATGCGCCCGAGCTCGGCCCGGTAGGGTCGCCAGGCGTGGCTCACGAACGCTCCGAGAGACAGCACGATCGCCACCCCGATACCCTCGATCACTCCCACCACAAGGACGCCCAGGAAGGAAGCGAACGACAGAGCGGCATCCACTTTGTTCATCCGCACGAGGGCGAGCAATCCCTGCACGTCGATCAGACCTGCCGCGGCAACGATGACGACCGCGGCGATGCTCGCCGACGGCAGGTAGTCGGTGAGGCCCGGTGCCAGAAGCACGAACAACACGATCAACACGGCCCCGACGACACCGGTGAGCTGGGTGCGTGCACCGGCGTTCTCCGCGACGGGAGTGCGAGACGACGACGCCGAAATGGCGAAGCCGCCGAACAGGCCGCCCGCCACGTTCGCCAGGCCGATCGCCGCCATCTCCTGGCTGCCGTCGACGGTCTCGCCGCGCCGCGCCGCGAACGTGCGCGATAGCACGGCGGTGTCGGCGAAGGCGATCAGGGCAACACCGAGGGCCGGCAGGGCCAGTGACGCCACGTCGGCCCAGGCCAGGCCGCCGAGCGCCGGAGCGGGCAGTCCCTGCGGCATCGCTCCAACGACGGGCAGCGCCTTCTCCAGCCCCAACACGCCCGTCAGAACCGTCGCCAGCACGACGGCGAGAAGCACGCCGGGACTCTTCGATTTGCCCCAGGACAGTCCCACAATGATGATCAGCGACCCGAGGCCGACGAGCAGCGCGGTGGGGTTGACCTCACCCCCGACGATGCTGGTCCCGACGGCGATCGCATTGGCGATCGGCGGCCCCGGCACGATCGATATCCCCAGCAGGGCCGGCAGCTGCGAGACGATCACCAGCAGCCCGAGGGCGTTCAGGTAACCGACGCGAATTGGCTTGGAGAGCAGGTCGGTCACGAATCCGAGGCGGAGCAGTCCGCCCAGCAGGAGGATCAGACCAACCATGATCGCAAGCAGTCCTGCGAGGGCCACTGCCCGGTCGTCGTCGCCCAGGGCGAGCGGCAGGATCGCGGCCGCGATAATCGGAGCCAGCGCCGAATCGGGTCCGAGAACCAGCACCCGAGAGGGACCGAACAGCGCATATGCCGCCAGCGGAATGATCGTGGCGTACAGGCCGGTCTCCGGCGGCAGGCCGGTCACCTCCGCATAGCCGATACCCACCGGGATGAGCAGGGCAGTCAGCACGACCCCGGCACGCAGATCGGCGATCAGCCACTCGCGCCGGTAATTCAGCGCGGTGTCGACACCCGGCACCCATCTTTTCACCCACGCAGCCGCCATGCAGATCCTCCCGGCCCCATCTTGGTACATCCGGGCTGTCCCGTCTGCAGCTCACCCGAACGCAGTCTCCAAACAAGCCGACGGGTCACGAAAAAAGCCCGCAATCACGAGGATTGCGGGCTTTCGCTCAGCAGGGTGTGACAGCAACCGATGGTGGAGATGCGGGGAATTGAACCCCGGTCCACTGCTGTGGTCATATGCCTTCTACGGGTGTATCCAGTGAAATCGTTTTACTCGGCCCCGGAACTTGCCACTGGCATCTGATCCGACGAGCCCAGCCCTCGTTTGAGTCCCCCTACACCCCGCGGCTCAGAGTAGGAGCAATCTCTCTAAATGACGTCAGGATCCGGGTAGAGAGCATTCCCGGTCTGGCGGACTTCTTAGTGCGCTCGCTTAGGCAGCGAGGGCGAAGTCAGTGCGGTTTGATTTGGCACTTATTGTTTTGCAGAGATCGTTTACGAGATAACCCTGCATCCTCGACCCGCTTCTCATAATTGCGCAGGCAATGTCGAAACCGATCATCCCCCTGTGCACTCACTGCCGGCATGCCGGCATTCGAGTGGGTTACTGTCACACGCTGTTGAGTTTTCAACTGTTGATCTGCACGACCCGATCAGAGCGACCGTTCCGAACAGCCCCTCAGCCTACAACACGGAGGGGGTGGAACGCTAGTCGCCCAGGTTCTTGCGGGCTGAGATGGCCCGGTCGGACTCGCGCTTGTCCTGACGCTCGCGCAGTGTCTGGCGCTTGTCGTATTCCTTCTTTCCCTTGGCGACCGCGATCTCCACCTTGGCATTGCCGTTCTTGAAGTACAGCCGCAACGGAACGAGCGTGTAGCCGCCCTCTTTGGTCTTGTGGCTGATCTTGATAATCTCCTGCTTGTGCATCAGCAGTTTGCGCTTGCGCCGAGGCGGGTGGTTTGTCCACGTGCCGGCGACGTACTCCTGGATGTGCACGGCGTCGAGCCAGATCTCGCCGTTCTCGATGAAGGCATAGCCATCGACCAGCGAGGCTCGCCCGGCTCGCAAGGACTTCACCTCGGTGCCGCTGAGTACCATTCCGGCCTCGTACGTTTCCTCGATGAGGTAATCGTGGCGTGCCTTGCGATTGGTCGATACGACCTTCTCGCCTATTTCCCTGGGCACGGCATGCTCCTCAGCTCGGTGTGTGTTCGGACCTATGCCGACCAGCCCATCAGTCTAGCGCGCACTGGGGATGAGGCGAACGGGCTGGGTCAGACCTTCAGGTAGCGCGTGATGGCGAATTGTGCGGAGAACGCCGCCAAGACCGCGCCGACGACCAACAGGATCGGCACCACCACCAGGGCGTCTTGCATGCCGACAAGCGAGAAGTTCGTCAGTCGATCACCCAGATAGCCCTGTACGAACCAGTACACGAGGGCGAGCACGGCGCCACCCGCCAGCAACGATCCGAGGAGGGCGGCAAAGACTCCCTCCAGAATGAACGGCGTTTGAATGAACCGGTTGGATGCGCCGACGAGCCGCATGATGCCCAGCTCGCGCCTGCGGGAGAACGCGGACAGGCGGATGGTGGTGGCGATCAGCAGGGCAGCCGCCACAAGCATCAGCGCGGCGATGCCGATCGCGGTGTAACTGGCCACGTTGAGCACGGAGAAGATCTGGTCCAGGTACTTGCGTTGGTCCGCGACGTTCTCCACGCCTGCGATGCCGGACAGTCCTTCCACGAGCACATCCGATTGGGAGGGGTCGTCGAGATTGACCCAGAACGTCTCGTTCAGCTGGTCCGCTGTGACGTAGTCGACGACAGGGTTGTCGGCGAACTGCTTCTTGAAGTTCTCGAAGGCCTGGTCGTGGGTCTCGAAGTAGTACTTGTCGATGAACGGCGACAGGGTGGGAGATTCGAGCTGCGCCTTGACCGTGTCGATCTGCTCGGGTGTGGCCTCGCCGGCCGTGCACGTTTCGCCGGAGGAGATGGCGGTGCACATGTAGATGCCCACCTGGGCGCGGTCGTACCAGAAATTCTTCATCTGGCCGATCTGCATCTGCATCAGGATCGCGGCCCCGACGAAGGTCAGCGAGATGAAGGTCACGAGCACCACGGAGACGACCATGGAGGCGTTGCGGCGCAGGCCGTTGGCGGCTTCGGAGAGCACGAGTCCGAGTCTCATCGGGTGGGTCCTACATTCTGTTCGCCGGTCTGGTCCGGTTTCTCGCCCGGCGCGCGCAGCCCGAGCTTCTCGGCCAGGGTCAGCTGCTCCGGCACGTCGTGCTGGGTGATCGGAACGACCGGGCGGGTCATGGCACGGCTGAGGTCGCTCACCGGCGCCTCGTTCTCCACATCCGTCTCAAATTCTTCGGGCGCGTCATTATCGAAGGGCGCCGGTTCGGGCGGGGTGTCCACGGCCGAGAGCGGGTCGGTTGCCGGGGCACGCACGGGCACAGCGGGGAAGGTGAGCGGCGGGTGATCGACGGGCAGAACCTCATCGGCGGGCACGTTCTCGGAGGCAGGTACAAGGGCAGGGGCAAAGGCGGGAGCTGGAGCTGGAGCGAATACGGACGCCGAGGCCGGGGCCACAGCCGGGGCCACAACCGGAGCCGCAGCCGGAGCCGCAGCCGGGACGCCTGGCGCGCCGCTAGGCGCGGACCGGGCTGAACGCCGGCCGGTGCCGGCCGCCACGGTCGGAATGGCCGCCGTGGCGTAGCCGCCCTGGCGTTCGTCGCGCACGATACGTCCGCCGACGAGTTCGATCACGCGGCGCTGCATCTGGTCGACAATGCCGGCCTCGTGGGTGGCCATGATCACGGTCGTGCCGCCGGCGTTGATGCGCTCGAGCAAGGCCATGATGCCGGCGCTGGTGGTGGGGTCGAGGTTTCCGGTGGGCTCGTCGGCCAACAAGATCTGCGGCTTGTTGACGATGGCGCGGGCGATGGCCACGCGCTGCTGCTCACCGCCGGAGAGTTCGTGCGGCAGTCGCAGGGCCTTTTCGGCCAGACCGACCATTTCCAGGGTGTCGGGTACGGCCTCCTGAATGAACCCGCGTGATTTGCCGATGACCTGCAGGCTGAATGCGACATTGTCGAAGACGTTCTTGTTCGGCAACAGCCGAAAGTCCTGGAAGACGACGCCCATGTTGCGCCGGAAATACGGCACCTTGCGGTTGGAGATCGACTTGAGGTCCTGGCCGAGAACGTGGATGCTGCCGCTGGTGGGCCGGTCCTCCTTCAGCACCAGGCGCAGGCAAGTGGATTTCCCCGAGCCGGAAGCACCGACGAGAAAGACGAACTCTCCGCGCAGCACCTCGACGCTGATCGCGTCCAATGCCGGTCGGTTCGTTCCCGGATACTTCTTGGTGATGGTGTCAAAACGAATCATGGCCCTCTGAGCCTAAGCAGGCATCCTGATAATTCCTACTCCGACATACCGAAGCGGCAACAGGAGCCGCAGATTGAGCGCCTAATCCTGCGGGGCCTGCTTGCGCCAACGGATGCCGGCGGCGATGAAACCGTCGAGGTCGCCGTCGAAAACCTGGCTGGGGTTGTTCACCTCGTAGTTGGTGCGGAGGTCCTTGACCATTTGGTACGGCGCGAGCACGTAGCTGCGCATCTGGTCGCCCCAGCTGGCCGTGATGACTCCGGCCAGTTCCTTTTTGGTGGCGGCCTCCTGCTCGCGCTGCAGCAGCAGCAGTCGGGACTGCAGCACCCGCATGGCGGCGGCACGGTTCTGGATCTGGCTTTTCTCGTTCTGGCAGCTCACCACCGTGCCGGTGGGGAGGTGCGTGATGCGCACGGCAGAGTCGGTGGTGTTCACGGACTGGCCGCCGGGGCCGCTGGAACGGAAGACGTCGACGCGAATGTCGTTCTCTGGCACCTCGATCGATTCGGTCTGCTCGATCAGCGGAACGACCTCGACGGCCGCGAAGGAGGTCTGGCGCTTGCCGGCGGAGTTGAACGGGCTCATACGCACGAGGCGGTGGGTGCCTGCTTCGACGCTCAGCGTGCCGAAGGCGTAGGGGGCATCCACCTGGATGGTCGCGCTCTTGATGCCGGCTTCTTCCGCGTAGCCCACGTCGAGCACCTGCACGGGGTGGTTGTGCTGCTCGGCCCAGCGCAGGTACATGCGCAGCAGCATCTCGGCGAAGTCGGCAGCGTCCACGCCGCCGGCACCGGAACGGATGGTGATGACCGCCGGGCGCACATCGAATTCGCCATTGAGTAGCGTGTGCACCTCGAGGTCGCCGAGCACCTTCGTGATGCTCGCGAGTTCCGCGGTGGCCTCGTCGGCCGATTCCTGGTCTCCCTCGGCATTGGCGAGCTCCACCAGCACCTCGAGGTCGTCGAGACGAGATTCGATGCTTACGATGCGTGCCAGCTCGGACTGACGGTGGCTCAGCTCGCTGGTCACCTTCTGCGCTCGCTCGGAGTCGTCCCATAGGTCGGGCGCACCGGCCTGTTCATTCAGGTCGGCGATATCGGTGCGGAGTCGTTCGATATCGATCACCGACCGGATGTCGTCAAACGTGGCCCGCAGTGCGGCGATCTGCTCCGAGAATTCCAGCTCAATCATGTCGGACCCCAGCCTACCGGGCCGCTCGGTCACAGCATCCGCTCACATTGTCCGTCTGGTCCGCCGGATGTGCCTGGCCCGGACTCCTGGAAGGTCAGAACCGGCTGCCCCGCGGGGCGGCGGTCCCCCGCGGCGGAGCACAGTGCCGGGCGTTTAACCAATTCGACGGAGATTCTCGTGCGAAAGCGCTCTTTCGTGGGGTGAAGGCGCCATTTGGCCGGAATCTCCGTCGAATTCGTTCGGGTCGAAGCCGCCGCGTGGCCTCGGATTCGGAAGACGCGACGGCAGCAACGACCGTTCGACGGCGGCGCTGAAGCGCCCCGGCCGGGGATAGCATCGAGGGGCCATGAGTAACGCCGAGCGCCCCTTCCAGATGCGCTCCGTCGCACTCGCCGCGTTCCTGCCGACGCTGCTGTTCTCGATCGGCGAGGGCGCGATCATCCCACTGATCCCGATCGTGGCCAACGACCTGGGTGCCTCACTCGCGATTGCCGGGTTCATCGCCGCCATGATCATGGTGGGCGAGCTGGCCGGCGACATCCCGAGCGGCTGGGTGGTCGCCCGCATCGGCGAGCGCAATGCCATGATCTGGGCCTCCCTGCTCGCCATCATCGCCGTGCTGATCTGCATCGTCGCCCCGAATCCGCTCGTGCTGGGCATCGGCATCTTCCTGATCGGCCTGGCCACCGCCGTGTTCGCGCTGGCCCGCCACGCCTTCATGACCAGTTACGTACCATTGGCCTACCGGGCCCGGGCCCTGTCGACCCTCGGCGGCATCTTCCGCGCCGGCTGGTTCATCGGCCCGTTCATCGCCGCCGCCCTGCTCAGGCTTACCGGCAGCACCGAGTCGGTGTTCTGGGTGTTCGTGGTCTGCTGCCTCGGCGCGGCCGCCATGCTGCTCCTGCTGCCCGATCCGGAGAGCACCTTCGGCGGCCCGGAGTTGGTGAAGGCGCCCGACGGCTCCGTCGTGCCCGCCGGGCGGGAGCTCGCGGCCGAGGAATCCCAGGGACTGTTCCGCACCATCTGGGGTTACCGGACGGTGCTGCTGCGCCTGGGCACCGGCGCCGGCCTGGTCGGGGCGATGCGCGCCTCCCGCACGGTGCTACTCCCCCTCTGGGCGGTCAGTATCGGCATCAGCGTGCCCGACATCGCCCTGATCATCGGCATCGCCGGCGCGGTCGACTTCGCCCTCTTCTATGCCAGCGGCCAGGTCATGGACCGCTTCGGTCGCCTGTGGACTGCCATCCCGTCGATGATCGGTTTGGGTGCCGGCCACCTCATCCTCGCGTTCACGCACGACCTGCCCAGCAACGTCGAGTGGTTCATCGCCGTGGCGATGATCCTGTCACTCGCCAACGGCATCGGCAGCGGTCTGCTGATGACGCTCGGCGCCGACCTGGCACCGAAGAACACCAGCCCGGCCCCGTTCCTGGGCGCGTGGCGTTTCACCGCGGACTTCGGCGGCGCGGTCGCTCCCCTGGCCGTGGCCGGGATGACCGCGGTCGCCACCATCTCGATCGCCAGCGGCGTGATGGGTGTGTTCGGGCTCCTCGGCGCCGTGGTTTTGGGGCGCTATATCCCCCGCTACGCGCCCCGCCGTCCGCGCCTGCGTCCGTGAACCTTCTCGAGGTGCACCTCCATACCAACTAGACCAGTGGAATAGGCGTCCGACCGAGGGCGTTTAATGGTCGTATGCCCCTCATCGGAGAATACGAGCCCGGCACCCAGCAATGGGTGCGCGACCAGGTCGACCTGTACGAGAGCTCCGGCGGCACGCAGGGCACCACTCTCCGCGGCATGCCCGTCATCGTGCTGACCACCCTCGGGGCCAGGTCGGGCAAGCTGCGCAAGACTCCGCTGATGCGCGTGGAGCACGAGGGCCGGTACGCCGCGATCGCCTCTCTGGGCGGCAGCCCGAGGAACCCCGTGTGGTACGCCAACGTGGTGGCCCACCCGCTCGTTGAGCTGCAGGACGGCCCGGTGCGGCAGGACATGCTGGCCCGCGAGGTCACCGGCTCCGAGCGCGCCGAGTGGTGGAAACTGGCTGTGGCCGCGTTCCCCGACTACGCCGAGTACGCGAAGAAGACCGACCGGGTCATCCCGGTGTTCGTGCTCGAAGCCGTGCCCGCCGGAGCCCCCGACTCCTAGCGGTGGCACGCGCGAAAACCCGCGGCCCGCAGCTCGACCGCATCGTGCTGGACGGCCTGACGGATGCCGATGGCAGCGACCTCCGCGCCGGTGACAGCCGGGAAGCCGAGCGCTTCACCGAGCTCGACCTCTCCGGCCGGAACGTGACCGGCATCGGCTTCCAGGAGTGCGAGCTGCACGGAGTCTCATTCAGCGACACCCAGCTCAGCCTGCCCGTGCCCATTCTTGCCGCACACCTAGGCATCCTCGTCACCTGGGTCCTCAGAGCCAGGGCCCGAGGCATCAGTCTCCGAGCGAATTCGACGCCGGGCCCGGGGCTCCGTTTCGGAGGGCCGACGTCCACGGGCAGCCGGCGACGGATGCCCTCGGTCAGGGGGTCGCGCCCGCGATGATCTCGAGTTCGGATTTCGGGGTGTCGCGCTGGCTGGCGATGGCCGCGCCGGCCGCCACGCACACCACCAGGATCGCGATCTGCTGCTGCAGCAGGAACGTCTCCCCCAGCACCAGCGCGCCGAACAGGGCGGCGATCACCGGGCCGAAGCTGGTGATAATCGCGTAGAGGCGCGGCGTGATGCGGCGCAGGATGTAGGTGTCCAACGTGTACGGGAACGCCGACGAGAGAACACCGATGGCCAGCAGGAGCCCGACCACACCCCAGTTAAGAGTGGCCCAGTCCACCGTGAGCAGCGCGAACGGCACCAGCAGCGTCAGGCTCACCACGCTGGCCACGGAGATGCCCTCGAGCCCCGGGAAGGACACGGCCACCCGGCGGGTAAGCAAGATATAGGCCGCCCACGATGCTGCCGCGGTCAGGGCGAAGAGGATGCCGAGCACGTTCAGCGCCCCGTCCGACCAGGTGAGCAGGAATACCCCTCCCGCCGCCGCGGTGGCATAGACGAAGTCGAGCAGGCGACGCGAGGAGGCCAGCGCCAGGGCGAACGGGCCAAGGAACTCGATTGTGGCGGCGATGCCGAGCCCGAGCAGATCCACGGCCTCGTAGAAGGTGAGGTTCATCACGGCGAGAACGACCCCGAGCGCCAGCGCGGGCCACAGCCGCCGCCAGGTCAGGCCCGCGAGCTTGGGCCGGTAGAACGGCAGCACCGTGGCCGCCATCACCAGTTGGCGCACCGCGACCACGACGGGCGAGCCCACGAGCGGGATGGCCAGGCCGGCCAGCGACGACCCGAAGTTGATGCTCACCTCGGTCACGAGCTGGGCGCCGGCACCGGTCAGGCGGTCGCGTTTGGCCGTCACGGCGCTCCTCCCCCGGCGCCGGGGCAGGCGCGTCCCACTAACGCTAGCGGAACACCGACCGGGCCACCGCCGTGACCTCCAGCGGCACCCCCTCCTGCAGCAGGATGCTCAGCACCGGTGGCCGCCAGTAGGCGCTCAGCGAGACCGTGGCGCTCTGCCCATCAACGGATGCCGCATCGCTCACCCTCAGCTCCTCCATCCGGCCATGCGGGGCGGTGGCGAGATACTCCTGCGCGGCGGCCGACACGTCCGCGGACGCCAAGGCCGGCCGCAGCACCGCGCCCGAACCGTCGCCGGCGACGGTCACCGCGCCCAGGTCGAACGCTTCGGCCCCGGCGAGTGCCGCGCCGTCCGCGAGGGTCAGAAGGCGTTTACGTTCCAAATAGAGGGATGTCGCAGCCACGACGATGAGGATCAGTGCCATCGCCAGGAAGCCGTAGAAGATTGTCAGGATCAGCGTCGATCCGTCCTCGTCTCGGAGCCGGATCGGCAGCGCGCGTCGCGTCGCGGCCGGCATGACCGCGACGGCAGCGGCGCTCATCCGGCCCGCCAGAACCGGGACACCGTTTGCGTGGCCTGGGCTTCCAGGGGCACGCTGGCCGAATCGCGCAGGGACAGCAGGTCGGGCAGGAGCGGCAAAGCCACCCGGATGCGCACCGTCACCGTGACCGTGCTCTGCCGCGTCAGGCATCCGTTCACACCGCCCGCGCAGGCCACGTTCACTTCGGCGCCCGCAGGGTCGACGTCGTAGTCCAGGAGCCCGAACTGCACGGCCCGGTTGGCCCGGACAATGGCGGTGGCCTCGTCGGGCGCCTGAACGTAGACGCGCGCGGCCTGGCGCGCGGCCCCCTCCACGGCGAAGGCACCGCCCTGTAGCGCCGCCATCGCCAGGACCAGGTAGACGAGCGGAACCAGAAGGATCAGCCCGGCCGTGATGAACTCCAGCGACGCCGAACCTTGCTCGATGTGCACCGCTCGAACCCGTATCCGGCTTGCGCTGCTTCGACTCACACCGCTCCTCCTAACGCAGGCTCTCGACCGCCGCATGCCCCACCACCTCCAGTCCGCGATCCACACCGAACAGCGCCAGCAGCGGCAGGGGTGCCACGACACGAACCTGCACGCTCGGGAAACCGCCGAAGTCCCCGTAGGTCGCCTCCACGTCGGTCGCATACGCCGGGCCGATCGACGCCGTGATCAGCTCGCGGGTGCGGGCCGCTCCCTCGCCCAGCCCGCTGTCGGCGAGCGCGGCATACCGAGCGCCCTCCGCGGCGGCGTCGAGCACGGTGTTGCGCACGAGCAGGGCGATCCCGAGCTGCATGACGGCGAGTGTCAGCACGGTCAGCAACGCCCCGACCATGACGAACTCCGCGGCCGCCGAGCCCTGCTCACCACCGGGCGGTCGTGACCGGTGCCGCCCTGTGCCGACCATGACCGGTCAGATCCCGCTGACCCGGTCGATCGCCTGCTGGAACACACCGCTCAGGGCGGGCCCGGCCAGCCCCCAAATGATGATGACCAGCCCTGCGGTCATCAGGGTGATCAACACCCAACCAGGCACGTCGCCACGCTCGTCGCCCCACCATGCCGGGAATCGGTGTCTCAATGTCGTCATGATTGCTCCTCGTTCTCTGGGTGGGTTCGGCTTTCATGGGTTCAGCTTCCGTGGGCTTTGCTCGCGTGGGTTCTCGTCGGCTATCGGATCAGAAGCCGCTCTGCAGGATGAACAGGCCGGGGAAGATCGCGAACAGGATGGTCATCGGCAGAATCAGAAACACCAGCGGCACGAGCATGGCGACCTCTTTCTTGCCGGCCACCTCGATCAGCCCCCGCTGGGCCTCGTCGCGGGCATCCTGCGCCTGGGCGCGCAGCACCTCAACGAGCGGGGTACCGCGGTCGAGGGCACCCGTAACCTGGTCGACCAGCCGGGTCACCGAGGGCAGCGCGATCCGCCGCGACAGCGCGTGCAGGGCGACTGCGAGCGGCACTCCGGTGCGCACATCCGCCACCACACCCGACAGTTCCTTCGATAGCTCGCCCATACTCGTGCGGGAGACGCGGCCGAGAGCATCCAGAATGCCTTCCCCCGCCGACAAAGACAGCGTCATGAACTCGAGCACAGTCGGAAACTCGCTCTGCATGCGGGCCAGCCGGGCGGTGGCGGCGCGGCTGAGCATCCAATCGCGAGCGAGTGCGCCGCCCACCGCGGCAACCAACGGCGCCAAGAACTGCACGAGCAGAGGCAAAGACCGGAACGCCGGCAGGGCCACCACGGCTCCGGCACCAGTGGCAAGCCCCACGAGTGCCCAAACCACCTGCTCCGACCGGAATTCATCCGTGCTGCGGCCCGACCCCGACTGCCGCAGCCTCCGCTCGATCGTCTCAGTGCCGCCGAGAACCGCACCCATAACGCGTCTCAGCGCGCCGAAGGCGGGCGCGAAAAGGGTGCCCAGCACCGGCAACGGATGCACCGTCGTGCGCCCCACAAATTGCCTCGCCTCCGCCGACACGTCCAGGATGTATGGCGCGAGCCTCTGCGCGAGACGCGGTCGGCTCAGCCGGGGCACAAGGCTGGCAAGCGACCAGAGCCCCACCCCCAACGCCGTGCCGCAGAACAGCGCCCAGGCCTGCGCCGCGCTCACCGGAACCACCGGCGTTCCTCAGGCAGCCGCCCCAGGGCCACCATCACTCGGTAGGCGACCACCGAAACCCCGAGGCCGCAGACGATCACCGTCACGCCGGCAGGGGTGTTGTAGGAGACAGCAGCCTCCGGCCGGGAAGCCAGGAGCAGCAGCACAACCCAGGGTGCCGCCACGCCAAGCCGGGCAGCGTTGACGATCCAGGATTGTCGGGCCTCCACCTCTGACCGGATCGCGGCATCCTGCCGAATCCAGGCCGCGAGACTGCGCAGCACGACCGTGAGATCGCTGCCACCCACCTCCCGCGCCATGCGCAGCGTTTCGAGGATGCGGTCGGCCACCGGATCGGCCAGCGACGCCTTGAGCCCGTCGACGGCGGAGCTGAAATTGCCGGTGGACCGGTACTCCCGGGCGAACTCAGCGAACGCGGGCCGCGTTGACATCGGACCAGCGCCGGCCAGGGTCCCCACGCTGTCAGGCAGCGCCAACCCCGACCGTACCGCCGAGACCAGATGGTCGACGACATCCGGCCAGACGGCGCGGTTCGCTCGCCGGCGGGCACGCACCCGCCAGGCCACCATCAGCGTGGGCACCGTCAGACCGGCCAACGCGGCGACCATCGACAGTGCCGCGATGCCGAGGATGGCTTGGCTGAGCGCCGACACGGCGAGCCCCAGAACCAGGGACAGGGTGACGAAGGCCGGCAGAGGAACGTTGCCGAGTCCGGCCTGGGCAAGGATCGTACGCAGCCGCCCCGGCGAGCGCGTGCGACCGGCTCCGGTCGGGCGCGGCCACAGGAATGGTGCGGCGAGAAGAAGCAGGCCCGCTCCGAGCAACCCTCCCAGCACGAGGGTCATGCGGCCCCCGCCCGCAGCACGATGGCCGGGTCAAGTCCGGCGGCGTGGAACTTGGCGAGCTTCGTCGGGTATCCACCGGTCGGCTCGAGCACGCCGCCCCGCGCCAGGAAGATCGGGCTTGCTTCGATCATCGCACCCGACAGCTGCCCGCTCGGCGCGAGGATCTCCGTCACCCGGCGCCGCCCGTGCCGGTCGATCTCGCAGTGCACGACGATGTCGATGCAGCCGGCCACGGTCGGAAGCACGAACGCCGAGTCGATGTTGCGGCCCGCGAGCAGCGGAAGCGTGGACAGCTTGCCGAGCGCATCCCGCGCACTGTTGGCGTGGATCGAGCACATCCCCGGCAGCCCGCTGTTCAGCGCGATGAGCAGGTCGAGGCTCTCGGCTTCGCGCACCTCGCCGACGATCAGCCGGTCGGGACGCATCCGCAGCGACTCCTTGATCAGGCGACGCAGCGTGATCTCCCCGGTGCCTTCGAGGCTGGGCTGACGGCACTGCATGGCCACCACGTCGCGTGCGGCCAGGTCGAGCTCGAACGTCTCCTCAACCGTCACGATGCGCTCGTTCTTGCGCGTCGCCGAGAGCAAGGCATTGAGCATGGTGGTCTTGCCGGTCTGGGTTGCCCCGGACACCAGGATGTTCTGCCCGGCCAGCACGCACATGCGCAGGAATTCGGCCGACTGCTGCGTGAGCGCCCCGAGCCCCACTAGTTGGTTCAGATCTCGGATGCGCCGGGTGAACTTGCGAATATTGACGGCCCAATGCCTGCGCGTGATGTCCGGAATCACGACGTGAAGTCGGGACCCGTCGGGCAGGGAGGCATCGACGAACGGGGAGGAGAGGTCGACGCGGCGGCCGGAGGCCTGCAGCATCCGTTCGACCAGGTCGCGCACCTCCCGTTCGGTAAGCACCATCGTGGTCAGCTCGGGCACGCCGTCGCGGGCCACGAACACGCGGGTGGGTGCGTTGATCCAGATTTCTTCAATGCCCGGGTCGTCGAGAAATGGCTGCAGCGCACCGAACCCGGTCAACGAGGCAACGACTTCGCGCGCCGCCTGGCGCTCGTCGGCGATCAGCGGCAGAGAGCTGCCCAGCGCCCGCTCGGCGTAGCGCTGTACCTCGTCCCGCACGTACTGCTCGGCGAGTCCGCTGTTCGACGCAAGGTCGACGCCGTCCCGGCGCACCCGGGAGCGTACCTGCTCGGTGATGATGCGCACGGCTTCGCTCATCTCTGCATACTCGCCCATGGCCCGCCGGCTATGCCCGACTTATCCACAGCCCCGTGCCGTTCCCCGCTCGTCGAGACCATTCGAGCCCGCCGCAGTTGTCGCCGACGTGGCTAACTCAGGAAATCCCAGGCGGCTGCCCTCCCTCAGCCCTGACCAGTGCGGGGAGCAGGCCGCTGTTGCGGAGGATCTCCTGAGTTAGCCACAATTGAGCGGGGAGAGCGCCGCCGCAGCTCGCCACCACAGCCCTGCTCCGCCACGACGACCCAGCTCAGCGTGCCGACCAGCCACCGTCCATCGTGTAGCTGGCGCCGGTGACCATGGCGGCCTCGGCCCCGGCAAGCCAGGCCACGAGCGACCCGACCTCGTCGGGTTCGACCAGGCGCTTGATGGCGCTCTCGGTCAGCATGATCTTGCTGAGCACCTCCGATTCGGAGATGCCGTGCACCACCGCCTGGTCGGCGATCTGCTTCTCCACCAGAGGCGTGCGCACATAGCCCGGGCTGACGCAGTTGCTCGTCACGCCGTGTTCTCCGCCCTCAAGGGCGGTCACCTTGGACAGCCCCTCGAGGCCGTGTTTGGCAGCCACATAGGCGCTTTTGAACGGCGACGCACGGATACCATGCACCGAGGAGACATTGATGACACGCCCGAAACCGGCGGCGTACATATCCGGCAGCACGGCCCGGGTCAGCAAAAAAGGCGCCTCCAGCATCAGGGCGAGAATGAGTCGGAAGTCAGCCGGGGCGAAATCCTGGATCGGGTTGATCCTTTGGATGCCCGCGTTGTTGACGAGGATGTCCACACCCGCACAGGCCTCTCGCAGCACAGTGTCGGTCAGCGCGAGTGTGTCCGCGAGGTCGACGGTCCAGCTGGAGCCGCCGACCTCCTCGGCGAGCGCCGCCGCCGAGTCGCCGTCGACGTCCGCCACGATCACGTGGGCACCCCGCACCGCCAGAGAGCGCACGACGGCCGACCCTATGCCGCTCGCACCCCCGGTGACCAGGGCGGTTCGGTCGGAGAGCGGCCGTGGCCGCTCCCATCCAGCGATGGAAGCAGCCACGGATGCATCAGTCATTGCGGTGTCCTTTGTGTGTCATACCCGAGGGAGGGAACCCGGCGCTCGGCGCTCAGGGACTGGTCACGGCCGGGGCCAGACCGTGTTTGCGGGCATCGACGGCGTCGAGCTCGCGCAGCGAGATCCCCTTGGTTTCCGTGAGGGTGAGCACAGCCACGACGGTTATTGCACAGGCGCCGGCAAGGTAGATCGCAACCGGCACCCAGGAGTTGTACTCCTTGAGCAGGGCGACCGCGATGATGGGCGCCATCGAACCGGCCAGGATCGACGTCACCTGGTAGCCGAGGGAGACGCCGGAGTAGCGCATCCGGGTGGGGAACAGCTCGGCCATGATCGCCGGCTGGCCCGCGTACATCAGCGCGTGGAAGCACAGCCCGAGGGTGATCGCCAAGATGATGAGCACCGGGTTCTGCGTGTCGAACATGGGGAAGGCGAACAGCGCCCAGGTAGCCCCGAGGATCGCTCCGGCCAGGTAGACGGGCCTGCGCCCGACCCGGTCGGAGAGCCGGCCGACCTGAGGGATCACGAGGAAGTGCACGACGTGGGCGAGCAGCAGCGCGAGCAGCAACTGGCTGGTGTCGTACGCGTGCACCGTGACCAGGTAGACGATCGAGAAGCTGACGATGATGTAGTACAGGATGTTCTCGGCGAAACGCAGGCCCATGGCGCTGACGATGCCGCGCGGGTACTTTCGGATGACTTCCGTGACGCCGTAGCTGATGGACTGCTCGGCCTCAACCTGAGCGCGAGCCTCAAGGAAGATCGGAGCTTCATTGACGTGGGTGCGGATGTAGTAGCCGATGACCACGATCACGGCGGACAGCCAGAACGCTACACGCCAGCCCCAGCTCATGAACTGCTCGGCCGGCAGTATCCAGGACATGGTCAGCAGCACGAGCGTGGCGAGCAGGTTGCCGACCGGTACGGCGGCCTGCGGCCAGCTCGACCAGAACCCACGCGACGTGTCGGGGCTGTGCTCGGCGACCAGCAGCACGGCGCCGCCCCACTCACCGCCGACGGCGAAACCCTGAATGAAGCGCAGGGCGATCAGCAGGGCCGGCGCCCAGTAGCCGATCGTGTCGAAGCCGGGCAGGCAGCCCATCAGGAAAGTGGCAACGCCGACGAGAACGATCGTGACCTGCAGGGTGTGCTTGCGGCCGAGGCGGTCGCCGATCTGCCCGAAAACGATGCCGCCCAACGGGCGGGCGAGGAAACCAACCGCGTAGGTCAGGAAGGCGGCGAGGATGCCGTCCAGCTCGCTGCCGGCGTTCGGGAAGAAGACCTTCCCGAAGACCAGGCTCGCGGCCGTGGCGTAGAGGAAGAATTCGTACCACTCAACGACCGTTCCCACCATGGAGGCGGCAACGATCTTCTTCAGGCCCGACTTCTCGTTACCACTGTTCGAGGTGGTCCCTCCGGAACCGGCCTCGAGGCGCGAATTGACGCTCATGTCTGTCTCCTTCGGTGTCGTCTCTGACACGTCGTGGTGGATGGCGGATAGGTCTGTTCGACCCAGCACGGCTCCCCTGAGTATTCCTGTTGCCCTGTTCTGCATCAATACCCACTTTGACACATGGGGTGTGCATACTTGCAGATATGAGCTTCGAGTCTGCCTCTGCGTCCCTCCCCAACCCGGACGACCTGCTGATCCTCCTCGCGGTCGCCCGCACGGGCCGGTTCACCTCGGCGGCCGACAGCCTGGGCGTCAACCACACCACCGTGTCCCGCCGCATCACGGCTTTGGAGAAAGCACTCGACGGGCGTGTGCTTTCCCGAACGGTGGGCGGCTGGGAACTGACCGAGCTGGGCAAACGCGCTTTCAACGCGGCCGAGAACGTCGAGTCAGCGATCTCCATTCTGAACGGCGCGACGGGCGAGTCGCACCAGCTGTCCGGCGTCGTCCGCCTGTCGGCGACGGATGGCTTCAGCGCCTACATCGCGGCCCCCGCCATCGCGGCGTTGCAGCGCACGCACCCGTTCCTCCGCGTCGAGATCGTGACCGTCACCCGCCGCGCCCTGCAGCACCGCTCCGGTTTGGACATCGAGGTGGTCGTGGGCGAGCCTCAGACGCACCGGGCCGAATCATTCCGGCTGGGGTACTACCTGCTGGGCATGTACGCCTCGCGCGATTACCTCGCCGAGCACGGCACGCCGGCGACGGTCGCCGAACTCACGCAGCATCCGCTGGTCTATTTCGTCGACGCGATGTTGTTGGTCGACGATCTGGATGCGCCCAGGCGCCTCGTTCCGTCGATGCGGGCATCACTCAGCTCAACCAACGTATTCGTGCACGTCGAGGCAACGCGGGCCGGAGCGGGCATTGGTTTCCTGCCCTGCTTCATGGGCGATCAGCACCCCGACCTCGTGCGCCTGTTACCGGATCAGTTCCAGGAACAGTTGCAGTACTGGATGGTTCTCCGACAGGATTCCCTGCACCAGCCCGCGGTCGCGGCCGTCGTCGCGGCGCTCCGGGCACAGACGTCCGAGTTCACGGCATCTCTGCTCGGGGGCGCGTCCTCCCGGTGACCGACCCAATCCCGGGCAGGTCGGCCGCACGAAGTAGACTGGAGTCGCACTTCGCGGGAGTGGTGAAATTGGCAGACACGCAGGATTTAGGTTCCTGTGCTTTCGAGCGTGGGGGTTCAAGTCCCCTCTCCCGCACATGAGTCACCTGTCGGCCCTGGACGGCCAACTGAACGACCTGCTGGCGAACACCGGCGTCGTTGCGTTCTACCTGCTCGTTTGGGCGCTGGTGTTCGCCGGCACCGCGGTGTTCCTCGGGGTATTCATCCCGTTCATCACAGGCGATTCACTACTCTTCGGGTCGGGTCTGGTGGCCGCGTCCACCCCGAGCCTCAGCATCGCAGTGCTGGCCGTGGGCACCGGCATCGCCGCGTTCCTCGGCGACCAGGTCGGGTTCCTGCTCGGTCGACACTTCGGCCGCTCCTACCTGGACCGCCATGGTGGCCGTCGCACGCGCGGAGCCATTGCCAAGACAGAGTCGTTCTACCGCGCATACGGCTGGTGGTCGGTGGTCGTGGCCCGGTTCATGCCATGGGCCCGGGTGTTCGTGCCGGTGATCGCCGGCGTCGGCCGCATGAACTATTACAAGTTCCTCAGCAGCAATCTGGTCGGTGCCCTGGCCTGGGGAGTGGGCCTCACCCTGACCGGGTATTACGCGGCCGCCATCCCCGGAGTGAAGAGCGCGGCCTACGTGATCGCCGGCGTCTTCATCACCGCCTCGATCGTGTTCGGTCTGCGAACCTGGATCGTCGACCGCGCCCAGAACCGGACGGATGCCCGGAGCACCACCCTCGACGATCCGTCGGCCTGATCGCGCGCGGCTCCCTCTCGGCAAAGCGGGCTAGCCTGTACCTGAGCACACATTGATCCCGCCGCCCGGCCGATCTGACCGTCGCCCACAGGAGTTTCTTCGTGATTCACACCAGTCTGGTTCATACCGCCGTCATTCCCTGGCTGGACCCGGAAGTCCTGATCAATGGCTTCGGACCCTGGGCCCTCCTGGGGGTGTGTGCCATCGTTTTCGCCGAGACCGGCCTGCTCGTCGGCTTCCTGCTTCCCGGCGACACGCTGCTGGTCATCACCGGGCTGCTCACCTTTGCGGGCGTAATCCAGATCGACATCTGGTGGGTGGCCCTGGCCATCGGATTTGCGGCCTTCCTCGGCGGTGAGGTCGGCTACCTGATCGGGCACAAGTTTGGCCCCAAGGTGTTCGAGCGCAAGGAATCGGGGCTTTTCAGCATCAAGAACGTGGAACGCACGAATGCGTTCTTCGTGCGCTTCGGCGGCGTGGCCGTGATCGTAGCCCGCTTTGTGCCGATCGTGCGCACCTTCGCTCCGGTCGCCGCGGGCGTCGGTCACATGGACTACCGCAAGTACTCGCTGTACAACCTGATCGGGGCCCTGCTCTGGGGTGCAGGACTCACCTACTTCGGATTCTTCCTCGGCTACATCCCACCCGTCGCGGATTTCGTGCAGAACTACATCGATATCATCCTGATCGGTGCGGTCGTCATCACCCTCATCCCCACCGTATTCCACTACCTGCAGGCCGCGTCCAAAGCCCGGCGGGATACGCACCCGGCATCATCCGCGACACCCGCCACTGCCGCAGGCAGCCTGGTGCTCGATTCCGACGCCTTTGAAGACACCCGCGACCACAAGCACGACGAGCACAAGCACGACTAGCGGTGGGGGTTCTCCTCGTGCTCGGCGTGTTCTGCCGGTTCGAGCTGGAACGTCGAATGGTCCACGTCGAAATGCTCGGCCATGCACTCGGAGAGGGAGTCGAGCAGTGCACCGGACCTGCCTGAGCTGAGCACATCGGGCTCGACCACGATATGCGCACTGAAGACGTGGGCGCCGGAGGTGATCATCCAGACGTGCACGTCATGCACGGTCACAACGCCCGGTGTGTCGAGCAGGTGACGCCGAATCTCCGCAACGTCCGTGTCGGCGGGCACCGATTCACTCAGCACACGCAGCACATCCCGCAGCAGAACGAAGGCTCGCGGCGCGATCATTCCGGCGATGACCAGCGACGCGATCGCATCCGCTTGCATGAAACCGGTGAAAAGGATGACCCCGGCCGCCACGATGACCGCCACCGAGCCCAGAGTGTCCCCCAGCACCTCGAGGTAGGCACCGCGCATATTGATTGAAGAGCCTGCCGCAGGACGCAGCAGGAGCAGGGCCGCCAGGTTGGCCACGAGTCCGATCATGGCGACCACCAGCATGGGCGTTGCCCGCACCTCGTTGCCACCGGCGTCGACGAGGCGCCCGACGGCACCGATCACGACGGCAACGGCCACCCCCACCAAAATAAGGCCGTTCAGCAGTGCGCCGAACACCTCCGCCCGCTGGTAGCCGAATGTCTGTCGGTCGGTGGCCGGCCTGGCGGCCACGACGGTGGCCGTGAGCGCGATGATCAGGCCCGCAAGGTCAGAGAACATGTGCCCGGCATCCGCCAGCAGGGCCAGCGACCCGGTCAGCCAGGCACCGATGATCTCCACCACGAGTACCACGGCGACGACGACGATCGCCACCGACAGGCGCGCGCGGTTCGTCTGCGAGGTGTGCGCGTGGTCGTGGCCCATGACTCCACGGTATGGCCGGGGCGACCGGCGCGCCAGTTCAGCCGCTAGTTGGGAATGAATGCCGTTCTCAGCAGCGGATGCCGCCGCTCAGGCGTCCAGCAGCGTCTGCAGCACTGGAATCAGCTTGGCAAAGGCCCTCGCCCGGTGGCTGTGCTCGTTCTTGACGTTCGGGGTCAGCTCGGCGGCCGAGATCGCATAGCCGTCAGGCAGGAAGATCGGGTCGTAGCCGAAGCCTCCGGCACCGCTGGGCTCCGTCAGAATCTGGCCCGGCCATTCCCCGGCGACGTGCCATTCCGTGCCGTCGGGCATGGCCAGGGCGGCAACGCAGGTGAAATGCCCGCCGCGGTGCTCGGCGGACACATCACCCAGCTGCCAGAGCAACAGCTGCAGGTTCTGGTCGGAGTCCCGGGCGGGCCCGGCCCAGCGGGCCGAGAAGATCCCGGGCGAACCGCCGAGCACGTCCACGCAGATGCCGGAGTCGTCGGCGATGGCCGGCAGGCCGGTATGCGCCGCGGCGGCCCGTGCCTTGATCAGGGCATTCTCGGCGAACGTCACGCCGTCCTCGACCGGCTCCGGGCCATCGTAGGCCAGCACCTCGAGATCGGGGAGTTGCGGCGCGAGGATGCGGCGCAGCTCCTCCACCTTGTGCTGGTTGTGGGTGGCGAGAACGATCTGCATGGCTTAGCGCCCCAGCGACGTGTTCTGGAACTCGGTCAGGGTAATCGTCCCGGCCAGGGCCAGGTCGAGCAGGGAGTTCAGTTCCTTGCGATCGAAGGGTGCGGCCTCGGCCGTGCCCTGCACCTCCACGAAGAGTCCACGGCCGGTGACGACCACATTCATGTCGGTCTCGGCGCGCGAGTCCTCCGTGTAGGCCAGATCGAGCATCGGCTTGCCGCCCACAATGCCCACGGAAATCGCCGCGACACTGTCCGTCAGCGGCTGGGCCTTCTGGCTGAGGAACTTCTTGTCCCGACCCCATTCCAGGGCGTCGGAGAGCGCCACGTAGGCTCCCGTGATCGCCGCGGTGCGGGTTCCGCCGTCGGCTTGCAGCACGTCACAGTCGATCACGATGGTGTTCTCACCGAGGGCTTTCATGTCGACCACGGCGCGCAGACTGCGACCCACCAGCCGGCTGATCTCATGCGTGCGGCCGCCGATGCGGCCCTTGACCGATTCGCGGTCCATCCTTGAGTTGGTCGAGCGCGGCAACATGGAGTACTCGGCCGTGACCCACCCCTTGCCCTTGCCTGCCATCCAGCGCGGAACGCCGTTGGTGAACGAGGCGGTGCAGAGCACCTTGGTGCGTCCGAACGAGATCAGGGCCGACCCTTCGGCCTGGTCGCTCCACCCGCGCTCGATCGTGACGGGGCGCAGCTGGTCATTCGTTCGTCCGTCTACGCGCACGGTGTCGGTCACGGGGTCTCCTTGGGGTTGGGATGCGATGCGGCGAACTCGGCAAGCTCGCTCAAGCTGAAGGAACCGGTCTCCACCAGGTCGACACGGCCGATTTCCGGGCCGATCAGCCGGTGGGCCAGGTGCAGAAACTCGTCGGCGCTGTCGCCGGTCGCCTCATAGCGGTAGCTGGGCGGCGCCTGATCGGTGCGTTCCAGACCCTGACTGACCAACAGCCTGTATACGTCATTGGCCGTCTCGGTGTCGCTGGAGACGAGGGTCACGGTGTCCCCCATCACGTAGGAGATGGCGCCGCGCAGGAACGGATAGTGCGTGCAGCCGAGCACGAGCGTGTCGATCTCCGCGGCCCGGAGCGGAGCGAGATAGCTCTCGGCGACCGAGAGCAGCTCGTCGCCCGTGGTGATTCCCGCTTCGACGAATTCGACGAACCGAGGGCAGGCCTGGGTCAAGAGGGTGATGTCGGTGGCCGCGGCGAACGCGTCTTCATAAGCGCGCGATTTGACGGTACCCAGGGTGCCGATCACGCCGACGCGTTTGTTACGGGTGGCGCGCACGGCGCTGCGCACGGCCGGCTGAATGACCTCGACCACGGGAACGCTGTAGCGTTCGCGGGCGTCGCGGAGCATTGCGGCCGACGCGGTGTTGCATGCGATGACCAGCATTTTCACGTTTTGGGCGACCAGGTCGTCGAGAACGTCGAGAGCGAAGCCGCGCACATCCGCAATTTTCTTCGGGCCATACGGAGAATGCGCGGTATCCCCGATATAGAGGATCGATTCGTTGGGCAGCTGATCCTTGATCGCCCGGGCGACGGTCAGGCCGCCCACTCCGGAATCGAAGATTCCAATCGGTGCATCCGTCACGATGTTCGAGTTTAGTCGGAATCTCTGATCCCCACCCGTGAGCGCCACAATGCCGATCCCGCAGATCCCGCACGCGACCCCCGAACAGGGAGATTGAAGGCATATTCTCAGGCTCCGCTCAGGAGCGCCGGCACGTTCCGATCGGGGAATATGGCCGTAACTACACTCGGGTTATGGCCGCCGCCAACCGACGGATGCCTCACCAGAATGACGTCACATTCGTCGTTTGAGGAGATGATCACCGTGAATGATCGAGTCGTAATCACCGGGCTGGGCGCTTTGACGCCTCTGGGCAACAATTGGCGCGACACGTGGTCTGGCCTCGTCAACGGCCGGAGTGGCGTCGCCCGAATCACTCAATTCGACCCCTCCGGCCTGCCGACACAGATCGCAGGTGAGGTGAAGAACTTTGTTCCGGCCGATCACATGACGGTCAAGCAGGTCAAGCGAGCCTCACGCGCGTCGCAGCTCGCGATAGCCGCGGCCCGCGAGGCGGTGGCGGATGCCGGCTTCGGCGCTTCCATGGAAGGCATCGACACTGCGGTCGTCGTCAACAGCGCCGTGAGCGGCTTCGCAGAGATTCAGGAGGCCACCGAGCTCGTCAACTCCGGCGACTCCCGCCGCATCCCACCACGGTTCGTGCCGTCCGCCCTACTCAACATGGCCGCCTGCGAGGTCGCGATCGACCTGGGCATCCACGGCCCCGTCAATGCGAGCGCCCTGGCCTGCGCCAGCGGGGCCTACGCCCTCCTCGAAGCGCGCACCATGCTTGTCATGGGAGACGCGGACGTCGTCATCGCCGGCGGTGTCGAGGCGGCGATCACGCCTGTCATGTTCGCTGGCCTGAACGCCATGCACGCGGCGTCCAAGAACAACGACTCCCCGGCCGAGGCCAGCCGCCCCTTCGACGCCGACCGCAACGGCCTCGTCTTCGGCGAGGGCGCGGTCGTCTTCGTGATGGAGCTCCTCTCCCATGCCCGCGCCCGCGGCGCTCAAATCTACGCGGAGGTGCTGGGCGGAGCCCTCACCAGCGACGGCCACAGCATCGTCGCGCCCGAACCCACCGGTAAGTTCGCCAGCCTGGCCATGACCCGTGCCCTCATCAAGTCAAAGCTCAACCCGAACGACATCGACATGATCTGCGCCCACGGCACATCCACCCAGGCCAACGACCGGGCCGAGACCTCGGCCATCCGCCAGGCGCTCGGGCACGCGGCCGACGCCATCGCCGTCACCGCCCCCAAATCGATGACCGGTCACATGATCGGGGCCGCGGGCGCCCTCTCCGGATTGCTCTGTGCCCTGTCGGTTCGCACCGGGATCATCCCGCCCACCATCAATTACACGACCCCCGACCCGGATTGCACCCTCGACTACGTGCCGAAGGTTGCCCGGGAGAAGCCGGTGAAGTTCGCCCTGGCGAACGCGTTCGGTTTCGGCGGCCAGAACTGCATCGTCGCCTTCGGAGCGCTGTAGGCCTTCGGTGCCGGCCCTGGCAGGAGAGCTCACCTGCCGGGGCGGTTAGGCTTCCAAGGTGACCGAATCTTCAGCATTCCGCACCGACCGGTACGAACTCACCATGGTGGACGCCGCGATCCAGAGCGGGACCGCCGGTCGGGAGTGCCAGTTCGAGGCCTTCGCCCGCCGCCTGCCGTCAGGCCGTCGGTATGGCATTGTGGCCGGAACCGGCCGCCTGCTCGGGTTGATCCGTGCCTTCCGGTTCACGGACGCCGAGCTCACCTGGCTCCGGGACAACCACGTGGTGCGTGAGCCCACCCTCGATTGGCTCGCCGACTACGCCTTCCGCGGCACCATCTGGGGCTACCAGGAGGGCGAGGCGTACTTCCCGGGCTCTCCCCTCATCACGGTTGACGGCACCTTCGCCGAGTGCGTGATCCTCGAGACGCTCATTCTCAGCGTGCTCAACTACGACAGCTCCGTCGCCAGTGCGGCAGCACGGATGGTGTCGGTGAGCCTGGGCAGACCACTCGCCGAAATGGGCTCGCGCCGCACGGGCGAGTACTCCGGGGTCGCGGCCGCCCGCGCCGCCTACATCGCCGGTTTCGCCTCCACCAGCAACCTCGAGGCCGGCCGCAGCTGGGGTGTCCCTACGATGGGCACGGCCGCCCACTCCTTCACCCTCCTGCACGACACTGAGGAGGATGCCTTCCGCGCTCAGGTCGCCGCCTTCGGACCGGCGACCACTCTGCTCGTCGACACCTTCAACGTCGTGAAGGGCATCGACCTGGCCGTCAAGGTGGCCGGCCCGGCTCTCGGGTCGATCCGGATCGACTCCGGAGACCTGCCCACCATGGTCGCGGAAGCCCGCGCCCAGCTCGACTCCCTCGGTGCGGTCAACACGCAGATCACGGTCACCAGCGATCTCGACGAGTTCTCCATAGCCGCACTCTCCGCGTCGCCCGTGGACGCCTTCGGCGTTGGCACCTCGGTCGTGACCGGATCGGGCTCGCCCGCCGCGGGAATGGTCTACAAACTCGTCGCCCATCAGGGCGATGACGGGGAGTGGGTCTCGGTCGCCAAAACCTCGACCGCGAAGGCCTCAGTCGGCGGCCGCAAGCGCTCCGTACGCCGCCTCGACGCCGCGGGGATCGCCCGCGCGGAGGTCATCCTGATTGGCGAGGATCCCGCCGATGCCACCCCGCCTGCCGAGGCCGGGGGCCGGGATCGGATGCTGCTCGTGCCTCTGATCACCGACGGCGTGATTGACGAACGCTACCTCGGGGCCGCCGGCACCACTCGTGCCCGCGCTCACAATGCAGCCGTCATGCAGGAACTCCCGATCGAGGCCTTCCGCCTCGGCCGCGGCGATCCCGTGATCCCGACGCTATACCGCTAGGAATCGAACCCGCCGGTCAGGCCTTCATCCGTTCATAGATGGCCTTACAGGTCGGGCAGACGGGGAACTTCTCCGGGTCGCGTCCGGGCAGCCACTTCTTGCCGCAGAGGGCCCGCACGGGCTTGCCGGAGATGGCCGATTCGAGAATCTTGTCCTTGGGAACGTAGTGCGAGAACCGTTCGTGATCGCCCGGCTCGATCTGCTCCTGGTTGATGAGCTCCTCGAGCTCGCGGTCGAGCGTGGACGTGCCGCCGCCTGCGCCCGGGTTGCCGGGTTCTGCAATGCTCAAGCGAAAGTTTTCAGTCATAGGCCCAGTCTAAAACAACCCGCGAACGTATGGGCAGGCCCGCCTGGTTCCGGCACCGGGCCCGATCCGGGATTCGAGTTCGACGTGCGTCGCCCGTCAACGACGTCGGCATGCCTAGGCGCGGACCGCCGAGGAGATCATCTCCGGGCCACGCCGCTCGAATGTGCGCGAGCCCAGCCACACCCCACCGACGAGGGTGAACAGGCCCACGCCGACGCCGAGAACGAGCGCTGGGATGTTCCAGACCGGGTCCACGAAAACGCCCAGGATGCCGCAGGCGAGCGCCGGGAGTGACAGGAGGATGGACCCCGCGAAGGTCAGTGATTGAATAAGTGCGGCGGCGGCGTCTGATGCCTGCGGCTGCACGAAGGGGCTGTCCCCCGGCTTGCTGGCCGGGTACGGCAAGCGGGCCGACGAGAAGCTCGAGAAACCGAGCCCGGTCAGAAGGATGCTGGTACTCACCCCCAGGATCGACGGCATCACCGCCCAGTCGCCGTACACCGAGACACTGATGGCAGAACCGACCGCGATCATGGGGATCCCGACGAAGAGCGCCGGAACGAGGCGACCAATCCGGTCCGCAAATCCCCGCGTGCCGGAGGCCACGTGCAGCCACACGGCAGTGTGGTCCAGGGCGACGTCGTTGTGCAGGGTCCAACCCAGGAACACGCTCATCAGCGGCACCGGGAGCAGCGCCAGGTACGTGATCGGAACCCCCGCGAAGGACAGCGGCAGGATCACGATCACGGGGATGACCGGGATGATGAGTGCCGACATCCAGTACCGCGAGTCCCGGCGCCAGTAGGTGAGACTGCGGGCCGCAATCGCGCCCACCGGGGTGTGCGGCATGCTGTCGAACCAGCCCAGTCCGCCGTAGTGGCGCACGTGGGCTTCGCGGCCGGGCGTGACGAGCATCCGTGCCACCAGTGCCTGCCAGGCCAGCCACAGAAGGTACGTCGTCGCCGTGGCAAGAATCAGCTTCAATACGGCCGCCCCCCAGAGACCCGTGGACGCATCCCCGGGAACGGCCCAGGCCGCGCCGAGGGGGGTCCAGCCCAGGATTGCCGCCACCCCGCCGATCAGATCGAGGCCATACCGCCCCCAGTCGAAGTTGAGCACCAGCAGAACGACGGGGGCGATCATGACCAGAAGCAGCACCCCGATGATCCCGGTGAACTCGCGCGATCGGCGCGTCGCCAGCAAGAATGCCGCCACAGACGTACTCACCCGAGACACCAGCATGCAGGTGGCGAGCAACAGCCCGGCGGTGATCATGGCAAGGAGCGTCTCGACCACGCCCCGGGACCAGGTCACGATGGTGCCGACCAGCACGACCGCCAGGACGAATGCCGGCACGCCGATCAACGAGGACAAGGCGAGACCGAGAGCCAGTCGTGGGGTCGGGATGCCCATGGTCGCGAATTTGCGCGGGTCCATGCTGTCGTCGATTCCGAACACCAGCGGGAACAACGCGAATCCGACCACGACGAGCGACCCGGCGACGACGAGGCCGTCGCGAACGGCCACAACATCACCCGTGAAACGCAGGCCCACCAGCACCACGAAGAGGCCAACGGCCAGGGCCAGCCCGTAGAGCAGGCCGACGGAGATGCCGACTACCTGCCAGGGACTGCGCCGAAAGAGGTTGACGAGCAGGCGGACCTTCAGTCCGAGAAACTGTGCAACCACTCCATGCCCTCCGCAACTTTGCGTCCGCCGGCCAGCTCGATGAAGCGTTCCTCGAGCGTTTTTTCGCCTCTGACCTCGTCGATGGTGCCGGATGCCAGTACGGCACCCTGCACGATGATGGCCACGTGGTCGCAGACACGCTGGATCAGGTCCATGCCGTGGCTGGACAGCACCACGGTTCCGCCGCTGGCAACGTATTTCTGCAGGATCTCCGTGACGTTGACGGCGGAGACCGGATCGACGGACTCGAACGGCTCGTCGAGCACCAGCAGCCGGGGCGAGTGGATCATGGCGCAGGCGAGCGCGATCTTTTTCGTCATTCCGGCCGAGTAATCGGCAACGAGACGGTTGAGCGCATCCTCCAGACCGAATGCTGCGGCCAAGTCGGCGGAGCGCTGGCGCACGGTGACGTGGTCGAGACCGCGGAGCACGCCGGAGTAGTAGAGCAGCTGGGCGCCGGTCAGCCGGTCGAACAGCCGCAGACGGTCCGGGAGCACGCCGATGATGCGTTTGGCCGCGATCGGGCTGCCCCAGACGTCGATGCCGTTCACGGTGACGCTGCCCGCATCCGGGCGCAGCAGCCCGGTGACCATGGAGAGCGTCGTGGTCTTGCCTGCGCCGTTAGGACCCACGATTCCGAAGAACGAACCGGCACGAACCTCGAGGTCGATCCCCGAAACCGCCACAGTGTGTCCGAAGCTCTTGCGCAGTCCGCTCACGGACAGCACCACCGACGCGTTCGGGTCCGGCGTGGCCCGCACCGGCACCGGAGTGCGCTTGCGCGGCGCACGTTTGCCCGCGGGACGTTTCGCGGGGGCCGCAGCTTCGGATGCGACAGACTCGGCCGGCGCGGCCGACTCCGCCGCCAGGGGCAGGTCAGGCTCTGGGTCCGGCGGGGCATCCACCGACGGGGTAGTCGGCACGTCCGCATCCAGGACGGTCGTTGCCTCGCCCTCGGTAAGCTTCGGTGCGTCGCCCTCCGGCAGCACCGGCGGGGGCGAGTCTGGATCGGCGACGACGGCCGTGGGCTCATCGACTATGGGTGTGAGCGCCGCGGCGGCAGCGGCGAGGGCCGCCGCACGCTTCGCCGCAGCCCTGGCCGCACTGGCCTTTGCAGCGGTCGCCCGAGCCGCGCCGATTTTCGCGGTTGAATCCGACCTCGCCGCGGCGGTTCGCGCCGCCGTTGCCCGGGCTGCGGTCGTGCCCGCCGGAACGGACTTCGGCGTTTCGGCGCCAGCTTCCGGTGCGGTCCGTTCATGCTCCGCGGCGACAACCGACTTCTTGTTCGGGGTCGTCGTGGCCGCCGGCTTCCGCGGCGTGGTCGTTCGGGGTGTGGTCGTTCGGGGGGTAGCCGCCGGTCGCGCCGAAGGTTTGCGAACCGGGGCCTTACGCACCGGCGTCGTGCGCACCTCAGCGGGAGCCGAACCCTGTTTCTGTGCGGGTTCTGGCGCGGTCGCAGCCGCCGTCTGCGTGTCGGGCTCGGATTTCGGGGGCTCGGGAGTCACCTCGCTAACCTACCAAGGACCGTCTGACATCGCAGAGATCGGGGGTCATTCGCGCCGACATTTCGACGGGATCCGGTCAGGCATTCAGAGTCACGAAAGCAACACGGAAGGCGGCAGCCTCTTCCCTCCACTAGAGGGGGTAGGGTACTCTCGAGTTGGCATAACGGTGTGTCTATACATGAACTTAGAAGTGAACCTTAGACAAACTCGGTACGACGACGAGTTGCCTTGGTCACTCGAATTTTTTTTGAGGAGACAATCGTGACCACCCAGGTAGTCATTTTGGCAGCAGGCATGGGTAGCAGACTGGGTCGTTCGCTGCCCAAGCCGCTCACCGAACTCAACGACGGTCGAACGATCATGCAGCAGCAGTTCGACAACATCGCCCACGCCTTCGGCAAGAAGGCCAAGGTCACCATCGTCGTCGGTTACAAGCTCGAGCACATCATTGAGGCCTTCCCCCAGGCATCCTTCGTATACAACGAAGAGTATGACCAGACCAACACGTCGAAGAGCCTGATGCGCGCACTTCAGGCATCAACAACCGGCGGTGTCCTCTGGATGAACGGCGACGTCGTGTTCGACCCGGCTATCCTCGACCGTGCCGCAGCAATGGTGGCCCGGGACCAGTCCTTCGTGACCGTGAACACGTCCAAGGTGTCCGACGAGGAGGTCAAGTACACGACCAGCGCCGAGGGCTACATCAAGGAGCTCTCCAAGACCGTCAGGGGCGGATTGGGCGAGGCCGTTGGCATCAACTACATCTCCAGCTCGTACAAGGCCGTGTTGCTGCACCACCTCACCAAGGTCGCCGATCAAGACTACTTCGAGCGCGGAATCGAGCTTGCGATCGAAAAGAACAACCTCCTGGTCGAACCTCTTGATATCTCCGATTTCTACGCGGTCGAGGTCGACTTCGCTGAGGATCTCGAACGGGCGAACCTGTTCGTCTAGCGGTTCATTTCGCGAGGCCGCGCGTCGCGCCCCTACGATAGACCGCGTGAGTAGTTACGCGGAAGTGCGCCCTGAGCAGCGCACGTCGTTCGCCCGGTATCGCCATTCCCTCTGGTTGCTCACACAGAGGGACCTTCGGGTGCGTTACTCGACGTCGCTTTTGGGCTACTTCTGGTCGATCCTCGATCCGCTGGTGATGGCCGGGATCTACTGGTTCGTCTTCACCCAGGTCTTCCAGCGCACCGTCGGCAACGAGCCCTACATCGTCTTTCTGTTGTCGGCGCTGCTGCCTTGGATGTGGTTCAACGGCACGGTGTCCGACAGCACCCGTGCTTTCCTGCGTGAGGCGAAGCTGATTCGGTCCACCCGCATTCCCCGCACGATCTGGGTCAACCGTCTCGTATTGTCCAAGGGCATCGAGTTCGTGGCCTCCATCCCGGTGCTGCTGCTGTTCGCACTCGTGGCCGGGGCCGAGGTCACCGCCGGCGCGGCTCTGTTTCCGCTGGCGATCCTCATCCAGACGATCCTGACGGCCGGGATCGGGCTGATCGTGGCACCGCTCGTTGTTTTCTTCCGCGACCTGGAGCGGGCGGTCAAGCTCATCCTGCGTTTCCTGTTCTACGCCTCCCCGGTGATCTATGGCACCGCTGACCTGCCTGCCGACCTCCGGTTCTGGGCCGGCTTCAACCCGCTCAGCGGCCTGTTCAGCCTGTATCGCGCGGCGTTCTTCCCTGAACAGCTGGACTGGACCCTCGTGCTGATCAGCGCGCTGATGTCCGTGCTCTTCCTCGTTCTCGGCCTGGTTGTCTTCTCCCGCACCGAACGCGCCGTTTTGAAGGAGATCTAGTGAAGGCACCCGTGATCACGCTGTCGGGCGTCGGCATCCGTTTTCGCCGGAACCGACGCGGCCGTCGCTCATTCAAGGACATGTTCTCCGCGCGCCGACGTCGTATTCGTCCCGGCGAGTTCTGGGCACTCCGCAACGTGGCGTTCACCGTGCAGCCCGGCGAGGCCATCGGTGTGGTCGGGCGCAACGGCCAGGGCAAGTCGACTCTGCTGAAACTGGTCACCGGCGTCGTCCTGCCCGACGAGGGTACCGTGAGCGTCGCCGAGGGCGTCGCTCCCCTGATCGAGATCACGGGCGGCTTCGTCGACGACCTCACCGTGCGCGAGAACGTCTACCTGACCGCGGGCTTGCACGGCATGACGAAGAGGCAGATCGCCGAACGCTTTGACGAGATCATCGAGTTCGCCGAGATCGCCGACTTCGTCGAAACCCCCTACAAGCATCTGTCCAGCGGGATGAAGGTTCGCATCGCGTTTGCCGTGATCTCGCGGTTGGAGGAACCCATCCTGCTCGTGGACGAGGTGCTCGCGGTCGGCGACAAGGCGTTCCGGGAGAAGTGCTACCGCCGGATCGAGGAGCTCCTCGCCGGCGGGCGCACCCTGTTCTTCGTGTCCCACAACGAGCGCGATCTGAAGCGGTTCTGCACCCGCGGCCTCTATCTCGACAAGGGCGCGCTGGTGCTGGACGCCCCCATTGCCGAGGTGCTGGCGCTCTACAACTCGCAATACGGAATCAAGCCGGCCTGACCCAGCGGAGCGGCCGCGGCATCCGGTGCCGGCACGCCGTTTCTACTGGGGGGCAGATGATCCGCGTTGAACCCGGTGACCAGGTCGCTCACTTCCATGCCGAGCACCGTGGCGAGCCGAATCAGGGTGTGAAACGTGGGGTTGCCGGTACCGCGGTCGATCCTGGCATAGTTGGACACGTTGAGGCCGGCCAGATGCGCCACAGTTTCTTGGTTGAGGGAGAGCTGGCGGCGACGGTGACGCAGACGAATACCGAGGATGCGGGATGCTTCTGACGTCGGCTCAGGCATTCTCTGTGTATAGGCGCGCGCCGGGGATTTCGCCAGAGGCTCAGGCAGGGCACGTAAACTCAACACGAGACCGAAGGAGGGCACTCTGATGGCCAGAAAGCCACAACCGCTGATCTCTGAGACGGGCGGCCTGCCCAAAGGCGGCCAGCTGCCGTCGGGAATCATCACGGGCTTCGACCGCGTGATGGCGATTCAACGACCCGCCGTGCTGGCACACATTCGTTCCGTGCGTCGCCGCTCCCCCCACGCGACGCCGTGGGAGATCATCCAGATTCTTGAGCGGCGCTACCTCGCCGCGGTCACGACCGGCGGTGCTGCCGTCGGTGCGACGGCCGTCATTCCTGGCGTCGGAACGGGCGTCACCCTGGCACTGTCCGGGGTCGAGACGGCCGGGTTCCTCGAGGCCACCGCGCTGTTCACGCAGTCGGTGAGTGAGGTGCACGGCATTGCCGTCGACGATCCCGATCGGGCACGCGCCCTGGTCATGACCATGATGCTCGGCCGGGAGGGCTCCGATCTCGTGCGCCAGCTGGCCGGCCAGGCATCCGGAGCCGGATCACCGCGCACCGCCTACTGGGGCGAACTCGTCACGACCAGCATTCCCCGGGCCATCATGGGCCCGCTCACCGACCGGCTGCAGAGCTCCTTCATCCGGCAGTTCGCGGCCAAGGGCGGCGCCAGCGTGATCGGCAAGGCACTGCCATTTGGCGTGGGAGCGATCATCGGCGGTGCCGGCAACCACATCCTGGGCAAGCGGGTCGTGCACTCCTCGCGGCTTGCGTTCGGCCAGCCGCCGTTCGGTTTCCGCCCGGAACTGGACCCTAAGGTGCGTGAGTTCGCCGACCGGGAGACCTCAGCAGGCCGCCTTCCCGGCTTGGCCCGCGTACCGCTGGCCGGCCTCACCGGGCGCATCGGGCGTATCGGGCGCATCGGGCGTCGCCGGATGCCCCGCACCCTCGACGCGCAGCCACCCACAGCCGACCCCGCAACACCTCCCGCAGTCTAGCAGAGTCGAAGCGCCCTGCCGGCCCGTCGCGAGCGCCGGCTAGAGCGCCTCGGCCTCCGTGACCTCGAGCGTCGGCGCCTCATCCGTCGAGTTCACTGATTCGATACGCACCGCCTGCGGGTGTTCGGCGTCGCAGCGCTCCCACTCCTGCATCAGGTGGGTCACGGCGGCTTGGAACCGTTCCGTGGCCACGCCGGGGCCGGTATCGCCGAAGTAGCGTTCAACCCAGTCCTTGAGCCGGTCCCGGGCCTCGTTGTTATGCGTGAGGTCATCGAGCACGTCGAGTATGTTCCCGGCCCGGTCCGCCTGAAGCCACTCGCAGTCGGAGAGGTAGCCGCTGGTGTCGATCTGGGCGGCAGGGTGCACCGGGCGAGTGACCATCAGAGCTTTACCCGAGGCCAGGCGGTCGTAGACCATCGCTGAAATATCGACGATCGCCACATCCGCGGCCGAGAGCTGCCAGCCCAGATCGGGGCTGGCGTCATAGATGTGCCGGGCCGAAGCATCCCGCGCGTTCGCCGCGGCGATGGCGGCGATGATGGCCTTGTTGGCCGCTCCATATTCCGAGTCGACCACGCCACTTCGAGGGTGCGGGCGGTAGATCACCCGATGATGAGCCGATTTCAGCAGCGCCGCCACAAGGGCAACACCGTGGGTGGCGACGGAGCCGTAGGCTGCGGCCGGTCGGTCGCCCTCCCAGGTCGGGGCGTAGAGGATGACTTGGCGTTCGTCCGCGACGTAGGGGGTCGCCCCCGAGTAGTAGTCGGCTTGAGGGCGCCCGATCTTGATCGCGCGCTTGTCGAAGTCGTAATCCCAGAGCACCTTGTCGAGGCGGGCGACGGCGGCGTCACCGGCGACGAAGGAGTAGTCGTAGGCCTTGATCTGATTGGTGACCATGTACATCTTGTCGCTCTCACCGTGATTGATGAAAACGTGCCAGCGGCGCCCGTAGCGCATCATCTGGAAGTTGCGGGGATTCTGGTTCACGTAGAACACGACCCGGATGTCCTGCTCGGCCAGGACCCGCTCGAGGTCGGCGACCCGGCGCACGTAGGCAACCGGCACCGGTGACTCCTCGATCAGCGGAAGGGCACCCGCCCCGCTTCGGCTCAGCACCAGCACGGGCCACGTCTTGGCGAGTTTGGCGAACGGCTTGTACCACTGCCGCATCTGGTAGAGGTTGACGCCGCCGTCGGCGAAGTAGACGGCGATCTTGAAGTGCTGCCGGGGCAGCGGCTCCCGTTTGGACAACCGCCCGTTCAGCAGACGCTGTGCCTTGCGCGACGCCGTGACGTCTCTGACCAGCTTGATCCCAAGCCTGACGTCCCTTTGTATACCCACGCGTCAAGAGTACCGGCCATGTCGGTCGCCACGAGCGACTTGACCCCCGAAGGGGATCTTGACGACGGAATCGTTAGACGATGGGCGGCCGACCGGCGAGTGTCATCCGGCACACGGTGCGTGGCTTGAGCGGGCGCCGCTCCCCCGGGTCTGTGGTCCAGCCCTCCCGGAATCCGGCGAGCCACGCGCGCAGGGCACTCGGCTTTCGCGCCCACCGGAGCAGCTGGATCAGGAGCCAGGATCCGGCATAGACGGGCACCAGCAGAGCCGGAAGGTTGCGGCGGGCCAGCCAGACTCTGTTGCGGGCGTTGAGGCGGTAGTAGTCGGCGTGCCGGGTGGGCTGGATCACCGGGTGGTTGGCTTCCAACTCGCCGGCGTACCAGGCGCGCAGCCCCAGGTCCCAGACCCGCCAGGCCAGCTCGATGCCCTCGTGGGCGTAGAAGAACGGTTCGGCCCAGCCTCCGGTTGCGTCAAAGACGGCCCGTGGAAGCAGGACGGCACCCTCCCAGACCGAGAAGACGTTGCTGGAGTGATCGGCCTCGCCCTTGCGGATGCGCGGGATCCAGCGTCGGGGCGACTCGATGCCCGCCGGATCGACCACCCGTGGCTGGAGGAGGCCGATGGTCGGATCCGCCCTCAGCATGGCGATGGCGTCACGCAGGAAATTCGGGTCCGGGATGCTCGCGTCATCGTCGAGGAAGAACAGGAATTCCCCGGACACCTGGGACACCCCACGGTTGCGCCCGGCCGGGATGCCCAGGTTCTCGGGCAGACCGAGGGTTTTGACCTCGGCCGGCAGACCGGTCGGCTGCCAGCCGTTGCCTACGCACACCACGTCCAGCCGCACGCCCTGCTGAACCAGCATGCTCCGGATGCCGCGGGCTAGGTCGTCGGGGCGGGTGCCCTGCGTGAGCACCACGACCCCCACGGTCGGCACGGTGTGGCTGACCGGTGCGGCGCTAGGACCGGACACGTTTAGACGCCATGATTGCCACGAAGTGGCCCACCAGTGAGAGGAACGCGAGCGGCACGAGCAGAACCAGCACAAACCGGTCGACCGTTGGCTCGCCGAGGAAGCTGCCGACGACCGCGGCGACGAAGATCAGCATGGTCAGTTCGACCGAGTGGTACAGCCGGTGGAACGGTAGGAACCGGGCCAGGCGACGGGCGCGGGCGATGAGGCTGGACGTCGGGGTCTGCTCGTGCTTGCGGTCCGCGAGCTTGGTCATCCCTGCGTTCGCGCGGGCGACGTGCACCATATCGTTGAGCGCCTTGTTCAGCACTATGATCAGGGCGAGCAGCAGGGCGAGCGTGGTCCAGAGGAAGTCGGCCGGAGCCTCGAACGGGTAGAAGGCGCAACGGATACCGAACGCGATCGGGATAAGCGCCTCGGTCGTGTAGTGCCCGACCTTGTCGAGGAACACGCCAGCCGGGGAGGACTGCCGACGCCAGCGAGCAACCTCACCGTCGGAGCAATCGACCAACATCTGCAGCTGACCGAGCAGGAGGGCGAGCAACGCGCCCCAGATACCGGGGATGAGCAGTGCGGCAGCCGTGGACCAGCCGACCAGGATCATCAAGCCGGTGACACCGTTCGCCGAGATGCGGGTCTTCAGCAGCAGCCAGGTCAGGTACGGGGAGATGTCGCGCAGGTAGAGGGAAGCCGTCCAGTGCTCGGCATTCGCCCGCAGCCGCACCTCGGGCGGCTGGGCCACCCGGCGGAGTTCGTCAATCGAGGAGGGGCGAGCCGCCGCGGGATTCGCTGACGTCATGGTTGCCTTCCGGTATGGGCCGTGATGTTGGTGGTGAGTGTCAAATACCCGAGCAGGAAGCCGATCCCCCAGCAGAAGTGAATGCAGGGCAAGACTACGAGAAACCACACCCCGGCACGAAACCCGTCCGGCCGGGTGACCAGCGCCGTGGCCATTACCACCAGGAGCAGATAGGCAGCGGGGATCAGGAACCCGAGCAACAGCCACGGGGTTACCCCGGTCAACAGCTGCACCAGGCCGGCCAGTCCGGTCAATACCCCGATCGAGACGCCCAAGACCATCACGGGCGGTGCGAAGTAACGGATGCCATTGGACGCCGGATAGCGCCGCGCAAGTTCCCCGCGCCAGAGGCCGGTGGACACCATTTGCCGAGCCAGCCGGGCCAGGCTCGGGCGTGGCCGGTAGACGACCCGGAGCCGGGGCGTGAACCACACGGTGCCGCCGGCTTCGCGCAGTCGCCGGTTGAGTTCCCAGTCCTGGCCGCGTTTGATGCCCTCGTCGAAGAGGCCCACGCGCACGATGCTCGCCATCCGGAAGCAGCCCAAGTACACGGTTTCCGCCGCCCCTTCCGGACCGCCCACGTGCAGGGGCGTTCCGCCGAGGCCGATCTTGGTGCCATAGGCGCGGGCGACGGCCTTCTGGAACGGGCTCTCACCCTGAGCATCCATGACACCACCGACGTTGTCGGCGCCCGTGCGTTCGAGGGTCTCCACCGCGATGCGGGCATAGTCCGGCGGCAGCACCGAGTGGGCGTCCACGCGAATGACGACCGGGTACCGGGAGGCGCGGATGGCGGTGTTCAGCCCGGCCGGCGTGGAGCCGATTTCATTGGCGACGATACGGATGCGCGGATCGACCGCAGCCATCTCTTCGACCAGCTCGTTCGTTCCGTCGATGCTCGGACCGAGTGCCAGCGTGACCTCGAACGGTCCCTCGTAGTCTTGGCACAACAGGCTGGTCACGGCGGCGCGCACATGCGTCACGTCGTTCAGGACCGGCATCACATAGGAAACCCCGAGCAGGGATTTGACTCCGGAAGTGGACTCCTGGCTGGTCATAGTTCCATTCTTCTGGAGGGATGTCCGAGCCTACCAGCCACCCCTTTACGGCCCGCATCGGGTCCGTTAACGCCAGCTGCGCCGCCGGTGCATTCACCGGTGGCGCAGCTGGGGGCTGTGAAGGAGCGAGCGGTCAGCTGGTGAGTTCTCCGACAGTGACGGAGACGGTGACGGATTTGCCGTCACGCACATAGGTCACGTCGGCCTCCTCCCCGGCCGCGAGAGACCGCACCTGGGCGGTGAGGTCGTTCGCGTCGGTGATCGGAACATCGTTCAGGTTGGTGACGATGTCGCCCGCCTTGAGGCCGCCCTTGTCGGCCGCCCCGCCCTGGGAGACCTCGCTGATCAGGGCACCGACGGTAGTGCTGCCTTCCTTGCCGGCCGCGCTGGTGACGCTGGCGCCGAGCAGGCCGTGGCTGGCGGTTCCGGTGGCGATCAGTTCGTCGGAGATGCGCTTGACCAGGTTCGACGGGATTGAGAAGCCGACGCCGATGCTGCCCGCCGCAGCCGATTCACCGCCGGCGCTGGCGATGGCAACGTTGATGCCGATCAGCTCACCCTTGGAATTGAGCAGTGCTCCGCCGGAGTTGCCGGGGTTGATCGCGGCATCCGTCTGAATCACCGAGAGCGAGATACTGCCGGTGGACGGAGCCTGAGGCTGCCCGCCGTTCTGATCGGGCAGGTCGAAGAAGAACGGGCTCTGGTCGTCGGGCTCAGTGCTGTCCGGAGTCTTCGGCGCGGCCGAGGACGCGATCGAAATGCTGCGGTTGAGCGCGCTCACAATACCGTCGGTGACGCTGCCGGAGAGGCCGAGCGGGGCGCCGATGGCGATGGCCGTGTCGCCAACATTGAGGTTGCTGGAGTCGGCCCACTTGATGGGCGTCAGCCCGCTGGCGTCTTCGAGCTTGATCACGGCGAGGTCCGAGATCGGGTCGGTGCCGACGAGGGTGGCGGTGTAGAGCTTGCCGTCACTTCCGGTGACCTGGAGCGCGGCCTCGGAAGCGGCGCCATCGAGGGTGACCACGTGGGTGTTCGTGAGAATGTAACCGTCCTCGGTCAGGATGACGCCGGATCCGGTTCCGCCGGAGCTACCGTCGGACGCATTGATGGTAACGACGCTGGGCGTGGCCTTCGCCGCGACGGCGGTGATCTGGTTGACGCTGTCAGTGTTGTTGACCACGACACTGTTGGGGCCGCTGGCCTCGCTGGCAGGGATTCCGCTGCTCTGGTTGGTGAGCACGAACGCGGTCACACCGGCGCCGGATGCCCCTCCGACGAGCGCTCCGATGGCGAGCGCCGCGATCAGGGCGATATTGCCCGAGCGGCGCGGCATCTTGCGCGCCGCGCCGGCCTGGTCGGCGGGAAACCCGGTCTGACCGTCCTTCTGGGCATAAAACTGCGGTGTCGCGTTCGGCGCGTAGGCATTCTGGGCGGGGTGCCCTTGGATGGAGTTACCGAAGGCATCCGTCGCGTAGGCCTGTGTCGGATGTGTACCAGACGCAGGCTGTTGAGAGGCTGCAGATTGGGTGGCGGCGGGCAGGGAGTCGGGTTCGATGACCTCGGCCGACTGCTCATCTGCGGGGGTCGTGGGGGCGGTGGGAGCACTCGGCGACGAGGCCACGGAAGCGGGCTGCGCCGGGGCGACGGCCTCGCCGGCTGCGTTCACTTCAAACGGCACTGCGTCTTTGTCGGAATCGGGTGATGCGCCGGTTTCCGGTGTGTTGTCGGTCATGGGTGCTCCTTCCAAGCGATTCCACCTTGACGCGTGAACCTGTGCGAATGATATGCGCAAGCTGGGAGCATTCAATGACGGAGCCGTGACTTGCGCGTAACCTGGTCAATCCTTCTGATCAGCAGCCAGGACCGGCCGGATTCGTCATGCAGGTGTGGTCGACGAGCACGGTCTGGGCGTCGCCCACAGTCACGCCGAGGGGCTCGGCCGGCACCGGAAGCGTACCCCGCACTGAGCGCCAGGCGGATCCTGCGAATCGATACTCAGCCGAGTACACGGCGGAGACCTGTACGGAGAAGGCACCCGCACGACGGAACACGTGACTGGTCGGGGTGGCGGAGAACTCGGGCAGGCCCAGTGCCGTCCAGGTCGCCCCACCGGATGTCGTTCCGGCCTCTGCCCCATCGCCATACGACCAGCGGTAGCCGATGGGGGTGAAGCGCACCTCGGCCGGATACCCGAGCAGACTGCCGGAGAGCGTGTGAACGGATGCGGCGGCGATGAAGTTCGCGGGCAACCCCACCACGCTCCAGCCCCGAGGCTCCATCGCCTGGGTCGGTGCCGACGGTTGGAAGTTGATCAGATCACTGACCCGCACGATGAGATTCGGATCACACGGGGACCCGGGGATGCAGCCGACCGTGAAGTCGTCCCGCACAACCGTCAGCGGATCGGCAACGGGCGCCGCTCCCGGAACCCCGCCGCCGGAGCCACCCCCAGCGCCCCCGGAACTGGACCCGGCCCCGACCCCGGCCCCAGGGCCACCGCCGGGCTCCTGGCCGCCGCCGCCGCCGGTCTCGTACCCCGCCGACAGGTCCACACCTCCGTTGTTTACGTTTCCCGACATCGTTGGGCAGAGCCCAGCGACGGCGAGTTGATATGGGCAATCTCCATCTTCCGCCGTTGCGATCAATGCTGAAGAGACAAAGACCAGCGAGACAAGGATTGCGGTTAGCAAAAGTTTGACCCAGACCATACCCGTGACTCCGAAACTTGCAGATGGCCATTGTCTTGGCCTCGAATGAAGGCTACTTCTAGCGGTACTCGAAGGGGACGATTGGCTTTGGAGACCGATACTCCATTCGAGTCCACGATGTCGCTAGCAGAGACGTCCAGGCAGACGTAGGCCCGTATCTCCCACATATTTTCGTCGTTAATTTTTATGGCCTGGACTGCCATCGAGTCAAAGGACGTCGAACCAATCTGTGTCCATCCCTTCTCGTCAAATGAAGAGCTGATAGACAGATCCTGCTCATGCGCATCGCCAGCACTCAAAGAGAAAAAGTGCTCCCGTGTTGGTGTTCCAGGCCCCTCCGCTACGTCTCCTGCGGTCAGGTACGCCGCATAGGCCTCTGTGGCTGCAGCGAGAGCCTCTTCGTCAGAGGCGAAGACGGGGGCATCCGTCGGCGCGGTGCTCTCCGACGCCTGCGGTTCCGGCTCGGGCGTGCACCCGGCCAGGGACAGCGCGACGAGCAGTGCCAGGGTGCTCAAGGTGAGGTCACGCGTCACGGTCCGCATCCGGCCAACCTAGGGCATCCGGCGCGGCCGCGCTCGAACTATCCACATGTCGTAGTTTGGAGGAATGCAGGTGAAACGATGACAATTTCCGGAGCCTGGCGACGCACCTCAAGCGGGGCTGGCCTGCTCGCAGATGACGGCAGCGTCGCAGCGAGCATTTTCGCGGAGATGAGCGCCCTCGCCCAGCGCACCGGCGCCATCAACCTGGGTCAGGGATTCCCCGACGAAGACGGCCCGGCCGAGGTGCTCGAAGCCGCCCGCCAGGCGATTTCCGACGGGGTGAACCAGTACCCGCCGGGACGTGGGCTCCCTGTTCTGCGAGAGTCCATCGCGCGTCACCAGCACCGCTTCTATGGCCTGTCCGTCGATCCCGACACCGAGGTCCTGGTGACGGCGGGTGCTACCGAGGCACTGGCCGCGACCATACTTGCGCTGATCGAGCCGGGCGACGAGGTGGTCACCCTTGAACCGTTCTATGACGCCTACGGCGGTCTGATCGCGTTGGGCGGCGGCATCCATCGCACGGTGCGGCTGAGGGCGCCCGATTTTCTGCCGGACCCCGACGATCTCCGAGCCGCGATCAGCGACCGCACCCGGCTGATCATCGTGAACAATCCGCACAACCCCACGGGCACCGTGCTGCCGCGCGAGACGCTCGAGCTCATCGTCGCCCTCGCGAACCGTCACGACGCGCTCATCGTTACCGATGAGGTTTACGAGCACCTCACCTTCGGCGTCGCCCACGTTCCGATCGCGACGCTTGCGGGCGCAGCCGAGCGCACGATTACGATTTCCTCCGGCGGTAAGACGTTCAACACGACTGGATGGAAGATCGGTTGGCTTACCGCTCCTCCGGCTTTGGTCACCGCGGTCCTGACCGTGAAGCAGTTCCTCACCTATGTGAACGGTGCGCCACTCCAACCCGCGATCGCTCGAGGCCTCGCTCTGCCCGACAGCTTTTACAGCGGAATCGCCGCCGACCTCCAGGCCAAGCGCGACGTGCTGTCGCGAGGGCTGTCCGCGGCAGGATTCAGGGTCAGCCGGCCGCAGGGGTCGTACTTCATCGTGGCGGATGCTGCCCCGCTCGGCTACCCGGACGGCGCCGAGTTCTGCCGGGTGCTGCCTGACTTGGCCGGGGTGGTGGCCGTCCCGATCAGCGCGTTCTGCTCCGCGCAGCACCGGCAGGAGTACGCCTCCCTGGTGCGATTCGCGTACTGCAAGAAGGTGGACGTGCTCCAGCGTGCCGCCACGCAGCTGGCCGGCATCGCCGCCCGGTAGCCAGCCACTCCCCGAACACCACGAAACCCGAGCAGGCGGGGGCCTGCCCGCCCGCCTGGATGTGGCTAACTCCTGTAACTCACCCGGCCGGGCATCCGCTGCCGTGTGTTGTTCGGGGCCGAGGCCAGGGCACGTCAGAATTCTCAGGAGTTAGCCACACATCGCCGGCGGGGCGAGTGCCGGCCGGGCGGGCCGGGCGGGCCGGGCGGGCCGGCGGGGCGGGCC
>NZ_SOGJ01000012.1 GCF_004402375.1 Cryobacterium breve
CGCCCGGGCCCGCGCGCGAGTGCTGCGCCGCTGCGCGGGTGGCGTGCCACGCGCGCAGCGGCGCAGCCACAGCGAAACAGCGGTAACCACCACTGGCGGCGGCGGCGGGGCGGCAGGTGCGGCCCCGGGCGCGGCGTCAGCCCAGGGCGGTTTCGAGCTTGGCTGCCAGTTCGTCCACGTCGAAGTAGTTGTCGATCACGACGATGTCGGCGTTGGTCTTGCCGATCGCTGCGACGAGTTCGGACGAGGTCAGAATGACCTGGGCATCCGCCCCGACCGTGCTAACCCCGGCCATGTCGGTGGCCGTCACATCCGCCTCGATGTCGAGGCGAGCAAGCGCACGCTCCGCGTTGATCTTGAGGATCGCGGAAGTCCCCAGTCCCACACCGCAGAGAGCGACGATCTTCATGAGGGCTCCTCGGTGGTTGCGGCCTTGACGCCCAGCAGAGAACGGATGGCGTCTACATGTGTTGCCGCGGCGAGCGACGGGATGACGTGCGGGTCGTTGAACACGTTCGCGAGTTCGGCGACGAGCAGCACGTGCTCGTCGGAACTGGTCACGGCGAGCCCGAGCACGACGCTGACCGGGTCGTTGTGCGGATGCCCGAACGCGACCGGGTCGGCCAGGGTGACGATGCTCAGACCCTCGGAGTGCACGTCGGGGCCGGGGCGGGCGTGCGCAAGGGCCAGCCCAGGGGCGATCACCACGTAGGCACCGAACTCTTCGATGACCGCGATCATGCGCTGGGTGTATTCGGGCGCCGTGGCACCGGATCGCTCGAGGGCGTCACCGGCGGCGGTCACCGCACCGCGCCAATCGTCGACGTGGACGCCGATCGCGATGGCTTCGGTGGGCAGTGGCGGAAGTGGCATGGGAACTTTCACGGGGTAGGGAGGGTCAGCCTGCGCGCGACGCTCAGGCGGTTTCGAAGCCGGCAACGATGGCGTCCGCCAGCTCTTCGCGGTCGTCCAGCGGCAGGAACGCCGACCGGGCCGCGTTGAGCTGGAACACCTCGAGGTCGTCGATGTCGTAGCCGAACGCGTCGCTCAGCAGCGCCAGCTCCTTGGTCAGGGTTGTGTTGCTCATCAGCCGGTTGTCGGTGTTCACGGTGACCCGGAAGCCGAGCTGGTAGAGCAGGTCGAAGGGATGACCCTGAAGGTCGTCTCCCCAGGCCGCGATGGCGCCGGTCTGCAGGTTGGACGACGGGCTGAGCTCGAGGGTGACCTCACGGTCGCGCACCCACTGCGCCACCGGGCCGAGCGTGACGTAGGTGTTCTCATCGTCTTCCCGGCCGATGATCACGTCTTCGGCCAGGCGCACGCCGTGGCCCAGGCGAAGGGCACGACCGTCATAGAGGGCCCCGCGGATGCTTTCCAGTCCGTCTGCCTCGCCCGCGTGCACGGTGACGGGCATGAATGCCATGGCGAGGAAGTCGAAGGCATCCCGGTGGTTGTGGGCTGGGAATCCCAGCTCGGCACCCGCGATGTCGAAGCCGACGACCCCTGTGGCGCGATGCCGCACGGCGAGCTCCGCAATCTCGAGGCTGCGGTCGGCATGCCGCATGGCCGTGATCAGCTGGCCGACACGGATACGGGACCCGCCTTCAGCGACCCGTGCGACGCCGGCCTCGAGGCCTTCCTGCACGGCCTCGACGGTCTGGTCGAGGGTGAGGCCGCGGGTCAGGTGCTGCTCGGGGGCCCAGCGGATCTCCCCGTAGATGACACCGTCGGCGGCGAGGTCCTCGACGAATTCGCGGGCCACCCGCACGAGACCCTCCCGGGTCTGCATGACCCCGCAGGTCAGCTCGAAGGTCTTGAGGTAGTCGACCAGGCTGCCGGAATCTGCCTGAGTGCTGAACCAGGAACCCAGCGCCGCGGCATCCGTCGACGGCAGCTCCAGCCCGACCGAGTCCGCCAGTTCGATGATCGTCTGCGGCCGCAGTCCGCCGTCGAGGTGGTCATGCAGGGAGATCTTCGGCAGGGCGTTGATGCTCGTGCCGGCACCAGGCAGCAGGTAATCCTCAGGGATCATGTTCACTCCCCTAATCTACCGGCTGGGTGCTGATAGTCATGCTGTTTGGCCAACCCCGGCCCGCACATCCTTACCGGATATACGGGCAGGGGTAAGCATCGGTTCAGCGCCCGATACGCTCGGCGATCAGCGGGCCGCCGTCGAGCACGGGCTCGCCGGGGTCGCCGATACGGTACGCACCTTCGACCGCTTCCAGGGCCCGGGCGAATCGCTCGGGCTCGTCGGCGCTGAGGGTGAACAGCGGCTGGCCGGCGCGCACGGTGTCGCCGGGCTTGGCATGCAGGTCGATGCCCGCCGCGTGCTGCACCGGGTCCTGCTTGCGGGCGCGGCCGGCGCCGAGGCGCCAGGCGCCGATGCCGAACGGCAGCGCCTGCTGTTCGACCAGCACGCCGTCGCGTTCGGCCGTGACGACGTGGGTTTCGCGGGCAACGGGCAGGGGGGCGTCGGGGTCGCCGCCCTGCGCACGGATCACGTCGCGCCACTTGTCCATGGCACGCCCGTCGGTGAGGGCGGATTCAACGTCGACATCGGTGATGCCGACCAGCGCGAGCATCTCCTGGGCGAGGGCCACGGTGAGCTCGACGACATCCTTGGGCCCGCCGCCGGCGAGAACCTCAACCGATTCGCGAACCTCGTTGGCGTTGCCGATGGCGAATCCGAGCGGAACGTTCATGTTGGTGAGCAGAGCGGATGTCGCTACACCGGCGTCCTCGCCGAGCGCCACCATGGTGCGGGCCAGTTCCCGGGAGCGTTCGATGTCCTTCAGGAAGGCACCCGACCCGAACTTCACGTCCAGGACCAAGGCGCCGGTGCCTTCGGCGATCTTCTTCGACATGATCGACGACGCGATCAGAGGGATCGCCTCGACGGTGCCGGTGATGTCGCGCAAAGCGTAGAGCTTGCCGTCGGCTGGAGCGAGGCCGCCGCCGGCAGCACAGATGACGCCCCCGAATTCCTGCAGCTGAGCGAACATCTCCTCGTTGGTGAGGTGAGCACGCCAGCCGGGAATGGCCTCGAGCTTGTCGAGAGTGCCGCCGGTGTGGCCGAGGCCGCGGCCGGACAGCTGCGGCACGGCAGCGCCGAAGACGGCCACGAGGGGCATCAGCGGCAGGGTGATCTTGTCGCCGACACCACCTGTGGAGTGCTTGTCGGTGGTCGGCTTGCCCAGGCCGGCGAAGCTCATCCGCTCGCCGCTGTTGAGCATGGCCATGGTGAGGTCCTTGATCTCCCGGCGGTTCATGCCGTTCAGGAAGATCGCCATGGTCATGGCGGCCATTTGCTCGTCGCCGACATAGCCGCGCGTGTAGGCGTCGATCAGCCAGTCGATCTGCGGCGTGCTGAGCTCACCCCGATCGCGCTTGGCATGGATCAGGTCCACGGCGTCGAATTCTTCGATACGGTTCTGGTTGGTGCTCACAGCTACTCTTCCTGGTATTCGGCGAGCTGCCTCGGCCCGAAGGCGTCCGGCAGCACTTCATCGATGGTGCGCACACCCGACACGGTCTCCAGCAACATGCCGGCCGCAGAGTGTTCGTACAACAGCTGGCGGCAACGGCCGCAGGGCATCAGCGTGCGGCCATTGCCATCGACGCAGGTGAACGCCACGAGGCGGCCTCCGCCGGTGAGGTGCAGCACGGAGACGAGGGCGCACTCGGCGCAGAGGGTGAGGCCGTAGGAGGCGTTCTCCACGTTGCATCCACTGATCACGCGCCCGTCGCTCACCAGCGCGGCCGCGCCGACCGGGAACTTCGAGTAGGGCACGTAGGCCTTGCCCATCGCAGCCGTGGCCGCTTCTCGCAGCCCGGCCCAGTCGATGGCGGCGTCCTGGGGCAGAGCATCCGGGGCCATGGCGGTCACGATTTGATGTAGGGCTTGCCGGACGCAGCCGGACCTCGGGAGGTTCCGACGAACCCGGCCACGGCGGCGATGGTGATCACGTACGGCAGCATGAGCATGAATTCGCTCGGCACGGGCGAGCCGATGACGCTGAGCACGTTCTGCAGGTTGCTCGCGAACCCGAACAGCAGGGCTGCCAGCGTGGCTCGGATCGGATCCCAGCGGCCGAAGATCACGGCTGCGAGGGCGATGAAACCGGCGCCGGCGGTCATTTCCTTGCCGAAGGCGCCCACCGAGCCGAGGGTGAAGTACGCACCGCCGAGTCCGACGATCGCGCCGGCGAGCGACACATTCCAGAAGCGGGTGCGGGCGACGTTGATGCCTACCGTGTCGGCGGCCTGGGGGTGCTCGCCCACGCTGCGCAGGCGCAGGCCCCACCGGGTGTGGAAGAGGCCGTAGTAGACCACGGCGACAGCCACGTACATGATGTAGACGATCATGGTCTGCCGGAAGAGAACCGGGCCGATGATCGGGATCTCGCTCAGCAACGGGATGTTGATGCGCTCGAACCGAGGAGGCTGGTTGAGCAGTTCCGCGTTGGGTGCCATCACCTGCGAGTAGAGGAAGCCGGTGAGGCCGATCACGAGCACGTTGAGGACGACACCGACAATGACCTGGTCGACGAAGTACTTGATCGAGAACGAGGCGAGCACCATCGAGACGAGGACGCCGGCGAACATGGCCGCGACCAGACCGAGGAGAGGCTGGTTCGTGAGGGACGCCACCATGGCAGAGGTGAACGCACCGGCGAGCAGCTGACCCTCGATAGCGATATTGACCACGCCGACCCGCTCGGAGATGACACCGCCGAGTGCACCGAAGATCAAGGGCACGGCCAGGCTGAGCGAGCCGAAGAGCAGTCCGGGAACCGGGATGGTCTCGCCCGCGGCGGCCCAGACCAAGAATCCGATCAGGAAGAGCACCGCGAAGATGGAGATGAGCCAGATCGGCACTCGGCGCTTGGACCGCACCATCCAGACGCTCACGCCCGTGATCAGGAGCAGCAGCACACTGATCCCGATGCCGGTCGCCAGGGTGGGCAGTTCGAGGTCGGGGAGCTGGATCAGGTCGCTCGAGGTGGAGAGCCGCAGAGTGCTGATGCCCTCCCGGCCGAAGGCCACGAACAGCAGGAACGCGACGACGGTGAAGATGCCGACGGCGATGGGAGCCTTCCAGCTCGTCACGACCTCGAACTCGGGCCGGTTGTCGGCAGCGGGTGATGCGGGCTGGACGGCCGGAGCAACGGTGCTCACTTTGCAGCCACCTCCTGGGTAACGTTGGGCAGTGCACGGCGGGGCGCGGAGCCCGGGGCGGGCAGGCGGAAAATGGCCCGCACGAGCGGCGGGGCCGCGATGAACAGCACGATCAGAGACTGGACGACGAGAACGATGTCGATCGGCACACCCTCGGCCGCCTGCATCGAGAACCCGCCGGCCTTGAACGCGCCGAAGAGGATACCGGCCGCGAACACGCCCCAGGGCTTGGAGCGTCCCAGCAGGGCGACCGTGATCGCGTCGAATCCGATGCCGGAGTCGAGCCCGGCGCCGAACCCGCTGGTCGTGGTGCCCAGGACCTGGTTGATACCGGCCAGGCCGATCATGCCGCCCGAGAACAGCATTGCGTAGACATAGATGCGCTTGACGCTGATGCCCGCGACACGAGCGGCGTGGGGGTTCAAGCCCACAGCCCGGAACTGGAAGCCCAGGTTCGAGCGGGACAGCAGCCACCAGGTGAAGATCGTGGCTGCGATGGCCAGGATGAATCCGAAGTGCAGGGAATAGGTCGGGCCGAGGAGGTCAGGGAAGACCGCGGTGACCTTGGTTGCCGGGCTCTTCGGGTTGTTCGATCCGGGCGTCTTCAGGAAGCCTTCACGCAGCAGGTAGCTGACCAGGTAGAACGCAACATAGTTGAGCATGATCGTCGTGATCACCTCGTGGGCGCCGGTGCGAGCCTTGAGCAGACCCACGATGCCACCCCAGAGGGCGCCGCCGAGCACGCCCGCCACGAGTGCGGCGACCATGTGCAGGCCGTAGGGCAGGTCGACCGCGAAGCCGACCCAGCCGCCGAGGGCGGCTGCGATCAGCATCTGGCCGCGGCCACCGATGTTGAACATGCCCACCCGGAAGCCCAGTGCCACGCCGAGCCCGGCCATGATCAGCGGGGTGGCAAAGGTGAGCGTCTCGGTGAGCGGTTTGATGCCGGCAGCGAAGGTGTCCCGGCGGAAGTTATAGACCGACCCCTGGAACAGCGCGGAATAGGCGCCGGACACGGAGTTCCAGACTTCCCGCAGCAGGTCGCCCGGCCGGGAGAAGAAGTAACCGGCCGCTTCCTGCACACCGTCGTTGGTGAAGGCGATCATGATGCCGCCGACGAAGAGCGCGAGCACAACGGCGAGCACGGAGATGATCGCGTTGCCGGTGGTGATCTCGCGGAACGCCTGGTTCCAGCGGGACGGTTGCTCGGGGACCGGCGTCGCCGGCGTTCCCGACGCGGTGGGGGTACCCTGTGTCGCGCTCACGCGGCAGCTCCTTCTCCGGCGGGCGTTTCGCCGGCCATCATCAAACCAAGAACGGCACGCGGAGTGTCGCCGGGCACGATGCCCACGATGCGACCGCGGTACATGACCATGATCCGGTCCGCGAGGGCGGCCACCTCGTCGAGCTCGGTCGAGATGACGATCACCGGTGTGCCGGCATCCCGGGTGGCCACGATGCGTTCGTGGACGAACTCCACCGAGCCGACGTCGAGCCCGCGGGTGGGCTGGGCTGCGATGAACAGGCGCAAATCGCGGCCGAGTTCCCGAGCGAGCACCACCTTCTGCTGGTTTCCGCCGGAAAGCTTGCCGACCGGGGTCTCGATGCCCTGGGCGCGCACGTCGAATTCCTTGACCTTCTTCTCGGCGAAGGCGGAGAGGAATGCCCGTTGCACGTTCCAGCGCTTGACGAAGGGTTCCGCATTGGAGCGGTCGAGCATGAGGTTCTCGGCGATGCTGAACTCACCGACCAGACCGTCTTCGTTGCGGTCTTCGGGCACGAATCCGACTCCGGCGTCGAGCACCTGGCGCACCGAGTGGCCACGCAGTGACTTGCCGTCCAGGGTGATTTCCCCGGTGACCCGCGATTGCAGGCCCATCAACGCCTCGGTCAGAGCGGTCTGGCCGTTGCCCTGCACGCCGGCGATGGCGAGAATCTCGCCCGTGTGCACCTCAAAGCTGACGTTGTTCACCAGGATCTGGCCGAATTGGTCGAGCACCGTGAGGTTGCGAACGGAGAGGGCCGCAGCACCCGGCACGGCCGGCGCCTTGTCCACCGTGAGGTCGACCGCGCGGCCCACCATCTGGGTGGCCAGTTCAACGTTGGTCGCGGTCGGGGAAGCCTCGCCGACGACCTTGCCGAGGCGGATGACGGTGATCCGGTCGGCGACTTCGCGCACCTCGCGCAGCTTGTGCGTGATGAAGACGATGGAGGTTCCGCTTGCCTTGAGCTGGCGCATGATGACCATCAGCTCATCGGTCTCCGCCGGGGTGAGTACGGCGGTGGGCTCGTCGAAGACGAGCACCTTTGCGTCGCGGGAGAGCGCCTTGATGATCTCCACCCGCTGCTGCACCCCCACGGGGAGGTCCTCGACGAGCGCGTCCGGATCGACGTCGAACCCGAAGCGCTGGGAGATCTCCCGCACGTGCTTGCGGGCTGCGGGCAGGTCGAGGCGCCCGCCGGCCTTGGTCTCCTCATGCCCGAGCATCACGTTCTCGGCCACCGTGAACACCGGGATGAGCATGAAGTGCTGGTGCACCATGCCGATTCCCGCCGCCATGGCGTCACCGGGACCGCTGAAGTGCTGCACCACGTCGTCGAGGAGGATCTCGCCTTCCTCGGCCCGATACAGGCCGTAGAGGACGTTCATCAAGGTGGATTTGCCTGCGCCGTTTTCGCCTAGCAGCGCATGGATTTCTCCGGCCTCGACGGTGAGGTCAATGTGGTCGTTAGCGACCAGGGCACCGAATCTCTTCGTAATGCCTCGAAGTTCGAGCTTCATGAGGTTGAGTCTATGCAGTGGCGAGCGAAAGTTGACGCGCTTGCTCATATGTTGGTGGGCTGATCGGGCGGTTAACGCAGTCGGGGAGGCCCGCAAAATGCGTGCCTCCCCGACGTCGGGTGATGCTACTTCGGGGTCGCGGGCGACTCCACCTTGAGAGCGCCACTGATGATGTCGGCCTTGATGGCCTCGATCTCGGTCATGACCGCGGGGTCGACCTTGGACTCCCACTCGTGCAGCGGGGCGATGTCGACGCCGCCGTTCTCGAGCGTTCCGACGTAGGGGGCGGACGTGAAGTCGCCCTCAGCGTCGTCGAGGATGATCTGCTCGGTGGCATCCGTCATCTGCTTGAGCACCGAGGTGAGGTACATCGAAGCGAACTCGGGAGTGGTCTCGAACAGGTCGCTGTCGACACCGATGATGGCGACGTCCTTGCCGGAGTCCTGAATGGCCTGCGCGGTGCCCTGGAAGAGCGGTCCGGCAACCGGGAGGATGACGTCTGCGCCGGCATCGATCAGGGTGGTGCTGAGCGCCTTACCCTGGTTGATGTCGTCGAAGCCACCGGCGAACAGGCCTGTCTGGGCGGCCTTGTCCCAGCCGCTGACGGTGACGTTGGTGCCCTTCTTCTCGTTGTGGTACGCGACGCCGTCGACGAAGCCGTCCATGAAGATGGTGACCGACGGGAACTGGAGTCCGCCGTAGGTGCCGACCACACCGGTCTTGCTGGTTCCGGCGGCCAGGTAGCCGGCCAGGAACGCCGCCTGCGCGGTGTCGTAGAGAACCGGCTTCACGTTGTCCAGCTCGAGCGGGCTGAAGTCGTCATTGGAGAGTGCGGAGTCGATCAACGCGAAGTTGGTGTCGGGCGCGGCCTGCGCGGCGTCGCGGGTGGCGTTGGCCAGGGCGAAGCCCACCGTGAGGACGAAGTCGCAACCCTGGTCGACCANGGCCGTACTGATCTTCCGACTTGGACTCGGCCTGCTTGAAGTCGATGTCCAAATCCTTGGACGCCTTCGAAATGCCCTCGAAGCTGGACTGGTTGAAGGACTTGTCGTCGAAGCCGCCGAAGTCGGAGACGATGCAGGGCACGTAGTCGGAGGCGGTGCCGCCCGAGGTTCCCTCGTCGGTCGGTGCCGGAGCACACGCTGCGAGAAGTGCCACTACGCCGAGCGTGGCAAGGCCGCTGAATGCGACCCGTCGTTTCATGATTGTCAAAATGACCTCCAATGGTCGCCCGGCGCGGGGTTCGCAGGGGGCTTTATTGGTTTCCACGCTACCGAATGATTCTCTGCTCAGAGGAGCAAACAGCGCCTGTGCGCGAAAGGTTATCAAGACGCGACACTGGCTGTCATCCGCCCCGAGGCTCGTGGCCCCGACCCTGAACCGAAAAGCACCCCGATCGGGGGGTTCGGCGCGCCTAGAGCACGTCAGTGCTGCCGGACAGCTTGAGCGCGTCGACGACGGCCTTCACCTTCTGGGCGTTGGCGCTGGTGGTGATGAGGAGGGCATCCGGGGTGTCGACCACGACGATGTCCTCGACGCCGATCAGCGCGATCATACGCCCGGTGTGGCTCACCACGATTCCGCTCGACGAGTCGGCGAGAACCCGAGCGCCCTCGCCCAGAATGGCCAGGTCGCGCTTGCGGCCGTTGGCATGGATCTTGGCGATCGACGCGAAGTCGCCCACGTCGTCCCAGTCGAACTGCCCGGGGATCACGGCGAGCTTGCCGCGCGCGGCCACCGGTTCGGCGACCGAATAGTCGATCGCGATCTTCTTCAGCCGCGGCCAGACCCGGTCGACCACGGCGCCGCGGCGCGGGGTGTCCCAGGCCTCGGCCAGTTCCAGCAGTCCGGCGAGGAGCGCCGGCTCGGCCGCCCCGATCTCCTCGAGCAGGCGGTCTGCTCGGGCGATGAACATGCCTGCGTTCCAGAAGTAGTTGCCGCTGGCCAGGTAGTCCTGGGCGGTGGACATGTCGGGTTTCTCCACAAAGGAATCGACCGACAGGGCGCTGGCGGCGCCGTCGATGTTCAGCGTGCCCGCGGTCTTGATATAGCCGAAGCCGACGGCCGGTTCCGTGGGCTGGATGCCGATGGTCACGATATAGCCGGCGTCTGCGGCCGTGACCGCCTCAGCGACCGCGTGGCGGAACTGGGCCGCTCCTTTGATCACGTGGTCGGCGGCGAAGGAGCCGATGATGACGCCCGGCTCCCGCTTCTCCAGGATCGCCGCGGCCAGGCCGATAGCCGCAGTGGACTCGCGCGGCTCGCTTTCGAGCACCACGTTGCAATCGGCCAGTTCCGGCAACTGCTCTTCGACGGCGGCGCGGTGCGCCCGGCCGGTGACGACCATGATGCGCTGCTCGCCGGACAGGGGCGCGAGGCGATCCCAGGTGGCCCGGAGCAGGGTCTGGCCGGAGCCGGTCAGGTCGTGCAGGAATTTAGGGGCGTCGGCGCGGGACAGCGGCCACAGTCGGGATCCGATTCCACCGGCCGGGATCACGCTGTAGAAACGGTCGAGTGGTTCCGTGGAATGCAGCATTCGGCCAGACTACCGCCCGGTCCACGCTGTTCACAGTGCGTTCACCTGCCCGCCGGAGGGCCTGCCTACGCTCCAACTATGAGGGTTGCACTCATCACCGAAAGTTTCCTGCCCACCGTCAGCGGAGTCACCACGAGCGTGTGCCGGGTGCTCGACCACCTCGCCGCCACCGGCCACGACGCCATGGTCATCGCGCCGGCCGGGGCGCCGGACCGATACGCCGGTTTCCCGGTGCACGGCGTGCCCGCCGCCCGTTACCGGCAGTTCCCGGTGGGCATGCCCAGCCCGCACGTGCATCGGCTGCTGGCCGATTTCGCACCCGATGTTCTGCACGCCGCATCGCCGTTCCTGCTCGGCGCGCAGGGCATCGCGGCGGCCAACCGACAGGGTGTGCCCAGCGTCGCGGTCTTCCAGACGGATGTCGCCGGTTACGCCCGCCGCAACCGGCTCGGCCCGGCCGCGCAGTCGGCCTGGCGCTTCGTCAAGTGGGTGCACGAGGGGGCCGACCTCACCCTCGTCCCCTCCACCGCGTCGATGGCGGACCTGCGCCGCATCGGGCTTCGCCGGCTGGCGCACTGGAGCCGCGGCGTCGACCTGATCGGCTACCATCCCAACCGAAGGACCGACCCGGAGGTGTCCGCCCTCCGCCGCCGGCTCGCCCCGAACGGAGAGGTCGTCGTGGGCTACGTGGGCCGGATGGCCCCGGAGAAGCAGGTGGAGCGGTTCCGCTGCCTGCGGGGCGTGCCCGGCATCCGTATCGCCCTCGTCGGCGACGGCCCGTCCCGGCCGGCCCTCGAGAAGGAACTCGCCGGGATGCCGGTGACCTGGCTCGGCCGGCTGGACGGGCCGGAGCTCGCCCGCGCCTACGCGAGCTTCGACCTGTTTCTGCACGCGGGCACCGAGGAGACCTTCGGCCAAACCCTGCAGGAGGCGCACGCCGCCGGACTGCCGGTGGTGGCGCCGCGAGCCGGGGGTCCGATCGACCTGGTCGAACACGGTGAGAACGGGCTCCTCTTCAGTCCGGACGACGAAGCCGACCTGCGCCGCAGCGTCACCCTGCTGGTGGCCGATGCCGGCCTGCGGCGGCGGATGGGCGAGGCCGGGCGCCGGAGCGTGCTCGGCCGATCCTGGGAAAACGTGTGCGGCACGCTGCTAGATCACTACGAACAGGTCATCGACGATCGCGCCGCCGTGCGCGCCATGGTTGCGGTTCCGCTGTCAATGCAGCGCTAGCCACGGCAATCGCGTTTTATCTCGGTGCAGAGACACTTAGACTGGAATCACGTGCGCACGGCGCATTGTCGGCCTGATTCGTCGAGGCCGCTACTTAGCCAGGGAGGGTTCATGCCAGAGCAGGCAGCGACACTGACATCCCAGCAGAAAACGACGTCACGTCGCCCCGCCGGAACCCTGTATCGGGGCCGTGAGGGCATGTGGTCGTGGGTCCTCCACCGCATCACCGGTGTTGCGATCTTCTTTTTCTTGCTGGTTCACATCTTGGACACCGCGCTGGTGCGCGTCAGCCCAGAGGCCTACAACGCGGTCATCAGCAGCTACCAGACGCCCATCATGGGCCTCGGCGAGGTCGCGCTCGTCGCGGCCATCGTGTTCCACGCCTTCAACGGCCTGCGGATCATCCTGATCGACTTCTGGAACGCCAAGTATCAGAAGGCCATGTTCTACGTAGTCATCGCGCTGTGGGTCGTGACGATGCTTGCCTTCGTGCCACGCCACCTGATCAACGTGTTCAGCCACTAGACGGGACGTGCCATGACAACCACAATCGAAGCTCCCCGCAGCCCGTACGCCCGTTCGCCGAAGAAACGCGGAGTCAACTGGGAAAAATGGGGCTGGATCTACATGCGCGTCTCCGGCGTCGTGCTGGTCGTGCTCATTTTCGGCCACCTGTTCGTCAACCTGATGGTGGGTGAGGGCGTCAGCGCCCTGAACTTCGCCTTCGTCGCCGGCAAGCTGACCACCCCGTTCTGGATGGTCTGGGACGTGCTGATGCTCTGGCTCGCCCTGATCCACGGCGGCAACGGTATGCGCACGCTGGTCAACGACTACGCCACGCAGCGCCTCACCCGTGGCATCCTCAAGTCCGCCATCCTGGCGGCCGTCGTGATCCTGATCGTTCTGGGCACCCTCGTGGTCTTCACGTTCGACCCCTGCCCGGCCGGCTCGCCCGCCGATCTTCTCCCCTCGTTCTGCTCGGCCATCTAGGAGCTGCAAACACACATATGTCAACGGATGCTTCAACCGCGCCCTCCGAGTCCACCGTCGTCGACGGTGTGCACTACCACCAGTTCGACATCGTCATCGTGGGAGCCGGTGGTGCCGGCATGCGTGCCGCCATCGAAGCCGGCTCCGGCGCGAGCACCGCCGTGATCTCCAAGCTCTACCCCACGCGCTCGCACACCGGTGCCGCGCAGGGCGGGATGGCCGCGGCCCTCGCCAACGTCGAGGAAGACAACTGGGAGTGGCACACTTTCGACACGGTCAAGGGCGGCGACTACCTGGTGGACCAGGACGCGGCCGAGATCCTCGCGAAAGAAGCCATCGACGCCGTCATCGACCTCGAGAACATGGGCCTGCCCTTCAACCGCACACCCGAGGGCAAGATCGACCAGCGCCGGTTCGGCGGCCACACCAGCGACCACGGCAAGGCACCCGTTCGCCGGGCCTGCTACGCCGCCGACCGCACCGGCCACATGATCCTGCAGACGCTGTACCAGAACTGCGTCAAACGCGGCATCAACTTCTTCAACGAGTTCTACGTGCTCGACCTGGTCATGACCCCGGTCGACGGAGTCGACCAGCCGTCGGCCGTCGTCGCCTACGACCTGTCCTCCGGCGAACTGCACGTCTTCCAGGCGAAGGCGTTCATCTTCGCCACCGGTGGCTTCGGCAAGATCTACAAGACCACCTCGAACGCACACACCCTCACCGGCGACGGCGTGGGCATCGTGTGGCGCAAGGGCCTGCCGCTCGAGGACATGGAGTTCTTCCAGTTCCACCCGACCGGGCTGGCGGGCCTGGGCATCCTGCTCACCGAAGGTGCCCGCGGCGAGGGAGCCATCCTGCGCAACGCGGCCGGCGAACGATTCATGGAGCGCTACGCGCCCACCATCAAGGACCTCGCGCCGCGTGACATCATCGCCCGGTGCATGGTCAAGGAGGTCGCGGAGGGTCGCGGCGCCGGTCCGAACAAGGACTACCTGTACCTCGATTGCACCCACCTCGGTGCCGAGGTGCTCGAGACCAAGCTTCCCGACATCACCGAGTTCGCCCGCACCTACCTGGGCGTCGACCCGGTCACCGAACCGGTGCCGGTCATGCCCACCGCGCACTACGCGATGGGCGGCATCCCCACCAACGTGAACGCGGAGGTGCTGCGCAACAACACGACCGTGGTGCCCGGCCTCTACGCGGCCGGTGAATGCGCCTGCGTATCCGTGCACGGCTCCAACCGGCTCGGCACCAACTCGCTGCTGGACATCAACGTCTTCGGCAAGCGCGCCGGCAACAACGCCGTCGCCTACGTCAAGACCGCCGAGTTCACACCGCTGCCGGCCGACCCGGCCCAGGGTGTGCGCGAACTGCTGGAGGGCATCCGCACCAGCACCGGCACCGAACGCATCGCCGTTCTCCGCAAGGAGTTGCAGGAGACGATGGACGCCAAGGCACAGGTGTTCCGCACCGACGAGTCGCTCTCCGATGTCACCAACGTGATCCACGGGCTGCGCGAGCGGTACAAGAACATCGGTGTGCAGGACAAGGGCCGCCGGTTCAACACCGACCTGCTCGAGGCCGTCGAACTCGGCTTCCTGCTCGATTTGGCCGAGGTCGTCGTTTACTCCGCCCGCAACCGTAAGGAAAGCCGCGGCGGGCATATGCGCGACGATTTCCCCCTGCGCGACGACGAGAACTACCTCGTGCACACCATGGCATACCTGACCGGCGACCCGCTCTCCGCCGACGCCGCCGATCACATTGCGCTCGACTGGAAGCCAGTCACCATCACGCGCTACCAGCCGATGGAAAGGAAGTACTGAGTTGAGCACCGCAACAATGGGCGCGGCCGTCGTGCCGGAGGAGATTCAGTCCTTCACGGTGACCCTGATCATCCGCCGGTACAACCCGGAAGTCGACGACGAACCGCACTGGGACGACTACGACGTGCAGATGTACCCGACGGACCGCGTGCTCGACGCCCTGCACAAGATCAAGTGGGAGCAGGACGGCAGTCTGAGCTTCCGCCGTTCCTGCGCGCACGGCATCTGCGGCTCGGATGCGATGCGCATCAACGGCCGCAACCGCCTGGCCTGCAAGACTCTGATCAAGGACCTCGACATCACCAAGCCGGTGTACGTCGAGGCGATCAAGGGTCTGCCGTTGGAGAAAGACCTGATCGTGGACATGGAGCCGTTCTTCGAATCGTTCCGTGCCGTGCAGCCGTTCCTGGTGGCCAACAACGCGCCCACCGACGGCAAGGAACGCATCCAGACCGTCGCCCAGCGTGAGCGCTTCGACGACACCACCAAGTGCATCCTCTGCGCCGCGTGCACGTCGAGCTGCCCGGTGTTCTGGACCGACGGACAGTACTTCGGTCCGGCTGCAATCGTCAACGCGCACCGGTTCATCTTCGACTCGCGCGACGACAATGCCGCCGTGCGCCTCGACATCCTGAACGACAAGGAAGGCGTGTGGCGTTGCCGCACCACCTTCAACTGCACCGAGGCGTGCCCCCGCGGGATCCAGGTCACGCAGGCCATCTCCGAGGTCAAGCAGGCCATGCTGCGCGGCACCGCATAGCCGCACGAGCTCTCAAGGCCGGTCTTCCCGGGGCGAATCGCCCGGGAAGACCGGCCTTGTGCATACTCGCCCGCCCGGCTGCCGCCTAGGCTGGCTAGGTGAACACTCCTGCCGTAGTCGACCGGACCAAGACCCTCGTTGCCCGCATCATGCGCTCTCGTCCCGTGCGGGTCCTCACCCGGTTCGGGGACAGCGGCGGAAGCATCCTCGCCGGTGGCATGTCCTATCAGGCCATCTTCGCGACGTTCGCTGCCCTCTGGCTGACCTTCTCCATCGCCGGGCTGTGGATCACGTCGAACCCCGACCTCGAGTTCACGCTCTACTCCTTCATCAACCAGTCGGTCCCGGGGCTGATCGGCGAGGAGGGCGTGATCGACCCGAGCGTGCTCGCCAGTGCCCGAGTCTTCGGCTGGTCCGGAGTCATCGCGCTGGTCGGCTTGCTCGCGACCGTGCTCGGCTGGCTCTCGACGACGGCGCTCGCAGTGCGCACCATCTTCCGGATGCCGCCCGACAAGACCTTCATTCTCTTGGTCAAGCTGCGGGAACTGGGCCTCGGCCTGCTGTTCGCGGTCGTGCTGGTCGTTTCGGCCCTGATTTCGATCGCGAGCACCGAGGCGCTCGGGGCGCTGTTCGGCCTGTTCGGGGTGTCCCGGGACTCATTCTGGTTCAACACCGCCGCCCGCACGCTCGGTCTGATCCTCGTACTCGTGATCGACACGGTCACCCTCGCGGCCCTGTTCCGGGTGCTCTCGCGGGTGCGGATCCCCTTCCGCCAGCTGATCACCGGCTCCGTTCTGGGCGCTGCGGGGCTCGGCGTGCTCAAGATCCTCGGCAGCACGCTGCTCGCCGGCGCCGGCCGGAACCCGCTGCTCGCCGCATTCGCGGTGATCATCGGGCTTCTGATCTGGTTCAACCTGACCAGCACGCTCACATTGCTCGCAGCATCCTGGATCGCCGTCGGCATGGACGACGCCGGGCTCTCCCCGCGACAGATCAGCGCCGACGAGGTCGCCATTGAGAAGCGTCTTCGGGAAGAAGAGGCCTTCCAGGTGGTCGTGAGGGCCGAGCTGCGCGACGCCCGTCTGGCGCACGACGCCGCGACCTGGCCCCAGCGGCTGCTGACCGCGCGCCGCCTGCGCGCCGCTGAGAAGCGGGCCGCGGCCATCGACGCCGACGGTCCCGGCTAGACCCAAAGTAGAGTTGGGGAATGCCTTCCGACTCGACTGCCGCATCCGCCCCTGTCTCGTCCGTCGCCTCCGCCACCACGCGCCTGCGGATCGCCAGCATCAACGTGAACGGCGTGCGAGCCGCGTACCGCAAGGGCATGGGCGAGTGGCTCGCCGATCGTGACGTGGATATCCTTGCCATCCAGGAGGTGCGTGCGTCGACGGAGGACCTCGAGGGCCTGCTCGGGCCGGAGTGGAGCATCCTGCACGACGCCGCCACCGCCAAGGGTCGTGCCGGAGTCGCCCTGGCCAGCCGGTCGACCGCGAGCATTCACCGGGTGGAACTTGGCCCCACCGAATTCGACAGCGCCGGCCGCTGGCTCGAAGCCGACTATGAAGTCAACGGCACGTTGATCACGGTCGTCAGCACCTATGTGCACTCCGGCACGGTGGACACCCCGAAGCAGGTCGAGAAGTACAAGTTCCTCGATGCCATGCTCGAGCGCCTGCCCGAACTCGCCGCGCACAGCGACCGGGCCGTCGTGCTCGGCGACCTGAACGTCGGCCACCGCACGCTCGACATCAAGAACTGGCGCGGCAACGTGAAGCGCGCCGGGTTCCTGCCGGAGGAGCGCGCCTACTTCGACCGCATCGTCGGCGCCGAAGACGAGCCCGACTACAACGCCGGGGCCGGCCTCGGCTGGGTTGACGTGGGACGCAAATGGGCCGGCGAAGTGGACGGACCGTTCACCTGGTGGTCGTGGCGCGGGCAAGCCTTCGACAATGACACCGGCTGGCGGATCGACTACCAGCTGGCGACGCCGGCGCTCGCGGCATCCGTCACCGACTACGCAGTTGACCGCGCGACCGCCTACGACCAGCGTTGGTCCGACCACACGCCCGTGGTCGTGGACTACGCCATCTGACCTCCCACCAGTTCGCGCCGCCGGTTCCCCGGCGGCCACACGCCACGAAAAGATCTGATCCCATGAACAAGCCCCGCCTCTACTCGGGCATGCAGCCGAGCGCCGATTCCCTGCAGATCGGCAACTACATCGGCGCCCTCCTGAACTGGAAGGCGCTGCAGCAGACCCACGACGCGTACTTCTCCATCGTCGACCTGCACGCTCTGACGGTGGCGCAGGACCCGGTGAAGCTGCGCGAGAACACCCGCCGCACTGCCGCCCAGTACATCGCGAGCGGCATCGACCCGTCGGCGTCGACGCTCTACGTGCAGTCGCATGTCGCCGCCCACGCCCAGCTCGCCTGGGTGCTGAACACCATCACCGGGTTCGGTGAGGCCAGCCGGATGACTCAGTTCAAGGACAAGTCCGCCCGGCAGGGCTCGGACGCGACGACCGTGGGACTGTTCGCCTACCCGATGCTGATGGCCGCGGACATCCTGCTGTACGACACCGAGATCGTGCCGGTCGGCGAGGACCAGCGCCAGCACGTCGAACTGACTCGGGATCTGGCTGCGCGCTTCAACGCCCGGTTCGGGCAGACGTTCACCGTGCCGGAGGTCGCCATCGTCAAGGAGACCGCCAAGATCTACGACCTGCAGAACCCGACCTCGAAGATGTCGAAGTCGGCGGAGTCGCACGCCGGCGTGATCTGGTTGCTCGACGAGCCGGCGGTAACGGCCAAGAAGATCATGCGCGCCGTCACGGATGCCGAGGGCGGCGTGGTCTTCGACCGCGACAACAAGCCCGGCGTGGCCAACCTGCTGACCATCTACTCGGTGCTCGCTTCGCGCAGCATCCAGTCGCTCGAGGACGAGTACGCAGGCAAGGGCTACGGCGATCTGAAGAAGGGCCTCGCCGAGGTGGTCACCGGCACATTCGGACCGATCCGGGCGCGCGTGCTCGAACTGCTCGACGACCCCGCCGAACTCGACCGCCTCCTCGCTCAGAACGCCGACCGGGCCGCGGGGGTGGCCAACGAGACGCTGGCCCGTGCCTACGACCGCGTCGGCCTGCTGCCCCGCCGCTAGAGTGCCACCCGTCGCCGTCGCCGTGTCAGGTTTTGTCGGGTACATCGGATTGGCCGGGGTTGCCGGGGGTGCCCGGGTTGCCGGGGGTGCCCGGGTTGCCGGGGGTGCCGGGGTTGCCTGGGTTGCCGGGGTTGCCTGATAACGGATGCCGATTCCCGCCGCAGTTCTCTTCGACCTCGATGACACGCTGTTCGCCCATCGCGGAGCCGTCACCGACGGCATTCGTGCCCATCTAGGGGCCCTCGGCGGCACCTACGCCCACGCCGACCGCAGAGCGGCGTCGGCACTCTGGGACGACCTCGAGGAGCGGCACTACCACGCCTATCTTGCCGGCAGTCTGGACTTCGCCGGCCAGCGGCAGGCGCGGGCCCGCGATTTCGCGGCGGCGCATGGCGTCATTCTGTCCGGGCCGGCCGCGAGTGCCTGGTTCGACGTGTATTTCGTGCACTACCGGGCGAGCTGGCGGCTCCACCCGGATGCACTCCCCTGCCTCGACGCCCTGGCCACCGCCTTCCCCGGCGTGCGTATCGGCTTGATCACCAACGGGGAGTCGACCCCCCAGGGCCACAAGCTGGCCGACACCGGGCTGGACACGCGATTGGAGCATGTGATCGCATCCGGTGATCTGGGCTTCGCCAAGCCGGATCCCCGCATCTTCCGCCACGCCTGCGCGGTGTTCGGGGCGGCGCCGGAGCAGACCGTCTACGTGGGCGACCGGCTCCGCACCGACGCGATGGGAGCCGCGGCCGCCGGCCTGACCGGGGTGTGGTTGGACCGCACCGAGGCGCCGGCCGGCCCCGACACGGCCGAGGCCGCCCGGCTAGGCGTCATCCGGATCACCGGGCTGGCCTCCCTGGTCGCCGCCCTGGGCGCCTCCCGCGCCTCCCGCGCCTCCCGCGCCTACTAGTCCCGCCCCAATTCGTACGCGCCGAGTTGCGGCGGCCACTCCCCCCTGCGTCCGGCACCCACCGACTCCCTCGTCCCTTCCCTCCGTGGCGAACTCAGGAGATCCGTCACATCCGTGCAATTTCGCCCCGGAAACTCGCGGAACGGATGCAGCGCTTCCGCAGATCTCCTGAGTTGGCCACGCATACTTGGACCGCTATTTCAACGCGGGTGGTCTCACAACCCGACTGCCCTCAAAACCGCGCTCCAGGACCACGGCCGCGGCCACACGGGATTCCGAGCGGGTGTGGTTCAGTTCCTACGTGGCTAACTCAGGACATCCGTCAGCGCTGAAACTTTTTGCCCCGGCAACTCGCGGGGCTGATGCTGGGGTTCGGCAGATCTCCTGAGTTAGCCACTCGAGCAGGGCTCGACCGCAAGGCTCGACCGCAGGGGACGTCGGGCCAAACTGGCGGCGGGCCACCGGGTCGGTGATCCCGAGAGCCGGGAACGAGTTCGGCTAGAGGATGAAAGTGCGGTAGCGGCTAGTCGCCGCCAACAGACCGATAACAGCGGCGATGACTCGCTCGGGGTTGTGGATGATGTCCCGGTACAGCACTCGCAGGCTCAGATAGCCCAGCATCGCGAGGTCGCAATCGCGGGTGCGGTCCCGCGCTTGGGCCTCCCAGCCTTCGTGGAACTGTCGACTGTCCGCCTCCACCACGATGCGCCCTTCCACGATCATGTCGACGCGACCGACGCCGCCGATCTCGACCTGGATCTCTACGTGGAAGCCTGCTCCGAGAAACACGAGACGAAGCACGCTCTCCTGGCCGGATTCGCTACGTGAGTCGATGAGCGGGCGCAGGCGCTGGAACTCGGCGGGCAGCGCTGCGAAGACCTGGGCTACGGCGTGAGCCGCAAGCAGCTTCTGGTGCAGGGCATTCTCAAGAGAGGCGATCGCGAAGCTCGATTCCTGGCACCGGAAGCCCTGAACCAGGGCATCGGCCAGCCCGATGCGGAACTCGGTCCCGCCGCGGGGGTCGAGCAATTGACCCCAGTGGAGTTCCACACCGTCGCGGTTCTGGGAAGTGAGCTGCTGGAAACGGTCGTGCGGCGCCCGCAGCCGGGATGCGGTTGGGTCGAGGTGGATGTGCGCGAAAGCGCTGTCCAGGACGAAGATTCCGGCATTCGCCACCGCGGAAACACAAGCGAGTCGCCCACCCAGGCGTACCGCCTCGAGGATGTGCATATCCGTGTCGGGGAGCGCATAGTGCCCGCGACGTGCGCGCACCAGATATCCAGTTTCCACGGCCGCCCTCAGCGCACGCCAATCAGCGCCGGCTGCGTTCAGCGCCCCGGTCTCCGCGATCTGCACATTGTTGGAGCGGAAGTATTCTGCCCAAGTCATGTTGAAAGTGTGGACAGCGCCGGCCCGTGCTGCGACGAAGGCCTCAAGCCAGTGGACTGCTCAGGTCGAGCTGTGCTGTGGAGGACCCAGGTGTCACCGCCAGCCCGTGGCTAATTCAGGAGAATTGTCTTCGCCTCGAGGGAGAAACCGCACTGGTCCGGCATCCGTTGGCACCGCCCACGTTGAATCTCCTGAGTTAGCCACACAGACCGGCACGGATGCCGAAACCCGGCGGCCGGGACTGGCCGCCGGGTTTCGGGGGTGAGGGTGGTGCAGCGCGGCAGCGCGGCAGCGCGGCAGCGCGGCAGCGCGGCTAGACGACGTCGGCGTCGACCCAGTCGAGGGACTTGGTGATGGCCTTCTTCCAGTTGCGCAGCAGGCGGTCGCGCTCGGCGACGTCCATGCTCGGCTCCCAGCGGGCGTCTTCCTGCCAGTTTGACCGCAGCTCGTCGAGGTCGTTCCAGAAGCCGACCGCCAGGCCGGCCGCGTAGGCGGCACCCAGGGCGGTCGTCTCCGCCACCACCGGACGAACGACGGACACACCCAGGATGTCGGCCTGGAACTGCATCAGCAGGTCATTGGCCGAGGCCCCACCATCCACCTTGAGTTCCGTGAGCGGCACGCCGGAGTCGGCGTTGACCGCGTCCAGAACCTCGCGGCTCTGGTAAGCGATCGCCTCAAGCGCGGCCCGGGCGATGTGGCCCTTGTTCACGTAGCGGGTGAGGCCGACCAGGGCGCCACGGGCATCCGCACGCCAGTACGGGGCGAACAGTCCGGAAAAGGCCGGCACGAAGTAGGCGCCGCCGTTGTCCTCGACCGACAGAGCCAGCGACTCGATCTCTTCGGCCGTGTGGATGATGCCCAGGTTGTCCCGCAGCCACTGCACAAGGGAGCCGGTGACTGCGATGGAGCCCTCCAGGGCGTAGTGCGTCTCGCCCTCGCCGAGCTTGTAGCCGACCGTGGTGAGCAAGCCGTTCTTGGAGTGGATGATCTCGGTGCCGGTATTGAAGATCAGGAAGTTACCGGTGCCGTAGGTGTTCTTGGCCTCACCCTGGTCGAAGGCGGCCTGGCCGAACGTCGCGGCCTGCTGGTCGCCGAGGATGCCGCTGATCGGGGTCTCGCGCAGCAGGCTGTGACCGCTGGCGACGCCGTAGACCTCGGAGGAGGAGCGGATCTCGGGCAGCATCGACCGCGGCACGTTGAACGCCGCGAGGATCTCGTCGTCCCATTGCAGGGTTTTCAGGTCCATGAACATGGTGCGGCTGGCGTTGGTGACGTCGGTCGCGTGCACGCCGTCCTCGAGGCCTCCGGTAAGGTTCCACAGCACCCAGGTGTCGGTGGTGCCGAACATGAGGTCGCCGGCCTCGGCCTTCTCCCGAGCCCCCTCGACGTTCTCGAGGATCCAGACGATCTTCGTGCCGGAGAAATACGTCGCCAGCGGCAGGCCGACGGTGGCCTTGAACCGGTCGACGCCACCGTCGGCGGCGAGGCGGTCGACGATCGGCTGAGTGCGCGTGTCCTGCCAGACGATGGCGTTGTAGACGGGGATGCCGGTGCGGCGGTCCCAGACGACGGCTGTCTCGCGCTGGTTGGTGATGCCCACGGCGGCGATGTCGTGGCGGGTCAGGTTGGCCTTGGCCAGAGCCGAACCGATGACCTCACGGGTGTTGTTCCAGATCTCCATCGGGTCGTGCTCGACCCAGCCGGCCCGCGGGAAGATCTGCTCGTGCTCGAGCTGCCCGGTCGAGATGATCGACCCGGCCTTGTCGAAGATGATCGCACGCGAACTGGTCGTGCCCTGGTCGATTGAGATGACGTACTTTGCCATTGTTAACTCCTTTGTCACTGCCGGGATCAAGGTAATTCGAGATTGGAAAAAAGAAGAGAAGAGAAGAGAAGGATGCTGCCCGGCGGCTAGGCCAGGATCGGCAGCAGGAACGCTGAGCTCCACCCCGCCAGCAATCCACCGATGACCGGGCCGACGACGGGCACCCACGAGTAGGCCCAGTCGGAGGAGCTCTTGCCCTTGATCGGCAGCAGGAAGTGCGCAATGCGCGGTCCGAGGTCACGGGCGGGGTTGATCGCGTAGCCGGTCGGTCCGCCCAGCGAAGTACCGATCACGATCACGAGCAGGGCCACCGGCAGGGCGCCGAGGGCAGCCAGACCGCCGTTCTCGCCCTGGCGGCCGGCGCCGAAGGCGATGACGACGAAGACGAGCACGAACGTGCCGATGATCTCGGTGACCAGGTTCCAGCCGTATGAACGGATGGCAGGGCCAGTGGCGAACACACCGAGCTTGCTGGCAGGATCCGGTTCCTGGTCGAAGTGCTGCTTGTACGCGAGCCAGACAAAGGTGGCACCCAGGATGGCACCGAGTATCTGGGCCGCGATGTACGCCGCAACGGACGCGACGTTGACCGGAACGCCCGAGCCGAACTCGGAGGCATCGGAAGCCACGAGCCCCAGGGTCACGGCCGGGTTCAGGTGCGCACCGGAGTTGTAGGCGACGATCACCCCGGCGAAGACCGCAAGGCCCCAGCCGATCGTGACCATGAGGAATCCACCCCCGAAACCCTTGTTCTTGGTTAGGGCGACGTTGGCGACAACGCCGCAGCCGAGTAAGACGAGGAGGGCGGTGCCCACCAGCTCCGAGAGGAAGACGATACCGAGATTGTCCACGTTGACATCCTTTGTGATCAGTGAATTGAAGGAACGAATGAAACGAAAATTTTATCCTCCGCGCCCGGCGGAGGGCAGACCGGAGGGATACGGGGCAGCCCCGAGTAGAGCTAGACGGCCGGCAGAGCCGACGCTTCCGCCGGGTCCAGCTGCACGCCGTACAGGTCGCGCAGCGTGTTCGCCGCGGTGTCGACCTCGTGCGCGCTGCGGGCGGCATCCCAGCCAAGGACGGGTGCGAGCACCCGGGCCAACTCGGCGAGCAGCGGACGGGTCACCTCGCCGCGGAAGGCGATGCTGGTGCGCCGCAGCAACAGGTCGATCAGGTGAACGACCGATTCCGTAGACGCGATGAGTTCGATCTCGCGCCGGGTGTACCCAGGGTGCTGCTCGAGTGCCGCGTCGGGTTCGGCGGTGAGCCAGGAGATCACCTCGGCGGCGCGGGTTCCATAGCGGGTCAGGAGCACGTCGGCACGATCGGCGCCTACCTCGCCACTGTTCGCGTCGACCCAGACCCGGCGCGCGGCATCCGTCGCCGGGAAGTCACGGCCGCCACCGATCGCGAGACCGACCGTCGAGACGGTGCGCGAAAGGCCGAGCAGGGTCAGGATGTCCCCACTCAGGTGCTCGGCCAGGGCGCGGAAGGTGGTCCACTTGCCGCCGACCAGGCTGAGCAGGGTGCCGGGCCGGGCACCCAGCGGGCGGGACTCGATGCGATAGTCGCGGGAGACGAATCCGGGGGCTTCGTCGTCGTGGCGGGGCAGCGGGCGCACACCGGCGAACCGGAAGACGATCTGGGACCGGTCAACGGCCACCGTCGGAAAGACGTGATTGACCAGTTCGAAGAAGTAGTCGACCTCGGCCTCGGTGCAGCGAGCCGGTTGGGTCATGTCGTGCTCGAGGTCGGTCGTGCCCACCAGGACGCGGCCCGCGAGCGGGTAGATCAGCACGATACGGCCGTCTTTGTGCTCAAAGAAGATCTCCCGGCCACCGGTGGCGGCGAGCAGCTCCGGGTTGTCGAGCACGATGTGTGACCCCTTGGTGCCGCCCATGTAGGTGCTCGCCTGGCCGAGGGCCGTGTTCGTGAGGTCGGTCCAGGGTCCGGACGTGTTGACCACGATGTCGGCCACGAAGGTGAACTCGGCTCCGGTGACGGCGTTGCGCAGGCGCACGCCAGCGTCATCCATTCCGACTGCCTCGATGTAGTTGGCGCTGCGCGCGTGGGTTCCGGCGGCCAGGCCGTCGGCGAGCACGTCGAGTGCGAGCCGCTCCGGGTCGTGCATGGAGGCGTCGTAGTAGGTGGCCGTGTACTTGAGGCCGGGGTTGATCTTCGACAGCAGCTTGAGTGACGCCTTCCGGCCGAGGAACTCGTGCCGGGGCACGTTGCCGCCGTCGCGCGAGAAGGAATCGTAGAGCATCATGCCGATCTTGATCAGCAGGGCTCCGCGCTCCTGAGCCTTGCCCTGCTTGTGGGTGAGGAAGCGCATCGGCGCGGACATGACCCCAGAGAAGGTTGAGTAGATCGGGATGGTCGTCTTGAGCGGCTTGACGTAGTGGGGGGCGATCTTGAGCAGGCTGTTGCGTTCCTCGACCGACTCCTTGACCAGACGGAATTCACCGTTCTCGAGGTAGCGCACGCCGCCGTGGATCATGTGCGATGACGCCGACGAGGCGCCGGAGACGTAGTCGCCCTTGTCGACGATGACGACATCGACACCCTGCAGAGCCAGGTCACGGAAGGTGGCGATGCCGTTGATGCCGGCACCGATGATGAGCACCTGAGCCTGCGGGCGATCCTGCACGGCGGCCTGGGCGGCGGCGGCACTGGATCGTGGCTGGGCAGAGGACGACTCGGGTGATGACAGCACTGATGCGCTCACTTCTCTGTGGTTGGAAACCGTGATGGTCTGTCACAGCCGACCCCTCGACCGCACACTGCGCAGCGGGGGACACTGTCCACCCTGCTAGGTTCTACACAAACGGTCAAGCAGTTTGAACATATGTGCAAGGAGTCAGAATGACCCATCCGGACGATCTGTCGCTGTCCGAACGCACCAGTGACGCTCTCACTGCCGCCCATCTGTATTACATGCAGGACCTGACCATGGAGGCCATCGCGCGGGAGCTGCACACGTCCCGCTCTTCGGTGTCCCGCCTGCTCAGCCAGGCCAGAACCAGCGGGTTGGTCGACATCCAGATCCGGTCCCCGCTCGACGCGACGAGCCGGGTGGAGAAACTGATCCTGGACCGCTTCAAGGTCACCGCGCACGTTGTGCCGGTACCCGACCACGCGAGCGACGTCGACCGTCTGGAGCGCGTGGCCCTCTCGGTTGCACGAATTCTCGGCGAGTTTTTCGACTCGAACATGATCATGGGCATCGCCTGGGGCTCGACGATGAATGCGGTCAGTCGCCACGTGACGCCCAAACGCACGCACAATGCGCAGATAGTGCAGTTGAACGGGGCCGGCAACACGCGCAGCACCGGGCTCGACTACGCCAACGAGATCCTGCAGCGGTTCAGCAACGCGTTCGGCGCCCGCCTGGAACAGTTCCCGGTTCCCACCTTTTTCGACGACCCGTCCACACGCACGGCATACTGGCGGGAACGCGGCCTGCGCAGGCTTTTGGAGATGCAGGGGAACATGGACGTCGCTCTCTTCAGCGTGGGTTCGCCCTTCTCCAACGTCCCCAGCCACGTCTATGTCGGCGGTTACCTCGACGATGACGAGCTCACGGCGCTCAGCGACGCCGAGGTCGTCGGCGACGTCGCGACGGTCTTCTACCGCGTGGACGGCTCCACCGACGGCATCCCGCTCAATGATCGCGGCACCGGCCCGGAACTCTCGGTGCTGCGCCGCACCCCCCGGCGCATCTGCGTCGTCTCGGGCAAGTCCAAGGTGGACAGTCTCCGCGGTGCGCTGGCCGCCAACCTGATCACCGACCTGTTCATCGACGAAAGCACCGCCCGGGAACTGTGCGAGTGAGCAGACGCAGGCCCGCCGGCGCCATTGAAGGTTCATGGCGACCGGCGGGCCGACAGGTCAGTGCTTCTGCACGTACATGACGGGGGCAGGAAGGCCGCGTGCCAACCGCACGGAGCGCGAGAGCCGCTCAATCGACTTGAGAGCGTCGAGAACGTCGTCGGCAGTGACCACGAACGGCATGTTGTGGATCGTCTCACCCGGCAGGGTCGACGCCGTGGCGATGGCCCTCAGCTCCTTCTCGTCGTCCACGCTGAGACCGATCTCGGTCAACGTGGTGGGCAATCCGACGAGAGTGGTGAACTCGATGAAGTCCTCCACCTCCGCCCGTGGCGCGCCCTCGAGTACCAGCTGGGTCAGCGAGCCGATGTTCACCTTCTGACCATGGGTGAGCCCGTGGGTCTGCGGAGCCGCGGTCAGGCCGTTGTGGATGGCGTGGGCGGCGGCCAGTCCGCCCGACTCGAAACCGAGTCCCGAGAGGAGCGTGTTCGCCTCCACCAGTTTTTCGAGTGCCGGAGTGACCAGGTTGTCACGCACGGCGTCGAGAGCGGGAAGGGCGTTCTCCCAGATGACGTCCCACGACAACTTGGCGAGAGCGGTGCCGGTCTGGGTCGGCAGTCCCCCTGCCATCGTGGTCGCATGAGCAGCCGCCGTGGCCCGAGCTTCGAGCCAAGTTGCCAGCGCGTCGCCGACTCCGGCAATCAGGAACTCGACCGGCGCGTTGGCCACGATCTGGGTGTCAATGAGCACGAGGTCGGGGTTGCGCGGGAAGAAACGGTATTCGACGAACTCTCCCTCATCCGTGTAGATCACAGAGAGTGCGGAGGTGGGAGCATCGGTCGACGCCACCGTGGGCACGCTGACCCAGCGAATACCGGCAAGGAAGCCGGCAGCCTTGGCGGAATCGATCGTGCTCCCGCCACCCACGCCGATGATCACGTCGGCGTGGGTTGCGCGGATCTTCTCAACGAGCGCGTCGACAGCGGATGCGGTCGCGAAGCGGCCGAATGCGACTCGTTCGACGCGGAGGCCGGCAGCAGCGAAGCTCGCCGACACCTGCTCTCCCGCGAAACCCCACACGACGTCATCAGCGACGATCAGGGGGGCGGAGCCGATCTGGGATACGAATTCGCCGAGGCGATCGATCGCTCCCTTGCCTTGGACGTAACGTCCGGGGCTCATGACTGTGCGGATTGGAGTGGTCATCGTGGACCTTCTTCCTGGTCGAACTGCGTCTACATCTTTGTCGGACGGCGGCGGTGAACCGGTCTTCCGGGGCACAGATTTCACCCTACGCCCGCCGATTCCACCACATCTGGATGCTGTGCCGCGGGCGACCGTGGGACCGCACCCGCCGAGCCCTGCTCGCACGTCCGCCCAGACCCGAGCCAACGGCTGGGAGCGGGGATCTGACGCAGAAACACGCGCCTGAAGCCGTTTTTATGAATGCTATTCAGGATTAAGCGGACATTCACTGTTATTCCTGAAGCCGCCCGGTGCACATTTGTGCAGATCTGATGCCCGGGCGGGCCCGACGCCGGCAGCTACGCCGGTGTCGGCTCCAGCAGAAGCGCGGCAGCGGACCGGGCAGCGCCCGCGCTACCGGCGGCGACCGCGGCAATCGCGGCGTCCCGGCACCGGGTCAGCGTCACGCCGCGAAGGAATTCCGCGACTCCGCCCAGGGCGCGCGGGGACATCGACAGGCTGGTCGCTCCGAGTCCCACCAGGATGGCGGCGAGCATCGGATCGGCCGCGGCCTCACCGCAGACACCGACCGGCTTGCCGGCCGCCAGACCGGCCTCGCAGGCCTCCCGAATCATTCTCAGGACCGCGGGTTGCCAGGGGTCGTTCAGCACGGCGAGCTCCCCCATCAGCCGATCGGCCGCCATGGTGTACTGGGCGAGGTCGTTGGTCCCCAGACTTGCGAAGTCCACCCGTTCGAGGATGGGGCCCGCTGTGATGGCGGCAGCGGGAGTCTCGATCATCACGCCTACATTGCGCAGGCCGTGCGCGGCACAGCGGGCCGCGAAATCCACGGACTCGTCGACGGTCGCGATCATGGGAGCCATGACGCCGACCACCGCGTTTTCCGCGGCGGCCGCCGCTGCGATGGCCTGCAGTTGGGTGTCCAGCAGTTCTGGCCGCTGCCACGCTGTGCGGTACCCCCGGATGCCGAGGGCAGGGTTGACTTCGTCGGCCGCCGTGACGAAGGCCAGCGGCTTGTCGGCCCCGGCATCCAGCGTTCGGATCGTGACCTTCTTCCCCGGGAATCCGGCGAACACCTGTCGGTACGCGGCGACCTGTTCGTCGAGTCCCGGAGCTTCGGCGTGGTCGAGGAAGCAGAACTCGGTGCGGAAGAGGCCGACACCCTCGGCGTTCGCTTCGATTGCGGCGGCAACACTGTCAGGCGACGCCACGTTCGCGAGGAGCTGAACACGGTGTCCGTCCCTGGTCCGTCCCGTGCCGTCGAAGGTGATCACCCGGCTGTGCTGTTCCTCGGCTCGCGCCACCTGGTCGCCGGAGGGGTCAACGACGATCTCACCGGTCGAGCCGTCAACGATCACCACGCTTCCCTCGGGCAGCTCCATCGCATCGCGGGCCGCCACCACGGCCGGCAGGCCGAGCGCCCGCGCGAGGATGGCGGTGTGGGAGGTGGGGCCGCCTTCGACGGTGACGATCGCCCGGCACACCGTGGGGTCGATCAGGGCCGTGTCCGCAGGGGCCAGGTCCCGGGCCACGAGCACATACGGCTCCACGCGATCCGGCAGGCCTGGTGCCGGTCGGCCGAGCAACTCGGACACGACGCGGTCGCGCACGTCGTGCAGGTCCGGGATGCGTTCCGCGAGGAGCCCACCCTGCTGCGTGAAGACATCCGCGACCTCGCCCACGGCCGCCCAGACGGCTCGCTCCGGCGTGTCGCCCTGCAAGGTCACGCGGGAAACGGCAGCATCGATCAGCCCGGGATCCGCCGCCATCAGCGCCGTTGCTTCCAGGATGCCCCGCGCCGCGCCCGACACCCGGGACGCCTTGTCCCGCAGGGCCCGGGCTACGGATGCCGCGGCGGCCACGATCTGTTCCGCGGCCGCCTCTCGCTCGCTCACCGGGAGTGCGGCTGCCGGTCCCGGTTCATCCGGTTTCTCCGGCATGCGCACGATCGGACCGACGGCCAGGCCGGGGCTCACACCCAGGGGTCCGCTCGACGGCGCCCCGCTGGAAGACCGAGCAGGCGGCTGGGACAGGGACGGAACGGGCTCGTGCGCGCGAGCGGAGTCGGCCCCCAGCTCCCCGAAGCCCTTCCCCACGAGGTCGCTTACGGCCTCGAGCGCCTCCACGGCCTGCCGACCGGCCGCGGCGACGGAGATCGTGTCCCCTTTCCGGGCGTCGACGGTCAGCAGGGCCGTCGGACTGCTGGCCGTCACCGGGGGCTTGCCGGTGCGGAGGTTGGCGACCGTGACCGTGGCCTCGAAGACGCTGAGGGCGGTGACGAGCATCGAAACCGGTCTCGCATGCAGGCCGTCAGGATTCAGCAGCGTCACCTCGATCGCGTGTTCCGCCGCCGGGCCCGAGTCGGCCGGTGGGCCGGCCGGGTCCTCATCGCCCAGGTGGCTCTGCTTCGCGCGGAGGGCACCTCGGGCCTCACGATCCACTTCGTCGAGGGTGGCGCCACCCGCCGCGCGCACCACTGCCGCCATCAGGCCCTCTACGAACGGGCCGCTGCTGAGCCGCACGGGCACATCGGGGTCGTCCGAGAACTCGAGCGCCATTTCGGCGCTCATCACCGCCGATCCCAGATCCATCATCACCAGCACGCCTTCGGGCGAGGAGACCTCGGCGATGGCCTCGGCGACCTTGAACGCATCCGTTCCGATCACGCCATCGCCGGCACCGGCCGCGATGGCGATGGCCGGGCCGTCGGCCCCGACCATTTCAACAGCGAGGTCCACTGCCGCCTGCGCGAGACGGGGGCTGTGCGACACCACGACGATTCCGATCACGGTCTACTCCTCGCCGAGTATCTCGGTCAGAGCCTGGAAGAGCAGCGACGTCGACGCGGCTCCCGGGTCGATGTGGCCGATGCTGCGCTCCCCCAGATAGCTCGCCCTGCCTTTGCGGGCGAGCAGAGCTTCGGTGGCATCCCGCCCCGTCTGTGCGGCGGAGTAGGCGGCAGCGGCCGCCGAGGTGATGTCGGATGAAGCGAGGAGGGCGGCATCGAACGCGTCGAGCGCGGGAGCGAGGACGTCGTACATGGTCTTGTCCCCGGCCTCGGCCTTACCGCGGGCTACGACACCGTCCAGCCCCGCACGGAGTGCGGCCGCCAGGCCGGGGGCGTCCAGACTCGCGACCGGTCCTGCCGTCGTGCCGATCCGCAGGAAGAAGGTTCCGTAGAGGGGACCGCTGGCACCACCCACCGACGTCACCAGGGTCATGCCTGCGCCCTTGAACAGTTCGTCGACGGTACCGGCCGGTGAGGCCTGGATTTTCTCTACCACCGCACCCATGCCGCGGGTCATGTTCGAGCCGTGATCCGCGTCGCCGATGGCCGAGTCCAGCTCGGTGAGATACGAGACCTGCTCGGTCACCAGGTCGCGGAAACGGGTGAGCCAGCCGGTGAGCTGGTCGAGGTTGATCGTGTCATTCGTCATGGCTACATCCCCCAGCGCAGTCCGGAGGTGTTCACCGGCGCATCCCACAGCTGAAGCAGGTCATCGTCGGCCTTGAGGATCGTGACGGAGCAGCCCGCCATGTCCAGCGCGGTGATGTAGTTGCCCACGAGTGAGCGGGCAACCGTGATGCCGGCGGCGTCGAGGACCTTCCTGACTTCGGCATACATGACATAGAGCTCGATCAACGGGGTTCCGCCCAACCCATTCACCATCACGATCGTCGGGGCGCCGGTGAAGTCCAGGTCGGCGAGGATCGGCTCAACGAGCAGACGGGCGATCTCGGCAGCCCCGGCCAGTGGCACGCGGCGGCGTCCCGGCTCCCCGTGAATGCCCACGCCGATCTCCATTTCGCCTTCGGCGAGTTCGAAGGTCGGCTTCCCGGCCGCGGGAACCGTGCAGCTGCTCAGGGCCACGCCCATGGAACGGCCGGACTCATTGACCTGGCGGGCCACCGCCGCGACGGCCGCGAGGTCGCGGCCTTCCTCAGCTGCCGCACCTGCGATCTTCTCGAGCAGAACCGTGGTGCCGACGCCCCGGCGGCCGGCGGTGAACGTGGAATCCTCGACCGCGACGTCGTCGTTGACGACCACGACGGCAACCTCGATCCCGGTCTCCGCTGCGGCCAGTTCCGCGCCCATTTCGAAATTCATCACGTCGCCCGTGTAGTTCTTGACGATGTGCAGCACGCCCGCTCCGCTGTCCACGACTTTCGTGGCCTCAAGCATCTGGTCGGGTGTCGGCGAGGTGAAGACCGCCCCGGCGCAGGCCGCATCCAGCATTCCCACGCCGACGAAACCACCGTGGAGCGGCTCGTGGCCGGTTCCTCCGCCCGAGAGCAGCGCGACTTTGCCGGCTCTGGTCGGGTCTGCCCGGTAGATGATGCGGTTGACGTGGTCGACGCGAAGTTCGGGATGAGCGGCCGCGACGCCGACGAGGGAATCGGCGAGAACCGTCTCCGGGGAATTGATCAGTTTCTTCATGTTGAGACCTCCAGGATTATCTTCATGTTTGCTCTCCGTTGAACTTTTCGAGCTGGATCCGCGAGGCACTCTCCCTCGCGACTCAAAGAAATACAGAACGCAATTCGATAATGTCGAATATCCTCCGGAGAGATGGTGGATGTCAACACGGTGCAGGAAGACTCGTCGAGGACGCGGCATACTGAAAGGATCAACCGGAGAGGCAGCTGTGATTCAAGCCATCGATCGTGCGGCGAAAGTTCTGTCGTCGTTGCAGGGCGCTCGCCACCTCGGCATCACCGAGCTCGCCACCGAACTCGCGCTGCCGGTCTCGACCGTGCACGGCATCGTCAAATCCCTGCAGGGCCACGGCCTCGTCGCGCAAGAGCCCGGCGGCAACCGGTACATGCTCGGCCCGGCCCTGCTCAAACTTTCGAATGTCTACCTCGACACGCTTGATGTGCGCGCGCGGGCCATGCGTTGGACCCTGGAACTTGCGCGCAGAACCGGACTGTCCACACGGCTGGGGGTGCAATTGTTCGACGAGGTCATCATCATCCACCACAACCAGCGACCTGACGGCAGCCAGCAGATGCCCGAAACGGGCCTGTCGATCCCTGCCCACGCCTCGGCGATGGGCAAGGTTCTGCTCGCATACAGTCCGGAATACGCTTCCGGGCTGCTGGGAAGGCCCCTGCGAAGTCTCACCGGAGCCACGATCACCGACCCGGCTCAGCTGGCCATCCAATTCGTGGCGATCGTGGGCAACGGCATCGCCACCGAAGAGGACGAGGCCGTGCTGGGCGAGTCGTCGATCGCTGCGCCCGTGGTCGACACCCGCGGCAATGTCATTGCCGCGGTCGCCATTGTCGTACCGTCGAGCGAATGGCCTCCCGACTCCAGCGTGCTGAACGGATTGCGCGAGACGGCCCGGAACATCTCCCGGGAACTCGGCGCCGGCACCTGGCCACCGCTGGCCCCCCAACCGATCCTTTCCACGCATCCGCAGTCCTGAACGCCGCCCGCCGGCCGCCGGCTTGCACGGGAATTCTTCGGCGGCCGACGCGTTGGGCTATAACTAGTAGTAGTTATAAGAAACGTGCTCCGGGGTCGGTGTAAGTCCGAACCGGCGGTGAAAGTCCGCGACCCGTGCCGCTCCTGGAGCGACATGGTTGAGCTGGTGAAATTCCAGCACCGACGGTTAAAGTCCGGATGAGAGGCGCACGAGTCGATTGACCATCCCGGTCGGTCGGCGGGTTTCGCGTTTGCGCGACCCACTTGGTGTTCGCCGCACCGAAAAACCCGGAGTTCGTTGACCAACGGACAGGACCGGAATGACCGACCAGACGGCGCTCGAGGCCACTATGCGGCGCGCCCTCGCCCTGGCGGCGAACGGCCCGGCCACAGGACTCAACCCGCGGGTCGGCTGTGTCATCCTGAGCGCGTCGGGGGAGGTCCTCGCCGAGGGCTGGCACCGCGGTGCCGGCACCGCCCACGCCGAAGTCGACGCCCTGGCCCGACTCGCCCCCGGTGCGGACCGCGGCGCCACCGCCGTGGTCACCCTCGAACCCTGCAATCACACCGGACGCACCGGACCCTGTGCCCTCGCCCTGATCGACGCCGGTGTCGCCCGGGTCGTCTACGCCGTCGCCGATCCCGGCGTCGACTCCTCCGGCGGAGCCGAACGGCTCCGCAACGCCGGCGTCGACGTGCGGGCAGGGGTGCTCGCCGACGAGGTCGAACCGTTCCTCGCCGACTGGCTGACCGCCGCCCGCCTCGGGCGACCGTTCGTGACGCTGAAGTGGGCGTCGAGCCTCGACGGGCGCGCCGCCGCCACCGACGGGACGAGCCGCTGGATCACCGGACCCGAGGCCCGGCTCGACGTTCACCGGCGCCGCGCGGCATCCGGAGCCATCATCGTGGGCACCGGCACCGTGCTCACCGACGATCCCGCACTGACCGCCCGCGACGCCGACGGGCAGCTTCTGCCCGACCAGCCGGTGCCGGTCGTGATCGGCACCCGGAGTATCCCGGCCGACGCGGCGCTACACTCCCACCCACAGTTGCCGTTGTTTTTCACCACCCACGACCTGGCCGAGGTGCTGTGCAACCTGCACGGGCGCGGCATCAGGCGAGCCTTCATCGAGGGTGGACCCACGCTTGCCAGCGCCTTCGTGGCGGCCGGCCTGGTCGACGAGTATCTCGTCTACCTGGCGCCGACGCTGCTCGGCGGCGGTCGCCTCGCCCTTGGCGACATCGGCGTCGCGAACATCGACGAGCAGCGCCGCCTGGCCATCGACCACTACGACCGACTCGGTGACGACCTGCTCGTCGTCGCCCGGCCGAGATAGGACACACATGTTCACCGGAATCATCGAAGAACTCGGCCGGGTCGAGAAGGTGGAGCGATCCGCGGATGCCGCGCGCCTCACCATCCGTGGCCCGCGAGTCGTGTCCGACGCCCGCCACGGCGACTCGATCTCGGTCAACGGCGTCTGCCTCACCGTGGTGGAACAGACCGGCGGCACATTCACGGCCGATGTGATGGCGCAGACCTTGCTCATGTCCACGCTCGGAGCTGCTGAGGTCGGCAACCCGGTGAACCTCGAGCGTGCGGCGCTGGTGGGCGACCGGCTGGGCGGCCACATCGTGCAGGGCCACATCGACGGAACCAGCGTTCTCCTCGCCGTCACGCCCGGCGACGCCTGGCGCGTGCTGCGGTTAAGCCTTTCCCCCGAACTCGCCCCGCTCGTGGTCGGCAAGGGGTCCATCGCCGTGGACGGCGTCTCGCTGACCGTCAGCAACATCAGCCCGGCGAGCGAACCGGACCAGTGGTTCGAAGTCTCGCTCATCCCCGAAACCCTCACCGCCACGACGCTGGGACAGCGTCTGGCCGATGATCACGTCAACATCGAAACAGACATCCTGGCCCGCCACGTGGAGCGCATGCTCGCCCTGGCGGACGCCGGATCGAAAAGGAGCCACCTATGAGCCTCGCCGACATTCCCACCGCGCTGGATGCCCTCCGGCTGGGAAAACCGGTCATCGTCGCCGACGATGAGGGTCGCGAGAATGAGGGCGACGTGATCATCTCCGCCCAACTGGCCACGCAGGAGTGGCTCGCCTGGACCGTTCGGTACTCCTCCGGCTTCATCTGCGCGCCCATGACCAACGACCTGGCCGACAAGCTCGACCTGCCCATGATGGTTCTGAACAACGAGGACCCGCGCGGCACCGCGTACACGGTGTCAGTCGACGCGGCAGACCGGCTCAGCACCGGGATCAGCGCCGCCGACCGCGCCCACACCCTGCGCGTTCTGGCCGACCCGGCGTCCACGCCGTCCAGCCTGCACCGTCCCGGCCACATCATGCCGTTGCGTGCGCTGGACGGCGGCGTTCGCGAGCGCGACGGCCACACCGAGGCGGCCGTCGACCTGATGAAACTGGCCGGCCTCGCACCCGTCGCCGGGATCTCCGAGATCGTCGCCGAAGACGGCGAGATGATGCGCCTGCCCGGGCTGCTTGCCCTCGGAGAGCGCGAGGGTGTGCTGGTGATCACCATCAAGGACCTGATCGCCTACCTGCAGGAGTTCCACACCGACACCGAGCTGCCCACGGTCAGCCCGATCCGCGAGTCGCCGCGGGTCGACTTCGAGGTGGAGACCACCGTTCCCACCCGGCATGGCGACTTCCAGATCCGCGCCTACCGCGACCGGATGACCGGCGCCGACCACGTGGCCATCGTCTCCGGCACCCCTGCGGACGGCGCCCTCGTCCGGGTGCACTCCGAGTGCCTCACCGGCGAGGCGTTCGGCTCGCTCAAATGCGAGTGCGGTCCGCAGCTGGATGCCGCTCTCGAGACCATCCAGGAGCAGGGCGGAGTCGTCGTCTACCTGCGCGGACAGGAGGGCCGCGGCATCGGCCTGATCAACAAGCTACGCGCCTACAAGCTGCAGGAAGACGGACTGGACACGTTCGACGCGAACGTGGCGCTCGGCCTCCCCGCCGACTCCCGCGACTACGGCGCCGCCACCGCCATCCTGCACGAGATGGGTCTTTCCTCGGTGCGACTGCTGACCAACAACCCGGAGAAGGTGCGCCAGTTGAAGGCGCACGGCGTCACCGTGACCGAGCGCGTGCCGCTGATCGTGGGCGTCGGCGCGCACAATCAGGACTACCTGGCCGTCAAGCGCGACCGGATGGGTCACCACATTGCAGAAACAGACATCCTGAAAGGAATCGTCCTATGAGCGGAGCAGGCTCCCCCGAGATCGAGATCGACGGAACCGGTCTGAACATCGTGATCGTCGCCGGCCGGTGGCATGACGTGATCACCGACGGGCTGATCGCCGGTGCGACCCGGGTGCTCGAGGCATCCGGTGCCCGCTTTTCCCTGGTGCGGGTGCCGGGCAGCTTCGAGCTGCCGGTGGCGTGCAAGGTGGCTCTCGACAACGGTGCCGACGTGGTCGTCGCGCTCGGCGTGATCATCCGTGGCGGCACGCCGCACTTCGAGTACGTGTCGGCGGCGGCAACGGATGGCCTCACCCGGGTGGCCCTGGACACCGGCAAGCCGGTGGGTTTCGGCGTGCTCACCCTCGACGACGAGCAGCAGGGTCTGGACAGGGCCGGCCTGCCCGGTTCGAAGGAGGACAAGGGCGCGGAGGCGGCGTCGGCCGCCATCGCCACCGCACAGCTGTTGCACCGTCTGCGGGAGTTCGGCGTCGACTGATCGCATGAAGGGTGGCATCCGGATCGTTATCTGAGCGTTAGTCGAGGATTGGCTCCGCGCTGCCTCCCCCCGTAGGGTGCAAGGGCGGCTGTCACAAACGGCCGCCCATTCGCGCGGCCCTCGGGGGCAGCCGCTGACGCCTGATCGACGCTGGTTCTCGACTCCGATGGTCCGCTTCCGCGCCAAGTCCCGGAGCAATTCTCCATGTCAGCACCCACCACGTCGACCACTCCCGACGCCGCAGCACCTACGAACCCGCGCAGCCGCGTGATCCTCGCCAGCCTCATCGGCACGACGATCGAGTTCTACGACTTCTACGTCTACGCGACGGCCGCCGTTCTCGTCTTCCCGCACCTCTTCTTCCCCACGGGAAACGAGACCACGGCGCTACTGGCCTCGTTCGCCGTCTTCGGCGCGGCGATGGTGGCCCGCCCCATTGGCGCCCTCGTCTTCGGGCACTTCGGCGACAAGCGGGGCCGGAAGGCCACCCTTGTCGGCGCCCTGCTGACCATGGGCATCGCGACCTTCCTGATCGGGCTGCTGCCCACCTACGCCATGATCGGCTGGGTCGCGCCCGCCCTGCTCGTAGTGCTGCGCCTCGCCCAGGGATTCGCGCTCGGCGGGGAATGGTCCGGCGCCGCGCTCGTCGCCACCGAGAACGCCCCGGTCGGCAAGCGCGCCTGGTACGGCACATTCCCGCAGGTCGGCGCCCCGCTCGGCTTCATCATCGCGAACGGCCTGTTCCTGGCCATCGCCCTCGCCCTGCCGTCCACCGACCCGACCCGTCCCTCGGACGCGTTCCTCGAGTGGGCATGGCGCATCCCGTTCCTCTTCTCCGCCGTGATGGTCGTCGTGGGCCTCTGGGTGCGCCTGCGCCTGGTCGAATCCGACGCCTTCACGAAGGTCGTGGCCACCAAACGAGTGGAGAAGCTGCCGCTCGCGGCCGTATTCACGTCGCACTGGCGCCAGCTGATCCTGGGCACCTTCATCATGCTGGCCACCTACGTGCTCTTCTACCTGATGACCACGTTCACGCTCGGCTACGGCCGCGGCGCAACAGATGCCCCGGTGCCCGGCCTTGGGTACAGCTACAACAACTTCATCCTGATGATGATCGTCGGCGTGCTGTTCTTCGGCGTGTTCACGCTGGCCTCCGGACCCTGGGCCGACACGCACGGCCGCCGCAAGACCCTGATCGTCGTGACCCTGGCGATCACCGTGTTCGGCCTGCTCTTCGTGCCGCTGCTCGGTGCCGGGTTCGTCGGCGTGATGTTCTTCCTCATCATCGGTTTCTCCCTGATGGGCATGACCTTCGGTCCGATGGGCGCGCTACTGCCCGAACTGTTTCCGACCAGCGTGCGCTATACCGGCTCGGCCTTCGCCTACAACATGAGTTCGATTCTCGGCGCAGCAGTGGCGCCGTTCATCGCGATCTGGCTGTGGACACTCGGCGAGGGCAGCCCGTTCTGGGTCGGCGTCTACCTCTCCGTGATGGCCGTGGTCACCCTGGTCGCCCTCCTGCTGAGCCGTGAGACCCGCGACATCGACATCGAGCACTGAGCGGTTCAGTCGAGGAACAGGGTGCGCAGGCGGCGGGTCGCGGCAACCAGCCCGAGCAGGATCATGACCAGGTAGTAGAGCACGTGCCAGAGCAGACCGGGATCGACCTGGCCGGTGGTCAGGCCGCGCACGAGCTCGACCCCGTGCCAGAGCGGCAACGCCTGGATCACGAACTGGATCGGCTGCGGGTAGACGCTCAGCGGGTAGAACGTGGCCGAGAACAGGAACATCGGCAGCAGCAGGAACGTGATCCAGTCCATCTGCTGGAACGTCTTCATGAAGCTCGTCACAGCCATGCCCACGCTCGCGAAGCCGAACGCGATCAGCAGCACAGCCGGCAGGGCCAGCAGCGCCCACCAGGACAGGTTCAACCCGAGCGCCTGCATCACGACCAGGAAACCGGTGGCGTACAGCGCCCCACGGAGCAACGCCAGTGAGATCTCGCCGAGCGCCACATCCAGCGGGCCGAGGGAGGTGGACAGCATGCCCTCGTAGAGCTTGGCGAACTGCATCTTGAAAAACACGTTCCACGTGGAGTCGTAGATGGCGCCGTTCATGGCGGCGACCGCCAGCAATGCCGGCGCGATGAATGCCGCGTACGGCACGTCCTGGCCCGACTCGGTCGTGATGGTGCCGACCAGCGAGCCCAGGCCGAGGCCCATCGAGAGCAGGTAGAAAATCGGTTCGAAGAAGCCGCTGACCACGACCAGCCAGTTGGTGCTCCTCGTCGCCTGCCAGCCCCGGAGCATGACGCTGCGGGCGTTGCCGGCGTAGAGCGCGCCGAGCAGTCGGGATGCCGCGGCATCCGTTCTGAGATCGGTTTCGGTCATTTGTTCAGCCGCCTCGCTGTGATGCGCCGCGCCCAGATCCAGCCGAGGGCGAGCAGCGCACCCAGGTAGAGCACGTGCAGCATGCCCAGCCAGACCGGCTCGTTCGCGCCGTAGGAGAACACGCGAGCCAGCTCGGCGCCGTGCCAGAGCGGGGAGATCCAGCCGATCCACTGCAGCCAGACCGGCAGCACGGCGAGCGGGAAGAACGTGCCGGAGAACAGCGTCATCGGCAGAACGATGAATCGCATCACCATGGCCAGCTGGCCGGTGTCTTCGGTCAGGGTGGCCGTGTAGGCCATCAGCAGGGCGCCGAAGCCGAGGCCCGTGAGCACGGCCACGAAGACGCTGACGAACCCGGCCGCTGCCGAAACCGCGCCGAACAGCAGCATGAACCCGTAGAAGATGCCGCAGGTGACGAACATGCGCACGGCCACAGCGATGACGATGCCGTTGATGATCTGGCCCGGCTGGATCGGGGCGGCATTCATCGCGAAGAACACCGGGTTCCATTTGAAGCCGAGCATGATCGGGTAGGTGAACTCGTCGCCGGCCACGGCGATCGCCGCGCTGCAGAGCAGGGCGGGAGCGACGAACGCCAGGTAGCTGACCCCGCCAACGGCATCCGCGCCCAGGTTGGCGTCGACGAGGGTGGCTAGGCCGACCCCCATCGCGTAGAGGTAGATGACCGGGTTGCCGATCGCGGTCACGACCACCGTCTGGGCGTAGGCGCGCAGCGACAGGAAGCGGTGCTCGGCGACGTACCAGGAGCCCCAGCGCCGGGTGCGCCGGGTGGATCGGATGGCCCGGTCGCCGACCGAGCCGGGCGGCGGTGCCGTTTGGGCCGCATCCAGGGCGCGCTGAGCGGCGCTCATTCGACCAGGGTCCGCCCGGTCAGGCGCAGGAACACGTCTTCAAGGCTGGAGCGCCGAACCAGGCTGGTGATCGGGGTGAGGCCGGCCTCCACGATGCGCACCAGCTCGGACTCGCCGTTCTCGCTGTAGATCAGGATGCGGTCGGGCAGGACCTCGATGCGGTCGCCCATTCCCGCGATCTGTGCGGCCACGTCGGCGTTCAGGTCGGAACCGAACCGCACCTCGAGCACTTCCCGGGAGGAGTAGGTGCGGATCAGCTGCGCGGGGGCACCCTCGGCCATGATCACGCCCTTGTCGATCACGACCAGCCGGTCGCAGAGCTGTTCGGCCTCGTCCATGTAGTGGGTGGTGAGCAGCAGGGTCGTGCCCTGCTCCTTGAGCCGGAACAGGCGGTCCCAGAGGATGTGCCGGGCCTGCGGGTCGAGGCCCGTGGTCGGTTCGTCGAGCAACAGGATGCTCGGGTCGTTGATCAGGGCCCGTGCGATCGTGAGGCGCCGCTTCATCCCCCCGGAGAGTGCGTCGACCTTCGCCTTCGCTTTGTCCTCCAGCTGGGCGAAGGCCAGCAGCTCGTCGGCGCGGCGGGCCACCTGTGCCCGCGGCAGGCCGAAGTAGCGGCCGTAGACGAGCAGGTTCTCGCGCACGCGCAGCTCGGTGTCGAGATTGTCGGCCTGCGGCACCACACCGAGCCTGGAGCGGATCTCCGGGCCGTGCCGATTGGGGTCAAGGCCCAGGACGCGCAGGTCGCCGCCGGTTCGGGTGGAAACGGCGCCCACCATGCGCATAGTGGTCGACTTGCCTGCGCCGTTCGGGCCGAGGAGACCGAAGGATTCGCCCGGCGCCACCTCGAAGGACACACCGGCGACGGCGGCGAAGTCCTTGTACTTCTTGACAAGATTCTGGGCAACGATGACTGGCTCCGGCACAGTTCCTTACTGTAGACCGCCGGGGCAATCCGACACAGGATGCGGTTAAGCTCATCTGGTGAGTACCCCCAGCAGCCCCCGTTCCGCCGCCCGCCCATCCGCAACCGCCACCGCTGCCGCTCAACCGGCCGGCCGCGGCCGCCTCGGTCGGATGGGGCGCCGCGCCGAAGCCGGAGGGCCCCGCGCGACGTTCAGCCAGCTGGTCCCGTACCTGCTCGAGCACAAGAAGGTGCTCAGCTTCGTCGTCGTTCTCAGCATCCTCGGCGCTCTCGCCAGCCTCGCGCAGCCGCTCCTGGTCAGCCAGGTCATCACCATCGTGCAGGAGGGCGACCCGCTCGGCGGCCTTGTCTGGGCGTTGGTCGCGCTCGTCGTCGTCTCAGCCCTGATCAGCGGCTACCAGCACTATCTGCTGCAGCGCACCGGCGAGGGCGTCGTGCTCTCCAGCCGCCGCAAGCTGATCGGGCGGATGCTGCGCCTCCCGATCAGCGAATTCGACACCCGCCGCACGGGCGACTTGGTCTCCCGGGTGGGCTCGGACACCACGCTACTGCGGGCCGTGCTCACCCAGGGGCTCGTCGAGGCCATCGGCGGGTCGCTTACCTTCGTGGGCGCGCTCATCGCCATGCTCGTCATCGATCCGGTGTTGCTCGGGCTGACGGTGCTGGTGATCGCGGTGTCGGTGGTCACTGTCACACTGCTGTCGCGGCGCATCCGTGCCGCCAGCCTGGCCGCCCAGGAAAAGGTGGGTGACCTCGCCGCCAGTGTGGAGCGCGCCATCAGCGCCGTGCGCACCGTGCGCGCCTCGAACGCCACCGACCGGGAGGTCGCCGCCGTTGAGGAAGACGCCAAGGGTGCCTGGCGGATGGGCATCCAGGTCGCGAAGATCTCGGCGCTCGTCGTGCCGATTGCCGGCATCGCCATGCAGGTGTCCTTCCTGGTCGTGCTGGGCGTGGGTGGCTTCCGCGTGGCCAGCGGCACCATCTCGGTCGCGGACCTGATCGCGTTCATCCTGTTCCTCTTCCTCATGATCGTGCCGCTGGGCCAGGCGTTCGGCGCGATCACGTCGGTGAACGCCGCACTGGGCGCTCTCGGCCGCATCCAAGAGATCATCGACCTGCCCAGCGAGGACCAGTTCGACCGCGACATCGCCCCGCTGGCCATCACGGTCGGCGCCGCCAACGAATCGGTGCGGCCGGATGCCCCGGCGATCTCGTTCGAAAACGTGCAGTTCGGCTACATGGTCGCCCCCGTGGCGAAGGATGCCGCGGCTGCCGCGCCGGATGAAGGCGCCGTCGCGGAGTCGGTTGGGTCTGGGACTGCGACTGCGCCTGGGACTGCGGCTACCGACGATGCCCGCGCCGGCTCAGCCGGCCCAGCCGTCTCGGCCGGGGCCGGTCGTTCCGCTCATACGGCGTCCGACGCTGAGCTCGCCGCCGCGGAGAACGCCATGATCGAGTCCGCCGTCGACCACCCGTTCGTGCTCGAGACGGCCATCGTGGTGCCGGCCGCGCTGGAGACAGCACTGACCGAACCGGATCTCGTCTCAGCCGAACTCGCGGCAGTGGAGCACGCCGCAGCCGCACAGGCCGCGACGGACGCCGCGACGCCAGAGGCCGCACAGGTCGCCGACGCTGCCGACCGCGCGACCGAACGCGCCGACGCCGACGCCGCCGGTGAGCCGCGCCCCGTACTCCGCGGTGTCTCCTTCAGCGCGCCACGCGGAAAGCGCACCGCCTTGGTCGGCCCGTCGGGAGCCGGAAAGAGCACCATTCTCGCGCTGATCGAGCGGTTCTACGACCCGACCGACGGCGTCGTGCGCCTGGGGGGCCTGGACATCCGCACCCTCGATCGCACAGCCCTGCGCTCGCAGATCGGTTACGTCGAGCAGGACGCCCCCGTGCTAGCCGGTTCGCTGCGGGACAACCTGACCCTGTCCACGCCCGACGCCACCGACAAGGAGTGCATCGCCGTGCTGCACGCCGTGAACCTCTCCGAGGTGCTTGAGCGTGACCCCGCCGGGCTGGATGCGGCGGTCGGCGAGTCCGGCGTGATGCTCTCCGGGGGCGAACGCCAACGCCTCGCCATCGCGCGGGCCCTTCTCGCTGCTCCGCCCATCCTCCTGCTGGACGAGTCAACCTCGAGCCTCGACGGCGTCAACGAGCAGAAGATGCGGGCCGCCATCGACGCGGTCACCGTGGACCGAACCCTGATCGTGATCGCGCACCGACTGTCGACCGTGGTCGACTCCGACCAGATCGTCGTGCTCGACCACGGCCAGGTCGTCGGCACCGGCACGCACTCCGAGCTGGTCGCCTCGACGCCCCTCTACCGCGAGCTCGCCAAGCACCAGCTACTCGCCTAGCCGCCCCACGCCCGAACCAATTCGACGGAGATTTTGCATAAATGGGCAGGTTTCAGTCCAGAAACGCTTGTTCCGGTCAGAATCTCCGTCGAATTGGTGAGCGGCACCGCCCGACTCGCAGCGCCCTGCTAAGCGTTGCGCCCTGCTACGCGTTGCGCAGGTTGTAGCGCACGCTGGCGAGCTCGGCGAGCAATGCCGGCGGCACTCGGTCGCCGAATTTGGCGAAGTACTCCTCGGTGAGGTCACACTCGGCCAGCCAGGAGGCCGGGTCGATCGCGAACAGCTGCTCGACATCCGCTTGGGCGAGGTCCAGTCCCTGTAGGTCGAGGCCACCTTTGACCGGGAGGTGTCCGATCGGGGTGTCCACGGCATCCGCAAATCCTTCGATGCGGCGCACGATCCACTCGATCACCCGGGAGTTCTCACCGAAACCGGGCCACAGGAAGCTGCCGTCGGCACCCTTGCGGAACCAGTTCACCTGGAAGACCTCCGGCGCCTTGCTGCCGAGGCCCTTGCCTACCTTGAGCCAGTGCGCCCAGTAGTCGGCCATGTTGTATCCGCAGAATGGGAGCATCGCGAACGGGTCGCGGCGCAGTTCGCCCACCGTTCCCTCGGCGGCGGCCGTCTTCTCGGAGGAGATGGTCGCACCCATGAACACGCCGTGCTTCCAGCTGCGGGCCTGGGCAACCAGCGGCACGTTCGTCGCGCGGCGCCCGCCAAAGAGGATGGCGTCGATCGGCACACCACCGAAGGCCTCCCAGTCGTCGGCGATCGACGGGCACTGCGCGGCAGCGACCGTGAAACGCGAGTTGGGGTGGGCGGCCGGGCGGCCGGAGGCGGGCGTCCAGTCGTTGCCCTCCCAGTCGATCAGGTGGCTGGGGGTGGTCTCGGTCAGACCCTCCCACCACACGTCGCCGTCGTCGCGCAGCGCGACGTTCGTGAAGATCGTGTTGCCCCAGACGGTCGCCACGGCGGTTGGGTTGGTGATCTCGCCGGTTCCGGGGGCCACGCCGAAGAAGCCGGCCTCCGGGTTGATCGCGTAGAGACGGCCGTCGGGTCCAGGGCGGAGCCAGGCGATGTCGTCGCCGATGGTCTCGACCTTCCACCCGGGGATGGTCGGGCGCAACATCGACAGGTTCGTCTTGCCACAGGCCGACGGGAACGCCGCGGCCAGGTGCGACACGCCACCCTCCGGCGAGGTGACCTTGATCAGCAGCATGTGCTCGGCGAGCCAGCCCTCGTCGCGGGCCATGACGGATGCGATCCGCAGCGCGAACGACTTCTTCGAGAGCAGCGCGTTGCCGCCGTAGCCCGAACCGAACGACCACACCTCCCGGGTCTCCGGGAACTGCACGATGTACTTGGTGTCGCTGCACGGCCAGGAGACGTCCTCGCGGTGGACCCCCTCGGCGTCGACCAGCGGGTAGCCGACACTGTGCACGGTGTGCACCCAGGGTGCCCCGCCCTCGATCAGGTGCAGGACCTTCTGGCCCATGCGAGTCATGATGCCCATGTTCAGCACCACGTAGGGCGAGTCAGTGACCTCGACGCCGAGCTGGGAGATGGGACCGCCGAGCGGGCCCATCGAGAACGGCACGACGTACATCGTGCGGCCGCGCATGCTGCCCGCGAAGACACCCTGCAGTTCGCCGCGCATGGCGTCCGGGTCGGCCCAGTTATTGGTGGGGCCGGCGTCGCCCTGGTTGACCGAGCAGATGAAGGTGCGGTCCTCGACGCGCGCCACGTCCGACGGGCTCGTGCGGGCGAGATAGCTGTTGGGGCGCCACTCCGGGTTCAGGTGGATGAGCTTGCCCTCGGCGACAAGCTGCTTCGCCAGCAGGTCGGCCTCGCGCAGCGATCCGTCACACCAGACGATGGCGTCGGGCCGGGTCAGCCGGGCAATCTCGTCCACCCAGGACTGAAGGTTGGGGTCGGTGGTGCCGGTAGCGTTGCGTGACTCGCCCCCGCCGGTCTCTACTCGGGAATTCGCGATGGTCATCTCCTGGCCTTTCGTGGTCAATCCGGCGTGAACCAGCGGTCTGCAGTCATGGAGGGGCGCAAAAATCATCCCCTTCCTCCAGAATGATGCACAAATCGACATTCGCAACGACCGGACCAGGTTAAGAACATCGCTTTTTTAGATATCGTTAAGGAATGCCGACACGCGCCGCTGATTTGATCACCCTGGGACTGCGCATCCGTCATTTCCGCTCTGAACGGGGCTTCACCCTCGACCAGCTCGGCGAGCACGTGGGCATGGCCGGCAGCCAACTCTCCCTGATCGAGAACGGCCGCCGCTCCCCGAAGCTCTCGACGCTGCAGGACATCGCCACGGCCGTCGACGTGCAACTCACCGACCTTCTCAAGAACGAACCGCCGAACAACCGCGCCGCCCTCGAGATCGAACTGGAGCGCGCACAGCGCAATCCGCTCTACGGAGCCCTCGGGCTCCCGCGCGTGAAGATGACCAAGGGCATGCCGCTGGCGGCCCTCGAGTCCCTGCTCGGCCTTCACCGGGAGCTGGCCCGCCGCGCCAGCGAGGCCATCGCCACCCCGGAGGAGGCGCGCCGGGCGAACACGGAACTGCGCGAACGGATGCGCGAACAAGACAATTTCATGCCCGACATCGAGCAGCTCGCCGAGGAGCGGGTTCGGGCATCCGGGCACGTATCGGGTGCGCTCACCCACCGGGAGGTGAGCGTGATGGCCGAGCAGCTCGGTTTCAGCCTCATCTACGTCAACGACCTGCCCGGCTCGACCCGATCGGTCACCGACCTGGTCAACCACCGCATCTACCTCCCGCCGGCGTCCATCCCGGGCGGCCACGGTCTGCGCTCGATGGCCCTGCAAGCGATGGGACACCGGCTGCTCGGGCACGAGCGCCCGGCGAGCTACGCCGAGTTTCTCTGGCAGCGGCTGCAGATCAACTACTTCGCGGCCGCCTGCCTGATGCCGCAGGCGGCATCCGTCGCGTTCCTCTCGCACGCCAAGCGTGAACGCGAGCTCTCGGTCGAAGACTTCCGCGACGCCTTCGGGGTGACCCACGAGGCTGCTGCCCTGCGCCTGACCAACCTCGCCACCTCGCATCTGGACATGCCTCTGCACTTCCTCCGGGTCACCGGGGACGGCGCCCTGCAGAAGGGCTACGAGAACGATGACCTCCCCCTGCCTGCCGACGTGACCGGCTCGATCGAGGGCCAGTTCGTCTGCAAACAGTGGAGCGCCCGCAGCGCCTTCACCCACACCAACCGCACCACCGAGTTCTACCAGTACACCGACACACCCGCCGGAACGTTCTGGTGCGCCACCCAGACCGGCGCGACGGATGCCGGCGAGTTCTCGATCAGCGTCGGCGTGCCCTTCGTGCAGGCCAAGTGGTTCCGCGGCCGGGAGACCACCCAACGGGCAGTTTCCCGCTGCCCGGACGAGTCCTGCTGCCGCCGCCCGGCATCGGACATTTCGGCCCGCTGGGCCGGCAAGGCCTGGCCGAGCGCCCGCCTGCACGCGCATGTGCTGTCGCCGCTGCCCAGTGGAACCTTCCCCGGCGTCGACGACACCGAGGTCTACGAGTTCCTCGAAGCGCACGCCGCCGAGTAGACCAGCCGCGACTACCGCCGCCGCCCGCCGTGCGCCCGCCCGTCGACCGCCCGCCCGCCGCGGCGCGCCGCCGAACCACTTCGACGGAGATTTTCGGGAAAAGGCGGCATTCCGGCCTGTTTGGGCTTGATGTCGGCAGAATCTCCGTCGAATTCGTTCCGGGGCCCGTCACCGTAGGCCTTCACCGGCGGCACGATCCACCGGGTGGCGGAGCGGTGAGCGGTGAGCGGTGAGCGGTGAGCGGTGAGCGGTGAGCGGTGAAACCTACTCGGCCTCGAGCGCATGGCCCCCGGCCATGCTGATGCGCGAGTAAGCCCCTCTCACGTGCCGTGACGTGCCGAGCCCAGCGTCGTCCTCCCAGATTCTTAGTTTTCCGGAGTTCTTCTCACGTCTCGGCGAAGAGTGGAGGGCGTTCAGGGGTCTGGCTGCGGGGCGGTTAGGGGCGTGCGGCGAAGGCCGTGGCGATGCCGCGGGCCGTAAGGCTGACCCGGCTGCCGACGACGGTGCCGATGGTGCCGTGCTGCCGCACGTGCACCAGCGTGCCGCCGGAGCCGTGGGCGGAGCCGGGCACCGCGCCGCCGCCGGAGAACAGGCGCACCGCCAGCTGCACCTCGGGGCCGTAGAAGTCGACCCCTTCGACCCGGCCCGTGCAGGCGACGGATGCAGCGCCATCCGTCACACCGGCCTCGCAATGTTCGACCACGATCTGTTCGGGTCGCAGCATGATGCAGGCGTCGCCGCGCAGGCTCGTGGCAGCCACGGCGACCGTGCCAAGCGCGCAGACGGCGAATCCGTCGGCGATGGTGGCCGGCAGCACGACCGCGTCGCCCAGGAAGCGGGCCGTGAACAGGTCGACCGGCCGCCAGTAGACCTCGCGCGGCGGCCCGACCTGGCAGAGATTGCCGTCGCGAAGCACCGCGAGCTGGTGGGCGAAGCTCATCGCCTCGGCCTGGTCGTGGGTGACCAGAACCGTCGTGATGCCGGCGCGCTCCAGGGTCTCGGCCACGATGTCGCGGGTTGCCGCCCGAAGTCCGGCGTCGAGGGAGGAGAACGGTTCGTCGAGGAGCATCACCCGCGGCCTGCGGGCGAGCGCCCGGGCCAGGGCCACGCGCTGCTGCTGGCCGCCGGAGAGTTCGTCAGGACGACGCTCAGCGAAGTCGGGCTTCAGCGACACCATCTCGAGCAGCTCGCTCACGGCCCGCGCGCGTTGCCGACGGGTGCCGCCGCGCAGCGCCGGACCCAGGCCGAACGCGATATTCTGGCCGACCGTGAGGTGCGGGAACAGGGCACCGTCCTGCGCCACGAAGCCGATCCCCCGCCGGTGCGCGGCCACGGCCACGCCCGGGCCGGCCACGGTGCGACCGAGAACGGTGATGGTTCCCGAGTCGGGCAAGTCGAATCCGCTGATCAGGCGCAACAGGGTGGTCTTGCCTGACCCGGAAGAACCGACCACGACCGTGCGGCTGCCCTGCGGCACCGAGAGAGCGATGTCCTCGAGGATACGGGTGCTGCCGAAGCTCTTGTTGACGCCGGCGAGTTCGATGGCGGCGCCCGACGGCGTGCCCGTCTCGGTGTCTCTGGATAGGTCTATTGCGCCCACGGCGCCTCCCTGGTTGGTCATTGCATGCTCGTCAGCCGGGAGCGGGCGAACAACAGGTAGGTGACCGGCAGGCTCAAAACGATCATCAGCAGGGCATAGGGAGCGGCGCCGACGTAGTTGATGTCATTCACTTTCGACCAGAACTGGATCGCGAGGGTGCGGGTTCCGTTGGGGGCCAGCAGGAGAGTGGCCGTCAGCTCGGTCACGATGCCGAGGAAGACAAGCGCCCCCGCGGCCAGGGCAGACGGTGCGAAAAAACGGGTCGTCACGTGCAGGAACGCGGCGACGGGACGCCTGCCGAGCGACCGTGCGGCCTCCTCCAGCCCCACCGGCACCTGCGCCAGCCCGGCCCGGAGGTTCACCAGCGCACGCGGCAGGAACATCAGCAGGTAGGTCACGATCACCAGCGTCGTGGTCTGGTAGAGCGGCTGAACGAAACGGATGCTGATGGTCACCAGCGCCAGGGCCGTCACGATGCCGGGCAGGGAGCTGGTGAGGTAGTTGACCGACTCCAAGCCGCGGGACAGCCGGCTGGGGTAACGCACCGCGAGGAACGCGATCGGGAACGCGAGCAGACACGTGACCGCGGCGCCGGCGAGGCCGTAGCCCACCGTTTGCAGCAGGGCCTGGGCCAGAACGGGCTCGGTCCACACAGCCGCGCCGCCCTGCGCGAGCCAGCGGATGACGCTCCAGAATGGCACCCCGATCGCCAGGGCGAACAGTCCGCCGAGGAACAGGTAGCCGACCGGCGAAAAGGCGCCGAGGGAGCGCCGGGGAGTGACCCGAGCCACGCCCGAGCCGATGCGGGCGTAGCGTGCGCGGCCGCGAGCACCGGATTCCCCGATCAACAGGAACAGACAGAGCAGCACGAGCACGCCTGCGAGGGCGTTGGCCGCAGGGCCGTTGAATGTGGACCGGTACTGCTCGACGATCGCGGTGGTGAAGGTGTCGAATCGGATCATTGCGAACGCGCCGTATTCGGAGAGCAGGTGCAGGCCCACGAGCAGGGCGCCACCCAGGATCGGCAGCCTCAATTGCGGCAGGATCACACGGAAGAAGACGCCCCAGGCGCTGCTGCCGAGCGACTCGGCCGCCTCTTCGACCGTGGGGTCGAGGCGCCGCAGCGCCGCAGCGCAGGGCAGGTAGACCAGCGGGAAATACGACAGGGTAGCGATCAGGACCCCCGACCAGAGGCCGTTGAGCGACGGGATGGCACTCACCCAACCGTAGCTGTTGACGAAGGCCGGCACCGCGAGCGGCGTGGCCAGCAGCACGGCGAAGACCCTGCGGCCGGGCAGGGAGGTGCGACCGACCAGCCAGGCGGCGGCCACCCCGATCGCCGTCGTCAGAGGTACGGTGATCACGACCAGCCCGATCGTGTTCACCAGTAGCTCGCCGACCCGCGGCCGGAACACGAGCGCCGACAGGGCCGGCCAGCCGGTGAGGAAGCCAGTGACGACGACGTAGCCGAGCGGAAGCAGCCCGAGCAGGGACACGGTGATCGCAGCCGCCACGATGAATGGCGAGGGTCGTTTGCCGACCCGGACCGCGGCATCCGTGCGCCCCGCCAGCCCCGTCACGCCGGTTTCGGCGACGGCTTCGCCAATGGTGCCCGACTCGTCGGGCGCCGGAGTCGCGGTCGAGGGGGCTGCAGGTATCACCAGTTGCAGCCTAGAGGAAACCGGCCTCGGTCATCAGATCGGTGACCGTGGTGCTGTTGAGTTTGGACGGGTCGATGACGGGGGCGTCGAGTTCACTCAGTGGCACGAGCGCGGGGTTCGCGTCGACCGAACCGGAGACGGGGTACTCGAACGACGTGCCCGTCTGCAGGATTTCCTGGCCGCCCTTGCCGGTGATGAAGGCGAGGAACGCCTGCGCTGCGACGGGGTTCTCGCTGGTCTCCAGCACTCCGCCGCCGGAGACGCTGACGAATGCGCCGGGATCCTGGTTCTTGAAGTAGTACATCTCCGTGCTAGAGCTGTTCTCACCGGTGCCGGCTTGGTCGCCGAACCAGTAGTAGTGGTAGATCACGCCGGCGGGGATCTCGCCCGCGTTGACGGCCTTCATCACGGTGCTGTTCCCTTTGTACACGACCGCGTTCTGCTTCATGGCAGCGAGCCAGTCACGGGTGGCGTCTTCGCCCTCGAGTTCGAGGAGGGCGCTGACGATGGCCTGGAAGTCGGCGCCGGACGGCGACGCGGCCCAACGCCCAGCCCAGGCAGGGTCGGCGAGGTCGAGCAGCGAGGCCGGCAGTTCACTCTCGCTGATCAGGCTCGGGTTGTAAGCGAACACGGTCGAGCGGGCGGCGATGCCGGTCCACAGGCCGGTGGAAGGACGATACTGCTCGGGCACCTTCTCAAGCGTGGCGTCGTCGACCGGGGCGAGCAGGTCGGCCTGCTCGACCAAGCTCATCGCCGGGGAGTTCTCGGTGAGGAACACATCGGCTTTGGAGGCGGTGCCTTCCTGCACGAGCTGGTTGCCGAGCTCGGAGTCGCTGCCATTGCGGAGCGTCACGGTGACGCCGGTCTCCGCGGTGAACTCGTCGGCCCAAGCCTGGGTGAGTTCCTCGTGCTGCGCGTTGTAGACGGTGATGGAGCCCGACGGGGTGGCCGAGGTGGAGGTGGCGGATTCGTCGGCGGCGCTGCACCCGGTGGCCCCGAGCAGGGTCACCGTTCCGATAGCGGTAAGCAATGCCCAGCGGCGTGTCAGAATCATCGTGTTACGTGTCCCTACTGTCGACGGGCCAAGCCCGAGTGCTTTGGTAAGCCTATCCTAATATCGAGTGTGATGGCGGGGCTCGAAGGGGATGTACAGGGTGGAGGCCGGTCAGCGGGGCGGCATCCGGATGGCGCCGTCGAGGCGGATGGTGTCACCGTTGAGCATCGGATTCTCGACGATATGCCGCACGAGCGCGGCGAACTCGGCCGGGTCGCCGAGGCGCGCGGGGTGCGGCACCTGCGCCGCGAGGGACTCGCGAACGCTCTCGGGCAGGCCCTGCAGCATCGGGGTGTCGAAGATACCCGGCGCGATCGCCACGACCCGGATCAGCGACCGCGCGAACTCGCGGGCCAGCGGCAGGGTCATCGCGGCGACGCCGCCCTTCGACGCGGCGTAGGCAGCCTGGCCGATCTGACCGTCATAGGCGGCGACCGATGCTGTATTCACAATCACGCCGCGCTCCGGGACCGTGGCGGTGGTCGGCTCGGACGCCTGCATGGCGGCGGCGGCCAGCCGGATCACGTTGAACGTGCCCACCAGGTTGATGCGAATGACGCGGTCGAAGTCGTCGAGCGGCAACGGGCTGCCGGTGCGGTCGACCGTGCGTTGGCCGGGGGCGATGCCGGCACAGTTGACGACGATGCGCAGCGGACCGAGATCGACCGCCTCAGAGACGGCTGCCTGAACGTCTTCGGCGCGAGTGACATCGCCGGGCACGAAGCGCGTCCGCCCGCCGATCGAGGCCGCCGCCCGCTCCCCCGCGGCACCCGGAAGGTCGAGCAGCACGACCGCGGCCCCGGCCTCGGCCAGCGCGGTGGCGGTGGCCAGTCCGAGGCCGGACGCCGCTCCGGTGACGAGGGCGGAGCATCCGTCGATGCGCATCTTAGAGCCGCTCGATGATGGTGGCGTTGGCCATGCCACCGCCCTCGCACATTGTCTGCAACCCCCAACGACCGCCGCTCAGTTCGAGGTGATTGAGCAGGGTGCCGAGCAGCCGCGTGCCCGAGGAGCCAAGCGCGTGGCCGAGCGAGATGGCCCCGCCGCGCGGGTTGAGCAGGGCCGGGTCGGCACCGAGCTCCCGCAGCCAGACGAGCGGCACGGTGGCGAACGCCTCATTGACCTCATAGGCGTCGAGGTCGTCGATGCTGAGTCCAGAGCGTTCCAGGATGCGCCGGGTGGCCGCGATCACGCCGGTCAGCATCAGAAGCGGGTCGCTTCCACTGACCGCGAAACTGTGGAAGCGGGCCCGCGGGTTGAGGCCCAGCTCGGCCGCGCGTTTTGCACTCATGATCAGGGCGGCGGACGCACCGTCGGTCAGCGGGGACGAGTTGCCGGCGGTCACGTGCCAGTCGAGCTGCGGGAACCGGGCGGCGAGAGCATCCGTTCGGAACGCCGGCGGCAGCGCGGCCAGGGAGTCGAGTGTTGTGCCGGGGCGGATGGTCTCGTCCTCCGTGACGACCCGGCCGCCCTGCACGATCGTCGGTCGGAGTTCGCCGTCGAAGTCGCCCCGATCGGCCGCGGCCGCGGCAAGGCGGTGCGAGCGAGCCGCGAATGCGTCGAGCTCGCCGCGGCCGAGTCGCCACTTCTGGTTCATCAACTCGGCCGCGACGCCCTGGTTGACGAGGCCAGCGGGGTAGCGGTCGCGCATCCGCGGGCCATGCGGGTCGTGCCCGGCTGCAGTTCCCCGGGAGCTGCCGAGCGGCACGCGGCTCATCGACTCGACACCGCAGGCAATGACCACGTCGTAGGTTCCGGCCATCACTCCCTGCGCGGCGAAGGTAGCCGCCTGCTGGCTGGAGCCGCACTGACGGTCGATGGTGGCGCCCGGAACCGAGTCGGGGAAGCCCGCGCTCAGCAGTGCGGTGCGGGTCACGTTGTAGCCCTGCTCCCCGACCTGGCTGACGCAACCGCCGATCACGTCGTCGACCAGGGCGGGATCGAGCCCGTTGCGGGTGACCAGTTCGCCTAGCACACCGGCCAGAAGGTCAGCGGGGTGCACGCCCGAGAGGGCGCCGCCCGGCTTGCCTCGACCTGACGCGGTGCGCACGACATCGACAATGACAGCCTCGTTGCTCATGACCTCAGCCTAAGCTTCCGGTGCCACTGTGGCACTGAGCGCGCGGGAGCGTGTGGCGCGGCGGGGTGGGCGGCGCGGTGCCGGTGCGGGCGCGGTGGGGCGGGGCGCGAGTGCGAGTGCGAGCCCGCGTAGCTGGGTGTGTGGCCGTGCATGGGGCTAACTCAGGAGATCCGGTGCGGAGTCCGGCATCCGGGGCATCTCGCCGCACTGGTTCGGGGCCTGGCGGAACATTCCTAGTGAATCTCCTGAGTTGGCCACAGGTCTGGTTGGCTGGCCGGGTGTTATGGCGTCAGTTGGAGAGCGCCCACATCGCGACGGCGCTGGCGGCGGCCACGTTGAGCGAGTCGATGCCGTGCTTCATCGGGATCTGAACCACGCTGTCGGATGCCGCGAGCGCATCCGGGGTGAGCCCGTCACCCTCCGCACCGAGCAGCAGCGCCAGCCGCTCATGCTCGTGGCCGGGGAAGTCGCGGAGACTGACGGCATCCGTCGTCAAGGCCAGCGCAGCGAGGTGAAAACCGTGCCGGGTGAGCAGTGCACGGGTGCTCGGCCAGTCGCCGACGCGGGTCCAGGGCACCTGCAGGACGGTGCCCATCGAAACGCGGATGGCGCGGCGGTAGAACGGGTCGGAGCAGCGCGGGGAGACGAGGATCGCGTCGGCGCCGATGGCCCCGGCGGAACGGAAGATCGCGCCCACGTTCGTAGGGTCGGACACGTTTTCGAGGATCACGATTCGACGGGCGCCGGCGAGCAGTTGATCCGGGTCGGGCAGCTCGGGCCGATGCATCGAGGCGATCACGCCGCGGTGCAGAACATACCCGGTGAGCTCGGCGAGCAGTTCCCCGGGGCCAACGAATATGGGCACGTCGCCGCCGACGAGATCGTGGGCTTCATCGACGGTGTTGCCGAGGGCGAGTACCGAACGGGGACGGTGTCCGGCGTGCAAGGCCCGCTTGAGGACTAATGCCGATTCGGCTATATACAGTCCCTGCTCGGTGCCGCGAGCCTTTTTGAGAGCAACATCTGTGAGGTGTGCGTAGTCCACGAGACGCGGATCGCTGAGGTCGCTGATCTCGATGACGGGCACCCGCCCAGTCTATCGCGGGGGCAGCACTGGGTCTCGGGCGTGCATCCTGCGCGCTGAAAGCCCCGCTCGCGGCTCGGTTGAGCACAACTCCTGCACTTCGGTCGGGGGCGGATTCGCCGCCCCCGGGGACCCCAGGCAACAGCACCACTTGGCCCACGACGTGTAGGAGTTCTGCACGTTGGCCGCCTCTGCCCTGGGGCTAACTCAGGAGATCCGGGCGGCGGCGGACAGTTGTCGACCAGAACGCTGCAGCAAGCTGCGGATGCCGCGGCTCTTCTCCTGAGTTAGCCACACGACGAGGGTGGTAGGGGAGCACCCCTACCCGTTTCTGCGGGGGTTGTTGGCAGCGCAGGCGGGCCAGTCCTCTCAGTGGAAATATCCCTGACTGCCCTGCGCTCACGCCGGGGCGGGGTTCGGCTCGTTCTCAGCCACCCACCAGCGGTAAAAACATGCCCGCCGCCATCAACGTCATCGCCACGGCCATGCTCAGATGCTGGGCTGACTCCAGCCGGAGCGTCGCCGAAGCGGGCTCCATCCCCTGCGGGCGGCGCGCCGACCGAACGGAGCTGAATGCGACGGCCACGGATGTCGCGACCACCAGCACTACCAGCCCGGCCGGCAGCAACCGGACATTGGAGGACGCCAGCGCGTGCCCGACGTGCGCGCCGTTTCCCGCGGCTGGCCCGGCCGCTGCGGTTATGGTTCCGGGTGCGGTTCCAGCTATGAAAGCGGTGGCGGAACCCATCGCCGCGCCCGCCGGTGACAGCATTACGGCCCACATCACCGCCATCAGTAGCAAGGAGGTGGCGTGGTGCGCCGCCAGTCTGCGGTGAGCCCGGTCGAGCAGAGCCAGTAGGGCCGACCCGATCAGCAGCCCTGCCCACGCTAGGGGCCCGAGCAGTCGCAGAGCGGGCAATACCATGTCGGCGCAGGAGACGGCCATGACGATCATGGCGGGTGCCGCGACCAGGGTTCGGCCCAACATCCGGAGCCCGGAGAGCGAACAGGCCACACCCAATCCGGCCGCCGCAACCGCGGCGAACGGGCACGCGGACACCCAGATCGCATTCATATCGGCTCACGATATGCCGGCCTGGCCCGCACGACTTGCCTGTCGGCGCACGGATGCGCGGCGGGAGCGCACGGATGCGCAGCGGGAGCGCACCCCGAGGTGGCCGCACCCCCGGTGGCCAACTCAGGAGATTTGACGCGGTGGGCGCATTTGGCGTGCGCTCGGAGCCACTAGTCCGGACCGATTCGGTCGCTCCCCTCAGGGATCTCCTGAGTTGGCCACCATGCCTCCGACCTACCTCTTGCAATTCGGTGAGAAAGCCGGTGCACACCCCCGGAATTCGCGGAGACACGGTCCGGCCCTCACTATTTGCAGGAGCTAGGCACGCAAAACGCCAGGATAAGAGAATTAGAGGCCGGACGGCCGGACGGCAAGGCAATACGAGACGGCCAGGCACTGCGGGACGCCCAGGCACTGCGGGACGGCAAGGCACTACGAGACGGCAAGGCACTACGAGACGGCAAGGCACTACAAGGGCCAGGCACTACGAGACGGCCAGGCACTGCGGGACCAAAGCTGCGAACCCAGTCGGGCCGGGGTTGTGTGGCTAACTCAGGAGAAGCACCGCGGCAACAACCGGCCACCGCGCTGGTTCGGGCGACGGATGCCGAGCGGCACCCGGATCTCCTGAGTTGGCCACATGCTTCGGAAGTAAATCCGGGGCGACCCCCTGGGGCCGAACCGACGATGCGAGAATGGCTCCGTGGTGACGTCAATAGGCAGGATGAGCGGTGCGAGGGAGCCGGGGGCGAGCGAACCCGGCGCAAACAGTGCGAAGAACGCGAACAGCGCAAACAGTGCGAACGGCGCAAACGGCGCAATCGGGGCAAGCAAGCCCAACACGAGCAACGCAACCGGGGCAGGCAAGCCCAACACGAGCAACGCAACCGGGGCAGGCAAGCCCAACACGAGCAACGCAACCGGGGCAGGCAAGCCCAACACGAGCAACGCAACCGGGGCAAGCGAGCCCAACGCGAACGGCGCGCCGCATTCGCAAACGTTGTCGCGGGGCATTCGTGTGCTCGAGATCCTTGCCGACTCCGACCAGGCCATGAGCATCGCCAACGTGGCCGCCGCCCTCGGCGTGCACCGTTCCATCGCCTACCGAATTCTGCGCACGCTGGAGGACCACGGAGTCGTGATCCGAGATACCGCGGGCGCCATGCGCCTCGGCCCGCGGATGGCCGCACTCGCCCGCGGCGTCGCCCGCAGTCTGCAGACCGCCGCCCTGCCCGAGCTCACGAGCGTCGCAAACGAGCTGGGAATGACAGCCTTTGTGACCATGCTGGACCGGGCGGAGGTCGTGACCCTGGTCAGCGTGGAACCACGGCAGGCACATGCAACGGTGGCGCAACGGCCGGGAACGCGGCATCCGTTGGGCCTGGGCGCGCCCGGAATAGCCATCCAGTCGCTGCTCACGGCAGCTCAATGGTCACAGCTCGGTGACGAAGAACGCCGCAGCGAGGCCGCCGAGGTGCGCACGCGCGGCTTCGCCACCAGCCACGACGAGGTCATCCCAGGGCTGGCTTCCGTGGCGGTGCCACTCTCCGTGCCCGGCGAGGCACCCGCTGCGCTGGCGGTCGTCTATCTCGGCAGCGGGCAGAGTGCCACCACGATCGGCGCCCGACTCGTGACGGCCGCGTCCGCAATCGCGGCCGATCTGCGCTGAGCGGCGCCTCAACCACCACGCGAGCCGCAAGCCCGGCCCACCCGAACCGCGAGCCCAACCAGACCCGGCCCACCCGAACCGCGAGCCCAACCAGACCCGGCCCACCCGAACCGCGAGCCCAACCAGACCCGGCCCACCCGAACCGCGAGCCCAACCAGACCCGACCCACCCGACCCACCCGACCCTGTAGATAATATACGATCTGTGATACCGTTTCGGAATCGCGCTACACCGCGCCGCAACTCGCAGGGAGATACAAAGGGGTATTCCATGGCATTGACGACCGACCGCACCACAGCTAAAACCGTCACCCGGCGGGAAGAACGCCGGGTCCTGGCCGGCACGATGGTGGGCACCACGATCGAGTGGTACGACTTCTTCATCTACGCGCAGGCCGCCGGTCTCGTGCTCGCCGGTCTGTACTTCGCCCCGCTCGCCGACGACAACGCCGGGCTGGCACAGCTGATCGCCTGGGCCTCCCTCGGCATCAGCTTCCTGTTCCGTCCGCTGGGCGCGATCGTGGCCGGCCACCTGGGTGACCGCCTCGGCCGCAAGGCCATGCTGGTGCTGACCCTCGTCATCATGGGTGCCGCCACGGCACTGATCGGCCTCCTGCCGACCTTCGATCAGATCGGCGTCTGGGCGCCTATCCTACTCATCGTGCTGCGCATCCTGCAGGGCTTCTCCGCCGGCGGCGAGTGGGGTGGCGCCGCCCTGATGTCCGTCGAGCATGCCCCGGTCGCCAAGCGCGGCTTCTTCGGCGCCTACCCCCAGATCGGTGTGCCGACCGGCCTCATTTTGGCCACCGGCGTCATGCTCCTGGTGACCAGTTCGATGAGCGACGAGGCCTTCCTCGCCTGGGGTTGGCGCATTCCGTTCCTCGTCTCCGTGCTGTTGATCGTGGTCGGCTTCGTCATTCGCCGCTCGGTCGACGAGAGTCCCGTCTTCAAGGAGATGCAAGACCGCAAGAAGGAATCGGCCGCCCCGCTCCGCCAGTTGTTCACCACCCACTCGCGCCAGGTCATCCTGACCGCGCTGATCTTCATCGCCAACAACGCCGCGGGCTACCTGCTGATCGCATTCTTCTCCTCCTATGCCACCAAGCCCGTCGAGGCCGGCGGCCTGGGCATGGAACGCTCCCCCGTGCTGCTCGCCAGTACCATCGCGGCGGTGTTCTGGCTGGCCTCGACGATGTACGGCGGGATGCTGTCCGACAAGATCGGACGCATCCGCACCTTCCAGCTCGGTTACCTCTGGCTCTTCGTCTGGGCCGTCCCAATGTTCCTGCTCATCGATACCGGCGACATCCTCTGGTTCGCGGTGGCGCTTGTCGTTCTGGCCAGCGGGCTCGGCTTCTCCTACGGCCCACAAGCAGCGCTGTACGCGGAGATGTTCCCCGCACAGGTGCGCTACTCGGGTGTGTCCATCGGCTACGCGCTCGGTGCCATCCTGGGTGGGGCTTTCGCACCGCTGATCGCGCAGCTGCTCCTTGACAAGACCGCCTGGTCGCCGTCGATCGGCATCTACATCATGGTGCTGGCTACGATTTCCTTCGTAGCCGTCTCCCTGGTGAAGGAAACCCGCGGGGTCCCGCTCGGGATCTCCCAGCACGATTAGAAAGCTGCCCCTCATGCCGAATCCGACCTCCATGGGCGCCGCGAGCGTCAGCACTGACAGCACCGGCACCACGCCGCTGCTCGTCACGCCGGGCAAGATCATCGCCGTGCACCTCAACTACCCGAGCCGGGCTGCTCAGCGCGGCCGCACGCCGGAGCAGCCGTCGTACTTCCTCAAGCCGGCGTCGTCGCTGAATTCCAGCGGCGCCCCGGTGGAACGCCCAGACGGATGCGAGCTGTTGGTGTTCGAAGGCGAGATCGCCCTGGTGATCGGTCGCCGCACCCGCGGCGTCTCGCCCGAGGAAGGCTGGGCGGCGGTCTCGCACGTGACGGCCGCGAACGACTTCGGCGTGTACGACCTGCGCTCCGCCGACAAGGGCTCGAACCTGCGCTCGAAGGGCGCCGACGGCTTCACTCCCGTCGGTCCGACGATGCTTTCGAGCGCCGGGCTCGACCCGGCGGCCCTGCGTATCCGCACCTGGGTCAACGGCACACTCACCCAGGAGGACACGACCGCCGACCTGCTCTTCAGCTTCGGTCGGCTCGTCGCCGACCTCTCGCAGCTGCTCACCCTCGAGCCCGGCGACCTGATCCTCACCGGCACGCCGGCCGGATCGTCGGTCGTCGTGCCCGGCGACACCGTCGAGGTCGAAGTGGATGCCCCGGGCACCCCCGGCGCGCCCGGCACCGGCCGCCTCGTCACCCCGATTCGCCAGGGCACGGTGCCGTTCGGCGCGTTCGGCGCCGGCCCGCAGATCGACGACCTACAACGCACCGAAGCGTGGGGTTCGGCGGAGGCGGCCGGGCTACAGCGGGCATCCGTTACCGCACCGAAACCCGAACCGGCGCCCTTCGCCCTCACCGAGAAGCTGAAGGCCCGGATCAACAGCGTCGGCACCGCCACCCTCAGCGCCCAGTTGCGCAAGCGCGGGCTCAACTCAGTGTCGATCGACGGCCTGGGCTCGACCCGCCCGGCGACCCGCCTCGTGGGACGGGCCCGCACCCTGCGGTACGTCCCGGCCCGGGAGGACCTGTTCGAATCGCACGGCGGCGGTTACAACGCGCAGAAGCGCGCGTTCGACTCGCTCGGGCCGGACGACGTGCTCGTGATCGAGGCCCGCGGCGAGCGCGGCACGGGCACGGTCGGCGACATCCTCGCCTTGCGCGCCCAAGTGCGGGGCGCCGCCGGCATCGTGACGGATGGCGGTGTGCGCGACCTCGCGGCCGTCGCCGCCCTGGAGATCCCCACCTACCACGCCGGACCGCACCCTGCCGTGCTCGGGCGCCGCCACGTTCCGTGGGACACCGACCTGACGGTCGCCTGCGGCGGGGCATCCGTGCAGCCCGGCGACGTGATCGTCGGGGACGCCGACGGACTGCTCGTGATGCCGCCGCACCTGGTCGAGGAAGTGGTCGCCGCCGCGATCGTGCAGGAGCGCGAGGAGACCTTCATCGCCGCGATGGTCGCGGCCGGGCACGGCGTCGACGGGCTCTACCCGATGAACGCAGAATGGAAGGCCCGCTATGGGGTCTGGCAGGAGGAGCAGGAATGACGGTTTCGATGGGAACACCGGTCGGGGCAGACGCGTCCACGAGCGAATCGACGGTCGGCACCGGCTCGTCCACCGCAGCGGTGAACGCCTCGCTGAGCAAGGCCCAGCTCGCACACCAGTGGATCCGGGCGCGCATCACCGACGGCAGTTTCAGCCCGGGCTACCGCCTGGTGCTGGGCCAGATCGCCCGGGAAATCGGGGTCAGCACCGTACCGGTGCGGGAGGCCATCCGTCTACTGGAGGCGGAAGGCCTGGTCACGTTCGAGCGCAACGTCGGCGCGCAGGTGGCCATGCTCGACGCCACCGAGTACACCCACACGATGCAGACCCTGGCCCTCGTCGAGGGCTACGCCACGGCCCTCTCGGCGCCGCGGCTCGACGCGGGCACGCTGCTGCGCGCCCGAGCGATCAACACAGAGATGGCCGGATGCCTGCACCACTTCGACCCGGTGCGCTTCACCAGCCTGAACCGCGAGTTCCACTCGGCCCTGTTCGAGGCCTGCAGCAACGCCCACATCCTCGACCTGGTGCAGCGGGGCTGGAGCCGGCTCGGCACGCTGCGTGAATCCACTTTCAGCTTCGTGCCCGGCCGGGCACACGAGTCCGTCGCCGAGCACACCGCCCTGCTCGACCTGATCGAGAACGGGGCCGATTCGCTGCAGATCGAGCTCGCCGCTCGCGAGCACCGGCTCGGCACCCTTACCGCGTTCCTCGCCCAGCAGCACACCCCCGCCCCCACCCTCTAAGTTGCCAGTCCCGCAACTGTTCGCGTAACGAACGACCGTTGCCCGCACACCGGGACAGTTGCCCGATCGGGCAACAGTCGCGAACGCATCCGTTGCCTTCGAAAGGAAGAACAATGAAGTTCCGCACCGACCCAAGCCAGATCAAGGGCTCCATCGCACCCCTGATGAGCCCGTTCACGGCCGACGGCGCCGTCGACCACGCCGGCCTCACCAACCTCGTCAACTGGCAGCTCGCGTCCGGCACGCACGGCATCTCGCTCGGCGGCTCCACGGGCGAGCCCAGCTCCCAGACCATCGCCGAGCGCGCGGCCGCGATCCGCACCGTGGCCACCGCGATCGACGACCGGGTGCCGTTCATGCCCGGCACCGGCTCCGCCAAGCTCGACGAGACCCTCGAGCTCACCGCGGCGGCCCGGGATGCCGGCATCGATGCCGCCCTGGTCATCACCCCCTACTACGCCCGTCCCACCCAGCAAGCCCTGTACGTCTGGTACAAGACCGTCGCCGAGGAGTTCCCGGACCTGCCGATCGTCGCCTACAACGTGCCCAGCCGCACCGCCGTGGATATCGCCCCGGAGACCATTGCCCGCCTCTACCGCGATTTCGACAATTTCGTCGGCGTCAAGGAGACCACGAAAGACTTCGAGCACTTCTCCCGGGTGCTGCAGCTCTGTGGCCCTGACCTGCTGGTCTGGAGCGGAATCGAGCTGCTCTGCCTGCCCCTGCTGGCTCTCGGCGGCGTGGGCTACATCAGCGCCACGAGCAACATCGCCCCGGTCGCGCACGTCGAGATGTACAACGCGTGGATGGCCGGCGACATCGAGACGGCCCGTCGCATCCACTACGGCCTGCACCCGCTCGTCGACCTTCTCTTCGTCGAGACCAACCCGGCACCGGGCAAATGGGTGCTCGAACAGCGCGGCCTGATCGAGAGCGGTTTCGTGCGCCCGCCATTGATCACCCCGACGGATGCGGGCATCGCCACCATGAAGACGCTCCTGTCCGCGGGCGAACAGTATCTCTCCCCCGTCGACGGCTTCACGGTCGCCGGCTTCACCCCGAAGGCGGCCTGACCATGACCGAGAACGAGACCGCAACCACACCGCGCAGCCGGCACGTGCCGGAGAACCTGCCGACCGTCATCCAACACTTCATCGGCGGCCGGTTCGTCGACAGTGTCTCCGGCGCCACCTTCGACGTGCTCGACCCGGTGTCGAACCAGACCTACGCCACCGCCGCGGCCGGCCAGAAGGAAGACGTGGACCACGCTGTCGCCGCCGCGACCGACGCTTTCGTGAACGGGCCGTGGCCGGGCATGAAGCCGCGCGAACGGTCCCGCATCCTGAACCGGATCGCCGACGCCGTCGAGGCTCAGGATGCCCGCCTCGCCGAACTCGAGACGTTCGACACCGGCCTGCCGATCACCCAGGCCCTCGGCCAGGCGAAGCGCGCGGCCGAGAACTTCCGCTTCTTCGCCGACCTGATCGTGGCGCAGACCGACGACACCTACCAGGTGCCCGGCAGCCAGATCAACTACGTCTTCCGCAAGCCGGTCGGCGTGGCCGGACTGATCACCCCATGGAACACCCCCTTCATGCTGGAGAGCTGGAAGCTCGCCCCCGCGCTGGCCTCCGGCTGCACGGTCGTGCTCAAGCCGGCCGAGTTCACGCCGCTGTCGGCGAGCCTGTGGGCCGAGATCTTCCGCGAGGCCGGACTGCCCGACGGGGTGTTCAACCTGGTCAATGGGCTCGGTGAGGAGGCCGGTGACGCGTTGGTCAAGCATCCGGATGTCCCCCTGATCTCGTTCACGGGCGAGACCACCACGGGCCAGACCATCTACCGCAACTGCGCCGCGAACCTCAAGGGAATGTCGATGGAGCTCGGCGGCAAGTCCCCCGCCGTGGTCTTCGCCGACGCCGACCTCGAGGCCGCACTGGACTCGACCCTGTTCGGGGTGTTCTCGCTCAACGGCGAGCGGTGCACGGCGAGCAGCCGCATCCTGGTCGAACGCCCCATCTACGACGAGTTCTGCGCGCGCTATGCGGCCCGCGCGAAGAACATCGTGGTCGGCGACCCGCACGACCCGAGAACCGAGGTCGGCGCCCTCGTGCACCCCGAGCACTACGCCAAGGTGATGAGCTACGTGGAGATCGGTAAGGGCGAGGGTCGCCTGCTCGCCGGCGGCGGACGCCCGGAGAACCTTCCGGAGGGCAACTACGTCTCCCCGACCGTGTTCGCAGATGTCGCCCCCACGGCCCGCATCTTTCAGGAGGAGATCTTCGGACCGGTCGTGGCGATCACACCGTTCGACACCGACGCGGAGGCCCTCGAGCTGGCCAACGGCGTGAAGTACGGCCTGGCTGCCTACATCTGGACCAGCAACCTCACTCGGGCGCACACCTTCGCCCAGTCGATCGAGGCCGGCATGGTCTGGCTCAACTCGCACAATGTGCGGGACCTGCGCACCCCGTTCGGCGGGGTCAAAGCCTCGGGCCTCGGCCACGAGGGCGGCTACCGCTCGATCGATTTCTACACCGAGCAGCAGGCCGTGCACGTGACCCTCGGATCGGTGCACACCGCCCGCTTCGGCGCTCACTGACACTCACCCACACGCACTGAAACTCAATGAGGAGGATTCCATGACCAGCACCCCCATCCCCACGCCCACCGCGACCCCGCCGGACATCCTGCGCTGCGCCTATATGGACATCGTCGTCACCGACCTTGCCCGCTCGCGCGCGTTCTACGTGGATGTGCTCGGCCTCGTCGTGACCGAGGAGAGCGACACCGAGATCTACCTGCGCAGCTTCGAGGAGTTCATCCACCACAACCTGGTGCTGCGCCAGGGCCCCGTGGCCGCGGTCGCCGCGATGGCGTTCCGCGTGCGTGCCCCCGAAGACGTCGGTCTGGCCGAGTCCTGGTACCAGGAGCTCGGCTGCCGCACCGAACGTCGCACGAACGGTTTCGTGAAGGGCGTCGGCGACTCCGTGCGCGTCGAAGATCCGCTCGGCTTCCCGTACGAGTTCTTCTACTCGGTCGACCACGTCGAACGCCTCGCCTGGCGTTACGACCTGCACGGCCCCGGCGCCCTCGTGCGCCTGGACCACTTCAACCAGGTCACGCCCGACGTGGGCCGTGGCCGCGGCTACCTCGAGGACCTCGGCTTCCGCGTCACCGAAGACATCCAGGACGAGGACGGCGTCACGTACGCGGCCTGGATGCGCCGCAAGGACACCGTGCACGACACCGCCCTCACCGGCGGCGACGGCCCGCGGATGCACCACATCGCCTTCTCCACGCACGAGAAGCACAACATCATCTACATTTGCGACAAACTCGGCGCCCTGCGGATGTCCGACGTGATCGAGCGCGGTCCCGGACGCCACGGCGTCTCGAACGCGTTCTACCTCTACCTGCGCGACCCCGACGGCCACCGGGTGGAGATCTACACTCAGGACTACTACACCGGCGACCCCGACAACCCCGTCGTCACCTGGGACGTGCACGACAACCAACGCCGCGACTGGTGGGGCAACGCCGTCGTGCCGAGTTGGTACACGGATGCCTCGCTGGTGCTCGACCTCGACGGCAACCCTCAGCCGGTCATCGTCCGCACCGAGTCCAGCGAGATGGCCGTCACAGTCGGCGCCGACGGGTTCTCGTACACCCGCAGGGACGACGTGGAGCACGGCTTCAAACTCGGCAACACGCTCTGATCCCGGCGCTGGCGTAGGCGATGATCAGACCGTACGGAGTTCTCCGCGCAGGATCGAGTCGCCGGAGTGCTGCGGGTCGCCGTCGTCGGGTTCCGCGGAGACGTCGACGAGCGGGTACTGGGACAGGTCGACACCGTCGGGGATGGCGAAGTGCCCGGACTCGCCGTCGAGCAGGCCAATACTGATGAGTCCGGAAGCGTCGGCCTTGATCAACCAGACCTCACGCAGATCCGAATCGCCGTTCACCCCGGTGACGTCGAGCACCACCTCACGGTGACCGTCCGCGGTCTTCGCTACGTAGGCGCTGCCGGTGGCGTCCCAACCGGGGAACGGATCGAGTTGCGCCTCGGCGAGCGCCACCGGCTCGGGCGCCTGCTGTTGCACGGACTGCCACCAGATGCCGCCGCCGAGCCCGCCGAGCAGGCCGGCCACGCCTGCAGCCACGGCCACGGGCATCCAGCTGTGCCGGCGGCGGGGGCGGCTGCGGCGCAGGCCGGAAGCCGAGCCGATGTCGGTGACGGAGGCGGAGGCGCTGGCAGTGGCGGGTGCGCTGGCAGTGGCGGGTGCGCTGGCAGTGGCAGGTGCGTTGACCGTCGGGACAGGCTCGAGCACCGCGGCAGGCTCGGTGGAGTCGTTCAGTCGGGGCGTCGCGGCAACGGCATCGGACAGTCCGAGGGCGGAGTGGATCCCGGCCCAGGCCGACCCAGAGGGCTCGACGAGCTCCACGCTGCGCGCGGACCGGCCGACGGCGGCGGTGTGCTGCAGGGCGATGAGTTCCAGGGAGCACTCGGGGCATTCCGCGAGGTGTTGACGTTCGGGGTCGGTGAGGTCGAACTCCGCCATGGCAATGAGCGCGAGATCGTCCCGGTCAATGTGTGTCATCGTTCGCCTCCAATCTGGTGCGCAGCCTCGAGAGACTTCGACGGATATGACTTTTCACGGTGCCGAGCGGCAATCCGAGGCTATCGGCGATTTGGGTGTGCGTGAGATCGTCATAGAACGCCAGCTGCATCACCTGTTGCGGAACCGGTCCGAGCCGGCGCAGTTCGTCGCGGATCAGGACGCGGTCCGCCACATCCGCCGACTCATCCGCTTGGCTCCGCTCGGTGTCGACGACGACGGCCTCTTCAACGCGGCGCCTGCGGGAACGGGCCTCATGGGCATCCGCCACGGTGTGCCGGGTGATTCCGACGAGCCAAGCCGGCAACGGCGACCGCGACGCATCGAATCCGTCGCGCCCCTTCCAGGCGGCGATGAAGACCTTCTGGGTGACGTCCTCAGCCTCGCCCGCGTCGCCGAGTGAGCGCACGGCGATCGTGTAGACGAGGGATGACCATCGGGCGTAGGCCTCGGCAAGCGCACGTTCGTCTCCCGCCCGAAATGCCAGTACAAGCTGGGCGTGGTCCTCGTCGTCGGTGATAGCCGTCACGTCGTATCGGTGTCCCCCTGTTGGTGAGCGCATCGGGAGGTCGTACATGTCAGGCTCCGCCGGAGAGCGAGCCTCGACCACCGTGACGGCCAGCATAGCCACACCTCTGGATCATGCGATTGGATTCGCCGAAACGATCACGTTCGACAGATAGCTGCGGGCGTCGTAGTCGAACTCGCCGCCGCAGGTGACGAGTGTGAGCCGGCCGGGGCCGGCGCGGTCGAAGATCGAGTCCCAGGGGACATCCGCTTTGGTCACTGTTTGAACGGATTCCACCGCGTAGCGCCGCTCCTGGCCGTCTTCGGTGGTCACCACAATCTCGGTGCCGGCAGCCGCCGAGGCCAGCTCGGCGAACGGCCCGATGTCGTAGACCAAAGAGTCGACATGGGCGGCGACGACGGTCGCCCCGGCGGCACTGGCCGGTGACGGTCCGAAGCGGTACCAGGCGGCGACCGACGGGTCCCTGGGCAATTCCATCGCCCCATCGGCGGCCAGGCCCACGGGCTCGATCGCCATGTCGATTGCAAGCGACTCGACACGGATGCGCTGGGGCGCCAGGGCCCTCGGAGCCTGGTTCTGGTCCAGGGCCGAACTGACGGTCGGCACCAGGTCCTCGGGGGCGGGCGCGGGCTCCGGCTTCGGCGCCGGGGCGGCTGAAGTCGGCGGCACGTAGGCCGTGGAGGAGGTTGTGCTCGGGGCGGTGGTGCACCCCGTGAGCAGGACAAGAGCCACAGCGAGCGCTGTGAAGGTGCCCACTGTGGCTCTCATCGCACGATCCCTCTGCTAGCGGCGAACGGCGGACAGGCGACGCACGCCGACGACGCCTGCGGCGATCAGGCCCATCAGCACGGCGGCAAAGCCACCGACCATGAGACCCGTGGAGCCGTCCGCCTGGTTGGTGGCGACAAGACCGGCCTCACCGGCAGGGATGCTGTCCGGGTTGGAGTGAAGTCCGTCAATGGTCTGAACGGCCAGGGCGAGGTTCTTGTCGGTCAGGCTGCCCCACGCGTAGACAATCGTGTTCGTGCCCTCGGCGACGTTGACGTCTGCCGGGCCGATCACCGGGTCGGTCGTTCCGGTTGCGGCGACGGCGGCCGAGATAGTGCCGGCCGGCAACGTGAGCACGGATTCCTTCGGGTTCACCAGGGCGGTGATCGCGGCGGCTCCGTTGGCGAGGACATCCACCGCGGGGGCTGCTGCCACGTGGCGAACCGTCAGGCGGCCATCTCCGGCGGCGAGCTGCGAAATGTCGTTGGTGAACAGTGTCGCCGTAGGTTTTCCGGCTTCGTCGAGGTGCGCGGCGGCGGTGTAGTTCTTGCCGGCCTCGAGCGGGAGGTCGACCGGCCCGATGGCGGGCGCACTGGCATCCGCTGCGTCTGACGCGGTGATGGCCACCTTGTAGGTGCCGGCCGGCAGATCGAGTGGGCCGGCCAGGTCGCCCGGCTTGAAGTCGTCCAGGGTCAGCTTGTCGTTCACGTACACGTCGACCGTGAGGCCGGGGACTCCGTGGAGCACGGACAGCTTCGCGACGTCCTCCGCTGCCTGCGCCGGTGCGAGACCGCCGAGAGCAACAAGGGCGCCGAGGGCGCCGGCCGTCATTCCGATCTTGAGGGACTTGTGCATCGTTTCCTCCTGCTTATGGGTCTGCGAGTGGGTCACTCTCGAGAGAGGCTGAATGCCGCTCTTACACTCACTTCTCCTCGGGAGCGGTCAACGGATGCACGTGCATGGAAATATTCTGAACGATACTTCGTCGCGTGTCTTGTCGCGCTATTTCGTTGCCGCGCTGTGCAGTGATAGGTCTCGACGGAAGATCACCAGCACCAGCACCAGAGAGAGGGCCGAGACCCCGGCCCCACCGGCGAACATCACGGGGTACCCCAGCCAGGGCTCAAGCAGGGACAGAGCCAGCGGCACGAAGAACCCCAGGTAGGTGATGCCGTAGTAGATCGCGGTCAGCCGGGCGAGGTGGTCGGGCGGCGCGATCCGCTGCACCTCCTGCAGCCCTGACACCATCATCAGTCCGTAGGCGGCGCCGAGCAGGGCCGCAGCCGGCAGGATCAGCCAGAGCCGCGGCGGGCTCACGGCCACGGATGCGAGCAGCAGAGAACCGATGGTCAGCATCAGCGCGAGCATGATGCCCCGGGCGTTGTGGCCCGCGGTGATCCGATGGCTGAACAGCTGCAGCGACGCGCCCGCGACGAGGGCCACCACGCAGAGCAGCGCCGCGAACGCCACCGGGGCAGACGGGATCTCGGCGGCGGCGAGTGCCGGCAGGACGGCGTAGGCGGTCGTGGCCGTGCCGAAAACCCAGGGGGCCACCGGCACGATCAGAAGCAGGAACCGCGGGTAGGGCGAGGTGGCCGGGCGGGCGGGCAGCAGCGCGCCAGGCGGGGTGCGCAGCCCCTGGGACTCCGGGGTGCGCAGCCCCTGGGACTCCGGGGTGCGCAGCCCCTGGGACTCCGGGGTGCGCAGCAGTAGCAGGCCGAACACCATGGCGATGACCGTGTGCGCCGCGTAGGGCAGCATGCCGGGGAAGGGCGCCCACTGGGCCAACACGCCGGAGCTCGCCGCGCCGAGGGCGAAGCCGAGCGACAGGGCTATGGTCGCCCGCCGCGCACCAGAGGCCAGGTCGGCTCCCCGATCGAAGGGTTTGGCGGAAAGTTCCTTCACCCAGCTGGTGCCCACGGCCATGGCCAGGCCCAGGGCGACCCCGGATAGGATGCGGCCGGCCAGCAGCAGGGGAACGTTGCCTGCCGAGACGGCCAGCAGCACACTCCCGGCGATTGCGATCCACGGTGCGGGCAGCATCAGCGGCCGGCGGCCGAACCGGTCGGACAGCGGACCGGCGATGAGCAGGGCCGGGATGATGCCGAGCACGTAGGCGCCGAGCAGCAGGTTCGCGAGCTGGTTCGAGAACCCGTCGTCCTGCCGGTACATCACCAGCAGCGGGGTGAATTCGTTGCCACCCCAGGCAACGGCGAAAATCGCGGCGGCCGGTGCCAGCCAGAATCGTCTGCCCTGGGTCTTGCTCTCGGTGCTGGCGCCTGTCCCGGTGCCCGCGCCTGTCGTGCCCGCACCTGTCCCGATGCCCGCGCCTGTCGTGCCCGCACCTGTCCCGGTGCCCGACGCCATCGCATCCTGGATGTCGATTGTCATGACGGTCCCCCGGTCGGCATTCAACGGGCTCGCCAGCGAGGCCCCTTCTTCTCCAGCCTACGGGAGGCAGCCCCGGCAAGGCCGAGCCCGGCAGGGCAGGGCCCAAGGCCGAGCCTGCCCGTGTGGCCAACTCAGGACATCCGTTATCTGGGTGGCCCTGCCGCCCCAGACCAGTGCGCAACCCGCACGGATGTCCGGCCCCGCCCGGTCAGATCTCCTGAGTTAGCCCCGCCACCCGCCACCCGCCGGTTGCAGCGCTGCAGCCTCTGCCCGGGGCGAAGCGGCTCGTCTGCGGTTGGGACAGGCACCACGCGCTCCGCCCCGTGGAACGAACGAATTCGACGGAGATTTTGGGAGAAATGCCAGTTTCCGGAGGTGTTGAGGGCGATATGGGCAAAATCTCCGTCGAATTCGTCAGGGGCGGGGGCTCAGTCCAGAAAGTGCAGCGCCGCCCGCTTGAACTCGCGAGAGGTGAGCGTGTTCACGTGGTCCCGGCCCGCCAGTTCGAGGTACTCGGATCCGCGCGCGCGGGCGACCTCTGCAACGCCTGCCGGGATGGAATCGGCGCCGCCCGCGACGTAGAGCACGGGAATCTCGGCCGGCACGTCGAGCGAGGAACCGGCCACCCCGCCGACGCAGGCCACGAGGGCCTCACGATCGGCGCCGGCGGTGATCGCTGCTCCGAGTACGGCCGCGATCGACGGGTCTGCGGAAACGGTGCCATCGGTCACGAACCGGCGCACGGCATCCGGATGCCACGTCTCGAACAGTTCGTCAGGCCCGGCCCCACCGAGCACCAGGTGGTGCACCCGATCCGGAGCCAGCCGCGCGAGCGCCGCCGCCACGCGCGCGCCCATCGAGTAGGCGATCACGTCCACCTGCTCGAGCCCCAGGGCGTCGAGCACCACGACGAGGTCAGCGGCCAGCTGCCGAGGCAGGTAGTCGTCGACCCGATGCGGCTTGTCGCTCCGGCCGTGCCCGCGCAGATCGGGTGTGATTACGCCGCGGCCCGCATCCTGCACGGCCCGCACCCAGCCAGTGCCAGCCCAGGTGACCTGCGCCGTGGACGCGAACCCGTGCACGAGCAGCACCGGGCGGTCCCCGGGCACAAAACCGTAGGCTATCCGAACACCGTCTAGGCGACGGGCGAAGAGCACTCCGCCCGCGGACGTCGAATCAGCCGATCCGGCGAAACCAGCCGACCCACCCGACCCGCCAAACCCACCCGACCCGCCCGATCCCGCTGACCCGCCCGATCCGACCATTCCGGTCACGCCCGCCGGCCCTCCCGCACCCACCTAGGCGACCACGTCGGAGGTGACGAGGAGGGCGCCGGCGTGGCCCAGCTCGGCCAGGGCGGCGTTGCTCGATTCCCGGGCGACACCGGCGACCAGGTCGGTCAGCACGCGCACGTGCTGACCGTGTTCGAGGGCGTCCAGGCCCGAGGCGCGAACGCAGTGGTCGGTGGCCAGCCCGACGATGTCGATGTCGGTTACCCCGTTGGCGATCAGCAGTTCGCCCGTCTTCTCGCCTCCCTCGGAGACGCCGTCGAAGATCGAATAGCCGGCCTCCCCCTGGCCCTTGCGAATGTGGATGGTCGTGTCCGCTACCAGCAGCGACGGGTGGTACTCCGCGCCGAGGGTGTCCGCTACGCAGTGCACGGGCCAGGTCTCCGTGTAGTCGGGTTCTCCCTCCCGCGCGAAGTGGCCGCCGTTGTCACTGTCGGGGTCGTGCCAGTCTCGGGAGGCGAAGATCACGTCATAGGCCTCCGGATGTTCCAGGAGCAGCGCGCTGATCCCCGCGGCCACCGCAGACCCACCCTCCACTGCGAGGGCCCCGCCCTCGGTGAAGTCATTTTGAACGTCGATGATGAACAGGGCCCTGGTCACGGACTACTCCTTCTCTCGCCGGTTGAGTTCAGGAGTTCGACAGGTTGCCGCCACAGCGGAAGAATCCCGCGGCAATGGTGTCGAGCGCCTGCTTCGCATTATCGCTCACATCCCCAAGGGCGTAAACGGCGAAGGTGAGCGGCGTGCCGTCGGCCGCCCGGATGACGCCGGACAGCGTGTAGCCGGTATCGATCCAGCCCGTCTTGGCGAAGACGGCACCGTCGGCCACCGCGTTGTCTCCCGTGAATCGGTCGCTGTAGGACAGCGACCCGGTGGGTCCGCCGGCCACCGGCAGCCCGTCGAAGATCACGCCGAGGTTGCCATCGCGCGCGTTGATCTTCACGAACAGTCGGGCGAGGTAGGCCGGCGGGACGGCGTTGTCGTCGCTGAGACCCGAGCCGTCCCGGATGACGATCCCGGTCGTGTCGACGCCGTAGGAGTCGAGCGCGGTGACGATCGACTCCTGCAGGGCGCCGAAGGTGTTGCCGGCCCCCGATTCCACCGCAACGAGTCGGGCGAGCATCTCGGCGAGCGCGTTGTCCGACACGATCAACGACTGCCCGATCAGCACAGACACGGGTTGGGACTGCACCGTGGCGAGCGCGGCAGCCCCGGCCGGGGCGGTGCCGCGGCTGATCTTCACGTCGCCGCCGAGCGCATCGGCGAAGGCCTGCCCGGCACGTCCGACCGGGTCGGTGCTGCGGGCCGAGGTGTGCCGCGACGGGTCGTCCCGATCGCCGTCGACCTGGAGGGCGGTCACGTCGGGCATCGACCCGGCGTTGCGTTCCAGCTCGTCCCAGCTCGGTTCCCAGCCGGGGCCATCGAAGAGCGAGGAGTCCAGCACGAGCGAGGTGATCGGCGGGTTGACCGGGTTGGCCTGCCAGGCGGCGAGGGTCTGGTGGGCGAGATCGTCGAGGTGGGCGGCGCCGGGATAGACGGACTCGGTGCCGGTGGGCAGCCGGGTCAGGGTCACGTCTCCCCCGCCGATCAGAACGACCGAGCCTGGCTCGCTGCCGGCGACGACGGTGGTCCTGACCCGGTGGTCCGGTCCGAGCACGTCGAGCGCGGCGGCGCTGGTCAGCACCTTCAGCACGCTCGCGGTGCGTGACGGTGTGCTGCCGCCGCGGTCGAAGAGCACCTCGCCGGTGGTGGCGTTCCGCACCTGAGCCTGAAAGTTCGCCAACCTCGGGTCGGCGGCGAGAGCCGCGACCGAGCAGGTGCGCAAGGCGCTGGCCGCGGAGGCGTCGGCGGGCACCGGGCGTCCGGGGGCAAGGGTCGGCGTGGTCAGGCTGTCGTTCGATTTCACCGCGGCGACGGATGCCGTGGCGGCCGCCTCCGGGGCACGGGTCGCGGCCCCGGCAGCGAAGGCTCCGGTGCCCAGCAGCAGCACCGCGACGGCGACAGCCGTGACTCGTGTGCGCAGGGGCGTCAGTTCTTCCACCCGAGCACTGTACCTGCCGCGCATGTGAGGCACCCTCACTCGGGCGCGGCGGCTAGCCCGTGGCGGTTATGGCGGCCTGCCGGGCCCTGAACCAGGAGGCCAGCGCGGCGGCCGGCAGCGGGCGTGAGATGTAGAACCCCTGCGCCTCGTCGCAGCCGTAGCCGATCAGCGCGGCGTAGGCGATCGCATCCTCGACACCCTCGGCCACCATCCGCACGCCGAGACTGTGCGCAAGTTCGACGATGGAGGCCACCAGGGCGGCGGCTCTCTCGTCGTCCGCCATGGGGAAGACGAAAGACTTGTCGAGCTTGAGCTCGTCGATCGGGAGGTCCCTGAGATAGGCCAGGGAACTGTAACCGGTACCGAAATCGTCCACCGCGATGCGGATCCCGCTCTCGCGCAGGCGCCACAGGATCTCCCGCGCCCGGGCCCGGTCTTCCATCAGGAAGTCCTCGGTGATCTCCAGCATCAGGTCGGACGGCGCCAAGCCGCGCATCTGCACCATGGCGCTGATGCTTTCGGGCAGGTCGGCCTCGATCAGCGAGCTGGCGGACATATTCACCGCGACGGTCAGGGGCCGACCCTCGACCCGCCAGGCCAGGGCCTGATCGAGCGCTTTGACCAGCACGATCCGGGTCAGCTCACGCATGAGCCCGGCGTCTTCGGCCAGGGGCAGGAACGCATCGGGGGGCAGCAGACCTCGGGTCGGGTGCTGCCAGCGCACGAGCGCCTCCACGCCGTGCACGTGGCCGGTGCCGAGTTCGACCTTGGGCTGGTAGTGCAGAACGAGCTCGTCGGAGGCGAAGGCACGCCGCAAGTCTTCCAGCATCCGTAGCCGGGAATCGCCGTGCATGTCGTCGGTGCAGGTGAAGACGTGGTGCCCGCTGCGCGAGGTCGTGGCCTTGGCCTTGTACATGGCCATGTCGGCCTTGCGCAGAAGCACCTTGAGGGTGTCGCCCTGGTCGGGGAACAGGGCGATGCCGATGCTGACGTTGGTCTCGATCGCGATGCCCTCGAGGGTGAACGGCCGGGCCAGAACGGCCTGCAGCTTCTCCGCCACCTCCACCGCCTGATCGTGGCCGGCATCGCGCAGCATGATCGCGAACTCGTCCCCGCCGAGGCGGGCGAGCAGGTCCCCGGGCCGCAGTTCCCCGTTCAGGCGGGAGCCCACCTGCACCAGCAGTAGGTCGCCGGCGTCGTGGCCGAGGCTGTCGTTCACTTCCTTGAACCGGTCCAAGTCCAGCAGCAGCAGCGCACAGCGGGTGTCGCTCGCCGGGTACAGGTAACCGGCTGCCTCGGCGTAGAGGGCCCGCCGGTTCGGCAGCCCGGTCAGGTCGTCGGTGCGCGCCTGGCGGCGAAGGTCAGCCATCCGTCCGAGTTGGCGGGATGCGAGTTGGGTGCGCACGGCGCCGACCACCAGGGTCACTCCGGCGAGGACCACGGCCGAGGTGGAGATCGGCACCTGGGTGCCCAGCACGAGCACCGTCATCCCCGCCACCGACGCCAGGCCCGGAACGGCCAGCGTCCACGCCCCGCTCAGGGCCCGACCGCCGACGGTCCCCGTGTGCGCCAAATCCCAGATCCAGGCAGCCGTCAGGGTGAGGCCGATGGCCCAGCCGGCGTCCAGCGGGGTGCCGAACACGTAGGAGTCGGCGGCGACCTGGAACGCGTAGACGGCGTCGCTCACCGTGAAGATCACCAGGCCCAGCGCGAGGAAAAACCACCGGCGCCCCAGGTTGAGCCCGCGGGCCGCGGCGATCCCTATGATGACCGAGACCAGGACGAGGTCGAACAGGGGGTAGCTGACGGCCACCACGATGGCCAGGGACGGAGGGCCGGCCACCGCGGATTCGAAGGTCGGCGCCATCAGAACAGCCAACACGGATGCCGCCCCGAGCGAGCCCAGGGCACCGTCCATGAGCACGGACCGGGGCATCGGAAGCAGCTGACGATGCACCAAAACCACCAGCCCCGCCAGCAGCAGCGCATAGAACAGCATGTAGCCCAGGTCGGCGAACGACGGATACGGCAGCGTTTCCGCTCCCCCGAGGAGAAAGTAGGTATTGGCGAGCCCGAAAATGGTGACGGCTGACGCGGCCAGGACCAGCGGCATCCGCTCCCTGGTGGCGCGGGACACGGCGATCCAGCAGATCAGGGCAGGAGTCAGCTCGGTGATCACCCAGAGCCCGCCCGTGATCAGCGCACCGAAACCACCGACCAGTAGGCACACCACGTAGGTGATCAGGAGCAGCCAGGTGCTTCCGAGCAGCCAGCGATCGGCACGGCGGCGACCGTCACGGGAGTCCGGACGGCCCGTGTGCGCGGTAGCGTGCATAGGCCCCCCTGCCGTTTCCACAACGCTAGCGGAGCCCGCGTGGGCCGAAGTGCCAGCAGGAGTGCCTACTTTCACCCCAGAAGGGGGGTGGCATCACACGGCGGGTAGGGTGAGCGGAACCGCGTCGCCCCCGTCACACCAGAGGGCCTGGGCCTCCGGATGGCGTTGGGTGAGCCACACATCGAAATCGACGGCCGGCACCGGGCGCGACATGTAGTAGCCCTGGCCCTGATCGCAGCCGAAGCGGGCGAGAGCCGCATACGCCTCCGCGTCTTCGATCCCTTCGGCCACCATGCTCAGGCCGAGACTATGGGCCAGGATGACGGTCGATGAGACCAGCGCGGCCGCGCGCGGATCATTGGTCATCGGCGACACGAACGACCGGTCCAGCTTGAGTTGGTCGATGGGCAGGTCGCGCAGGTAGGCCAGGGAACTGTACCCGGTGCCGAAATCGTCCACGGCGATGCGCACGCCCCGCAGGCGCAGCCGGCTGAGGATGTCGTGGGCTCGGGCCCGGTCGGCCATCAGAAAGTCCTCGGTCACCTCGACCTGCAGCGCCGAGGCTGGCAGGGCGCGGACCAGGAGCATGGCGCCGATCCGTTCGGGCAGGTTTTCGTCCACCAGAGAGCTGCCCGAGAAGTTCACGGCCACCGACAACGGCGTGCCCTGCGCCTGCCAGCGCGCCGCCTGGTCGAGGGCCTGGGCCAGCACGACCTGGGTGAGGTCGGGCATGAGACCCGATTCCTCAGCCAACTCCAGGAAGGCATCCGGATACAACAGGCCCCGCGTCGGATGCTGCCACCGCACGAGTGCCTCAACGCCCTGCACGGCGCCGGTGGCCAGCTCGATCTTGGGCTGGAAGTGCAGCACCAGTTCGTTCTCCGTCAGAGCGTTGCGCAGCTCCTCCAGAGTGCGTAGGCGCGTGTCACCGTGACTGTCGTCGACGCTCCGGTAGACGTGGTGCCCGGTGCGGGCGGACTTGGCCTTGTACATCGCCATGTCGGCCTTGCGCAGCAGCACCGTGAGGTCCTCGCCCTGGGCCGGGTACAGCGCGATCCCGATGCTGGCCGTGGTCGTCAGGGCGATCCCGGCCAGGGTGAACGGCACCGCCAGGGCGTCGAGCACGGTGACCGCCGCCGTCTCGGCGTCCGCCGCCTCCGCACCGTCGAGAAGGATCGCGAATTCGTCCCCGCCGAGCCGGGCGAGCAGGTCGTTCGGCCCCAGCTGGGCGGTCAGCCGCTCGCCGACCTGCACCAGCAGGCGGTCCCCTGCGTCGTGGCCAAGACTGTCGTTGACTTCCTTGAACCGGTCCAGGTCGAGCACCAGCAGCGCGCGCCGGTGGCCGCCGGCCAGCAATCCGGGAACGTCGGCGTACAGTGACCGCCGGTTGGGCAGCCCGGTGAGGTCGTCGGTGCGGGACTGGGCGCGCAGATTGACCATGCGGCCCAGCTCCCTGAAGGCGAGTGCCGTGCGGATCGACGCCCCCACGAGTGCCAGGCTGGCCAGCAGCACCGCGGTGATGGGAACGTCGATCCGGCTGGCCGTGACGAGCACCACCAGACCGCAGCCCGTGGCGATCGACGGCACCACCATCGCCCACGCGCCGCGCACGGGACGGCCTGGTTCGCTCGACGGGAGAGTGTAACTGCGCAGCCAGACCGCGATCAGAGCAAGGCCGACCGTCCAGCCCAGGTCAAGCGGGGTGCCGATGGTGAAGCCGGGGCCCGTGACCCGGAACGCGAACAGGGTGTCGGTGATGGTGAAGATGAACAGGCCCAGGATCAACAGATTCCAGTTGCGGCCGACGGTGAGGCCGCGGGCGGCGGCGATCCCGGCGACGACGGCCATCATGGTGAGGTCCCACGAGGGGTAGGCCACGGCGACGAGGGCGGCTACCGAGGGCATCCCGCCATCGGTTTGCAGAACCGGGCCGAGCACGACCGACAGCACGGCGGCGGCGCCGAACACGCCCACCGCGCTGTCCAGCGTCACGGCCCAGGACAGGGTGCGCAGCTGGCGGTAGACCAGAACGAACAGGGCGGCCAGGATCAGCGGGTTGACGAGGAGGTGTCCCGCATCCGCCAGAGACGGGAACGGAAGCGCCGGCGCCCCGCCGAGCGTGACCAGATGGCCCGTGTAGCCGGCCGCGAACACGGTGACGGCTGCTGCCACCAGCGGCTCCAGGTAGCGTCCTCGGCCGACTCGCCGCACTTCCACCCAGCACACCACGGCCGTGACCCACTGGGCGAGCACGTTCGCAACGGCTCCCACGGCGACGGGCAGCCCGAGGCCGGTCAGCAGAGGCGCGACGACGGCACAGGCCACGAGCGTTCCGAGGAGCCACAGGAGCCAGGCGTGGGCGCGGCGGGGGTGGAGAGCAGACATGGTTCGGGTTGGCACGATTCGGGTCAGGGGGTTTGACTGCGAGGACTGCGGGGAACCACCGTGCCCATTCCCGCTTGTACTGGAAACAATAGCGGTGGCCGGCTTCCGGCCCGTGCACCGCGCACCGGTGTCGGCGCGACGAAGACCCCTGCGGTGCGGTCCCGGGGGCGGCGGCTACTCGCCGGGGTAGCGCAGCCCAATCTGCGCGCGTACCTCGTCAAGGGTCTCCATGATCGCCACCAGCTCCTCGACCGGCAGGATGTCGCTCGAGATCTTTCCGGCCCGGATCAGCAGTTCCGCCTCCGCCGCCTGATAGTGCATGCCGCGCCCGTTGATCTCGGCGGTGAAGGTCTCGATGACCTCGTTGGCACTGTTCAGCACCCGGAAGTCGGTGGGCGAGTACCAGACCCGGTCGATGTCGATCCGGCCCAGGGTTCCGAGAATTGTGGCAGTGTTCGGGCCTGTCGCGTTGCTCGCCGACAGGGTCTGGGCGATCTGCCCGCCCGCATAGCGGAAGGTGGTGGCGACCTGCGCGTCGGCGCCCGTGGCCTTGAACGTCGCGCTCGCCTGGATGGTCTCGGGGCGCCCGAACAGTTCGGACGCGAACGTGAGCGGGTAGATGCCGAGGTCGAGGAGCGCGCCGCCGCCGAGGTGCATGGCGTTCAGTCGGTGCGCCGGGTCATCCGGCAGGTCCTGAGTGTGGTCGGCGATCAGTGTGCGCACGTCGCCGAGGGTTCCTTCGGCGAGGATCTCGCGGATGCGCACCATGTGCGGCAGGAACCGGGTCCACATGCCCTCGAGCACGAGCAGCCCGAGGCTCGCGCCGAGGTCGACGATCTCGCGTGCCTCGGCGCCGTTCAGGGTGATCGGCTTCTCGATCAGAACGTGCTTTCCGGCATTCAGAGCGAGCTTGGCGTTCGCCGCGTGAAACGGATGCGGGGTCGAGATGTAAATGATGTCGACATCCGGGTCGGCAGCTAGGGCCTCGTAGCTCGCATGCGCCGTGGGGATGCCGAACTCGGCCGCGAAGGCCTCCGCTGACGCCTGCGATCGGGAACCGACCGCCTGCACCTGAAAACCGTTCAGCACGAGGTCGTTGGTGAATTCGTGGGCGATCCCGCCCGTGGCCAGGATTCCCCAGCGGATTGCGTCGGTCATGGCATCAGCCTAGCGATTGAGGGCCGCCCGACCGGGGTCCCGACCGTTGATTCTGCGGCGGGCCTCGCGGGGGCCTGGCGGGCCACCTCGCGGAAGGCCTGGCGGGGGGCCTGGCGGGGGGCCTGGCGGGCCACCTCGCGGGAGGCCTGGCGGGGGGCCTGGCGGGGGCTCGCCGGACATCCGTGGCGACACACGCGGTGGCTAACTGCGGAGATTTTCGCGACACGCCGCTCAGCCGGGTGCCACAACCGGCGTGTCCCGAAAATCTCCGCATTTGCGTGACAACGGATGCCCCGTCGGCCCCGGTCGTGGCCTCAGCAGGGTGGCATCAGCTCGATCAGCCGCGCTGCACGATCCACAATCGCCCGTGCCGCCGGAATCGCTTGATCCACGTCGTCAACCGTTGCCGAGGCGCGGCCGATGTCGGGGTACTGCGTGTCGTTTCGGAGTCGCCGCATCCAATCGAACTCGCGGATCTCGCTCGGGCGAGGGGGCTCCAGCTGAGCGACCGCCACCTCGAGCAGCACGGCATGCGCTCCCTCACCTCGGGGTTTGAGCCCCTGGTTGACCAGCATCGCGGCGAGCGCGAGTCTCGCCGCATCGTAGGTGAGCGTAAACGCGCCGGCCGGGTCGAGGTCGCGGAGCGTTGCAACAGCAATGAGGTACGGGCCTGCACCAGGTGACTTTCAACGAGATCGCGGTTGGCGACGACACGGGTGAGTCGACTTCAGTCAACGAGTCGATCAATCTCGACCCGGCCACGATCCCACCGATCGATCATCAGGAGGTCTCCAGCAGGTCAAGGTGCACGAGGGGACGTTCGCTGAGTGTGCGGAGGAACGGATCGGTGTCGGCTGCCTTCCATGCCGCGGCGCTGACAATACGGGGGTTCACTGCGCGAGCGAGCGTGATGCCGGCGGTGCGGGATGCCTCGTAGACCTGGCCGCGTGGGGGGTTGCCCACGATCAGAAGATCGATGTCGCCCGGGGCATCACCGGGCTCGCCCGCGCGTCTCGCTGCCCACGAACCGTAGAGGAAGGCCGCATCGATTCCGACGATACCGGCGAGGTGGTGTGGGATCACGACAGCGGGACCATAGGTGAGGCCGAGCAGTTCGGCGAGAGGGCGAAACGCCGGCGTGTCCCGGCGGGCCCGAACCTCGACGGCTTGGCCGCGCTTGCTCGTGGAGGCAAGGCCCATCTTCGCGATTCGGGAGACTTCGCGGTGCGCGCTCGAGTACGGCGTATGCGCAGCGCGGGCGAGGTCAGAGATCGTGAACGATCGGTCGGGGTTCAAGAAGAGCCGGGCGAGGATTTCACCCTGCGCGTCTGACCGGAACAGCGGCGCGAGAGTTGGTGCCTTAATATTCACATACGCGATAATACTGTCGCGTATCCGGATAAACGAGAGCGGGTCGCCGCCGGGCTCGCAGGGTTCGCCGGGTTCGCCGGGTTCGCCGGGTTCGCCGGGTTCGCCGGGTTCGCCGGGGCATCCGTGGCGGCACCCGGTGTTGCTAACTGCGGAGATTTTCGCGACACGCCGGATGTCACGCCCGACTGACCGGCGTTTCTCCAAAATCTCCGCGGTTACGTGACTACCAACGGCTTCGGAACGGCGACGTACAGCAACTCACGGCTTCGGAACGGCAACTCACGGCGACGCACAGCAACGACGAGCAGCGAATGACCTGGCTGCCTGCTTGAGATGGAGCCGCCTATCAGAATCGAACTGATGACCTTCTCATTACGAGGGATATTTTATGAAGCTCGCGGGTGTTCGCCGGAGTAAAGTCGGCCCGCGAAATCAACGATCTGAGGCCTCCACTGTTCGCTCATGTTCGCTGGGGTAATCGCCATAGGGTGCAACATAGGGTGCAGACGGCTCGTCCATCTTCGCCATGAGAGCCTGCTCACGTTCCTCAAGCGGGTGCACGTAGACGCGGTAGGTGAACGCTGCGTCAGCGTGGCCGAGGATCTTCGCCGTCACCGCAACGTCGCCTCCTGAGTCCGCGATCATGTGCGTGGCCGCGGTGTGCCGGGACTGGTATCGCCTCGTCTCGGAGAGCCCTGCAGACATGAGTAGCGCCCGCCATGCTTTAGTGTCCACGCCCGGTCCGATCGGGCCACCGTTCGGCTGGGGGAACATGAGCGCGACCGGCCGGCCGTCGTACTCCCACCCCTTCCACTCGGCGCCCATCTCGGCCATGAGTAGGAGCTGCTCGGTGCGGTGCGTGCGCAGGAGCGCGGCGATGGTCTTGGGCAGGATGATCCGCCGCTCCCCCGCCTCCGACTTCGGTGCGTCCTGGTAGATGAATCCGAGGCCCTTTACGCGGAGCAGCTGGTGGCTGACCGCGAGCGCGCCCGTCTTGTCGTCGAAGTCCTGCCAGGTGAGGCCGAGCACTTCGGCAGGCCTGAGCCCGAGCTTGACCGCGAGGTGCCAGCGGGCCCGGTTCCGGCCGGTGGCGGCCGTGAGGATCGCGTCCCGGTCCTCGCGGGAGAACGCGGTCGTGTTGGGCTTGCCGATCGGGTCGAGCTTGACGCGGAGTGCAGGGTTGAAACCGATCTGCCCGCGGTCGAGCGCCACGTTCAGCGCCGACTTCAGCGGGGCCAGATAGCGGCGCTGCGACGACGCTGCGACGTTCAGCGACGTCACCCACTCCTCGAGGCGCTCAGTCGTCAGCTTGTCCAGCTTGATCGACCCCAGCTCGGGAACGATCTTGGAGTCCGTCACCCACCGGTCCATCGCGTACGTCGTCGGGCGGTGCTTGGCGACGTTCTCAAGCCAGTGGTCCATCCATGCCGCCACGGTGGGCACCTTGCCCGCAACGAGCTTGCCGTCGTCGCGGCGGTTGAGGAGCTCACGCTTCTCCTGGGCGCACAGTGCTTTCGTCTTGTGGTAGCGGGTGTACTTGCGCTTGCCGGCCACGGTCACGTAGCCGCGCCACCCCTTGTCCGTCTTCGACATGGAGCCTTCACCCTTTGCCGCTCTCATGCGCTGTCCTTCTGTCCGTTGAGGTATGCGAGCAGGATGTCTCCGGTCACCTGGAGGTCGATGGCCCACTCCCGCGGGTCGCTCGACCATTGCGCGAGCTGGCGGAGGCGGTCGGCGGGGATGAGTCGGCGCGATGCGGAGAGGTCGGCTCGGCGTTCCTGTCGCAGCGACCACACACCGTCCGTGTGGCGGTCGTCGGCGAGGTGGTGGGCGATCTCGTGCGCGAGCACGCTCCGCTCCGTTGCGACTCTCATGCCGCGGCGCAGGAGGATGATCTGGCGGCCGGGGATGTACATGCCGCAGTTGACCCGCAAGTGCTGGTAGGCGACGGTGAGGCCAAGCTGGTCGGCGTGCCCGTGCGGGTCGTAAACATCAGTCGTCGAATTCGTCAATCTCGATTACCGTCTCCCCCGGTTTTGCAACGGCGCCGAGTTGCTCGGCTTCGTCCTCGGTAGGAGTGTGGCGCATGCGTGTGACATTGCCTCGGTCTTGCATGGCCGGGTGGTTTTCGTCGAGAGGCTGGGTGAGGACGGCGGAGTTCCAGACCTGGTCCTCTATGCGCCGGATCGTCTCCCTGGCCAGTTCCAGGTCGGTGAATTCGCGGAGCTGCAGCTGCGGTGCCATAACCATGGGCAGATCCATGTCTCCATCGTCGAGGTAGCCGGCTGCGATGAGCGCCTGGAGTGGGTGCACATCGTAGGCGCGGGCCACTTCGACCACCTGGCGGGGCCGCGGTTCGACTTTTCCGGCCAGCCACCGGCTGATGGTGGATTCGGGGATGCCTGCGCGCTCAGCAATTCGGGCGCCAGCGGCGTTATCCGTGATGGTCCGCAGGTATTGGGGCCAATCAACTCTCGTGGTCATGGCCCCAAACTATCCCAATCATTGCGCGCGTGCAATGTGTTTGCATAAGTGCACCCCCGGAATCACGCGGAAGTGGCCGCGACACGCGCAATGCATGAATGGAATAATCATGCAATAGCGCAAGACACCCGTAGTCTTGCCAACATGCAATCAGCTACCAAATCAGCCAGAGCCCAGGCGGCTCTCGTGCTCAACCGGGCCCAGCTGGACGAATTGCGCCGTGCAAACGGCATCGTCTCTGAGGTGGAACTCGCCAGGATCATCGGGGTAAACCCGGTCACTCTCTGGCGGGTCAGCAACGGAGACGTACATCCGTCCAATGGATTCATCGCCCGGGTAATGCTGGCTTTCCCGCACGCCTCTATGGCCTCGTTGTTCCAGGTCGTCAGCGCCGAGAAGGTCGCGTAATGAGCGCAGTCGAGGCAGTTCGCCTCTACTCCGTTGCCGCCGCTGCTACGCAGCTCGACATGTCCCGGGTCTGGGTTTATGACCAGATCAAAGCAGGCAAGCTCCGCGTCGTGGAGTTTGGTGACACCAGGCCGCACCAGCGCATTCGCGCGGACGACCTGCAGAAGTTCATAGACGCCCGCACGTTCGGGCCCGTCTAAACCTCCACATTCTCGCCCCTCGACCAGAGGGGCATCCACCGGCGTGCCCAAACGCGCCCTGAGCTTGCCCAATGCCAGATGCTGCCGCGAGGCGGTGTCGGGATGGGGGCTCGCAGCACCTTGACAACTACACAGCGAAACCCCGAAGAAATGCAGGGGTGCCCACCGCACAGCAAAGCGGGAGGGAGCGGGAATGGATGCCCGCGCTGGGACCGACTAAGCCTCGGGGACCAGCAGGCGCGAGTGGCGTTGATCGTAACCACTCAGCGGCGAGCCCTTCGAGGGTCGTCCGGGTGTGCAGTCCCGGCGTCGCACTCAACCACCACTCACGAAAAAGGGGCCAGCCGCACGAACGGATGGCCCCACACCACGCACCACGAAAGGAACGCAATGGCAACTGTACCCACCATCACCGGGAACGACACGGTGAGAGCCCGACCCGCCGACCCGCTCACCTCTCACGCCGCAGCAGACAGCAACGAGAACCGCCTCCTGGTCAAGGCCATCGTGCTCCGACTCATCACCGACCGGCCCATGACGGATCACGAACTGACCACCGCCTACTTCCAGCAGCCCGACTACGTGGTGGCCGACTTCGACAGCCCCCGCAAGCGCCGGTCTGGACTGACCAAGGACGATGCGATCGTGTGGACCGGCGAGAAGCGCGCCGGCCGCACGAAGCGTCAGGTCAACGTCTGGGGCGTGGCCGCATGAGCCGCCGACGCAGCACGTGGATCGCAGAAGATCCCAACCCCGAACTGTCCCAGCTCGACTACTGGGACATGCCCAACACTGACTACACCCCGTCGGCGCCGATCCCTGAGACCGACTTCCGGGCGGCCGCGATCATCATGGCCGCCTCATTGAGCGCGTGCGTCATCGTCATCACGGTGGCCCTGGTCGCCTCGATCCTGGGTGTGTGGCGGGCATGAGCGCCGTCTGGTGCGAGAACGCCGCCCACGTGAACGTTCACCCGCTGGTCGATGAGTGCATCTGGCCCCACGAGGTGGCACCGAGCGGGGCTGCCCCGTCGATGACGGCCGCCGAAACCCTCGACCCCCGCCAGGCGGTGACCTCGTGACCGTCCTCCTGTCCGGCAAGCCGAAGCCGCGCCCGCCGCTGAAGGTCGGCGACCGAGTGCGCCTCTACAAGCCGCGCCACGACATCGGCCCGGACGGGTTCGGCTGGATCCTCCACATTCTCGACGGCGGCGTTCAGATCGCACACGTCCAAGCCGACGACGGCAGGCCTGACCCGCTGCCTGAATGGACCCGCGAGACGGTGCGGTTCGCTGAAGTGCAGGTCCACCCGTGCTGAACATCAAGACCGCCGCCATGCTGGCCGCCCGGTTCGCGCTCACCCTGTTCAGGCTCATCGGCCGTCTGCTCACCCCCGAGCGGGTCGCCCGCCTCGTCATCATCCTGTTCGTCCTCGGCTGCCTGTGGGTCTTCACCGGCGCCGCTTTCCTCTGGTCCATCCCATTCACCCTCTTCGGCCTGGTCCTCTGCGTCCCCGCCGTCATCGTCGTATCACTCCCGAAAGGCAACACACCATGACCCAGCAGAACATCGAGAAGATCACCGTCACCGACTTCATGGGCATCGAGGGGACGATCGAACTCTTCCCCACGGGCAGCCTGCAGATCATCGCCGGGCCCAACGGTTCCGGCAAGTCCAGCTTCATCCACGCACTCGAGGAGTGCTTCGACCCGCAGGGCACCCGGCTCATCCCGAACCCGGTGAACAACAAGGCCAACCGCGCCCGGGTCGAGATCCTGCTCACCGATGGCCGCATCGTCCGCGAGTACCCGAAGGACGGGCCGGGCGTACTCAGCGCCTACGCCCTCGACGGGGCCAAGTACCCCAGCGGGAAAGAGTTCGTCGCCGACATCACGGGCGGCGTGCTGTTCGACCCGAACGACTTCGTGAAGCTCAGCGACAAGGAGCAGCGCCAGATGCTGCTGTCGAAGGTGACGCTCCCGTTCGACCTCGCCGAGATCGACGCCAAGCGGAAAGGGTTCTTTGATTCCCGCACGGATGTCACGCGCAAGAAGGGCGAGGCAGCCGCGAGACTCAAAGGTGCGGCGCCGGCCGACGCGACCGTGCCCACCGAGGAGGTGTCGGCCGGGGCGCTCGTCAAGGAGCTCGACGCGATCCGCGAGCACAATGCCGAGGTCGACCAGAAGGCGGCCGCGTGCGCTGCCGCCGCCGACTCCCTTGCCGAGATCACCGAGCGCGGCAAGGAACTCGCCGCGGCGCTCGCTCAGGCCAAGGCGGACTACAAGACGGCCGCCGACCTCGCCGCTGATCTCGCCGATGCAGCCGAGGCCGCCAAGCGCAAGTCGCCCGACGCCGTCACCGAGCAGCTCGCCAGCATCGACGAGACAAATGCCAAGGTGCGCGCCCAGGCTGCCCGGGCCGCCATTGCCGCAGAGCTCGCCGACCGCACCGCCGAGGAGGCCGCGCTGAACGCGAGCATGGCCGACATCGACAAGACGAAGGCTGACGGTCTTGCCGCCGCTGACTTCCCCGCAGGGCTGAGCCTCGGTGACGACTCGATCCTCTTCGATGGGGTGCCGTTCAAGCAGCTCAACACGGCCCGTCAGGACTCGATCGCGTTCGACCTGGCAACGAGCGGCGACCCGAAGCTGAAGATCGTGGTCATGAAGTCGGGGAACGACCTCGACGACGTGAGCCTCGCCGAGGTTCGGAAGCTCGCGGAGGAGCGCGGCTACTTCGTGGTCATGGAGCGCATCAGTGGTACGTCCGAGTCGGTCGGTTTCAGCGTCCAGATTCCGGTGTCCGCATGAACTTCACCGACCTCGCCATCGAGCACCTCAGGGAAGCCGAGCAGATCAGCAACGCCGCACTCAGGGCCGAGCACCTCGCCAAGGCTCAGGTGTACGCGCTGCTCGTCAACGCGGAAGCCCTCGACGAGAACACCGCAGCGCTCCAGGGGCGCGGGCTGTGAGCGCCCTCGGCAGCATCGACGGGCTCACCGCTGCAATCCACGCAGCACCCGAGCGGCGCGACTGGGTGATCGGCCTCGACCTGTCCCTCACCGGCACCGGCTGGGCCATCTACGGCACGGACGGATTCAGGACCGGCCTCATCAAGTCCACCGGCAAGAAGGGTACCAGCCTCCTCGAGCGCTGGTGCCGCCTCTACGACATCACTGTGCAAATCATGGAGGTCGTGCCCCGCGGTGCGCTCGTCGTCATCGAGCAGCCCGCCTACTCCCAGACGGGCGGTTCGCACCATGACCGCTCGGGCCTCTGGTGGATGGTCGTCCAGGACGCCATGCAAGCCCGGCACAACGTGGTCGAGGTCACACCGGGCGGGCTCAAGAAGTATGCCACGGGCAAGGGCAACGCATCGAAGGATCAGGTTCTCGCCTCCGTCGTGAAGCGGTACGCCAACGCCGACGTGACAGACAACAACGTCGCCGACGCTGTGGTGCTCGCCGCGATGGGGGCGCGCAGCCTGGGCGTGATCACGGAGGCGGCGCTGCCGGTGCTGAATCGGGCGGCGATGGATGCCGTGAGGTGGGCCGCGTGACCTACCTCGACCGGATCCTCGCAGACTCGACAGACCGGGAGGCGTGGCTGCTCGCCCGTGAGCCGATCGTCGGCGCATCGGACGCAGCCAAGCTCGCCCGTCCCGAGTCCATCGACGTCTACACGGCGGCCAAGCTCAAACGCTCCACCTTCAGCGGCAACCGGTTCACCGAGTCGGGGAACCTCTGGGAGCCGCTCATGCTCGCCTGGGCGGGCATCCCGCAGAACACTCTCCTGATCCACGCCGAGAGTATCCCCGGCCTCGCAGCCACCCCAGACGGGCTGCTCGTCACCCCTGCAGGCATCGTGCTCGCCGAGGTGAAGGCCAAACACGACCGCATCGTCTACGGGCCCACCCCCGGCGAACTCAGGCAGGTCGCATTCCAGCAGTACTGCGTCGGCCCCGAAGTCCTGTACACCGACTTCATCTGGGCCGAGATCGTCAACGGCGAGATGCGCACCGAGGATCCCAAGAGCCTGCGCATCTACCCCGCCGACGTCGCCGACGTGCTCGCCGGGCTGCTGCCGATCGCAATTGAACTATCCGCGCGGATCACCGCCGCGCTCGAATTTGAAAGAGGTATGTGATGAGCAAGGAAATCACCCAGTACGAGGCCGCGGGCCTCGACGAGAAGATGCGCTACGTGCAGACGCTCTCCTCGGCGGGCGAACTGATCCCCAGGGGTTTGCACGCCGCCGGCAAGCCGTCACCTGGCAAGGTTTTGCTCGTCTGCGAGACGGGCGCGATGCTCGGCATTCACCCGATGGCAGCAATCGCGGGCATCAACGTGATCGAGGGCAGGGCCACAATCTCCCCGGCGCTGATGTCCGGGCTGATCCGCAAGGCGGGACACAAGCTGCGCGTGTCCACCGCGGGCACCGTCGAGGGCGGCGACTTCGTGGCCACGGCCCGGCTCACCCGATCCGATGACCCCGACTTCACCTACGAGGTGTCGTGGACTCCCGCCCGCGCCGCCCGCGCTGGCCTCTGCAAGTACGAGCAACAGCAGGGGAAGTGGGCGGTCAATGCTCGCTCGAAGAGTGGCAGTGCGCTCCCCTGGGAGTCATACACGGAGGCGCTGTGCAAGGCGCGTGCGATCGGCGAGGTTGCCCGGGAGGGTGCTGAAGATTGTCTGATGGGTGTCCAGTACACCCCGGAGGAGATGGGCGCGCTCGTCAGCGAGGGCGGCGAGATGGTCGCCACCGTCGACAAGCCCGAGCCAACCGAGGACTGGGCGGCACTCGTGGCCGCTGTGACCACACTCGCCGAGCTCAAGGAGATCAGGGACCGGGCCAACGCCGCCGACGAGTACGCGGCCAACCGGGCGCTGTTCCTGGCCCGCAGCGGGGAGATCAGCCGGGGCGAGGAAACGGCCCCCGCCGAAGCGGCGCCGGATGAGAACATCGTCGACGCCGAGGTGGTCGACGACGAGCCGGCCACCGAGGAGACGGAGGCGGAGCGTTACGAGCGCGAGAGCGCCGCCGAGTTCGAAGCGCAGGCCACCGATGGTTGAGTTCACGAACCAGCAGTCAGGGGAAGTCTCCACCATCCCCGACGCTGACCTGGTCAATTATCAGCCGGTCGGCCCCCTCGAGCTGGAGCAGCTGATCCGCGAGGTGGGCGACCGCCTCGAGAACGCCGTCCCGATCATCAAGGAACTCTGGGCCAGACGGTACGCCGCCGAGCGCGAGTTCATCTCGGCGCGGGCCAAGGCGCTCATGCGGTCGAGCGAACGCAGCGTCACCCGGCAGCGGGCGGAAGCTGACCTTGCCACCATGCAGCAGAAGAACGACTTCGACGACGCCAAGGAGATCTTGCACGCCGCCGAGGAACTGCAGAAGGCGCTGACCTCGAAGCTCTACGGGTTCTTGAATCTGAACAAGGTCCAGTCGGCCGCGTACATGGCCGGGGGGTTCCAGCGGTGAGCTACTACACACTGGGGCTATCCGCTCAGGCCATTGCTGGCAGCGGGACCGATCACCCATGGGACCCGGGCGACCTGCGCCGATGCATCGACTACTGCTCCGGACGCCTGACCACGGAGCAGCTGCGCACCCGCATGGCTGGCCGGTCGATCTCCTGGGATCGCCTGCTGCCCGAGTGGGACAAGCTGGTCGCGCTTCTGCAGATCGAGATGGACACGGCGACCAATGGCAGAGCGCCGCGAACCTACGCAGAGATGCGGCGCGTTCTGGATGGTGGCGTGAAGTGCGCCACTTGCGACGGAAGTGGTCGCGGCGATACCTGCGTCAAGTGCAACGGCACCGGGCATAGGTGCGGCGGAACATGCCGAGCCGTCGACTGCCATAGCGGGGCTGCTCTCTGCTCGGCCTGCCGAGGCAATGGCTACACGGTGGACGCATGATCTGCCCGAAGGTCCCGAAGCCCTCCAAGGCTGACGAGGCCGACGCCTACGAGCTCGCCACGCTCCGCGACCGCGACACGTGCCAGCGCTGCCGTGCAGGGTGCGGCCCGTCGAACCGGGACCACCGCAAGAACCGGTCCCAGGGCGGGCAGACAACGACCGCGAACCTGCAGATCCTCGGGGGCACCGGGACGCTCGGCTGTCACGGCTGGGCGACATCGCACCCGGCCGAGGCGATCGCAGAGGGCTGGGCGGTCCCTGGCTGGGCTGTCCCCGCTGAGTGGCCGGCTCGCCGCTGGGTGTCCGGGGTCCTGTCGTGGGTGCTGCTGGATGACGTGGGCGGCTGGGTGGTCATCACCGAGGCCGAGTCGGCACGGCGGCGCAGCGGCGACGGGGTCATCTACTGATGGCCCTCGACAAGAAGGCGCTACTCGCGCACATCAAGAAGAAGGCCGAGCACCCCAAGCTCATCGTCTACGCGGTCCTAACCGGGCTGGCGACGGCGATCGAGCGGGGCGACTTCGACGAGAAGGAAGGAGGAAAACCAAGTGGCAAGAGGCAGAGTCATCACCCCTGACTTCTGGACCGACGGCAATATGATCCGGCTCTCGCCGTTTGCGCGGCTGTTCTACATCGGTTTGTGGAACTTCGCGTACTGCGACAAGGGCCACCTGCCCGACGACGCGCTGGGCCTGAAGCTCAAGATCCTGCCTGCCGACCCGGTGGACGCCGACGAGCTCCTGGCCGAGGTCATGCGCAACGGGCGTGTGTCCCGTGTCGAGGCTGAGGGCAAGACGTATCTGTGGATGCCGTCGTTCGGGCCGTGGCAGAAAACAGACCCGCGATGGAAGACCCGCTGCCCCGCCTGCGCTCATCAGGACTCACTGATACTCACTAAAACTCCGGTGAGTTACGCCGAGTCTCACCAGAGCTCAGCGTTAAGAGAAGAGAACCAGAGAGAAGAGAAGAGAACCGTAATAACACACGCTCTGCCGAGCGCGGAGAGTGTGTTCGATGCCGCCTATCTTCACTGGCCGAAGAAGGTCGAGCGGAAAGCGGCCCTCGAGAAGTTCAAGGCAGCGGCCAAGCGGATCGACTCCGAGGCACTGGCCGCTCATATCGTCCGATTCGGTGACGCCTATGCGGCGACCACCGATAAGCGATTCACCCCCGCGCTGGGTGTGTGGATCGGTCACGAGCGATGGACGGACGAACTGCCTTCCGCGCAGCAGGGCGAGCGCAAGCCGACGCGCACCGATCAGAACCTCGACTTCGTGGCGCAACTGGCCCGCGAGCAGGCGCAGCAGCAGAGAGGACTCACAGCATGAACATCGTCCAAGTCGGGCAGATCCTGACAATCGCCAGCGGGTTCGACCGGTTCATCACCGTGGACCGGGTGACCACGAGCGCGTGGCATCTCGTCCTCGAGCAGGTCGACTTCGAGGAAGCCAAGGCTGCAACGCTCGCCCACTTCGTCGGGCCGCTCGCCAAGGAGACGTTCAGTGTCCGGCACATTCTGGCGTCGGTCGCTGACTCTGGCCGGAACACGGCGGCAGCGATCGAGGCTGACGTGCGCTCGGCGAAGGCTCGCGGGCTGATCGAGAAGTCCTGGCCGGCACGGGAGCGCCTGCCTGAGCGGGCACGTGAGGCGCTGTTCAACCTGCGCGAGATCGAGCGCCGGGCTGCTGCTGAACGGTTTGCCCTCGACCAGGGGCCCGGGTCGCCGGTCGACGTCGGCACGGTCGGGCGGCGCGCATGAGCGTGCAGCTCCCGGTGAACGTCACCGACGAGCAGTACCGGGCGCTGCTGAAGATCGCCAGCAAGCGAAGCGTCCAGGCGCACCACCTGGTCGAGCAGCTGGTCACGCACGCGCTGAAGCCCGCCCCGGCGCCGGTCACCATCGTGCAGATGCTCGATGACATTCGGCGGTTGCACGGGCTCGGCAAGAACGACCGGCAGATCGCGGAGAACCTCGGCGTGAAGCAGGGCCGAGTGAGCTACCAACGCAACCAAATGCACCTCCCGGTCAACGATCCCCGCGGCCGGAAATCCCAAGAGAAAGCGCACTGAACATGACTGCGTGCGATGAGTTCACGGGCACGCGGAACGCTGGCGGCTATGGGGTTCTGACCAAGGCGGTGAACGGGTCTCGGCTGGCCCACAGGGCGGCCCTCGCCGAGAAGCTCGGCAGGCCGGTTGTCGGCATGGCTCGGCACACATGCGATAACCCGCCGTGCATCGAGCCGAGCCACCTGCTCGATGGCACGCAGGCGGAGAACGTTGCCGACGCCGTGGCGCGCGGTCGAACACGCGGCGGCCGCTATAACCAGGCCGAATGCATCAACGGGCACGCGCTCGTCGATGGCAACGTCCGCATCAAGCTGCGGCACGACGGGTACACCGAGAGGCTGTGCCTGGAATGCCGCCGAATCAACAGCACGAAGCAGTCCGAGCGGCGCAAGGCGGCTCGGCACGAACGCGGACTCATCCGCACAAGGAAGGCATGACATGGCCGGCGAGACGGTTTTGACAGTAATCGGAAACCTCACCTCGGACCCGGAGCTGCGGTACACGCAGAACGGTCTGGCGGTGGCGAACTTCACGATCGCCTCCACCCCCCGCAACTTCGACCGGGCCACCAGCGAGTGGAAGGACGGCGAGAGCCTGTTCCTCCGGGCCTCGGTCTGGCGTGAGTTCGCCGAGCACGTCGCCGGGTCGCTGACGAAGGGCACACGGGTCATTGCGACCGGCCGCCTGAAGCAGCGGTCCTACGAAACGAAGGAGGGCGAGAAGCGCACGTCGATGGAGCTGGAGATCGACGAGATCGGCCCCTCGCTCAAGTACGCGACCGCGCAGCTCACCCGGGCAACCTCGGGCAACTCGCCCCGCGGCGGCCAACCCCCGGCAGCCGGTGGGAACGATGAGCCTTGGGCGGCCTCGGCTCCGGCTGCGAACACGGGCGGCGATGTCTGGAACACTCCGGGCAACTTCAGCGACGAAACACCCTTCTAAGCACCACCCGCGGGGGCGGCACACGTCGCCCCCGCCCCAACAACTCAACAGAGAAGAGACACTATGAGCGACCTTCCGCGTCCTCCATTCCCGTACTTCGGCGGCAAGCAGCGAATCGCAGAGAAGATCGTGTCCCTGTTCCCGCCGCACGGGCACTATGTCGAGCCATACTGTGGCGGGCTGTCGGTGCTGATGGCTAAGCCCGCCTCGATGCTTGAAACGGTCAACGACATCGACGGCGACATTATGACGTTCTGGAGGGTGCTCCGGGAGCGGCCCGACGAGATGGAGCGGGCGTGTGCACTGACTCCGCACTCGCGCTCGGAGTCGCTGCTGTCCAAGGACCGTGACGGGCTCGACGACATCGAGCGGGCCCGCCGCGTGTGGGTGGCGCTCACACAGCGGCGCGGCGGACAACTGATGCCGACTGGCTTTCGCTACAACATCGACCCAAAGGGAACGTCACTCTCGCTGGTCAAGTACCTCGACGGGTACGTGCGCCGGATCGCCCCGGCAGTCGAGCGGCTGCGGAACGTGACCCTTGAGAATCGCCCGGCACTCGAAGTGATCGAGGCTTACGGCAAGTTCAAGGGCGCGCTGCTGTACGTCGATCCGCCGTACCCAGCGATGGTGCGCGGAACCACGAACGCCTATCGGCACGAGATGAAGAAAGACACCGAACACCGGGACATGGCTGACGCACTCAGAGAGTGCAGCGCCACGGTGATCCTGTCCGGCTACTCATCGCCCCTCTACGACGAACTGTTCCCGGACTGGTACCAGGTGAAGATCGCCGCCTACACAGGGCAGGGCAACGTCGACGCCGACTCATCGGCCAGAACCGAAGTGCTCTGGTCAAACCGCGAGCTAATCGACCCGATGCTCGACTCGCAGCAGTCATTCGACCTCGAAGGGATCGCCTCATGACCCCCCACGGAACCCCCACCGGCTACGACGAAGGATGCCGCGGGGCCAACTGCGCGCACCACCACACGCCGCTGATGACGTGCACGGAAGCTAAGACCCGGTACGCCGGTGACTGGGAGTACATGCGGGCGGTCGACAACGGCACGGCGACGACGGAGAAGGCCAGCTATGCGAAGCCGAAAGTGGCCCGGCTGGTCGCGGAGACGGCGAAGGAGAAGGCGGTGCGACCCGTGAAGGTGAAAGCGGCGCCGAAGCCGCGCAAGTCTCGGGCGCGTCCTGGTGGCCGTATCGCTAAGCCGATCAAACACGGCACCCGCTACGGGGCCGACAAGGGGTGCAAGGAAGACTGCCCGAACGCGGAAGCCGGCGGGCCGTCTTGCCAGGCGGTGCGGCGAGCACGGCAGACAGCGTACTGGCGGGCGCAGCAGGACCACGACGTGACCCCGCGGCATCAGAAGGTGACCTACGAATGAGCGGCCAACTCGGGTGGGACTTCGATGATCTGATCGAGAAGCCCGCGTATGCCGGGGCCGCCCCGCTGCACTTCACGGTGGAGGCGTTCGGCATCGACCAGCTCAACGAAGCTTTCGAGCGATACCGGGCTGACTTCGGAAACTTCAACTGCCTGGCGCTGTCGCACATGTGGCGAAGCGGCACATGGCAGGGGCTGGGCGCGACCCCGAATCACGGCATGTCGGTGTTCGCGGCGGCGCTGGGCTGCGAGGCGCACTACCGGATTTCGTGCTCGTGCGTCAGCTCCCGGGTGGTGCGCGCCGTGTGCGAGTGCGGTTGGGTGTCGACGATCCGTGAGGACGAGTCGCCCGCGGTCGAGGAGTGGCATGACCACGCCTGGCCCGGGTGGCGCGACCTGCCCGTTGTTCAGTCGCCGAACACCGCGAGCGACCGCAACAATCAGTTCCCGCGGCTGCTGACCGCCGTCGACTATCCGAAAGCGTGGATGGTTCCGGGTGCTCCGGTCATCACCGAACGCGAATACCCCGGCAGTCGGCACGTGCCCGGTTACTCCCCATGGGGCGGTTACGACATCAGTTTCACGGCGCTCGGTGCCGACCGGTGAGAGGGCTAGTCGAGGTGGGCGCCCTCAACCGGGTAGTTAATGACGGCGATCTCGCGATTGTGGAGGCCGGCGACGATCTCCGCCAATATCCCCGACAGCGCGAACACCGAGTCAGAAAGTTCGCGAATCGCCGACGCCGAGTCAGACGCTCCCTCGTATGCGCGCCTAGCTGTCGCCGCAGCGGTCTCGATATGGCTGTAGTCGACGACGATGGCGTGAGGTGCCCCGTCAACGATGCCCGCAGCAGGAACGGTACTGGGTTCGACGATCTTCAAGTTGGTCATCCCCGCACTCTATCGGTGGTGGTCGCGTGACGACCGTCCCCACCTGGCCGACTATCACGGCGGCCGCATCATCCCTGCGCAGGGTCGGCGGCGCGTATGTCTACGTGGCCGCCGCCCTCAAGCATGACCACCAAATTTTCAGAGAGGAAAGCATGACAATCACACGTGAGGCCGCAATCGCGGCGAGGATCGAAGACTGGTCGGGGCTGTTGACCCCGGTGCAGATGGCGATGGCGGCCACCAGTTTCGGCGCGGGATGGGATGCGCGGCCCGGCATCGTCGACGACCACGAGGTGTGCACGACGGATCTCGCCAGGGCAATCGCCGAGCGGGATGCATCCCGGGCCGTCAACGCGGATCTGCTCGCGGCGCAGCACCGGCTCACGGCTGACCTCGGCGCGGCCCTCGCGGTGATCAAGACGGTCGCGGATTCCGCCCGCGAAGGATTGGACGACTGCGACGACGACTGCGACATGAGCGCATTCTGGGTGCTCGAAACCCTCATGCCGCCGCCCGACCTCGCCGCCGAGCACCGGGCAGACCTCGCACGCCAGTCCGAGCACTACACCGCACAACCCATGTACAGCGATGACGGGAGCAACCAATGATCGACCCCGAGGAAATGCCCCCTTGCGCGAGAGGCTGCACATGGCCCCCCGCCGACGAGGATGAGGCAGCACGCCCCAAGCCTGCGAAACACGGGCATCTGTGCAACTCGTGCTTCTACCGGCTCACAGGGGCGCTCAAGCTCGTGCCCGACCTCATGGCCAACATGCGGGCGCAACTGTTCAGCCTCGGTGCCGCCGACTACTCCGAGAGAGTGTCCGGTGGTGGAGGTGAAGCGCCGGCGCCGCTCAACCTGGGCCCGCTCGACGCGTCCGATGCGCTGTTCGCCAAGCTGCGGTCCTGGTGTGACGTGTTCGCCGACGAGCTGCACGTCGATCCGGTCGTAGTCCCCTCGTGGGCGAACGGCAGGGAGGTGCAAGGGTCTAAGCCCGTGTCGGTGGAAGCCGCGCACCTGTACGCGTCCTGGTTGGGCGACTGGCTGCTCGACCGCCTCGAGGTCATCGCGGCCAGCACCTCGGCGGCGGCCTTTCACGATGACATCGTGATCGGCCACGAGGATGCCCGCGGGGTGAGGTCGCTCTGCAGCATGTACGGCGTCGAAGCTCGGCCCATCCGCAAAGCGGACAAGCGGGAGTGCCCGGTGTGCGGGGAGCACGAGATATTCGTGAAGCCCCCGGACCTGCTCAACGAGGACGTGGCCGTGATGTGCGGCCGCTGCATGCACGTCGTCGAGCCGGACACCAAGGCGTTCGCCAGGTACCTCGAGGCGATCGCGGAGGTGGCATGACGCAGATCGTCAACCAGGCGAACTACACGATCAAGGCCGCCGCCCTCCGGGTGAACCGCAGCACCCGGACGGTCAAGCGTTGGCTGCGCGACGGCCTCCGGTGCCGGGAGGTCGCTGGGGTTGTCGTCATCGACCACGCTGACCTGATGACCGAGTTCCGCGCCCGCATCCTGGCTAACCCGAACCGCAAGAACGGCGGCAACTCGCCGCAAGAATAGTTCACACGATGTCACCCCTTGGCACTAGGCTGTGCCTTACAGGCATTCCCCGTCCCCCACGGCGAGTGCCTTTTGCTTTGTGGAAGGAGCCCCGGACCCTCACCGGTCCGGGGCTTTCTGCATTAACGAGGCTTGCAGGGTTGGGAAGCTCTGGGGCGGTAGCTCACCGCGCGAGAAACGAGCAACAGGCACTCAGCGGCCTAGCCCAAGCAATCCTCGGGAAAAGAACGTTCCAGGATGTGCCGCACCTTTCCGGACGAGGCGTACCTGTGCGGAACCGCACCCGTAGCTCAGCGATCCATGATCACAGGGGATCCGGCACGGCTCCACCGAGTGACACCCAGTGAGCCACCAGAGCGTCGATTGGCTCGCGAGCTGAGATCTCCGCATCCGCGTCGGCCATCGCCTCAGCCAGTGACTGCTTCATGCTCTCCGCGACGCGCTCGTTGAGTTCGACGCCGGCCTGAATCCACCCGGGAGACATGTTCTCCTCAATGAACTGGTCCACTGCTTCCATCTGTGGGGAAGCCTTCGTGCGCACGGCCTCGCTCTCTCGAAAGAGCTCCCGCATCTCCGAGGGGCGCCGAACCTGCACGACATGCCCCGCATCAAGGATGACCCCAACGCTGCTTGCGATTCCGTACCTCAGCGCCACACGGACAACCTTGTCGTCCGCACTGCTGTCAGCGTCCTCCCACCAGTCGAGCAGCCCTAGGTCCTTCCCGTTTGTGCCAGCGAGGTCCAGGACGTTCTGCCCGACATTGGCGGTCCACTTCATCCGACGATTCGGCATGACGAGATACAGCATTCAGTTCACCCTTCAGCAGGCACCCGAGCACAGCGCACGGAGCCGATCACATCTTCCCAGTACCCACTGACATCCGAGGCTCTACGCCTCTCCCGCAGCCACAAGAGGTGGCGAACCGAGGTGATGACCTGTGCCGCGTTCACCAATGAACGATCAAACACGCGCTCTGGCTCGGTCGCTGTTCGTTTCGGGTCTGTCCCGTAACGAGATCGCCCGGCAGCTCGACCTTGATCCCGCGACCATCACACGCTGGGCGAAGGCCGCCGGGCTCGAATTCGACCGCTCCGCGACCGAGGCAGCCGTGAAGGCTCACACGATCGACCTCGCTGCTGCACGCATCCGCCTCGCTGAGAAGATGCTCTCCGCTTCGGAGACGATGCTCGACCAGATCGATGACGAGTACCTGGTCTACAATTTCGGCGGCAAGGACAACACGTACGAGGAACACACGCTGACCTCGGCTCCTGTCGAGGTGAAGCGCTCCATCGTCGTCACGGCCGGGATCACGTTCGACAAGCTCACCCGCATCGTCGAGAAGGACAACGGCGGCCTCGAGCAGGCGGTCGGTGTGCTCGACCAGATCGCGGACGGTTTCAAGGCTGCCGCGGAGAAGTACCGTTCCGAGACGCCCAGTGAACCTGAGTGACATTGAACGGCTGGTGTCGAAGGCTCAGATCCTCTCCATCGTGGATGCGATGGACCGGAAGTTGGCGCTCTGGTTCGGGTCGGTGTCGGCGGGCAAAACGGTAGCGTCCCTGTTCGCGTTCCTGCTGGCGATCGTCGTGGCCCCGCGAAACGGCATCATCATCATCGTGGGTGGGTCACTGCAGACGATCTACCAGAACGTGTTCGTGCTGTTTCAGAACACGGCCATCTTCGGATCGGTCATCGCCAACCAGGTCATCTACACCCCGGGCGCGACGTCGGCGACGATCCTGGGCCGCGAGGTGCTGCTCATCGGTGCGAAGGACGCCAAGGCGGTCGGACGCATCCAGGGTGCCACTGTGGCTCTCGCCTACGTCGATGAGGCGGCGCTGCTGCCCGAGGAATTCTGGAACATGCTGATCAGCCGGCTCCGTGTCGACGGCGCCCGACTCCTCGCCACCATGAACCCGGCCAGCATGAACCATTGGATCCGCAAAAAGTGGATCCTTGAGGCGGCCACGAAGAACCTCGTGTCGTTCCACTTCACGATGGACGATAACCCAAACCTGTCCGAGGAGTACAAGGCCGACATGCGCGCCTCGTTCTCCGGAGTGTTCTTCGACCGGATGATCAAGGGCGAGTGGACGAACGCCGCCGGCGCTGTCTACCCAATGTGGGACCCGAAACGCCACAGCATCCCCTTCGACCTGATGCCGCCCATGCAGGACATCCTCGGCATCGGCATGGACTACGGAACCACGAACGCCACCACGGCGCTGATGCTCGGCCTCACCGCTGAGCAGAAGCCGCGGCTGGTGCTCATGGACGAGTGGGGCTACGACTCGAAGCAGACCGGCCAGCGCCTCACGGACGCGGACCTGTCGCGCCGCTTTCGCGCCTGGCTGCCGAAGGCGCACACCCCTTACCCGTCGACTCTCCGGCCGCGGTTCATCATGCTCGACCCGGCTGCCGCATCCTTCCGGGTGCAGCTGCACAACGACCTCCAAGGTCAGGGACTTGCACCCTGGGCCGCTGACAACAGTGTCCTCGCCGGCATCGCCACCATCGGCAACGCCCTCGACAACGACCAGCTGCTCGTCACCGACCGGTGCCCGGGCTGGCAGAACGAAGTCACCGAATACCGCTGGTCCGAGAAGGCCACGAACAAGGGCGAAGACGAAGTGGTCAAGGAAGACGACCACTACCTCGACGGATCCCGCTACATCGTCCATTCGACCAAAAACATTTGGCACCACCAAGTCACAACCCACGCCGCATAGGAGGCATCATGGCGCTTCCTGCAGCCAACACCGCATGGCCCCCCGCACCTTGGGATCTCGCGTACCGTGCGTACGCGGAGAACGAGGCGTGGTATCTGGGCGACACTGACGCGCTGGAGAAGATCTACCGGCGTGCCGAGCAAGGCGACTACTCCCGCCGCGGCACCCCGATGCGGGGCGGCATCGTCGGCACTGCGTCGCGCATGTTCTGGGGCCGGCCGGTGCCTGCGGGCCAGACCCGGACGCGCCTGCACATTCCCGCGGCCGCTGACCTGTCGACCTTGTCGTCTGACCTGCTGTTCTCGGAACCGCCTGAGGTGCAGCTCGCTGTCGCCGAGGTCTCCGGGGCGTCCGCGTCAATACTGGTGGCGGGCCCGTCGAAGGAGCAGCAGCGCCTCGACCTGATCGCGAACAGCGACGCAGCACACGCCATGTTCAACACCATGGGTGAGCTGAAGTCAGCGCTCGGGGCCACGGTCATCACCTCAGCGTGGGATACCGACGTCGCCGACCACGTGTGGCTCGAATGCACTGCGGTCGACGTGGTCGTCCCCGAGTTCCGCAAGGGGAAGCTGATCGCCTGCACCATGTGGACGGAGTACCAGTCCGGGAGCGTGTTCTGGCGTCACCTGGAGCGGCACGAGCCCGGCAGGATCGAGCACGCCCTGTATCAGGGCACCGCGGACAACGTCGGCCGGCGCATCCCTCTCGAGGAGCGACCCGAGACGGCGTACCTCGCCAAGATGGTCGACGGTGACTCGGCTATCCTCACGGGCATCACTGGGCTCACCGCGTCGTACAACCTGAACATGCCAACCAGGTCGTGGCGGAAGAAGGGCGAGCTGGCATTCGCTGGCCGTTCCGACTACGCAGGCCTGCACCCCCTGTTCGACGCGCTCGACGAGTGCATGTCGTCGTGGATGCGCGACCTGAAGCTCGGCGGCGGCAAGATTCTCGTCCCCGATGCGGCGCTGCAGTCCAACGGCATCGGCGCTGGTGGTTCGTTCGACATGGGTCAAGAGGCATTCGCCGGGCTGAACATGCCGGGCGAGGTCGGCAAGCTGGCCATGGAGAAGGTGCAGTTCGACATCCGTGTCGACGAGCACGAGGCCACAGCGTTCGCCCTCTACCGTGAGATCCTCCGCGCGTCTGGGTTCTCCCAGTCCGCATGGGGTGACTACTCGTCGGGGTCTGCGCAGACAGCTACCGAGGTCAACGATCGCGACAAGGCGTCTGAGCGCACCCGGGCCAAGAAGACCCTGTACGACAAGGTTGCGATCGCTGAACAGTCAGCAGTGGCACTGGAGCTCGACGGCATCCTCTTCCCTGGGAAGGGTGGCGGATACTTCGAGAGGCCCACAGTGGTCTTCCCTGACGTGTCGCAGATCGACCCGGAGAAGCTCGCCCGCACCATCCAGCTACTCGATGCTGCTGGTGCTGCGTCCACTCGCCGCAAGGTGGAGCTGGCGAACGCGGACTGGACTGACGCCCAGGTCGACGAGGAGACAGAACGGATCCGCACGGACCGCGGGACGGTCCCTGACCCGGCAACGTTCACCGGGTTCGAGCCGATCAACCCGCCCGACCAGGAAGAGCCGACACCGTAGGGGGTAGCTCATGTCCCCGCAGTATCTGCCCGACTCGGCCGGCCTCCCCGCGAACGACCTCATTGAGGAGATGGGCGCCGAACTCGCTGCCCGGTTCGCGGGGGCGGAAGACGAACTGATCCGTCAGGTCGCCGTCCGCGCGTACCGGGACTTGGAGCTGCAGGAGATCGTGCGCACCACGACGATGAGCGATCACATGGGCGGGCTATTGTCCCGCTCGATCGCCCGGAACCGTGCCCTCGCAGAACTCGCCGCGCACCGGGCGCAGACGATCCGCGACCTGCAGTACCTGGCGGCGCAGATGGCGGGGAAGCTGAAGACGAAGCAGATGGCGCTCGACGTCATCACGCTCGCCTGGCAGGAGGGCGAGGCGGCCGCCGCTGCCCGGCTGGGCATGGCCACTTGGCTGCCCGCCACGTCAGCGATCAGCGGCACCTCCTCGCAGGCGTCGACGATGCTGACCATGGACCTCACCTCACGGCTGGAGGCCATGGCGCTGAGGATCGCCCGCTACCCACAGGACGCCTACCAGCGCATCATCTCGTTCACGGCGACGAACACTCTCCTCGGGGCGACGACGAGCTTGCGCATGCAGCAGGCCAGCGTGCAGCAGTTCCTCGCCGAGGGCATCACCGGGTTCACCGACAAGGCGGGCCGCAACTGGCGCATCGGCTCCTACGCCGAGATGGCCGGGCGCACCGCCGTGAACCGGGTATTCAACGACGCCGGCGTGTGGCGCATGCAGCAGCAGGGCGTGAACCTGGTCACCGTGCAGGGCGGCCTCGACTCCTGTTCGAAGTGTGCCCCGTGGGTGGGGAAGATCCTATCCACGGACGGCACCAGGGACGACGTCGAGGTGCAGCACGCCACGAAAGACGAACGCGTCATCGTGACGATCGCTGCGACCCTCGACGCTGCCCGCAGCGCCGGACTAATGCACCCCAACTGCAGGCACAAGGCCACCGCGTACCTCCCTGGGCTCAGCATCCCCCAGGCAGGGCAGGAGTACAGCGCGCAGGCCGAAGCAGACCGCGAGATGCAGCGCTCCATCGAGCGTGACATTCGCGCTGCCAAGCGCGCCCAGTCGATCGCCCCGGATGCCGCAGCTCGAGCGAAGGCCACCGCGAAGATCAAGGCCAAGCAGGGCCAGATACGCGAGCACCTCGCCGCCACTGGCCGCCCGCGGGCATCGTTCCGCGAGCAGCTGCACTTCGCCCAGGGCAAGTAGCCCGCATCCGCTGAGTTGACCAAATCCCCACCGGACCTCAGCCGCGGGAGAGAGACACCGCCACTGCAACAACGGCAATCACGGTGCTCACGATTGATAGCCAGAACGAGGCGGTTGCGAGGCGGTTGCTTGCGGCTGTCGAACGATCTCGCGAACGGCGCTCCAGCTCATCCATCCAGTAAGCCGTTCCCACGGATGTGCTCTTCGCGACGGCATCGTGCTCGGCAATAACTTCTGCATCGCTCATGGCGTGCAGGGATTCGATGGATTGGCTCATGTCGATCACCATATCGACGTCAAACGACAGAAGTTCCGCCTGGCGCGCTCGCCACCCACACACCCACCCCGCTCTGCCTGTACAGGGCGGGGTGGGGATCAACGACCGGCGCAGGGCCGGGCGTACCGCTGGCAGAGGCCAGCACCCCACGAGCTGGAGGCTCACCGCATGTTCAAGCACCTCGCACACCCCGCCGCCCGCAACAGCGACGGCATGGCCATCATCGGCCGCACACTCCACGACCTGCGCGGCATCCGCTTCGGCGAGGGCGAGGGTGGCAACACCCCGCCGCCCGCCGCTCCCCCGGTTGCAGCCCCAGCACCCGTCGCGGCCCCGCCCACACCTGTCGCACCGCCTGCAACCCCGGCGCCGGCTGCACCTGCTCCGGTGAACTACAACGGCGACCCCGACAAGTACGTGCGCGAACTGCGTGAGGAAGCCAAGGGCTACCGCATCGCATCCGAGACGGCCGCCGCATCCCTCGCCACCGCCAACGCCGAGCGTGACGCTGCCGCCTCGGCCCGGGACGAACTCGCCCGCACGAACCGCCTGATCCTCGCCGCCCCCAAGCTGGGCGCCAACGCGGATCTCCTGCTGGACTCCTCCAGCTTCACTAAGACTTTCGCCGCCGTCGACCTGAATGATCAGGCCGCCGTGAACCAAGCGATCACAGACGCGCTCGAGAAGAACTCGGCGTTTCGGTCCGGACCTGCACTCCCCGCCTCGAGTGGCGGCGGACACCAGGGCGGCCACCCATCCGCAACGCCAACCTCCCTCGAAGCCGCTGTGAAAACAGCGCTCGGCGGGTAACCGAACTACTAAGGAGCCACCATGGCTATTTCCCTTGCTGAGGGCAAGAACAACGCCTCCACTGACCTCGACCTGTCGGTGATCGACGAGTTCCGCAAGACCGGTGTCATCCCCGACTCGCTGATCTTCGACGACGTCGTGAACCCGGCCGGCGGCGGCGACACCCTCGCCTACGGCTACCGGCGTCTGATCACCCAGGCGACCGCCGACACTCGCGCGATCAACAGCGAGTACACCGACCAGAACGTGACCACCACACCGTACGTCACGAGCCTCGCTGTCATGGGTGGCTCGTTCGGCGTCGACCGCGTGGTTGCGAAGCTCGGTGCCGCGGCATCCGGCAGCATCACGCTGAACATCGCCCAGAAGGTGAAGTCGACGAATGCCAAGTTCGCCGACCTCGTCATCAACGGCGACACGGCGACCGACGCCAACGGCTTCGATGGCCTCGACAAGGCGCTCGTGGGATCCTCCACCGAGTTCCGGTCGGCACTGGTCACGAACTGGACGGACTTCGACACGAACGCCCGGGCCGAGCACAAGGCGCTCGACGACATCGACGAATTCCTGGCCCTGCTCGATGGTGCCCCCTCGGTCATCATCGGCAATGCGAAGGTTCTGGCGCGCGTGCGTGCTGCGGCCCGTCGCGCCGGCCAGTACACGAAGAACCCCATCGAGGGGCTCCTCAACGCGAACGGCCGCCCGGTCGTTCGCGAGTCGTACGGCGACATCATCTTCGCTGACGCAGGTGACAAGGCTGGCACCTCCAGCCCCATCATCCCCATCCGTGCGGCCACCGTCGCCACCGTCGCACAGACCGGCCTGACCGACCTGTACGCCTACCGTGTCGGCCTCGACGGCTTCCACGGCATCTCCACCATCGGCGGCTCCATCGCCTCCGTGTGGCTGCCCGACTTCACGACCGCCGGTGCGGTCAAGCGCGGAGAGGTCGAGCTCGGCCCGATCGGTGTCGCGCTGAAGGCAACCAAGGCCGCCGCCGTGTGGCGCAACATCAAGGTCCAGTAGGAGGACACATGGCAACCATCACTACCCCCGTCAAGGGGTTCAACGGCAAGGTCGTCGGGGTCGTCTTCACAGATGGCGTCGGCGAAACGAAGGACGAGGCTGCGCTCGCGTACTTCGGCCGTCAGGGCTACACCATCGAGGAGGGCGCGGCAGAGGCTGTCGTCATCCCCGAGGGTGAGCCGTCGCTCGAATGGACCGCCGCCCAGCTCAAGGCCTACGCCGTGAGCAAGGACATCGACCTGGGCGACGCGAAGAACAAGCCCGACGTGCTCGCAAAGCTCGTCGTGGTCCCCGCGGAGTAGTCCGCACCCGCTGGTCCCGAGGCGTCTTCCACCGCTTCGGGGCCGGCACCCCCGCTCTCTAGCTCAGTCGGCAGAGCGCGCGGCCCATAACCGCGATGTCGCAGGTTCGAACCCTGCGGGAGCGACAACCCCACACTCAACCCAGGAGGTCCACCGTGGCACCGAAGTACCGCAAGAAGCCCGTCGTCATCGAGGCCATGCAATGGACCAACTGCGACGTGCAGGGTGCTGCATCGACTCTCGCGTGGATTCGCAGTCACGGTGGGGTGTGCACGTTCACCCCGGTCGGTCGCAAGATCATCATCGAAACGCTTGAGGGTCCGATTACGGCGAGCCTGAACGACTTCATCATCAAGGGCGTCCAGGGCGAGTTCTACCCGTGCAAGCCGGACATCTTCGCTGCGACCTACGAGGAGGCCTGACCATGGCGCGCATCAAGCACCCGAACCCGCAGCAGGGCACGTTCACCGACCGGATCGGCGGTGTCGTCTTCCGTGACGGGTACGCCGAGGTCGACCTGACCGAAGACCCCAACTTGCGCGACGCCTACCTCATGCACGGCTACGAGGTCGAGGAAGTGTTCAACGTTGAAGTCGACGGCACCCCGGGCGCACTGCCCCTGGCCGTCGAGGGCGACAACATCGAGCAGGAGTCGGCTGGGGTCAGGCGCAACCACCCCGCCGGGCGCGGCCGGAAGTCCTGACCATGGCCCAGCGCGTCTACGCCACGGCCATCAACTACGCGGCCGTCGCCGAGGACCCTTTCGAGGGTGACGCCGGCAAGCTCGGCAAGCGGCTCCGCTCCGCATCCATCGAGGTCGAGAAGCTCACCCGCCTAGCGGTCTACACCACGGACGTGGACGGCTACCCCACGGATGCCGACGTCTCCGACGCGTTCACCGAAGCCACGTGCGCCATCGTCGAGCACTGGGAAATCACGGATGACCCCACCGGCGCCGAATCCCAGCAGGGGGCGGTGAAGATCGGCTCCGTGTCGCTCGGCACCACATCATCGTCGGCGGCTAACGAATCCGTGCTGGAGAAACTGACCAAGCGCATCGGTGAGAAGGCCGTCGACATCCTCACGAACGCGGGCATCCGGTCCTCGCTCATCAACCACCGGTAGGAGACGCCCATGGCCCGCCTGCGCGCCCGACACCTTCCCCACCGCATCGACATCACCCGGCTCACCGGCGAGGGCGCAGAGGGGGCAACGTGGGCCGCTCCTGACCTGACGCGGCCCGCGTACGTGGAGCAGAAGGCGAAGCTCATCGTCGACCGACGCTCCACCTCGCCGACCGCAGGCCAGGAGGTCACCTCGAGCGCGTTCCTCGTCATCCTCACCGATGACGACGTGCTGCCCGGCTCCCTCATCACCGTGTTCAAGGGCACCGCGCGAGAGCGTCAGGCCGAGGTCATCGACTCCGCGTTCTTCGACTACCCGCGCACCCCGTCGCACGTCGAGCTCTACCTGTAGGAGGTCACCATGGCGACAAGCATGCGCGCCACCATCAACATCGCCCGCGGCATGGACGGGGCGATCGCGGAGATCCTGCTCGGCGCGGTCAAGGGGCAGAACCTCGCGGCTGAACGCCTCCTCGCGCTCTCCGCCGCCGAAGCACCCCTCGACAGCAACAGTGGCGGCACCCTGATCGCATCCGGCACCGTCGTCCCCGCTGCTGCGGTCGGTGACGACAGCCTCGTCACCTACGACACCCCCTATGCGGCGCGCTGGCACGAGGACCAGGAACTCGTCGACAACCTCGGCCGTCACTATATGGGCGACTCGAACTTCCAGAACGGCCGGAAGTCGCACTACCTCGTCGACCCTGCCCGGGAGAACAAGGCCGAACTGATCGCGATCGTAGCCGCGGGGGTGAAGCGTGGCTGACCCCGAATCCTATGCGGTCACGTTCAAGCGGGTGCTCGCCCAGTACCTCGAAGATCAGGGTCTTGGCGCGTACCGGTCAGACGGCAGCGTGTACCTGGCCACCGAGCGCGGCATTTACACGAACGGGCCCACCACCCCCACCGCCACCGGGTCGGACAACTGCATCGTGCTCACCTGGCTGAAGCCCGACCCGGACGGCCGCGCCAACATGCTCTACCGCGTGCAGGTGTACTCCCGGATCAAGGGCAACACCATCGCCGCCGAGAACCTTGCCGGGGCCATCACGAAGGCGCTCGACCAGAAGGCGAACATCCCCGCCGGCGAGCACGTCGCCTGGGTTGAACTCGTCTCGGAACTGCTCGTCACCGCCGACACTTCCGGGCGGTGCGGCACCTTCCAGACGTTCACGTTCCAGGGCCGCCGCCCGCAGTAACCCACCCCCTCACACTCCCCACGCCCGTGGGGTTCGTCGGCGCGCCCGACACCACCCCCAATTGGAGACAACACATGCCCACAACCATTTTTGACGCCGAGGTGCCCACCGCTGGCACCATCGCACTCGCCCATGAAGAGATCCTCCGCATCAAGCGGTCCGGGTCCTTCGAAAACGTTGCTGGCGACATCAACGCCCTCGTCAACACGCCAGCCCCCATCACCGTCGCCCGCGAGGCCTACGGGCTGAAGGGCACCGACTCAGTCTCGGTCATCGGCTACAACCAGGTCATCACGTTCACCGCTGAAGGCATCCGCGACAACCTGGGTCGCATCGCGCAGCCGTGGCTCGTGGCCCTGCTCAAGATCGCCCGCTCCACCGGTGCCGCGAACAAGGTGTCCGCGCAGACCTTCGACGCGAAGGACGAGAACCTGATCGCCCTCGAGGGTTCCTACTCGGTGACCGCGGTGAAGTCCACGACCGGGTTCAAGGACAAGTTCGTGTGGGCGTTCACCCTCACCAATGACGGGCCGGTCGTGGAGATCCCCTCCCCGATTGCCGGCACGGGCGTCCCGGTGCTCGACTCCGCGCTGCCCAGCGGGGCCGTCGCCTCGGCGAACATCTACGTCCGCGGCTACAACGTGGGTGCGATCACCGCAGCGACCATCGGCGGTGTCGCGGTCACGTCGATCAGCCAGATCCCGAACGAGCCGAACATCGTCGTGCTTGAGGTGCCCGCGGGCGCTGCAGGGTCGGCGCCGCTCATCCTCACCAACGCGGTCGGGGCCAGCGCCAGCTTCCCGTACGTCCGCGGCGCGTAGCACCACCCACCCGGCGGTCGGCCCACGCTGGCCGCCGGGCACCACCTCATTACCCAACCTCTGCAGGGAGACATCATCATGACCACCGCAAACCTCGTCGGCCGTAACCTCGTGCTGAACATCGACGGCCTCGAAGAGCCGTTCATCATCGTCCCGCTCGCTGGCCGCCGCGGCCAGGCGCTCACGGCCACGTTCCTAAACATCGCCATGGGTGCGATCAGCCCCATGAGCATGGACGATGCCCTCGCCGAAGCCGCCGGACCCGGCATGTACGACCGGGTACGCGACGAACTCACCCTCCACGAGGGCGAGTCGGTGCTCCTCGCAGCCTTCTACTGGCAGACGGTCCTCGGCATGGACGGCGTCAACGCCTACCTGAACGCAGGTGAAGGTCTCGCCGGGGCAAAAAAAGCACTCGAGCTCCTGATCCTGGCTTTGGGGATCTCTCCAACGCAGACCGCGCCCAGTGGGGTCTTGGAGAGCCTGATCCCGAAACTGGCACCTACCCCGCCTACCGGCAGGGCTACTACGACGCTCGACAAGCTGCCGGCCGCGAAGCGCTCACAGCCACGCAAGCCGAAGACGGGCAAGCCCGCAGCGTAACCGGCGTCGAACTGTGGGGCCTTGTGCTCCCGCAGCTTTTCGGTGAGGTCGAACTCGATCTCGCACAGCACGGCCTCATCACGGACCTCGACCGCGCCCTCGACACGAGGACGTGGCATTACGTCCGTTCCGCCATCCACCGCCTCATCGACGCCGACACGGCGTCATGGCTACAGAAAGAGGTGATGGCGCATGTTCGAAGCAGGCGCACTCGGCTTCCGCATCCAGATGATCGGCTCGGAGGTCTTCAAGAAAGACGCGAGGTCAGCGGATGACGCTGTAAAGGCCCTCGGTGAGTCTGCCGAGAGGACCGCAAAGAAGGTCGCCCCGACCGGGGAGGCACTCGACAAGACCGGCAAGGCTGCGAAGGATGCGAAAGCACCCGTCGAGGACGCCGGCAAGGCCACGAAGAAGCTCGGTGACGAAGCCGACACCGCAGCACCCAAGGTCAAGAAAACCTCAGAGTCCGTCGAGGATCTGAAGCGGAAGTCTGACGATGCCGCCCAGACCATCGGTGTTGCAGCGGTCGGCATTGGCGCGGCTGTCGTCGCTATGGCTGGCATCTCAGTCAAGAAGTACGCCGAATTCGGGCAGGCAATGTCACAGGTCGGCGCTGCGTCCATGGCGTCTGCTGAGGACCAGAAGGCACTGGGCGAATCAGCCCTTGAAGCGGGCGCATCCTCGGTGTTCTCGGCCACTGAAGCGGCCAACGCCCAGGTGGAACTTGCCAAAGCTGGACTGGCAACGTCCGACATTCTCGGCGGGGCGCTCGTCGGTTCCCTCGCCCTCGCCGCTGCAGGTCAGCTCGGCGTGGCCCGGGCGGCGGAGATCGCCGCGACCACCCTGACCGTGTTCAAGCTCAAGGGTGACCAGGCCGGGCATGTCGCCGACCTGCTCGCTGCGGGCGCGGGCAAAGCTCAGGGTTCCGTCGATGACCTCGCGCTCGGCCTCGACTACGTCGGCGTTACCTTCGCCCGCCTGAACATCCCCCTCGAGGACACCGTCGGGACCCTCGCACTGTTGGCCTCAAATGGCCTGCTCGGCGAGAAGGCAGGCACCGGTCTGCGCTCGGTCATATCTTCCCTGACGGCCCCGGTCGCCAAGGGCGCCGAGGTGATGAAGCAGTACGGCATCAACGTTTTCGACGCACAGGGCAAGTTCATCGGCATGGCCGGCGTCGCCGAGGAGCTGAAGACCGGACTCGGGGGCCTCGACGAACAGACCCGCTCCGCTGCCCTCGGCGCCATCTTCGGCGCTGAAGCGGCATCCGCTGCAGGCATCCTCTACGCCTCCGGGGCCAAGGGCGTCGAGGAGTGGACCGAGAACGTCGACGATCAGGGCTACGCCGCCGAACAGGCACGAATCGCCACGGACAATCTCACCGGGGACATCGAACGCCTCGGCGGATCGATGGACACCGCACTCATCAAGACCGGCTCCCTGGCGAACGAGGCTTTGCGCGAGATGGTGCAGATCCTTTCCGGACTCGTCGACTGGTACGGCAACCTCGACGAGGGGGTGCAGGGCACCGTCCTGTGGCTTGGTATCGGCACCGGCGCAGCCCTGCTGCTCGGGGGGACATTCCTACTCGCGGTCCCGAAGATCGTGGCGTTCCGCGCTGCATTGACCACCCTGAACACAACCATGAAGGGCACCGCCATCGCCGGCGGCGTCATCGGTCTCGCACTGACAGCGATTCTTCTGGTCCTCGCAGCAGTTGGTGGGGCGAATGCGGACGCTGCGGCAAAGACGCAGGCCTACGGCGACACCCTCGACACCGTCAGCAAGAAGATCACTTCGAGCACGCGCGACATGGCCAAGGCCAACCTCGCCGCCGAAGAGAGTTTCCTGTGGCTCAAGTCTGACTCGACCTACGACGCCGCCGAGAAGCTGGGCATCGGCCTCGACCTGGTGACCGATGCGGCAACCGGAAACGTCGGTGCGCTCAAGAGCCTGCAGGAAGAACTCGACGTCGGAGAGATCGGTTCCAAGCGGTACAAGAAAGCGATCGAGAACTCAGGCCTGAGCGCATCAGACTTCGCCCTCGCCCTCATCCAGGTGCGCGACGGAGTGACTGGTGAGAACGAATCCATCGAGGAGGCGATCCGTCTCGCCGAGCAGAAGCAGGGCGTTGACGGCGAAACTATCGACGGGAACGCTGGCGTCGGTGAATCCTACGATGCAGTCACAGAGTCCGTGGACGCTGTCATTACCTCGGTCGTGGACTTGGCCGCCGAGCTCGACGAACTCAACGGGAAGAACCTCGACGCTCGGGAAGCTGCGCGCCAGCTCGAATCAGCCTACGACGACTTCGACGCGGCACTGAAGGAGAACGGACCTTCGCTCAACGAGTTCGGGACCGACCTCGACCTGACGACTGAGAAGGGCCGGGAGAACCAAGCCGCACTCGACGCGATCGCTGCTGCTGCAAGCGCGGCCGGTCAGGCTGTTGTGGACTCTGGTGGGTCGTACGGCGATTACCGGGCATCACTGGAAGCCAGCAAGGCACAGATCGACCAGCGGATTGCCGACCTTGGCATCACGGGCGAGGCGGCACAGGACCTCAGCGACAAGATCCTGCACATCCCTACCAAGGCTGAGTTCACGGCCTACGCCGACACTCAGGCGGCGACGGAAAAGGCCGCGGCGTACAAGCGCCTGTTGGATAGCATCCCCCGGAACGTCGCAACGTCGTATGCGATCGACTCGGGAACCATCGGCGGCATCCCACGGCAGACGTTCAATCAGGCTGACGGCGGGGTGGTGTCCTACTTCGCGAACGGCGGAGAGCACCACGTCGCTCAGATCGCAAAGGCCGGCGCAATGCGGGTCTGGGCAGAGCCGGAAACGGGCGGCGAGGCCTACATCCCCCTCGCCGGCGCGAAGCGGGGCCGCTCCACAGCGATTCTCGCTGACGTCGCTGACCAGTTCGGTTACCAGCTGGTGCCGGTCGGCGCGCAGTCGTTCGCTGACGGAGGTCGGCGCGGCGGCCGCCAGGCGCCCACCTCGGGGGCGAGCGTCATCCAGCACATCACCACCCCACCGAATGAGGACCCGCGGATCCTCGCGGCCCAGATAGCGCGCGAGTTCAAGAAGGCGGTCGCAGGATGACGACATTCACCATCGGCGGGCTCACCGCCGAAGACGGCGAAATGGACAGATCCCGGGGGCGCATCTACTTCAGCGACCTAGGCGACTGGTACTCCGGCGCCGAATCGAAAACGGACATCAACGAGCGCGCGCAGGGTGACGGTGCACACGGCATCGACGTCGACCTGCGCGGCTCGGCCGCTTTCACATTCACCGGCTGGTACGAGGGCGACACGTGGGCGGACGTGCTCACGATGATGGACCGGTTCAAGCAGGCCACCATCACGAGGCGCACCATTCCCGTCTCAGTCGAGGACGAACTCGGCGTCACGTCCCGGATCGTGTCAGTGCGAGCTGCCCCGCTGCGGGAGGACAAGTTGGCGCGGGCGTTCGATTTCGCCATTGACATGCACGCTCTTGACCCGCTTCGGTACGGTCCGGCGGTTTCCGTATCTACCGGCCTCCCGACGGCGGGCGGTGGCATCACTTTTCCGATCACGTATCCGATCAGCTACGGCACTCCGGGTGATCCTGGCCGCGTCACGGTGAGCAACCCGGGCACGGCTCCCACGTACTCGATCTTGGAGATCACGGGCGGCATGTCAGGTGGGTTCGAGCTGACGGAGGTCACCACGGGCCGCACGTTGCGGTTCGAGCGTCCGATCCCGGATGGTTCGACCATCTACCTGAATCCGCGCACGGGCATGGTGTCGATGGACGGGCCGTCGGATGTGTCCCGGTACCTGAGCCGTTCAGAGTTCTGGTCGGTTCCGGCTGCAGTCGGCGACGTTCCTGGCATGCGTGAGATTCAGTTCAATTCCCTGGGCATCGTCACCGGCACCCCCACTCTCAAGGCGATCACCGCGCCGGCGTTCTGGTGACTTCCCCTCTTCTACCGTTTGGAGTTTCACATGGCACTAACTGACGCATTCCCCGGAGCTCCCGGCGTTGCTGATTCCGTTGACCTCCGCAAGGGGCTTGCCGGGCTGATCGTGCGCGACACGGCAGGCAACGCCCGCCCGGGCATCTTCCCCCGGCACACGAACGCGCTGGTCACGGCCCGCGCCGACATGATGCTCGATATCGCCGCATTCGAGGGTGCGGCGGTTCGCGGCGGTGGGCCCCTCTTCATCGCCAACGCCGGCATTGACCAGTCGCCCGTGCTGGCGAATGCACCCGCGGCGAATTCTCGCATCGATGTTCTGTATTTCAAGCAGAACGAGAACGGCTACAACGGTTTCGCAGACGGCACGATTACCCCCATCTTCGGCATCGTCACCGGTGCCGCGTCGGGAATCCCCGCGAAGCCGTCCATTGCAGGCATCGCGGGTGCTGTGGAGTTGGCGACGATCACGGTCCCGTCGACTGCCACGGCCACGAACTCGGGCGGCGTGGTCATCACGCAGTCGTACCAGTTCACGAGCACGTCGGGCGGTCTGCTCTGGTTCCGAACTTCCACCGAGCGCGATGCGTTCGCGGCCCCGATCGGGCTTCACTGCTTCGTCCTGTCAGACGGTGTCGAGCATTCCCGTGGCGCGTTGGCTTGGCGGAATGCTTCGGGCGGGCGGATTGGCGTGAACCGCCGACTGACCGAACTTGTATTGAGTGACGCATGGACGGATGTGTGCACGGTCAGCGCAGTTAGCTCCGGAGGGCCTTGCTCTGCTGACTGGACCATGCTGTTCATCAACGGCAATTCGGGTGCAGATCGGACGCTGAATACCCGCATCGTGTGCGATGGCGTTCTGATCGGTGTGGAGGTTCCGTACAACGCACCCCTGACGAATGGCACCACTGGTCTGGGTGCTGCATTCAGCGCAGAGTCCACTCCTAGTGCCGGGGCTCACGTGTGGAAGTTGCAGGCTGCTGGTGTGGGTACGGCTAATGCCGTCCTCTCCAAGCGGGCCGCGCTGACGGTCACGGAGCACTGACCATGACAAACACCCCAGCCGAGTTCATCGCCTACTGTCTCGCCCACCCACAGGACCGTGACGGTTCGACGTGGGACCAGAAGTGTGTCGCCCTCGTCTTCCGGGCGGGCGGATTCACGGACTCCCGCAACTCGGCATATCGGGCCGCACTCGCCACCGAAGCCGCCGGGCACAAGCTCGACACAACCACCCCGCTCGACAGGCTGCCGGCCGGCTGGTTCGTCTACTTCGATAAAGCCGGCCCGGACAACGGGCACATCGGCATGACCACCGGCAACGGCCAGTTCGGGTCAGCCAACTGGCGGGCGAAGGGCTGGGGAACCGCACTGGGCCAGATGTCCATCCAGTTCTACATCGACTCTGGCGCTCGCTATATGGGCGCATCCCCGTACTTCATCAACACCACCTTGGACCTAAGCGGGCTTGCCTCGCTGGACCTCACCCCTGTCATAGAAAAGAGACGCCCCATGTCCGCACTGATCCGCAACTATGACGGCTCGATTGGCCTTGTCACCGAAGACGGCGAATTGATCCCCCTGGCGAGCATGACGGAGGTTGACTCACTCCGTGCCACTGGCATTGTCGGTGACTTCGTGCAGATGCCGGACGGGCTGATCTGGAACACGCTCACGGCGATCACGGGCAGGAAGCTCGTACAGCGGTCAGGAAACCCTGACGCTACGGCTGCTGCTCTCGCGCCCCTGCTCGTCTCAGCGGTCGTCGCCGGGCTTGCTGGCACGGGTTCCGGGCTGACTGAGGAGCAGGTGGCACAGGCGACCGAGGCTGCTGTGCGCGCCGTGTTCGCTGACGCGGCCAAGTAGCCGGCCGTGACCAGCTACTTCATCGGGGACCTCCGCTCGGGCCCCATCGCCGTGCGCAACCTGGCCCCGACCTCTGGCCCATGGTCTGATCGGCTCGGCGCGCCACAATCCGTCGACGTGACCTTGAACATGAACTCTCCCGAGATCCGCACCTTGGACCTGCGAAACGTCGCAACGGAGGCGAAGGCATATCTGGGCGTCGAAGAGGGCGGCGTGATCATGGCGTGCGATCCGATCTGGACCCGCAACTACGACCGTGACGCCGGCACACTGAAGCTCGGGGCGCTCGGCTGGGGGTCGTACTACAACCACCGGCTGATCCTGCCGCTGCTCGCGAAAGTAATCGGACTGAACCAGTGGACGGTCCCTGATCCTGAGAACCCGGCGAAGACGATCCCTAACCCGCTGCTGGCGACGGTGATCAACGGCGTCAGCCTGGGCACGAGGGCTAAGCGACTCCTGCAGCAGGCTCACCTGTGGACAGGTGGGGCGCTCCCGATGGTCTTTCAGGCTGATGAGGCCGACGACCGCACGAAGACGTATGACGGCACCGATTTCAAGTCGGTGGGCGAGGCCATCAAGCAGATCTCCGAGATGGAGAACGGCCCAGAGATGCGTTTCGAGTCACGGTTCACCGCCGACCGGCGCGGGGTCGAGGTGCTCTTTCGCACGGGCACTGTCGCACAGCCGCTCCTCACGTCGCAGTCAGTGCCCATGTGGGATGTCACCGCGCCCCAGTCGGCAGTGTCCAACTTCAAGACGGACTCAGATGCTTCCGATATGGGTTCGCTGGCGTGGCAGACAGGCGGGCGGCAGGCTGACACGGTTCTGGTCGCTCGCGCCTATGACCCTGCGCTGGTGGATGCGGGCTATCCGCTGATGGAGCGGTTCGATTCGTCGCACTCGTCGGTGGAGATTCAGGGCACCCTCGACTCCTACGCCGCTGACAATATGGCTTCGGGCCGGTATCCAACGGAGGAGTGGTCATTCATTGCTCAGGCGCGCCCGGTTGATGCTGATGGTTTCCCGGCTGGCCCGTTCGTCGGCCAGTACTCGACCGGTGACTATGCCGACCTGAAGTTTGCGAAGTTCGACCCGGAAACAAACGCCGGCGACCCGTACCTCCAAGCGGGCGGCACTTCCCGGCACCGCATCGTCGGCCTGTCCGGGGATGAGAAGGGCGCATCAATCAACGTTCAATTAGCTCCAAAGGTAGGTATCTGATGGGCATCTACAAGCCCCCCGCTGGCGACGGTTTGCAAGTTCTCGTGGACAAGTTTGACAAGCTAGAGTCCCGGCTGCGCGAGCTGGAGCGCCCTTCCGGTACCCAGATCCAGTCGACCTCGGGGACGGCTCAGGCGGCCGTCGTGCACGCTGCTACCGCCCAGACGGCCGCCGACGCAGCTGACACGAAGGCTGTTCAGGCGCAGTCGTCTGCGGCCACGGCGCAGGTTGACGCTACGGCCGCACAGGTCTCTGCTGTTGCTGCCCAGTCTGCGGCTGTCGCGGCTCAGGGGGCAGCGGACACTGCGGTTTTGAGTGCGGCCGCTGCGGACGCGAAGGCAGTCGCAGCAAACAGCGCGGCGGGGACTGCGCAGACCGCAGCTAGCAGTGCCATCTCAGCAGCGTCGGCCGCTGACGCGAAGGCGGCTACCGCGCAGGGCCAGGCGGACACCGCGACGACCAATGCGGCGGCGGCGAGCTCGGCGGCGGCATCTGCTCAGTCGTCGGCCAACACTGCCACGACGAACGCGGCGACGGCTCAGACACAGGCCGATACTGCCAAGTCAGATGCGGCGACCGCCCAGACCAAGGCAAACCTCGCCGACACGAATGCCGCTGCTGCAGCGGGCATCGCAAATGCGAAAGCCGTGGTGCTGTACCAGACCGCCGCCCCGGGGGTAGCGTTCCAGAACGCGCTCACGCTGTGGATCGACACGACCAGCAACCTGAACACCCCGAAGAAGTGGGTGTCCGGGTCCACTTGGGCGGCCGTGACCGACAAGGTCGCCACGGATGCAGCCAGCGCGGCCACTGCGGCGGGCTCTGCCGCGTCGACAGCGCAAGGGCAGGCCAACACTGCGACTACGAATGCGGCGACCGCACAGACTGCAGCAAACACCGCGCAGGGCCAGGCGGACACCGCGACGACCAATGCGGCCAACGCGCAAACGCAAGCGAATACTGCAACGTCGAACGCGGCCACGGCGCAGACCGCTGCGAACACGGCAGATGGGAAGGCTGTCAGCGCACAGACCGCAGCCAACACGGCGCAGACTGCCGCGAACAACGCCGCTACCGCCGCTGCCGCCGCTGACGGGAAAGCCGTCACCGCGCAGACCACGGCGAACGGGAAGAACAAAATCATCTTTTCGACCGCGGCCGCTTCTGGAACGGCTTACGTCGAGGGCGATACGTGGTTCAAGACGACCGACGCCTTGATCACCGGGCAATGGGTGTTCACCTCTGGGGCGTGGGCTGCACGCACCATCGACAACGCGGTAATCGCGAACCTCGACGCGGGGAAAATCTCGACCGGGTTTCTTGCTGCCGCGCGTATTGCAGCGGGAACCATCTCGGCGGCAATGATCAGCGCTGGAGCCATCGACGGAAAAACGATTACCGGCGCAACCGTGCAAACCTCTGCGAGCACAACGGTCGCCAGGATCGTCCTCACAGCAGGCATCGGTATCGAGTCATTCGCCGGCGGTGTCAGCTCCCCTTACGCCAAGCTGAACGCTGCTGGTCTGGCATTCAAGGCCAACCCGGGGCAGGCCACGAACGACCTGACCATCGATAGCACCGGCATTACGTTTGGATCCAACGCCCTGGGCCGCATCGACGGAAGTGTAAATTTCGGCGGCAAGGTGACGGGTGCGGGAATACGGCGGATCCTCGGCGAGGGCTGGCGACTGTTCTCTGATGCCCAATATCTGGCAACGACGGCAATGGCGGATATCCCGTTTGTCACTACGACTGTTGTGACCGATGGAAGCCAGCAGGTGACGATCGAAGGCAGCGCGCTCATCAAGGATGGCAACTCGGGCTCACTCCGGCTTGCCTCAATGCAGGTGATTTGCGACGGTGCTGTAGTTGGGGAACGGCTGACCGACATTGTCATCACCAACCTGCCCGGGCAATCTCCCGCGTGCACCGCGAATATCCGGGTCCGACACACGCCTACCGCGGGGTCGCACGTCTACAAGTTGCAGGGCATGTGCAAAGACGCGTCTTCCATTTTCATTCGTCAGGCAGACATCATCGTTTCATCGCACTCGTGACTAGTTCGCCACACAGGAGGTGGGAACGCCCTGCTCGTTGATCCATCCGGGGGCGAATCCGGGGTCACAGGTGAACGTCGGGTTTGTCATCCACTCATCGAATGGGTTGACAGTCGGGGTTGCTGGGGCGGCGGGGGCAACGTCGACGGGCGGGGAACCGTTGACGGGCGGGGCCGCGGGAGATGGCGCGGCTTCCGGCGGGGTGACGACCTCCACCGCATCGGTGGTGTCTTCCACTTGGGCGTCGGCGTCAACGGGCGCGGGCTCGGCCTCTGCGTCCGCCTCGACCGGAATGATCTCCGGTGCAGCCGGCGTGGGCGTCCACGTGCGCTCCACAGCGACACCGGTCCGGTGAGCCCCGGCCGGCACCGCAACCTCCCCGCACCCGGTCAGCGACACGGCAACGACAACGGCAACAACGGCACCCCAGAAAGTCTTCATAGGTCAGACTCTAGAGGTGTATATACACCTCCGTCTAGCCGGACCTACCCCCATTTCAGGGAGACGCTACGTACTCCTCCAGGCCTCGGACGATCACAGCGGTGAGCGTCTCTCCGCGCTCGGCCGCTTTCGCTTTCGCCGCGGCCTTCAACTCTTCCGGAATCCGGGTTGCCGTGATCGGTGTCTTCGGCTGATTCGGCATGCCCGCATTCTCACACAAACCAAGGAGCACCCATGGCCTGCTGCCACGATCCGCATTCAACGTGCCCACGTGGCCCATCTTGCGATACCAACACCTGCGAGCTCGTGAGTGGCTGACAACGGGCCCGAACCCACACCGTGGGAACTCATGCGAGGGCTAACTCGTGTGGAAGAAGCCATCCACCAGCTCGGCGGCAAAGTCGTCTCGCTCGAGCTATACACCGCCGACCAGCTGCGCGTCAGCTCCCGGCTCCGCGACCTCGAAACCGGCATCCGGGATTCGAAGACCGCCGAGACAGCCGCTGAGAACCGCGCCGACGACCAACGCACCCGCAACCGATGGACGGTCATCGCCCTGGTCGGCGGCCCGTTCATTTCGGCGATCGTCGTTTTTCTGATTCAAGGAGGTTTCCGCGTATGACCGCACGACGAGGCGTAGGCCCAAATATCGTGACCCTGCTCGCACTCATCGGCGTGCTCGGCGCGCTGGTGTTCCTGATGGGCACCGTTGACCGGCAAGGCCGAGAGTTGACCGCGGTCTCCGCGAGCAACGATGCCCTGCACTCGCAGGTGGAAGACGCGGGCGAAACCCCGGTCGCCCCACTCGCCAAGGCAGTCACGGGGCAGGCGGGAGAAGCCGGGGCAATGGGATCGATAGGCAAGCCGGGGCGTGATGGTCCCGCACCGACCTCGGAACAGGTGGCGTCGTCCGTCGCCGCGTTCTGCGCACTGCGCCTGGACTGTGCCGGGGCGGCAGGCCCAATCGGCCCGGTTGCCCCGCCCCTCATTCCGAGGGACGGCATCGATGGCGTGGATGGGGCAGACTCCACCGTCCCTGGTGACAAGGGCGCGACTGGTGCTGACTCCCAAGTCCCCGGCCCGACCGGCACCGGTATCGCGTCCATCGCCTGCCAGGACGACGGGTACTGGCTCTTCACCCTCACCCAGCCCGACAACACCACAACCACCCTGACCGTCGCCGGCCCCTGCCGCGTCGACCCAACCACCCCACCCGAAGGAGCCACACCATGACCGATCTCTTTGTCCCCATCCATGACCGTGCAATCGCCTACATCCGCACGTTCGTCCCCCTGGTTATCGGCTCAGCCCTCGGCTGGGCGCTGCTCACGTTCACCTGGCTCGGCGACTTCCTCAGCTCGGCCGCCACATTCCTGCCCCCGGACGTGTCGCCGCGCGTGCTCCTGAACGCCGCGGCTACCGCCGCAGTCATCGCCCTCTACTACTGGGGCGCACGGCAGCTCGGCAAGCGCTGGCCCAAGGCGGAGAAGTGGCTGCTCGGCTCAAGTGCTGTCCCTACCTACACCGCCAAACACACCGCGTAACCCTTTGCACGACAATGGCCCCGGCCGTCCTCTTCGGAGGGCGGCCGGGGCCATTTTTTGCTGAGCTAGTTGTAGGCGAGTTCTCTCTGGACTACAGGCACGTTCGCTACGGACTCTCTGAACCTGAACCGCGTTTTCTTGCTCGGGTGGCTACCGATTGCAATGAGGAACATACCCATCGATAGGTCCTCATTGACTTCCATTTCAGGCCCGACGGCTTCTGTGTCATCGCTGTCCATGACGACGAGTGAAAAATTCCTCGCGAACGCGACGGCAACGTTTGCATGACCGCCGATAGAACGAACCCGAAGAACGACGTCGCTCACATGTTCATACGGCATAGCAACAACCAACGGCTGGCTACCGTCCTCCGCACGGAACGGGAGAGTCACGCGGTGCTGACCGACGGCAATTGTCTTCATCACACGGCGTGTGGCATCGTCGCGATTCATCGAGTTGTTCCGACTTGTCATCGCCGTGCCCTTCGCTCGGTATAGGTGTCGTGGATCGCATCGTACGACGTTCCAAACGATTCTTGCACGTTTTGCTGTGAATATATGGGTTGAATTATCACGGGGTCAATCGCTCCGTGTAGGCCGTCATGCCTATGAACGTTGTTATGACAGCAGTCGATAGAGGCAATCTCTTGCCAATTGCCGGAACCGTTACGCTCAGTGTAGATCACGGCGTAGCTGACAAGTTGACCGTTCCACTCAACCCGACGCATGGTGATCCGACTGAGCTCATCGAGCTGGACAGGAACGACGGACTGCTCGCACTCCTCTACCGGAGGAGGGTCCCACAGCTCGCTGGGCGGGATGGCTGCAACCGCGCGCCGTGCGCGGCGCTCATTCGCAGCTACTTGATCCTTTCTCGCCATAGTTCCCCAACCCTACTGCGCTCGTGCCGCCAGCTTGCACACCCACGGGCCCCCTAATGGGACTCGCGCCGACGTAATGGACCTCTCCGCCAACTGAGGACGCGCGCGACGCTTGGCCACGGTACTGCAGGTCTGGTTCGGCCCAAGTTAGGCCTGAGGTTTCACGCACTCGTGGTTATCGCGTGAGTACCGCAGTGCGGCACGACGGGCACACCCAGTACGGGTGGGTGGTCGTGCCGCCGGCCACGCAGCTCGTCAAGCAGTTCGGGCAGTGCGGCGGATCTATGGTGTCGAGGTCGTCATCCATGCCGGGGAGTGTACGCCGCGGTCCTGTCAGCTAGTCACAGGTGGTCTTGATCAGGCTGAGCAGCGAGGCGAGTTGCCCGCCGGAGAGGTTCGGCACCGTGCCGCCTTCGAACCGTGCTTCCATGTTCAGGATGATCGTCGTGCTGTCCTTCCCGTCCTCGATGTCCAGGCAGACGTTTGCAGCGCGGCCTAGTGATCGCTCGCGGGCTAGGCCTGGGTCTATCGTGCCGAGGGCTGCGAGGAATACCGCGTCGTCGTAGCTTGCGTCGGATGCGTCGGCCGGTGTTGCCGCCGCGGCGGGTGCTTCCACGACTGAGGGGATATCTGTCGGCCATGGCGTCGGTGACCACGTGGGGGTGGGGCTGATGGTGGGTGTGGGTGCCGCCGTGGCCGTTGTGTCCACGGCGATCTCGCTCGGTTCCGCTGAGCACCCGGCCAGCAGTAGAACGGTTGCGGTGATGGCGACGGCGCGCAGCTTCATGGTTCCCCTGTTCGATATCGGGAGTCTATCGGCGGCATGCTCGCGCCCACCGTGCTCGGCGCCATAGCCTTCCCTCACCCGACTCCGCGACCCTCCCCCGCCGCGGGTGGCGGGACCTCGCTCAGCGCGTGAGTACCGCAGTTCGGCACGACGGGCACACCCAATAGGGATGCGTCGTCGTTCCGCCCGGTGCGCAAACAGTCAGGCATGCTGGGCAATGCGGGGGGTCGATCCATGCGAGGTCATCCATGCCCGGGAATGTATGACCTGGCGCCGCCACCCGCGAGAGGCCCGTCGAATTCAGTAGCGGCTCAGGTACTGCTCCGTCATCAGATTGATGTTGGCAACGCGGGGAATCGCGTCCTTCCACCGGCCGTCACCGCACGCAGAATATGCTTGCGACAGATCATCCAGCATGACATTGAGGTAACCCTGCTGCTCCTCATCGGGCATGTCTGTCTGGCTCAGCAAATCCCACGACGTTCCGAGCGAATCGCAGGCAGCGTCCGTGCTTCCGTTCATCAGGATGTCATCTGTCGAGTCGTAGAGGTCGCTGACGTTCGTCGCCACACCCTCTTCGCTAATGTCCGGCAACGGTTCATCGTGGCCGTCCGCTTCCCACATCTGCTCCCGGACGTGGAGCGCCTCGGCCGCCTTGTCCCTGGCGCTATCGGCCGCCGACGTGCACCCGGTGAGCAACAACAGCGCACTCGCACAGGCGATCAGGACAAGTTTCATGGTTCCCCCATTGTTGGCTTGAGCCTATCGCCGGCCGTGACAAGCAGGAGACACCGGCTCGGCCCGCGTAGCACTGAACGCGTTGTCGAGGGTGACCGGCAGCCTGCTCAGGATTGTTGCCACCATCAGCATGGTAACGGGGAGCGAGATATCCACGCCGAGGTGCGCATCGAGACCCTCACGATCGGTGATCCCAATCCCCCTTGCCGCTGCCTCAACCACTGCTGAATCCAAAACGATAATAGACAACTGAACCCCGATCCCCTGCGGCCTGGGGAAACCGCTATTCCGCTCCGAGAAGCGAGTCGATGGCAACTCCAAGAGCGGCTGCGATCTCATCCAGTGTGTCAACGTCGATTGCCGTGTCGCCTGAGAGCATTCTTTCGAACGAAGCCAGCGGTACACCCAAAGACCCGGCGAGGCGCTCGCGCGTCCACCCTTGACGGGCGATCTCAGTATTTACCGAGTCCGCCACCAGAAGGCGACGTTGCCGCTTCTCCATACTTCGAGCGTAGTTCAAATGAACTCTCCGCGCGATGGAAACAGGTGTTGCGCACTGGGCGCGATAGTTTCGAGCAGTGCCGTCCGGAGGAACAACTCAGCCTGGGCCGCTGTCAGTCGCCGTCGCCGAGATCCTGCGCCGCGAGTTCAACCGGTCCGACTTCGTGTCGCAAAAGGCGCTCGGCGCGGCCGTCGGAATCTCTCAGTCGCAGATGTCAAAGCACCTGCGCGGGGAGCGCGTGCTCGACGTCGACCAGCTCGATGCACTCTGCGACGCCCTAAATTTGCAGATCGTCGACGTCGTGCGCTCAGCACAAGCTGCGGCGCGTCGACGCCGGCGTTGATCCTCTTCGGAACCATAGGGTGCAGCATAAGGTGCATCTCCACCGGGGGCCCGCCATCCGATGCCCCCGGATGCCAGTGTTTATATGGAGCCGCCTATCAGAATCGAACTGATGACCTTCTCATTACGAGTGAGACGCTCTACCGACTGAGCTAAGGCGGCGTCACGATTCTTCCTCTCGGAAAACCTCGGTGACACAGCTACCAAGCTTAGCCGGTCTTGAGCGTCATCTCGTACAGGTCGGCAAAGGATGCTGTGACGTGCTCTGCCAGGGGCCGGGTCACATCCGAGTCGGCCCAGCATCGCCAGGCGTGGCGCAGTGCGGCCACGGCCACCAGGGTGAAAAGCAGTGCGCGCTGTTGCAGCTGCACCGAGTCGGCGCCGAGTTTCGGGTGGTCGGCGACGAAGCGGCGAGTGATGATCTCCTGCAGCCGGCCTTCGAAATTGCGCAGGGTGGCCATCCGCATCCCGAACAGATAGGGGTTCTCCTTCATCAGCTGGCGGCGCAGCTGGTGGATCTCCCGGTCACCCTCGGTGCTCCGGAGGCTGTCCGAGAGCAGCATGGCCAACTGGGCCAGCATGTCCCCCTCGGGTCCGCCGTGCACGAAGGCATCGATCTGCGGCTCGGAGGCGAGGTCGAGTTCGTCGCCGACGAGCGCGGCATCCTTGGAGGAAAAATAGTTGAAGAAGGTGCGCGGCGAAACGTCGGCCTCCCGGCTGATCTCCTCCACGGTGACCTTCTCGAGGCCCCGCTGGCAGGAGAGCGTGAGCACGGCACGCTGAATTGCACGACGCGTGGCGAGCCGCTTGCGTTCGCGCAGGCCCGGTTCTTCGTGATGCACCGACATGCCTCAATTCTTACACAGTGCGCAAATCTGCAGTCAGACGGATGCTCAGCACTTGGGGTCGGCGGTCGGCACCGTGCCCTTCAGGAGGTAGTCGTCGACGGCTGAGTTCACGCAGGCGTTCGATTTGTTGTAGGCGGTGTGCCCCTCACCCGTGTAGGTGACGAGCTGGCCGCTGTCGAGCTGCTCCGAGAGGTTCTCGGCCCACACGTAGGGCGTGGCCGGGTCGTTCGTGGTGCCGATGACCAGGATCGGGTCGGCCCCTTCGGCCGCGATGGCGGTGCGCTCACCCTCGAATTTATAGGGCCAGTTCGCACAGCCGATGTCGCCGTAGGCCATGTACTTGCCAATGGTCGGGGCCGCCAGTTCGATCTCGGCGGCCTGCGCGCGCATGGACGCCGGATCGTCGTTGTAGCTGTAGTCGACGCAGTTGATGGCCATGAACGCCTCGGTCGCGTTGTCGCTGTAGGTGCCGTCGGCGGAGCGGCCGTTGTAGCCGTCCGCGAACTGGAAGGCCAGGTCGGCGTCGCCGCGCAGCACGCTATCGAACATCTCGCTCAGGTTCGGCCACGCGGCGGCCTGGTAGAGCGGGTAGATGATCGCGGTGAGCAGCGAATTCGCGCCAAGTCGGCGACCGTCGGTGGCCGAGATCGGGCTCACGTCGACCGAGGCCAACAGGGCGCCGATGGTGTTCATGGCGTCGTCGACGGTGCCGTCGAAGGGGCACTCCTCCCCTGCCAGGCAGTCGGTGAGATAGGAGCGCAGGGCGTTCTCGAATCCGGTGGCCTGAACCCGGGTGACGTCGGCGTTCGTGGTGGCCGGGTCGAGCGCGCCGTCGAGGGCGAGTCGGCCGACCCGGTCCGGGTAGAGGTCGGCGTAGGTCGCGCCGAGGAACGTGCCGTAGGAGTAGCCGAGGAAGTTGAGCTTCTCGTCGCCGAGTGCCGCGCGCAGCAGGTCGAGGTCGCGGGCGGCACTGATGCTGTCCACGTGCCCGAGCAGCGCGCCGGTGTTCTGCTGACAGGCGGCGCCAAAGTCCGCAGCGGCGGCGGCCAACTCCTGGATCCAGGCGTCGCTGCCGCGCTGCGTGGCCGGGAGGCCGTAGAGGTACTCGTCCATTTCGGCTGGTTCGTAGCAGCTCACCGCCGAGGAACGGCCCACCCCACGCGGGTCGAAGCCGACGACGTCAAAACCGGCCTGCAGCTTCGCATCCGTTGCATAGTCGAGGGAATCCTTGACGAAGTCGTAGCCAGAGCCACCGGGGCCACCGGGGTTCACGAGCAGGGAGCCGACCCGGCTGCCCGTGGCAGGATGCCGCACCAGGGCCAGGTCTACCGTGTCGCCACTGCCTGGGTCGGCCCAGTCGAGTGGCGCGGAGGCCGTGGTGCACTGCAGCCCGGAGCCGCAGTCCTTCCACTTGAGCACCTGGTCGTAGAACGGTTCGAGGTCGGCGCTGACCTTCTCCCCGGTGGGAACCGAGGTGGATTGGGCCTGCTGCGGCAGAAACAGCGATACGCAGCCGCTCAGCGCCATCGTGAGCACCAGGGCCATGGCCGTGGCCCGGGCTCGCACCGACAGGGTGCTCAAGCGAGTTCGTCTGGTCAACGGGTTCTCTTTCTCTCAGCTGAACGTTCAGCGGGCGGCCTCTGCGGCCGACCTGCACACCACGTCATCGGCGGATCGCCGACACGAGCATGGCCTCGAGGGCCAGCGCCGGCGCCACGTTCGATTCGATTCGCTGCCGGGCCTGGGCGATCGCATCCAGAGTGAACAGGGTGGCCGCGGGTGCGCAGACGGCTCCCGCTGCGCGCACCTCCGTGAGGAGTTCCCGGTTGATCACACTGGTCTCGCGGCCGAGCTGCACCATGATCACGTCCCGGTAGAGCGAGGTGAGGTCCACCAGGATGCGGTCGATCCCGTCGCGCAGGCTGCGGGTGGCGCGCCGCTTCTGGTCGTCTTCCAGGGCCTTGATCTGGCCGCGCAGGCCGGGCGGCACCGACTGGCCCGGCTCGACGCCCAGGGAGCGCAGCACTCCCTCGCGCTCGGCGGCGTCGCGTTCGAGGGTGATCGCCTTCGCGTCGTCGCCGGCGATGGCGAGCAGCCTGGCGGCGGCATTCACGGCCGCCGACACCCCACGGATGCCGAGGGCCGCCCGAAGGGTCTCCTCGCGTCGCGCACGCGCTTCGGGGTTCGTGGCCAGGCGGCGGGCCATGCCGATGTGGCTCTGCGCCTCACGCGCTGCTCGTTCCGCGGTGGCCCGGTCGACGCCGTCCCGGGCAACGAGCAGCTCGGCAACGTCGTCGACGCTCGGCACGCGCAGCCGCACCGACCGAACCCGGGACCGGATGGTGGGCAGCAGGTCGGCCTCGCTCGGGGCGCACAGGATCCACACGGTGCGTTCCGGCGGCTCTTCGAGGGCCTTGAGCAGAACGTTGGAGGTGCGCTCCACCATGCGGTCGGCGTCTTCGACGACGACCACGCGGTAGCGTCCCACCGACGGCGAGTACTGCGAGCGTTTCACGGCCTCTTTGACCGCGTCCATCTTGATGATGACGCCCTCGGTGGAGAGCACGGTCAGGTCGGGGTGAGTGCGAGCGTCGACAAGGCGGCGGGCGTTCTCGTCACCGGCCTCGGTGCCGGGGCTGAGCAGGGCGGTCGCGAAGGCGAACGCGAGGTTGGAACGGCCCGAGCCGGGCGGCCCGGTGATCAGCCAGGCGTGGGTCATCGCGGACCCGGCGCGCGCCTCGGGGTCTCCGTCGGCGGGCCGCTCGGCCGCCGCGCGGAAGATCGCGATCGCATCCGCTTGACCTGTCAGGCCATCCCACACAGTCATCGGACCAGCGTACCTTTCGTCGGTGACAGTGAGCTTGGAGCCGCAGCGCCCGGAAGTCGGAGCACCCCGGAACCGCAGCATCCCGGACCGCAGCATCCCGGACCGTCGAACCGATTCGACGGAGATTTTTGCCCAAAACGACCGGTTTGGGGCCGAAAACGGTATTCACGGGCAAAATCCCCGTCGAATTCGTTGGGGACACGCACCGGGAGCTGTTGACGCCGGGCAGGTACGGCGGGCGGATGGCGCTCAGCAGCAGGTCAGCCCGCGCGGCTCAGAGCAGCGCCGCGACCCGGTCGCGGATGACGGCGGCGATCTGCTCCACCGGCAGCGCTGCATCCACGATCAGGAAGCGCTCCGGCTCGGCGGCGGCCAGGGCAAGGAACGCGTCGCGCACCCGGCCGTGGAAGTCGCTCTTCTCCGCCTCGAGCCGATCGAAACGCTTGTTCGCCGCGTCGAGCCGGCCGCGCGCGGCACTCTCGTCGAGGTCGAGCAGAATGGTCAGCCGCGGCAGCAGCCCCTCCGCCGCCCACAGCGACAGGTTGCGAACCTCGGTGCCGTCGAGCACACGGCCGGCACCCTGGTAGGCGACGGATGAGTCGAGGTAGCGGTCCTGGACCACCACGTCGCCACGGGCAAGCGCCGGCCGCACCGCGGTGGCCACATGCTGTGCCCGGTCGGCGGCGTAGAGCAGCGCCTCGGCGCGCGGCGCGATCTCGCCGCGGTGGTGCAGCACGATCTCACGGATCGCGATGCCGACCTCGGTGCCGCCGGGCTCGCGCGTGCGCAATACGGTGCGCCCGCGCTGTTCGAGCCAATCGGTGAGCAGCTGCGACTGGGTGGTCTTGCCGGAACCGTCACCTCCCTCAAGGGTGATGAAGAGTCCAGCGGGTGCTACTCCTGCTGCACCGCTCACGACTGCGACGAGCCCTGTGCCGACTTCGCGGCCGCAGTGGCAGCCCGGGTCGCCGCAGCCTTCGCGGCCGTCGCGGCCTTCTGGGCTGGGGTGCGCTGGGCGCGCACGGTCGTGGTCGCGCCCGACGGGGTCGGTTTCTTCACTGCAGCCTTCTTCGCCGGAGCCTTCTTGACTGCAGCCTTCTTCGCCGGAGCCTTCTTGACTGCAGCCTTCTTCGCCGGAGCCTTCTTCACGGCCGGACCCTTGGCGCGCTTGTCCGCGAGCAGCTGCACCGCGCGGTCGAAGTCGACCTCCTCCACCGTTTCGGCCTTCGGGATAGTGGCGTTGGTGACTCCGTCGGTGACGTAAGCGCCGAACCGGCCGTCCTTGATCTTGATGGCCTTGCCGCTCTCCGGGTCGGGGGCCTCGAATTCCTTGAGCGCGCTCGACGCCCGCCGGGCGCCGTACTTGGGCTGCGCATACAGTTCGACCGCGCCGGCCAGGTCAATCTCGAAGATCTGGTCTTCGCTGGTGAGCGACCGGGTGTCGACGCCCTTCTTGAGATAGGGACCGAACTTTCCGTTCTGCGCCGTGATCTCCGCACTCGTCTCCGGGTCGATGCCGACCACGCGCGGCAGGGCGAGCAGGTGTAGCGCCGTATCGAGGTCGATCGTGGCGAGGTCCATGGTCTTGAACAGGGAGGCCGTGCGGGGCTTGACTGCGGCGACCTTCTTGGCCGGGGCCTTGCGCTTGGGCTTCGCGACGGCGGCGGCCGTCGTCGTCGCGGCTACCTCGGCGGCGGCCGAGTCGGCGAGCAGCGTAACCTCACCCGTGAGCGGGTCGATGGTCTCGCCGGGTTCGACGACCTCGGGCTCAGGCTCCAGCTCGGTGACGTAGGGTCCGAACCGGCCGTCCTTGGCCACAATGCGCTTGCCGTTGTCGGGGTTGATGCCAATCACCCGGTCGGTGATGACTGGCGCGTCGATGAGTTCGCGGGCCTTCGCCGGGGTCAGCTCATCGGGGGCCAGGTTCGGCGGGATATTCACGCGGCGCGGCGGGGCATCCGCTGCAGCATCGGGGTCGATGACCTCGAGATAGGGACCGTATTTGCCGATGCGCAAGGTGATGTCGTCGCCGATGGGCATCGAGTTGACGCTGCGGGCGTCGATCTCGCCCAGATTGTCGATGACCTGGCGCAGGCCGCGGTGTTTGTCGGAGCCGAAGTAGAAGCTGGTCAGCCAGTCCACCCGGTCGGCCTTGCCGTCGGCGATCCGGTCGAGGTCGTCCTCCATCTCGGCGGTGAAGTCGTATTCGACCAGGTCGGAGAAGTATTCCTCGAGCAGGCGCACGACCGAGAAAGCGATCCAGTTGGGCACGAGTGACTGGCCGCGAGGCGTGACGTAGCCCCGCTCGGTGATGGTGGAGATGATCGACGCGTACGTCGACGGACGGCCGATGCCGAGTTCTTCGAGCTTCTTGACCAGGCTGGCCTCGGTGTAGCGGGCGGCAGGAGTGGTCTCGTGACCTTTGGCCTCCACGTCGAGCAAGGTCAGCTTCTGACCCTCTTCGAGCGGCGGCAGCTTGGACTCGGTGGCGTCGGTGGGCGCGTTGCGCTCCTCGTCGCGGGACTCCTCATAGGCGAGCATGAACCCGCGGAACGTGATCACCGTGCCACTGGCGGCGAACTCGGCGAGAGCACCGGAGGCCGCGGGGTGCACGGATGCGCCGGTCGGCCCGGCCGCGATGGTCACCGATGCTGTCGACCCGGTCGCATCGGCCATCTGGGAGGCGACAGTGCGCTTCCAGATCAGGTCGTACAGCTTGAAGTCGTTGCCTCGAAGTGTGGATGCGAGGCTCGCCGGGGTGCGGAACGTGTCACCGGACGGGCGGATCGCTTCGTGCGCCTCCTGGGCGTTCTTGCTCTTGCCTTTGTAGAGGCGGGGCTTGTCAGGCACCGTTTCGGGGCCGTAGAGAGCGGATGCCTGGGTGCGTGCGGCGGTGATCGCCTGCTGCGACAGCGACGGCGAGTCGGTACGCATATAGGTGATGTAACCGTTTTCGTAGAGCGACTGCGCCACGCTCATGGTCTGCCGGGCCGTGAAGCGCAGTTTGCGCGCTGCCTCCTGCTGCAGGGTCGAAGTGGTGAACGGCGCGGCCGGGCTGCGACGGTAGGGCTTGGAGGCCACCTTTGTCACGGTCAGCGCGACGGACGGTTCCTTCAGGGCGGTGGCCAGGGCAAGGGCGGATGCCTCGTCGAGGGTGACCGCGGACACCTTCGGCTTGAGCCGGCCGAGGTCGTCGAAGTCGCCGCCGGAGGCGATGCGCTCCCCGTTCAGACGAACGAGCTTGGACTGGAACGCGGCATCCGTCGCCGACGCACCGGGCGCGAGCTGGGCGATCAGGTCCCAGTAGCCGGCCGACACGAACGCGAGGCGCTCGCGTTCGCGCTCGACGACGAGGCGGGTGGCGGCGGACTGCACGCGGCCGGCGGACAGGCCGGGGCCGACCTTGCGCCAGAGCACTGGGGAAATCTCGTAGCCGTAGATGCGGTCGAGGATGCGCCGGGTCTCTTGCGCGTCGACGAGGGCAGTGTCGAGGTCGCGGGTGTTGTCCTTCGCCTGAAGGATGGCTTCCTTGGTGATCTCGTGGAAGACCATGCGCTTGACCGGGACCTTGGGCTGCAGGACCTGCAGCAGGTGCCAGGCGATGGCCTCGCCTTCGCGGTCCTCATCAGTTGCGAGCAGGAGTTCGTCGGCGTTCTTCATGGCCCGCTTGAGTTCGGCCACGGTCTTCTTCTTGGCATCGGACACGACGTAGTACGGCTCGAAGCCGTTGTCCACGTCGACCGAGAACTTGCCCAGCGGGCCCTTTTTCAGTTCGGGCGGCAAATTTTTGGGCTCAATCAAGTCGCGAATATGGCCGACCGAGGACAAGACCTCGTAGCCGTCGCCCAGATAGGCGGCGATCGACTTCATCTTCGTCGGCGATTCGACAATGACCAGCTTCTTAGTGCCTGGCACCAGACTCCTCTTTATAGGTACGGGTCCAAGTGGGCCATGGCACACCATACACACTGCAATATGGTGCCTACCTAATCGAGCGCTCCGGCCGACGCCGCCAGGGGTTGCCAGGTATGCGATGGCGGGGACAATTGGAGCATGGCGAATTCAGCAACGGGCACGTACACCGCGAAGCTCACGGACGGCCCCCTCGAAGGAAAGACAGTGACCACGGAGTTCCTTGAGTCCGGCGATCCTCGGCCGCGACTCGAGATCCCGGTCGATGGCAACAAGCGCTACCTCTATCTGCGCGGCGCCGGCCTGGAATTCGGCTCCGCCGACGTACCCGACCGGCCCACCGCCGTCGACTACCGCTACGTCGAGGCCCTCCTCGACTAGCCCTCCTAACCCTCGGTCAGCCGGGCGGGCCCTGGGCCGCGCCGGGTGCAGTCGGCACGCCCGGCGCGGCGCCCGCACCGGGCGTGCCGCTATCCGATCCCGGAGGACCCGCCCTCGCTCGGGCACCCAGCTCGAACCCAAGGTAGCCGCGCACCGCCGTCACCGACACGATCAGCCCCTCCACCGTGCACCCGGTGACGGATGCCCCATTGAGCCTCGCCGCCTCGGCCGCCGCCGCGCAGGGAACGCCTGCCACACGCCCCGAGGCCGTGTCGGCGGCGGCGAGGGCCGCGGCATCCGTGGCCCCCTGCACCGACTGGCGGACCGCCAGCGCCGCGAACAGCGGCAGGAGCATCGCCGTGAACAGCAGGACCGCGCCGAGCACCCCGACCGCGAGCACGGTTCCGGAGCCGCGCTCCCCCGCCGGCCGCCCCTGCCCGGCGGGGCCTCGCCC
>NZ_SOGJ01000034.1 GCF_004402375.1 Cryobacterium breve
GTGCGCAGCTGCTTGCCCAACCGCATCCGCCGCCCCGCGGTCGGCCCCGAAACCAACGTCACCCGCTCGAGCAATTCCCCGGCGTTGCGGCACCCCTTCCTCGCCGACAACTGCCCACTGCCGAGCTCGGGACGCGACCGATCAGCGACCTCCGCCGCCACCGCCACCCGCAACGCGTCCACCCGCCGGCCGAGCACCTCTACCGCCGCCGTCACCAGCAACAGCCCGTCATCGTCGAAACCACGCACCCCCGAACACCGCAGAGATTCCCCGAGCCCCGCCGCGAAGGCCCGCAACTCGGCAACCACCCGCGTCGCAGCACACGGACCGGGCGCGGCATCCGCATCAAGGATTTCCAGGAGGTTCGTCACAACATGAGTCTACCTCAAATAGAACATATCCACCATGGTTGATCATCTATTGTGAACGTAAATTCGTAGATAGCGACTACTGGCCGTCGAGGCGCCCGTCAGCCGGTCAGGGCCTTGTGGATGCGCTGCAGGGAGACGGGCTCCGCGGCCTTGAGCTCTTGGGCGAAGAGACTGATTCTCAGCTCCTCGATCAGCCAGCGGGCGCGCACGAGGTTGACGGCCGCGTTCGCCGGCAGCGGGATCGTGCCGCCGGCGTCCACGAACCGGCCGGTGGCCGACTGGCTCTCGTTCATCCAAACCCGGTCGCGGCTCGGGTTGTCGCCGAGTTTCACGATGCGGGCGGTGATGCCCGCGAGGTAGCGCGGCAGGTGGCGCAGCTGGGCGAGGCCCGTGGCGCTCACGAAACCGGGATAGACCAGCCCGGCGAGCTGCGCGCGGGCATCCGTCAGGGCAGGCAGCAGGGCCATGCTGGTGGAGGCCTTGAGCGCCTTGTCGGCGACGCGGGCCGCGGCGAGAATGCGCGCGACAAGGCCGACCGTGTCAAACATTGAATCCATCACCACGCCGGAAACACGGTCCCGGACGGTGTCGAACTCCGCACGCATGAAAACCTGCCCGCCCGGCTTCACCCGGAACAGAACGTCGTCGACGCTCGCCGCGAGGCAGTCGTCGAACAGCGCCTGGGTGGTGCGGTACGGGCTGGTGGCCAGGCTGAGCTTCTCGGCCCCGGTGAGGTGCTGCTGCACGTACGCGACCGGGGACGGCGTCGCGAGCAGAAGCAGCCGCCGCACCCCGCCGGGCAGGGTGCGGGCCTGCTCGGCCTCCGTGCTCATCATGCGGATGGCCACCGAGGTGCCCTCGTCGACCAGCGTCGGGTAACCGCGGATGGTGTTGTCCCCCTGCTTCGTGTCGAGGAAACGGGGCAGCTCGGGGAAATCCCAGGTGATGAGTCCGGAACGCTCGATCGCATTGGTGGGGGTGGCGGCGGATGCCGCGGCGACGCTTTCGCGGGCCTGGTTGCCGAGGCGTCGCTGCAGGTCGGGCAGATCCTTGCCGGAGGCGATCGGCCGCCCGCGTTCGTCGACGACCCGGAACGTCATGCGGAGGTGGGCCGGCACCCGGCCCAGCTCGAAGTCGTTCGCGGTAACCGGCACATAGGTGAGCTTCTGGATCAGGGCAGCAAGGGTCTCGGTGAACGGAATGTCGTCACGGTCGAACACCGACCGATCGGAGGCCCGGCCTGTGGAGACCGCCACCGACACCCCGCCCGTGCCCGATGCTCCGACCGACACCTCGCCCGGCGCCGCCGGAAGCTCGTTCAGCAGCCGCGTCGCCCAGTCGCCCGCGGGCACCACGTTTCGACGGATGCTCTTGGGCAGCGACTTGATCAACGCCGTGACCAGGTCGGCCCGGAGTCCCGGAACCTGCCAATCGAACCCGGTGGGGGAGAGCCGCGCGAGCAAGGCCAACGGGATCTGCACGGCCACGCCGTCGTCATCGGCGCCGGGCTCGAACCGGTAGCTGAGCGCGAACTTCTGGTCACCCTGGCGCCAGATCGGCGGGAAAACGGCCTCGTCGATCTCCGGTGCGTTCTCGGGGACCAGCGCCTCGGCGGTCATCGTGAGCAGGTCGGGCGTTTGCGCGCGCGCCTGCCGCCACCAGGTCTCGAATGTGCGCGTTGAGCATACGTCGGCGGGAATCAACTTCTGATAGAACTCGAACACGGCCTCGTCGTCGAACAGGATGTCGCGGCGCCGCGTGCGCTCTTCGAGTTCCGCGAGCTCCTTGCGCAGGCTCGTGTTGGCCCGGTCGAAGGCCGTGACGCGCTGGTCGATGCGGTCGAGGTCCCACTCACCCTCGACGAGAGCGTGCCGGATGAACAGGTCGCGGGCGTAGGCCGGGTCGACTCGAGCGAACTGGATCCGACGACGCGGCACGATCGGCACCCCGTAGAGGGTGACCCGCTCATAGGCGACGACGGCTCCCTGCTTCTTCTCCCAGTGCGGTTCGGAGTAGCTGCGCTTGCAGAGGTCTCCGGCGAGCGGCTCGGCCCACGCCGGGTCGACGACCGCGTTCATCCGAGCGAAGAGGCGACTGGTTTCGACCAATTCGGCGCTCATCACTGCGTTCGGCTGCTTCTTGGCCAGCGCCGAGCCAGGGAAGATCACGAACCGTTGCTGCCGAGCGCCGATGTAATCCTTCTTGGCGATGTCCTTGAGCCCGATGTGGGAGAGCAGACCGGCCAGGAGGGAACGGTGGATGCCGTCGGGGTTCACACTGGGATCGCCGATGTGGAGTCCGAGCGGCTTGGCCATCTGACGCAGTTGCTTGTACACGTCCTGCCATTCGCGCACGCGCAGGTAATTGAGGAACTCGTTCTTGCAGAGTCGGCGGAACGCGCTGGAACCGAGCTCCTTCTGCTGCAGCTCGAGGTAGTTCCAGAGGTTCAGCAGGCTCAGGAAGTCGCTCGTCGGGTCGGTGAACCGGGCGTGCTGCTGGTCGGCCTGCGCGCGGCGCTCGAGCGGCCGTTCGCGCGGGTCCTGGATGGTGAGTCCGGAGACGATCACCATCACCTCGCGGCTCACCGCCTGCGTCTTCGACTCGATCACCATCCGCCCGAACCGAGGGTCGATGGGCAGCTTCGCGAGCTGCTGGCCGATGCGGGTCAGCTGGGAGATACCGGGTTGGGAGTTGCCGGACCTGCCGCCCGACTTGTTGCCGGCGCCGTGGCCGGCCGTGTCGGGTACGACCGCGCCGAGCTCGGCGAGCAGGTCGAGGCCGTCTTTGATGCCGCGCGAGTCGGGCGGGGTGAGGAATGGGAACGCCGCGATGTCGCCGAGGCCGAGCGAGATCATCTGCAGGATGACCGCGGCCAGGTTGGTGCGCAGCACCTCCGGCTCGGTGTACTCGGGGCGGCGGCCGAAGTCGTCCTCCGAATAGAGGCGGATGGCGATGCCGTCGCTGGTGCGCCCGCTTCGTCCCGAGCGCTGGTTCGCGGACGCCTGCGAGATGGCCTCGATCGGCAGCCGCTGCACCTTCGAACGGACGCTGTACCGGCTGATCCGCGCAGTTCCGGCATCGATGACGTAACGGATGCCCGGCACGGTCAGGCTGGTCTCCGCCACGTTCGTGGCCAGCACGATGCGGCGCCGCACGCCGGCGACCTTCGACGGCTGGAACACCTTGTGCTGGTCGGCGGACGAGAGTCGCCCGTAAAGGGGAAGGATCTCGGTGGGGCTGGTGCGCGCCGAAGAGGCGTACTTGCCCTGCAGCGCGTCCGCGGCATCCCGGATCTCGGTCTCGCCGCTGAGGAAGACCAGAACGTCGCCGCTGGACTCCCTTTCGAGTTCATCGAGCGCGGCGGAGATCCCCTCGATGTAATCCCGGTCGACGGTAGGCGCGGCATCCGTCGTGTCGTCGTCGTCGCCGTCCATCGCCTCGACGACCAGCGGGCGGTAGCGGATCTCGACCGGGTAGGTGCGCCCGGAGACCTCGATGATCGGGGCCGGTGTGCCGTCGGGCGTGGCGAAGTGCTCGGCGAAGCTCTGCGGGTCGATCGTGGCGGAGGTGATGATGAGCTTGAGGTCGGGGCGCTGGGGCAGGAGCTGCCGCAGATAGCCGAGCAGGAAATCGATGTTGAGGCTGCGCTCGTGCGCCTCGTCAATAATGATGGTGTCGTACTTGCGCAGCATTCGGTCGCGGTGCATCTCGTTGAGCAGGATGCCGTCGGTCATCAGCTTGATGCGGGTGTCGGGGCCGACCTGGTCGGTGAAACGCACCTGGTAGCCGACCGTCTGGCCCACTTCCTGACCGAGTTCCTCGGCGATGCGCTCCGCGATCGTGCGCGCGGCGAGACGACGGGGCTGGGTGTGGCCGATGTTCTCCCGGCCCAGCTCGAGGCAGATCTTCGGCAGCTGCGTGGTCTTGCCGGATCCCGTCGCGCCGGCGACGATGACCACCTGGTTGTCGCGGATGGCGCGGGCGATGTCCTCTCGGCGCTGGCTGACCGGAAGCTCGGGCGGAAAGGAGATTTCGACGGGGATCATGAGCCTTCTATCGTATGACCTCCGTGTGACCATGCGGTGAACGACGGATGCCGCGCCCGCTCGCGTCGGCGGCCCGACCTAGGGTGGGCTGATGACCATTTCCGTTCCCACTCTCACTCTCAACGACGGCCACACCATCCCGCAGCTCGGGTTCGGTGTCTTCAAGGTCGAACCGGAAGAGACCACCCGCATCGTCAGCGACGCCCTCGAAACGGGCTACCGGCATATCGACACGGCCGCCATCTATGGGAATGAGGCCGGTGTCGGGGCCGCGCTCGGGGCATCCGGGATCGCGCGCCCCGACCTGTTCGTGACCACCAAGCTGTGGAACGACCGGCAGGGCACCGCGTCGGCATTCGACGCGTTCGACGAGAGTCTCGAGAAGCTCGGGCTCGACTACGTCGACCTCTACCTGATCCACTGGCCGGCACCCGCGAAGGACCGTTACGTCGAGAGCATGAAGGCGCTCGAACAGATCCGTGAGTCGGGCCGGGCCCGCTCGATCGGCGTGTCCAACTTCCTGGCTCCGCACTTGGCGCGCCTGCTGGCGGAGACGGATGTCGTGCCCGCCGTCAACCAGATCGAGTTGCACCCGGCGCATCAGCAGCCCGAGGTGACAGCGTTCGCCCGTGCCCATGGCATCCGGATCGAGGCGTGGGGGCCGCTCGGACAGGGCAAGTACCCGCTCTTCGAGGAGCCCGTCGTCGCCGTCGCCGCCGAGGCGCACGGTAAGACGCCCGCGCAGGTCGTCATCCGCTGGCACCTGCAGATGGGCAACATCGTCTTCCCCAAGTCAAACCGTCGCGAGCGCATGGCCGAGAACTTCGACGTGTTCGACTTCGAGCTGAGCCACACCGAGCTCGCCACGATCACCGCGCTCGAGCGCGTCGGCCGCGTGAGCGCGCACCCCGACGACGTCAACTGAACCGCCGACCGGCGCGTTAGGTTGGGTTGGGCGGGAAGCGCCCAGCGAGGAAGTTGACGGATGAACCCGATCGAGTGGCTTTTCGACGCACAGCTGCAGATCGGAACCCAGACGATTCTCTGGCGCGAGATCATCGGCAACGCCTTCGGCATCCTGAGCGCGGTCGGCGGCATGCGCCGCAAGGTGTGGGCCTGGCCGGTGGGAATCGTCGGGAACGTGCTGCTGTTCACGGTGTTCCTCGGTGCCGTCTTCGGAACCCCCAATCCGGTCAACCTGCTCGGGCAGGCGGGTCGGCAGATCATGTTCATCGTCGTGTCCATCTTCGGCTGGATCCAGTGGTCCCAGCATCGCCGCGGGGTCGCGCAGGCCGCCGTGGCGCCGCACTGGGCTGGGAACCGCGTCCGGATCCTGCTCGGCCTCGGGCTCGTGGCTGGAACCCTGATCCTCACGCCCGTCTTCCGGGCGCTCGGCTCGTTCGAACCGGTCTGGGCCGACGCCTGGATCTTCACCGGCTCGCTGCTGGCGACCTACGGGATGGCGAAGGGCTGGACCGAGTTCTGGCTGATCTGGGTGGCCGTCGACCTCGTCGGGGTTCCGCTGCTGCTGAGCGCCGGATACTACGCATCCGCTGTGCTGTACATCTTCTACGGGGCGTTCACCCTCGTCGGCTTCTTCATCTGGATGCGCGTGCAACGCCGCCCGGCGACAGCATCCCCGGCCGCCGACCAGGCCGCCACCCGTTCCTGAACGGGAGGGCACAATGGAGGCATGCCCAACCGCCTCGCCGACGCCATCAGCCCGTATCTGCGCTCGCATGCCGCCAACCCCGTGGACTGGTACGGATGGTGCGCGGAGGCCTTCGTCGAAGCCCGGCTGCGCGATGTGCCCGTGCTCGTCTCGATCGGCTATTCGACCTGCCACTGGTGCCACGTCATGGCCAGGGAGAGCTTCAGCGACCCCGAGCTCGCCGACTACCTGAACCGGCACTTCGTGAGCGTCAAGGTCGACCGGGAGGAACACCCCGAGGTCGACGCCACCTACCTGGCCGCGGCCAGCGCGTTCGTGGGCGGGCTCGGCTGGCCGCTGAACGTGTTCGTCACCCCTGAGGGTGCCGCCTTCTACGCGGGAACGTACTTTCCGCCGTCGCCGTTGCCAGGGCATCCGTCGTTCCGGCAGGTGCTCGAAGCGGTGACGGATGCCTGGACCACCCGCCGCGTCGAGGTCACCGAGAGCGCATCCCTCGTGGCCAAGGCCCTCGCGGCCGCCGCTGTGCCGGTCGTCGGTGGATCGCTGCCAGGCCCGCACGCGCTCGCCCGGGCCCAGGCCGAACTCGTGGGCATGGAAGACCCCCGCTTCGGCGGATTCGGCGGCGCGCCCAAATTTCCCGTGGCTCCGGTGCTCGGCTTCCTGCTCGGCTGGGTGGGAGAAGGGTCAGCGGCGGGAGAAGGGCAGTCCCTCGCGCTGCGCACGCTGAAGGGCGTCGGAGCCTCGCCCCTTCGTGACCCGGTCGAGGGTGGGTTCTTCCGCTACGCCGTGAACCAGGACTGGACCGACCCGCACTACGAGCGCATGCTCTACGACAATGCCCAGCTTCTCGACCTCTACACGCAGGCCTGGCAGATCACCGGGCAGCAGTGGGCGCGCACCGTCGCCGAAGGCGTCGCCCGCTTCCTGACGACCGTGCTGCGCCTGCCCGGTGGCGGTTTCGCCAGCGCGCAGGACTCCGAGAGCACGGTGGGTGGGCGCCGGGTGGAGGGGGCCTACTACGGTCTGGACGCCGACGCCCGACTGCAGGAAACCCCGCCGGCCCTCGACGAGAAGGTGCTCACCGGCTGGAACGGCCTGGCCATCGCCGCACTGGCCCGGGCCGGCTTCGCCTTCGGCAATCCCGGATTCACGGCTACCGCGGCGGCTGCGGCCGACTACCTCCTCGCACAGCACGTGCGCCGCGACGGGAGCCTGGTTCGGGCATCCATCGCGGGGCGCGCATCGACCGCGCAGGCCACCCTGGAGGACTACGGGATGTGGGCACGAGGTCTCCTCGAGCTGGCCCTGGCAACGGGCGAGGTGCGCTACGCGACGACCGCGCGTCGACTCATCGACGGCACGCTGGGTCGAACGGATGCCGGAACGGTACCGCCCGCCGCCGACAGTCCCAGCGGGATGCCGTTCAGCGCCCCGGACGGGCCCGATCCGGTGCTTGCCGGGCAGGGACTCGCCCAGGATGTCGACCCGTCGGAGGGTGCCTATCCGTCCGGGATCAGCGCCGCCGCCGACGCGGCGAATCTGCTCTACCTGCTGACCGGCGAGGACCGTTATCGGGCCGCCGCTGTCGCCGCGATGGCCGTGCTCGGCAACCGAGCCCTCGAACGACCGTTGGCGTTCGGAGCGGCGCTGCGACTGTCGGGTGCGCTGAACGGCCCCGTCGAACAGCTCCTGGTCGTCGTGCCCGACGCTTCATCACCCGATGAGGCTGCCGCCGGAGAAACCGCGAGCCTGCTCGACGTGGTTCGCCGCCGCGGAACCGGGCTCGTCGCATCCGTCACCGAGAGCCAGGCGCGCGCCTTCGCCGGCGCCGGTTTCGAGCTGTTCCGGGACCGGGCCGCGCATCAGGGCCGGCCGACGGCGTACCTCTGCCGTGACTTCGCCTGCCAACTGCCCGTCACCGACCCCGCTGATCTGCCTGGGCGGTGACACCCGTTCAATAATCGCCAGGGCGACTTCCCGCCGCAGTAATCTCAAGCCGACGGCTCGCCGTGCCCAACATCGCACACGAGTTGGTCACGCTGTTGCTGGCACTGACCATCGGCCTCCTCGGCATCAATGCCGCACAACGGACGCCGCGGGTCGGCGCTGCGCCGGGCGGGAGTCCGCGGAGGTGTGCGCTCCACATAGAATGAGCACGCGCCACCGCGTTCCACCGACTGCTTCGATCCCGGTCTCTGAACAGGCGTTGCCGTCCCGCATCAACGGACGCACTCTCCCTGGCATTGCGTGTGGTTGCCTCGTGAATGAGTGTTCCCAATTCTTCTCGAGGAGGACCATGGTCACGTTCGACCGCACAGACACCGAGCGCCGCGTTGCGACCGACCCTGCGGGCACCCTGCCCGCACTGTCCCTGAGCAGTGAGCCCGAGCTCGTGCTGCTCTCACCCGACCCGCGCACCCGCCGTTTCGACCGCGAGGACGTGGTCGTGCGCAAGGGTGAGATCAACTTGATCAACGGACATTTCACTCCGCACGAGTCGATGGTCAAGGACCTCCTCGCGATGCGTGACGCCCTCGAACGGGCCGGCATCGACTTCCTGCTCGTGCGCGGGGACAACGACCGCCCGGTGATCGCGGTCGACCGCACCTGCCGCAAGAACCTCACCCGGGTGCTTGCCGAGGAATTCGCGAACGAGCCCTTCTACGCAAAACCCCTCGACGGCAGTCTGACTCCGGCCCTGCTGCTGGCCGACGGCGCCCTGTCGACGCTGCGCAAATCATCCGTCTTCCGGGTCTATCGACCGCGCATCGAACCGATCGGCCGCCTGCGCTACGGTGCCGAAACGGCGTTCCAATTCGAGCTCTGGCATTTCGGCGACGACGAGATCGTCGCGCCGGTCGAGAACTCCCTGATGCGGGCGCGGCTGCCCCGCTCTGAGGCCCGCGAGACCACGATCGAGCTCTTCGGTCGCACCTGGCGCACCCTGCAGCACATGTTCGATGACTTGGCCAGCGACGTGAGTTTCGACATCGACATGGTCTTCTCCTGGGTCGACGGTTCATCGAGCGACTTCCAGCGTGAACGGGCCAAGCGCATGAAGGCCTACGTCGTCGGCGACGGCGACGACTCGGATGCCCGTTTCCGCCAGATCGACGAGCTCAAGTATGCGCTCCGCAGCGTCTACATGTTCGCTCCCTGGGTGCGCCGCATCTTCATCGCCACGGATTCGCCGGCCCCGGAGTGGCTGGCCGAGCACCCGCGCGTCACCATCATGCGCAGTGAGGACTTCTTCCCCGACCTGAGCGTTCTGCCCACGCACAACTCGCACGCCGTGGAGAGCCAGTTGCACCGCATCCCCGGGCTGGCCGAGCACTTTTTGTATTCCAATGACGATATGTTCTTCGGCCGTCCGGTCGGTCCGGAGCTGTTCTTTTCGCCGGGCGGCGTGACCAAATTCATTGAGGCGTCCACCCGGATCGGCCTTGGCGAGAACAACACCACCCGCAGCGGGTTCGAGAACGGTGCCCGAGTCAACCGGGCGCTGCTGCGCGAGCGGTTCGGCAAGGTCACCACCCGGCACCTCGAGCACACGGCGGCGCCGCTGCGCAAGAGCGTCATGGAGGAACTCGAGGCGGAGTTCCCCGCTGATTTCGCCCGCACCGCGGCCAGTCAGTTCCGTTCCGCGACCGATATCTCGGTGACGAACTCCCTGTACCACTATTACGCGCTGATGACAGGGCGCGCGGTGGCGCAGACCCAGGCGCGCTCGCTCTACATCGAGACAACCCTGAAGCTGGCGCTGCGCCAGATGAACGCTCTGCGCAAACGCCGCGATCAAGACATGTTCTGTCTCAATGACGGCAGCAACCCTGAGATCTCCGACGACGTGCGCCGCGCGGCCGTGACCGATTTTCTCGAGCGGTACTTCCCGATCGTCGCCCCGTGGGAGCGCGCGAGCCAGGCCGCGACCGACCAGTCCTCCGGTTCAGCCCAGGCCGGGCACCCTGCGCTGGCTAGCGGCGAACCCGGATCGGTGTGGTCATCGGGGATTCACGGAACCCTGGCAGAGTACCCGCGGGCATGATTCGGATGCCGTCGGCCGCCAAGCGCCGCGCGCTCTCGGCGGCCTCGACGTATTCCAGCGCCGGGTACTCGCCCAGCGGCACAACCGAGTGCAGCACGGTGTCGGCGAAAACATGCACCAGATTAAATGTGCGGGCGCCGTCGCGGCCGCGGGTGCCGCCGACCGGAACATTGAGGTCTTGCGTGTAGCAGGTGGCCGATGCAACCGACACCGGAATGCCGGCGAACGTGGCCATCGACGAGTAGTGCAGGTGCCCGGCCAAGATGCTGCGGACATCCGTGCCGCGTAGCACGTGGGCCAGGCGGCCCTGGTCCCGCAACTCGACCGACACGGCCAGATCGAGCACGCTGGGCACGGGCGGGTGGTGCATGGCGAGGATGGTGCCGTCGGGCGCCGGAACACTCAACTGCTCGGCGAGCCAGGTCAACTGCGCCTCGGTCACGGCGCCGTGGTGATGGCCGGGAACGGATGTGTCCAGGGTGATCAGGCGCAGGCCGCCGATGAAGTCGACGCGGTCGATCGGCTCGGTGGATGCCGGTTCATTGAGCAGTGTGCTGCGGAAGGACGCGCGGTCGTCGTGATTGCCCATCACCCAGAAGACCCGTGCTCCCAGCCGTGCGGCGGCCGGCTCGACGATACCCTGGAGCGCGCGGTAGGCATCCGGTTCGCCTTTGTCCGCCAGATCGCCGGTGATGATGATGGCGTCCGGCCGACCTGCTGAGGCTTCGACCTCCGCGAAGAGTTGCGTCAGGTGTGCGGTGCTGTCGACTCGGTCATAGAGGCGCCTGCCATTCGCGAGCAGGTGCGTGTCGCTGAGGTGGAGCAGAAAATGATCCGGCCTGGGGTATTCGGCCGTTCGAATGTTCACGGAGCTTCCATTCGTTGGGGCTAAGCACTCTTCGGTGAGTTCGCTGACTCTACTCCGATTATTTCACCAGTATGGGCTGAACCGGGGGTGAATGGCTGGCGAACAGCACGAAGGGCCCGGAGACTCGTTTCCGCGCGCAGGCCGGTCGCGGTCTCGGGACTCGACCTTCTTCGCGCCGCCCTCCGCCGCCCTCCGCGGCCTGCAGCGGCTGCATGGATGGGGCAGCCCTGACTTGTTGCTCCTGCGGTGCGGTTTTGGGGCGGCCCGAGCCTGATCGCTCTCCTTTTCATTCATCTTTCACGCTGCGCCGGCCCCGAACGGGGTCTCGGGGCCTCAGCACCGTGCGAAGCTTGATCGTGCGCACCTCTCCGACGATCAGCCCCGTTCGCTACCTCGCGGGGGCGTTTGCGGGCATCGCCCTGTTCGCCGGGCTCTACGTCTTTTTCGTGCGCACCCTCACCGGCCAGGCCATGGACCAACTCGCCTTCGACGGGGCCGAGTTCGGTCGGCGCAGCGTCACACCCTGGGCCCAGGAGCTTCTGGACGCCGTCCCGCTCGTGTCCGTCGTGATCGGCTTGCTGCTCACGGGCGTCGTGACGGTGGTGCGCCGCAACGGGAAGACCCTGATTGTGGCCTTCGGAGCCGCGCTGGGTGCCGTTGTCAGCACGCAACTTCTGAAGATGGCCATCCTGACGCGTCCCGACCTCGGCATTGAGGGCTACGACGGCAATTCATTCCCTTCAGGGCATACGACGGTCGCTGCGGCATCCGCTCTCGCCGTGTTCCTGGTCGTGAGCCCACGCACACGTGGGCTGGCCGCCCTGGGCGGCTCCGGCTTCGCGATCGTGGCGGGCGTGGCCACGCTGGCCAACGGCTGGCACCGGCCGAGCGATGTGATCGCGGCACTCCTCGTCGTCGCCATCTGGGGCTGCGTCGCAGGCCTCGTCCTGACCCGTGGCCCGTGGTGCAGGGGAACACTCGGCGAGGGGCGCACCATCCGTCCCTCCGGGGTCGACCGCCTCCAACTGCGCATCTTCATTCCCGTCGCTGTGGTCGCGGTGGCCGCATTCTTGGTGACCTGGTTCAGGGCGTTCGGCGACACGCCGAGCACCCTCATTGCCTATATCGGGGGCGTCACCGCGATCGTCGCCGCGGGGCTCGGAATCGGTCTCACGGGCATCCGTCTGTTCGCGCGGCTGCCCTGATCTGAGGCCAAATCCGGGGGTGCGCCCGTTCAGGGCGGCGTGTAACACTGGTGGCTATGTCCGTCACTCTCAGAGCGCTTCAGACCGTGGTTCCCCCGACAGTACTGATCCAGGATCAGGTGCGCGACGTGTTCGCGGCGCAGACCGGGCTCAGCCGGCTGGCCCAACGGTTGGTGTCGGCGTCGTTCAACCTGTCCGGAATCGACACCAGGCACAGTGTGATCGACGAGCTCACCCTCGACGGGGCGTCGTCGCCCGATCCGCAATTCTTTGACGGGACGACGCAGCAACTGCTGCGGCCGAGCACGCGGGTGCGCAACGAGCTCTATATCGTCGAGGCGACGAAGTTGTTTGTGGAAGCGGGGCGGCGGGCCCTCGAGGCGTGCCCCGGAATCGAGGCGTCGGACGTCACCCATGTGGTGACCGTGTCCTGCACCGGTTTCTACGCGCCCGGACCGGACTACATGCTCGTGCGCGAGCTGGGACTCAACCCCTCCACCCAGCGCTACCACCTGGGTTTCATGGGCTGCTACGCATCGATGCCGGCGTTGCGCACGGCCAAGCAGTTCGTGGAAGCCGACCCGAACGCCGTGGTGCTCGTCGTCAGCGCCGAGCTCTGCTCCCTGCACCTGCGCACCTCGGACGACCCCGACACCATCGTCGCGTCCTCACTGTTCTCGGACGGCGCGGCGGCCGGAATCGTGAGTTCGCGCTCCCCGGTGGCGGGCGAGAAGGCACTCGAGCTCGACCTCTTCGACACCATGATCACGCCTATCGGTGAGGGGGACATGGCGTGGAAGATCGGCGACGAGGGGTTCGAGATGATCCTCAGCACTTACGTTCCGCACATCATCGACCAGCACATCGAGGGCGCGCTCGCGCCCCTCTTCGCCCGCGACGCAACGCTCAGCGCCGTGCTGGCCCCGGCCCCGGTGCCGGTGCCCGTGCCCGTGCCTCATTCTTCTTCGGTGTCGATGGGTGTACCCGTGTCGGCGGGGTCGGTGACGACCCTGATCGCGCCGGTTCCCGTCGCTGTTTCGGACGAAACACCGGGAGCCATATCGGGGGCCACACCGGCCAGCGCGATCGCGCATTGGGCGATCCACCCGGGCGGGCGCAGCATCCTGGATAAGACCGAGGCGAAGCTCGGGCTCAGCGAGGCGCAGCTCGTGCCCTCGCGGGAGACGCTCCGCAACTACGGCAACATGAGCAGCGCGACGATCCTCTTCGTGCTCAAGGCCATCCTCGACGCCCCGGCAACGGATGCCGGCGAGCGGGTCTGCGCGATGGCGTTCGGCCCGGGACTCACGGTCGAATCGGGTCTGATGACCGTCACCGCAGGGTAGCGGGCGTGCGCATCCCCTCGCTGCGCATCCCCTCGCTGCGTCGCCGCGCGAGCGATGCCGTCGAGTTCATGGACGATCCCGATTGCGATCCCGACAAGCTTGCCGGGACGTATGCGAACTTCCGATTCGTGAACGCCGCGGTGTCCGGCTGGCGGGGGATGTACCGGCGCGAGATCCGGCCGGTGCTGTCGCCGACCCGGGACAGTACACTGCTCGACGTCGGGTGTGGCGGCGGCGATGTGGCCCGCGCGCTCGCCCGCTGGGCTGCCCGCGACGGCCTGCGACTGCAGGTCACGGCCATCGACCCGGATGCCCGCGCGCACGCCTATTCGACGAGCCTGCCGCCGATGCCCAGACTCACGTTCCGGCGGGCGCTCAGCTCTGATCTGATCGCCGAAGGGCTCCGATTCGATTTCGTGGTCTCCAACCATGTGCTGCACCACCTGACCGGCGAGCAGCTCGGCGGACTGCTCGCCGATTCGGAGCTGCTGGCCGGCTTGGGGCTGAAGTCCGCCGGCCGGGTGCTGCACGCTGACATCGAGCGCAGCCGGTTCGCGTACCTTGGGTTCGGTCTTGGCACGTGGCCGCTGTTTCGCGGGTCGTTCATCCGCGACGACGGGCTCACCTCCATTCGCCGCAGTTTCACGGCACCCGAGCTTCGCGCGGTCGTGCCGCCCGGGTGGCAGGTGACGCGCGAGCATCCGTCACGCCTCGTGCTGCGCTGGGTGGCGTCGGCTGGGTCCGTTCCGACGAAGAAGGACTCCGCGGAGACCGGGTCAGCGAGTGTGTCCGTTTCGGTCGAGAGAGACTCGCCGGGCGGGCATTCTCGACCGGAACGGGCACTGTCGAGCCACAGCGGTGAGCAGGCTCGGCGGCGGCAGGGTCGAGAGCAGACACAGGAGCGGTCACAGTCACAGTCACAGTCACAGGAGCAGGAGCAGGAGCAGGCGCAGTCGCAGGCACAGGAGCGGTCACAGCCACAGGGGCAGGCGCAGTCGCAGGCGCAGTCGCAGGCACAGGAGAAGATGCCGGACGTGATCGTGGTCGGCGGAGGGCCGGTCGGCATCCTGCTCGCTGGGCTGCTGGCCGTTCGCGGCGTCGACGTGGAGGTGCTCGAGCAGCGTGTCGAGCCGTCCTTGAGGTCCCGGGCCATCGGCATCCACCCACCGTCGTTACGGGCGCTGGAACAATTGGGTGTCGCAGGGCAGGTGATCGGCCGGGCGGTGCGCATCCGCGGCGGTGTGGTGCGCTCGGACGGGCGCACCCTGGGCCGGATGGCTTTCACCGAGTCCGCCGACCGCACGCAGAGTGTGATCTCGTTGCCGCAGTCCGAGACCGAGGCGGTGCTGCGTGCTCGGTTCGCGGAGCTCGCGCCCGGACGGTTGCGCGGAGGTGTCACCGTGACCGGGGTCTGCGACCTGGGGGACCGAGTGTCGGTCGACACGGTTCGCACCGGCGGGACGACCGCGCAGACTCTCGAGGCCCGCTACGTCGTGGCGGCCGACGGCGCGCGCAGTCTGGTGCGTGACCTTCTCGGCATCCGCTCTGCCGCCCGCACCGGTGGCGAGACATATCTGATGTGCGACTATCCCGACACTGGGGAGTACCCCGGGGAGGCCGTGCTCTTCTTCGAGCGGGGTGGCGTGGTCGAGTCGTTCCCGCTGCCCCGAGGACGGCGCCGCTGGGTGGCCATGACCCCGACCCTGATGACGGATGCCACGTCCGAGGACCTGGCCATGCTCATCCGTGCCCGTACCGGCGTGTACCTGCCTCCGACGACCGCAGGAGCCAGCGCTTTCTCGGTGCAGCAGCGCCTCGCCGCGCGTCTGGTGGCCGGGCGGGTTGTGCTCATCGGGGACGCGGCTCATCAGATCAGCCCGATCGGCGGGCAGGGCATGAACCTCGGCTGGCTTGACGCCCTGCAGCTGGCCCCGGCGCTGCAGCAGGCGCTGCGAGACCCGGCTGCCGCTGCCTCCGTTCTCGGACATTACGATCGCCGCCGCCGGCGCAGCGCTCGGATGGCCGCCCGGCAGGCCGGCTTCAACATGGCGATGGGCGGCCCTGTGCAGGGCCTTCGCCTGCGTTTGCGGAACGGCCTCGTTCGCACGCTCGCGGTGCCGCCGGCCAGCGCCGTTCTCGCCCGTGCCTTCACCATGCGCTGGCTCTAGTCCGCTGCCAGCCCGCGCCCGGTCTGCGCGCTCGGTCTGCGCGCTCGGGTCGCTCCGCTCGGGTCGCTCCGCTCGGGTCGCTCCGCTCCGCTCGGTCTGCGCGCTCGGTCTGCGCGCTCGGGTCGCTCCGCTCGGGTCGCTCCGCTCGGTCATCAGGGGGCTAACTCAGGAGACTCCTTCGGATGGTACGGCTGCTCTAGCGGAACTCCCTCGTATACGTGCGAAACATTGCGGTGACGCGGTCACTGCTTCCCGGAATCTCCTGAGTTGGCCCCGAGAGGTGCGCGCGGCGGCCGAGGGTGGTGTTGGTGTTGGTGTTGGTGTTGGTGTTGTTGGTGTTGTTGGTGTTGTTGGTGTTGTTGGTGTTGTTGTTGTTGTTGTTCCCGATTCCGGAGTGCAGAACGATCCGTATGTATACCTCCGCAATTTGACGCAGCGGCGGCACGGTTCCACGTGGGATACCGGGGGTGGTTTCAAGCCCGAACCAGAATTTGCAGGAGCTATGCATCGTGGTATCGGCTGACCGACCCGACCCGTCCCAACCCAACCCGGCCAACCCGGCCGACCCGGCCGACCCAACCCGGCCCGGCCGACCCGGCCGACCCGGCCGACCCGGCCAACCCGACCCGGCCGACCCAACCCGGCCCGGCCCGGTGGGGCAGCCAGAGTGGGGCTAATTCAGGAGAAGCGAGCGGACGCTGCGGCAGCCCTGATGAACTCCGCAGGAATACGCGGAACTCTGCGGTGGCGCAGCTGCTCTTCCCCGAATCTCCTGAGTTAGCCACACACGCGGTCGGCCAGCCGGTCGGTCGGCCGGCCAGGAGCCGGGCTGACCGCCCTGGGCCGCGGAACTAGCCCACCGGAGCCGAGACCAGCGTGGTGTGGAGGCCATGCACGGTGACGTCACCCACGACGGCGGGGGTGATCGGGGTTGAGGTGACGTGTCCGGTGACCGGGTCGGGAACCAGGCCGAGAACGGTGCCCAGCACGGACACTGCGGCGGCGGCCGACCAGGCCTGCGGACGGCAGGCGGCCGGGTAGGGCACCGCGGCCGCGACCGCGCTGGACGCGTCGCCGGAGTGCAGTTCCGGCAGGCGGTAGTCGAACGATTCGGCCGCCGCGAGCAGCCCTTCGATCAGGAGGCCAGCCTCGGCGCCGAATCCGGCGCGCCCAAGTCCGGCGATGGCGATGGCAGTGTCGTGGGTCCAGACCGAGCCACCGTGGTAGCTCAGCGGCCAGTAGCCGGCCGAATCCGTCGACATCGTGCGCAGGCCGTAGCCGGAGTTCAACTCCGGGGACACGAGCCGGGCGGCAACGAGGGCCGATTCCTCCGCGGAGAGCAGCCCGGTGCCGAGCAGGTGACCGATGTTGCTGGTCACGGTGTCGACCGGGCGCTTGAAGGCGTCGAGGGCGACGGCCGGGTAACGGCCGGCCGGCGAGTCGATCCAGAACGCCTCCCGGAACCGGGTCTGGAGCGCTTCCGCCCGGGCCCGCCAGGCGGCGCCTCCGGGACGGTCAAAGGCATCGAGTAGGTCGGCGCCGCCGATATACGCCTCGTAGGCGTAGGCCTGAACCTCGCAGAGGGCGATCGGCCCGTCGGCGAGGCTGCCGTCGCGCCACTGGATCGAGTCGCCGGAGTCCTTCCAACCCTGGTTCGCGAGGCCGTGGCCAGTGATGTCGACGTATTCGAGGAAACCATCGCCGTCGCTGTCGCCGAAGTCGCGCATCCAGCCGAGGGCCGCTTCGAGGGCTGGCAGCAGGGCCTCGACCTCGGCCGCGGCCAGACCCCACCGATAGGCGTCGCGCAACAGGCAGATCCAGAGGGGGGTGGCGTCGACGGTGCCGTAGTAGAGCGGCGGCAGCGACAGGCTCTCGCCCGGCATCGAGAACACGTCGGGGCGCAGCTCGTGCATGATCTTGCCCGGCTGCTCCGCCGTCTCGGTATCGCTTTTCGTGCCCTGCAGCTGGGCCAGCAGGCGCAGCGTGGAACCGGCGATGTCGGTGCCGAGCGGCAGCAGGAAACGCGCCGCCCACAGCGAGTCCCTGCCGAACAGGGTGAAGAACCAGGGTGCGCCGGCGGCCAGGAACGGCTCGTCCGGACTTTCCCGGGTGGCCATCCGCAGGCCGGTCAGGTCGTCCAGCGCCCGCTGCACCCAGCGGCCGAGTCGCGCGTCGCCGGAGCGCACCGACACCCCGGACCACTCCGGCAACCCGGTTGCTCCCTGCACCACGGTGGCCGAGTGCGCGATATCCACGGTCCACTCCACGGTCACACTGCCCTTCGGGGGCACCGTCACCGACCAGGTGCCGGTGACCACAGCGCCTGAAGCCACACCGCCGGTGCCCTCGGTGCCGGCCGCCACACCGCCGGTGACCGCGGTGCCGGTGACCTCCGACGAGCCCACCAGCACCCCGTCGCCGCTGGCGCGTACCAGCGCCGACACGGTGCCGGTCGACAGCCGGATGCCCCCACTCGCCTCCGAAACGTCGACATCCGGTGCCTCGGGCAGGTCCGCGTCCCCGAAAGCGGTGCGCTCGGCTGCGCCAGCGAGGCCGGCCTTCACGGTCTGCATATCGGCGAAATCGGGCGTCAGCCGCACGGACACGGTCGTGTCGAGAGGCATTTCGAGTCCGGAGATGATCTCGATCCGCTCGGTCATCTGCCCAGCGGTGACCGTGCGGGTGACTTCAAGCCGCAGCCGCGGATCGGCGGTACGGTCGTCGAGGTGGCGCAGCAGCGAGGTGAAGGTGGCCGCCCCGGCGCCGCTGTGAGCCAGGCCGATTGCTTCGCCGGCCTGGCCTCCGACCAGCAGGCTCCACCCGGACAGAATCCGGGTATCGGCGTGGTAGAGCCCGTGGATCGGGAGTTCCATGCGCCCGTCGGACCGCGACCACGCCTGGGTGGGGGCCGCCAGAACGATGGCGGAATCATGGAGCAGAGGCTGGACAGGGTGAGAGAACATGAGCGAGGTACGACTCCAGAGGTGTTGTGGTGCGGATCTGCGGGGCGAGTGAAGGGAGAACGGGGGAGGGGAGAAGGGCTATTCCTTCACCGCACCGTCGGTGGTGTTCATGATCCGTTTCTGGAAGATGAAGAACATCACCGCGACCGGGATGGTCATGATCGCCGCCGCGGCCAGCTTGAGTGGGTACTGCGTGCCCTGGCTGAGCTGACCAGACGCCAGCGATGCCACGCCCTTGGTCAGGGTCGTCAACTCGGGTGACTGCGTGGCGACGATGAAGTGCGACAGCTCGTTCCAGCTGCCTTGGAACGACAGGATGATGATGGTCACCAGAGCCGGACGGGCCATCGGCAGCACGATCGACCAGAACACCCGGAAGGTGCCGGCCCCGTCGATGCGGGCCTGCTCCTCCACACTGGCCGGAATCGACTCGAAGAAGTTCTTCATGATGAACACGCCGGCGGCGTCGGTGAGTAGCGGCACGATCATGCCCACGTAGGTGTCGTAGATGCCGAGCTGGTTGATCACCAAAAACTTCGGGATCAGGAGCACGACGCCGGGCACGCTCATCACGGCGATGAGCAGCGCGAAGATCACATTGCGGCCCCGGAAGTGCAACCGGGCGAGGGCGTAACCGGCCAGGGAGTTGAAGAACACGCGACCGAGGGTGACGAAGACCGTGACGATGGCGGAGTTCTGGAACCAGACCGGGAAGTCAGAGTTGAGAAACAGCTTCTCGTACGCGGCCGTGGACCAGGTCTGCGGCACCAGCGACATGGGATTGCTGGCGGCGTCGCCATCCGTTTTGAAGGAGGTGGCAACCTGAACCAGGAACGGGGCGATGTAGATGATCGCGAGCACGACCAGGATCGCGTAGAGCAGCGACCGGCCGGCGATCGCGGGGGTAGGCAGCTGCTCCCGACTCAGGGCGCGCAGCCGTCGGGAGGGAGAGGCCGAGCGCACTCTGGTCTTCGTCGGGGTGCTCATTTCGAACCTCCGGATGTCGGTTGGGGCTGATACGGACGCATCCGGCGGGCGGAGACCTGGCGTTCGGCCAGCAGCCAACGCTGGAACAGGGTGAAGACCACGATGATCACGAACAGGATGAATGCGATTGCGGCGCCCTGGCCCCAGGCCTGATTGGTGAAGGCGGCCTGATAGGAGAGATAGGCCGGTGTGAGCGTGGTCTTGCCTGGCCCACCCTGGGTGCCGGTGTAGATCTGGTCGAAGACCTGCCAGGCACCGATCAGTCCGAGTGTGAGCACGGTGAAGAGGGTCGGCCGCAGCTGGGGGAGGGTGACCCGCCAGAACCGCTGCCAGCCGTTGGCGCCGTCCATCATGGCGGCCTCGACGACGTCGCCGCTGAGGTTTTGCAGCGCGGCGATGAACAGCAGCATGAACGTGCCGCTGGTGGTGAACACGGCCATCAGAATGAAGGCGCTCATGGCCACGGATGGCCCGGCGAGCCACTCCCAGAAGGAGATGCCGAGGAACGTGTTGCCGGTGAGCGCCGCCGGGCCGGTCTCGACACCGATCAGGCCGAGGAAGTTGTGCAGAACACCGCTGGGGTCGTTGAACCAGTTCGGGCCGTTGATGCCGATGAAGGCGAGCAGTTTGTTGACGGCGCCGCTGGCGCTGAACAGGAACAGCCAGAGCACGGTGATGGCAACCGAGCTGGTCACCGACGGAAAGTAGAACGCGGTGCGGAAGAAGCCGCGGCCGCGCAGGATCTGCCGGTTGACCAGCACGGCCAGCAGCAGCGACAGCATGGTCTGGATCGGCACGACCAGGAGCACGTACCAGGCATTGTTGCGCAGCGCCGTTCCGAAGTCCTGTTCGGCCAGGCCGCCGCCGCCGACCAGTGCGGAGTAGTTGTCGAGGCCCACGAACGATACCGTGCCGCTGAAGGGGCTGCCGCGGCCGTTCCAGTCGGAGAAGCTGACCCAGAGGGCCATCAGTACCGGGATGACCAGGAACATGCCGAGCAGGATGATCATCGGGGCCGTGAAGAGCCACCCCGAGGCGGCCTCGCCGCCCCGGATGCCGGAGCGGCGAGGCGTGCGTGCAGGCGTCGACATGATGGACTACTTCAGCAGGGCTTCGAGGTTCTGCTGCACGGAGTCGAGGATCGCTTGCGCGTCCCCGGTCTTCAGCGACTCGAGCTGCGCGTTCAGGTCGCTCGTGACGTCAGCGGCACCCTTCACATTGGGTACGCCCTGTGCGTAGTCGGCGCCATCCAGGAACGCCACGAGGGTGGGGTTGGCGTTCTTCCACTCGGCGGCGGCCGACTGGATCGAGGGCATCGGACCGAACTCTTCGGAGAAGGTGAGCTGGGCGTCCTTGCTGGTGAGCTCTTCCACCAGCTGGAGGGCGGCAGCCTGGTTGGGGCTGTCGGCGGCGATGCCCCAGCAGTTGGTGAACTGCAGTGTGCCTTGGCCCTCAGGCCCTGCCGGCAGCTCGGCGACCGTGTAGTTGACCTCGGGGAAGTCGCTCTTCATCGCGCCCGTGATCCAGTTGCCCTCAATGGTCATGGCCGAGAGCTGCTTGCCGAACGCCTCGCCGCCCCAGCCGGCACCGATTTCGCTGGCGTAACTCATCACCCCGTCGTTCAGGAGCATCTTGGCGTATTCGAGGCCCGCGACGCTCTCCGCGCTGTTCGCGGTGGCCTCGGTGTTGTCCTCGCTCATCAGGCTGCCGCCGGCCTGGGCCATGAATGCGCCGAGGCGGGCGTACTCGCCGCCGAGGGCGAGTCCGACCTGGGTGTCGGTGGTGAGGGTCTTGCTGACGGCGGCGAGCTCATCCCAGGTGGTGGGGATGTCGGCATCGGTGAGCCCAGCCTGAGCCCAGAGATCGGTGTTGATGACCAGACCCAGGGTCGAGAAGTCCTTCGGTGCGCAGTAGAACTCGCCGTCGTAGGTGAAGGAGCTCACCAGGCTCGGGTAGAAGTCGTCCTTGTTGGCGAGCTCGTCGCCGTAGGCCAGGAGCGAGCCGTTCGAGGCATAGCCGGCGAGGGCATCCGTCGAGAGGTAGAAGACGTCAGCCGGCTTCTGGGCCGCAAAGCCCTGGGCGAGCTGCTGGTTGAGGTCACTGGCCACGCTGACCTTGGCGTCGGTGCCGGTTTTCTCGGACCAGGCTGCCACGGCAGAGTTGACGGATGCGGTCTCGGCGTCGCCGCTGGAGCCGATCAGGATGTTGAGTCCCTGCGAGGAATCGCTGGTGAGCTCTCCGCCCGCATCGGCGGTGTCGCCGAATCCGGATCCGGAACTGCAGGCGCTGAGAGTGAGGGCGCCGGCCACGGCGAGCCCGGTTCCGATCAACCAGCGAGAGTTGCGTCGTTGCATCTTGTTTCTCCTTGTGTCGCGCATCGATGCGCGTTTGCTTGTGTAGAGGTCACGATAGCTGAATATATTTGATCGATCAAACTTTTCTTTTGATCGATCAAATGCCTGTGTTTCCGGGGATTCGGGTAGGTGGGGGAGACGAGCGGGAAATGCCCTGACCGGCACGCCGATCTCCAGTCACCCCGACAGTCCCGCCGATCCGGCGGGACGCGGTACTCTCTGGGGAACGGTATTTGATCGATCAACCCTCGGGGGCAGGCGCGTCCGGCAAAGGCTTGGGGCAGGAGCGGCTATGGGTGGGTTTCCCACGGTGACGGATGTCGCGCTCGCGGCCGGCGTCTCCCGCCAGACGGTCTCGAATGTGATGAACTCGCCCGGCATCGTTCGCGCCGACACCCGCGAGCGGGTGGAGGCTGCCATCAAGGAGCTCGGATACCGGCCGCACGCCTCCGCCCGCCGGCTGCGAACGCGGCGCAGCTCAACCATCGGCATCCGCCTCGACCCCATGATCGACGGCATCTCCGGTTCGGTGCTCGACCGGTTTCTGCACGCCTTGACCGAGCAGGCCGACGCGCAGGGGCTGCGTGTGCTGCTCTTCACGGCCACAAGCCCCGAAGACGAGATCACCCAGTTCCGGCGCCTGAACGACGGCGCGGATGTCGACGGTTTCGTGCTCACGTCGACGTTCGCCGGCGACCCGCGCACCCGCTGGCTGATCGAGAACGGCATCTCCTTCGTCACCTTCGGGCGTCCGTGGGGAGTCGACGACATGAACGACCCGCAGCACCTGTGGGTGGATGTGGACGGCTGGTCCGGCCTGCAGGATGCCACCCGGGCACAACAGGAGGCCGGAGCCCGGCGCATCGCCTACATCGGCTGGCCCAGCCCGTCGGGCACCGGCGACGAACGCCGACGGGGCTGGTACGACGCGATGACCCTGCGCGGCGATGTCTCTGCCTCTGACCTTGCCCGGCTCGAGGTCGTCACCACCGACGGTGTCAGCCAGGGCACAGCAGCCATGCAGCGGCTGCGGCAGCAGGCCGGCCAGGTCGACGCGGTGCTCTGCGCAAGCGACTCCCTCGCCCTTGGGGCGATGATCGCCAACCCCGAGCGTGTGCCGGTCACCGGCTACGACAACACGCCTGTCGCCGCCGCGATCGGGCTCTCCAGCATCGATCAGGCCGTTGACGAGGTCGCCGCCGGCGTGCTCGAACTGCTGACCGGCGAGTTCGGCGGCAAGGTGCACGGTGCCCCCGAGTCGGACGAACCTCGGCACCGGTTGATCGCCCCTCGCCTGGTCGTGCGGGAGTTCGCCGCCATCCCGATGGACGTGGCCCGGTAGCCGCTAACATGGCGCCATGACTCTGCCTGAGGTTGTCGGTGTCCCTCTTGCCGTCGGTGCCCCAACTGTCGGTGGCCCGGATTCCGTTGGTGCCCCGGATGCCGTCGGGCTCCCTGTTCCTGGCGGGGCTCCGGTCCCACGCGCTCTCGTCCTGCCCGGCGCGTGGAATCTCGCCGGCCGCACCGCCCTGGTCACCGGGGCCGGCAGCGCCTCCGGGATCGGATTCGCCGCGGCGCGGATGCTGGGTGAGCTCGGTGCGGACGTCGTGCTCACCGCCACGACCGAACGTGTGCACGAGCGGGCGGCCGAGCTGACGGAGCTGGGCATCGCGGCCTCCGGCATCGTCTGCACCCTCGATTCGGCGGCCGGCGCCCTGGTGCTCGCCGACGCACTCGCCGACGCGGGACTGGCCCCCACGATTCTGGTGAACAACGCGGGCATGGTCGCGGTCGGCGACGCCGAGATGCTGCGCGGCGACGCGAGCACCACCTCCCCTGACGAGTGGGACCGCGGCCTCGCGATCAACCTGTCGACCGCGTTCCACGCCACTCGCACCGTGATCGGCTTCATGCACGCGGCGACGTGGGGGCGCATCGTCACGGTGTCGAGCGTGTCGGGGCCGGTGATGGCGTCGCGCGGGGACCTGACCTATGCGGCCGCGAAGGCTGGTCTGGCTGGGCTCACCCGGGCGCTCGCCGTGGACGAGGCCTGGCTCGGCATCACCGCCAACGCGGTCGCGCCGGGCTGGATCGAGACCGGTTCTCAACTGGAGAGCGAGGCGGTCGAGGGTGCGCTCGTGCCCGTCGGGCGCAGCGGGACCGCGGCAGAGGTGGCCTCCGTGATCGCCTGGCTGGCCTCGCCGGGAGCGTCGTACGTCACCGGTCAGACCATCGTCGTCGACGGTGGCAACAGCGTGGCCGAGGAGCGCCGCTGACCCTGCGGGCCGGCACCGTCGACGGGGTGCAGTTGAATAGACGGGTGACCTCTGCACTGATCGACCTCCTCCGCTCTGACCTCGCCGCCGCCAATTTTTCGGTCCCGGCCCTCACCGGTCTGTGGGGGATCGAAGCGGATGCCGCTCTGCGCCGTAATCAGCGGGTCCCGGCCCTGCGTGCACTGGAGGGCCTGCGGGAGACGCTCGGGCACGCCGATCCTTGCGCCACGCTGGCCCGACTGTTCGTGCTCGGCCTGCCCGTGGACCGTGCTGATCTCGACGCCGCCCTCCCCGTACTGGGCGCCGCCGGGGCCGAGGAGCTCGGTCTCGTGGCATCCGTCGTCGCCTTCCTCGAACCGCACGCCGCCGGTGCCGTGCGCCCACTTCTCGAACTGCGGCCGTACAGCTTCGTCGACGCGCACGGCGCCGGAAGCTGGTGGATTCTGTCCGACCTTGGCGAGCTCGCACTGGGCCACCCGCTCGGCGAAAGCCACGTGCTCGGCGTTGGCGGGGCATCCCTCACGCTGAGTGGGCTGCTGATCCCGACCTCGGTGACCAGCGCCCTCGACCTGGGCACCGGCTGCGGGATCCAGGCGATGCATGCGTCCCGGCACGCCGACCGGGTGGTTGCCACCGATATCTCGGCGCGGGCCCTCGAACTCGCCGCGCTGAACGCCCAGCTGAACAAGATCGGCAATATCGAGTTCCGGCTCGGTAGTCTGTTCGAACCGGTCGCAGGGGAGCGCTTCGACCACATCATCTCCAACCCGCCGTTCGTGATCACCCCACGCGTGCCGGGAGTTCCGGCCTATGAATACCGTGACGGCGGCATGGTCGGCGACGCCCTTGTCGAGGCGGTGGTGCGCGGTGCGGCCGACCACCTCACGCCCGGCGGCGTCGCCCAGCTGCTCGGTAATTGGGAATATCACGCCGGCCAGGACGCGTTCGAGCGCCTGGCCGGTTGGCTCGACGCACCGGTTTCCGCACCGGCATCCGTCCTCATGAGCCCTGACGAATTCGACGGAGATGTTGCCCGAAACACTCCGAATTCGACATCTGCGACCCCTCTGGGAGCAAAATCTCCGTCGAATTCTTTCGCGGCCGGGGCCGGGGGCGCGGGCGCCACGGCCGCGGATACCATCTCACTAGACGCCTGGATCATCGAACGCGAGGTGCAGGCCCCCGCGCTTTACGCCGAGACCTGGATCCGTGATGGCGGCACCCGCGCCGACACCGCCGATTTCGACCGCCTCTCCGGTGCGTGGCTCGACGACTTCGAGGCGCGCGGCGTGAGCCAGGTCGGCTTCGGCTACATGCTGCTGCGTCGCCCGGCCGCCGGCACCCCCACACTCCGCCGCCTCGAACGTGTCCCCGGTGCCCTCGGCCATAACCCGGGGGGCATGGGCAGCCACCTCGCCGCCTGCCTCGCCGCCCACGACTGGCAAGCGGCGACGGATGACTCCCGACTCGCCCGCGCGCGGCTCGCCGTCGCATCCGATGTCACCGAGGAACGGCACTACTGGCCCGGCCAGGAGGACCCCACCCTGATGACGCTGCACCAGGGCACCGGCTTCGGTCGGTCGATCCCCCTGGACACCGGCCTCGCCGCGCTGGTGGGTGCCTCCGACGGGGACCTCGACGTTGGCTCGATCGTCGCCGCGCTGGCCCAGTTGCTCGCCGTCGACGAGAGCGAACTCGCCGCGGACCTGCTCCCGCGCGTGCGGGAGTTGCTCGTCGACGGCTTCCTGCAGCATCCGCTCGACTGATGCGTGGTCGCCGGCCGCTCGCGAGACCGCCGGATCGACCGCCAGTTCCCCGCCGGCGAACGTAAACCAGGAGATTGTCGCGACACGCCGGGTTTTGAGGCACCGGTTGCCGCGTGTCGCGAAAATCTCCGAAGTTATGTGCGCGCTTCAGCGCACCTACCCCCGACCAGCCACTTCACCTGCCTCTGCGGTAGTTTGGACGTACTGCCCGGCCCCGCTCGGAGAGGAGAGCGTCAGCGCCACACGTGACGCGGACACAGCAATGAAACGTCGTACCTTCCTGCTCGGCTCGGTCTCCGGCCTCACCCTGGTCGCGCTCACCGCGTGCGTGGCACCGACTCCCCGGCCCACGTCATCCGTCCCGCCCAACCCGACCGCGGCACCCTCGCTCGTGCCGAAGCCCGAGGCCATGCGCCGCACGTCGTGGTCGGCCGACCCGTTCGCGCGCGGCTCATTCAGCTTTCCCGCCGTGGGCGCAACGCCCGAGCAGCGCGACGCGCTCAGCCGGCCGGTGGACGACCGCCTGTTCTTCGCCGGCGAGGCAACCTCCACCGACGCGTTCGGCACCGTGCAGGGAGCCAGAGATTCCGGGCAGCGCGCCGCCCGCGACGTGCTCGCGGCCGCAGGCGCGGGGGAGCGCATCGCCGTGATCGGTGCCGGAATGGCTGGACTCGCCGCGGCCCGCGACCTTCAGGACGCCGGTTTCGACGTGTTCGTGGTGGAGGCCCGTGACCGCATCGGCGGTCGCATCGACACCGTCACCGACAAGGACTGGCCGTTTCCGATCGAGCTCGGCGCGGCCCTCGTTCGGCGCGTCGGAGAAACCACCCTCGACGACGACCTCACCGACCGCGGCGTCGCCACAGCACCGTTCTCCGGGTCGCCCGAGGCCCGCACCGCGGCCGGCACGGTCGTGGAGGACCCGGGCACCGGCGCCACGGCGTTCGCAACCGCCTTGGCCTGGGCCGCCGAGCAGCCCGCCGACATGTCCATCGCCCAGGCCCTCGCCGATTCCGGGGCCTCCAAGCTTTCGACAACGGATGCCGACACGGGCGTCTCCGACGCCGACTGGCTCGACTACCAGACCATGGTCGTGCTCGACCCGAACACCGGCGCTCCCGTCGCGGAGCAGTCGTCCTGGTACTCGGCTGCCGAGTACCTCACGGGATCCGGCGAAGCCGGAGCCGGCGAGGACCGAATCGTCCTGGGCGGCTATGCCACCCTGCTCGACGACCTCAGCACGGGCATCGACGTGCTCGCCTCGAGCGTGGTCACCAAGATCGCCTACAGCGAATCCGGCACCAGCCTGCGGCTCGGCAACGGCGAATCGCTCTCCGCCGACCGGGTCGTCGTCACGGTGCCGCTGGGCGTTCTGAAGACCAAGGTGATGGAGTTCGACCCGCCGCTGCCGTTCGCACATCGCGGCGCCATCGCTGCGCTCGGCATGGGCACGCTCGACAAGATCTGGCTTCAGTTCGAGGAGCCCTTCTGGGACACGGGGGCCCCGCTCTGGTCAACGGTCGGCGTCGACGACGACTTCCGGGTCTGGATCAACATGGTTCCACTCACCGGCGAACCGGTCCTCGTCGGCTTGGTTGCCGCGGAGGCGGCACTGCGCCTCGCGGAGGTCGACGACGACGAATTCCTGGCCGCCGCTCTGACCAGCCTCGAACCGTTCTACTCCGGCGTGCCGACGGCCACCCCGACGCCAGAGTAGACGTCAGGGACGGAACCTCGAATAGGCCGGAACAGGCCCAGCGACCACACCTCCCGTCAGGGATCCTGCCGAAGTCGACCCAGCGCATTTCGGAGAATCGTGGTGTACGCTCCTGCCAACGTCCAGTCGGTGTCTTTTGACCCCCAATCGGGGTTGATCTTCATGCAGACGCAGCCCGTCGTGGTGCAGCGTCCCAAGGTCCAGTCGTTACCCCGACTGGCGTTGCCGACGGATTCCTGGAGGGTGTGTTCCCCCGGTTTCGACCGGTTTCGTGCCGTCGGCCATCCAGTGTGGTCGCCACTCGGGTGCACCATCCCGCCCGCGACTGTTCCACTCTTGTGCTTGACCGTGTGATTGCTGACTGCCCCATGGATACCCTGCTCGACCTCGAATCCGTCGTCCTCCTCGACTTCGACCCTGACCTGCCCTGTGAAGGCACCCACCACATCCGCGGCCTGAGCGGTCACCAGCCCACCGCCCCGGGCTCCTTCATGGTCATCTCGCCTTGCTGCGGACCGAAGGTGGTTCAGTGCACACCGCGGGTTCTTGCCATGCAGGCATCCGGTGTGCTCTACTGCGGAGCTTGCCAGGGCGAGCATCTGACCAGCGAATACTCGTTCATTCCGCTGTAGGGCCGCGCCCCCACGCCCGCCGGGGCAACCGCGAGGTCGCCGTGAGAACGGACGCTATCGCGGTGAAGAGCGCCAGCGCGACCAGGCAGTAGAGCGCGGTTTCGGGTGGGCCACTGACCTGCACCGGGTCGAGGAAGAAGTACGGGTACCAGCCCACGATCGACCCGCGGACGAGCGTGAACACACCCCAGATGCCGGGCACCACGAGTCCCCAGGCCAGAATTTTCCAAGGCAGGCGGGCTTTGCTGGCATCCGTCAGCCAGTCCAGGACTGCGATGGCGGGAATCCAGAAGTGCAACAGTTGGCTCGACCAGGGCACCTCGATCGTGTAGTCCCGGGTCGAGGACTGGATGACGATGGTCAGGAACACGATCCCCGAGACGGTGATATACGTCGTCACCAGCATCCGAAACCAGTCCAGCCAGGGTGGGTCGGTCGTATACCGGAACGCGACGATCGCTCCGGTGACGAACGCCACGACCGCGGCCATGCCGCTTTGCACCGTGAAGTAGCTGTAGAAGTTGTAGATCTGGAACGTGGCGAAGCCGAGCACGTAGTCGAAATAGCCGAGCAGGGCAACCACACCGAGCGCGGCGAGCAGGACGCGTCCAACGCCGAACCCGCGACGCACCCGGCGCGCCGGGGACGGGTGCACCGCCCTGGTCAGCGCCGCCCTGGTCAGCGCCGGTCGGGTGGCGGCCGCCGGCAGGTTGCGCGCGACCGTGATCGTCGTCGCCGCGGGGACGCGCTCCGAGGGGTCCGTCCGAGCGGGATCGACAGCTCGCGCGCACATGCTCCCACGCTACGCCAGCAAGTCGGGTTCCCGCTCAGTAGCCGATCCGGAACCCGGTCTCGTTCAGCGGCGGAATCGTGGTGACCTCGACCGCCTCCACATGGGCCGATGGCGGCCCGTGCTGCAGCCACGCCAGCATGGCCCAGACGGATGCCGCATCGCCCTCCATCTCCACCTCGACCGTGCCATCCGTGCGGTTGCGCACGAATCCCGCCAGTCCGACGCGGCGCGCCTCGGATTGGGTGTAATAGCGGAACCCGACGCCCTGCACCATCCCGCGCACGAGCGCCTGTTTGCGAATCATGCATTCAGTGTGCCCTGCCCGCGGCCCGCACGCACCCGTCGGCACGCACCCGTCGGCACGCACCCGTCGGCCGAATCCGCCACGACTCGGCTCAGGCGGAGTCCCGCCAGACGATCGGAGTCTCGAGCAGGATGCCGCCGGTCGGCTGTTCCTCGCCGCGCAGCTGGCTGAGCACGCACTCGGCCGCCGCCGCGCCGAGGCCGAAGGCAGGCTGGTGCACGGTGGACAGGTGCGGCTGGGTGCGCAGCGCCCAGGAGCTGTCGTCGAAGCCGACGATGCCGACGTCACCGGGCACGCTGCGCCCGGCGTCGCGAAGTGCCTCGAGGGCTCCGGCCGCGACGGCATCCGAAGCCGCGAACACGCCGTCGATCAGCGGGTCGCGCTGGAGCAGCTCGCGCATGCCCATCGCCCCGTCGTTGAAGGTGTAGAGCGGCACGCGGGTGACGAGAGCCGGGTCGAAGCGGTCGCCGAGGGCATCCGTGAAGCCGGCCAGACGGTCGGCGCCGGAGTCGCGGTCGAGCGCGGCGGCGACCATGCCGATGCGCCTCCGGCCGGTCTGCATGAGGCGCTCGGTGATGGCGCGGGCCGACGCCCGGTTGTCGATGCCCACGAAGGGGAGCTCCTGAAGGTCGGGCGGATGTCCCACGAAGGCGGCCGGCAGGCGCAGCTTCCCGATCACCTTGGTGATCGGGTCTTCGTGGCGGGCGGACACGATGACGACTCCGTCGACGAAGCCGCCGCTGAGATAGCGGGCGACGCGGTCGGTGTCGCGCTGGGAGTCGATGACGAGGCTGACCATCTGGTAGTCGGCGCGGGACAGGACGGTGTTCGCGCCGAGTAGGATGCCGCCGATGTTGGGATCGTCCAGAAAAAGGGAGTGCGGCTCGTGCACGATGAAGCCCACCGCCTCCGAGCGCTGCATGACCAGGCTGCGCGCCGCGTTGTTCGGCACATAGCCGACCTTTTCGATGGCAGCCTCGATGGCGATGCGGGCCGATGAGGAGACGTAGGGCTCGTCGTTCACGACCCGGCTGACCGTGCCGCGGGACACTCCGGCCTCCACCGCGACGTCGTGGATCGTCGCGCGTTTGCGTCGAGCCGGAATTGTCACCATTTGATAACTGTAACGCTCCCACGCGACAGGCGTGCTTGACACGGCGGCCGTGCCATCCGTATTCTGTGTACGTTCACAGAAAACCCGACGGCGCGTTTCGCTCTCGACTCTGTGCACGTTCACAGAGTCGTCAACCTCCCGATTGTCGCCGAGCGGCGAAACCGGGAAGCCATAGTCAGGGAGCACATGAACTCGCGAGCAGCCACTTCGGACGGAACGGCTTCGGCCACCCCGTTCGTGCACGAGGGCTTCGCCTATGGCTGTGACTACAACCCGGAGCAGTGGGGTCCGGAGGTCTGGGCAGACGACGTGCGTCTCATGCGCGAGGCCGGCGTCGACCTGGTGGCCATCAACATCTTCGGCTGGTCGCACATCGAACCGCGTCCTGGCGAATACGACTTCACGACACTCGACACGGTTATCGAGCTGCTGCACGCCAATGGTATCCGGGTCAACCTTGGCACCGGGACCTCGTCGCCGCCGCCATGGCTGAGCACGCTCCACCCCGAGATCCTCCCGGTGACCGACGACGGAACCAGCCGTTTCCCGGGCGGCCGCCAGGCCTGGTGCCCGAGCTCGGCCGTGTTCCGCGAGCACGCGCTCGCTCTGGTCGAGCAGGTCGCGATGCGCTACGGCCACCACCCGGCCATCGCCCTGTGGCACGTCTCCAACGAGCTGGGTTGCCATAATGCGCTCTGCTACTGCGACGACACGGCCGCGGCCTTCCGCCTCTGGCTGCAGGCTCGGTACGGCACAATCGAGGCCCTCAACGAAGCCTGGGGCACCTCCTTCTGGAGCCAGCGCTATGGTCAGTGGGCCGAGATCCTCACCCCACGGCGCACCCTCTCCAGCCGAAACCCCGGCCAGGTGCTCGACTTCCACCGCTTCAGCTCCGCAGAGCTGCTCGACTATTTCCGCCGGGAGACGGCCGTGCTGCGCCGCCACTCGACCGTGGCCGTCACCACCAACTTCATGGTCACCGCGCACATCCGAAACCTGGACTACTGGTCCTGGGCCGGCGATATGGACATCGTCGCCAATGACCACTACCTCGACCACCGCCTCGCCGATCCCACCACCGAGCTGGCCTTCGCCGCCGATCTCACCCGTGGGCTGGCGGGCGGCGCGCCCTGGCTCCTGATGGAGCAGGCGGCCGGCGCCGTCAACTGGCAGCCGCACAACCTGGCCAAGGCACCCGGCGAGATGACCCGTAACTCCCTCGCCCACGTCGCCCGCGGCGCCGACGGCATCTGTTTCTTCCAGTGGCGCGCCTCCCTGCAGGGCTCGGAGAAGTTCCACTCCGCTCTGGTGCCTCACGCCGGCACTGACACCGTTCTCTGGCGGGAGGTCGTGGCCTTGGGCGCGACCCTCGGCCGTCTCGCCGAGGTAACCGGCAGTCGGGTGGTGGCGGATGTCGCCATCCTCTTCAGCTGGGAATCCTGGTGGTCCGGCGACGGCGAATCCCGTCCGTCCCAGTCGGTGCGCTACCTGGACCAGATGCACGCCGCCTACACGGCCCTGCACGAGCTCGGGGTGACGGTCGACATCGTGAGCCCGGATGCCGACCTCTCGGGATACCGCCTCGTCGTCGCCCCGGCGCTGTACCTGGTCTCGGACGCTCAGGCAGAAAACCTCAATGCCTACGTCGCCTCGGGCGGTCACGCCCTGATCACCTTCTTCAGCGGCATCGTCGACGAAGACGACCGGGTGCGCACGGGCGGCTACCCAGGCGCGTTCCGCGAGATCCTCGGCATCACGGTGGAGGAGTTCTCCCCGCTGCTTCCCGGCCACGTACTCGCGCTCGACTCCGGCGCCGCCGCGACCCTGTGGGCGGAACGTCTGCGCGTTGACACCGCCGAGGTGGTCGCGAGTTACGTCGACGGGCCGTTGCCCGGCGTACCTGCCGTCACCCGCAACCGCCACGTCGGCGGCACCGCCTGGTACGTCGCCACCGCGCTGGAGGCCGGTGCCCTGCGCGACCTGCTCCGCACGATCGCCCAGGAGGCTCGGGTCACGGCATTAGGCCCGGAAAGTGCCGGAACCATCGAAGTCGTGCGCCGGATGGGCACCACCCACAGCTACCTGTTCATCATCAACCACGGTCCGGACGACGTCGAGCTTGCGGCCTCCGGCCACGAACTCGTCACCGACGAATCCGTCGATCGAATTGTGCGCGTGCCGGCCAGAGCCGTCCGCGTGATTAGAGAGGACCCCGCATCATGAGCGCACCTGCCGTTCCCCTGACGGATGCCCCGGGCAGCGCTGCCCGTAAGAGGCCCCGGGCCGCGAAGCCGGCCAAGGCCGTGGGCCAGAAGCCGCGCGTGCAGCACACAGGCGCGATCCTCGCGTTCGTGCTCCCGTTCGGCACGCTGTTCGCCCTGTTCTACCTGGTGCCGATCGGCTACGCGATCTACCAGTCGCTGCTCGTGATCGAGCGTGAGGGCACGTTCGGTCAGGCCACCGAGGTGTTCGGCGGTCTGACCCAGTACATCCTGGTGTTCCAGAACGGCCCGTTCTGGACATCCATCGGCCGAGTGCTCACCTTCGGCGCCGTGCAGGTGCCGATCATGCTCGGCCTCGCGCTGTTGTTCGCGCTGCTGCTGGACTCGCCGCTCGTGCGCGGCAAGAAGTTCTTCCGGCTGGCCTTCTTCGTTCCCTACGCGGTGCCGGGCGTCATCGCCGCGATCATGTGGGGCTACCTCTACTCACCCAACCTGTCGCCGTTCAGCGCCGTCACCGAGAACATCAACTTCCTCTCGGCCGACCTCGTGCTCTGGGCCATCGCCAACGTCGTCACCTGGGTGTTCGTGGGCTACAACATGCTCATCATCTACTCGGCGCTGCTGGCGATCCCGGCTGAACTCTACGAGGCCGCCCGCCTCGACGGCGCCGGGCAGCTGCGCATCGCCTGGTCGGTGAAGATCCCGCTGATCATGCCGGCCATCATCCTGACCGCGATCTTCTCGATCATCGGTACCCTGCAACTGCTCGCCGAACCGCAGGTGTTCCGCAGCTTCAGCTCGGCCGTGACCAGCACGTTCACCCCGAACCTGACGGTGTACTCCACCTCGTCGATCCCGAACTTCAACCTGGCCGCCGCATTCTCCGTGGTGCTGGCCCTGGCCACGTTCATCCTCTCCTTCACGTTCCTGAAGTTCACCCAGCGGAAGGAAGCCAAATGAGCACCCTGACCCCCACCGTCCCCGCCAAGCCGGCCCGCGGTCTCCGCTCGACCGAGGGCAAGGCGCCGCGCGCCCAGCGCGAAAGCCCGTTCGCCCGGGTCAGTGCCATGATCGTGATGGGCGTCTTCACGCTGTACTTCCTGGTGCCGATCTGGTGGCTGCTGGTCGCGGCGTCCAAGAACCGCTCCCAGTTCAACAGCACCAACCCGCTTTGGTTCGCTGACTTCTCCCTGTTCGAGAACATGGGCAACCTGATCGCCTACCGCGACGGCGTCTACCTCAAGTGGATGCTGAACAGCGCCGTGTACGCCGGTGGCGGCGCCCTCGTTGGCACCATCATCGCCGGCATGTGCGGGTACGCCCTGGCCAAGTACAACTTCCCGGGCCGCGAGCTGATCTTCAATGTCGTGCTCGGCGGTGTGCTCGTGCCCGCGACGGCGCTGGCGTTGCCGCTGTTCCTCATCTTCAGCCAGATCAGCCTCACGAACACGTTCTGGTCGGTGTTCCTGCCCAGCCTGGTCAGCCCGTTCGGCGTCTATCTCGCCCGGATCTACGCTTCAGCCAGCGTGCCCGATGAATTGATCGAGGCCGCCCGGCTCGACGGAGCCGGCGAGCTGCGCACCTTCTTTACGGTCTCGGTACGGATGATGGTGCCTGCCCTGGTCACCGTCTTCCTCTTCCAGTTCGTCGCCATCTGGAACAACTTCTTCCTGCCGCTGATCATGCTGCGCGACGAAACCCTCTTCCCGGTCACGCTCGGCCTCTACGCCTGGAACTCGCAGGTCAACCAGATCCCCGTGCTGCGTGACTACGTGCTGATCGGCGCGCTGTTGTCGATCATTCCGTTGATCATCATCTTCCTGCTGCTCCAGCGCTTCTGGCGCAACGGCCTCAGTGCCGGCTCCGTGAAATAGCCGACTCCGAAGCCACCCAAGCTGCACCACCCCGGCCGGATGTTCCGGTCGGTTCCTTTCCCCACCAAGAGAAAAGAAGAACAATGCAAATCAAGAAGAGAGCAGCCGCCGTCGCCTTGCTCACGGCAGCCACGGTCGTGCTGACCGGCTGCGCATCGGGTTCGACCACGTCTGGTGGCGACGCTGCCGCATGTGAGCCCTCCGAGGGCAAGGTCGACCTCACGTTCACCACCTGGATCCCCGGGATGGAAGACGTGGCCGCAGTGTGGAACGAGGAGAACCCCGACGTTCAGGTGAAGGTGCAGACCGGGCCGAACGGCAACGGCGGCACCTACCAGAACTTCTTCAACCAGCTCAAGGCCGGCAACGCGCCCGACCTCGGTCAGATCGAATACGACGCCCTCCCGAACTTCCGCGTGCAGGACGGCCTGATGGACCTCGCAGCCTGTGAGGGTGTCCTCGACGCCAAGGCAGACTTCGTGGACTGGACCTGGGGACAGGTCAACTTCGGTGAAGAAGACGCTGTCTACGCGGTGCCGCAGGACGCCGGTCCCATGGCCATGTTCTACCGCGCCGACCTGTTCGCGGCCAACAACATCGCTATCCCCACCACGTGGGAAGAGTTCGCGGTGGCCGCCGAGGCCGTGCGCGCCACCGGCGGTTACATCACCAACTTCTCGCAGAGCGACATCAACCAGTTCGCCGGATTCGTCTGGCAGGCCGGTGGAAGCTGGTTCGAGAACGACGGTGAGAACTGGACCATCGACCTGGCCAGCCCCGAGTCCGTCAAGGTTGCCGACTACTGGCAGGACCTGATCGACCGTGACCTCGTCTCCACCAACCCGCCGTGGACGGACGAGTGGAACAACGCGTACAACACCGGATCCAACTGGACCTGGAACTCCGCGGCCTGGGGTGCGAACTCCATCGCCAGCGGCGCTCCGGACACCTCCGGCAACTGGTCTGTCGCCCTGTCCCCGCAGTGGGCTGCCGGCGACAACGCCGCCGGAAACTGGGGTGGCTCGTCCACGGCGGTCTTCAAGGGTTCCAAGCACCCCTACGAGGCGGCCCAGTTCGCGCTGTGGCTGAACACCTCCGACGAGGCGCTCACGATGCTCAACAAGTCGGCCAACCTGTACCCGGCCGCCAAGAGCGGCCTCGAACTGCCGGCCCTCAAGGAAGGCGTCGAGTTCTACGGCGGCCAGGCCATTTACGACGTGTTCGCCGAGGCATCCGATCATGTGTCGCCGGACTTCATCTGGGGCCCGACCATGACGCAGGTCTACAACGACACGTCTGACGGTTTCAAGGGAGCTGTCACCGGCAACGGAACACTGACCGACGCTCTCACCAGCGCCCAGCAGAGCACGATCGATGCTCTCGAGGCCCAGTCGATCCCGGTCAACAAGTAGCATCAGCGTCACGGCAGTACCGCAACATCACCGCAGTGAACGATGAGAAGTGAGCAGTAACGGAATTGATGCACCCAGTCCCGGCCCCGTCGCCGACCGACCCCGTGTCGATTCCTTACCTTCGTGCCGCGGGCACCAGCCTTGTGCTGGATGCCCGCGGCACGGGCGTGCCCGTCATCGTGCACTGGGGTGCCGACCTGGGCGACCTGTCCGGTGAGCTGCTGGCCACGCTGGCCGACGCATCCGTGCCGGCGATCTCCCCCAGCTCCATCGACGTGCCCCTGCGGCTCTCCCTGCTCCCGACTCTCGCCCAGGGGTGGAGCGGGCGTCCGGGGGTGAGTGGGTTCCGGCCCGGCCGTGGTGCCGCGGCCCTCGACCTGCGCCTGGCCGAGCTGCGGACGGGCAGCCCGTCGGCCACCGGCCGGGCGCTGCCCGGCACCCAGACCCTGACGATCTACCTGACGGATGCTCCGGCCCGGGTATCCGTGCGCACCGACCTCGAACTGTCGGTGGAGGGTGTGCTGCGACTGCGCCACACCCTCACCAACACCGGTGTCGACCCGCATCTTGCGGCCTTCGAGCTGGGCTCGCTCGACGTGATCTTGCCGGTGCCCGACCGGGCCCGGGAACTGCTCGATTTCACCGGACTGTGGACCCATGAGCGCCGGCCGCAGCGCAGCACCCTCGGCCAGGGCGTGTGGAGCCGCGAGTCCCGCCATGGCCGCCCCGGCCACGACGATTCCTATCTGATGGTGGCCGGCACGCCCGGGTTCGGCTTCCGAACCGGAGAGATGTGGGCCACCCACCTGGCTTGGAGCGGCGACAAGCGCGCCTGGGCCGAGAACAGCGCGCTGGGTTGCTCGGTGCTCGGCAGCGGCGAACTGCTGGCCCCCGGCGAGTTGAGCGTGGCTGCCGGTGCGAGCCACACCACCCCGTGGACCGTGGCCGTGTACTCGGCTGCCGGACTGGACGGGCTGTCGGCGCGGCTGCATCCGTGGATCCGGTCCTGGTCGACGATTGCCGGGCCCCGTCCGGTCGTGCTGAACACCTGGGAGGCCGTGTACTTCGACCACGATCTGCCCACCCTGGCCCGCCTGGCAGACGCGGCGGCCGCGGTCGGCGTGGAACGCTTCGTGCTCGACGACGGCTGGTTCACCGGTCGCACCGACGACCGGAGGGCCCTCGGCGACTGGTTCGTCGACCCCGTGACCTGGCCCGGCGGCCTGCACCCTCTGATTGAGCATGTGCACGCGGCGGGCATGGAGTTCGGCCTCTGGGTTGAGCCCGAGATGGTCAGCCTCGACTCGGACGTAGCCCGCGCACACCCGGAATGGGTGCTCGGTGCTGCAGATGCAGATGCAGATGCAGATGCAGATGCAGATGCCGGTGCGGTCTCTCCGGCGCTGACCTGGCGGTTCCAGCGGGTGCTCGACCTCGGCAACCAGGAAGCCTTCGCGTGGGTGCTCGCGAGTCTCACCGCCCTGCTGACCGAGTACCCCATCGCCTACCTGAAGTGGGACCACAATCGCGACCTGCTGGCCGGTTCCGCCCACCGGCAGACTGCGGCGCTCTACCGCCTGCTCGATGCCGTGCGCGCCGCGCATCCGGGTGTCGAGATCGAGTCCTGCGCGTCCGGGGGAGCCCGGATCGACCTCGGCATTCTCGAGCGCGTTGACCGGGTGTGGACCAGCGATACCAACGACCCGCTCGAGCGGCAGCAGATCCAGCGGTACACGAGCGTGCTCGTGCCGCCGGAGTACCTCGGCGGCCACCTCGGTGCGGGCACCGCGCACACCACCGGGCGCACCTCGGAACTCAGCTTCAGGCTGGCTACCGCTCTGTTCGGCAGCGCCGGCATCGAGTGGAACCTGACGCGCGCGAACAAGGACGAGCTGGTCATGATCGCCACCTGGATCGCCCGGTACAAGCAACTGCGGCCACTGCTGCACTCCGGCGTTGTGGTGCGGGCCGACCCGAGTGACCCTGCTCTCGAGCTGCATGGCGTCGTCGCCCCCGACCAGAACTCGGCCCTGTTCGCCCAGGTGGCCCTGGCCGCCCCGCGTGCCGCCGTGCCGGAACGGATGCGGTTCCCCGGCCTCGCGCCCGAACGGCGCTACCGCGTGGCGCCCCTGGTGCTCGGTGCAGCCCCGCGCACGATCCAGGATGCGTCGCCGGCCTGGCTTGCGGAACAGAGCTCGCCCGGCGGCGGCGGTGCCTCTGCTCCTGCTCCTGGACTTGGAGTTGGTGCCGGTGCCGGTTTGGGTGTCGGCGGTTCGGTGACGTTGACCGGGGCGGTGCTGGCTCTTGTCGGGCTGCCCGCGCCGTTGCTCGCTCCGGAGCAGGCCGCGCTCTTCACGGTGGACGCGGTCGAGTAACCGCCGCTGGGCGGTCGTGGCTGCGGCATCCGTTGCTCCGCCGCCACCCGCCGCTGCGGGACTAGCCTGAGGAGCCAGGACCTGCACGACCCCCGACCCCAACCCCAACCCCGAACCCACCCCAACCCCAACCCCGAACCCACCCCAACCCCAACCCCGAACCCACCCCAACCCCAACCCCAACCCCAACCATGGAGGACACCAATGCTGTTGACCGCCGACCTGTACGACCAGCGCGGAGAAGAGCTTCAATCCGTTGCGCTTCAGTTTCAGAACCTGGGTGGGAACATCCGTTTCAGCGGCCCGATTCGCACCGTGACCTGTTTCGAGGACAACGCCCTGCTCAAGTCGGTGCTGTCGTCACCCGCCGCCGCCGAGGTGCTCGTGGTCGACGGTGCCGGTTCGCTGAACACGGCGCTGATGGGCGACATGATTGCCGAGCTCGCGGTGCAGAACGGCTGGGCCGGCGTGGTGATCAACGGCGCGGTCCGTGACCGAGTGGCCATCGGCACGATGCCGCTGGGCGTCAAGGCCCTCGGCAGCAACCCGCGGAAGAGCACGAAGACCGGTGCGGGCGTGACGGATGCCGTCGTGGAATTTGCCGGTGTGACGTTCACCCCCGGTCGCATAATCTACTGCGACGAAGACGGAATCCTCGTCGAACGCTGACTTCGCGCTGCCACTGCGCTGCCACTGCGTTGCCCGCGTGCTGCCCGCATGCTGTCACTGACGCGCGCGGCGCCACCCAAGGGAACTCACTCAGGTGTAGCCGCTGGTGCGTGGGTGCAACGTCAGTGTTGTGCGCGCGTTCGTGCGGCGAGTTCTGCGCGGGCCACTTCAGCCCTAGACGACAACGTTACTTCGTCACTGGAGAGCTTGTCATTCTAAATTCGGCGTGCCCGCTAACGATTTGGACCGGCGAGCGGTATTCGAGCCCGGTCCATCTTGCGCGCGGCCCATCAAGAAGTCGTCGTCGACGATGAGCGCCCCACACAGGGCTCGTCTCCCGGCTCGCCGGGGCGCCATCCTCGGCCCGGACGCGGCGGCTCAGCCCGCGGTCGGGCGGTCGACGCGCACGACCAGGCTGCGCTCGGTGAGCTCGATCACCCGTTTGGTGCCGTCGTCGAGGGTGACCTCCACTTCGAAGGCGTGGTCAAGGGCTGTGCTGCGCCGGAAGTCCGTCACCGTGCCGCTGCCGACCTCGGCCAGCGCAGCCTGGCCCGCGGTCGTGCGGTCGACGCTCGCGAGCTCGGTCGGGGTGAGCACGCGGGGTTCCAGACCGGATGCCGTGTCCCCGGTCCAGCCGGGAACGCTCACCCAGACGACCTCGAACGAATCGTCGAGCTCGACCGCGACCTCCACGCCATTCGGGAGCCGTGTGTCGATCTCGTAGGGGGACGCGGCCGGGCCGCGCTCGGCATCCGTCACGGTACCGGGGCCGACCTCGGCCAGCGCCGCGCGGCTGGCCCGGTCGAGTTCGCTGTCGGTCAGCCGGGTCTCGCCCCCGCCGAGCCCGGCCGCGGCCGTGATCCCGACGGTGCCGGCACCCACCAGGACCACGGCGGCGACGGCCGCGACGACGCAGGTGGACGTGCGGAAACCGGTCACCCTGAAAGCATTCACACCCCCAGTCTGGGGGACGCGGACCCCTTTCGCTGCCACCATGGGCCTAAACGGCGGCCGCGGCGACCTCCCACGGGGATCCCGACGCCAGTCGACACGCCGCGATCACCCCAGTTCGGGGAGGTGCGGGTGCGTGAGAGAAATCGCTAGATTCGATTCAGCAGGGGGAGCTCGATGACGTTGTACAGTGCCACGATGCACAAGCGGTTCGCGGCGCAGTCGGTCTTCGCGGATTTGCTGCGGGTGCGCGGGAGCTCGTCGCGACGCTCGTCGCTCGCGCGGCTCTTCGGTCTGTCCCCGCTCGGCGCCGACAGTATGTCCTGGTATCTCGGGGCTGAAGGAGAAATCGTGGTGGGCTCCTTTCTGGCGAAGCTACCGCCCGACTGGACGGTCTTCCACGCCGTTCCGGCCGATTCCACACGCTCCGAAACGGATCACCTCGTGATCGGCCCCGGCGGGATCTTCACGATCACCTCGAAGAACCACGCCGTCGACATCCGCGTCGGTCGCAACACCCTGCAGGTCGACTCCCAGCCGGTGTCCTACCTGCAGAATGCCGAGGCGGAGGCCGAGCGGGTCACCAACCTGGTGCGAGAACGGATGCCGCTGGTCGCCCCCGTTCAGCCGGTCCTCGTCTTCGTGGACCCAGGGCTGCTCACGATCGAGGCGAAGCCCGTGCAGGTCAAGGTGCTCAACGCGCTGGATCTGTGCCCGTGGCTGATCCGGCTCCACCCGGTGCTGACCGCCGGCGAGGTTCAAGAGGTGGCCGACCTCCTGGACAGCCCGCAGGTCTGGCGTGCACTCCCTGACTCCACCCCCGAGGCCGTGCAGGAGCGGTTCACCGAGCTCGATGTCCGCCTGCGCTCGGCCGGCAGACGTTGGCTGACCTGGGCAGTGATCGCCGCGATCGCCGCGATCGCTGCCGGCTTCGGCGTGCTGCAACTCATCACAGCGGCGACCGCCGCCGGTTGACGACAGGGCCCTGACGACCGGGCCCCGCAGACTATTCGGTCGGCAGGCGCCGATGGAACTCGTCCGTCAGGGCGTCAAGCGCAGTGCAGATGGCGACGAGCGCCTCTTCGACTCCGCGCGGTGCGGCTGCATCTTCCTTGATGGTGTTGATGTGGCTTTCAAGCAGACCGAGCTGGGTCTGCACGACCCTCATGTTGTTGACCATCCATCGATCGTAGTTGCCGCTCATCACGGCCACCCCCGTGCGGGTGCCACCGCTGGAAGGTGTGCCGGTAGACTTCGTTCACAGGGGGCTACCCGGATGACCGTGGGAGGCACCATGATGCGCGAGCGCTTTGCGGCACAGTTCATGATCGAAAAGCTGCTGCGCGAGCAGGTCGGCGTTCCGGCGCGTACCCGGTGGGCGCGGCTCATGGGCCGATCCCCACTCGGGGCGAACTGTGCGGGCTGGTATGAGGGTGCCCAGGGCGAGATGGTCGTCGGCGAGAAGCTGTCGACGCTATCGCCGGAGTGGGCTGTCTTCCATGCGCTCCCGATCGGTGGCCACGGCTGGGACATCGACCACGTCCTGGTGGGCCCGGGTGGCGTCGTGACCATCAACACGAAGCAGCATCACGGTCGCCGGGTGCACGTCGACCGCCGCAGCATTCTCTTGGACGCCCGGCCCGTGCCCTATCTGCGCCACGCGAAATTCGAAGCCGAGCGCGTCACGACGCTGTTGGAACAGCGTCGCATCCTGTCGACGCCCGTGATCCCGCTGGTCGTTTTCGTTGGGGCACGCAGCATTGACGTGCAGGCGGAACCGTCCCCGGTCACGGTACTCGACGCCGATGAACTGGCCGTCTGGCTGACGGCGCTGCCGGACATGCTCGGTGCGGCCGAGCGCCTTGACATCGTCCAGATTCTCGACAACCCGAGCATGTGGATCGACGTCCCCCTGGAATCGGGTGAGGGCCTTCGGGAAACCTTCACCCTTCTTCAGGCCGAGGTGCGTGCCGCCCGGCTGCAGCGCCGGGTGTTGTTGCCGATTGAGTTCACACTGGCCGGTCTGGCCGCAGTCGGGGTGGTCACAGCGGCAACGACGATGGTGTCCGGGCTGCTCGCGTCCCAGTAGTCCTCCGAAAAACTCCCATACACCCTGAACATTAACGCTCGGGGCCTTTCTCACAGGCGGTAGGCGTACTCTCGGTTCACGGCCCGTCACGAAGGCCGGAAGGGGAGTCAGTGTGTATACCCGCGTGGAGACTAGCGTCGCGGTGCAACAACTCGCGAACGGCCTGCACGATTCCGGTCGGGAACGTCCCTGGGTTGTGGTGTCGTCGCCGTTCGGCACGGCCGTGCCCGAAATCGGGATCGACCAGCTCTCCAGCCAGATCGGAGACGTCGCCCGGGTCTTCCTGATCGAGACGGGCGAGCTCACCCGTCAGCTCGGCGACCTGCTCCCGGCACAATTTCAGGTCTACGGCAGCGCCGGGCGATCGTACCCGGTCGGCGACACGTTCGCCGAGCTCTCCCGCTCCAGGCTCCGGTTCACGCACGGCGACGCACAGCACGCCACCGACCAGCTGGTGACGGATGCCCTCGCTCACGCCCATCAGGCCGGACTCTTTGCGCTCGCTCCGGCATCCGTCATCACGGTGGACGGCACCGTGAAGGGGTTTATGCTGGGCGGTTCCCGCGCCCTCGTCGAGCTGGACGGCGGCGGCATGGCCACCATCTGGCAGGAGCTGACCTTTCCGCCGGTTCCCCTGGACTGGACTCTGGAGCCCGGGCAGCGCATTCAAGGTGCCCTCGACGCGCCCACGCACCGTCTCAACGTGGAGAGCAAGCCCCCGACCGCGGCCCAGATCTCCGCTCGATTCCCGCACGGAAGCATCACTCTCGCCCTCGTGCAGAAGGTCAGTGCACAGCGCGCCGTGCTTGCCCTGCACCCGCATCTGGCGTTCACCATCACCCGGGCCGACATCTCGGCGAACCCTCTCGATAAGGTCGACGCCCTCCTCTCGGAGGGGGATGTCGTGGCGGCGCGGGTCATCCATCTGCCCAGCGGCGCCCTGCACCTCTGTCTGAGCGACGTCGATGACGACGAGGCTGTGCTGCCTTCACTGTGCGCCGTTCGCAACGGGCCGCCGTGGCTGAAGGAGAATCGTCCACTGCTGCCGCTGGTGGAAGAAAATGACGACGCCGCCGCGGTGGTCGAGTTGGTCGGCACCCCGTCGCTCGCCCACGCATCGACGGTCGGGGCGGCCGCTGGCGCCGATTCCGCCGCAACACCCGGCCACGTCGCGGTGGCGACGGCCGGCCCCACCGCGGATCGCCTCCATCCGCGCCCCACACCCGCACCCGGCCCCGGCCGTGTTCGCGCCGCTGCCCGGCCCTCCACCATGGGGGCGATCCCCTTTCGGGTCTCTCCCATGCCGCCGCCGGCACCGCATTCCGCCCTGCAGTCCACCCAGCTGTCCCTTGCCGAGGCGAAGGCGCGCATCGTGCGGCTGGAAACCCAGTTGGTCGAGGCCGGCGCCACCGATTCCGATCTCGCCAAGCTGCGTGAACAGGCTCGATCCGCGCAGATGCAGCTCCGTGACGCCCTTGTGGAGCTCGCCACCCTGCGACACACGGTCGCGGAATTGCGCGACGACCAGCGCACCCAACGACGGATGCTGCGCGAATCCCGCCGCACCGCCCCTACCCCGGCCGCAGTGAGCGAGTACGAGTCGCGGCGAGCCGCCTGGGAGGAGCCGTCCGGCTGGGTGCGGCATGAGATCCTGCTCGCCTGGGTCGACCGGGTTCCGGAATCCGACCGCGCGGAGTGGCCGCTGCCGCACAGCTACGTCCTGGGGGATCGCTTCGCGGAGTCCCTGACCGGCCTCGATGACGGCCAATTGGCCAAGGCGTTCAAGGCATCAGTGGACGTGTTGACCGGGCGGGTGAAAACACTCAAGGGCCGGCACCTGCACGCGCTGCGCCAGGGTGCTGGACCCGCAGATCCGCACCTCCTGCGCTGGGACGGTGCGCGCTGCATGCGGGTATCGATTGAGCAGAACACCCCGGCGGCCCGACGCATGCATTTCTGGCAGCTGCCGGACGGCGGCATCGAGCTCGGCCGCATCGTGACCCACGACGACATGGAAGCCTGATCGCCGCCGTCAGCTGGTGCACGAACTTCACAGATCGAACCTGGGTGCCCGGCATGGCGACCCTCTGTTGACCAAGCGCGTAGATGACGACCAGAGGTCGGTGCCGCCGGGAAGAGAATGCACCCCGACTGGGACAACGCCCACGCCCCAACGCTGATGCCGGCCCGCGCCGAAGGCTGGGGGCGACGAGCGGCCAACCCAGTTCGTGCCGCTCGGCCCTGGTCCTCGGTGTGCCTGCTCTGCCCCTCGATTTGGGGGCAGGGATTGCGGAAGTTGGGACTTTCTCACTGGTTTCTCGCCGACCAGGGCTGATAGGTTCCTTCTAGGTGACCTACGGGTCGCCAGAGTGACGGAATTCACGTCAGTCGAAAAGGCACACCCGTTGTAAGGCGGGGTCGCAAAGGCACGGAACCCATCGGGTTAGCCGGCTTACCGAATGAAAAGGAACCGTCCCACATGAACTTCACCTCCCCCGAGGCCGACCGCAGATTCGGCCGTCCAGGCCTGTCTTCGTCGCCTCTAGGCGTGGTGTACAAGCCTCCGTCTCGTCGTCCCCTTGGGTAGGCACGCGACTGAAACGGTGGAAGCCGGGCGAGATTAGGGATTTCGTCCTGATATGGCATTGCGATCGGGGATTGATTCGGGTTCGATCTCCGATCGCATGCTTGCCTCACCGCCGGTTCAGGCACCTCCTTCGGTACCTACCTCGGGCCAGGCTCCGGCACTGCTTGAACCTCTGCGTTCCTCTGTGGTGAAGCCACGTTTGTGTTCCTGGCGGACATCCGCCGCGTAGCGGCCGACGTTCGCGCTCATCATGGCGACCTCGCCAGGCGCGGAACCGATTCGACGGAGATTCTCGCGGAAATGCGGTTTCCAGGGCTGTGCGAGGCCGTTTCCGACAAAATCTCCGTCGAATTCGTTCTGGGAACGGCCCGACTAGCCGGGACATCCGCCGCGCAGTACGGTGCCACCACCGGAAGCAGCCTTCTCGGGCAGGGCGAGAGCCTGCGGTGAGCAGCCAGGGCTACAGAACTGACAAGGGGTGGAAGATCAATGCGCGAAGGCAGCGTCGTGTGGTTCAACGAGATCGGTTTGGAAGACATTCCGCTGGTCGGAGGCAAGAATGCGTCGTTGGGTGAGATGGTGCGCTCGCTCGGCGGCGATGGCGTGCAGGTGCCCGACGGGTTCGCGACAACAGCCGACGCCTACCGCGCGTTCATCGCCGCAAACCAGATCGAACCCGACCTCCGGAGCCGACTGGAACTGTTCCATTCCGGCCGTGAGTCTCTGCGCGCCACGGGCGAGGCCCTGCGCGAGCTGTTTCTTGGTGGCGAGTTTCCCGCGGACATCGCCGACGGCATCCGTGCCTCGTATCGGGAACTGTCGGAGAAGGCCGGGCACCCGAACCTGCCCGTGGCCGTGCGCAGCAGCGCCACCGCCGAAGACCTGCCCGACGCCAGTTTCGCGGGCCAGCAGGAGACGTTCCTGAACGTGACAGGTGAGCGCGATCTGCTCGATGCCTGCCGCCGCTGCTACGCCTCGCTGTTCACGGATCGGGCAATCAGCTACCGCGAGGTCAAGCACTTCGACCACCTTGAGGTGGCGCTCTCGATCGGCGTGCAACGGATGATCCGAGCCGACGTCGGCGGCTCGGGGGTGATGTTCTCCATCGACACCGACACTGGCTTTCCGGGCGTGGCCGTGATCAGCGCCGCCTGGGGGCTCGGCGAGACGGTGGTGCAGGGCACCGTCAATCCCGACAAGTACCTGGTGTTCAAGGCCTTGCTCGACCTGCCAGACTGCATGCCGATCATCGAGAAGACCCTCGGTGAGAAGGCCAGCAAGATGGTCTACGCCAAGGGCGGCAGCGCCCGCACCCGCATCATCGACACCCCCGACCGGGAGCGGCAGTCGTTCGTGCTGACCGACGCGGAGATCGCCCAGCTGGGCCGCTGGGCCGTGATCGTGGAGAACCACTACGGCCGGCCGATGGACATGGAATGGGCCAAAGACGGCGTGACCCGCGAACTGTTCCTGGTGCAGGCGCGCCCGGAGACCGTGCACTCGCAGGCGAGTGGCACCCGGTTCACGGTGAGCACCCGCACCGAAACCGGGCCGCTGCTGGTGACCGGGGTCGCGATCGGCGACAGCATCGCGAGCGGCGTGGCCTGTGTGATCAAGGACCCGGCCGACATCGAGAAATTCGTCGACGGCGCCATCCTGGTCACCGAGATGACCGACCCCGACTGGGTGCCGATCATGACCCGTGCGGCCGGCATCGTCACCGACCACGGCGGTCCCACCAGCCACGCCGCGATCGTCAGCCGTGAGCTGGGTGTGCCGGCCGTCGTGGGCACGGGCACCGCCACCGACACACTCACGGACGGCCAAATGATCACGATCTCCTGTGCCGAGGGCGACGAGGGCTACGTCTTCGACGGCGAGCTGGCCTTCGAGACCGAGGAGATCGACCTCGGCACCGTGCCGAAAACCCGCACCAAAGTCATGGTCAACATCGCCAGCCCGGCCGCCGCCTTCGAGTGGTGGCGGTTGCCGGCTGACGGCGTTGGGCTCGCCCGGATGGAATTCATCATCAACAACCTGATCAAGATCCACCCGATGGCGCTCGTGCACCCGGATCGCGTCACCGACCGGGCCGCCATCCGTCGCATCGAAGAGCTCACCCGCGGATATATGGACCCCAAGGAATATTTCGTGCAGACGCTCGCTCTAGGCATTGCGAAGCTGACCGCGCCGTACCACCCGCACCCCGTGATCGTGCGAATGAGCGATTTCAAGACCAATGAATATGCGCACCTGATCGGCGGGTCGGTCTTCGAGCACTCCGAGGAGAACCCGATGCTCGGCTTCCGCGGCGCCTCCCGCTACTATGACGATCGCTACCGGGAGGGTTTCGCACTGGAATGCCGGGCGATCAAGCAGGTGCGGGAGAAGATCGGCTTCAGCAATGTCATCGTGATGGTGCCGTTCTGCCGCACCGTGACCGAGGCCGACAAGGTGCTCGCCGTGATGGCGGAGAACGGACTGGTGCGCGCCGAGGCCGGGCTGCAGGTCTACATGATGTGCGAGATTCCGGCCAATGTGATCCTCGCCGAGCGGTTCGCCACCCGGTTCGACGGCTTCTCGATCGGCTCCAACGACCTCACCCAGCTTGTGTTGGGCATCGACCGCGACGCTGAACACCTGGCCGCCCTATTCGACGAACGCGACGACGCCGTGAAACGGATGATCAGCGAGGCCATCCACAAGGCCCACGCCGCCGGAATCAAGATCGGCATCTGCGGGCAGGCGCCGAGCAACTATCCCGACTTCGCGGCCTTTCTGGTGGACGAGGGGATCGATTCGATCTCGCTCAACCCGGACAGCTTCCTCAAGACGGTGGGCCGCATCGCGCAGGCGGAACGAAACCACGACACGGCGTAGCGGGGAGCGGTGAAACCGGAAGACGGGTGCCGGCGCGCGGCATCAGTCCCCGTGCGTCGTGATCGTGGCGTCAGCGTTCGGCCTCGTTGAAGTTGTCGAGCACGGCCTGCTCGTATTCGGCCTCGGTGATCTCGGCCCTGGCGCGGGCATCGACGACGCGCACGCTGATCGAGTGTTCGGATTTGAGGAGGCGAGCCGCCTCCTGCGGGCTGGCGGTGTCGAGTAGATCCTCGAGAGTGTCAGGGTCGAGGTGCAACGCGGTCAGGGCATCGACCTCGGACCGGGCGACGGCGGCCTTGCTCCGGAGGACGCGCAGCCGCGACTCGTGAGCGGACTCCGCCGAGAGCCGTTCGGCGGCATCCTCGGGTGTCGGCTCTGTTCCGGGCCGGTCTGCCTGGGGTTGGTCGGTGTTGGTGTTGGTCGACGTGGATCTCTCCTGATTGGTGGGGTGCTGCTCAGCATCGTCGCCGCGCTCCGTGTCGCTCATTGTGCCTCCCTTTTTCCGCTGGCAGCCTAGCGCGGCAGGTGTCCGCGGCAAATGGACGCGGCGGCGCGGGCTGAGAGGGACCGGCTGCCTACGGCTGGAGCGGAGCGGTTCCGGCCCAGGCGTTCCGCAGCAGCAGGGTCAGGTCGTCGGGGGTGACCGTGCGTGGATTCGAGGCGGGAACCGCCGGCAGGATCAGCGCCGCGGCCCGGGGGATGTCTGACTCTCGGAACCCGACATCCCGCAGCGCGGTCGGCCCCTGCACGCTGTCACGCAGGGCGAGCAGCCCCGCAACGGCACTTCGGGTGCCCAGGGCACGGGCGATCTGTGCCTCAGCCACGGGTGCGGCGGGCACGTTGAGGGCCAGCACATGCGGCAGCACGATCGCGTGCGTCTGCGCGTGCGGCAGCCCGAACGCGCCACCGAGCACGTGACACACCTTGTGATGCAGTCCTGACCCGGCGCTGGAGAATGCACTCGCCGACAGATACGCGCCATAGAGGGCATCCACTCGTCCAGACAGGGCGCCCTGGATGCCCCGACGCACCAGATCGCTTTCGCTGATGTCTCCGTCGCTTGCGGCGATACGCGGGAGGGCGCGCGCCACCAGCCGGATGCCTTCGGCGGCAATCAGTGCGCTGACCGGATTCGCCCCCGGAGCCCAGAGCGCGTCTACTCCGTGGGCGAGCGCGTTCAGGGCGCTGGACACGCTCAACTCGCGAGGCAGGGACAGCGTCAGTGCGGCGTCGTAGATGACCGTGCCAGGGAGCACCCGTGGGTCGAATCCGGTGGTCTTCACCCCGTTCTCGAGAAGCCCCCACACGGCGGTGGCCTCCGAACCGGAGTAGGTGGTGGGCACCGCCACGATCGGCAGGCCGCGAGGTCGTTGGCTCCGGCGGGCGAGAATCTTGGCCAGCCCGATCGCGGACCCGCCGCCCACGGCGACGATCACGTCGATGCCGGCCGTCTCGGCAGCGCGCTGTGCGCGCTCGGCCGACTCCGCCGAAACGTGCTGCACGACCTCGTCGAACATCAACACCGCACGGATGCCGGCAAGGGCCGCCGCCGACCGCTCCAGTTCCCGCCGGGTGGCGATCACCATCACCCGCGGGGCGCCGGGGGCGGACGCGTGCGGGATTGCGGCGCGGTCGCCGAGCTCGGCGAGCACCGTGGTGAGCAGCTCACCGGCCCGACCGGTGCCGAACAGCACGCGTTGCGGCTGGGTTCGGTACTCGAAGTCGGGCATGACGCCGTGGTGGTCGGAGCCGCCGCCGGAATTGGGGAGCTGCTTCATCAGGGGGTGCCTAACCGTGGGTCTCATCGAGGCGGGCCAACCAGGACCGGGCTGTGGCGGCATCCGTTTCGGTGATGCCGTGACCGCCCTCGCGCAGCTCGCGGTCGACTCGGGCGCCGAGCTCGGTGAGGGTTCGAGTGGCGCGGTCGGCGCTGTCCAGGGGGGCCATCTGGTCGGAGCGACCGTTGAGCAGGAGCACCGCGGTGCCGGTGAGGTCGGTCGTGAGCGCGCGACCGTCGAGCGGGAACATGCCTGAAAAAGCGACGACCCGGTCGAGCACCCCAGGGTGCAGCAGTGCAGTGGCCAGGGCGATATTGGCCCCGTTGGAGAACCCGACCGCGATGATGCTGCGCTCGCCCAGGCCATAGCTCTGCCGGGCGGCGGCGATGAAACCGGCCAGCTCGCCGGCCCGAATCACCACGTCGTCCACATCGAACACGCCCTCGGAGAGGCGGCGGAACCAGCGCAGCATGCCGCCCTCGGTGACGCGCCCCCGCGGGGCGAGAACGGTGGCGGTCGGGTCGAGCGCGTCGGCGAGGTTGAGGATCTCACGTTCGTCTCCGCCGGTGCCGTGCAGCATCAGCAGCACGGGAGAGTCGGCCTCGGACCCGGCTTCGCCCGAACCAACGGAGGCGCCTGGCGCGCCCGTCCGGAAAACGTGCGGCCAGTCGAGGGCGGACCGTTCCCGGCCATCGGCCAGAGACGCAGCAGCATGGTCGGAGTCCGCACGGTCGATGTCGGGCAGGTCGAGGTCGGGCATCTCATCCAGCATGGTCGCCTACAGCCCGATGACGAGCGCGGGGTTATTTTCGGGCGGCAGAGTGATGGGCGCGACCGCGTGCTCGATCTGGTCGCGGCTCGGCTCGAGCCACGGCGGCAGCTTGAGCGAGCGGCCCAGCTCCAGCAGCGGCTCGTCGATGTCGAAGCCGGGGGTATCCGTCGCGACTTCGAACAGAACGCCGCCCGGCTCGCGAAAGTAGATCGACGTGAAGTACTGGCGGTCGAGGATCGCCGTGACGCCGTAGCCGCGCGCGAGGAGTTCCTGGCGCCACTGCTCCTGCGTGGTCTTGTCCGGTACCCGGAACGCGATGTGGTGCACACTGCCCCCGGCGGTGCGTCCGACCTGCCCGTGCGGGTCCGCGATGATGTCCACGATGTTGCCGGCGGCGCCGTCTCCGGCGCCGACCCGGATGCGGTCGGTCGTCTCCTCAATCACGTGCATACCGAGGTCGCGGGTGAGTACCTCGACGGTACCGGTCGGGTCGGCGACCGTGAGCACCGAGGAGTGCTGGCCGCGCACTGCGTATTCGGCGGGCACGGATGCCGAGTCCCACGGATTGCGGGGATCGACCCTCGACGAGGCCACCAGATCGAGTTGCAGGCCGTCGGGGTCGCGCAGGGAGAGACGTTCCTCGTCGGCGGAGCGGCGTACGAACTCGGATTCGACGCCGAGGTTCTTGAAGTGGGTTGCCCACCAGCCGAGGCTGTCGGCCGGTACCGAGAACGCGGTGGACGTGGACTGGCCCGAGCCGGGGCGCCCGCTGGAGATGCCCGTCCAGGGGAAGAAGGTGAGCAGCGAGCCAGGTCGACCCGCGTCATCCCCGTAATAGAGGTGGTAGGTGCCGGGGTCATCGAAGTTGACCGTCTTCTTCACGAGCCGCAGCCCGAGACCGGTCACGTAGAAGTCGATGTTGCGCTGCGGTGCACCGGCAATCGCGGTGACGTGGTGCAGACCTAGGGTTTGCGGAGTCATGGGTCCCTTTCTGGCGGGGCGTGGGGCGGATACGTGGCAGGAGCGGCTCTGGTCCGACGGGAGACTAATCCAACTTCTATGCAAACACATGTTTAGTGGAATTCATTCCCCGCGTGGGCGCCGGGCCGCGCGGGGCCGCGTGGGGCCGCGCGGGACTGCCTGGCCCAGCCCAGCCCGCAGCCCTGCCTGCAGCCTTGCCCCCAGCCTGCAGCCGCAGCCCTGCCCGCAGCCCTGCCCGCAGCCCGGCCCTGCGTGGAGCGTGAGGAGAGGATGCGGGAGGGCGCAGGAAGAAGGTGGCTACTCGTCGGGACTCTCGTCCCAGGAGCGCTCTGGCAGCTGATCAAGCCAGTGCCCGACCGTCTCACTGTTCGCCGAGGAGATGCCGCCCTCCGCGGCCGTGTCGGCCGAAACGGCTGAGGGGTCGCCGGCATCCCCTAGCGGTTCTGCACCCGTGTTCCCAAACATCAAACCTCCTCAGTCGGCACGATCCGCGCGGCTGCCGGGTCCGGGACAACACTGTGAAGCTACGCGTGCGATAGATTCGCCGTCAAGTATTTCGCCGGACGGATGCTGATGTTCCCTCCCGGGTGGCAAGCCCGCGGCCAACGGATGCCGCAGCCGCGCCAGCGCCTTCAGCTCGATCTGGCGGACGCGGTCGCCGGACACCCCGAAGTGGGCGCCGATCTCGCGCCGGGGTTTCGGGGCTTCGCCGCCCAGCCCGAACCGCATTCGCAGCACGTTCGCCTCACGGTCGGAGAGGCTGGCGAGGTCGCCCGCGAGACTGTCCCGCAGAAGGATCCGGCTGACGGCGTCGAACGGATCGAGCGCCTGGCCGTCGAGGATGGTGTCGCCGAAGGGCACATTCTCCAAGCCGTTGCCGAGATTGACCCAGACGGGGGCGTCGAGCGATCGAGGTTGTCGGGCCTGGTTCAGCAGCCACAATACGTGCCGGGTGGTGAATCCGCTGGCGGCACTGAGCTCCATGGCGGTGCCGTCGCGGCCGAGCCGCAGCCGCACTCCCTGCTGCACCCGGAGGAGCACGGCGACCGCCTCGACCTGGTGGGTCGGCAACCGAATGGTGCGGGACTGGTCGACCACGGCGCGCTGGATCGCCTGGCGGATCCACCAGGTGGCATAGGTCGAGAACTTGAACCCCCTGGTCTGGTCGAAGCGCTCCACCGCTTTGATGAGGCCGAGGTTGCCTTCCTGGATGAGGTCGAGGAAGTCCAGCCCTCGTTCGGTGAAATGCCGGGCCACGGAGACCACCAGCCGGAGATTGGCGCAGATCAGATGGTTCATGGCTCGCATGCCGTCGGCCGCGAGCCAGTGAAGTTCTTCCTCGAGGGTCGCATCCGTCGTCTCGGGATCAGCCCGCCGCGCCAGGTGCGCGTGGCGCTCCGCCGCGAGCAGCCCGACCTCGATGCGCGTGGCCAGGTTGGTCTCCTCGTGTGCGGTCAAAAGCGGCACCCGGCCGATCTCCTGCAGGTACGCGCCCACGGAGTCGGCGGGACGCGGGGGACGGCTCTCGACGATGGACATGCCGGAACCCTAGGCGTGAGCCTGGGCCACGGTCTGGTGGGCGATGCCGAGTGTGCAGTACCCGGCAACCCCGCGCCTGTGCAGGAGCCGCCCCCAGGAGCCGATGCGGCGCCGTTGACCCGCGCGACCTCGAATGGGGAGTTTCGCGCGAAGCCCAGACCGGGGATGATGAGCGCACGAGCCGACGTGAGCGGAGGACGGCACTATGTGTGACGCAGGTGATGCAGAGGCCAACGATTCCGGCGAGCGCTATATACCCGCCGATTCCGGCGGTGATGATGACGGCTTCGAGGCCTACAACCCGCCGGCGGACCGTTTCCTCACCGCCCAGATGTGGTGGATCGCGGGTGAACTGGTGCGGCGGCATCCGCATCTGCGCATCTCGGGGGTGGAGGTCGACGAGGCCGAGCGTCTCCTCATCGTGCACGACGAGCAGGATGGGATGAGCGTGCAGTGGGACCTGGTCGGCGGCTGCAAATTCCTCGTGAACGGGGTCGTGCAGCACATCAGCTGGATTGAGATGCTGGCTGCGCTCAACCCGCATGAGGTGGTCGAACGCATCGAGGTCGCTTCCGGGCTGGGCGTTCCGAAAGTCAAGCCGGCCACCTCGCCGCGGGCACTGGCCTACCGGGTGATCGCCAGCGCACTGGCCACCGCGACCAACGACCGGTACGAGTGGTATGCCGTTCCGGCGCCCATGTTGCACGACGAAGACCCCGAGAATCCCGGATGCGAGTTCTTCGGCGACTTCCCCTCCACAGTCCAGCCGCGGGAAGAGTATGTCGCGATGACCCTCGAACAGTTCGATTCCGGCGACCGGAGCGTTTACTTCTTCCAGCCGTTCTGGGCGCTGCTGCGCGACCTCGAACCGGTCGCCATCTTCGATTCGGCCGGCGTGGTGCACACCGCCCTCGGCGCCACGAGTCTGATGCCCGTGTATGAGGAGACCGGCCACAGGCTCACGCTCACGACGGCCCGCGTGCTCGGGTCGTACTTCCCCTGACCGGGGCGGTTGCGGATACCGCGCCGGGCGGCCGGGGACCGGTGCGAACTTAGAGGATGCTGCCGAGCTGCGTCAGCTTGGAATGCAGGGTCGAGTCGCTGGGCTCCACCACATGAGAGCCGTCGGGGAACAGGATCACAGGGATCTGGGTGCGGCCACTGATGGCATGCGCCCGGTCGGCGCCGTCCTCGACCAGGAGGAGGTCGACGTAGTCGTAGTCGACTTTGAGGGTGTCGAGCAGCTTCTTCGAGCGGCGGCAGTCGCCGCACCACTCCGCGCCGAACATGGTGATGCGCTGGGTGTCGGTTTCGGTGGGCGGGGATGTGGTGAGGTCGGTCATTCGCTCATCCTAGGACGGCAAACTGGGTGCCCCGCCCGGCACATCCTTGCGGCACATCCGATGGAAGCAATTGCCCAACCTGCGCCGGCTTCCATAACCTGCGCCCCGACGGATGCCTGCGCTGACCGATCTGCATGACCAGATCCTCGGCACGAGGTGCTCCCTCCGTACGTGCCCGGCCTCGAAGGTGAGCACCCGCGCGTGCGCCTAGTTCTGGGGCGGAGGTCCCTCGTCGGCAGCCTCCGAAACCGGCTTCCGGCGGCGGGCCGACTGCTAGGTTCATTGCTGAGTAGAAACAGTTGGGGGACTGATCGTGAACTCAGACCAGGACATCGCACCTGAACCAAAGACAGTGCCGACTATGGAATCAATACTGGAACCAGCGATTGACGTGCTCCTCGCGGAGTGCGAGCAGTCGAGCGCGAACGGGCGCCATCTCGACGGTGTCGGGCAGGCCGAGGCGGTTTTGGCGCGCCCGGGTGCTACGAAGCGGCAGCAGGCGCATGCGCGGGAACTGCTGGCACTGCATCGGCTGCGCCTCGGCGACTACGAGGCATCCGTTCAACAGGGCTTGCTGGCGTTGGAGTACCTCGACGGCAGCGGAGACCTGATCCGGCAGTCCACGGTGAACTGCACCCTGGTGCTGGCGTACTCCGACACCGGGCTGTACGAGCAGGCGCTGCGCCACGTTCTGGTCGCGTTGGAAACGGCTCGGGTGAGCGGCAGCGCATTGGCCGAGTTCTGGGCGTTGAGCCGCTCCTCGATGGTGCACGAGGGAATGGGCGAGTCGGAGCGGGCGCTGGAACTGGGGCAGCAGGCGTTGGCGATGTCCCGCACCATCGACGACCCGGCGGCCCGGTTCGTTGGGCTCAACAACCTCGGCGACACCTCTCTGACACAGGCTCAGACTCTGCGTGCCCGGGGCGTTGACGCCGGGCCTCTCCTCAAGCAGGCACTGCTGCTCGTGCGCGAGGCTGTGTCCGTGGCCCATGCCCAGGGGCACAGCTTCTACGAGAGCATCGCCCGCACCAACCTGGTCAGCATCCTGATCGAGCTCGGCGAGCATGCCGAGGCCCGTGAGCAGGCCAGTCGAGCCCGGCGCCTGGCGAAGGCGCACGGTTTTCGCTCCCTCGAGGAGAACAACGACGCGCAGCTGGCCGAGGTCGCCCGCGCCGAGGGGCGCCTCGATGACGCGACCGAGATGATGAACGCGCAGTTGCTGGTCGCCGCGCTGGGGGACGACCCGGCCCTGCACATCCTGTTGCACCGCTCGCTGTACGAGATGAATAAGGAGGCCGGCCGGTTCGAGCAGGCGCTCCTGCACCATGAGAAGTTGCACGCCCTGATGCTGAAGCGAACAACCGATACCGCCGGCATCCAGTCCCAGATGTTGATCAACACCCTGGGGATCGAGCAGGCACGTCACGAGGCGGAGCGGTCGCAACGGGATGCGGAGCGGCTGCGCAGCCGTGCCGCCGAACTGGATCTCCAGGCCAATACCGACCCGCTGACCCGGCTGCCGAACCGCCGGGCCCTCGACCGCGAGTTGCCGCCGTTGATGGGCCTCTCTCGCGACCGCCGACAGCCGCTCTGCGTGGCAATGATCGACATGGACCATTTCAAGCGCGTCAACGATGATCACGGACACGCCACAGGCGACCAGGTGCTGAATGCCATGGCCAGCCTGTTGCGGGCCGTCACCCGGGAGCGCGACATGGCCGTGCGGGTGGGCGGGGAGGAGTTCCTGCTGGTCTTTGCCGACACCACCCTGGAACAGGCCGAGCTCGTCTGCGGCCGTCTGCTCGCGTCCGTGCGCGACTACCATTGGGGCGCGCTGGCACCGCGCCTGGCCTGTACGGTCAGCGTGGGCGTGGCCGAGCTGATGCCCGGCGAGACCGTTGTCGGTTGGCTTGCCCGCGCCGATGCCGCCCTCTACGCGGCCAAGGACGCCGGCCGCGACCAGCTCGCCACGGCAGCAGTCGCGTAGTTCCCAGCCGGGTGGTCGGTAGCTCTCCACCTGCATGCGGTAGATTCGCAGGCTGGGGATTTGCACGGGGAACAGGGGAAACATGACCAATCAGGCACCTTCCATGGGCGCGCATCAGGCCGCCCAATCGGTGATCGAGGAGCTGCTTCGCCAGCAGAACGGCACACCCGAGCGCACCCGTTTTGGCCGGATCTTCGGCGTCTCGCCGCTTGGTGACGGCAGCGTCAGTTGGTATCGCGGAGCGAAGGGCGAGATTGCCGTGGGCGAGATCCTCGCCACACTGCCGCCCGAGTGGCGGATCTTCCACGCCCTTCCGATCGGCAAGAAGGGCGCCGACATCGACCACATCGTGATCGGCCCCGGAGGGCTCTTCACCCTCAACACGAAAAACCACCGCGGCCAGGGCGTCTGGGTCGCCGGCCGCACACTGATGGTCTCCGGCCGCCGGGTTTCCCACATTCGCGATTCAGAGCACGAGGCCGACCGCGTCACCCGACTCCTGCGCGAACGGATGCCCCGCCTCGCCGCCGCGCAGCCTGTCATCGCTCTCGTCGACCCGAAGTCTCTCACGATCAAAAAGTCGCCCGAACGGGTGGCGGTGGTGCGGGACACCGGCCTGCGGCGCTGGTTGCTCGCACGGCCCCCGGTGTTCGGCTCCGCCGAACTAACCGATCTCGCCGCCGTCATCGATGATCCCGCAACCTGGCCGACGGCGGTCTTCCCGCCGACCGAACAGCCAATGGTCGACTTCGCGGCCCTCGATGCGCAGGTGCGCCAGGCGCACCTGCGCAGCACCCTGTGGAAGCTGCTGGGGCTCGGGGCGTCGACCGCCGCCGCCGTGCTGACGGTGCCCCCGCTGGTCGCCGCCCTGATGAATGTGTTCCTGGGCGGGGTGGAAAACCCCTAGCCATCCGTGCGGAGTATCGCACCAATTCGAGGAAGATTTTGGAGGGAGAGCGCTTTCCCAGCCTGTTTCGGCTCGTTTTGGGCACAAACTCCGTCGAATTCGTTCAGGGCTGAGCGCGGCGGGTCGCCGTCGGGCAGGGGTGACGGCCCCTGCCGATCCGTGCCCGCTGTCCCTCGAATGTGGCGGAGCCGTCGACACCGTTTCGCCCGTAGGCTCGATGCGGGGGCCTGAGCCTCGGCGGAGTCCGAAACGGGCGTGCCTGGCTTGACTTCATGACAGTTCGACTGCACGCTCGCACGGGGGAAACGCTTGAAACTTACGTCCGCACAATTGGATCGCGCCGCCGGCGTGCTGCTCGGCATGGCCTGTGGCGACGCGCTCGGCGCCGGCTATGAGTTCGGCCCGCCGCTGGCCACGGATGCCGTCGTGACGATGAAGGGCGGCGGCGGGTTCGACTGGGCTCCCGGTGAGTGGACCGACGACACTTCGATGGCCGTGCCGATCGTGAACGCGATCGCTGCCGGCCAGGACCTCCGCGACGAGGCCGTGCTTGACGAGATCGTGGCGGCCTGGGTCGGGTGGGCCCGCACGGCGCCCGACGTGGGCAACCAGCTGCGTGCCGTGCTCTCCCACACCGAGCCCACGGCATCCGCGGTGCGTCTTGTCGCCCAGGCGCACCATGACCGGCACGGTCGCAGCGCCGGCAACGGTTCGCTCATGCGCACGGCGCCCGTGGCGCTCGCCTACCTCGACGACCCGGTGGCGCTCGCCGATGTGGCCCGCACCATCAGCACCCTCACCCACTTTGAAACGGATGCCGGCGACGCCTGCGTGCTCTGGTGCCTGGCCATTCGGCACGCGGTGCTCGAGGGCGCCCTCGACGTTCGGGTGGGCCTCGACGCCCTGCCCGCCGACCGCCGCGCGCTCTGGGAGGAGCGTTTCGTGGCGGCCGAGGCCGGCGTCCCGTCCGACTTCAGTCAGAACGGCTGGGTCGTGGAGGCGCTCCAGGCAGCCTGGTCGGCGATCGTCCAGCCGCGCAGCGCTCCGGGCGGGGGCGGGCGTGCCGGGGGCGACCTCGGCTCCGCCGTCTCCGCCACTGGCGCCGGGCACCTGCAGGACGCCCTTGAGATCGCCGTGCGCGGCGGCCGCGACACCGACACGGTCGCCGCGATCGCCGGTGGGCTGCTCGGGGCGCGTTACGGCGCATCCGCTGTTCCCGCCGCGTGGCGACGAATCCTGCACGGCTGGCCGGGCGGCCTGCGCGCCGACGAGTTGGTGCGCCGCGGTGTGCTCGCCGCCCGTGCGGACGGCGGTCGATCCCGGACATCGGGCCCGTCCCGACCTCCCGCCCTGCCCGAGCGTCGCAACCCGGCCACGCCCGACCCTCGCGAGCCCGGTTCCCCGGAGCGCCGCGACCCGGCGACACCCGACCTGCGCGAGCTCGACGCCCTCGAGCGCCGTGATCCGGGTGTGCTCGACCGGCGCGCCCGCAAGGATCGCGTCGCCACGACCTGGCCCACCGCCGATCATTTGGCCTATGCAACCTCGGGTGACGTGTCCGCCTTCGTGCGGCACCCGCACGACGACGGCGTCTGGCTCGGGGCGATCGGCATCCTCGGAGACCTTCCGGACGAGATCGACGCGGTCGTGTCGCTCTGTCGCGTCGGACGCACGCAGGTGCCCGGCCGAATCCGTGCCGAGAACAGGGTCGCGGTCTGGCTGATCGACGAGCCTGCCGAAAAGGCCAACCCCAACCTCCGTTTCGTGCTCACCGACACCGTCGATGCCATCGCGGCACTGCGCGCCGAGGGGCGCACCGTGCTCGTGCACTGCGTGCAGGCGGTCAGCCGCACGCCCGCGATCGGCGCGCTCTACGCGGCGCGGCACCGGGGGATTCCGATTGAGCAGGCGCTGCGCGAGGTGACGGATGTCCTGCCGCACGCCCACCCGAACGCCGCGTTCCTGCAGGCGCTGCGGTCCCCGGCGTGAGCGGCCCCCCGGGCGAGTCCGGGCCGCTGTCCGCTCCGTGAGCCGGAGCGGGGACCGGCCAGGCCAGAAAAAATGTTGCCATCCCTCGTGAGGGGGGGTGTTAGGATCCATCGTGGGAGCGCTCTCACGCCTGCGGTTGTCCTAGCTGCACTGGAGCTCGCACCACCAGAGAAGGCAGGACCAGCGATGTTGCTACCCCATGTTCGAGACGGGCAGGTTCCCTCTGGGCCCTCCATCCGGCCGCTTTCCCTCCTCCACACGCGGCTCGTGGCCGGTGCCGTTGCCGTGCTGCTGGGCGTGCTCACCGCGGGCACCGGGCTTGTCCCGGATGCGGCCTTCGCCGCGCCGGCCAGTCCGGCACCCGTAGCGGCTTCCCCTGACTTCGGCCCGAACGTGCGAATCTTCGACCCCAGCATGCCCGTGGCCGACATTCAGGCCGCCGTCGACGCCATCACGGCGACGCAGGTCAATGATGAGATGGGCACGAACCGGTATTCCCTCCTGTTCAAGCCGGGCACCTACGGCAGCGCAGAGGAACCTCTGATCATCCAGGTCGGTTACTACACCGAGGTGGCAGGCCTGGGGCAATCGCCGACAGACGTCACGATCAATGGTCACGTCGACGTTTACAACCGGTGCCGGGAGGCCACGGGTTGCTTCGCACTGGACAGCTTCTGGCGCTCGGTGTCGAACCTCACGATCAACGTGACGGGTTTGGACGGCTGCCGGGCCGGCACGAACTTCTGGGCTGCCTCACAGGCCTCGCCGATGCGTCGGGTCAACATCACCGGCGGCAAGCTGTCGTTGATGGATTTCTGCACCGACGGGCCGCAGTTCGCCAGCGGTGGCTTCATCGCCGATTCCAAGACCGGCGATATCGTCAACGGCTCGCAGCAGCAGTATCTGGTGCGGGACAGCAGCATCGGTGCCTGGTCGAACGGAGTGTGGAACCAGGTGTTCGCCGGCGTGCAGGGTGCACCCGCGCAGTCCTACCCCGAGCCGCCGTACACCACCCTCGCCACGAGCCCGGCCAGCAAGGAGAAGCCATACCTCTTCATCGATTCCGCGGGAGCGTGGCAGGTCTTCGTGCCGGCTCCCCGGACCAACCGCTCCGGGACCACCTGGGAGAACGGTCCAACCCCCGGGCGCGCGATCGCGCTGTCGAAGTTCTTCGTTGCGAAGCCGTCCGACTCGGTAGCCGCGATCAACAGCAAGCTCGCCCAGGGTCTGAACCTGTTGTTCACGCCCGGGGTCTATGACATCAAGAAGACGATCAAGGTCAAGAAAGCGGACACCGTGGTGCTCGGCATGGGCCTGGCCACGTTGACGGCCGTGAACGGTGCAGTCGTGATGAGCACCGCCGACGTCCCCGGCATCGACATCGCCGGCATCACGATCGATGCGGGAACAGAGAACTCACCGGTGCTCCTGCAGATCGGCACCAAGTCCGGCCGTAACGGGACGAGCACCCCGGCCAACCCGACCGCCCTGCAGGACGTGTTCTTCCGGATCGGCGGCCCGCACGTAGGCAAGGCGACGGTCAGCCTGGAGGTCAACACCGACAACACCATCCTGGATGACATCTGGGCGTGGCGTGCCGATCACGGTAAACCCGGCAGTGTCGGCTGGGACATCAACACCGGTCAGAACGGTGTCATCATCAACGGCGACAACGTCACCGCCACCGGTCTCTTCGTCGAGCACTACCAGCAGTACAACGTCATCTGGAACGGCGAAAACGGCAGAACCGTCTTCTTCCAGAACGAACTGCCCTACGACGCACCCAACCAGGCTGCCTGGCAGCACGACGGCGTTCTCGGCTGGGCGGGCTACAAGGTCGCCGACACGGTCACCACGCACGAGTTGTGGGGCGGTGGCAGCTACGTCTTCAACAACGTCGATCCCACCATCCACGCCTCGGTCGGTTTTGAGGTGCCCCGCAAGCCGGGCGTGAAGATGCACAACCTGCTGAGTGTCCAGCTCGGTGCTGGAACCCTTGACCACGTCATCAACGACAAGGGCCTGGCGGTGAACTCCGCGGGAGTCGGAATTCCCAGTTGCGTTGTCCTCTACCCCTCTGACGATGCGACGGCGCCCACGGTCGCCATCACCGACAACGTCGATGGCGAAACGCCCACCGGAAAAGTCACGTTCACGTTCACCTTCAGCGAGGATGTCTGCAGCTTCACCGCCGACGACATCGTCGTCACCGGTGGGTCGAGGGGATCGTTCACCCGCATCGATGCCAAAACGGCCACCCTGGTTGTGTCGCCCGCTGAGAACTCGAGCGGGATCATTGATGTGAGCATGGCCGCGGGCACGATCACCGACCTGCCCGGCAACGCGAACACCGCCTCGGCCACCTCCCAGCAGGCGTACGACTCAACCTCGACGCCGGTGGCAGGTGCGATCATCACTTTCGATGAGAGCACCCCGCCTTCGCTGACCGGTTTCGGCGGAGCGGCGGACTCGACCATCGCACCCGACCCGGCCGACGCTGCCAACTCTGTGGCGAAGGTCATCAAGGCGGTCGGCGCCGAGGTCTGGGCCGGCACCACGGTGTCGAACCTTCCCAATCAGGCGATCGCGAAGATCGGTTTCAGCTCCACCCATAAGTCCGTGACGGCGCGCGTATGGTCGCCGGACGCGGGCATCCAGGTGAGGATGAAAGTGGAGAACGCGTCCAACGGTGCCCAGTCAGTCGAGACCGAGGCCACCACGACGGTGGCCGGTGGCTGGGAGACGGTGACGTTCGACTTCGCAAACCCGGTTCCCGGCACGGCGGCGCTGGACCTGGCTGGAACGTACAACAAGGTGTCGATCTTCTTCGACTTCGGCACGGTCGGAGCCGGCAAGACCTACTACCTCGATGATCTGGACTTCACCGTCACGGGCGGGTAGCCGCCGCCCTGATCTTCGTCCGGAGGCCGTGTGCGCTGTCTGCCCTGATCAGCTAGTGTTCTGGGTTACGACTGTATGGGCCGGGGGGACCTCTGTTGCGCGCGAAGTCAGCCAGCATGGCCACCCTCCCACCCTCGATGTGGAATGAGGCGAAGATTTGATCCAGGCACAGGCTCTGTCCAAACGCTACGGCAGCAAGACGGCGGTGGATTCCATCGACTTCACCGTGCAACCCGGAAAGGTGACCGGTCTGCTCGGCCCGAACGGCGCAGGCAAATCGACGACCATGCGCATGGTGGTCGGGCTCGACCGACCCACCAGCGGATCCGTGATCGTGAACGGCAAACCCTACCGCGAGCACAAGGCTCCCCTGCGGGAAGTGGGCGTGCTGCTCGACGCGAAGGCCGTGCACACCGGTCGCTCGGCTTATAAGCACCTGCTTGCCCTTGCGGCGACCCACGGCATCCCGGCCGGCCGGGTGCGCGAGGTCATCGAACTCACCGGGCTGCAGTCCGTGGCGCGCAAACGCGTCGGCGGGTTCTCGCTCGGCATGGGTCAGCGCCTTGGCATCGCCGCCGCGCTGCTCGGCGACCCGGCCACGTTGATCCTTGATGAGCCGGTCAACGGCCTCGACCCCGAAGGCGTGCAGTGGGTGCGCCACCTCATGCGCCACCTGGCGTCCGAAGGTCGCACCGTCCTGCTCTCCTCGCATCTGATGAGCGAGATGGCCCTCACCGCCGACCACATCATCGTGCTCGGACGCGGCAAGGTCATCGCAGACGCCCCCGTCGACTCCATCATCAACGCCGGCGGTCGCAGCACCACCCGGGTGCGCAGCCCGCGCGCCGCCGAGCTCGCCGCCCTGCTCGCGAACCCGGCCGTTCTGGTCACCGACCTCGAGCCCGATGTGCTCGAGGTTGCCGGGATGAGCCCAGCCGAGATCGGCGACGCGGCCGCCCGTGCGGGCATCGCCCTGCACGAACTCTCCGCGCTGAGCGGATCCCTCGAAGAGGCCTACATGGCACTCACCCAGAACGAGGTCGAGTACCGAACCGGCGGATCGAACGGCCTGGCCGCCGCCGACCTGGCCACCAGCGAGCCGCAGGAGGCAGCACGATGAGCACCAACACCATGAATTCCCTCGCGGATGCCTCTGGCCGCGTCGGCGCATCCGTCACCACCGGCTCGGGTTTGAGCTTCGTGGGCGTGCTGCGCTCTGAGTGGATCAAGCTGTGGAGCCTGCGCTCGACCGTGTGGTCGTTCGCCCTCGTTGTCGTCGTCTCGGTGGGCATGGCACTGTTGATTGCCCTGGCCAGCCGGATGGACCAGTCCGGGGTGGCGATCCCGCCGGAAGCTCAGGTTGGGTACCTCGTGACAGCGTCGACGGTGGGCATCTTCTTCGCCCAGATGATCGTCGCCGTGCTCGGGGTCATGTCAGTCACGGGGGAGTACTCCACCGGCATGATCAAGTCCAGCCTGACCGCCGTGCCCCGGCGGCTGCCGATGCTGGCGGCCAAAGGCGTCGTGGTGTTCGTCGCGACCTATCTCGTAGGCCTCGGCAGCATCCTTGCCGCTTACCTGGTGGCGTCGGCCATCTTCGCCCAGGGCGACATCGGTGCCAGCCTTGCCGAGCCCGAGATGCTGCGCGGCCTCTTTGCCGGGCCGCTGTTCCTCGCGCTGATCGCCATCTTCGCGCTCGGAATGGGCACCGTCTTCCGCAGCACTGCGGGCGGTATCGCCACGGTTCTCGGCATCCTGCTGGTGCTCCCGATCGTGCTGGGCCTGATTCCGGCCGATTGGGCGACCGACGCCTCCCCATATCTGATCGGCAATGCCGGTCCGGAGATTGTCGCCTCGTCGGGCTTCAGCGCGGTCAAGGAAGGCTGGCAGAATCTGCTGATCGTGATCGGCTGGGTCGCGGTCAGCAGTGTCTTCGCGGCCCTGCTGCTGAAGCGGCGCGACGCCTAAGGCGCTAGGCCTCAAGCGTTATGCCTCAGGCACCACGAGCGACGCCAGAACCCCGACCTCACCGGCATGCCGAGGTCGGGGTTCTGGCGTTGAGCGAGGTTCTGACGGCAGGCGAGACTGATGCTCAGCGAGTGACCGTCAGGAAGGTATCGCCGGACTCGAGCTGCGCGCCGGCCGTGACGGCATCCGCCAGCAAGATGCTCTCCGGCTTCTGCTCGAGGATGATCACGGGCACGATCGGGTTGCGCCCGGTGGCCTCAATGGCCGACACATCCCAGGTGACGATGACGTCACCGGCGGAGACGAGGTCGCCCTGGGTTGCGCGGAGGGTGAAGCCTTCGCCGTGCAGTTCGACGGTGTCGATGCCCAGGTGCACGAGCACGCCCAGGCCGTCGGGGGAGACGATCACATAGGCGTGCGGGAACACCTTCAGCAGTGTGCCGCTGATCGGCGCGATGGCGTCGACTATGGCGCGGGGCGGGTCGATTGCGGCGCCAGGGCCAACGATGGCCTGGGCGAAGGTGGGATCGGGAACCTCGGCGAGCGCGACGGCGCGGCCGGGAACCGGGGAGAGAACAATCACCGGGGCGACAACGGAGGTGCCCACGGGCGTGGCCGGGCTCACAGCAGGTCCTCGATGTCCTCGGCCAGGTTGTCGGCCTCGGGGCCCACGACGACCTGAACGATGGTGCCGGAGCGGAAGACTCCATGCGCTCCGGCGGCTTTGAGGGCTGCCTCGTTCACGACCGTCGGGTCGGTCACCTCGGTGCGCAGCCGGGTGATGCACGCCTCGATTTCCACGATGTTGTCTTTTCCGCCGAGGGCGGCCAGGATCTGCGCGGCTTTGCTAGTCATCTTCTGTTCCTTCTGTGGTGGGCACTGCGACGGGCTCATCGACTGCGGTTCGATCGAGGGCCCGTACTGCTCGCGGGATTGACAAGAGGGGTGCCGTGCCTTCATGATCGAACTATTGGATCGTACCAGTACGAACCACTCAGTGGAAGTGGTACGAAGCTGATGCGGTCTGAAGCAGACCAGAACGATCAACGACGGGAAGGCAACGCCATGAGGCAGACCCAGGACGAGGGTTCAATGCTCGCAGCCGGGCCCGTGTCCAAGCAAACGCAGCTGCGCTCGATCCTGCAGGAGATGGTCGAGAAGACCCTGGCGCCGCACGCAGCGATCCCGCCCGAGCGCAAGCTGATGGCGAAGTACGGTGTGAGCCGGTCGACAGTGCGTGAGGCCATCCGTCAGCTCGTCGAGGAGGGTCTGCTCTATCGCATCCAGGGCAAGGGCACCTTTGTGGCCGGCGAGCGGGTGCAGAGCGATCTGCACCTGGCCTCCTTCACCGAAGACATGCGCCGGCGCGGACTCGTGCCTGCCACGCTGCTGCTGTCCACCTCTCTGATCGAGGCGCCGCTCGATGTTCGGGCGGCCCTCGGCCTCGGTGCGGGCGCCCGGGTGCAGGTCGTTGAACGCCTCCGGCTGGCCGGCGGCACCCCGATGGCCCTCGAGCGGGGTTTCTACCCGGCGGAGCTGCTGCCGAATCTGGGCGAACAAGATCTGACCCGTTCCCTCTATGCGACCTTCGCGACCGAATACGGGTTGCGCATCGACAACGCCGAGCAGGCGGTGTGGGCGGATGCCGCCGGTCCCGAGATCGCGGCGACGCTGGGTGTCACCGCGGGGGCGCCGCTCATCGTCTTCCGGCGCACCTCGTCGGCCGGGTCGGCCGCCGTCGAGTACGTCACCTCCTGGTACCGCGGAGATCGCTACCAGATCCACATGACCTTGAATCTCCAGCACCAGCTGTGACTTTCGGCCTGGCATCGGGCCGGGCTCCACACACCACACCCATCACAGGAGGAAATCCATGTCCAGCATCACCGTAGACGCCGGGACGCGACGAAAAATACCGGGCCTCGGCCAGGCTCAGAGAGTGGGGCGCAGCCTTATGTTGCCCATCGCGGCGCTGCCTGCCGCCGGGCTGCTCCTCCGTATCGGCCAACCTGACCTGCTCGGCGGCATTCCGGGTTTCGAGACGGGCGGGGCCGTCATCGCCTCCGCCGGTGGGGCCCTGTTCGGCGCCCTCCCGCTCCTCTTCGCGGTTGGAGTCGCGATCGGCTTCGCCAAGAAGTCCGACGGCTCGACCGCCCTCGCCGCCGTCGTCGGCTATCTCGTCTTCTCCAAGGTCGGTGAGGCGATGTCGCCTCTCGTGCTGGGATTGCCGGCCAAGGGCGACCCCCAGGTGCTTGTCGATTACAGCGTGCTCGGCGGCATCCTGATGGGTATCGTCTCTGCGGTCCTCTGGCAGAAATACCATCGCATCTCCCTGCCGAGTTATCTCGCATTCTTCGGCGGCCGACGCTTCGTTCCGATCATCACGGCCGTGGTGGCGCTCGCACTCGGTGTTCTCCTCAGCTTCGTCTACCCGGCCTTCGCCGGCGGATTGACGGCCTTCGGCGATGTGGTCACCTCCAATGACATCTGGGGCGGTTTCCTCTACGGCACGACCAACCGGTTGCTCATCCCCGTGGGGCTGCACCACATTCTCAATTCCGTGGTCTGGTTCGTGATCGGCGATTACAACGGCGCCAGCGGCGACATCGCCCGGTTCTTCGCCGGAGACCCCACCGCGGGCTCCTTCATGACCGGGTTCTTTCCGATCATGATGTTCGCCCTGCCTGCCGGCGCCCTTGCCATCTGGCACGAGGCCAAGCCCTCGCAGAAGAAGATCGTCGGCGGCATCATGCTCTCTGGTGCCCTCACGGCCATGCTCACCGGCGTCACCGAGCCCCTCGAGTTCTCGTTCATGTTCGTTGCGTTCCCGTTGTTCGTCATCCACGCGTTCCTGACCGGAACGTCGATGGCCCTGGTGAACGCGCTGGGCATCCGCGACGGCTTCAGTTTCAGCGCGGGTCTGTTCGACTACGTGCTCAACTTCGGGCTTGCCGAGAAGCCGTTGCTGCTCATCCCGATCGGGCTGGCGTACGGCGCGATCTACTACTTCCTGTTCCGCTTCGTGATTCGCAAGTGGAACCTGAAGACCCCGGGCCGCGGCGACGACGAGGTGCCCGACGCCAGCGCGCCGGACTCCGCCTCCTCGACGTCGGTCTAGTCCACCCGATCCAGAATCTGGAGCACGAAAAATGGCTGAAGTAGTTTTTGTTGACAGTGAGGCCGCGGCGGGAACGCTCGCGGCGGCATCCATTCGCGCACTCATCACCCGCACTCCCGACGCGGTGTTGGGGCTGGCCACCGGCTCGACCCCGCTCTCGGTCTATGCGGCTCTCGCTGCCTCCCTGGCAGAGAACCCGCTGGACGTCTCCCGCGTGCGCGGCTTCGCACTGGACGAATACGTGGGCCTGCCTGCCGACCACCCGGAAAGCTACCGCTCCGTGATCATCCGCGACGCCGTCGTGCCGATCGGTCTCACCCCGGAGAACATTCAGGTGCCCAACGGCGACCTGGCCACCATCGAGACCGCGGGCGTCGACTACGAGGCCGCCATTCGCGCCGCCGGCGGGGTCGACGTGCAGATTCTCGGTATCGGCCGCACCGGGCACGTCGGGTTCAACGAACCGGGCTCCTCGTTCGCGTCGATCACACGCATCAAGACCCTGGCCGAGAAGACCCGCATCGACAACGCGCGGTTCTTCTCCTCGGCCGACGAGGTGCCGATCCACTGCATGACGCAGGGTCTGGGCACTATTCTGCGGGCCCGGCACCTGATTCTGCTGGCCTTCGGCGAGGAGAAAGCGGATGCGATCGCCGCCGCCGTCGAGGGACCGATCACGTCGAGCAAGCCAGGATCCGTCATCCAACTGCACCCGCATGTGACGGTCATCGTCGACGAGGCTGCCGCCTCCCGGCTCGAGAACCTCGCGTACTACAAGTACGCCTGGGCGAACAAGCACGCCTGGCAGGGAATCTGATGCTCGTCGCTGCGGGTACCGTGATCGCACCCGACGCAGTGCACAGTCCGGGGTGGGTGGACATCCGTGCGGGGCAGATCGTGGCCTGCGGGGCGGGGGAGCCGCCCCGCGAGCCCGACCATGTCTTCGCGCAGAGCGCCCTGGCGCCCGGGTACGTCGACATCCACACCCACGGCGGGGGCGGCAGCAGCTTCAACGACGCCGACACGGACGCCGCCGTGGCGCGGATCACGGCGACCCACCTGGCCCACGGCACGACCACGATGATGGCCAGCCTGGTCACGGCCCCGCTCGACGAGTTCGAGCGCACGGTGGCGGCCTTGGCCGGGCAGGTTGAGAGGGGAGTGCTGGCCGGCATCCACCTGGAGGGGCCGTGGCTGAGTCCGGCCCACCGCGGGGCCCACGACGAGAGTCTGCTGCGCGAGCCTGACACGGAAACCGTCGATCGGTTGATGCGGGCCGGCCGAGGCACCGTTCGCATGGTCACCATCGCGCCGGAGCTTGAGGGCGGACTCGCCGCCGTGGCGCAGATCGTTGGCTTCGGGGCCGTGGCTGCGATCGGGCACACCGACGCGAACTACGACATGACTCGTCAGGCGATCGCGGCCGGGGCCACGGCTGGTACGCACGTGTTCAACGCGATGCGGCAGATCCACCACCGCGAGCCCGGTCCGGCGCTCGCCCTGCTCGAGAACCCGACGGTCTTCGCCGAGCTCATCGCCGACGGCGTGCACCTGCACCCGGCCATCGTTCGGTTCATCATCGAGAGCCCGTCGCGGCCCGTCTTCGTCACGGATGCCATGGCTGCCGCCGGAGCGGACGAGGGCGACTACAAGCTCGGCGCCCTCGATGTGAGCGTTTCCGACGGTCAGGCGCGTCTCGCCGACGGCACGATCGCCGGCAGCGTGCTCACTTTGAGCGAGGCCGTGCGGTACGCCGTGCACACAGCCGGCGTTCCGCTGGCCGTGGCGGTACGGGCGGCGAGCCAAAACCCGGCCGATATGATCGGCCTCCCGGGCCGTGGCCGGCTCGCCGCCGGTCACCGAGCGGACCTGATCGTGCTCGACGCGGGCCTGCAGGTCACGGACACGATGCAGGCCGGGCGGTGGCGCACCGCCGAGGTCGTTTCTCCCTTCCGCTAGGCTCGCCCGTTCTGTCCGTCCTGTCCGTCCCGTCCGTCCGTCCCATCCTGTCCGTCCCGTCCCGTCCTGCGTCAGCTCCCGATCCCGGCTCCGAACGAATTCGACGGAGATTTTCGGGGAAACGTGCCTATGAGGCCGATTTCCGGGCGTCAGAGCCAAAATCTCCGTCGAATTGGTTCGCGAAGGACTGATGAGCAGAGTGCGTGAGCAGAGTGCGGAGGACTGGCGGGGTGCCCTGGATCGTTCGGCTTCTGACGGGGACCGGTGACCTGGACACTCGGGTGCCCTCCGGCGGCATTTCTCCGTGTTGCATAGGAGCAGCGCTGAAGGGCGCTGTCTGTCTCGCTGAGGGAGACGGTGCACGTCTCAGAGGAGAGAAACATGTCCGTCAAGCCACTCACGGTCACCGTAACGGGAACCTCGGAATCGCCGACCTAGCTCGCGGTTTCGGTGGGAGATTTCTCGTTCATCATTGGCGAGCCCGCCACGTTTGGAGGTGAGGATGCCGGGCCCAATCCGGTCGAATTCGCCCTGGCCTCCCTCGCCGGCTGCATGAATGTCGTCATCCACCTCGTCGCCAAAGAGCAGGGAGGCGAGCTGCGGTCGTTACAGCTCTCGATCACGGGCGAGCTGGATCCCTCGCGACTGCTGGCGCTGCCCACTGAGAGCCGGTCCGGATTCGGGGGCATCGAGCTCATCGCCGAACTCGATTCGGACTCCAGCACGGAGCAACTCGATGAGATTCTCCGCCTGGCCGATCTTCGCTGCCCCGTTTCGGGCAATTTGGCAACGCCACTTCCGTGGTCGTACGGCTCGCTGCTTCGGCCGAGTTGGAATCAGCCCTCGTCGTCGGGTCGCAGCACATACGCCGCCCGGTACCGCGCAAGCGGGCGACGGATGTCGCGGCGCACCTAACAGAAGCCGGCGTACGTTCTAACCTGCGCCCACTTCCGCAAGGTGCGCCGCGACGCCAACCATTCGTCCCGAGGCGCGTCTGCCCACACTCCGGATCGGCGGCGCGGCAGGCACACCCCGGTCTGGGCGCAGCTACACCCCGAGTGCCATCCGCGCCCCGAGGGAGAGCATCACGACGGCGATGAAGCCGTCGAGGATGCGCCACGAACTCGGGCGGGCGAAGAACCGCCGCAGGTGGCGGGCACCGAATCCGAGGCTGAAGAACCACACGAAACTGCCCGTGATCGCCCCGGCGCCCCACCACCAGCGGGCGGACTCGCCCTGCTGGTTGGCGACCGATCCGAGGAAGATCAGCGTGTCCAGGTAGACGTGCGGGTTCAGCCAGGTGAGCGCGAGCATGGTCGTTACTGCGACCCCGGTGCTGATCGGGATTGGCGAGGCGTTCGCCTCCAGGGCCCCCGGTTTGAATGCCCGCACGGCGGCGAACACTCCGTAGGCCAGCAGGAACGCGGCCCCCACGATGCGGATGACGATCAGCGCCACCGGGGTCTGTTCCACGAGCAAGCCGATGCCGAGGATTCCGGCGAAGATGAGCGCCGCATCCGAGATGGAGCAGATCAGCACCGCTGGCAGAATGGTTCGCGTGCGCCCCTCGATCCCGAGCCGCAGAACGTAGGCGTTCTGGGCGCCGATCGCCACGATCAGGGCAAGCCCGGTGCCGAACCCGAGGAGCGCGGGAAGAAGGGTGGTGGCGAGGTCCATGATGGCAAACCTAGGAGACGTGTCGTCTGTAGTACAGCTAAACTTATGAAGCATACCTAAGCGAGGCTAATGATGCCATTCCAGATTGACCACCTGCATACGCTGGTTGCGCTCGTCGAGGAAGGCACGTTCGAGGCGGCGGCGCAGCGGCTGCGTCTCACGGCATCCGCTGTCTCCCAACGAATCAAGGCCATGGAACAGGCGGCGGGTCAGGTGCTGATCCAGCGGGTGAACCCGGTTGTGCCCACTATTGCCGGCGACGTGGTGCTGCGGCATGCGCGCCAGGTGCAGTTGCTCGAGAGCGACGTGGCCACCGAGCTCGGCGCGGGCCTGCAGCCGGGCGGTCGCACCTCGCTGGCGTTGGCGGTCAACGCCGATTCCCTGGGCACTTGGTTCCTCGATGCGCTCGCCGCCGTGCCTGCCGAAAGCCGCGCTGTCTTCGACATTTACCGCGAGGACCAGGAGCACACCACCTCTCTGCTGCGGTCGGGCGCCGTGATGGCGGCGGTCACGTCGACGGCGGAGGCGGTGCAGGGGTGCAGCTCGGCGCGGTTGGGCTCGATGCGCTATCGGGCCGTGGCCAGCCCCCGTTTCGTCGCTGCCTGGCTGGGCGGCGACTCCGGCGCTGCGGGGTCGAGTGCTGCGGGGCCGAACGCTGCGGGGCCGAGTGCAGGGAGGTCGAGTGCTGCGGGGTCGAGTGCTGCGGGGCCGAGTGCTGCGGGGTCGAACCGCACGGGGATCGACCTCGCGGGGCTCGCGACGGCCCCGATGGTCAACTTCGACCGTCGCGACGAGCTGCAGCACCGGTTCCTGCGTGGCATCGGCGGCCGGGTCACGGATGTCCCGCGTCACCACATCCCGACCTCCGCCGACTTCGCCCGCGCGGTGGTGCTCGGCCTGGGCTGGGGGCTGCTGCCCGAGCAGCAATGCCTCACCGAGCTCGGCGACGGCCGGCTCGTGGAACTGGCGCCGGGGCATCCGATCGACGTGGTGCTCTACTGGCAGCGCTGGAATATCGCCTCCCGGCTGCTCGACCAGGTGACGGATGCCGTGGGCCGAGTTGCGGCCGCCAGCCTTCACCCGTAGGGTCTCGGAGGTTCTGACCGTCAAATCGGGGGTGGAGTCTGCGGTTAGTCGCGCGCCCACACCTCGACTTCGCTGATTGAGGTGTCAGCGGCCCGGTCGCCGCCGACTCCGCCCACCGCGATGGCGATCGTGAGCACGATCTCCGAGGTGCTGCCCTTCGGAAGGGCCAGGCTTTGGTACGCCGCGTAATCGGCGACAGGCTTCTGACGAAGCATGGAGGGTTGGCTGCCCTGGTCGGTCTGCACTGTGAATTGCCGCACCCGGGCATTGCGGAGGTACAGGGCCTCCGACTTCGCATAGCCATTGATCACGCAGACGAGCTGCACATCGGGTGTGCCAGGCAGGCTCAGCGTCAGCGTTTCGTTCGTGCCCAGGCCGTCTACGCCCTCCACCCACGACGTGCCGAGATCCCCATCGATCGCCAAAACTGCCGGATGCTCAACAACACGTGGATCGGATTCGGTCAGGGCACTGGAACTCTCGGCGCCGACCCCCGACACCAGGTGAAGCCCGCGGGGATCCTCGCAGTCGGCCTCGGCAAGCGCGCTCTTGAAGTGCGGAGTGAGCATAAGCAGCAGCAGGGATGTGGCGACAGCCGTGAAGATGCCGATCAGCAGCCCACTCAGAAGTCCGGGCCAGCGGTTCTGGGGCGGTTGAACGACGCCGACCCACAGCCTCGGTTCGGTGGTGTTTCCGCGAGTAGCCATTTTCGCTCCAGTCCACTTCGTGTGACACCGGTACTGACGATTCCAGGAAGTCCAGAACGCGGGATCGCGCACAGGACGAGTGCAGGGCTTGGGCCGGAGCCTACGCGCGAGAGCGTTGATTCGGCAGAAAGACTCCAGGGGTGTCGCCAGGCGCTCCTGGCCGGCAATCGCATGGTCGGCAAGCGGATGGCCGGCAATCGGATGGCCGGCAATCGGATGGTTGGCAAGCCGGCACGGATGCCCGGAGCGCGCGTTCACCGAGCCCCGGCAATCCCTCCACAAAACTCGTTTGACCAGCTTATTCACACCTCCGCTGAACCCCGGTGGAATGTCAGTGGTACCCCGTAACGTGATTGTTATGTCCATATCAGTCAGCACCTCGCAGGCGCAGCTTGGCTCGCGTTTCGACGCGATCTCAGCCGTTGACCGCAAGCTGGCAAGGGGCTTCGCGCAGCGGGCCGAGATGATCGATGAGGCCCGCCGGTTCAGCGAGGCGACGGCCGGGATGGCCTCCCGCAACACGAGTGCCCGATGGGACCCCGACGAGATCGCCCGACGAGAGTTCTCAAGCGAGCTGGCCTGCACCCTGCGCATTCCCGAACCCACCGCCGTGAGCCTGATCGCCGAGTCGCAGGCCCTGGCTGAAGACCTCCCCGCCACCCGGGCGGCGCTCGAGGCCGGCGAGATCAGCTACCGGCACGCTCAGGTGCTGATCGGGCAGGCCTGCTCGGTGCCCGCCGAGGCTCTGGCCGCCTTCGAAGAGGCGCTGCTACCGGCCGCGCGCACCCTCACCGCGGCCAAGCTCAAGCACAAGGCCCGCGTGCTGCGCGAGCGACTGCACCCCGAGTCGATCACCGCCCGGCGGGAGAAATCCTTTCGCGACCGCACCTCCTGGGTGCAGGCGGAACCCGACGGGATGGCGACTCTGAGCGTGACCACCAGCGCCGATATCGTGCACTCCATGTTCGCCCGGGCGAACGACGCCGCCGTCAGCCTGCTGGGCCCAGGGGAGCCCCGCACCCTGACCCAGGTGCGCACCGACGTGATGAGTGACCTGCTGGTCGACGGGGTGACCCCGTCGGGAATCGGGAAGGGCGTTCGGGCGACGGTTCAGATCACGGTCCCGGTGATGACCCTTCTCGGACACAGCGAAGAGCCTGGCTACCTCGAGGGCTACGGGCCGATCGACCCCGACACGGCCCGCGACCTGGCCTCGCGAGCGCCGAGCTTCACGCGCATCCTGGTGCATCCCGAGACCGGAGTCGTGCTCTCGGTCGGTCGCACACGTTACAAGGTGTCGAAGGAACTCCGACGGTTCCTCCGTTTGCGCGACGAAACCTGCCGCTTCGCCGGGTGTAACCAGCCGGCCCGCACCGCCGACCTCGACCATACCCACGAATGGCAAGACGGCGGCCGCACAGCCCACGACAATCTGGCCCACCTCTGTCCGGGCTGCCATGCCTTGAAGACCGAGACCGGGTGGACGGTGGAGCAGCAGCCAGGCGGCATCCTTGCCTGGAAATCACCGACCGGGCGCGAGTTCGTGACGCAGCCGCCCGCTCCGATCCCTCCACCGGGCGGGGGATCGGCTACTCCTCATCCGTCGAGACCTGCCCGACATCCGCTGCCCGACGACGCACCGTTCTAACCGTCGGTCGGCACCTGCGGTGCCGTTGTTGCCAGCTGGGCGACCCTGTAGTCGATCAGCTCGGCAATGGCCGCAGCCGACGCCGCGGATCCGTCTGATTGTGCCGTGGCGACTTTTGTTCCGACTGAAGCACTCTCGACAGTGAAGGCTGTTGCTGTTGCTGTTGCTGTTGCTGTTGCTGTTGCTGTTGCTGTTGCTGTTGCTGTTGCTGTCGCTGTCGCTGTCGCCGTCATTGGATTGCCAACGGGCATCGGGCGCGTTGATCAGAGTCTTGGCGCTTTGCCAAAGCCCGCTGGCCAGGAGAGCATCCACGATCTGATCGCCGACGGCCGTGCTGTAGGGCGAGGGCAGGATGCAGTAATGCCGCGTGCGTGGGTGCGTGCGTGCGTGCGTGGCGTGGCGTGGCGTGGCGCGGCGTGGCGTGGCGTGGCGTGGCTGGCCGTGGCACACTGCCGCGTTCGTCATTCGTGGGGCATGCCTGCAGCCTAGGGAGTAGGTGCGCTCCCTTGAAGCGCGGCTCGGCGGTGGATACCCTCACAGGCAAGACGCACAAGGAGGCTGGTTCACATGGGCGAGACCGTGACACACATAGTGCTCGAAGGCTTTCTGGATGCCTTCAACCGGCATGACCTAAACGCCATCATGAGCTACTTCGCCGAAGACTGCGTCTTCTATATGCCGCGGGGCGCTAAGCCGCGTGGTGATCGCGCTGTGGGCAAGGCTGCGGTCAGGGCAGGGCTGGCGAAGCGCTTCGAGGGCATTCCCGATGTGCACTACGGCGACGACCGGCACTGGGTGGGCGACGACGGTGTCAGCGCATGCGGGGTGTCCGAGTGGACGCTGACCGGAACCTCGACCGCGGGCCAGCAGATCGAGGTGCGCGGGCTCGACTTGCTCGAGTTCGACCGGGAGGGCAAGATCACCCGCAAGGATTCCTTCTGGAAGATCGTCGAGTGACGCCAACGGCCCCCAAGCTCGTGTGACGGATGCCGCGGCGCACCCTATGGAAGCGGGCGCACGTTCCACCGTGCGCCCGCATCCATAGGGTGCGCCACGACCGCAGGAGAACCCGGGCACGGTGGAAAGTCATCGGCTGAGCTGCGGTTAGTGCGCGCAGGCTGCGGAGACCCAGGCGCAGACTGCCGAGACCCAGGCGCAGGCTGCGGAGTAGGCGGCAATGGTGACGGCCGCCAGAACCACGGTGGTTGACCCGGTTCCGACGGCCAGCGCGCATCCGATCAGGCCGACCGCTGCAGCGGTGTTCGCTGGATGTCAGCCGGAGACGGCGTCAAGCAGCTGATTGCGGCCGCACCGGACGAGTGCAGCCAAGAGGGCTGACACAGGTGTCCGGTGCGGCCACGAATCTGGCCGTGCGGAGTGCTGGCTAGAGCGCGGGCTGGGTGACCGCGTTCATTTGCAGGGTGACGGCGGTCTGCGAGAGCAGGCGACCGTTGACCGTCGCGCCGGTCTTCACCGCGATGAGCGACTTGGAGAGCACGACGCCCTCGAAGTGCGCCGCCGTGCCGATCGACACGGAGCCGGCGGTCTGCCAGAACACGTTCTTCGCCTGTACGCCACCGGCGAGGGTGACCTGTTTGGCGCCAGCCTCGCTGATGTTCCCGGCGACCTGGAAGATGAACACGTCGTTCGGGCCACCGGTCAGGGTGACGTCGCTCGAGATGGTGACTCCGGTGTTCCACTGGTAGAGGCCCGGGTTCAGGGTGAGGCCGCCGATCTCACCGGCGCCCAAGTCGATCGCGTCGGCCTGGTCGCGGCTGACGGCATCCTGGTAGGCGATGCCCATGTCGCCGACGACGGTGTTCAGGTAGGCCGGGTCGGTGACCGCGCAGGCCGGGCCGGCAGCGTCGACCGTGTAGATGATGCCCGTCTGCACTTCGTCGCAGCTCAGGTGGATGGCGGCACCCGTGATCGGGCTGGCGCCGACGTTTCCGTTGACGGCCGACGCGTAGACATCCGTTACACCAGTCTGGGCAAGAATGGCGAAGGTGCCGGCGGAGCCGAGCGCGATCGGCGCGCGCACGGACCCGGTGGGCACGGCTGCCGACGCCGGGGTGGCGCCCGCGGTGCCGAGGCCGGCCGTGCCGACGCCTGCGATGGCGACTGCGAAGAGCATTGCCGGCAGCCAGCGACGGATGCCGGAGTGTGGTTTCTTAGTGAAAGTGGACATGGTGATTGCCTTTCCCGTGAGACACATCCGCGAGCGCGGACGCGAGGGCAGGGCCGCTGAACATGGCGGTCCCCGGAACGATGGCCGGGTTTCGCTCACTGGCGGAAGTGTGCCGGGAATGCACCTCTCCAGCCGCGCAGGAAAGACGGGCATCACGCACGAGAAAGTGCGCCCCACTGAGCTGGAATCCAACGAATCGAATCTGTCTAACCCCAGACTAGGGCTAATAACTGCGCCCCCGAACACGGCGCGTGGCGTTCAGATGAATAGCTCGCGTCGCTGAGGAGTCACGTGCCGCCGAGGGGGAATATTGCACGCACGAGCCCGCGAACGGCGCACTCGCCTGGGAGTCGAGGTCGGCGAAGCATCCGTCGACCGTGGCCAAAAAAGTCGACGGATGCCCAGGGCGACCATGTGCGCCCCCGCCCCACCCCCACTGGGGACAAAAAAGCTGGCTAAGGCGCTTTTTTGACTCTCGAGCCCGCCTAGGCTCGAACTTTGCAGTGAAGTTAGACAGCTGGGGGGCTGAAGCGTGGGTTCAGATAACGTACTGCTCGCGACGGGGCGCTGGTCGGTTTCCTGGTTCGAATGGTGAAGCTCCTCCGGAACGCTCGGCGGGAGGCGGGAGGCGGGAGGCGGACAGGCTGCAGTACACGCTGATGTCGCGCCAATGAGGGCTCGGTCATCTCCCTCCAGGCTCCAGGCTCCGGCTCAGCCTCGCAGGCGAAGAAGGACTGGGCTGGTTGGACTCTTCTGCTCGATCTCGATCACCGACGACCGGGATTTCAGGAAATCGGAGAACTGGGTAAAGCCGAGCGCGCGCTCCTGAAAGGCCGGATCCATCCGTTTCATCTGTAGCTTCAGCGCCGATGCGTGTTGCCACTCCTGGTCGTTCTGCGCCAGCAACTCCATGGCTCGCAGGAGCAGCGGCGTCGCCGCCTTCCCTGCACTGGGAGTGACCGCGGCTTCGGCGGTAACTGTGGCTGCCGGGGCGGGAACGAGGGGAAGCGTAGAAACGGATGCGGCGGCATCCGACTTCTTGGTTGAAACCTCTGTGGCAGGCGGGGCCGGAGCCGCGGCCGGCGCTGAAATCGCAACGAGCGTCGCCGCACTCGTGACACCGGGCAGGGAGTCGTAGTCGGCGAACTCGTCCCAGGCGGCCGCGAGCGTACTGCTCGTCGAGCCAAAAACGCCGATTCCGATGACGTAGCGGCCCAGCCTCCTGCAGCGCTGGGCGAGCGGGACGTAGTCGGAATCTCCGGCGACGATGACGACGTGGGTGAGGTCGGTGAGCCGCAACACGTCCTCGACGACGTCGATGGCCAACCGGATATCCGCGCCGTTCTTCAGCGACGAGACGGTCGGGAACAGTTGCGTCAGGTCGACAGCGCGGTCGGTGAGCTGGCGCTGGTACCTCGCGTTGACCGCCGCCGACCAGTCGGCGTAGGCGCGACTGACCACGACTGACCCGAACGATGACGCGTAGTCCAGCACGGCGCCCACATCGATCATGGCCTGGTGGATGCGCGCGGTCACTTCAGCGTCGGCCCTGGGATTCGACGACACGTGATTGCGCGCCTTGTCTTTGGCGAACTGGTTCTTGCCGTGCAACTGGTTGTAGCGCGAGATGACGATGTTGTCGAAGTCCAGGTAGACGCCGACTCGTTCGCGGGACTGCTCAGCCATCCGGTGCTCCTCCTGGGTCGATGCCGGTGACGAGCATCGCGCCAGTCCCCCCGCCAGTCAGTCTCTCAGAGATGGGTGGAGGGCATTGCGAGCCCGTTCTGGGGCTGCTGCCCCCGCCACCGCAGCCGCTAGATTCGACGAGGGGGAACGGGGGAACCATGACTATTCACGCGCAAACAATGCGGCAGCAGTTCGCGGCCCAGGCGGTCATCGAGGAGTTGCTGCGGCAGCACGCCGATACGCCACCGCGCAGCACGTTCGCGCGGTTCTGCGGCGACTCTCCGCTGCGCGCCGACAGTGTCAGCTGGTATCTGGGTGCCAAAGGCGAGATCGTGGTCGGCCAGATCCTGGCGACTCTGCCTCCGGAGTGGACGTCTTTCCACGCCCTGCCGATCGGCAAGAAGGGCTCGGACATCGATCACATCGTCATCGGCCCGGGCGGCATCTTCACAATCAACACGAAGCACCACGCGGGCAAGACCGTCTGGGTGGCCGGGCGTGGCCTGATGGTGTCCGGCCAGAAGCAGCCCTACATCCGCAACGCCGAATACGAAGCAGGGCGGGTTACGAAACTGCTGCGAGAACGGATGCCGCTGCTCCCTGCCGCGCAACCCGTGCTCGCGCTGGTCAACCCCAAGTCGCTGACCGTCAAGGTGACGCCGGAACAGGTGAAAGTCACGACCGCCGCTGCCCTGAGTCGCTGGATTGTAAAGCGTCCCGTGGTCTTGAACGCCGGTGATCTGGCGGAGCTCGCCGCGATCATCGACGACCCGGCGACGTGGCCGGCCCCGCTGGTCCCCCCCACCGAGAACGTGCTGGCTCGCTTCGACGCGCTCGATGCCGAGGTTCTCGCGGCGCGATCGCGGCGGAGAGTGTGGAGCTTCAGCGGCACGCTCGCACTCTGTGCGGCAGCCTTCGGCGCGTGGCTGCTGCTGCCGGCCGTGCTCGGCACCGTTCTGACGGGCGGGCCGCAATGATCAAGCAGCCTGGCCGGTAGTCGTCCTTTGCAGCCGGCAGCTCCCTACGAGGCCAGGTCTCGAAGCAGAAGCTCGACAAGCAAGCGCTGGCTCCGTTGCGATGGCAGCGCGTGGACATATTCGCTGGTCCGAGTTTCGGCGTCGACCGCGCCCGGTAGCAGGGGCAGCAGCTCGGCCCGAGCGGCAGCTCGAAGCTCAGGCCCGGTCAACAGTACGAGGTCGTCGCCGTTCAACGATGCCAGGGGAGTCAGCCCGGCGTGCCGCATCGCGTCGCGATAGGCCTCGCATACACCCTCAAGCGCGATGGACTTTTCCGGCTCACGCAAAATGAAAGCTCGGTTGCTGGTGTGCCGCGTGTTCCAGGCTTTCAGCCCCCGGGCATCCGCGTAGTCGCCGAATCGCTTTTTCGACATGAACTGTCGAACGCTCCGGTGAGCATCGCCGCCGTGGGCAACGATCGACTGGATGTTGGGGTGCAGGTCGAGAAGGCGCTTGAGCGCATCGAGCCCGTCGTCAATGAGATTATTCGGCAAGCCGTTTGGGTGTGTTTCGTGAACGTGCCACGGGTACGCGTTCCACGGCACGATCTGGGCGTCGGTCAGGCCGACGGTCTCGTAGATGTCGCCCATCCGGGCAGCCGAACCATCGTTGTTCTCTCGCGAGAGCAGGCCCGAGCCCTTCGCTCCGCCAGCCCGCGGTCCGGGGTTCGAGGACAAGGAGAGAATGACGGCGCTGGCAGCACCGTAGTGGGGCGCGATATAGGGCACGGAGAAGCCGGGCAGTTCCTCCATGAGTTGATCGCAGAGTTTGTTGATCGCGCAAACCTGCGGCTCGCGGATTCGACGCATCTGGTCGTCGCGAAATGCTGGGTCGGCCATCCGTCGAGTCATGTCTGCAGCCTAAGTGCGATCGCGGGCACGCTCACCGCAGCGATACCCGCACTGGGGACAAAAGAGCCGATTACAGGACTCTTTTGCGAAGTGAGCACGCTTACGCTTAAAACTGAAGTGAAATTAGCAGGTGGGGGACTGAAGCGTGAGTTCAGAAGATTTGCTTTTCGGCATCGGTGCGCTGGTTGTGGCCTATTCAGGGATTTTTATTGGCACGGTTGGCCTGCCCTTCATGGCCTCATTCATTCTGGATGGCATCGTGGAGCTGCTGCGGGGCAACGGCCCGAAGCTGTTCGTGCTCACCTTCGCCTTCAGTGCGATGCTGGCCGGTGGTGGATACGCCTTGTGGCACTTCGGAACCGGAAATCCAACAGTTACCTCGGGCACGCTGGCAAGCATGGCCGTGGCGACCCAGTACCTACTCACATTCTCGATCGTGTTCGCACTGATCGGGTTCGGGGTTCGAATGGTGAAATTGCCGTCGAGGGCGCGTTGAGCCGCGGCGTGGTGGTTCGTGAAACCCAGATGTCCCGCCCGTGACCGTCCCCGCCCCAACGCAGACCTGGCGCCCATCGGCCCTCGGCAAGCGCTTCACGAAGTCCCGAGACTGGCGACTGACCCTCACCGGCCCCGACCTCACGATCACCGTCGACGGTGAGCCCGTCGCCCGCGACATTGGCTCATTCGGCGGCCTGACCGTGACCCCGGGCCGTGTCTGGGCGCACCTCGAGCTGGAGCATCCGGATCGGCGCTTTCGGTTCCGCGGCATCCCGAACCGGCGTGCGGCATCCTTCGCGAGCGCCTTCGCCGCCGCACAGGCCGAGGCCGCGCACGCGCTCAGGCTGCGGCAACTGGTCGAGGAATTCGATCAGGCAGCCAACCAGGTGCGGCTCTTCACCGAAGCGCTCGCCACCGCAGTTGCCGTGCACCTCAAGACGACGGGCTGGCTCACCACCGAGTTCTCCGCCTACTGGGCTGCGCGCAAAGCCGCCGTCGGGTTCGGCCAGCTGCTCGACGACCCTGATCTCCAGCCGCACATCAAGGCACTCTCCGCGGTGTCCCGGGAGACGGTCAGAATCTGGCGTGAGGACCTGCCCGCGTTCATCGCCGCCCAGAACGAGCGGCACCTCGCCGCCGAGCTCGACGCCTGCCACGACTTCTTCGACACGGTCGAGAAGTCGCCGCTCACGCCCGAGCAGGCGCGTGCAGTCGTCTGCTTCGACAACCGGATGCTCGTTGTCGCCTCAGCCGGATCAGGCAAGACCTCGACGATGGTCGCCAAGGCCGGTTACGCGCTGCACCGCAACCTGATCCCGGCCGACAAGATCCTGATGCTGGCGTTCAACAATGCCGCGGCGAAGGAGCTGGGCGCGCGCACTCGGGAACGCCTGGCACCCCTGGGGCTGGACGCCGACAAGGTCGTCGCGAAGACGTTCCACGCGTTCGGTCTCGAGATCATCGGGAAGGCCACCGGCCGCAAGCCGTCGCTGGCGCCCTGGCTCGAGGGTGGGGGAGACATCGCCCAGCTGGGCCGGATCGTCGACGTTCTCCGCGCGACCAATCCGCCGTTCCGTCTGCACTGGGATTTCTTCCGGGCGGTGCTCGCGCGCGACTATCCCGACCCCGACGCAGAGTCCGGCGAAACGGACAAGCCGACTGCCTTCCGCACGGCCCAGGGCGAGCAGGTCAGAAGCACCGGCGAACGGATGATTGCCGACTGGCTCTACTTCAACAGTGTTGAGTACGTCTACGAGCGCTCCTACGAGGTCGACCTGGCGGACTCCGAGCACCGGCAATACCACCCGGACTTCTACTACCCGCAGATCGACGCGTACCACGAGCATTGGGCGGTCGACGAGAACGGGCAGGCTCCGGAGGAATTCGTCGGCTACCTGGAGGGCATGAAGTGGAAGCGTGAGACCCATCGCCACCACGGCACGACGCTTCTGGAGACGACGAAGGCACAGCTGTGGAGCGGAGAGGGCCTCAGCCATCTTGAGAAGGAGCTGACCGCGCGGGGCATCCGTTTGCAGGCTAATCCTGACCGGCTGCTGGCCGGACAAACGCCCACGGATTATGGGCGTCTGCTGCAGACGTTCCGCTCCTTCCTCACCCACGCCAAGAGCAATCGCCTCAGCGACGACCAGCTCCGCGAACGCCTCGACGAGCTCACCGAAGGCGAGGTGCGCTTCCGCGACGCCGCGTTCCTGCGTCTGTTCGCCCCGATTCGGCGCGAGTGGGACAAGCAGCTGGCCGCGGAGGGCTGCATCGACTTCGAGGACATGCTCAACCTGTCGACGGAGCACCTGGAGGCCGGCGACTGGGAGAGCCCCTACGAATTGGTCATGGTCGACGAGTTCCAGGACGCCAGCCACGCCCGGGCCCGGCTCGCCGCCGCCCTCGTGGCCAGGCCCGGCCGCCACCTGTTCGCCGTCGGTGACGACTGGCAGAGCATCAACCGGTTCGCCGGCGCCGACCTGTCGGTGATGACCGATTTCGAGCATCTGTTCGGGCCGAGCGTGGCACTGCGGCTGGAGCGCACGTTCCGGTTTCCGCAATCGATAGCGGATGTCTCCAGCCGGTTCGTGCTGCAGAATCCCAGCCAACTGATCAAACGCGTCGTGTCATCGACCCCGGAATTCCCGCCGACGATCGGTGCCGTCTCGGTCGACACCGACAAAGCCGTGAAGGCGGCCATCCACCACCGGCTCAAGGCGCTGCACACCCAGATCGCCCGGGGTCGAATCCCTCAGCCTGTGGGTGTCAAGGTCACCGTGTTCGTGCTGGGACGTTACCGCCACCAGGTCGACTACCTGCCGGACAGCCGCGACCTCAATGACCTTCTGGACGTGAAGTTCATGACCATCCACGCTTCCAAAGGCGCCGAGGCGGACTACATTGTGATCCCGGGCATGGTCTCGGGCAAGTGGGGCTTTCCGAGCACCATCCCGAACAACCCGGTGCTGCGCATGGCGATGCCCGCCGCCGAAGACTTCAAGCGGGCCGAGGAGCGGCGGCTGTTCTATGTGGCCATGACCCGCGCCCGGCGGGGCGTGTTGCTGTTCACCGTCAAGAACCGGGAATCATCGTTCCTGATGGAACTGATTCGGGATCACGGGATCGTGCGTACCAACGCAATCGGCGAGGTTCTTGATTCAACGGTCTGCCCTCGGTGTGGCCGGGCGTTCATGGTCGAGCGCGCCGGCAGACGCGGGCCATTCCTGGGCTGCCGGCGGTACCCGCGGTGCACGAGCACGCTCGCGCTGACCTGAGCGCGACCGTGACGGGTCGTAAACGACCTCAATAGGGGCGCCCCCCGGTATCCAATCGGCTGACGGCGGCCTAGCGTTCGCACTGTACGCGTCAACCCCGCTGTCCCCGCACCAGGAGGAGGAATCATGCCCGCGAACCCAGCCGGGGTAGCCGGCATCCGCGTCAAGACCGCGCGCGACATCGAGTCGACCGGAGACCCCAGCGCCCTGGACCGGTACCTCATTGACAGTGCTGACTCGGGTGGAGCTATCGCGGTCGTGGAACACCTGCTGGCACCGCGCACCCTCGCGGCACCGATCCACCGGCACAGCAGGGAAGACGAGTACAGTCTCGTGCTTGCCGGGCGGCTCGGCGTCTTCGAGGACGGCGACGTCGTCGTTGCCTTGCCGGGTGACCTGGTCTTCAAACCGAGGGGTCGGTGGCACACATTTTGGAATGCCGGCGAAGAGCCACTGCGGGTGCTCGAACTGATCGTGCCGGGTGGAATCGAGCAGCTCTTCCGCCAGCTGGCCGAACCGGGTGGCGAGTACGACCCGGCGACGCTCCCGGCGCTGGCGGCTGGGTATGGCTGCGATGTGGACTTTGAGGCCACCATGCTCCTGGTACAGCTGCACAAGCTCGTGTTCTGAGGCGCTGGCAACCACGCACAGCGCAGGCGCACGATTCTCGCCCAGCCCAGGTTGGTCCGGTTCGGGGCGTCGAAGATGGGTGCGTTGGACCCGGCTTAACATGACGCCGAGTGTGGACGCCCGGCCGTGGGCTCGCAAACCGGACTCACCGAACAAGCTCAGGCCTTTCTGCCAAGCTCTAAACGGAGTGCTCGCCGACAACCGCATCGCCCGCGCCCGAATGCGGGGTATCGCGCCGCATGACGTGACGTCGGTGAGGCCAACCGGGGTACTAGGCTGTCGGCTGCAGCAAACGCAGGTCGCTCGACATGCCACGTGCCCCCAGCCAGAGGGCTCGATGATAGCCAGCATTCGAAGCTGCGACGACGTGATTTTTGCGGAACGAGAGGCTGGCAAACGGGGTCATCGTTCGTGTCTCAATGGCCTCCATCTGGTCTGTCAAAACGAGTCCTCCCAGATCAAACTGAGAGTGGTGATTTGGGCAGAGACACAGAATGTTGCTCAGAGCATCATGGCCAAGATGGGGTCGTCCCAACGGTCTGACATGAGCGCCTTCGGCGTAGAACGCGTTGTTCGAGGTCGGGATTGCCTGTTCGCAGACCTGACACTCATAGTCGTAGAGCTTCTTCACCTCACGCGCCAGCTGCGAGTCTCGAATCCGGCGGGACACGATAGTCGTGGCAAATTCCGGGTCGGGTAGATTCAGCGATTGCGGCTCAAGTGGGACTTGTTCATCGATTCGCTCGAGTCGGAAGCGAATGATTTGGAAGCCATCGGGTCTCATCTCCATCCACCACTGGGTGACCAAATAGAGCCCCGAATATACGTAACCCGCGGGTGGGGCAAAAGGAGAACCTTTGTGTTTACCTCGAACGACACGAACGGGCAGAGCCTCGGCATGGCTCGTGATTAGGCCTGCATTGCCCGGAGCGTCCCGCGACTGATCCGCGATTTGGCGGGTGCTGTTGGGATCCTTGCCACCATGACCGGAGTAGATAATGTAGTCGCCATTGTCCTCGTCGCCGACATAGCCGCCGGAAATGACGATCGAGTCGGAGCCCTCCAACTTGGTGCCGCTGATGCCGGCTTGAGTTGGGCGGTGGACGAATGCCTCGTGAAGCTCGCGGCGGTCAATGAAGAATTGGCCGGCTTTGACCCCTGCCGGTGTTCCAAAAAATCTAGTCATGGTGACGCCCCCTTCGCTGACTCTACCGTTGCATGAAAAAGAATTTGTGCAGGCTGGAGCCATTTTGTATGGCCTCGACAGGCAGCTTGCGGCAGGCGGGAACCATTCCGCCCCCACCCGCGTTACCCCTGACATGAAGTCCATTGTGTACAGCCAGACCGGTGACCCGTCCGTGCTCCAGCTCGTCGATCGGCCGGTGACCGAACCCGGAGCCGGCGAGGTGCGGGTGCGGATCGTGGTCAGCGGCGTGAACCCCACCGACTGGAAGTCGCGCCGCGGCTCGGCACCGGGGCAGGCGCTGGCGTTCGACGACGTCGTGCCGGGGCAGGACGGCGCCGGCATCGTCGAGGCGGTCGGCGCCGGCGTGCAGCACGTCAGCGTGGGCGACCGGGTGTGGCTGGCGCTCGCCGCGTACCAGCGCGCGAACAGCGGCTCGGCCCAGGAGTACGCGGTGCTTCCCGCGGAGCGTGTCTTCGTGTTGCCGGCGAACGCGAGCTTCGACCAGGGCGCGAGCCTCGGGGTGCCGGCGATCACGGCGTACCGCGCGTTGACGGTGGCCGAAGACGGACCGCGGCGGCTGCGCCCGGGCGCCCTGGCCGGCAAGGTGGTGCTCGTGGCCGGCGGAGCAGGTGCGGTGGGGCACGCGGCGATCCAGCTGGCCCGGTGGGCGGGGGCATCCGTCGTCACGACTGTGAGCGGCCCGGCGAAAGCGGCGCTCGCCACGGCGGCCGGCGCGCAGCACGTGCTCACCTACACCGACCCGGATGTCGTCGAACAGATTCGGGCGATCGCACCGGAGGGGGTGGATCTGATCGTGGAGGTCGCACCGGCCCAGAATGCGGGGCTCGACCTGGCTGTCATCCGCAATCGGGGGTCGATCGCGGTCTATGCCAACAACGGCGGTGACCAGGTGACGCTCGACGTGCGCCAGCACTTCAGTCTCAACGTGCGCTACCAGTTCGTGCTGCTCTACACGGTGGGTGCCGACGTGATTCGAGCGGCGGCCGAGGACATCAACGCGGCCCTCGTCGACGGCGCGCTGAGCGTGGGGGAGGAGGCGGGGCTGCCGCTGCACCGCACCGACCTCGCGCACACGGCGGATGCCCATGCCCTGGTCGAGAGCGGGGTTGTTGGGAAGGTGCTGGTCGACGTGTCGGCGGGGTGATCGTCAGGACTGGTCTCGTCTGTCGCGTGCTACATCAGCCACACGCCGCGATTCGATGAGGCGATTGCACTCGCGCCCGCGTTTAAGGCGGCCATCACATCTTCCTTGTCACAGACCAAACCCCCAGCAATCAAGGGGAGGTCGGTGTCGTTACAGACCCAGGAGATCACCCGGGGCATGCACCCGGGGAGGATCATGATGGCGTCCGGTTCCGAAATTTTCACCTGCTTGGACACATTGTTGTAGCTGAAGGAATCGACCAGGAATAGTCGGTGAACGGCCATCAGGCCAGCTGTCTTTGCAGCTTTCACCATGATGGATTTTGAGCTGAGGACTCCGTCAACCTTTGTGTGAGCTTTCAGGAAGTCGACCGCGATGGGCTTGCTGGAAAAACCGTCCAGCAGATCCACATCCACGAAGACTGTCTTCCCAGACTTTTTCAAGGCCGCCACAATGTTGTGAATCGTCATTATCGACCCGAAGAGAACGAAGACAACAGGGCAGGGGGCATGGAGAACCGCCCGCAATCCATCCTCATCCTTGATGCTTGCGATTACCGGGTGAAGCGACAGCACGTCGCGGATTGCAGACGATTCGTCGACGACGGGGAATGCTCTACTCGGCGATCCTGACACGCATCATTCCTTCGCTGAAGAACCCGACCTGGGGCGGCTTGAAATCGACGATCGTCGCAGACCCGCAACTCTGACTACCCTACGCCCGATAATTTGCTGGAGTCCCACAGCAGGGAAAGGTCGTGTTAGGCTTCCGCACAACCTAAAACTTCATACATGTTCCGGGCTTGCTCCGGAACTGTTGCTAAAACCTAGAGAACAGCGACCCTTTCATTTGAGGGGATCGCTGTTTTTTTTGTCTTTAACCCACGATGAGGTGGACGAGTTGCTCAACATCCCACAACAGGAACACCAAGAACGAACGGAATCAGTCGAATAATGCGCCTCACCCGTGAAGAAATTGTCAGTGCCTACGTTGACCTGCTCGGCAGCGAGCGAGTGCTAACCGACGAGCAAACGCTCAAGGACAACAGCGCGGATCGGTACTACAAAGTCGAGAACATCTTCGGCATCTACGCCCTGCCACTGCCTGCGGCCGTGGTGAAGCCCGGCACCCCGCAGGAGGTGGCCCAGGTACTGAAATTCGCGAACGATAACGGCATCAACGTTGTGCCGAAGACGGGCGGATCCGCGACCGAGGGCGGCCTCGAGACCGTTGTCGAGAATTCCATCGTTGTTGACGGTTCGGGCATGAATCAGATCCTCAACATCGATACCGACAACATGCTGGCGACCGTGCAGTGCGGAGTCTGCCTCGAGGACCTCGAGAACGAGCTCCGCAAGATCGGCTTCACCACCGGTCACTCGCCGCAGTCCAAGCCCTTGGCCCAATATGGCGGACTGGTCGCTACCCGCTCCATCGGCCAGTTCTCCACTCTTTACGGTGGAATCGAAGACATGCTCGTCGGAGTCGAAACGGTCTTCCCAAACGGCGAAATCTGCCGCATCAAGAACGTCCCCCGTCGCGCAGCCGGCCCCGACATCCGTCACCTCGTGCTCGGCAACGAAGGTGCACTCAACTACATCACCGAAGTCACCGTCAAGATTTTCCGCTACTACCCGGAGAACAATAAGTTCTACGGCTACCTGCTCAACGACATGAAGACCGGCCTGGAAATTCTCCGGGAGGTCATCACCCAGGGCTACCGTCCGTCCGTCGCCCGGCTCTACGACAAAGAAGATGGGCTGTACCACTTCAAGCACTTCTCGGACGGACGCTGCGTACTCATCTTTGTCGCCGAAGGGCCCAAGCCCATCGCTGACGCAACGGGAGCCGCCATCGAAGAGATCGTCTCCACCTTCGGCTCGGCGGATCGAGTCGACGACAAACTCATTGAGGACTGGTTCGACAACCTCAACTGGGACGTCTCGAAGATTGAAGAAGAACGAATTGAGATTCGGGACACCTTGATCAACGGCTTCACCACGGAGATCTCGGGCAATTGGAGTGTCATTCACGACATCTACACCAATGCCCTCGACCGCATCCGGAATGAAATCTCGGCGGAATTCAGCCTGCTCGGCGGGCACTCCAGCCACAGCTATCTCAACGGAACCAACATGTACTTCGTCTACTACTACAAGATCGACGTTGATCCGACGGAAGAACGTGCCACATACCACGACCCGATCCAGAACATCATCGTCGAGGAAACCCTGAAACTGGGCGGTTCGATGTGCCACCACCACGGCGTTGGAAAGCACCGCACGCACTTTCTGGCCGAGGAATACGGCTCTTCGCTCTACATGCTCGAAACGCTCAAAGCCGCATTCGACCCGAACGGGATCATGAACCGCGGCACCATCTTCCCGCTCAAGAAGTAACTTCCCCTTCCGGCGCGGGTGCGCCAGAGCGCACACAGAGGTGTGGCTCCTGGCGCACCCGCGCGCCAAACATAGAAATCGAGAATACGCATGACTGACGTCAACATTTCTGACTTCCAGATGGACTTCTTCTCAATCAAGGGCAAGAACGCCATCGTCACCGGCGGAAACACCGGACTCGGGCAGGCCTTCAGCCTCGCCTTGGCCAAAGCAGGCGCGAATGTGTTCGCCGTCAGCATCATGCCCGACGACGGGGAAACCGGCGCACTGGTCGAGGCAGCCGGCGCTAAGTACGCATACCTCATGTCGGATATCACGGCCGAGGGAAACCCCAAACTGATTGTCGAGGCCTGCATTGCGGAATTCGGCAGCGTCGATGTCCTCGTGAACTGCGCCGGCCGCAGCCTCAACGAACCCGACGTCACCAAGTACACGCGCAAGCAGTGGGACCCGATGGTTGCTCTCAACCTCACCGCGGCCTTCGAGATGTCGCACGAATGCGCAAAGTATATGATCCCGCAGGGCAGCGGCAAGATCATCAACATTTGCTCGGTGTTCACCTTCCTCGGTGGCCAGTGGTCACCCGCGTACGCCGCAACCAAGCACGGCATCGCAGGCTTCACCAAGGCATACTGCGACGAACTGGCTCAGTTCGGAATCCAAGTGAACGGCATCGCTCCCGGCTATTACGCCACCGAGCTCACGTCGGAAACCCGCGCCAACGCTGACACCAACCAGCGCGTCCTCGACCACATCCCGGCCAACCGTTGGGGCCAGACCCAGGACCTCATGGGGGCAACAGTGTTCCTCGCAAGCCGCGCTTCCGACTACGTGAACGGGCACATCCTCAGCGTCGACGGGGGATACCTGGTGCGCTAAGCGCCGGCACATGACGATGAATCTCACAATGACGAAGAAGTACATTCTTGGGATCGACGGCGGCTCGCAAAGTTCGAAGGTGGTCATATTCGACACCGAAGGACGAGTTGTGTGCGAGGCCAGCCAGGCCTTGGAGCCCCTCTACACACCCGAACCGGGGGTTGTAGAGCATCCGAACGACGACCTCTACGACTCTATTGTTGCCGCCGCGTCGCGCGCAATGAAGGCATTCCAGGGCGATCCGGCAGACATCATCGGTGTGGGCCTGTGCACCATCCGGTGCTGTCGCGCCCTGACCCGCGCAGACGGCACTCTCGTCGAGCCAGTGCAGAGCTGGATGGACGAACGCCTCTCCAAACCCTACGAACCGACCAACGATGACGTCGTCCACGTGACGACGACGTCGGGCTACCTGATGGGGCGGCTCACGGGCCAGCTCACCGATACCATCGCCAACTATATCGGCCCCTGGCCAATGGATGTCGAGACCTGGGACTGGTTCACCGACCAGAAAACCTTCGACTCCTACAACCTCAGCCGAAGCATGTTGTATCGGCTGCAGATGCCTGGCGAAGTCGGCGGTTACGTGAACGAAGAGTTCGCGACCCGCACCGGTATCCCGCAGGGTCTCCCGGTCGTACACACCGCAAACGACAAGGCCGCTGAGGCGCTGGGGGCCGGCCTCCGCGACGAAACGACAGGACTGGTGTCACTCGGCACGTACATAACGGGGATGATCGTTGGCAACGAATACGTTGCCGAACCAAAGTCCTACTTCTCCAATTTTGCGTCCGAACCGCATCGGTACCTCTACGAATGCGGGGGTATCCGCCGTGGCATGTGGACTGTTTCGTGGCTGCGTAACCTGCTCGGACGGGAAATCACCGAGGCCGCAGCGGCCGCCGGGGTGACCGGAGATGAACACCTCAACGCAGTGGCGTCCGGCGTTCCTGCGGGGAGTGACGGCCTCCTGTGCGTCCTCGATTGGCTCGCACCTCCCACACAGCCGTATAAGAAGGGGATGTTCATCGGTTTTGATGAACGCCACGGCTATGCCCACATGTATCGCGCCATCCTCGAAGGCATCGCCTTCACCATGAAGCAAAACATGGTGGAGATGGAAGAAGAGCGAGCGATCAGCATCGAAACGCTCGTCATCTCCGGCGGAGGTTCCTACAGCGATTTGTGCATGCAGATCTTTGCCGATGTCTTCGGCCTCCCTGTGGTGCGCAATGAGGTGCGCAACGCAGCCGGCCTCGGCGCCGCCATCTGCGTCGCCGTGGCCTGCGGCGTGTACCCCACCTTCGATGACGCCTCAGGTCAAATGGTCCATCGCGAGGATCGCTTTGAGCCCAATGCCGACAACGTCGATCTCTACACCCAGCTCCGCGCGGTTTCCGTCGAAATCACGACGCAGACCGACGTCATTCTCCAACGCACGCACCGTATCCTTCACGATCGCAAAGGGGCAATCGCACATGTATAAATCCGGCCAGTCCAAGAAGATCTTTCAACTCGTCCTGCTGATTCTGGCGGGAGGTTCCATCTACCCGTTGGTGTACCTGCGTCAAAACTTTGAAGCGACCATTCTGCAGGTCTTCGACATGTCCAACGCTGAGTTGGCGAATCTGTACTCGATGCTCGGCATCATCTTCGTCGTCGGCTACCTCCCCAGCGGATGGCTGGCCGACAAGTTCCCGACGAAATACATGATCACCTTTTCGTTGGTGCTCACAGCGGTCGCGGGCTTGTTCTACGCCCGAATCCCGGACAAGTCGATGTTGGTCTACATCTTCCTGGTCTGGGGCTTTGCCTCGGTGTTCACGTTCTGGAGCGCACTCCTCAAGGCCGTCAACCTGCTCGCCGAAAAGAACGAAGAAGGTAGATTCTTCGGCGCTCTGGATGGGGGTCGCGGAGTGGTTGAGGCGGCACTCGCCACCGTCGCGGTTGCCATCTTCGCCGCCTTCGTCGGTGACGGCGGGTCGAACCTGGCCGACACAAAAGCTGGATTCCAAGCGGTCGTGTACATGTACTGTGCTGTGCTCATCGTGCTCGCTCTTGTGCTCTTCTTCGTGCTCTCCAGCGACGAGACGGCGAAAGATGAGGTGACCCACGGCGAACCCGCCGAATCGACATTCGCCGCAGTTCGCCGAATCCTCAAGATCCGCGAAGTCTGGGTGCTGATGCTCGCCCTGTTCTGCGGTTACACCCTCTTCTGGGCCTACTACTACTTCTCGGGATACCTCACCACCAACCACGCTGTGACACCCGTTGCAGCCGGCGTCGTGACAGTCGTCGTGATGTGGATGCGCCCCATCGGAGGCTTCGGCGGAGGGTACCTCGCCGACAAACTCGGCAAATCTCGCGTCTTGTCGGCCGCCATGTTGGTTTCGGCGATCGGGCTCATCGCTCTGGCGCTCATGCCGGGTGGTTTCGCCATTGGACTGGTCTACGCTCTGGTCGTTCTGGTCGGGCTGTTCGTCTACGTCATCCGGGGTGTCTACTGGTCGCTACTGGAAGACTGCCGCGTCCCAGTTGCCGCGACAGGGATCGCGATTGGACTGATCTCGCTGGTCGGGTACCTTCCCGACATCGTCCTTCCTCAGATCAGCGCCGCGATATACACCGCCTACGGTGACGACGTCGCCGGTGCCAATAACCTGTACTTCCTCATCACGGCTGGCATTGGTCTAGTGGGCGCAGTGGCTGCGGGATACTTCGCCGTCCTGGTCAAGAAACGCAAGGTCGCCGAGGCTGAGCAGAGCGCCGTCTCCGCCACTCTCGTGGGATCCTGAGCTCGGTTCGGGGAGTGGGCAGCGGGCTCGGAGTCAGCCTCCCGACCGTCTAGCTTCACCACCTCATGATTCGCCAGAGGGCGGCCCCGATCGCGGGGTCGCCCTCTGGCGTTGTGCGGAAGAGGGCCTGGCGGCGGGGTCTGGTTCGGGGTAGACCTGCGACCAGGTGTCAGACCGCCGGCATCGCTGCATCCGTCACTGCGTCGAGCACGGCCCGCACGGTTCCCGGGTCACCGATGATGCGGAAGTGCCCGCCCACGCGTAGCTGGATGTTGCGGGCACCGACGAGTTCACTGCCCTCGGGGATATGCGGGTCGAACACACCGTAGATCGAGGTGATGCGGTCGTTGACCCGGTGGTCAAGGCCAAGGTCGTGCAGTGCCACATTGGCGGGGGCGAAGGCACGGATGCTCGGAACGACCCAGTAGCGCGCATAGCGGGAGCCGCCGAAGGGAGCACTGATCGCGGCCATCGCGCTCACCCGGCGGCCCGGGTCATCCGTCGTCATCAGCAGTTTGCCGATCAGGCCGCCCTTGCTGTGCGCGACGATGATGACGTCGGTCAGGTTCTCCCGCTCGAGGTAGTCGGACACTGTTGCAGCAGCATCCGCCAGCGAACGCCGGTTGCGACCGAGCTTCGCCACCACGTGCACCGGATGCCCGTGGTTGTGCAGAATCTGGATCAGTGGCCGCATGAACTGCCAGGACTCGTACACCCCGGGGATGATGACGATCGGAGCTTTGACGCCGGAGCGGAAGTCCGCCGGTCGGGCACGGGAAAGGAAGGCGCGGGTCTGCCCGATTGACGCGTAGACGTAATCGAGCAGCCACCATCGGGCTTCGCGCAGGTGGCGGCGCAGTAGACGGGGGTTCAGCAGACGCAGACTCATGGGGCCGGATACTCGATTGGCCGCTGCGCGGTCGGCGGCTGCTTGACCGACGGATGTCGTTGAACGTGCGCATCGATGACGGCGGATGTATGCGCAGCGGCGCTGTGGTGAACCAGGTGGCGGTGCCCCGCGACCTCCAGGAGACGCCCATCCGGCGCGGCGGCGGCCAGCGCCGCACACCAGGAGCTGCCCGAAACGGGATCGTCGTCGCCGCGGATCACGAGGGTGGGGGAGCGCACTTCGTGGAGGGCCAGGTCGGTGCGGTAGTCGAGCATGGCCGCGAGTTCGGTGGAGAACCAGCGCGGGCCGCACTCGAGGTAGTCCTGGAACACGATCAGGTTGCCGGACGGTGACTCCTTGACCACATCCCGGGTCAGGCCCATCGCCTGCTGCACGGCAGTGGCCCGACGCGGATCGGTGACGGGACCGATCAGAACCAGGTGGGAGACGGCATCCGGTCGTTGCCGGGCCAACTCGGTGACGAACTGGGCACCCATCGAATGGCCGACCACAACCACCCGCGGCACCTCGAGCTGGTCGAGAACTCGGCCGAGCAGGGTGCCATATTCTTCGACCGCAAGCGGCCGCTCGGGCTTGCGGGTGCCGCCGAAACCGGGGAGGTCGAGCGAATGGGTGTGACCGGTGGCCGCCAGGCTCTGCTGCATCCGGCGGAAGTAGCGGTGCGAGGCGCCGATGCCGTGCACCAGCAGGTAGGTGGGCGGCTCGGCCTCCGACGCCGCGTCGCGCGCATGGGCGGTGCTGGCCAGGGAGTGCACGGTGAACTCATGCCCGTCCACCTCGATGTTGCGGCGACGGGCGGGCACGCCGGCCGGGCGCCGTCGGTCGGCGCTCGCGCGGGTACTGCTCGTCACGGGGGTTTCCTTCGGGTTCATGTGCAGAAATACTAGCGTTCGCGGATACGGGCGGTCTCGGCGAGCGGAGGGGGCCGGGCTGGGGGGTGGGCTGGGCTATTTCGGGCGGGAGGGGATATCCGTCAGTGATAAGACGGATGCCCGCCGGATTCCTCACGCTCGCTTCATCGCGCAGGATAGAAGGCATGGCCCATCGTCAACGCAAGCCCGCCGCTTCCGACCTCGCCCGCGACCGGGCGGAGAAGACGTGCGCCTCGTGTGGGCGGCGCATCGAATGGCGCGCGAAGTGGGCGAGCAACTGGGACTCGGTGAAGTACTGCTCGACCGCGTGCCGTGCACATGGTGTCAACGCGACCGATGTCCGGCTGGAAGAGGCCATCGGGGCATTGCTCACTGCGCGGGCGAACGATGCCACGATCTGCCCGTCCGAGGCGGCGAAAGCGGTCGGCGGCGAGGAGTGGCGCGAGCTCATGGAGCCGTCCCGACGAGCCGCACGCCGCATGGTCGCCCGCGGTGAACTGCAGATCACGCAGGGCGGGGCCGTGGTCGATCCGTCGACCGCGAAGGGTCCGATTCGGTTGCGACGGGTGCGTTAGGAGCCTGAACTGCCATCGACCAGGAAGGAGCGAACGTCGATGACCGGAATGCATAACCCTCTCACCCAGGCCTGCTCCTCGAGGACTATCTCGGGGACGTCAGGCTTGCCGGCGCCGCGCGATGCCGCGCGACGCCTCCACGTCATTCGGGGACGCTGTCTCGCATCTGCCATGCACACTCTGCCGTGACCGCCGACATGGCAGTGCGAATATGCCACGGCCGGAGTTGCGGCCGCTCGCAGGTTGGGTGCGCGAGAGCGGTCTGGCCGCGCGCGGGTGCTGCGCCGCTTGGCGCGTGGCACGCCACCAGCGCAACGGCGCGGCACCCGCGCTCGCGGAGCGCCTCGGCGTGCACGTCGACGTGATGAGCGACCGGGGCGAAAGCATCATCCGCGACCGGGCCGCCGCCAAGCATCCGGCTTCGGAAGGGCGCGCAGTGCTGAAAGCGACCGGCACGATGCCCATTTGCCGGAATGCTTGCGTGGCCGGCTGTTCGCCCGATACGGTTGGCCTACGCCACGCCACGCAATGCCACGAGAGGAGCCGCACATGATTCGTTCAGACTTTGCAGGATTGACCTGCATGACCGCCGGCCTCTTCGGCGTCACTACCGACTGATCGGCCGAGAGATTCCGCCGCCCGTCGGGCGGTGACGCCCTCGACGCCCCTGCCGAAACCCGCGCACTCCGCGCTTTCGGTCTGATCGCTCCGGCGATCGCTTCCCTGACATCGCGCAGTTGACGATGTCGTTCCTGTGCCGCCTCAGGCGGCCCCGCCGGTGCGCACGACGGATGCGATTGCATCCGTCGTGCCTGCACCGTCACAGTGAGGCTCAATCACCATGAATACAACCCTGTCGACCACGACCGGTCGCCACGACCATCCGCCGCAACCGCGGCCCGAACAGGCGCCGGAGCGCTCGCAGCCGCGGCCGCGGCGCGTCGGCCCGATCGATCGCCTCGCCCTGCACGTGGGCGTCGCCCTGATCAAATGGGGGCGACGCCCCGGCGCGGTCCGTCCTGCCACCCAAGTAGCTGTAGAGGCAGCGGACTGGGACGCCGCGCTCCGTGTCCGAGAGGAGCGCGAGCGGGCTGTGGAACGCCGGCGCGTGGACCTGCTCGGTTACCGGTTGACCGTCCCGTTCCGATGAGCCAACGTGACGATGGGTGCCCACGGCGGCCTGTGCGGTCGCCGTGGGCACGATGCGCGGTCGTGGCAGCGCCCGCACCACTTTCGTACTCTTGGAATGCATTCGGTGCCGAACCCGTTGCTCCCTTGCACAGCCAGCGCGCGCGACGCCAGCCGCACAATTACTTGACCGCACACCTCGACGGGACCTTCGCATGACTGAAACCGCCACCGCCACAAACGTCCCCACCACCGCAGACATCATCCCGGGCACGGATGCCGCCGCGCACCCGGTCGACGCATCCGTTGCCGACGCGGCCCTGTCCAGTCGTAACCGTCTGGTCATCACGCTGCTGCTGGTCTCGACCTTCGTCGTGATCCTGAACGAGACCATCATGGGTGTGGCCCTGCCGCGCCTGATGAGCGACCTCTCCATCACCGCCAGCGCCGCGCAGTGGCTGACCAGCGCGTTCATGCTCACGATGGCGGTGGTCATCCCGATCACGGGGTTCCTGCTGCAGCGCTTCAACACCCGGCCGGTCTTCATCGCGGCCATGACGCTGTTCAGCACGGGCACCTTGATCGCGGCCGTCGCACCCGGCTTCGAGGTTCTGCTGGCCGCCCGGGTCGTGCAGGCCACCGGCACGGCGATCATGTTCCCGCTGCTGCTGACCACGGTGATGACCCTCGTGCCGCCGGCGCACCTCGGCCGCATGATGGGCAACATCTCCATCGTCATCTCGGTCGCCCCGGCAATCGGCCCGACAATCTCGGGCGCCATCCTCAGCGTGCTCGACTGGCGCTGGATGTTCATCCTCGTTCTGCCGATCGCCCTCACCGCGCTGGTCGTGGGCGGCATCCTGATGAAGAACGTGACGACGCCGCGCAAGACGCCCATCGACGTGGTCTCGGTCGTGCTTTCGGCGCTCGGCTTCGGCGGGCTCGTCTACGGCCTCAGCAACCTGGGCACGACGCCCGGCGGCATCGCGTCGGTCGCCGGCGGGCTGCCGCTCGTGGTCGGCGCCCTCGGACTCACCCTGTTCATCCTGCGTCAGCTCGTTCTCCAGCGCACGGATGCCGCGCTCCTCGACCTGCGCACCTTCCGTTCGCGCACGTTCACCTTCTCCATCGTGATGATGGCGATCAGCATGATGGCCCTGTTCGGCACCATCATCCTGCTGCCGATCTACACGCAGACCGTGCTCGGCCTCAGCGCGCTCTACGCCGGCCTGATGCTGCTGCCCGGCGGCCTCGTGATGGGCCTGCTCGCGCCGTTCGTCGGACGCCTCTACGACCGCTCCGGCCCCACCCTGCTGCTGATCGTGGGCTCCAGCATCGTCAGCGCCGTGTTCTGGGCGATGACGATGCTGGGTGCGAACAGCTCGCCCTGGCTTGTGCTCGCCGCCCACGTCATCCTCAGCTTCGGGCTCGCCCTGCTCTTCACTCCGCTGTTCACTGCGAGCCTCGCCGCCGTGCGCCCGTCGCTCTACTCGCACGGCAGCGCGGTCGTGGGCACTGTGCAACAGCTCGCCGGAGCGGTCGGCACGGCACTGTTCGTGACCGTGATGGCATCCGTTTCGGCGTCGCGCCTTGCCTCCGGGGCAACGGATGTCGCCGCCACCGCCGCGGGAATCCAGGCCGCGTTCCTGTGCGGCGCCATGATCTCGTTGTTCGCGATCCCCGCGGCGTTCTTCATCCGCCGCCCGGCGGCTCCGACAGCTGGCGCGCACGACTGACCCCGTCAGCTGCCGCGCGTGCTGCGCCGTTCCGCGCGTGGCACGCCACCGGCGCAGCGGCGCAGCACGCGCGCAGGAAGAACAGGGAGCCCCCGACCGGGCACAGAAAGCCCGTCGAAACCTGCGTCGATCCTCTTCTGCCCATGACTTTCGCAGCTTAAAGTGAGGGGTTGTTCAGAAACTTCAGGAAGGATTGTTGCTTCGTCTGCGCCGCCCTCCGAGAGCGCAGACCCGATGCTCAGTGAGCCCGGCCCGCTCACGCGCGCGGGCTTGCGTAACACGGAAGTCAATCGCTCAACATGCCTGAAACACCCGAAGAACTCAGCGTCCGGTTCGCAGCCCAGAATAAGCGAAACAACAGCACCCCGAGCAGCAACAGCAAGCACGGCACGACCACGGTCAAAGGCCCGCGCCGCATCGCGATCATCGCAGGCAGCGTGCTCGCCATCTCCGGCCTCGCGGTCGGCGCCGGTTTCGCGGGGCAGGCCGCAGCGGCCACGCAGGCCCGCGTCTCGGCCACGTCCGAGCTTGCCGACAGCACCGGCCTGCACCGCGAGCAGCTCAGCGCCTACAGCGCAGTTGCCAAGGCTCACGTCGATAACACGGCCTCCACCACCCTGAACGAAGCCAACCAGGTCATCGCCGCCAGCCAGAACAAAGTGGACGCCTCCAGCCTGGCCGCGGTAGCCAGTTCGCTCGCCAGCTATGAGGTTCTGCCTCTCGACGAGATCACGTCTCTGACGGCTCAGACCAAGGCAGAGACCGCCGCGGTGAGCGCCGCCACTGCCGAAGCGGACCGGGCGGCCGCCGAGGCGGTCGCTGCGGCCGCAGCACAGGCCGCGGCCGCGGAAGCCGCCCGCGCCCAGACCCTGGCCGCCGGCAACACCCCCGCTGGTGCCCGCGCCACGGCTCAGGCCATGGCCTCATCCCAGTACGGTTGGGGCTCGGACCAGTTCTCCTGCCTGAACCAGCTGTGGCAGAAGGAATCCGAGTGGAAGTTCGACGCGGTCAACTCCAACGGCGGTGCCACCGGCATCCCGCAGGCGTTGCCCGGCAACAAGATGGCCACGGCCGGCAGCGATTGGGCCACCAACGCCACCACTCAGATCGCCTGGGGCCTGGGCTACATCAAGGCGTCGTCGTACGGCACCCCCTGCGCCGCCTGGTCGCACTCGCAGGCCAACAACTGGTACTGATGCCCTGAGTGGGGACCTCGCCTGGTCGGGCGACAACTCTGCCGGGAGGGCTGCTCACGGAAGGTGCGGTCACGCATCCGTCACCCGTCGTGCCCGCGCTGGTCGTGCCCGCGCCGGTGCCGGTCCTGCGCCGGTTCGCTCGTGGCATGCCACGCGCGAAGCGGCGCAGCACCCGCGTTCGAGCGATAGGTCGGTGCGACGGATGCAGCGCCGCGACCTATGCGACGTCGCTCGGCACGCGCACGGTGAGGCTGGCCGCATCCACCCAGGTCTTGAGCGCGACGGCGGTGCCGAACCCGTCACCGTCGAGTTCGATCTCTTCCGGGCCGCTGAGGCGCAGGATGAGCTTCGTCCCGGTGGCGTAATTGAGCGCGTCGACATCTCCGGAGCGCAGTTTGCGCCCGAGCGCCGTGCGGCTGAGCACGCCGTTCTCCCAGAGCACCTTCGACAGGATCTGCAGCCAGCCGCCGATGCCCTCCGGCTTCAGAACTACAACGTCGAATTTACCGTCGTCGAGCGCCGCGTCCGGAATGAGTTCGATGCTGGCCGGCAGCGACCCGCAGTTGCCGACCATGATGGTGTGTGCGCGCAGCGACTGTTCGGGCTGGTTGTTCAGGCGGTACCGGAAGCGCAGCTCGGAGTCGTCCTTGCCAACCGCGATCAGGGCCTTCACGTAGGCGAGCCAGCCCGCCTTCGCCTTCAGAGCGTCGTCGGTGTTCGCGAGCATCTTGGCATCGAGGCCGAGCCCGGCCATGACGAGGTAGGTGTGGCGGTCGATCGACCGGTCCGCGCGTTCGATGTCGATCAGGCACACGTCGATGGTTTTGTCCCGGCCGGTGAAGGCAGTGTGGATGGAGTGGGCGGCGTCGTCGAGGGGCAGCTGCAGGTTGCGGGCGAGCAGATTGCCGGTTCCCGACGGCAGCAGCGCCAGAGCGCAGTCGGTGCCGTGCACCGCCTCAGCCACGGCCCGCACGGTGCCGTCGCCGCCCGCCACGATGATAACGGATGCCCCGGCCTCGATCGCCTCCCGCGCGGGGCCCTGCCCGGGGTCCTCCGCTGACGTTTCGAACCACAGCGTCTCCGGCCAGCCGGCCTCGGCCTGCTCGGCAGCAACGGTGGTCTTGAGCTCGTCGAGGTTCACCTTGACCGGGTTGTAGACGACCGCGGCGAGCCGGTGGGCGGCCGCGGCTTCACCAGGCAGCGCGTGGTCGTGCAGGGCGTCGTCGTGCAGGTCGCTGCTGGTCATGGGTTCCGTTCGGGTGGAAGCGGGCAGATCGGACTCACTGATCGGTCTCTTTGAATAGACGCACACCGGCGCCTATTCGTCACGCAGCGCTCCGCCGGGGAAGAGCCTTCCCAGGCACAGACCGCCTTCCCATGGTGGCAGCAATCGCGCTCGAATCCCATACGTCGGTTCAATTCACCCGAGAGCTGGAGACTGTCACAAACTCGGAACGCCTGCCGAAAGCCCCGGCCGACCCGTGGCCGACCCGTGAAATACCTGACCCGGGTCGGCGCCGGGCGGTGTCTCGACGTGCCGAGGCGGTTACGGGGGCCTCGGGGCGCGGGTACTGTCACCAACGGTTACTGCGGAGCAGGCGGTGTCGGAACCGTTGGTGGCGGAACCGGTCATTGCGGAGCCGGCGGCGCCGGCGCCGGCCGAGCGCATCCGGAACAGTCAGCGAAATGAAAGGGTCGATTCGATGCCTCCCACGACAGAAACGAAAAAAGCCGCCGATGCGCGCTCCATGGCGCGGCGAACAGGCACCCTCCTGGGCGGGATGCCCTATCTGAGGTTCGGCACGGGCACGCCGCTGGTGGCGATTCCGGGCCTCGCCCCGAGCTACGAGCCGACCGTCGGCTACGAGCGGATGTTCGTCGCCACAATGTTGATGCCGTTGACGATCCGGCACCGTGTGCTCAGGCTCACACCGCGTCCGGGCCTCGACCCGAGCGCGAACATGGCCGACATTGCGCGGGACTTTGCCGACGCCCTGCGCCTGGAGTTCCCGAATCCCGTGGATGTGATGGGCATCTCAACAGGGGGAAGCATTGCCCTGCAGCTCGCTGCCGACCACCCCGATGTGGTGAAGCGGCTGATCGTGGTCTGCGCGGCCTACGCCTTGGGGCCGAACGGCAGGAAGGTGCAGCGGCGCGTCGCTGAAGAGACCCTCGCCGGACGCCCGCGCCGGGCCGGCCGGGAGATGTTCGCGGCCGTCGGCAGCGCGCCCCGGAGCCGGGTGGCAGCCGGCGTGGGCTGGGTGATGGGACGCAGGATGTTCGGCTCGGCGAGCCCCGACCTGATCACCACCATCCGCGCCGAGGACGCCTTCAACCTGCGCGACCGGCTGCGCGAGATCGAGGCGCCGACCCTCGTCGTCGGCGGCGACCAGGACGGCTTCTATACGCCCGAACTGTTCCGCGACACGGCGGCGTTGATCCCGAACGGCCGGCTGATCCTCTATCCCGGCCAGGGCCACCTGGCCGCGATCTCAGACCCCCGACTCATGCCGGACGTGCTCGAGTTCCTCGACGGGCCGAGTGCGGCTGGGCGAGCAGGCAGGCGCTGATCCAGGCCTCCTCACCTCTGGTTGCGACTGACGACGGATGCCGACCTCGGTCGAGACCGACGGCCTCCGATGCAGTCCGCGCCCTGGGCTCCTGCCCCAACCTCGCGCCCTAGCCGCCCGCCCTAGGTGAGTGCCGGGATGATCGCGCCGGAGAAGACCTGCCAGGCCAGCGCGGTCTTGGCGACCAGGCTCAGCGTGATGTAGGCGCGCTCACCGCGCAGGTAGTCCCGCCAGCCGCCGATCTGCCGGTACTGCAGCACCTGGTTGACGGCGAAGGTGTTGAAGAACAAGAAGAGGGAGATGATGATGCCGTAGACGAAGGCCGGCGGTGCGGTGTCGCTGTTCGAACCCGGGGCAATGAAGTAGACGAGGATGACGACCCACGGCACCACGCCCACCATCGACCCGAAGATGAAGGGGAGGAACCTGCCGTTGCCGGGCGTCTCGTATTTCTCCTGCAGCGCCCCGAACATGATCATGGCGGCGTTCGCGGCGAAGATCGAGAATAGGGCCGCGATGTCAGTGATGCCGGTGATCTGAGCGATCAGCCAGATCATGATCGACGAGCTCAGGGAGTACTCGACCCAGCGGAAATAGTTCCGGTTGGCCTGGAGTCCGGCCTTGTAGCGGGGGAAGAACATCGGCGATGAGATCAGGAAGTGGAAGAAGGCGGACAGGGCCAGAAAGGAGACGACCCCGATACCCACATTGACGTCGAACACAGTGACCCGCTCGGGCGGCAGAGGCACGCCGGGTGGACCGGAGAGGAAGTCGGCGGTGACGGCGAAGGTGACCTGAGTGCTCAGGAGGGTGAGCACGTAGGCAAAGCCGAGGGCCTGCACGAGGTGCAGGGAGCCGGCCACGATGTTGTAGATCCTGAGGCGGGAGATCTTCTGGTCCGTGGTGAGGTTCTTGCGTGCCATCGGGACTCCTTCACAGGTGTATGAGGTCGAGAATAGCAGGAACGCCGGCCCCGGCCACCGCAGGTGAGGCCGTGATCAGACCACGCCGAGGGGCCTCTGTTCCCCGGCCGGGAGTTCCACCCGGATCGCGTCACCGGGTGCCACCGTGCCGCCGACGATGACGATGCCCATGATGCCGGCCCTGCGGATCGCCTGGCCGGAGGCATCCGTTGTGATCAAGCTTTTCATCAAGCCTTTCTGGTAGCCGTTGATCAGGGAGCACGGGTTGCGCATACCGGTGATCTCCACGACGGCAGCGCTGCCGAGCCGAAGCCGTGCGCCCAGCGGAAGGCGAACCAGATCTAGCCCGCGGGTCGTGACGTTCTCACCCAGCTCGCCGGGGGCGACCTCGAACGCACCGCTCAGCTCGTCGAACAGTTCGGCGGGCATGAGGTGCACCTGGGTGAGGTTCGGCCGGGTCGGGTCCTTCCCCACCAGGTAGCGGTGCTGCGTGGTGGGGCCGGCGTGCGCGTCGCCCTCCACCCCGAATCCGGCGATCAAACGAATGTCGGGCACCGTCGCCTTGCTGAATCGGTGTCGGTCATCGCGGCTGACCGACTCCACCGTGCCCGTGCTCGTGTCCGGTGCCGTTGCCGTCACCGTTGCCGTGCCCGTGCCCGTGCCCGTTGCCGTCACCGTTGCCGTCGCTGTGCCGGGCACCGTTGGCGTCGAATCCTGCGTCATGCCTCCGAGTCTCGCACGGACGCCGTCGAGAATTCACCCTGCCGATATAGCATTCTCGCGTCGCAAACGTAGGCTGGGTGAGTGTTCATCGAGTCGAGTCGAGTCGAAAAAGGTAAGTCGTGAAAGTCATCAGCTATAACCTCCGCAAGAATCGTGCCAGTGGAGAGCTCATCTCCCTGTCCGAGAGTTACGACCCGGACGTGCTGTGTTTGCAAGAGTGCGACACTCTCGAGCTCCCCGAAGAGATCGGTCGCATGCACCTCGCCGACTCCACCGTGCGGAACCGGCTCGGCCTGGCGATCTACTACCGCAAAGACCGGTTCACCAACGAGAAGACCAAGACGTTCGCGCTGAAGAAGTCGTTGCACGACCGGGTTCTGACTCCCGCGCACGAGCGCCTCATCGGCACCCGGCTGACCGACCTCGTGGCGCATCGTGAACTCGTCGTCGCGTCGTTCCACGCCGCGCCGCTGACCGCGCTCAATTCCCTGCGGCGCAACCAGATCCGCACGGCTCATGAGGAGCTGAACCTGCTCGGTCCGGGCCTGCCGACCCTGATGGTGGGCGACTACAACTACCCCATCTTCAAAGGGCGCCTCGGCGACCACGTCACCCAATCCGGCTACGACCTCACCCTGAGCGACACTCGAACCTACACGCGCTACAAATTCTTCCGTGGCCACTTCGACCTGGCGACGTCTATCGGCCTGACCATCGACAGCGTCGAAACGCTGCCCATGGGCACTTCAGACCACCTGCCCATCCTGGTCACGTCCACCTATAGCGATGAGCCGGTGAACGCGACGGATGTCCCGGCCAGCCTCGCCGACGTCGAGCGCGGCCCTGGCGGCAACTTCTCGATCTAGCTAGCGGCTGCCACCACGCGACCAGAGGAAGTGGGCGCGCACCGACAGTGCGCCACCGATCAGCAGGGACACCCCGGCCAGGGACAGAAGTAGATTCAGGAACAGGTTGGCCGTGACCGCGTTGAAGATGACCAGCGCCACCGCGAAGGTGCTGAAGCTGAACCCGGCGATCGCGCAGGTGTTGAAGGACCAGTTCTTCATGCGGGTGGTTCCAATCGGGTGGGGATTCGACAGCGTTCACGGTAGCAGCCCCACTGGGCATTCACCGTGCCTCCTGCCTGGCTGCCTAAAGCCCGAGCGCGCGGTCGAGCCGCGGCATCCGTGACCGTCGCTAACTGCGGAGTTTTTCGCGACACGCCGTCATTTGTGCCAGTGATCCCGGCATGTCCCGAATTTCTCCTCAGTAACGTGCCCCGGATGCTCCGAGCCGACCGCGCGATCTCCCGGTGGTTGCTCCGTCCGGTGGTTGAGCCGTCTGGGGGTTGAGCCGTTCGGTGGCTCTGCTGGCACCACCACAGCATCGACACCTCAGGGTGGGAGATCCGCATGATGCGGGGCAAACCCCGAATCAAGGCAGCGTCCTGCTACGACCCCACTCAAACCTGGCAGCCCGCGGGCGAACACCGGGCCGGAGCTCCCGCAGGGCCTGCATCTCGGCCTGGATCACGACCGGCTCGACCAACACCGACGTGAGTTTTCGGCAGCACGTCACCAACACGGCGTCGGTGGTTGAGCCTGGCAGTGAACCTGACGGGCTCAATCACCGACCAGCAGAATCTTGCCCACGTGAACGGATGCCTCCAGCCGCCGGTGTGCCTCGGCGGCCTTCTCGAACGGGAAAATGCTGTCGATCACCGGGCGGAAGCGGCCGGATTCGAGCCAGGGCCAGACATCCGTCCTGAGGGCCTGCATGATGGCCGCCTTCTCCTCGAAGGGGCGGGCACGGAGGGTGGTGCCCCAGTACCGGCCGCGCTTCTGCATGAGTTGGAACGGGTTGAAGTCGGCGTTTTCGCCGCTCTGGTTGGCGATCACCATGATGCGGCCGTCGACCGCGAGGGCAGCCACATTGCGGGCCGCGTAGGAGCCGCCGATGATGTCAAGGATCACATCGGCGCCGTGCCCGCCGGTGGCGGCGGCGATCTCGGCCGGGAAGTCCTGCTCGTGGTAGTTGATCAGGATATCCGCGCCCAGACTGCGGCACACATCGAGCTTCTCCGCTGAGCCGGCCGTCACGGCAACCCGGGCGCCGGCCAGCACGCCCAGCTGGATGGCCGTGGTGCCGATGCCGCTGGCCCCGCCGTGCACGAGCAGGGTCTCGCCCGCGGCCAGCCCGGCGCTGAGGAACACATTGGACCAGACCGTGGCCAGCGCCTCCGGCAGCCCGGCCGCGTCGACGAGATCGATGGAGTCCGGAACCGGCAGTGCGAGGTCCTCGTGCACCACGGCCTCGGTGGCGTAGCCGCCGCCCGCGAGCAAGGCGCACACCCGGTCGCCGAGCGCGAACCGGGTGACGTCGGCGCCCACCTCGGTCACGACGCCCGACACCTCCAGCCCCGGCCATTCGGGCGTGCCGGCCGGCGAGGGGTAGCTACCCAGCCGCTGCGCGACATCCGCCCGGTTCACGCCCGCCGCCGCCACCCGAATCCGGATGTCCCGGGACCCGGCCGACAGGTCGGCCACCGTCGTGAAGGTGAGTTTGTCGGGTCCGCCGGGGGAGTCGATCAGAATCGCGCGCATCGGCCCATTCTACGATCGCCTGACCCACCCCGCCCGAGGGTGCGGCCTCACGCGGGTGCTGCGCCGCCGCGCGCATGGCACGCCACCAGCGAAGCGGCGCGGCACCAGCGCGGCACTCGCGCGGCACCAGCGCGGCGCGCGCGCTGCCCGTCCCGGGAGCCGATTCTGGGACCCGCCGCCGGGCGAGTGGCGGATCAGCGGAACAAAACTACGATGGGCAGGGGGCTCCACGTTCGCGTGAGAAACCCCACGGCTTGACGGCTACCGCAACGACGCGGGAGCCAGTTATCTGATGGAGGCTAATTTTCAATGACGTCTGAGTCCACCCGTGCGGGTCTGCCCCCGCAAGACACGCTCGACGCTTTCATCTTCGACTACTACGAGCACCTCGCGGCCGAAGACCGCCAGAACTACAACGTGGAGCTGCTCCGCACGCGGGCCCTGCAGCACTGGCAGGTCGCCCATGACCGGATGCCGGGCACCGCCCGCGTTGAGATCCGAAACGAATCTGACCGCAGCGTCGTCTACGTCGTCATGGACGACATGCCATTCCTGGTCGATTCGGTCACCGCCGAGATCGTGCGGCAGCACGCGGCCATCCACCTCGTCGTGCACCCGCTGCTGGTCGTGGCCCGCGACCGCGACACGCATGTGCTGCAGAGCGCCGCCCGGGTGTCCGCAACCGCCGCGAAAGACGATGCGTCTCAGCGGGAATCCTGGATCGCCATCGAGATCGACCGTGCGACCGACGAGGCCCAGGCCCGTCTGTGCGAGGGCCTGTTGAAGGTGCTCGGCGACGTGCGGGCCGCGGTGGAAGACTGGCCGGCGATGACCGGAAAGGCCCAGGAGATCGCCCACGCGCTCGACGAGGTGGCGCACGCCGAGGGGATCGAGGACATCCGTCAGGCGCAGGAGCTGCTGGGTTGGCTGGGCGGCGACAACTTCACCTTCCTCGGCTACCGCGAGTACGACCTGAAGACCGTCGACGGCGAAGACGTGCTCGTCATCCGCGAGGGCAGCGGCCTGGGGCTGCTGCGCTCCGAAGAAGACGGCCACCAGATCCAGCACCTCACGGATGCCGGCCGCCAGAAGGCGCGCGAACGCGCCGCCCTGGTGATCACCAAGGCGAATTCCCGGTCCAGCGTTCACCGTCCCGCCTACTTCGACTACATCGGGATCAAGAGTTTCGATGCCGAAGGCAAGGTCGTCGGCGAGCGCCGCTTCATCGGCCTGTTCGCCGCCACGGCCTACACCAGCTCCGTGCGCGATGTTCCGATCCTCCGCGACAAGGTCAACGCCGTCATGATCCAGGCCGGTTTTCCAGCCGGGTCGCACAGCGGCAAGGACCTGATGGGGATCATGGAGACCTATCCCCGCGACGAGCTGTTCCAGATCGACGTGCCCACCCTGCTGACCACCGCGCTCGCCATTCAGCGCCTGCAGGAACGACGCCGCACCCGGCTCTTCCTGCGACCGGATGTCTACGGCCGTTTCATGACCGCCATGGTCTACCTGCCGCGTGACCGCTACACGACCGCGGTGCGCCTGCGGATCGAGGAGGAGCTGCGGGTCACCTTCAACGCGGAATCCGTCGACTTCGAAGCCCGCATGACGGAATCCGCTCTCGCCCGGCTGTTCTTCCGCATCCGTTTGCAGAAAGATGCCCCGGCCGTCTCCGTCGATGCCGCCGCGCTGGAACGCCGTCTGGTGATGGCGGTGCGCTCCTGGTCGGAGGGCCTCAGCGAGCAGCTGCGGGAGAGCCGCCCGCTGGCTGAGGCCGAGCGCCTGTCTGACCTGTGGGCCGAGGCTTTCCCGGCCAGCTACCGGGTAGACTACGAGATCGAAAACGCCCTGCAGGACATCGGCAGGTTCGAGGCATCCGCCGCCGCCGCCGAGGATGCCGTCCGCACAGGCCTGGGCACGGCACGGCCCGGCCTCTACGTCTACCTCCCCGCCGACGCCGGGGAGGCCGCGGAAGAGGATGCCCGCATCAAGCTCTACATGATGGAGCCCAAGAGCCTCAGCCAGATCCTGCCGTTCCTGCAGAACCTCGGCATCGAGGTGCTCGACGAGGTGCCCTTCGAAATCGAGACCGCCGACGGCCGCGCCTTCTACCTCTATGACCTGGGCCTGAACTACCCGGAGGGTGTGGACCCGATCACGACCGGCGCTCTCCTGGCGGACTCCTTCGGTGCCGCGGTCAGCGGGGCCATCCAATCGGACGGCCTCGACCGCCTCGTGCTCCGGGAGGGCATGCCCTGGCACCGGGTCGTCATCCTGCGCAGCTATGCAAAATACCTGCGCCAGGCCGGCAACACCAACTCCTACGGCTTCATCGCCGACACACTGCTCGCCAATCCGGCCGTCACCCGCGGGCTGGTGGCGCTCTTCGAGGCCCGCTTCGATCCCGACCTGGCCGAGCCGGAACGCATCCGTCGCAGCCTGCAGGTCACGGCCGACCTCACGGCGGCTATGGAACAGGTCACCACACTTGACGCCGACCGGGTGCTGCGCACACTGATCAACCTGATCGAGTCGTCGTTGCGCACGAACTTCTACCAGGACAAGCCCTACCTGAGCATTAAACTCGACCCGACCTCGATCGAGCTTCTGCCGTTCCCCCGGCCGAAATACGAGATCTGGGTGTACTCCCCGCAGGTGGAGGGCGTGCACCTGCGCTTCGGCAAGGTGGCCCGTGGCGGGCTGCGCTGGTCGGACCGGCGGGAGGACTTCCGCACCGAGGTGCTTGGCCTGGTCAAGGCGCAGACGGTCAAGAACGCCGTGATCGTGCCCACCGGCGCCAAGGGCGGCTTCTTCGCCAAACAGCTGCCCGACCCGGCCCTCGACCGCGTGGCCTGGATGAACGAGGGCATCGAGAGCTACAAGACCTTCATCCGGGGGCTGCTCGACCTGACCGACAACCTGGTGACCACGCCGGAGGGAGAGCAGCTCGTGCCGCCCGCTCGCGTGGTGCGGCACGACGACGACGATTCGTACCTCGTTGTCGCGGCCGACAAGGGCACGGCCACCTTCTCTGACGTGGCCAACGGGCTCGCCGCCGAATACGGTTTCTGGATGGGGGACGCGTTCGCCTCCGGCGGTTCGATCGGCTACGACCACAAGGCCATGGGCATCACCGCCCGCGGCGCGTGGGAGTCGGTCAAGCGTCACTTCAGCGAGCTGGGCGTCGACACGCAGTCGGAGGACTTCACGGTCGTCGGGGTGGGCGACATGTCCGGCGACGTCTTCGGCAACGGCATGCTGCTGTCGCAGCACATCCGTTTGCTGGCGGCCTTCGACCACCGCCATATTTTCCTGGATCCGAATCCGGATGCCGCGCTCTCCTTCCAGGAACGACGTCGCCTTTTCGCCCTGCCTCGTTCGTCTTGGGCTGACTACAACCCGAGCCTGATCAGCGCCGGTGGCGGGGTCTTCCCGCGCCAGGCCAAGGTGGTGCCGATTTCCGCCGAGGTGCGCGCAGCCCTCGGGCTGCCGGCCGGCACCGTGCGGTTGAGCCCCCCTGAACTGCTCCGCGCCATCCTGACCGCCCCGGCCGACCTGCTCTACAACGGTGGCATCGGAACCTATGTGAAGGCGAGCAGCGAGACGGCCGCCGAGGTCGGAGACAAGGCGAACGACTCCATCCGGGTGGACGGCAAGGACCTTCGGGTCAGGGTTGTCGGAGAGGGCGGCAACCTCGGGATGACCCAGCACGGGCGCATTGAGGCTGCCCTCGCGGGCGTCATCCTCAACACCGACGCGATCGACAACTCCGCCGGCGTGGACTGCTCCGACCACGAGGTCAACATCAAGATCTTCGTCGACCGGATGGTGGCCGCCGGCAAGCTGGCCGAGTCGGAGCGGGCGGAGTTCCTCGCCTCCATGTCCGACGAGGTCGCGCGGCTGGTGCTGGAGGACAACGTCGACCAGAACATCCTGCTGCTCAACGACCGGGCTAAGGTGACCAGCTGGAGCCCCAGCTACGAGCGGCTGATGGACTGGCAGGAGGCGTCGGGCGACCTCAAGCGTGAGCTCGAGGCGTTGCCCACCACGGCGACGCTGCGGGAGCGCCTCGAAACGGGCCAGGGTCTGACCTCACCCGAGCTGTCCGTGCTGGCGGCATACGCCAAGATCGAGCTGGCGACGGCGCTGCGGGACAGTGACCTGCCCGAGGACCCCTGGTTCGGTCGCACCCTGCGCCGGTACTTCCCGGTGCAGCTCTCCGAGCGCTTCGACGCCGAGCTCGACACTCATCCGCTGCGCCGCGAGATCATCGCCACTGTCGTAGCGAACGACATGATCAACCTCGGCGGGGTGACCTTCGCGTTCCGGGCCATGGAGGAGACCTCGGCCAATCAGGCCACGGTCGCCAAAGCGTTCGTCGCCCTGCGCGAGATCTTCGAGATCGATGTGCTCGTCGATGAGGTCAACGCCCTGCCGTCGTCGTTCCCGACGACGCACTGGACGGCGATCCACCTGGACATCCGTCGTCTGCTCGACCGGGCCGTGCGCTGGCAGGTCAACCAGGGGGCGTCGCGCCCGGTCGGCGAGGTCGTCGCCCAGTACAAGCCGCAGATGGACCTGATGCGTGCGCACCTCGACGACTACCTCAAGGGTGGCGACCTCAAGCGGGTGCTGGCCCTGCTGGACACGGCCAAGGAGTGGGGCGTGCCGGAAAACCTCGGACGCCGGTGGGCCGAGCTCTTCGAGGCGTTCGCCCTGCTGGACGTGGCGCAGATCGCGGCGCAGGCCGGTGAGCCCATGGCTGACGTGGCCGGCGTCTACTACACGGTCTACGACCGGTTCCGGGTGGACAACCTGCTGGAGCGCATCACCGTGCTGCCCCGGAAGGACCGCTGGCAGGCCCTAGCCCGCGCCGCGCTCCGTGACGATCTCTACTCGACGGTGGCCGATATGACGCGGGCGGTGCTGACGCAGACGGATGCCGGCAATGCCGATGAGCGCGTCGTCGCCTGGGAGGGCCTCAACGTGGAACAGCTGGGACGGGCCCGCAGCGTTTTCGAGGAGGTCAACGCCCTGGGTCAGGACGATATGGCCTCCCTATCCGTGGTCGTGCGGCTGCTGCGCTCGATCGTGCGCCGCTGACCTGCCGCGTGCGGGCATCCGTCGCTGCTGCGCGTGCCTGCGCGCTACCAGCTGCTGCCGGCGCGCCCGCTGCTAACTCAGGAGAAGTCCGAGTCTGATGCCTCAATGCGGGGAATGCGCCGCGGAATCACGCGGCAGGTGTCGGGCGCGCGCGTGGATCTCCTGAGTTAGCCACCGTGGGTGCCGCCCACACGTAGAGGTGGGGGCCGCCGCATGCGGGGGCAGCCTCCCGGGTGCGCGTGCTAGTGGCCGCGGGCGATCCACTCGTCGAGGTGCACGGCCTCCTCGCCGATCGTCGTCGACTCGCCGTGGCCGGTGAGCACGACAGTGCTCGTCGGGAGTGTGAGCAGCTTGTCCGTGATCGACGCGATGATCGTGGGGAAGTCACTGAACGAGCGGCCGGTCGCGCCGGGACCGCCCTGGAACAGGGTGTCGCCGCTGAAGACGGTACCCAGCGCGGACGCGTAGAAGCAGACGGCGCCGGGGGAGTGCCCGGGAGTGTGCAGCACCTCGAGGTCGATGCCGGACACGTAAATGTGCTGACCGTTCTCCAATGGGCGGCTCGGCGGGGTATCCGGGTAGACCCGGTCCCACAGCACCATATCGTCAGGGTGGAGGTAGGTTGGCGCGGTGTGTGCGGCTTGCACGCCGGCGACGGCGCCGATGTGGTCGTCGTGTGCGTGGGTGCACAGGATTCCCACCAGCTTGCGGTCCCCGACGGCTCCTAGGATGGCGTCGACGGAGTGGGCGGCGTCGATCACGACGCACTCGTCGTCGTCGCCGACGATCCAGACGTTGTTGTCCACGTCCCAGGTGCCGCCGTCGAGGCTGAAGCTGCCCGACGTGACGAGGTGTTCGATGCGGGCGGCCACTAGAGCACGACCACGGAGCGCAGCACGTCGCCGCGGGCCATCTTCGCGAAGGCCTCCTCGATGTGGCCGATGCCGATGCGTTCGCTGACGAACTCGTCCAGCGGCAGGCGGCCTTGCAGGTATAAGTCGGTCAACATCGGGAAGTCGCGCTCCGGCAGGCAGTCGCCGTACCAGGACGACTTCAGCGCGCCGCCGCGTCCGAACACGTCCAGCAGTGGAATCTCGAGCATCATCTCGGGGGTGGGCACGCCCACCAGGACGACGGTTCCGGCCAGGTCGCGGGCGTAGAACGCCTGCCGCCAGGTCTCGGGACGCCCCACGGCGTCGATCACGACATCCGCGCCGAAGCCGTCGGTGAGATTCTGAACGGCCGAGACCACGCCATCCTCGTCGAGGCCACCCGAGTCGATGGTGTGCGTGGCACCGAGCGTCACGGCGGTGGCAAGCTTCTTCTGGTCGCGGTCGATGGCGATGATGACGGATGCCCCGGCGAGCCGGGCTCCGACGATCGCCGCGTTGCCGACGCCGCCGCATCCGATCACGGCGACTGAGTTGCCGCGGGTCACATTGCCCGTGTTCAGGGCGGCGCCGATACCGGCCATGATGCCGCAGCCGAGCAGTCCGACGACCGCAGGGTCGGCGGCAGGATCGACCTTGGTGCACTGCTTCTCGTGCACGAGGGTCTTCTCGGCAAAGGCGCCGATGCCGAGGGCCGGGGTGAGCTCGGTGCCGTCGGTGAGGGTCATCTTCTGACCGGCGTTGAAGGTGTCGAAGCAGTACCAGGGCTCGGCGCGCTTGCAGGCGCGGCAGTCACCGCAGACCGCACGCCAGTTCAGCACCACGAAGTCTCCCACGGCGACGTGCGTGACGCCCGCGCCGATCACGCTCACCCGGCCGGCGGCCTCATGGCCGAGCAGGAAGGGGAACTCGTCGTTGATGCCGCCGTCCCGGTAGTGCACATCGGTGTGGCAGACGCCGCACGTCTCGATGTCGACGATGACCTCGCCCGCAGCAGGGTCGGGGATGACGATGTCAACGAGCTCCACCGGCGCGCCCTTCGATCGAGCGATGACGCCTTTAACGGTGATCGACATGGAACTCCTCTGGGTCGGTGCGCGGGCAGGCGCTGGTGGAACCCGTCCACACTACCCAACCTCCCTGCGCCTGCCCTGTCGAACCAATTCGACGGAGATTTTGCCGTGAGGGCCGGGTTTCGGTCCGAATCGGCCTCGTAGGGCCAAAATCTCCGTCGAATTCGTGAGGGCCAGGGCCATGGCCAGGGGCGTGGTGCGGATGCCGCGAGCCACGCCACGGGAGCGGCTACGCGAATTCCTGGCAGTGATCGCACCACCAACCGCCGCCGACCGGTGCCATCGGGTCGTAGCAGGAAGCGCAGGCAGGAGTCGGCAGTAGGCGGTCGTCGTTGTTCATACGGAGCTCGGTATCGATTCTCAGCACGAGGTCCCCAACCCAGGAAAGGGCATTCGCGACCACAAGTGTAGGCAGACCTCAGCCCGGATGTCTAGGTAAGTTGACAATCTCGAGTGCGAACTTTCGTCCTCGGCGACGGATGCGCCGAGCGCGACAGCACGCGCTCCGGCACGTCCCGCAGAAGGATTTCCGCCGTGATCGGCTCGATGTCCGTGAGTGCCAGGAGCCTGGGCGGGGGCTCTTCCTGCCAGGTCGCTTCCGAGGTCGGTGGCGGTGAGGTGTCCGGTCAGCACACCGATGCACCTCTGCCGGCGTGGGATGCGTCGGCTTCCGTTGACACCCCCGGAGGCCCGGTCTACCGTGACCGGTGTTCGAGCGCGTTCGTACGCCAACTGAGCGGCTGTGGAATCTGTTGCGGCTGCTCCTGAGCCGGGAGTTCTCTGATGGGCGCTGTAGGTCTGCTCTATGTGGGTGCCGTTCTCTTCATCAACGGCCTGATGTTGGTGGGAGCGATACCAGGCAAGTCGGCTGGAATCCTTAATTTCTTCGTCGGTGGAATGCAGGTCATCTTTCCGACGCTGATCATCCTCGGCGCCGACGGCGACCTGGCCATCATCTTCGGAGCGGCGGGGCTCTACCTTTTCGGATTCACCTATCTCTATGTGGCGATCCTGCAGTTCACCGGCATCAGCGGTGAAGGCCTCGGCTGGTTCTCCCTGTTCGTGGTGCTCTGTGCCACGGTGATCGGCGTTCTCCAATTCACCCTGCTCGACGACCCCGTCTTCGGGGTGATCTGGCTGATCTGGGCGGTGCTCTGGTTCCTCTTCTTCCTCGTGCTGGGGCTCGGCAAAGACTCGCTGACCCACACGACCGGGTGGTTCACGATCTTCATCAGCCATATGACCGGAACGATCCCGGCCTTTCTGCTACTGCTGGGCGAGTACGAGACCAACGCGGGCTACGCACTGATCGTGGCGCTCGCCGCTGCGCTGTCACTGGCGGCGGCCTGGATGCTCGGCCACGGCGCGCTCCCGGCGCGGGAGAGCCCCGTCCCGGCCGAGTCGACCCGGTCCGCCTGAGAAGGGAACACCAGCCATGCCCGTCTACGAGTTTCGCTGCGTTGACTGCTCCGGCTTCGAGCTGATCCTCCCCATCGGCACGGCCCCGGATGTCGCGACCTGCCCTTCCTGCCAGGGCGACGCTCGGCGGCGGATCACCGCCCCGAACGTCTCCCGAACCGGTTCGTCGGCGTTCCAGCTGATCGATGCGGCGAACCGGAGCGCGCACGAGCCGAGCGTCGTCGGTTCGGCGAAGCCCGGGGTGCGCACCGGCACGACCCAGCGTTATACCTCCAACCCGCTCCATCAGAAACTGCCGCGGCCCTAGCTTGTCCGGCCCGGCTCGACCAGATACAGGAGACGTCATGCCCAAGAAGATTTTTCCCCTTGATTCGAGCAAGAAGTTCGAAGACCAGGAACTCGTCGGCCATAACCGGTGGCACCCGGAGATTCCCCCGGTGGCCACCGTCAAGCCCGGTGAATCGTTCCGGGTCGATTGCCGGGAGTGGTTCGACGGGGCGATCGTCAATGACGACTCGGCCGATGACATCCTGAACGCTCCACTGATGACCGTGCACAAGCTCAGCGGTCCCTTCGCCGTGGCGGGTGCCCAGCCGGGAGATCTGCTGATCGTCGACATCCTGGACGTGGGCCCGATCCCGCAGGAGGACTCCGGACCGCTGGCCGGGCAAGGCTGGGGCTACACCGGCATCTTCTCCAAGAACAACGGTGGCGGGTTCCTGGTCGACCAGTTCCCGGATGCCTACAAGGCCATCTGGGACTTCACCGGCCAGACTGCGACCTCCCGCCATGTACCCGGCGTCTCCTTCACCGGACTCATCCACCCCGGTCTGATGGGAACGGCGCCGTCGGCCGCGCTGCTCGCGAAGTGGAACAAGCGCGAGGGTGACCTGATTGCCACGGACCCGAACCGGGTGCCGCCGCTGGCGCTGCCGCCCGAACCGCAGTTCGCGGTGCTGGGCAGCCTCGCCGCGTCCGAGTTCGACCGGGTGGCCGGCGAGGCGGCCCGCACGGCGCCGCCCCGCGAGAACGGGGGCAACCAGGACATCAAGAACATGTCCAAGGGCACCCGGATCTTCTACCCGGTCTTCGTCGACGGCGCCAACCTGTCGCTCGGCGACCTGCACTTCTCGCAGGGCGACGGTGAGATCACGTTCTGCGGCGCCATCGAGATGGGCGGGTTCATCGACCTGCGGGTGGACCTCATCAAGGGCGGCATGGACACCTACGGTGTGAGCGAGAACGCGATCTTCATGCCCGGCAACGTGGACCCCCGCTACAGCGAGTGGTTGGCGTTCTCGGGCACCTCGGTGACCCTCGACGGCACCCAGCGCTACCTGGACTCCCACCTGTCGTACCAGAGGGCCTGTCTGCACGCGATCGACTACCTGGTCAAGTTCGGCTACAGCCCCGAGCAGGCGTACATCATTCTCGGTGCCGCTCCGATCGAGGGTCGGCTCTCGGGGGTGGTGGATATCCCGAACTCCTGTTCCACCGTCTACATCCCCACGGCGATCTTCGACTTCGACGTGCGACCCTCCGCCGCCGGTCCGCACCAGATCGACCCGGGCATCGGTGCACCCCGGGCGAATAATAAGTGAGGCTGGGCTAGCCGCACGGCCGAGCACACGGGCGCACGGTCCAGTGGACCGGGCGCCCGTGTCGGTTCGGGGCGGGTGTGTTCGGCACCCACGATCTCGGATCAGCGCGACGGTTCCAGCCGCACCAGCACTGCCTTCGAGACGGGCGTGTTGCTGCCCTCTGCGGTGGAGTCCAGCGGCACGAGCACATTGGCCTCGGGAAAGTAGGCCGCGGCGCATCCGCGGGCGCTCGGGTAGGCCACCACCCGGAGCCGGCGCAGCACACGATCCACGTCGTCGCTGAACTCACTGTGCACATCGACAAGCATGCCGCTGACCAGGCCCAGCTCCTCGACATCCTCCGGGTTCACGAAGATGACCTGGCGGCCGTTCTTGATGCCGCGGTAACGGTCATTCGGGCTGTAGATGGTGGTGTTGAACTGGTCGTGCGAGCGCAGGGTCTGCAGGAGCAGCCGCCCCGGCGGCCGTACGAGGTGTTCCAGCTCGTTGACCGTGAGCAGCGCCTTGCCGCTGGGGGTGGAGAAGGTTCGCAGATCGCGGGGGCCGTTGGGAAGGGAGAAGCCTTCCTGCTGGCGGATCCGTCGGTTGAAGTCGGCGAAGCCCGGAAGGACATGCGCGATGTGATCCCGGATGAGGTCGTAGTCGTTCTCGAAGCCGGCCCAGTCGATCGAGGTGGTGGCGTCGAGCGTGGCCCGGGCGAGGCGCGACACGATGGCGACCTCGGAGAGCAGCCGGTCCGACACCGGTTCGAGTGGGCCGGCGGAGGAATGCACCGCGCACACCGTGTCTTCTACGGACACGAACTGCGGGCCGGTGACCTGTCGGTCGATCTCCGTGCGGCCCAGTGTGGGCAGGATGAGTGCCGCGTCGCCGACCACAGCATGGGACCGGTTCAGCTTCGTGGAGATCTGCACGCTCAGTGCCGTCTTCGAGATCGCGGCCTCGGCTACTGCGGTATCGGAAATCGCCGCCACCAGGTTGCCGCCGAGGGCGATCCAGACCTTCACCAGGCCGTCCCGCATGGCCCGGATGGCCCCCACGCTGTCGAGGCCGTCGACGCGGGGCGGGTTGAACCCGAATTCCCGTTCCAGCGCGTCGAGGAACACCGGCGGCATCCGTTCCCAGATGCCCATGGTGCGGTCGCCCTGCACATTGCTGTGGCCGCGGATCGGGGAGGCGCCGGCGCCGGGTTTGCCGATGTTGCCGCGCAGCAGCAGCAGATTGATGATCTCCTTGATGGTCGGCACGGCCTTCTTGTGCTGCGTGATCCCCATGGCCCAGGTGATGATGACCTTATCCGCCCGCAGGTAGCGGTCGGCGAGCTCGTCGATCTCGGACTCGGCCAGGCCCGTGGCCGTTGCGACGACGGCGTCGTCGAGCTGGGCCAGATGCGCGCGCAGCTCGTCGAGGCCCACGCAGTGCGTCCGCAGGAAATCGTGGTCGAGGACGGTTCCGGGCCGGGCGGCTTCGGCATCGAGCACCCGTTTGGAGATGGCCTGCATGAGCGCCATGTCGCCCCCGAGCCGGATTTGCAGGTGCTGGTCGGCGATCACGGTGCCGGACCCGATGACGCCTTGCACCGTCTGCGGGTTCTTGTAGCGCAGCAGGCCGGCCTCCGGGAGCGGGTTGATGGCGACAACGGATGCGCCGGCCTGCTTCGCCTCCTCAAGCGCCGTGAGCATCCGCGGATGATTGCTGCCCGGGTTCTGTCCCATGATGATGATCAGGTCGGCGCGAGCGAAGTCGGCATAGGTGATGGTGCTCTTGCCGATGCCCACGGTCTCGGCCATCGCGTAGCTGGTCGATTCGTGGCACATGTTCGAACAGTCCGGCAGGTTGTTGGTGCCGAACGCGCGCACGAAGAGCTGGTAGAGGAACGCGGCCTCGTTCGAGGTGCGGCCGCTGGTGTAGAACGCCGCCTGGTCGGGGGAGTCGAGCTCGCGAAGGGTGTCACCCACCAGCGTGAACGCGTCGTCCCAGCTGATCGGCCGGTAGTGCTCGGCGCCGGCCGGTTTGTAGACCGGCTCCACAAGTCGACCCTGCATGCCGAGCCAGTACTCTGACTTCGTCAGCAGCTCGCTGATCGGGTTCTCAGCCCAGAACGTGGTGGGAACCGTGACCGGTGTTGCCTCCCAGGTCACCGCTTTGGCCCCGTTCTCGCAGAACTCGAACGTCTTGCGAAGCGCGGGATCCGGCCAGGCGCAGCTCATGCAGTCGAAGCCGTCGCGCTGGTTCATTGCGGTCAGGGCCCGGAGGCTGCGGGGCACGCCCATCTGTCGGAAGGCCGGGCCCATGGCATGGGTTACGCCGGGGACTCCCGCAGCCCAGGTTTTGGGCCGGGAGATCTCGATGGCGTCCTCGTTGATGTCGTCGACACTGCTCATACGTCGGTAGTAGCATCCCTGGCCGTTGCCGGCAAGGCACGGTGCGGCCGGCCCGGCCGAAATGGTGCCAACGAATCCCGCCAACGGTCACCATCGGGTGCAAAATGACCGTACCGTTGATATGTGGTCTTCGAGCATCGGACTTGAAGAGTGTGGGGGCCACGCACACGAAAGGTTTTTCTAGCTTGAGCGACGAATGTATCCATGGACTCGAGGGCGGGCTGTGCGCCAGCTGCTTCCCGAAGGCCGCTCCCGAAATCGTGCCCGGAGTAGCCACCCGAGCTACTCGGAGCAAGTCCGCGGGCCGCGCCCCGTCGCTGCGCAGCTCACCGTCACCCCGTACCGTGACCCTCGGCGGACCGAACCCCACTCTGGGCACCAAAACAGCCGCCGTGAAGCCCGTCACGATCAAGGCGGCCACCGGAGTGAAACGCGTCACCAGCTCGAAGTCTGCCGTTGACAACGTCGGTGAGCAGCGCATCTACCATGTCACGCACATCCGCAATCTGGCCGGCATCCTGAGCAGTGGTCGCCTGCTCGCCGACACGAGCGACGCCTGGACGACGCGCCCGCCCGTCGACCTCTCGTCAGCACCCCAGCGCGCGGCCCGGCGTGCCGCGCAAGTCGCCGGCGACGACAGCGCCAGCGTCGCAAGCTACGTGCCGTTCTACCTTTCGCCCAACGCCCGCCTGTGGGACAGCCTGCTCACCGAGTCCAACGACCCGCGCCTGTCGACAGAGGCCCACGGTTCGGAGACCTATGACTTCGTCATTCTGGTCAGCACGGTCAAGAAGCTCCGCGACGCCCACGACGGCGCCGCAGACGTCTCCGCGGCAGCCGTCGCGGTGACCAACGGGGATGCCGCCGGTGCATTGACCCGGTTCGGCACCGCGCCGGAAACCGCCGACCGCATGCTGCGGTCCCTCCGTGCCGACCAGGAATCGCAAAAGATCCGGGAGGCGGAACTGCTTGTCACCGAGTCGTTCCCGTTCGAATTGGTCACGCTCGTCGGAGTCGCCAACGACAAGGTGCGCGACGCCGTGCGTACTATCCTTGAGGCGGGGTCCTATAAGCCCAAGGTCGTCGTCTACCCGCCGTGGTTCCACGCGGTGGACGAGACCGCCGCGGTCTAGCTCGGTGACGGAGCACTGGGCCGGTCAAACGTCGAACCGGCTCGGGGCTCCGGTTGTGGTGGAGCGGGGTGGCGAGCGACTGTCCAGCTCTGCCCTAGTCTCGGGGAATGGGTAGACAACAGGGCCGTCCGGGCGTGCTGGTCGGTGTTCTCGTTCTCGGAGTCGTCGGATTCGCCTGGGTGCAGCAGTCCGGTGCTCTGGCGAACGCGTTCGAGGGCATGCTGAGCGCCCTGAGCCAGACCGAGAGCTCCGGTGAGAGCACCGACCCGGTCGTGAACGCTGCGAACGGCACCGCCGAGACGGCGGTCGGCGATGTGCCCGCGCCGCCCAGCGAGGCCGTCTCGATGACGGTGGAATATGTGCACGACGGCGACACGCTCTTTCTGCGCACAGACCAACCGAATGCCCTGGTGGCGACGACGGATGAGGTCAAGGTGCGACTCCTCGGAATCGATACGCCGGAGGTGGGGAACAATGCCGAATGCTTCGGCGACCAAGCCACGGAGCAGCTGCGGACTCTGCTGCCGGAGGGCAGCCTGACCTGGGTCACCGCCGATCGGGATCCGGCCGACCGATACGGACGCAGCCTGTTCTATCTGTGGACCGAGGACGGACGATTCGTCAACTACGAGCTCGTTGCCAGTGGCGCGGCCGAGTCGCTCACGATCGCGCCGAACGACGCCCACTACCCGCTGCTGCGTGCGGCGGAGGATGCCGCGATGAACGCCGGTGTGGGCCAGTGGGGCGTCTGCTGACCCAGCAGAGCTCCAGCGCTCGGCCGGCGGCGGCAGGATCAGCCAGACCGCCACGATGTTCACCAGCACCGAGGCTCCGGTCACCTGGCCGGCTACCCGGATCAGGTAGACCGTGAGCTGGTAGCTGTCGAGTTCGGTGAACCTCGGCTGGAAGGCGAGGACGAACAGGCCACCACCGATGGTCTGTCGCCGTGCACCACAGGGCCGGGGTTCAGCCCAGTCAGGTGCGTGTCCGCAGCATCCACTTGCGCAGTTCTTCGGTCCACAGCACGAGGGAGGCCATGCCCACGCAGACGGCCCAGTGCAGGGGGGTCATCGAGGCGGTTCCGAAGGCGGTCTGCAGGAAGGGGAATTCGACCACGGCCACCTGCAGCAGGACCGCGAGCAGGATCGCACCCCACAACCACCGGTTCACGAACAGGCGGTGGAACGCGGTGGTCAGTTCGGAGCGCGCGTTGAGCGTGTTGAACAGCTGGGCGAAGACCAGGGTGGTGAAGCCGGCCGTGCGGGCTGCCGTGAGGTCGTCGCTGCCGGGATCCAGCGCCGGCAGCAGACCCCCGGGCAGGAACAGGTCGATGGTGGCCAGGGTGACCGCGGCCATCACCAGGCCGGTCGACATGATGCCCATCCACATGCGCAGGTCGATCATGCGTTCGTGGATCGGCCGGGGCGGGCGGGCCATGACGTCGTCGATCTCCGGGTCGACGCCCATCGCCAGGGCCGGCCCGGAATCGGTGATGAGATTGATCCAGAGGATCTGGGTGACCAGCAGAGGCAGCACGACTGTCTCGCTGCTGGCGCCGGCCAGGCCCAGTACCCCGGACAGGAGCACGCCCAGGAACACCGTGAGCACCTCGCCCATGTTCGAGGAAAGCAGGTAGCGCAGGAACTTCTTGATGTTGTCGAGGATGACCCGGCCACCCCGAACGGCGGCCACGATGGTGGCGAAGTTGTCGTCGACCAGGATGATCTTCGCCGCCTCCTTGGTCACCTCGGTTCCGGTGATGCCCATGGCCACGCCGATGTCGGCGGATTTCAACGCCGGGGCGTCGTTGACGCCGTCTCCGGTCATCGCCACGATGTCGCCGTTCGCCTGCAGGGCGTCCACGATGCGCAGCTTGTGGTGGGGGGAGACACGAGCGAAGACGGATGTCCCGCGCACCGCGTCCCGCAGCCCCGGCTCGTCGAGGCGGTCGAGGTCTGCTCCCGCCAGTGCCGGCGCACCCGGTTCGACGATCCCGAGGTCGCTCGCTATCCGGGCGGCGGTCGCGGGATGGTCGCCCGTGATCATGACCACCCGCACCCCTGCCCGGTGGGCTTGCGCTATCGCCGTCGTCACTTCGATGCGGGGCGGGTCGATGATGCCCACGACCCCCGCGTAGATGAGGCCATGCTCGTCGGCCTCGTCCAGCGGTGCCGTGTTCTCGTCGGCGCGGCTGTAGGCCACACCCAGTGTGCGGAAAGCCTGAGCGGAAAGCGCCTGGATGTCGGCCAGCATCCGTTGTCGCCGCTCGTCGGTCAGCGGCACGACCGTCATGCCGATCTGCAGGGAGGTGCACCGTTCGAGGAGCACATCGGGGGCGCCCTTGCTGAAGATGCGGAGGCTGCCGTCGCTGGTCTCCTGGTGCAGGGTGGACATCATCTTGCGCTCCGAGGTGAAGGGCACCTCGTCCAGGCGGTCGAATCGGGCCATGTGGCCGGTAGTTCCCTCGAGCTTGGCCGCGGCCACCAGGAAGGCCGCCTCGGTGGGGTCACCCTGGATCTCCCATTCGCTGTTCCTCTCGGCGAGCTGGGCATTGCCGGCGAGGGATCCAGCGCCCAGCACCAGCTGGGCCTCGTAGCGGAGCGCCGGGTCGGTGAGCGGAGCGTCACCCTGGAGTACCTCGCCGTCGGGGCGGTAGCCCACCCCGGTCACGTCGACCCGCCCGGAGGCGGTCAGCACCTGCTGGATCGTCATCTCGTTCCGGGTCAACGTGCCGGTTTTGTCGCAGCAGATCACGGAGGCGGAACCCAGGGTTTCCACGGACTTCAGGTTCTTGACGACGGCGTTCTGCCGCGCCATCCGTTGCACGCCGATGGAGAGGATCACCGACAGGATCGCCGGTAGCCCCTCCGGAACGGCCGCGACGGCGAGGGACACCCCGAGTAGGAACACGATGACGAAGTCGGTCGGGGTGGATACCCCCTGCACGAGCACGATGGTCAGCATCACGACGATGGCGATCACGATCACGACGATGCTGAGGAGCTTGCCGATGTGGCCGATCTCGACCTGCAGCGGGGTGGGGTGCGCCTCGGTGCGCTCGAGCATGCCGGCGATGGCGCCCACCTCGGTGTTCATGCCGGTTCCGGTGACGATGCCACGTCCGACGCCCTGGCTGACGGCCGTGCCCTTGAAGACCATGTTCAGGCGGTCACCGAGGGGTGCGGCAGCGGGGAGCGTGCGAGGGTTCTTCGTGACGGCCTCGCTCTCGCCGGTCAGGGAGGCTTCGGCGATGCGCAGCGAGTTCGCCTCGGTGAGCCGGGCATCCGCGCCCACGCTGTCGCCTTCGCCCAGCACCAGCAGGTCGCCGCGCACCAGCTTGGTGCTCGGCAGGGTGGTGAGCAGCCCGTCGCGCATGACGGTCGAGGCTGCCGCAGTCATCGTGGACAGGGCGGCTACGGCGTTGTCGGCCCGCGCCTCCTGCACCAGGCCGAGAACGGCGTTGAGCACCACGATGGCGGCGATCACGATGGCATCGACGGGCAGGCCCTGAGCGCCCTCGATCAGCCAGGCGCCGATCGATACCGTGGTGGCGACCAGAAGCAGGTAGATCAGAGGATCGTTGAACTGGGCCAGGATCCTCTGCCAGACCGGAACCGGGCGCACGGCGCGGAGCTCGTTCGGACCCTCGGCGGTGAGCCGGCGGGCGGCCTCGGACGCGGTCAGGCCGTGGGCGAGATCGGTTTCGAGCCGGCGGGCGATCTCAGTGGCATCGGCCAATGCGGGATCGACGTCGAGTCGGTCGATCTGGTCCAGTTGATCCGATTGAGCGAGCGCGTCCATCGGGTGGGTTCCTCGTTTCCGGGAGTGCCGGGTCAGTCTGGCCCGCGGCCCTTCCAGTGTAGAACCGGTGGGTCAGGACCCGTCGGCCGTCGCACCGGCCGCGCCTCCCGGCGCGCGTCGCGGCTGCGCGTTCCGGACGCGTCGGTTATCCGGGGGTCGTGCTCGTCGAGACCTGGGGGCCCTACTCCCGGAGGTTCCGGCGGCATCCGCGCACCAACTGCGGAGATTTTCAGGAGACGCCGTGAATGCGGACGCCACGATCGGCATGTCGCAAATATCTCCTCAGCAACGTGTGGTCGGAGACCAGACAACACCCACCCCGCCGTCGTAGAATGTATCTACGAAATATTCCACCAGATACGTGAAAGACTCTCGACTTTGCGTACGACTCCTGCTATTCTCGGCACATGACGAACAGCGCAGATGACCTCAGGCAGGCGACGGATGCCGTCGCTCGCCTGGGCGCGTCCTGCGCCGACTACGAGGCCCTCGCCGACGCCCAGGTGCTCGCCGGTCAGAAGCAGATCGCGGCCGCCCGCCGTCTGCTCGAAACCCGTTCCGCGTGGATGGCGGCGACCATCGCCCGCCGGTCGCGGCCCGAGCTGGGCCACTCCGGTCTGGCCGCGCAGCAGGGCTTTGTCTCGCCCGAGGCCCTGATCCAGAAGGTGACCGGCTCAACCAGGAACGACGTGTACAAGCTCGTCGCGGTCGGAACGATGATGGCCGAGACCGAGGTGGCGGACAAGCTCATCGAAGCGGCACTGGAATCACCTGGCAGCGATGCCGGTCTCGTTGAGGCTTTCGTCGCGAAGGTGCCTTGGCAGGCCCCGATCGCCCGTGCCGTGACTGCGGGAACCCTCTCGGTCGATGCGGCCGAGTCGATCCGGGCGGGGCTGGGCCAGATCGACGCTGCGGTCACCGCCAAGAAGCTCGGCGATGCCCTCGAATCGCTCCTTGCGGAGGTCGCGTCGCTGAACGCGGATGAGGTTTTCAAGCGGGCAAGGCATCTGCGTGACCGACTCGATGAGGCCGGCATTGCCGACCGGGAGAAGCAGGCCCACGACGATCGTTTCCTGCGGGTGTACCGGCTGGGCAATGGCAACGTGCGCTTGAACGGGCTCTTCGCCCCCGAAGACGGTGAGTTCGTGCTCTCCACCTTCGACTCGATCACCAGCCCTCGCCGCGGCGGGGTGCGTTTCGTCGACAAAGACAAGGCCGCCTGGGCCAAACGCATGCAGGACGACCCCCGCAGCACCGACCAGATCGCCGCCGACGCCCTCGTGCAGCTGCTCAAGATCGCCGGAGAGGCCGATCAGGGCAAGGTGTTCGGTGGCCGCCGGCCCGCGGTGCGCGTCATCGCGACCGAGAATGTCATCAAGTCGGCCCGGCCGGACCATTCGGCCGACCGGACGGGCCAGCCGCTTCCCGGCCAAGCTGCGCAGGGCGCGCAGGGCGCACCGGTTCCCGCCGAACCGGCCGCGCACGGGCAGATCGAAGGCAACCCCGTCCCGATCTCGCAGAAAACCATCGACCGGCTGCTCTGCGACACCGGAACCCGCGGCATCCAATTCGACGACGCCGGACAGATCATCAACCTCGGCCGTGACGAACGCCTCTTCACCGAGGCCCAGCGCGCCGCGATGGGCGTGCGGGACGGCGGATGCCGCTGGGTGGACTGCGACAGATCACCCGCCTGGAGCGAAGCGCACCACATCAACGAATGGCTGAAGGACAACGGCTACACCGACCTCGCCGACGGGGTACTGCTCTGCCACCCCCACCACCTGCTGCTGCACAACCAACACTGGACCATCACCCGCACCGGCGCGGAATACTGGCTGCGGCCACCGATCGAGGTCGACCCGGACCACACCCTGATCGCACTGCCCAGCAAGCGGGCAACCCTGTAAACCGAAGGCTGGGCCGCAGGGTACGTTTGCGTCTTTGCGTCTTTGCGTCTTTGCGTCTTTGCGTCTTTGCGTCTTTGCGTCTTTGCGTCTTTGCGTCTTTGCGTCTTTGCGTCTTTGCGTCTTTGCCGGTTCGTCTCGTCCGGCAGCGGGGTTCCGGAGGACGAGGCCCCAGGGAGGTCGGTGTCGGGGAGGCCGTTTCCGTAGCGGGACCCGGGGCGGAGGGTGTAGCGTCACCACCGAGATTCGGGTCCCAGGGGGCGCGCGCCGTCGCGGCCAGGGTGGGAAATAGGAGCAGGGGAACCACCAGCATCCGTCGCAGTGAGGAATGTCGGAGCGTCATCTTCATTCCCGATCCGCGTCCCGGTGAACCGGTGGACACGGTAGGTCAGGGCGCACTTTCAGGGCGGTTCATACCTCGGCGGTCTCCACGACAAGACCATCGGTCGGCACAGCGTGCACATCCGCGGGTAGCAGGGGAGACTCTGCGAGAGCGAGGCGACGGGCCGCGAGCCAGCCATCCAGATCGTGCGCGGAAACCGGCTGCGACAGATGGAAGCCCTGCGCGAAGTCGCAACCGAAGCCAACCAGCTGGTCGTAGGCGGCCCCGTTGTCCACCCCCTCGGCCACCATGCGCAGCCCCAGGCTGTGGGCGAGTGCGATCGCCGACGACACGAGGGTTGCTGCACGTTCGCTCTCGGCCATGGGGAAGACGAAAGACTGATCCAGCTTGAGCTCATCGATCGGCAGGTCGCGCAGATAGGCCAGCGAGCTGTAGCCCGTTCCAAAGTCGTCGACGGAGATCCGGATGCCCTGCTCGTGCAACCGGGTCAGGATGCTTCGAGCCCGATCGCGGTCGTTGAGGAGGAATTCCTCGGTGATCTCCAATGCGAGAGCTGATGGTGGCAGACCGCGGGCGGCGATCATGGCGCCGATCCGGTTTGGCAGCTCAATGTCCACCAGGGACGAGGCTGACAGGTTCACGGCGATGGTCAGAGGATGCCCCTGCGCCTGCCAGACGCCGGCCTGATCCAGCGCCTCGCGCAGAACGACCTGCGTCAGGGAGTGCATCAGCCCGGCCTCTTCGACGATAGAAATGAACTGATCGGGCAGCAGCAGTCCACGTGTGGGGTGGTCCCAGCGCACGAGGGCCTCGACGTCGCGCACCACCCCGGTGCCGAGGTCGACCTTCGGCTGATAGTGCAGGACCAGCTGGTCATCGGTGAGTGCGACGCGCAGTTCCGCCAGGGTGCGCAATCGGATCTCACCGTGGCTGTCGTCGTCGCTGTCGTACACGTGGTGCCCGCCGCGGCTCGTTTTCGCCTTGTACATGGCCATATCGGCCTTGCGGAGCAACGCCGTGAGATCGGAGCCCTGGTCGGGAAACAGGGAAATCCCGATACTGGCGCTGGTCTGCAGCGTAATGCCCTCGAGCAGGAACGGCTCGGCCAGGGCGGCGCGCAGTTTGACGGCAACCGTCACGGCATCCTGCCGGCCGGAATCCGTGAGCAGGAGAGCGAACTCGTCGCCGCCGAGCCTGGCCAACAGGTCTCCCGAGCGCAACTGTCGGCTCAGACGGATGCCGACCTGAATCAGCAGTCGATCACCAACGTCATGGCCGAGGCTGTCGTTGACCTCTTTGAACCGGTCCAGGTCCAGCAGGAGCAGGGCGCCCTTCCGGCCCTCGCCATCGGCGAGGCGCGTGGGAACATCCGCGTTGAAGGCACGACGATTGCGCAATCCGGTGAGGTCATCGGTTCGGGCCAGTAGGTTCAGGACCCGCTGTCGGCCGACCAACGGCACCACTGCCACCGCCATGGTGGCACCGGCCAGCGCCACCGCGAAGTTGGACACCGGCATTTGGCTGGCCAGGATCAGCACGCCGAGTCCGGCCACCGTGGACACCAGCGGAACCGCCAGAGCGGACACGGTCCTGGTCGCAGCCGTGCGATCCGGCACCGGGCGGGGGCGGGCGGAGTCATCCACCCAGAGAGCGATCAGCGCAATTCCGACGTTCCAGCTCGCGTCGAGGGGGGTGCCGACCAGATAGTCGTCGCCCTGCAGGGCGACGACGGTGTCGGCCCAGGCGATGACCACCAGGCCGGCAACGAGCACAATCCAGCGCAGGCCGCCTTCCCGGCCGTGCGATGCCACGATCCCGGCGATGGCCGCCACCACCAGAAGGTCAAGCAGCGGGTACGCGGCTGTGATGGCGGAGCCGAGGCTCAGTGCGTTCGTGGCAACGGTGTCCAAGATCGGACTGAGGATGACGGCCAGAACGGCTGCCGCCCCCAGGGAACCGACGGCGCTATCGAGGAAGACGGACCAGGCCGACCCGCGCAGCTGCCGATTCACGAGCACTCCCAGCGCCCCGAGCAGCAGCACGTAGAACAGAAGGTAACCGATGTCGGCCGGCGAGGTGAGCGGCGCATTGCCGTCGGCTTCCGTCACGACGAGGTAGTAGCTGTCACCCAGGGCGTTCGCGGTGAGTGCGGCGGTGGAGAGGACCACCACGACGTTTCCTCGCCCCACCCGGTAGACGGCGGCGAAGCCCACGAGCACTGGCGCCCACACCGAGAGCATGGACAGCCAGCCGTCAACCAGTGGGCTGAAAATCTCGTCTTTCAGGGCGAGGCCGAGGGCATAGGCGACCACCAACACCAGCATGAGCGTCAGCGCTCCGATGCGGAACCGTTCGCGGGTGCCGCCGGTCATGGCAGGGCCGCCGCGTTCAGTCGGGCAGTCAGCCAGTCATCGAGTGCCGCGGCGGGGATGGGGCGCGACATGAAGTATCCCTGGGCGAAGTCGCATCCGTAGCGCACGAGTTCGTCGTAGGAGACGCCGTTCTCGACTCCCTCGGCGACCATTTTCAGGCCGAGGCCGTGCGCCAGGTCGATAGTGGAGGCAACCAGGGCTGCGGCCCGGGCGTCGTCCGCCATCGGGAAGACGAAGGACTGGTCGAGCTTGAGTTCGTCGATGGGTAGGTCGCGCAGATAGGCGAGAGAGCTGTAGCCCGTGCCGAAGTCATCGACGGAGATCTTGATTCCGCTGGCGCGCAACCGAGTCAGGATGTCCCTGGCACGGTCCCGGTCGGCCATCAGGAAGTCCTCGGTGATCTCGAGCATCAGGACGGTGGCCGGCAGGTCTCGGGCCGACAGCATGGTCCCCACGCGTTCGGGCAGGTCGCCGTCGATCAGTGAACTGGCGGACAGGTTGACCGCGACCGTCAGTGTGCGTCCCTGGGCCGCCCAGAGCACGGACTGGTCCAGCGCCTTGCGCAGAACCTCCTGGGTGAGCGCGTGCATGAGGCCGGCCTCCTCGACCAGGGTCAGGAACTGGTCGGGGAAGAGAAGACCTCGCTCCGGGTGCTGCCAGCGCACGAGGGCCTCGACGCCGGAGACCGAACCGTTCTTGAGGTTGATCTTCGGCTGGTAGTGCAGAATCAGCTGGTCTTCGGTCAGGGCCAGGCGCAACTCCTGCAGCGTGCGCAAGCGGGCGTCACCGTGGCGGTTGTCCACGCTGCGGTAGACGTGGTGGCCGCTGTGAGTCGACTTAGCCTTGTACATCGCCATATCGGCCTTGCGCAGCAGCGCGGTCAGGTCGTCGCCCTGATCGGGATAGAGCGCGATGCCGATACTCACGCTGGTCTGCAGGGAGATGCCTTCCAGGGTGAACGGCTGGGCCAGCGTGGCGCGCAGTTTGGCGGCCACGGTCTCGGCCTGCGCCTGTTCGGAGTGCTCGAGAAGGATGGCGAACTCGTCACCGCCCAACCGCGCGAGCAGTTCACCAGGCCCCAGCCCGAGCTGCAGGCGACGGCCGACCTGCACCAGCAGTCGGTCCCCGGCATCGTGCCCGAGACTGTCATTGACCTCTTTGAAGCGGTCCAGGTCGAGCAGGAGCAGCGCGCGTTTCGGACGCGTGTCGGCGGTCAGCCGTCTCGACACTTCGGCGTACAGGGCCCGCCGGTTCGGCAGACCGGTCAACTCGTCGGTTCGGGCCTGGCGCCGCAGGGCCATCTGCCGGGACACCAGCGGAACGGCCGCGAGCGCCATGGTGGCGGCGGCCAGCCCGACCGCGAGGGGGGAAACCGCGGTCTGGCTGGCGAGGAGCAGCACGCCCAGGCCGGCCGCCGTCGACACCGCGGGCATCGCCAGCGCGGCGAGGCTGTGACTGGAACTGTTCTGCGCCACAGAGGGGCGCGATGCGGCATCCGCCCACAGAGCGATCAGGGCCAGACCCACGGCCCAGCCGGCGTCGAGCGGAGTGCCCAGAACGTAGTTGGACTTGAGCATGATGAAAACGAGGCCGGTGGCCGTGAATATCAGCAGGCCGAAGACGAGAAGGATCCAGCGCCGGCCGGCCACCGGGCCCTGCGACGTGGTGACCGCAACGACGACGGCAACCAGCAGCAGGTTGAACAACGGGTAGGCGACGGCGGTGGAGATCGCCGTGTTCGCCCCGGCCGCGTCGAGGGCGTTGGCCACAGGGCCGAGCAGCACGGCCAGAACCGAGGTGGTGCCGAGCACCCCGATGGTGCTGTCCAGCACCACCGACCAGACCATGCCGCGCAACCGGCGGCGCAACAGGATGGCAAGCACGGCCATCATGAGGGCGAAGAACACCGCGTAGCCGAAGTCGCTCGTCTGGTGCCACTCATCGGCGCCTCCCCAGATCAGCAGGGCCAGGGAGAAGGAGTCGGAGAGCGCGATGACGGAGACGGCCACGGCCGTCAGAACGAGTTCAAGATGGCCGAATCCCGTAAGGCCTCCCGAACCCGACAGGGCTCGGCTCCGCGCCCCTCCGCGCACCACGGCGGCCCAGCACACGGCGACCAGGGACCACTTCGCCAGCGATGCCAGCACTCCATCGACGAACAGGCTGAAACCCGTATCGGGCACGAGCAGCCCGATGACGTAGAGGCACAGGAACGTGGACATCAGCCAGGCCAGCCACGATCCAGACCTAGATAAAAACCCACTGAGTAGGCGCCCGTAGTGCGCCCCTGACTTGACCTGCACGGAACCCCCACGTTATCTCGGTTCAGATTAGCAGCGGCGGGGGCCTGACGACCCACCGACCCACGCAAATGGGGGTGGCAAACCGTCGGGGACCAGCAGTCGGTCCGCCGTACCATGGGAGGGAGTGTCCGACGAGCTGGAGGCAATCATGACGGTACTGGTGGGTTTTTCAAGCAAGTACGGTGCCACCGAGGGAATCGCCGAGCGCATCGCCCGCAGACTGCGGGAGGCCGGCCAGGATGCTGTGGCCCGACCGGCCGCATCCGTCGACAAGGCCGACACGTACGATGCCTTCGTGATCGGCAGCTCCACCTATATGGGGTCATGGCGCAAGGAAGCGACCGAGTTCGTGCGGCGCAACCGGGAACTGCTCTCAGGGCACCCGGTCTGGCTGTTCAGCAGCGGGCCGCTGGGCACGGCCGGCAAGGATGCGCAGGGGCGCGACCTGCTCAAGGAGAGCGAGCCGAAGCAGTTCGAGGAGTTCAGCGAGGCCCTCCAGCCGCGCGGCATGCAGGTGTTCTTCGGCGCCCTCGACCCGCGCGTGCTCGGCCGCCGTGACCGGCTTGTGCGGCGCATCCCGAGCGGGCTCGAGCTGCTGCCCGAAGGGGATTTCCGCAACTGGGCCGCGATCGACGAGTGGGCGGCGGGCATCGCCCGAGAGCTTCGCGGCGAGTAGCAGGGGCTGCGCGCACGGGCGCCGAAGTGGCGGCCTCGGTCGCTAGCGCTCGAGCAGACCGCGGATGTCGTCGGCCGTGAGGCTCTCGCCGAAGCCGCCGACCGCGCCGGCGTCATCCGCAGCGGGATGGCCCGCTGCCCCGGCGCCCGGTGCAGCGGCGCCCGCTGCCGGGTCGCCGAGAACCGAGTCGAACAGCTCGGCCTTGCGCTTCTGCAGGGCCATCACCTTCTCCTCGATGGTGCCGGTGGCGACCATCCGGTAGACCATCACGTTGCGGGTCTGGCCGATGCGGTGGGTGCGGTCGATGGCCTGAGTCTCGGTGGCCGGGTTCCACCACGGGTCGAGGAGGAAGACGTAGTCCGCCTCGGTCAGGGTGAGGCCGAACCCGCCGGCCTTCAGACTGATCAGGAACACCGGCTCGGCACCCGACTTGAACCGGTCGATCACCTCGGAACGGCGCAGGGTCGACCCATCGAGGTAGCAATAGGGGATGCCCCGGGCGTCGAGCCGGGCGGCAGCCTTCTTCAGATAGCTCGTGAACTGGCTGAAGACCAGGGCGCGGTGGCCTTCGGCAACCACATCGTCGAGCTGGTCCAGCAGGGCGTCGAGTTTGCTCGATGGCACCCCAGCGTATTTCTCGTCGACCAGGGACGCGTCCAGGCTGAGCAGCCGCAGCAGGGTCAGGGACCGGAACACGATGAAGCGGTTCTTGTCGAGGTCGTCGATCAGGCCGAACAGTTTCTGCCGTTCCCGCTGCAGGTACGTGTCGTACAGAGCGCGGTGCCGCGGGTTCAGCTCGATCTCGAGCAGCTGTTCCTGCTTGGGCGGCAGCTCGGGCGCCACGAGCTCCTTGGTGCGCCGCAACAGGAGGGGGCGGATGCGTCGTCGCAGTCGGGCGAGCACCGCCGGTGTGTCGCCGCGCTCGATCGGGCGCACGTACTCCTCCGTGAAACGGCGCAGCGACGGGAACAGGCCCGGCGCGACGATCGTGAACAGGGCGTGCAGCTCAACCAGGTTGTTCTCCATCGGCGTTCCCGTGATGGCGAGCTTGAAGGGCGTCGTCAGCTCGCGCGCGCACCCATGCGCCCGGGAGGTGCTGTTCTTCACGAACTGCGCCTCGTCCAGGATCAGACCGGCCCAGCCGTGGGCCTGGTAGGCCGGGAAATCGAGACGAAACAGGGCGTAGGAGGTGACGATGACGTCGGCGCCGGCCGCAGCATCCGTCAGCGTGGTCCCTCCGGCGGCCTGGGTGGCCGTGATCACCCGCACGTCGAGGCCGGGCGTGAAGCGCGCGGCCTCGGTGCGCCAGGTGGCGACGACGGATGTCGGGGCCACCACCAGGAACGGGAGCCGGACGCCCGGCTCGGACGGCTGGGTCTGCTCGGCGGGCTGCGCGGTGGCGTGCGCCAGCAGTGCGAGCGTCTGCAGGGTCTTGCCGAGGCCCATATCGTCGGCGAGGATGCCGCCCAGCTTGTGCTGCCAGAGGAAGGCCAGCCAGGCGAAGCCGTGAGCCTGATAGGGGCGCAGGGTGGCGCGCAGGTCGAGGGGCAGCAAGGGCGGCTGAACGGGCCCGGCCGGCCCCGTATGCTCGAGCAGCCCGGACACGGCCGCTCGCCAGGCCACGGCCTGCTCAGTGTCGTCGGCGAGGTCCTCGAAGTCGTGCCAGAGAGCGGCCTGGTAGCGGCTGATCCGCAGACCGGTGTCCCATTCGGTCAGAGCGCGGGCTTCCGTGATCAGTTCGTGCAGACGCTCGAACGCGGGCTGCCGAAGCGAGAGGTAGCTGTTGTCGACGAGCAGCAGCTGGGCATCCCCCTTGGCGAGGGCCTTGAACAGCGGGCCGAACGGCACGCTCCGACCGTTGACCGTGACGATCACGCCCAGGTCGAACCAGTCCCGCTGGTCGGTCTCCACGGTGGTGATGGTCAGCTCGGGCGTCTCGGTCAGCTCACGGTAGTCGGGGCGCCGGCCGCGCACGTCCACGCGGAGGCCGGACTGCCGCTCGAGCCGCGGCAGTAGGCGCTCCGTGAATTGGGCTGCGTCGACGCCGCGAAGGGTGACGGATGCAGCGGTCGGCGCCGCGTCGGCACGGCCGGCCTCCGCGAGCAGCCGGGTGACGCGCTCGTGCACGACCTGCTCGGCAGGCTCGTCGCGGGTTCCGGTGCCGGAGTCGGGCTTGTCACGGGGTTCGCCACCCGGGCCGGTGCCGGGCGCCGGGACTGTGCCCGGCGTGGTGCCGCCGGGCGCCGGGACTGTGCCCGGCGTGGTGTCGCCGGGCGCCGGGACAGTGCCCGGCGTGGTGTCGCCGGGCGCCGGCAGCAGTGGCAGTCGGGCGAGAAGGGCACCCTCGCGGTACTCCCAGTGCCAGCCGAGCTCCAGCGACTGCCTCGGCCGGAACTGGGCCGTGAGCACGAGCAGGGGCGGGTCGGCCTGGGGGAAGCGCACAGAGGCATCCGTGCTGGTGATCGGGAGGGCGCGCCGCAGGGTCGGATAGAAGTCCGTCAGGAACTCGGCCACCTCGTCGCCGGGCACCAGGGCGAAAGCGGGTCGGCTGAGCAGCCGGCGTTGCTCAGCCGTGAGCGGTGTCGCGGACGGGGCGAGGGTGAACACCGGGCGCGGCCCGAGCAGATAGCCGTAGACGCCGTGATCGCCGATGGCCCCGGCCTGATCGGAGGGGTGCGGCACTCCGTCGAACAGGAGCCGGGTGGTCAGCCGCAGCCCTGCGGCGTTTGAGCTGGTGTCGGTATCGGGGCTGGTGTCGGCGCTGGCATCCAGGCTGACGTTGGCTGCGCGGCCCACGCTGACCGTGGCATCCTTTTTGCTGCCCGCGAGGTGCAGCCCGAGCGCTGCTGCCTCGTCGAAGAGGGTCCACAACAGCGGGCTGTCGAAGTCGTCAAGGTAGAGCCAGTCCGTTTCCTGACTGGTGTACACGCCGCGCACGGCCCGGTGCAGGGCGACGACCTGGCTCAGCCAGCGGTGGTGCTCGGGCTTGAGGTTGAGACGGTTGCGGTGGAAGGCCAGCTGGTTCCAGGATCCCGGCGTGTGAACCCAGTTGCCGCGGGCACTCCTCATGACCGGGCGCACCCCGAGACGGATGTCGCCGGTGCCCGGCCGCAGAATCGTGACGGGCCGGGCCGTCGCGCCCCGCCAGCGTTCGCCCGTGCGCGGAGTCTGTTCGCGCAACTCGAACTGGAGGCCCATCGGCACAGTTGGTTCGGCGCCCGGATCCGGTTCGCCGGACGTCGGTGCGGCGATCTGCTTCCAGTCGGCCCGCGCCTGGGGATACCCGGCGTCAGACATGGCTCCATGCTCTCACGCGGCAGCGAACGACGAGCGCCGCCTCCGGTGGAGAACCAACTCGACGGAGATTTTGCTCCAGAACTGCCGTTTCGGGCTGTTTGGCGATGATTTGGTCAGAATCACCGTCGAATTCGTTAGGGGCGCGACGCCGTGGCGGTGATGCTGCCGTCCGTGTCGCCCGACGGATGTGCCTGTGCTGCATCGATAATCCAGGCGAAGTCGAACGCCGCCTCGCGCCACCGGCTGTAGCGGCCGGACACCCCGCCGTGGCCGGCCGACATCTCCGTTTTCAGCAGTGCATCCGCTCCCACCTCGCGCAGCCGAGCCACCCACTTGGCAGGTTCGACATACAGCACCCGGGTATCGTTAAGGCTGGTCACGGCCAATATTCGCGGGTAATGCGTGTCGCGGACGTTTTCCACGGGGGAGTAGCCACGCATATAGGCGTACACCTCGGGGTCGTGCAGCGGATCACCCCACTCGTCCCACTCGATCACGGTCAGCGGCAGCGACGGGTCCAGGATCGACGTCAACGCGTCGACGAAGGGAACGCCGGCCAGGATGCCCGAGAACAGTTCCGGGGCCAGGTTCGCCACGGCGCCCATCAGTAGTCCGCCGGCGCTGCGGCCCTCGGCGACGAGCCGGTCGGTGGAGGTGTCGCCCCGATCGATCAGGTGCCGGGCGCAGTCGATGAAGTCCGTGAAACTGTTGCGCTTGTGCAGCTTCTTACCGTTCTCGTACCAATCGCGGCCGAGTTCGCCGCCGCCGCGCACGTGGGCGATCGCGAAGATCATGCCTCGGTCGAGCAGGCTGAGCCGGGCGATGCTGAACGACGGGTCGATGCTGATCTCGTAGGAGCCGTAGCCGTAGAGCAGGGTCGGGGCAGGCTCGCCCGGCGTGACCAGGTCGCGGCGGTAGACGAGCGAGATGGGGATGCGTGTGCCGTCGGCCGCTGTGGCCCACTCGCGACGCTGCTCGAACAGGCTCGGGTCGTAGTGTCCGAGCACGGGCTGCTGCTTGAGCAGGCGGCGCTCGCCGGTGGCGACCACGTGATCGTAGACCGTCGACGGTGTGACGAAGCTCGTGTAGCCGAGACGGATGGTCGGCTGTTCCCACTCGGGATTGGCCGACGTGCCCACGGAATACAGGGGCTCCTCGAAGGCGAGCTCGACGAAATCGAGGGTGTCGCCGCCCGTCACGCCGCTCACTGCGACGCGGGTGAGCCCGTCCCGACGGTATTCGGCCACCACGAAGTCGCGGAACGCGTCGACGTCTTCCAGGCGCACGGCGGGGTCGTGGGGCAGCAGCGTTCGCTTCGCACCCTGCGGTTCCGCAGCGGCGACGCTGACCAGTTCGAAGTTGACTGCGTGGTCGTTGTGCACGACCAGCAGACGGTCCTCACCGCCCAGCACGGCGTGCTCCACGCCGTACTCGACGCCGTCCCGTCGCGGCCAGACCACCGCGAACTCGCCGGTCGGGTCGGTGGTATCGAGCAGCCGGGTCTCGCTGGTCACACTCGAACCGGCCTCGATCAGCAGGAACTTGCGGCTGCGGGTGAGGCTGATGCCCACCCAGAACCGTTCGTCGGGCTCGTGGAAGACCCTGGCGTCGGTGGAGGTTGCGGTACCCACTTCGTGGCGCCACACGGTGTCGGGCCGCCAGGCGTCGTCGACGGTCGTATAGAAAATGTATCGCCCGCTCGGGTCGAACAGGGCACCTTCGCCGGTGTTCGAGATCTCATCCGAGAGGGTCTCACCGGTGGCGATGGTGCGCACCCGTAGGGTGTATCGCTCGTCGCCCTCAGTGTCGACGGCGTACAGCACCCGGTTCCCGTCGACGCTCACATCGGTGCTACCGAGCGAGTAAAAGTCGTGGCCTGCGGCCTCGGCGTTGTCATCGAGCACGATCTGCTCGTCCGGCAGGCCCACGGTGGTTGGCTCCCCGGGATTCTGCTCCGGCAGCACGGGCGGGGTCCAGGCGTCGTCGGCCGCGATGGGCGCGCGGCAGTGGATGCCGTACTCCTGTCCCTCGACCGTGCGGGTGTAGTACCACCACTGGCCTTGACGTACCGGAACGCTGAGGTCGGTCTCCTGGGTGCGGCCCTTGATCTCCTCGAAGATCTGCTCCTGCAGCACGGACAGGTGCGCGGTACGGGCATCCGTGAACGTGTTTTCGGCTTCGAGGTGTGCGATCACCTCGGGGTTGTCCTTGTCGCGCATCCACTCGTAGTTGTCGGTGAACACATCATTGTGAAAGCTGCGCTGCTGTGGTTTCTGGGCCGCGCGCGGAGGAGTGGTCATGGCTCCCAGCGTAGTTGCGAGGGAGTCTGAGGTCGGCAGGCAGCGTGCAGTTCATCACTGGCCGCGTTGACGGGCCACGATAGGCGCTCGTGCTCGCGTGTTCGAACGTCTCCGACGCGGCCAGGACCACGGACTCGGCCGAATGGGCCGTCACTCCGACGGCCCACTCGGGGAAGGTGTCGATAATCACGGAGCAGTCGACGTGCTTTCCTTTGATCGGGCCGGGCAGTGTGGTGACGCTCGGCTCCTCTGTCGACGTCGACACGACGTCTTCACACCGGGCTGGGGCCGGAGCGACCAGTTTCGGAATTGCCTGGGCCGGGTACCGGGCCAGACGCCGGCACCGCCCGACTCGGCGGCCGCGGGGTGGGAACGCCGTGCCCGGAAAGCGTCCGGCGTATCGATAGGGTCAATGGATAGGGGTATCCGTTTGCGCCGTGAGGGGGAACCTTGGGCACTGTAGTCGTTGTGTTCGCCGGGCTGGGCGTTGGGGCGTTGACGGCTGTCGCCGCGATTCCGCGCACCCGGTATTTACTCTTGTTCTGCGCGGCTGCCCTCGGGCTGGTGCTGTCTGCGGTGTTCGTCGAATCGCGGAACGGATCCTGGTTCGATGGTTTGTTCTTCGCGGGCTCCGCGATCGTGGGTGCATCCGTGTATGGCGCAGAGCTCTGGAGGCGGCTTGGCCTGAGAAAGGCGTACTCCTACTGGGAATTGGTCTGGATGGGCACTTTCCGACCTGGCTATCTCCGAGCCTCCTGGAAGCAGTCGACCGAGGAATAGGACAGCAATCGAGGTGACTGGGAGTTCGGCTGATCGAGACGTTCCAGCCAGGATCCGGCGGCGAGCATCGTCGCGATGCCGCGGCCGCGCATTCCAGGGTTGACGAACACAGCGCCGAGCCAGGCATACGTCACCCGATCGGTATCCATCCGCGCCGAGGCGACCTGCCGGTTCGATGCGGTGTCGTCGACGCGGAGTTCCGTGATGCGGCACAGAGCAGCCGCTGACCGATTGGCCGCCGCCCCGGGATTTCCGGGGGTCTCTCCCCGCCGGATTGGTCTCTGAGCGCCGAGGGCGCAGACTTGAGGGGACCAACCCACAGACGAACGGAAGCACCATGACGCAGCCAGCACCCAGCCCGCTCGACACCATCCTGGCGGAGGCGCTGCAGGGCCAGGTCTTCCAGGCTGTGCTGTTCGACATGGACGGCACCCTGGTCGACTCCACCCAGGCGGTCACCCGGTCCTGGTTGCGCTGGGGTGCCGAGGTCGGTCTCGGCCCGTCGTTCACCGGTCCCGAGCACGGGGTGCCGGCACGTCAGATGATCGCGACCCTGGTGGCCGAGGAGCAGGTGGAGACATCCGTCATCCGGCTCACCGAACTCGAACTCTCCGACACGGATGGCGTCACGATCCTGGCCGGGGCGGCCGAACTCATGGCCGGCATCCCTGAGTCCCGCCGGGCCATCGTCACCTCCTGCGGTCGAACCCTGTGCCTGGTGCGGCTGGACGCGGCCGGCTTCACGGCCCCGCACACGGTCGTCACGATCGACGACACCAGCCGAGGCAAGCCCTTCCCCGAGCCGTTCCTGCTCGCGGCCGAGCGCCTCGGCGTCGACCCGAAGCGCTGCGTCGTGGTCGAGGACGCCCCGGCCGGACTCGCGGCCGCCCGCGCTGCCGGCTGCGCCACGATCGGAGTCGTCGGAACCCACCTGGCCGCCGATCTGGAGGCAGACCTGGTCGTAGCCAGCCTCGACCGTCTGCGCGTGAGCGTTCAGGACGACGGCGTCGTCTTCCACCTCGTCACGGAGTAGCGACCGCCTCGCCGGGAACGGGATCCGTGAGGGCTCGGCCCTGGTAGATCTCCAGCGGCAGTCCGTCGGGGTCGCGGAAGAAGAACATCGTCTTGTGCGTGTTCGGGTCCACTCTGAGTTCCTCGCACTCGACGTTCTTGCCGAGCAGCTCATCGCGCGCGGCGGGCACGTCGTCGACTTCGAAAGCGAGGTGGCGCAGGCCGAGGGCTTCCGGACCGCTGCGCCGGGGCGGAGTGTCCGGAAAGGAGAACAGCTCGATCAGGTAGTGGCCATTCAAGGCTAGTTTGCCCATCCACGACTGCCGCTCGACCCGGAAGTGCTCCGCTTCGAGCGTGCAGCCGAGCACGTCGAGATAGAAGGCCTTGGACAATTCGTAGTCGCTGGCAATGATGGCGATGTGGTGCACTCCGTTGATGAGCATCCCGGCAGTTTGGCATACCTCAGGGCGCGGGCGAGCTGCGCTGCGGGCGAGCGGGCGAGCTGCGCCGCGGGCGAGTTGCGCTGCGGGCGAGCTGCGCCGCGGGCGAGCTGCGCCGCGGGCGAGCTGCGCCGCGGGGTCTGCGTTACCAGCGCCGGGCGGACGATGCGGCGATGATGCTCAGCAGGGCCGCGCGCAGGGCGTCGGCATTCTCCAACGGCGGAAACAGGTCGGCCTCGAGGGTGCGGGTCCTGGCCCAGGCCAGGGCGCCGGCATCCGTTCGGGCCACCGCGTGGCGTCGCGCGTCGTGCTCGTCGCGCGTGCGCACCACGTAGCCGCCCTGCTCGAGCCGTTCGAGGGTGCGCGACATGGTCTGGGTCTGCACGCGGGCACGGTGTGCGAGCTCGGTCTGGCTGAGCGGTCCGGTGTCGAGCAGGTGCAGCACGACCATGCCGGCGTGGGTCAGCCCGAGCTGGTCGAGGGCCTCGACCCATGCGTGCTCGACCAGCCGGGCGGCGGTCGAGAGCAGGCGGCCGGTGGGCCAGGAGGCCATGGCATCCGTCTGCGCTTCTTCCGGTCCCGGACTAGGTGGATCAAGTCTGGTCATGCCCCCAATCTAGTGCTAGCGTCAAATAATCAGCTAGCTGATTGTTAGGAGACTGAGATGACTGGCATGACCAAAATGAGCACGAGAAGCGATCTTTTACGCCAAACGGTAGTGATGGTGAGCGCGATCCTGGCCATCGTCGGGTCGTTCATCGGGTCGGGCGCCGCCGGCGGAACCTCGATGCAGACCGCCTCGGGCGGTGCGTTCGCCGCCGACGCCACCCCGATCGCCCCCGACGGACCGGCCTTCGCCATCTGGAGCGTCATATACCTCGGGCTGATCGCCTACGCCATCTGGCAGTTCCTTCCGGCACAGAAGACGGATGCCCGCCAGCGAGCCCTGGGCTACCCGATCGCTGCATCGCTCGTGCTGAACGCGGCCTGGATCATGAGCATCCAGATCGACCTGCTCTGGCTCAGCGTGCCCGTCATCGTGCTGCTCCTGGGCGTGCTGATCCGGACCTTCCAGCTGACGCTGCTCTCGCGGCCCAAAAACCTCATCGAAACGATCGTGGCCGACGGCACCGTGGGTCTCTACCTCGGCTGGGTCAGCATTGCGACCGCAGCGAACGTGACCGCCGTGCTCGTGGACGCGGGCTTCGAAGGGTTCGGGCTCAGCTCCGACCTGTGGGCGGTCCTGGTGATCGCCGTGGCCGGCCTGATCGGCGTGTTCGTGGCCGTCTACGGCCGCGGCCGGCTCGCCCCCACCGCGTCGCTGTCGTGGGGGCTGGCCTGGCTGGCCGTAGCTCGGCTGACCGGCACCCTGCTCTCCACCCCCGCCGCGATCGCGGCCATCCTCGCGGTGGCTGTCATTGTGATCGTCACCATCACCGTGCGTGCGCGTGCACCCCGGTCGGCGGTCCCCAGACTGGTCTCGGCATGAGCGATCCCGTCACCCCGGCCGTCACCGTCACCCCGGCCGTCACCTCCACCGCCACCGTCACCTCCACCTCCACCGTCACCGTTACCTCCACCTCCACCTCCACCTCGGCCCGGCGGCGTTGGGCCGGACTGGTCTTCATCAGCGTCGCGGTCGCCCTGATCATCGTGGACTCCACGATCATCAACGTGGCCATCCCCGCGATCGTCGACGACCTCGCGATCACGTCGACCCAGGTGCAGTGGGTGCAGGAGAGCTACACCCTCGTGTTCGCGGCCCTGCTGCTGGTGTTCGGCACCCTCGCCGACCGCTTCGGGCGGCGGCGCATCCTGATCCTCGGCGTGATCGTGTTCGCCACGGCATCTGTTTTCGCGGCGCTGTCGCAGACGGGCGAGCTCCTGATCCTGGCCCGCCTGATCCAGGGCGTCGGCGGGGCGATGGTGCTGCCCACCACGCTCTCCATCATCAATGCCACGTTCCGCGGCCGTGACCGTGGCATCGCCTTCGCCATCTGGGGTTCGACCATCGGCGGCATGGTGGCTGTCGGCCCGCTGCTCGGCGGCTGGCTCACCACCTATTTCTCCTGGCGCTGGGCGTTCGGCATCAACGTGCCCCTGGGCGTCGTCATCATCGTCGGCGTGCTCGTCTTCGTACTGGAATCGAAGGATGCCGGCGAACCGCGCCGCATCGACGTCGTCGGTGCCGCGCTCTCGGTGATCACCAGCGCATCGCTGGTCTTCGGGCTGATCGAGGGGCGCACCTACGGCTGGTGGTTCACCAACAACCCGCCCACCGTGGGGGACTGGACCTGGCCGTACGCGCTGTCGATCATCCCGTTCGTGTTTCTGGTCACGATCGTGGCGGGCGTGGCCTTCATCTACTGGGGTCTCGCCCGGCAGCGCGCCGGCAAGACCACCCTGCTCGCTTTCTCCTTGTTCACGATCCCCTCGTTCCGCAACGGCAACATCGCGGCCATGATCGTCTCGCTCGGAGAGTTCGGCATCATCCTGTCGCTGCCGCTCTGGCTGCAGAATGTGCTCGGCTACGACGCCCTGCAGACCGGGTTCGTGCTGCTCGCCCTCGCGCTCGGCTCCTTCGTGGCCAGCGCGGTGTCCGGCGCGTTCGGCAACAAGACCTCACCCGAGACCATAGTTCGGATGGGCATCGTCGCCGAGATCATCGGCGTCGCCGGTCTCGGTCTGGTCATCTCGGCGCAGTCGACCTGGCTCGTCGTCGTGCCGTTCCTGTTCGTCTACGGCATCGGCGTTGGCCTCGCGACCGCCCAGCTGACCGGCGTCGTGCTCAAGGACGTGCCGGTGGCTCAGAGTGGACAGGGTTCCGGCACCTCCAGCACCGCCCGGCAGATCGGCTCGGCCCTCGGCATCGCGGTGCTCGGCACGGTGCTGTTCACCTCGGTCGGTGCGTCACTCGACGCGAAACTCGCCAAGGTGCCGGGGCTGCCGCTCGAGACCCGGAGCCAGATCGTCGACGCGGTCGTCGACAGCGCCGGCTCGGTCATCCCGTCGCTGAATGAACAGAGTCCCGCGCTGGCGGCCGCCGCGCGCGAGGCGTTCAGTGACGGCACCCGGTACTCCGCCTACGCCGCCGCCGGGTTCCTCGTTCTCGGCTTCCTGGCCACGTTGCGCCTATCCGGCACAGCACCCCACGCGGATCCGCGCCCCGAAGACGTCGAACCCGGCTCGAGCATCTCGGCGGCGGACACCGTGGGGGAGCCCGTCTAGCGGGCCGAGTTCTTGCAGCCGCACGCGCGGAGAAGGCCCGGCCGAGCCCGCCCGTGCGGCTAACTCAGGACATCCGTCGCCCGGGTTGCCCAGCCGCCGCGAACCAGTGCCGTCCCGGTGCGAACGTCGGGCCCGCCCGAACGGATCTCCTGAGTTAGCCACCAGACCCGCCTCCCTAACGGATGCGACGGATGCGCAGCGGCCCGTGTGCGCCGCGGCGCACGTTCGGGAAGCCGGCGCACGTTAGAACGTGCGCCGGCTTCCACAGGGTGCGCCGCGAGTGGCTTTGCCCCGGACTGACCTACTGGACCAGCCCCTAGATCTCGGAGTCGTCCACGGGGCCGTCGGACTGCCCGGTCGTCGGCCCGGCGCCGTTGGTCACACCGCCGCCGGCACCTCCGGCCCCTGCCGCGTTGGCCTCGCGCTCCGCCCTCGCCGCGCGACGGGTCGGCTGCGGTTTCTGCACGGAGAGTTCCCCGCCCAGTCGACCGCCGAACGGTCGCCCGTGGTCGGCGTACTCCTCACGGAAGTAGGCCATCCGCCACGGGCCCATTTCGATGCGAGCACCGGTGCGCAGCACCTGGCCGTCACGACGGCCCTGCCTCGGCTCCCGCTTCGCCCCGCCGGAGACGTCGCCGAGCGGGTACAGCACGTACTCGTCATTCTCATCGTGCCGGATTTCGGCGTGGAAGGGTTGCAGCCCGGCCAGCTGCAGGTCGGCATCCGGAGCCGAGCCGATCGTGGTGACGGTCGGACTCAAATCGAACTCGCGCGGCATCTGGCCGTTCCAGTTCTCCGAGCCGATGACGAAGATCAGCCGGGGCCGCCCTGCACCCGGGGTGTAGTGGGTCGTGGTCACCCGGCGACGGATGCGCCGGTCGAAGGTCGGCACCAGCGGCAGCAGCGTGGGCGGCGGCAAGGGCAGGGACAGGCTCTCCGACCCGGCCACGCTGCGTCGCCGCAACAGCGGAGCCAGCGCAGCCCTGCTCCCGAGTGCGATGTGGACTGAACCGGTCAGCAGCCGTTGGATGACTGGGGCTTTGACGGCTCCGAGCCGGATTATGAGACCGTTCGGACCCGATACGGAGACGCTGAGGCCGCGCTCGGCCAGGTCGCCGGCCAGACCGCGGAGGTCCTTGAGCTTCACGGTGCTGGTGCGCACGAGCAGCTCGGGATTGCTGGAAAAAATCTCGACGTCGAGTCCGCTGGCCTTGATGGTGCCCTGCATCCGCTCGGCGCCCGCCGCATCCGTGGTGTCGCCTGCCGGATCCGGCTCCGCAAGGGAGTACTCCAGGTCGATGTCCAGGCGGGTGGTGGGACTCATGGCTACTTGGTGAGCGGTTCGGTGCCGGAACCCTCGCTCGTGGTGACCCGCAGAGTGCCGTTCAATTTCCAGGTGGCCCGTGGTGCGTCCGGCCCGATGTCGCGCGGCACCTCCACGGTCATATCGATGAAGCTGTAGTTGATGACTGCGCTCTTGCCGGTCAGGTAGGACCACATCTCCTTGCCGAGGTCGGTCCAGTCCTTGATGTTGTGTGCGTCGGGGCCGGTGGCGGTGGGAGCGGGTGCGGGGTTCTGGCTGTCAGTCACGGTGTGGTCCTTCTCGCTTGGTTGCAGGGAATCGGCACTCGGTCGTCACACATCCGGCCACGCAAGGCCAGAATCGGATCAACATCGAACCGCCGCGCGGACAGCCGACAGGAGCCTCGTCTGGCGCGCGTAGGCCAACCATAGTTGAGCGCGGCGGCCGGGGGAAGAGTCCGGTTGCACCGGTTCAAGACCGGTTTCCAACCCGGCCGAAAACGGTGCGGCCCCGGCTCTCGTCGGTGGTCTCGGCTAGCCTCGAAACAACCGTGATCGGCACTTCCGAACGCGGGGTGCGCCCCAGCACTGAGGAGATCCGCGTGTTCCTGTCTGGCACTGCCACCGTCATCTATTCTGCGAGTGACCTCAGCGCCGCGGCGGCGTGCGAATGGGCCGTGTTGCGACGGCTCGACGCAAAGCTGGGACGCATCGACGCCGTTCCCGGAACGGAAGACGCCATGCTCGCGCGCACCGCCGAGTTGGGCGACGCGCACGAGCTGCGCATGCTGCAACGGCTGCGCGCTACCCGTGCCGTCGTCGAGATCGACCGTGGGAACATCGCCGACATCATCGCCGGTTCGGCTGAAAGTGCCGCGGCCCGAAGCGAGGCGGCCCTGCGCGACGGTGCCGAGGTGGTTTTCCAGGCCGCGTTCTTCGACGGGCGCTTCCTCGGCTATGCCGACTTCATCATCCGTTCAGAGCCCGACGGCCCAGCGGATGCTGCGGGCGACGTCGGTTCCGCCGGCGAGGTGCCCGTGTACGAGGTCTACGACACGAAGCTGGCGCGCTCGGCGAAGATCACGGCCCTGCTGCAATTGGGGGCGTACAGCGACCAGCTCGAACGGATTGGCGTGGCGACGGGGGAGAACGTGCACCTGATGCTGGGCGACGGTCGCACGAGCTCGCACCGGCTGCAGGATATCCTTCCGGTCTACCGTGCTCGGCGGGCCCGCCTCGAACGACTGGTCGACGAGCGACTCGCCGACACCCAGGCCACCCCCTGGGGTGACCCGCGGTACACGGCCTGCGGTCGCTGCGACCTTTGCGAGGAGCAGGTGCGCCTGCACCGCGACGTGCTCCTGGTCGCGAATCTGCGGCTCAGCCAGAGGGCGCGGCTGCGCACCTCGGGCATTCTCTCCATCGATGACCTTGCCGCCCGCACGCTGCCGGTCCCGGGCTTGTCCAACACCACCCTGGCCACCCTGCAGGGGCAGGCCCGGCTGCAGATCGAGCCGCCGCGTTCCGGTCGCCCGCTCAACTGGGAGATCATCAACCCGGCTGCGCTCGCGGCTCTCCCCGCGCCCGACGCAGGAGACGTGTTCTTCGACTTCGAGGGTGACCCGCTCTACCAGGAGGGTGGCGACGGGGGTGCTTCCGGCACCGGCACCGTCGACTGGGGGTTGGACTACCTGTTCGGTCTGGTGGAGCCGAACGGCACTTTCCGCACCTTCTGGGCGCACAACCACGCCGAGGAGCGCCAGGCGCTGACCGACTTCCTGGAGTATGTGCGGCAACGCCGATCGCGGCATCCGGGGTTGCACATCTACCACTACGCCCCCTACGAGCGCACGCACCTGCTCACTCTCGCCGCCCGCCACGGCGTCGGCGAGGAGGCTGTGGACGATCTGCTGCGCGCCACTGTGCTCGTGGACCTCTACCCGATCGTGCGGCGGGGCCTCCGCATCGGCAGTCGCAGCTATTCGCTCAAGAAGCTCGAGCCGCTGTACATGGGCATCGAGGAGCGGGAGGGCGTGGCCAACGCCGCCGACTCGATCACGGAATATGTGCGCTCACGCACCCTGCTCGCCGCAGGGCAGACGGAGGCCGCGGGCCAGATCCTGCACGACATCGCCCGGTACAACGCGTACGACTGCCGTTCCACCCTTGGGCTCCGCGACTGGTTGCTGGAGCGGGCGGACGAGCGGGCGGCAGACACCGTCGCGCCGCCGGTGACCCTGCACGACGTTACTCTGCCGGTGCGGGAGCCAGACCCGGTCTACCTCGAACTTTCCGCGCTCCTGGCCGAGGTGCCGCCGGCCGACCGCACAGCCGACCAGACAGCGCTTGCCCTCGCGGCCGCTGCGATCGACTACCACCGGCGGGAACAGAAGTCCTTCTGGTGGGACCACTACAGCCGCCTCAGCGCGCCCGTGGACGACTGGGCCGACACCAGGGACGTGCTCGTGGTCGACTCCGCCACGGTTCACCTCGGCTGGCATCGAGAAGGGCGTCAGACGCTCGACCGCCGCGTGCTGCGGCTCACCGGGGCACTCGCGCCGGGCAGTTCGATCAAGGTCGGACAGCAGCCGTTCCTCCTTTACGACCTGCCCTATCCACCGATCCGGCGTAGTGACGCCCCCGGTGCGCGCACAGCGCACAACAAGGCGACCGTCGTCGACGTGATCGACGAGTCGGTGTTCCTGGTGGAGGAGGTGCTCGAGCGTGATGCGCCCACCCACCGGCAACTCCCGATCGCCCTGACGCCGGGCACGCCGCCGCCGCCTGGAAGCCAGGTCACCGCCATTTCAGAGTGGGGCCGTGCCGTGCTGGACGCCTGGCCGGACCCGCTGCCTGACGCCGCCCTCGACCTGTTGCGCCGAACACCGCCTCGGCTGCGCGGTGCGGTCGGACTGGCCCAGCCCGGAGAGAGCGGCGGGGGCGAAGAGGGCGGCGACGGACTCGCCGTGCGCAGCGCCATCCTGGACACACTGCTCGAGCTCGACCGGTCCTACCTGGCCGTGCAGGGTCCACCGGGAACAGGCAAGACCTTTGTGGGGTCGAGGGTGATCGCCGACCTCGTCGTGCGGCACGGCTGGCGTATCGGGGTCGTCGCTCAATCGCATGCGGCCGTCGAAAACATGCTCCGGGCGGTACTCGCCGCGGGCATCGATGCCGGGCTGGAGCCGGGCCAGGTGGGCAAGAAGCCGAAGAAGGGCGACGAGAAGAAGTCCGTGCCATGGACCCCGCTGGACGCCAAGACGTACGGACAGTTCACCGGGCAGCCCGGCGGCTGGGTGCTCGGCGGCACCGCCTGGGACTTCAGCAACGCCGATCGGGTGCCGCGCGGATCCCTCGACCTGCTCGTGATCGACGAGGCCGGGCAGTTCTCGCTGGCCAGCACCATCGCGGCCGCCGTCGCCGCGCAGCGACTGCTGCTCCTGGGCGACCCGCAACAACTGCCGCAGGTCAGTCAGGGCACGCATCCCGAACCCGTCGATGGGTCCGCGCTCGGTTGGCTCAGCGACGGGCACCAGGTGCTCCCGCCGAAGTTCGGCTATTTTCTGAAGACAAGCTGGCGCATGCATCCGAGCGTGTGCGCGCCGGTGTCGGCCCTGTCCTACGAAGGGCGGCTGCTCTCCCACCCCTCGGACCGCTTCATAGCGGGAGTCGAACCGGGGCTGCACCCGGTGCCCGTGCCGCACTCCATGAATTCCACGTCGTCGATGGAGGAGACCGAGACCGTGGTCTCGCTGGTGCGCGGCCTGCTCAGCCGGCCCTTCACTTCCGGGGGCCGCACCCGACCGCTGGACCAAGGCGACGTGATCGTCGTGGCCCCCTACAACGCGCAGGTCGAGCTGCTCCGCATGCACCTGGGTCAAGCCGGGCTCAGCGAGGTGCCCGTCGGCACGGTCGACAAGTTTCAGGGGAAGGAGGCGGCCGTGGCAGTCATCTCACTGGCCGCGTCGTCGGCGCAGGAGGTGCCGCGCGGCCTGGAGTTCCTGCTGCTGGCCAACCGACTGAACGTGGCCATCTCCCGGGCGCAGTGGGCGGCGTGGCTCGTCTATTCGCCCGCACTGACCGAAACCCTGCCCACCAGCGTGGAGGGGCTCGCCCAACTGAGCGCCTTCATCACCCTGGTCATGTCGGACCCGGCCTGACTACACGAATGACTCGGGCACACGAAAAGGCACCCCCTTCCGCCACGAGTGGCGCGGAACGAGGGTGCCTCCTGACTACGTGTTACTCGGCGTCGAGGTCCGTTTCGAGGATCTTGACGAGCGATTCGAGAGCCTCATCGGCTCCGTCGCCCTCAGCGCGCAACACGACGACGTCGCCGTTGGCGGCACCCAGGCTCATCAGCGACAGGATGCTCGAGGCATCCATAGCGTCTTCGGCCGGGTCCGTCTCGAGGGCGATGGTGACCTCGATGGCCAGTTCGCCGACGGCCGCCGCGAAGATCGAAGCAGGGCGCGCGTGCAGACCGACGCGGCTCGCGATGGTGGCTTTACGTTCGGACATGGTTCCTCCTAATTGGTGCCCGGCGACGGGGTGGCTCGCCGGTGATGATGCGTTGCGACGGATGTCCGAAGCGGCTAGAGACCCAGCTCTTCAAGTATGGGCAGTTCGGCGCGCACCCGGGTACGCGCTTCGTCCGAATTCCGGGCGGAAACCGCGAGTTGCGCGAGTTTCTGCGCCTGTTCGAGCGTGACGGACTTCAGCACGGCGCCCACGGCGGACATCGAGCGGCTCGTCATGGACAGGGTGTTGACGCCCAATCCGACGAGAACGACCGCCAGAACCGGGTCGGCGGCGGCTTCACCACAGACGCCGACCGGCTTGCTGTTGCCCTCGTCTATCGCCCCGGCCACGGTGAGCTGGATGAGCTGCAGCACGGCGGGCTGCCACGGCGAGTTCAATGCGGCGAGCGTGCCGAGCTGGCGGTCGGCGGCCATCGTGTACTGGGTGAGGTCGTTCGTGCCCAGGCTGACGAATTCGGCCTCGGTCAGGATGCTCGCCGAGCGGAGCGCCGCGGAGGGAACCTCGACCATGACGCCGGGAGTCTTCAGGCCGGCGACGCGGCACATGGCCGCGAAGTCGGCGGCCTCGTCGACCGTGGCGATCATCGGCGCCATCACCCACACCACGGCGGAGGAGGCCTGTGCTGCGGTGGCGATGGCCGTGAGCTGGCGCTTGAGCACGCCAGGGCTGGTCAGGTCGGTGCGGTAGCCGCGCACGCCGAGCGACGGGTTGGGCTCCGTGCTGTCGGTGAGGAACGGCAGGGGCTTGTCGGCGCCGGCGTCGAGCGTGCGCACGACGACCTTCTTGCCTGGGAATGCGTCGAACACGCCCTTGTAGGCGACAACCTGCTCGTCGATGGTCGGTTCGGTGTCACGTTCGAGGAAGCAGAACTCGGTGCGGAGCAGCCCGACGCCCTCTGCGCCGGCGGCCGCGGCTTTGACCGCGTCGGCGGCCCCGCCCACGTTGGCCAGCAGGGGGACAAGGTGGCCGTCGGCGGTTGTTCCGGTGCCGTCGAACATGGACAGGCTGGCCGCAACATGCTCCCACGCCTTGACGGCGGTGCGCTGTTCGTCGCCCGGGTCCACCAGGAGGGTGCCTGCGGCACCGTCCACGTAGACCTCGGTGTCATCCTGGAGGGCGTCGACGCCGATTGCGGCGACGATGGCCGGCAGACCGAGAGCGCGCGCGATGATCGCGGTGTGCGACTGCGGGCCGCCGCCGCTGGTGACCAGGGCGAGGACCTTGTTCGGGTCGAGGGTGGCCGTGTCGGCCGGGGCGAGGTCCTCGGCCACGAGCACGAACGGCACATCGGAGTGAGGGATGCCGGGGGCGGTGACGCCGCGCAGTTCGGCGACGATCCGGGCCCGCACGTCGAGGACATCCGTGGCCCGCTCGGCCATGTAACCGCCGAGGTTGTGCAGCATTTCGGCGACGGATGCGCCGGATTCCCAGATCGCGCGTTCGGCGGACGTTCCGGTTGCGATTAATTTCACTGCAGCTTTTATCAGCATCGGGTCTGTGGCCATCAGCGCGGTGGCTTCGAGAACCGACTTGCTGGCCCCTGAGGCGGCCTCGGCGCGGCGCTGGAGCTCTGCCTGAACGACCTTGGCGGCCGCTCGAAGGTCGACAGTCGCCACTTCGGGCGTTGTCGCCGCTTTCAGGCGTTCACCTGCCGGGGGTTCGCTAATCGGTTTGGGCATTTGCCGAACGGATCCTATGATCCGGCCGGGGCTTACGCCTACACCAGTGAAATTCTGCACGGAATGACCTCGATTCTTGCGCAGCAAAAATACTGCGCTATTGATGCTACGCGTCGGCCGCCCCGAAGTTCTCGGGGCGGCCGACGTGCTGTTAAGCGGTGACCAGGGCGGGCACTGTTGCGTCCGCGGTGACCAACGGTGTCTTTCGAGCGTATCGCTTCAGAACGATCACCAGGAGTGCTGCGACGACGGTACCGATCACGATCGCCAGGGCGAACAGAGCGAAGCTGTCGATGGCGAAGAAGACGAACATGCCTCCGTGCGGGGCCTTCGACGTGACGCCCCAGGCCATCGAGAGAGCGCCCGTGACTCCGGCGCCGACCATGGAGGCTGGGATCACGCGGAACACGTCTGCGGCAGCGAACGGGATGGCACCTTCGGAGATGAACGACGCCCCCAGCAGCCAGGCGGCCTTGCCGTTCTCGCGCTCGGTGACCGAGAACAGACGACGGTCGAGCACGGTGGCCAGGGCCATCGCGAGGGGCGGAACCATACCGGCAGCCATGACCGCGGCCATGATCTCCCACGGAGCCTGGTTGGCGACGGTGGCCGTACCGAGGCCGGCGACAGCGAAGGCGTAGGCCACCTTGTTGACCGGGCCACCGAGGTCGAAGCCCATCATGAGGCCCAGAATCAGGCCGAGCAGGATGGCGGACGCTCCGGTCATGCCGGACAGCCACTCGTTCAGGGCGGTGGTCAGCAGTGCGATGGGGCCACCGAGAACCAGGAACATCAGGCCCGACGCGACGATCGATGCCACCAGCGGGATGATGACGACGGGCATCAGGCTGCGGAGCCAACGCGGAACGTCGAGCTTCGCGAAGCTGGCTGCCGCGAGTCCGGCCAGCAGACCACCGGCAATGCCGCCGAGGAAGCCGGCCCCCATGAACCCTGCGACGGCACCGGCGACGAAACCGGGGGCAATTCCGGGGCGGTCGGCGATCGCGTAGGCGATGTAACCGGCCAGAGCCGGAACCAGGAAGCCCATCGACAGGGCGCCGATCTTGAAGAAGACGGCTCCCAGGTAGGTGAGCATGCCCCCTTCCGGAAGGTTGAACAGGCTGTTCTGCAGGGTGACCGTGTCGGCGACCTCGGTGATGTCGTAGCCTCCGAGGAGGAAGCCGAGGGCGATCAGGAGTCCTCCGCCGGCGACGAACGGGATCATGTAGCTGACACCGGTGAGCAGGGCGCGCTTGACCTTCTGACCGAAGTGCTCACTGGTCTCGGCGGCCTCGGCCGCGCTGGCGGTGCCGCCGACGCGGCGTGCGTTGGGGTTGTCTGCCGCGGCGAGCGCATCGCGGATGAGCTTGGCCGGTTCGTCGATGCCGCGCTTGACGGGCACCTGGATGACCGGCTTGCCCGCGAAGCGTTCGCGGCCGCGAACGTCGACGTCGACCGCGAAGATGACCGCGTCCGCCGCGGCGATGACGGCCGGGTCGAGCATCGTGAGGCCGGCAGAACCCTGGGTCTCGACCTGGAGGTCGACGCCGGCAGCCTTGGCAGCGGCGACGAGGGACTCGGCAGCCATGTAGGTGTGCGCGATCCCGGTCGGGCACGCGGTGACGGCCACAATGCGCTTGATGCCGGCGGCTGCCCCGCCGGGAGTGCTGCCGACGTTGGCGCTGGTGACGCCGCCCGCGGCAACGGGGGCCGGTGCGATGACGCTGGTGACCAGTTCGACGATTTCGGCCTGGGTCTTGGCGGCGCGCAGCGCGGCGGTGAAGGGAGCCTTCATCAGCGAGCGGGCCAGCTTGGCCAGGATCTTAAGGTGTTCCTGGTCCGCGCCCTCGGGGGCGGCGATCAGGAAGACGAGGTCCGCGGGACCGTCTGCGGCCCCGAAGTCGACCGGAGACGTCAGCCGGGCCAACGCCAGCGTCGGCTCGGTAACGGCTGACGAGCGGCAATGCGGGATGGCCAGGCCGCCGGGGATGCCGGTGGCCGTCTTCGCCTCGCGAGCGAGGGCATCCGCGTAGAGGCTCTCGATCTCGGTGGCGCGGCCGGCTCCGACGACGAGCTCGGCAAGATGCCGGATTACGCTCGACGGTGCGGCTCCGAGGTTCTTATCCAGAGCAACGAGCTCCGGGGTGATCAGTGCATTCACTGGACATCCTCCTTTGGATGGGTGTTGAGCAACGTCAGGGTGACATCACCTGGTTTTGTTTGGTGCAGTGCCGGCACAGTCGATCCGGGTAGGGAAGCCGCTGCAGCCCCATGGGCTGCAGCCTGGCGAAGAGATTCGGGGGCGGTGTCGCCGGCGATGGTGCTGAGCAGGAACCCGGCGAGGGCCGAGTCGCCGGCGCCGACAGTGCTGACGGCGACCATGGGCGGGGTCTGGGCAAGCCAGGCGCCGTCGGCCGTGACCAGCACGGCACCCTGGGAGCCGAGCGTGGCGAGAACGGCACCGACGCCGGTCGCGACCAGACGCTGGGCGGCACGGGCCACGAGCACGGGATCGCCCTCGAGGCTGTCGGGGTCAGGCATGCCGGTCAATTCGGCCAGCTCCTCCGCATTCGGCTTGATCAGGTCAGGCCCTGCGGTGACGGCCGCGGCGAGGGGCGAGCCGGACGAGTCGACGGCGACCTGCGGGGCTTTCGAGCCGAAGCGGCTGCGCAGTTCGCGGGTGATCTCGGCGTAGAAGTCGACGGGCACGCCCGGCGGCAGCGATCCGGCCAACACAAGCCAACTGGCACCCTCGGCCTTCTGCATCACGAGTTCGATCAACTCGCCCTGCTGGGCGGCGCTCAGCACCGGTCCGGGCACGTTGACCTTGGTCGTGGTTCCATCGCGCTCGGTCAACGCGATGTTGCTGCGGATCGTTGCGCCGATGGGCATGCCGAGGTGGGGTACCCCCGCCGCGCGGAGGGCGACCAGGACCGGGTCCAGGTCGTCGCCGGGGAGGATGGCGAGGCTCCGGACATCAGACGCCTTAAGGGCGCGGACGATGTTCACGCCCTTCCCGCCCGGCTCTTCATGGGACGAGCCGGCTCGCTGCACCTCGCCGCGGGCCAGAGGACCGCTCAGCTCGATGGTGCGATCCAGGCTCGGATTCGGGGTAAGCGTGATGATCACGCGATCACAACCTCAACGTCGGCCGCGGCCAGGGCGGCGGCAAGTTCAGTGGATGGGAGGGCGTCCGTGATCAGCACGTCGATGTCGCCCAGGGCCGCGAAGCGGATCAGGGTTTCCTTGTCGAGCTTGGAGGAGTCGGCGAGTGCGACGACGCGACGGGCCGAACGGACGATGGCTGTCTTCACGGCGGACTCGACGGCATCCGGGGTGCTGAAACCGAACTCGGCGTGCACGCCGTTGGCACCGACGAAGGCGATGTCGGGTCGGAGCGCGTCGAGCTGGGCGATGGTGCTGGGGCCGACGACCGCGCGGGTGAGGCCGCGCACCCGACCGCCGAGGATATAGAGCTGGATTGCCGCGTGGGCGGCGAGCTTGGTGGCGATCGGCACCGCGTTGGTGATGACCAGGAGCTCGTCGGCGGGAGCCGCAGGCACCCAGTCGACGAGAAGATCGGCGAGCAGCTCGGTCGAGGTGCCGGCGTCCAGCAGGATGGAGCCGGTCTGGCTCGCGGGGATCAGGGCGAGGGCCGCGGCCGCGATGCGCTGCTTCTCGTCGCTGTGCTGGGTCTGGCGCTCCTCGAGGCTGAGTTCCGCCATGCTCTGACGGTCGAACGAGACGGCGCCACCGTGAACGCGGCGCAGCTGGCGTGATCTCTCGAGAGTGTCGAGATCGCGGCGCACCGTTTCGGGGGTGATGTCGAAGCGGGTGGCGAGTTCGCTGACCGTGACCCGGTTCGAACTCGAGACCAGGTCGACGATCAGGGCCTGACGCTCTTCGGCGAACATTGCGACCTCCTCGACGCTGAATTGAAGAATACGAAAATGCTACCTGTGTTTGTTTTTGATTGTCAAGCCAAACACAGATAAACAAAGATGATGCGAATGGAGCGCGTGGAATCCCAGCGCGGCGCGGGAGCCGCGGCACGGGCGTCGGTCGTCGGCGCTAGCGTGGGCACCATGAAGATCCTGCACACTTCTGACTGGCACATCGGGCGAACCTTCCACACGCATTCGACCCGTGATCATCTCCGGCAGGTTCTGGACGCGCTGGTCGAAGTCGTGCGCGAACGACAGATCACGGTTGTCGTCGTCGCCGGCGACGTCTTCGATTCGGCGATGCCGTCGGCGGAGAGCTACACGCTGCTCGCGGCCGCGTTGCGCGCGATCAGGGAGGCAGGGGCATCGGTCGTGATGACGAGCGGCAACCACGATTCGGCAACCCGACTGGGCTTCCAGTCGGAGTGGGCTGGGCTGGCGGGCATCCACGTGCTGACCCGGCCGGAGAAGTACCTCGAACCCGTGACGATCTTCGACGAATACGGGCCAGTGCACTTTTACGGCATCCCCTATCTCGAACCGGCGCTGATCCGGCACCTCGGTTGCTTCGGCGCGCCGGAGCGACAGCTGAAGACTCATGAGCAGGTGCTCACCTTCGTGATGCGGCAGATCCGCGACGACCTGGCCGTGCGCGGGGGGCGCTCGGTCGTGCTCAGCCACTGCTTCGCGGCGGGCGTGCCCGCGGCAGCGGCCACCGACACCGTGCGGGACATCACCGCCGGCGGCCTCGACCTGGTACCTGTTTCCGTCTTCGCCGGAGCGGATGCGTCGGGTGCAGCCGCGCAGACGGGCGTGGCTCAGGTCGACCCGGACTATGTCGCGCTCGGCCACATCCACGGCAGGGCGAAGCTCACAGACCGGGTGCGCTACTCGGGGGCGCCCCTGCACTACTCGTTCTCGGAGGCCGGCAAGCCCCGGGGGTGCTGGCTGGTCGAGCTTCAGGCCGGTCGCACGGCGGAGATCGAGTGGATCTCCCTGCCGGTGCCGCGGCGGCTCAGCGTGCTCACGGGGGAGATCGAACAGCTCCTCACCGACGAGGCCCTCACAGAATTCGAGCCCGACTGGGTGTCCGCGATCCTGACCGACCAGGGGCGGCCGCTCGACGGCATCCGTCGCCTGCAGAAACGATTCCCGCACTGCGTCACCCTCGAGCATCGGCCCGCTGTCGTCGCCGATCTGGATGCCTCTAGTTACGGCGACCGCATCAGTCGGCAGACCGACCACGAGATTGTCGCCGGCTTCCTCGAGTTCGTGCGCAACGGCGTCGGGCAGACCGAGTTCGAGCGCGACCTCGTGGCTGAGCTCCTCGCCGTCGGTGAGATCAGAGAGGTCAGCCAGTGAAAATCAAGCGCCTGCGGATCGCCGGTTTCGGCCCGTACAAGAACGAGCAGGTGATCGACTTCGAGCGGTTCGACGCCGACGGAATCTTCCTGATCACCGGCAAGACCGGTGCCGGCAAGTCAAGCATCCTCGACGCCGTCTGTTTCGCCCTCTACGGCAGTGTGCCGCGCTACGAGGGCACGGAGTCACAGCTGCGCAGCGACCACTGCGATCCGGACGACCTCACTTTCGTCGAGCTCGAATTCGGCTTGAACGACAGCGACTACCGCATCTACCGCACACCCCGCTATGAGAAGGCCAAAAAGCGTGGCGTGGGAACGACCCTGTCGCAGCCCGACGCGCGCCTGGACATCCGTCACCCGCACATGCGTGACCGGACTGACGATCCGGGCGCTGCGGGCTGGCGCAGCGTAGCGGCCAAGCCGGTCGACGTCGGCACGGAGCTCAGCCGCATCCTGCCGCTGAAACAAGACCAGTTCCTGCAGGTGATCCTGCTGGCGCAGAATCGGTTCCAGCGGTTCTTGCTCGCCAAAGCCGATGACCGCCGGGGCGTGCTGCGCATCCTGTTCGGCACGGCCCGGTTCGATCAGCTTGACCTGGAGCTGATCAATCGCCGCAAGGGCCTCGACGATGAGGTGCTGTCGGTGCGCCAGCGCCTGGCGGGGCTGGCGGCCACGGTCTCCCACCAGCTGCAGCCGGCCGGCGAGGCCGAGCTTGCCGCTGTTCCCGAGGTTCTCGACCGCGGCTGGTTCATCGACGCGTTGGCGCAGCTGGACGACTCCCTAACGGATGCGGTGGAGACCGCCGAACGGTGCACCGTCGCGCTCAACACGGCGACGGTGCACGTGCAGGCCGAGGAGGAGTTGCGCTGGCGGCAGGAACGGCGGGACGCAGCGCACACCGCGTTGACGGTTCTCGGCGTCCGGGAGCCCGGCGTCATCGCCGACCGGGTGGCCGTGCAGGGCGCGAACCGGGCGGCGCGGGTGTGGCCTGCGCTGCGCGCCGGGCAGGAGGCGGACGCCGCGCTCGCGCTGGCCGTATCCGCCGAGCAGCTGGCGCGAGAGGTATGGCGCGAGTTCCAGGCCGACCCGGCTACGACGGAGTCGGCTGCGAATCTCACGGTTGTGTCCGAGATTCTCCTCGGCCAACTGGGGTCCCTGAACGACGTGGTCGAGGCCGAACGGTTGCTGCCCGGCATCGTGGGCGAGATTGTGGAGCTGCAGGCCGGCCTCGGCCTGCACACGGCGGCCGTGCTCGAGACTCAGGTTCGCCTGGAGAAATTGCCCGGACGGCTCGACGCGGTCGACGCCGAGCTCGCGGAGGCTGCCCTCGGGGCGGCCCGCGAACCCGAGGCGCGAGCCGTGGTGGAGCGGCTGCAGGCGGCCCGCGCCGCTGCCTGTCAGATGCGGCGCCTCGACGCCGAACTGTCGGCGGCGCACCTCGCCGACGCGGTCGCGGCCGGCGAAAACACGGCCGCGGCCGTGCACTACCAGACCCTCGTGGATCGGCGACTGGCCGGCCACGCCGTCGAGTTGGCACTGAACCTTGTGCCGGGCAGGCCCTGTGAGGTGTGCGGCTCTACCGTGCATCCGTCGCCGGCCACGGGCGACGACGAACCGGTCACCGAGGCCGATATCGTGGCCGTCCGGTTGAGGTTGAAAGCAGGGCAGGCCCGGCTCGAGCAGACCCATGCCGACATCGGCAGGGTCGCCGCCGAGCTGTCCGAGGCCCGCGCCCGGGCCGGGGAACGCGACAGTGAGCAGCTCAGCGCCGACCTGACCGTCGCCGAGAGCTCCCTGGCGGAGACCGGCAGCGCCAGCCGTCGGGCGAAGTCCCTCGGCCTCGACAAGAGCCGGCTGCGGGCCGAACTGGACGAGGCTGCCCACACTCTGTCCGGCCTTCGGTCCACCCGCGACGAGGTGGCCGCTCAGCTCGCCGAGCGGCGCAGCGCCCGGCTGGCCATCGATGACCGGGTGGCCGCCCAGCGCGGCGAATTCGCCTCGGTCGGCGACCGGGTCGATCGGTTGCGGGCCGAGCTGGCCGCCGCGCGAGCTCTCGACGAGGCCCTCGACCTCAGCCGCGAGCGCCGCAGCGTTCGGCACGCCGCCGACGCATCCGTGCAGTCACAGCTCGCTCGGGAAGGCTTCGCCGATGAATCGAGCGTCACCGCGGCCCACCTCTCCGACGTCGCCGTGCGACTTCTCGACGAGCGCATCCGCAGGCATGATGACGAGGAGGCGGCGGCGCGCTCTGTGCTCGCCGAGCCGGCGCTCGCGGGTCTGCCCGCCGATCTGACCGACCTCGTTCCGGCCCGCAACGCCGTGACGGAAGCGGCGGCCCAGCGCGACGCCGCGCTGGCCGCCCGCGGCTCGCTGGGAGAGCGGGTGGTCGTCATGACGGGCCTGGTCTCAGATGCACGGGCGCACTTCGACGCCGGGGATGAGATCCTGTCGAGGCAGGCTCAGGTGCGGGAGTTGTCCGCCGCGGTGCACGGTGACGAGCCCAACACCAAACGGATGCGGCTGGAAACCTACGTTCTCGCCGCGGAGCTGGAGCAGATCATCGCCGCGGCGAACAACCGGCTGCGCACGATGACCGGCGGCCGGTACCTCCTCGAGCACGACGACTCGGTGCAGTATCGGGGGAGGCAATCCGGACTGGGTCTGCTGATCCGCGACGCACACACCGGGCGCGCCCGGCCGACCCACTCGCTCTCGGGCGGTGAGACTTTCCTGGCGTCCCTCGCCCTGGCGCTGGGGCTGGCGGAGATCGTGTCCAACCAAGCCGGCGGAATCGCCCTGGACACACTGTTCGTCGACGAGGGCTTCGGCTCGCTCGACAGTGCAACCCTGGAAACGGCGATGAACACCCTGGACGGCCTCCGCGCCGGGGGCCGCACCATTGGGCTGATCAGCCACGTCGACTCCATGAAGGAACAGATCCCGGCCAAACTGGTCATCACCGTCAGTGCCGAGGGTCACAGCGAGATCGGTGAGGTGCTGGTGTCGGGCTGAGCGGGCTCCGCCAACGTAGCCGGTGCGGTCGGGAACCTAGTCGATGCCGTGCGCATCCGAATAGGCAGTCTGACCTGGGCACGAGAAGAGCACACGCCCCATTGCGTCGTGCTCAGCCGGGGCCACCCACAGGCCGTAGGCAGCCTTAACCGAGATCTGCCGGGCCACGTACTCGCAGCGGAACGACTTCTGGGCGGGCAACCAGGTGGCGGCGTCCCCGTCTCCCTTCTGCGAGTTGGAGCTGCCGTCGGAGGCCAACAGGTTCAGGGGGTCATTGGCCAGTGCGATCCGCTCGGCCTGATCGAGCTGCTGGGCGCCGGTCTGCCAGGCGTTCGACAGGGCCACCAGATGATCGATCTGCACGAGCCTTGAGGTGGCCTCGCCGCGCTCGAACACCACCGACTCGCCCGTGTACGGCGCCAGCAACGTGCCGCTGAGCACCCGGCAGGTTTCATCGGTCACGATCGCGGTCAGGTCGCGGGCCAGGATGTCGTTGCGCGTGTCGCATCCGTTGTCGTCGACATCGCGCCAGGTCGAACCGAACACCCCGGTTCGGTCGTAGCCCGTCTTCGGGGCCTTGCCCTTGACCGGCAGGGTCGCGAGCAGATCGGCGGCGTCGCCGGTGGCCGTGACCGAGGAAGTGCCCGCGCCGGTGCCAGGGATGGGTGACGCGATCGGAGCGGGCCAGGAAGTGATGCCGGGAACAGGCACGGGAGTAATGCCGGGACCCGGTCCGGGAGTGATTCCGAGCACGCCGGCCACGATCGCAGAGACCAGGGCGAGGAGCGTCAGCGCCACCAGCAGTACTGTCGTTGGCCGCCGGGAGCGCCGGCTGCGGACCGACGCCGGCCGGCGCGATGAGTGTGGCATGGTGGTGCTCCCCGGGGTCAGCTTCCGACCCTACCGGGCAGCGATAATGGCCCATGACCAAAAATTGGACCCCGTTGGCCTTCGTCTACCTGCTGCTCGCCCTGGCCGGTCTCGTGGGCACCTGGACCTTCAACGTGCTCGCTATCGTGCAGCTTCGCGACTTCATCGGGGACTGGGTGAACAGCGGCCCGGCGGTGTCGTCGCTGACCGTGGACCTGCTGGTAGTGGCGGTGGCCGGCAGCATCCTGATCATCGTCGAGGCCAGACGCCTCGGGATGAAGCGGGGCTGGCTCTACGTGGTGCTTTCGGGCCTGACGGCCTTCGCCTTCACCTTCCCGCTCTTCCTTTCCATGCGGGAGCGCACCCTGCAGGGACGCAGGCTTCAGGCTGCGACCACTCCGACGCTGTCTGGATAGAGCGCAGCCCGATTCGGAGTGACGAGCCGATTCAACGGCGATTGTGCCCAGAACCGGCCCCAGCCAGTCATTGCGGACTGAAATGGCTAACTCCCGGCACCCCTGCCGTGCCCGTGGGACAGGCCCGGTCAGCTCGTCCGTGTGGGCATACGGGTCTGTGCCTGGGTGTCTGTGTCTGTCTGCCTGCCTGTCTGCCTGCCTGCCTGTGTGTGTCGGCCTGCCTGTGTGTGGCTAACTCAGGACATCCGTCGCTCGAGGTACCCGGCCGCCGCGGAACAGTGCGGAACCCGGGCGGATGCCCGGTGTGGCTCCGTCGGATCTCCTGAGTTGGCCACACCAGGCGACGGATGTGCCGTAAAGCCTGCACCGTTCGGTCATCCACCACGCGCTCGGAACCGCCCTCGCAGCACGAATCAAGTCGACAAAGAGTTTGTCCGGAACAGGCCCCAGGAATCCGTTGCGGGCCGAAACTGCAGGAATTTCGCCGAGGTCGTTACGACGCTGCCGGCTAGTCGGTGTTAGCGGAACGCGCCCTCGTCGAGGGCCGCTTCGCTGCCGGCTTGGCCGCTGTCTTCGCTGCTTTCGCTGTCTTCGTCGTCTTCGTCGTCTTCGTCGCGTTCGTTGCTTTCGCCGGCTTGGCCGCCGGCTTCGTCGCTTTCGTCGCTTTCGCTGACTTCGTCGGAGGGGTCGCTTTCGTCGCCGGCTTCGCCTGTGCCTGCCTCGTGGCGTGCCGGGTGGCCGCCTTGGTGGGCTGCTTCTTCACTGACCGTTCGGTGACTGTTCCGTCGAAGTGCTCGTTCGAGGCCTGGGAATCCGCTTTCGTCAGATGCACGATCGCGTCCCGGTGTTCCGGCGGCGCATAGACCGTGGCGAGCCGCAGCACCTTCCCGCCGGAGTTCACCACGTTGTGCCGAGCCCCGGCCGGCACGATCATGGCCGAGTTCCTTCGGATCTTCGTTCGGCTGCCGTCGATCCAGATCTCGCCCTTGCCTTTTTCCACCCGAAAGAACTGGTCACGATTCCGGTGCACCTCCTCCCCGATGTCCTCGCCCGGCTCCAGCGCCATCACGACGAGCTGCAGCCCGTTCGAGGTGTACAGCACCTCGCGGAAATTCGAGTTGCGGATGGCTGCATCTTCGATGTCGTCGACAAAACCCTTCATGGAATTCTCCTTCGTTCCCCTGCACGGTAGTCGCGGCGGCGGCGCCATTCAACCGCCGTGGTTTGCCCCAAAGGGTGAAGTATGCTTCACTTGTTTTCGGAGGGGAGTAATCCCCAGTCTGTGGTCGTCATTACGGTTTCGTCATCGGAACCCGGCCATAGGGACCCGTTCCGGGTTGGACCAGACCTCCAGTCGAAGCACTGACTGGAAGGTAATTCCCATGAACGTCCCCCTCTACGCCTGGATGGCGGTGTTCGGTGTGATCGCCGTTATGTTGGCTGTCGACCTGTTCGCCCACCGCAAGGCCCATGTGATCGGTGTGCGAGAGGCCGCGATCTGGTCGGTGATCTGGGTGCTGATCGGTATCGCCTTCGGCGTCGTGATCTGGATCACGGCCGGGGCTGAGTTCGGGCAGCAGTACTATGCCGGCTACCTGATCGAGAAGTCGCTCGCGGTCGACAACGTCTTCGTCTGGGCGATCATCTTCGCCGCCTTCGCGGTGCCCCGCCAATTCCAGCACCGGGTGCTGTTCCTCGGCGTGCTCGGTGCGCTCGTGTTGCGCGGTATCTTCATCGCGGCGGGCGCCGTGCTGATCGAAAACTTCTCCTGGATCCTCTACGTGTTCGCAGCGTTCCTGATCTACACCGGCTACCGCATGATCCGCACCCGCAACGAACACGCGCACCCCGAGAAGTCGCCGGTGCTGCGCCTCTTCCGCCGCTTCGTCCCGATGACCGACGCGTTCCACGGCCAGCGCTTCCTCGTGCGCAAGAACGGCATCCTGCTCGCCACGCCGCTGCTGGCGGTCCTCGTGCTGGTCGAGGTGACGGATGTCGTGTTCGCCGTGGACTCCATCCCGGCCATCTTCGCGGTCACCAGTGAACCGTTCATCGTCTTCACCGCCAACGCCTTCGCGATCCTCGGCCTGCGGGCGATGTACTTCCTGCTCGCCGACCTCATGCACCGGTTCGTCTACCTGAAGATCGGCCTCTCTCTCGTGCTGATCTGGGTGGGCGTCAAGATGCTGCTGCTCGACGTGTTCTACATTCCGACGACAGTCTCCCTCGGTGTGATCGCGCTGATCATCGCGGTGTCGGTCGTTCTCAGCCTGCGGGCCACACGGGGACAGGGTCGGCGCGAGGTCGAGGCTGCTCCTGCGGGCTCCTTCCGGGAGGCCACCGCCGAGGAATTGGCCGAGATGGAGCCGGTCTGGCGTCGATCTGCTCGCGCACCCGAGCAAAAGGCCCAGAAATCCGTGCAGAAGAAGAAGGAGAACGAGACCCGCCGATGACCGAGCTGCCAACGACCGAACCGCCGATCTCGGCGACAGATGCCCCCGGCAAGCCGTGGACATTCCTCACCCACCACGCACACCTGCTGCTCGCCATAGCGGAGAACCCTGATGCGCGGGTGCATGAGCTTGCGGAAACGGTGGGAGTGTCGTCCCGGGCGGCGCTCAGCATCATGGCTGATCTGGTCGAGGCCGGGTACATTCGCCGCGAGCGGGTGGGCCGGCGCAACCACTACAGCCTCGAGCGGAATCGGCCGTTCCGGCATCCGTCGACCGCGTCGCACAGCGTGGATGAGATGATCGCCGTTTTTGCCACGCTTTCGCCCGCACTGCCTGGCACGGATGACCGCGGAGGCGGATCAGCGCACCGGCCCGGCCTCCAGAGCCCGGAGGCGGCTCGCGGCGATCGCGGCCGCGGCCAGGACGCCGATGAAGACCGCGATGCCGAGCACGTAGAGCGCCACCGCGGAGTAACCACCGGGTTGGGCCGGGTCGAGGAACGGGTAGGTGTAGAAGCCGGTCGTCGTTCCGCGCACCAGGGCATAGACCACCCAGAGCACCGGGTAGATCAGGGCGTAGCCGAGGCGGTTCCACGCCACAGCCGGTCGCCCTGGCGAGAGAATCCAGTCCAAAGCGATGAAGATCGGCGCCCACACGTGGAGTACCTCGTTGGGCCAGCCGACACCGATGAAGCCGTCGGAGACGACATTGCGCAGCAGCGCGTTGTAGACGACCCCGGTGACGACCGCGTACGTGAGGACCGACATCCGCACCGTGGTGAGCAGCTGGGGATCGACGCGACTGCCCAACGCGAGGGAACCTCCCACGAGGAGAACGACCACGTTCATCAGGCTCGACTGGATCGTGAAATAACCGAAGTACTCGGTGGCCACGAAGGCATCGTTCCAGATCTGGTCGGTGACCTGGGTCGCGATGCTCGCGAACAGCAGCAGCCCCATCCCGATCCGGAGCAGACCGGACAGGCGCCGGGGGGCGGAGGGCACTAATGAGTCGGAGGCCACCGTAGGAATTGCTGTTGAAGTCACTGGAAAAGAATAGTGCTGCCGAGCTGGGGAATCAGCAGGGCAGGCCGCGTCGTTCGTCCGGTCCACGTAACTAAATCGCCAAATCACAAAACTGGTCCCTAATATTGGGGCCAGACCAAAATTCCTCGCAGAGGATATGACAGGAAGGTCACAGTTGCTGGAAGTAACTGCGCTCCGCTGGACGCTCACTATCGCACTCATTCTGGGTCTGCTCGCGCTGGACCTGGGCCTGGCCATGGCCCGGCCGCACGTGGTCAAATTCCGGGAGGCCGCAATCTCTTCGGTGCTGTACATCGCGGTCGCCATCGTGTTCGGCCTCGTCTTCGCAGCCCAGGTGGGCTGGGGCTTCGGCGCGGAGTACTTCGCCGGCTACATCGTGGAGAAGAGCCTGTCCATCGACAACCTCTTCGTTTTCGTGATCATCATGTCAACCTTCGCCGTGCCGGAAAAGTACCAGCAGAAGGTTCTCATTTTCGGGATCGTGCTGGCACTCATACTGCGGGCGATCTTCATCGCGCTGGGCGCCGCTCTGCTCTCGCTGTTCTCCTTCATGTTCCTGATCTTCGGTCTGGTGCTGATTTTCACGGCCGTTCAGCTGTACCGGCACCGCAACGTCGACCCCGACGTGCAGGACAACGTGTTGGTTCGGGTGGCCCGTCGGGGCCTGACCGTGACCGACGATTACGTCGGCGGTCGAATGTTCACCCGCAGTGCCGGGCGCCGCGCCGTGACACCGCTGTTCATCGTTCTGATCGCGATCGGGAGCACCGATCTTCTGTTCGCACTCGACTCGATCCCGGCGATTTTCGGAATCACCGACGAGGCGTACATCGTCTTCACGGCCAACGCCTTCGCACTTCTCGGGCTCCGGGCGCTGTTCTTCCTCGTCAAGGGGCTCCTGGACCGGTTGGTCTACCTGTCGACCGGACTGTCCCTGATCCTGGCCTTCATCGGAGTGAAACTCGTTCTGCACTGGGGACACGGCCTGGACGACCGCGTGCCGGAGATCAGCACGAACCTCAGCCTCATCGTCATCGGAGTGGTTCTGACCGTGACCACGGTCGCCAGCCTGATCAAAACACGCCAGGATCCCACGGCGCGAGCTCACGCCGGCTCACTCCGGGCAGCGGATCGACCCGAGTCTGAGGCAGCGGATCGGCCCGGCTCCGAGCGCAACAGCTGACCGGCGCCGAGTCGCTGGCGGGCGAGAACTGACGGCCTAGAAGGGGAACAGCAGCCGGTGCAGGAACTGCCGGGTGCGTTCCTCCTTCGGGTGGCGCAGCACCTGTTTCGGGTCGCCATGCTCCACGATCCGGCCGCCGTCGACGAAAGCCACCGTGGTGGCCACCTCGCGCGCGAACTCGAGTTCGTGGGTCACGATCACCATGCTCCAGCCCTCCAAGGCCAATTCCTTGATCAGACGCAGCACATCACCGACGAGTTCCGGGTCGAGCGACGAGGTCGGCTCATCGAAGAGCAGCAACTTCGGACGCAGGGCGAGCGCGCGCACAATGCCCACGCGTTGCTGCTGGCCGCCGGAGAGCTCGAACGGGTAGCTGTCCCTCTTGGAGCTGAGTCCAACGCGGTCCAGCAGGGCGAGCGCCTCTGCCGTGACCTCGTCTTTCGGGCGCCGCTGAACCATGACCGGGCCCTCCAACACGTTCTCCAACACGGTCTTGTGCGGGAACAGGTTGTAGTGCTGGAAGACCATGGCCGACCGGTCGCGCAGAGCTGCCAGCTGTTTCTTGCCCGGTGCGGTGGTGAAGTCCACCGACAGCTCGTCGGCCAACTCGATCGTTCCGCCGTCGGCCAGCTCCAGCCCGTTCAAGCAGCGCAGGATGGTGGTCTTGCCGGACCCTGAGGGTCCGATCAGGGCGAGCACGTGACCGCGGCTCACCGTCAGGTCGATGGACTGCAACACCTGGTTGGCGCCGAAACTCTTCTGCAGCCCGCGCACACGGAGCAGGGCGTCGGCGGCCGGCGCTGCGTCCGGGTCCGGCGGGCCGGTCGGCTCAATCGGTTCAGTGGGCGACATAGCGGTCCAATCGCTTTTCGAGGATGCTCTGCACCGACGAGAGAGCCAGGCAGATCACCCAGTAGACCAGGGCCGCCTCAAGGTAGAGCAGCATGAATTCCGTGCTGAACGCCGCCACCTGCTGGGCCTCACGGAACAGCTCCGTGACCAGGATCACCGACGCCAAGGAGGTGTCCTTCACCAAGCTGATGAACGTGTTCGACAGGGGCGGCACCGATACCCGGGCGGCCTGAGGCAAGATGATTCGGGTCAGCGCCCGTCGGTGCGACATGCCGATCATGTATGCCGCCTCCCACTGCCCCTTGGGCACCGAGAGGATCGCCGCCCGAATCACCTCGGCGGCGTATCCTCCGACGTTCAGTGAGAACGCGACCACGGCGCTCGGCCACGGATCGATCACGATGCCCAACGACGGCAGGCCGTAGAAAATAACGAACAGCTGCACCAGCAGGGGGGTGCCGCGCACGATGGAGATGTAGACCCGGGCAATGCTCGACACCCATCCCCGCCGGGACAGGCGCATGAGCGCCAGCCCGATGGCGAGCGTGATCCCGATCGCGAAAGAGGCAAGCGCCAGCGGGATGGTGCCGAGGATCGCCCCCTGCACAATGGGGCCCAGCGAGGTCCAGAACAGGTCCCAGGCAGATTGATTCATTGCGGGAGTGTATTACTGCGAAACGTCGGACCCGAAGTACTTCTCCGAGATCGAGGTCAGGGTGCCGGCGGCGGCGAGCTTCTCGAGGGCGCCGTCGACGGCATCCGTCAGCGCCGTGCTGCCCTTGACGAACGCGAAGGATGTCGCGGACTTCTCGTCGGTGTTCGCGGCGACCTTGAGGCCGGTGGCGCCGGTCTGCTTCTGGTAGTCGAGGAAGGTCAGGTTGTCGTTCACGGTCGCGTCGACGCGGCCCTGTTCGACCAGCGCGACGGATTGGGCCCAGCCCTCGACGGCCTGCACGTTCGCGCCGCTCTCGGTGGCGAGCGTGTTCCAATTGCTGGTCAGCGACTGGGCCGTGGTCTTACCGGACAGGGAGTCGAAAGAGGTGATCGAGGTGTTGTCGCTCTTGACCACGATCACGCCCGTCGAAAACGTGTAGGGGGTCGAGAAGTCGTACTTGGCAACGCGTTCCGGCGTGGTCGTGACCTGGTTGGCGATGACGTCGAAGCGGCCGGCCTCGAGGCCGGCGAAGATGCCGTCCCACTGGGTTTCTTCGAACTTGACCTTGACACCGAGCTCGGCTGCGACCGCCTCGATGATCTCGACGTCGTAGCCGGTCAGTGCGCCGGAGCCACCCTCGTGGAAGGTGAACGGTCGGTACGTGCCCTCGGTGCCGACGGTCAGCACGCCCGCATCCGTGACGGCAGACAGTGAGGTGTCGGCGCCGGCGGTGGCCGTGTCATCGGAGTCGGCAGCGGAGCAGCCGGCCAGCGACACGGTGAGCGCTGCGAGAAGTACCGCCGACATGATCTTGAGCTTCATTGTTTCTGGCCTAACCGAGGTTGCAGGTGCGTATTCGTCGCCGGGAAGCAACGTCCGAAGACTAACAAGGAGTGAGCGTCAGCCAGTATTCCCGTGACACCCCACGTAATACAAGGTATGGGCCCTGGTCGTCGCCTCAGCTCGCAATTCCGGCGTGGAATGCTGCGCGAGGCCTGCGCATGCTGCCGCGCGTACGGCGCGCAAACTCGGTGCCCCGGTTCGACGAGGACGAGCAGAGACGTCTTGCGGGCTTCCCGGGAAACGGCTGGCCGGGGCTGCGCCCCCTGATCACCGCGTCAGGATTTCACCGCCAGTGCGAACGGCAGCACCGCTGCGACACCCTGACGGCGGAGCAGTCGGCCTGCCACCGTAAGGGTCCAGCGACTGTCGGCGAGGTCGTCGACCAACAGGATCGGCCGGCCCTGCACCTCGTCGAGGGCCGCGGCCAGCTCCGGACCCACCGCGAAGCGGTCCCAGACATGGGAGAGCCGGTAGGCGCTGTTGCCACCGGCCGTGCCGGCGGGCCCGCCGTTAACGAGGTCGAGCGAGCCGAGCCAGGGCAGGCGGCCGGCGTCCGCGAACGCCCGGGCCACCGATTCGACCAACAACGGATGCCGTCGGGAGGGCACGCTGACCACGGCGGCCGGGCGTTCGTCCCAGCCCCACTCTGCCAGCACGCGGATGCAGGCCTGGATCAGAGCCGGGCTCGCCGGGGCATCCGTGGACGGCGCATCGGCGGAGATGGTGGCGAACAGGTCCCGCAGCGGACCGCCCCAGCCCAGGTCGGTGAGCCGGGCGAGGGCGCGGCCGGGCAGCATCCGTTCGGTGGCCGGGATGTTGCCGCGCACGTTCACGCCGAGGCTCGCCACCCCAGTGGGCCACTGGGCGCGCGGCTCGAGGGCCACACCGACCCGGTCGAGCGACACGGCGGCGGCCGTGGCCATCTCGGGTCGCACGTCGCCGGGGAACCAGGCCGTGGTGCAGTTGTCGCAGCGACCGCAGGCCACCGCGGTGTCGTCGTCGAGGGCCCGTTGCAGGAATTCCATCCGGCAGCCGGTGGTGCGTTCGTAGTCGATCATGGCCTGCTGCTCGCTCACCCGGGCGGCGGCGATGCGTTCGTAGCGTTCGCGGTCGTAGAGCCAGGGCTGACCGGTCGCCACCCAGCCGCCGGTGACGCGGCGCACGGCCCCGTCGACGTCGAGCACCTTGAGCAGCAGTTCGAGCGGGCTGCGCTTGAGGTCGACGCGTGCCTCGAGCGCGGGTGTCGACAACGGTGCCGATCCGTGCTCGGTGAGCGCCCCGATCACAGCCTCCGCCTTGTGCTGACTGGGCATCGAGGAGGTGGCGAAGTACTGCCAGATGTCTTCGTCTTCGACTCCGGGCAGCAGCAGCACATCGGCGTTCTCGGTGGCGCGGCCGGCGCGTCCGACCTGCTGGTAGTAGGCAACGGGGGAGGAGGGGGCACCCAAGTGCAGCACGAAGCCGAGGTCGGGCTTGTCGAACCCCATACCCAGGGCGCTGGTGGCAACGAGGGCCTTGACCTCGTTGCGTTTCAGCATGCCCTCGGATTCCTCCCGCTCGGCGGTGTCGGTCTGGCCGGTGTAGGCGCGCACGGGGTGGCCCGCGTCGCGCAGCAACCGTGCGGTGTCCTCCGCGGCCGAGACGGTGAGGGTGTAGATGATGCCGCTGCCGGGCAGTTCGTCGATGTGGCTGAGCAACCAGGCCAGCCGGGTGCGCGAGTCCGGCAGTCGCAGAACGCCCAGCCGCAGGGAAGACCGGGCGAGCGGCCCGCGGATGGTGACCACCTCGGTACCTGCTTCGGTGGTCGAAACCCGGTCGAGCTGCGCCGCGACATCCGTCACGACCCTGCTGTTCGCCGTGGCCGTGGTCGCCAGCACCGGCACGCCGGCGGGCATCTGCGCGATCAGGTCGCTCAGGCGCCGGTAGTCGGGCCGGAAGTCGTGCCCCCAGTCGGAGATGCAGTGGGCCTCGTCGACCACGAGCAGTCCCACCCGGGCCAGAAGCGCCGGGAGCTGATCGTCGCGGAACTTCGGATTGTTGAGCCGCTCCGGCGACACCAGCAGCACGTCGACCTCGTCGCCCTGCAGCTGTTGCTGAACCTCCGCCCACTCGTGGGCGTTGGACGAGTTGATCGACACCGCACGCACCCCGGCCCGGGCGGCCGCGGCCACCTGGTCGCGCATCAGCGCGAGCAGCGGCGACACCAGGATCGTGGGGCCGGCACCCTGGCGGCGCAGCAACAGGGTGGCGACGAAGTAGACGGCCGATTTGCCCCACCCGGTGCGCTGCACGACCAGGGCCCGACGACGCTGGTCGACGAGGGTTTCGATCGCCTCGAACTGCCCCTCGTGGAAGTCTGCGTCGTCACGTCCGACCAGGGCGCGGAGGATCTCGAGAGCATCGGTGCGGGTGTCGGTCATCCGTTCAGCTTTGCAGATGCGGGTGACAGTGCGCCGAGCCGGGTGCCGGAACGCGCTCGCGGCGCAGGTCCTGGAAGCGGGCGCACGGTAGACCGTGCGCCCGCTTCCACAGGGTGCGCCGCGAGTGACAGCGCGGTTAGGTGCAGCATCTCGGCGTCCCCGCCGGCCGCAGGTGAGATCTGCGGGCAACTGTCAGAGCGGGTGTTGGCCACGAGCATCCGGTGCCTCGGGCGCATGAAGGCGAGCACCTCGGCGAGGTTGACGGAGGTCGTGGTTGCAATGACTCTGCCCATGTTTCACGGCTGCGGCGGAACGCATGCCTGGCCGCCGGCACCGGTCCGCATCACCTCGCTATGCTCCAACGGTGAAGGCCATCCAGGAAATCGAAACGCGCATGCACCCCGAATCCGTCGCCGGGTTCCGGCTGGTGCTCGCGGAGGCCCGGGTGACCGACACCATTCTGCTGCCGGTGCGGGCGATGGAACGCATGGTGACGCCCGTGCAGTGGATGCTGCGCCGCGTCGGCGCGCACGGCATCCGTTTGACCAAGGCTGGGTATCTGCCGCCGGTCGTGGTCGTGGAAGCCTCAACCCAACTCGACTGGGGCTGGCCCGGCACGGCCAGCAGGGAGAGTCATTTTTTGCCGCTGCTGGAGTTGCGCGCCCATCTGCGCACGGCCGGTCTGCTGCGCGTGAGCAAGGGAATGCTGCTGCAGACCAGTCGCGGCCGGGCGCTCGCCGAGGCACCGCGAGAGCTGTGGTGGCACCTGGCGAGAACCGTGCACCAGAGCCGCAATGTGGCCGAGACCGACGCCGTCAGGCTGCTGCTCCTGCTGATAGCGCGGCGGGGTTTCGATGAAAGCGAGCTGTTCAAGCAACTGCTGGCCCTCAGCTTGGAGACCGTGGGCTGGGTGCGGGCCGACGGTGCCCCGCTCTCCGGCGACGCGGCGTTTGCCCTGGTGCTGCCGAAATGGCGCCTGCTGCGGGGGCTGGGTGTCTTTGACGTCGGTGCGACCAGTTACAGGCGGTGGATCGTCACGCCCGGCGGCGCTGCGTTCGCCCGGGCCGCCCTGCAGTCCGAGGCGTGAGCGCCGAGTCCTTCCTGTCTCGCCGAGGGGGAAGCTGCGGGCCTCGCCGCGTGACAGCACGGCCCTGGCCGGGGCTCCCCGGCGTGACGAGCACGTTGTGTGCAGGTGGTTGGATTGACCCATGACCTCCAGACCGGACTACATCGATGATTTCGCCGACTTCATCACCGCTTCCCCGTCGTCCTACCACGCCGCAGCCGAGGTCGCCCGCCGCTTGGACGACGCCGGTTTCGACCGCGTCAGCGAAACGGACGAGTGGCCTCGCGAGGCGGGCCGCCGCTACATTGTGCGTGACGGCGCCGTCATCGCCTGGGTGCAGCCGGACGGCGCGGGTCCGACGACACCGTTCCGCATCCTCGGCGCCCACACCGACTCGCCCGGCTTCAAGCTGAAGCCGAAGCCGACCATCGGCGCCCACGGCTGGCTGCAGGCCGGCGTCGAGGTCTACGGCGGCCCGCTGCTGAACTCCTGGCTCGACCGCGAACTCGAACTCGCCGGACGCCTGACCACCATCGACGGCACCGAGCACCTCGTGCGCACGGGGCCGTTCTGCCGAATCCCGCAGCTGGCCATCCACCTCGACCGCGACGCCAACACCGCACTCACCCTCGACCGGCAGCGGCACCTGACTCCGGTGTTCGGCGTGGGAAACGCGAGCCAGGCCGACCTGGTCGGGCACCTCGCGGGTCTCGCCGGGCTGGTGGGCGAGGATGTCGCCGGGTATGACGTCTCTACTGTCGACACGGCACCGCCGGCCCGGTTCGGTCTCGGCAACGAGCTCTTCGCCGCCGGACGCATGGACAACCTGTCCTCGGTGCACGCCGGCCTTGTCGCCCTGATCGGGGCATCCGCACCGGTGGGGCAGATCCTGGTCTTCGCGGCCTTCGACCACGAGGAACTCGGCTCCGAGACCCGCTCTGGCGCGAGCGGACCGCTGCTGGGCGACATCCTGACCCGGATCGGGGCGGGGCTCGGAGCATCCGTCAGCGATCGCCTGCGCGCCTATGCCGGCTCCTGGTGCCTCTCGGCCGACGCCGGCCACTCGGTGCATCCCAACTACCCGGAGAAGCATGACCCGGCGAACATGGTCGTCGCCGGGGGTGGCCCGTTGCTGAAAATTAACGCCACGCAGCGCTACGCGACGGATGCCGCTGGTGCGGCCCTCTGGGCTCGAACCTGCGCGCAGGCGGGCGTGGTCTACCAGGAATTCGTCTCGAACAACACGGTGCCCTGCGGCTCCACGATCGGTCCGCTGACCGCCACCCGCCTCGGTATCCGCACGGTGGACGTGGGCATCCCGCTGCTCTCCATGCACTCCGCCCGAGAACTGTGCCATGTGAACGACCCGGTGGCGCTGTGCGCCGCGATCGGCGCGTTCTTCGCCCCGGCCCCGTAACGGGCGACGGGGGCCGCGCCCCATCGGACGAGGAAATTCGAGTTCAATACTTATGGATAGTTCACATATCTGATAGCGTAACTATCAGAGTTGGCACACTGTCAGTGACACGGCTCTCTCGTCGTTCGCAAAGGAGAATCCAATGGCCGTCCACCTCGTCGTCGGCGCCGGCTACATCGGCGAAGCCCTCGCCCGCGCCCTCGTCGCGCGTGGCGACACCGTCCTGGTCGCGACCCGTTCCGGCACGACCGTTCTTGGAACGACATCGATCACGGTCGACGCGTCCGATCCGGATGCCCTGGCCGCAGCGGCAGCGGGTGCAGCCACGATCTTCCTCGCGACCGGCCCTCGCCAGTATCACCGCTGGCCGGAACTGTGGCCCCCGATGCACCGGGCCGCCATCGAAGCTGCGCACCTGTCCGCGGCCCGACTGGTGTTGATGGGCAACCTCTACGGCTACGGCAAGGACAGTGCCATGCCGATGTCCGAAACGACTCCGCTGCACCCGACCGAGCCGAAGGGCCAGGTGCGCGCCGACGGGTGGGAGCTCGCCCTCGCCGCCCAGGCCCGAGGCGAAATCGACGTCGTCGAGGTGCGGGCGAGCGACTACTTCGGACCGGGCGCCGGGCGGAACAGCCAACTCGGCTCGGCTTTCTTCGGACCGGTTCTCGCGGGCAGGTCAGCCCGGATCTTCGGCAGTGCGACCGAACCGCACAGCTGGTGCTACCTTGCCGACATCGTCGCCACCTTGATCGCGGCCGCGGACCACCGCGGGCCGTGGGGCAGGGTCTGGCACGTGCCAGCTGCGGAGCCGCTCTCCCGCGCCGAGATCGCCGAGCAGGTGAATCGACTCACCGGCGAAGAAGGCAGCGTCAAGGCACTGAGCCCGGCGTTCCTGCGACTGCTCGGCGTCCTCGTGCCGTTCATCCGGGCGGCCAACGACTCGTCCTACCAGTTCAACCGGCCGTTCCTGGTCGACTCCATCGAGACGGAGCGCCTGCTCGGGGTTCATGCCACACCATGGGCGGAGTCGTTGGCCTTCGTGATCGAAAGCTATCGGGCGCCGGCCGAGCGGGCGGACGCCTGACCATGGCGGAAGCCGACATGAAGATGGCTGAACTCAGTTCACGCAGCGGCATGGCGGTTGCGACGATCAAGTTCTATCAGCGGCAGAATCTGCTGCCGCCAGGACGTCGCACGGGTCCGAATCAGGCACTGTACGGAGACGCGCACCTCGGTCGCATCCGTCTCATCGTCGCTCTGACCGAGGTCGGTGGCCTCACCGTGGCGGCCGCCCGGCGGGTGCTCGAAGCCATCGACTCCGAGCTCCCGCTGCCGGAGACCTTCGAGATCGCCCAGCATTCCGTGTCCGAGGCTGTCGATCCGACGGCCGTGCCGGCGGACGCCCTGGCCCACGTGGACGCCCTGATGCCGGGCTGGCACGTCTCCGACGACAATCCCGGTCGCCTCGCGGCGGCCCAGGTATTCGACACGTTCACGGGTATCGGCCAGGTCGACGCCGCGGGTTGGTTCCGGCGCTACGCGGAGGCGGCCTTCCTGGCGGCCGAGGCCGACATCGATGAACTCGATGCCCGCATCGAACGTGCGGCGAAGGCCGAGATCGTCGTCGTGGGCACCGTGCTCGGCGACCGGCTGTTCTCGGGCCTGCGCCGGGCTGCCCAAGAACATCTGTCCTCGCTCCGGTACCCAGCGCCGCCGGCGTCCGAGCTCTGAAGCAGATCGCACGCCCCGCCCCGTCGTGTGGCATCGTTCCCTGGTCTGGCTGTCGGTGGCCATGGCTGTGCTGGTCGTGGTGTGCCTGATCGGGGACGCGTGCGGCCATCCTCACCGGGTCGCACCTTCGGGGGCCAGGTCAGCCGGCGTAGACCCGTTGGCGGCGTCCGTGGACGGGGTGGCCGGAGCGGGACTCCACCAGGTCCTCGTCATCGGCAAGGGTGCATCCGCTTTCATGCACGATCACCGGCCAGACGATGTGCCGGTCGATTTCGACCTGGGCCGTACCGCCGATTCCGCACTCCCGGCAATGAACGGTCAGAACCCAGTCGCTTAGTCTCATCTTTGGACGTTCGCCTATCTCGGCGAGATCGGCAAGGGGGTGTACATCGGCGCTGCGATATGCAAGCCGAGCCGCACGGCTCAGGCGGGATTCGCCTTGGCGAGGCGTGCGATGCGGGTGCGGGCGGCATCTTCTGAGGTCGACGACCGGCCCAGCAGCAGGCGCACCAGGCCGAGAACGGCTCCGGTGGCCCAGACCACGGGCAGCAGGGAGCGCCGGAGGCCGAGCAGCTCACGGTACTCGCGGGGGATCGAGGCGACGGCGCCGGCGAACATCACCCGGTAGAACGGCATCATGCCCCGACGGAGCGGTGGATTACGAATGAAGCGAACCGCCTCGGCGACGCGCTCGTCGCTTTTCAGGATGCCGGCGTCCTTGAACGCATCGAGCTGGGCCTGCAGTTCGGACGCGGAGCGGGGCGGATTGTGCACGCCGACGAGTTCGCCGGCCTTGGCCCACTCGCGCACGTAACCGTCGGCGCCGCCCGGGATGGGGCCTCCCCAGATCGAGTGCGTGGACAGGAACGCGTCCGTGAAGACGATGTGCACCCAAGCGAGCAGCTCCGGGTCACCCGCGGCATAGGGGCGCTCGATGCCCTGGGAGTCGCGGTACGTTCCGGTGACACGGTCGTGGAAGCGCCCCACCCGGGACGATTCGCTCGCCGCCAGGGTGGTGTCGGCGAAGGTCACGGTGACGAGCCACTGGATGGTGCCGGAGAGTCGTCCGAGCGGGTCTTCCTTGTAGCGGGACCAGTCGTGCACGCCGGCCATCGCGCCGGGATGGAGGGTTTGCATGAGCAGGGCACGGATGCCGGCGACCATCGTCGCCATCCCACCGTGCACGGCCCAGGAGGCCGAGCCCGGACCGAAGAAGCCGACGTCGTCGCCGAGTTCCATTTTCTCCACCCACCGCGGGCGGCCCTCACCGTTTCCGGAGAGAGTCACCAGAAGATGCGACCGCCAGCTGTCCACGAACCTGCTCATGGACCGAGGCTAGCCCGTGGCGGCTGGGCATCGGCCTCGAACCCGGCGGGCAGCGCGAGTGCTCGGGACCGATCTAAACTCGGTACCATGGCAGCGCCTCGCTTCATCTTCGCCGACCAGCTCGGCCCCCACTTCGATGACGGCGGACCTCTTCTCATGGTGGAGGCCGTCGGTGTTCTGGGCCAACGCACCTATCACCGGGCCAAGGCGCACCTCATCCTCAGCGCACTGCGCCACCGGGCCAGGGAGCTCGGCGACCGAGTGGAGTACCTGCACGCCGAGCACTATCGTGACGTGCTCACCGGCCGCGACCTCGAAGTGGTCGATCCCACCTCGTGGGGCTCCCGTGCCCTGGTGCGGGAGCTCGGCGCGCGGGTACTGCCCAGCCGCGGCTTCGTGACCAGCGAAGTGGATTTCGCAGCCTGGGCGGCAGGCCGACCGGCATCTCGGCTGATCATGGACCAGTTCTATCGCCAGGTGCGCACCGAGACCGGCCTGCTCATGCGCGGGCCCGATCCCGAGGGCGGCAAGTTCAACTTCGACCACGACAATCGCCAGCCACCGCCGAAGGGAGCGGTGAGCCTGGGGCTGCCGGACCCGTTCTGCCCGGTCGAAGACGACATCGACGCGCAGGTGCGCATCGACCTGGACCGGTGGCAGGCGGAGGGGCGCGTCCACCTGATCGGTGAGGACGGCCCGCGCCGGTTCGCGGCCACCCGGGCGGAGGCGCTCGCCGCGCTCGCCGATTTCGTCGAGACGCGCCTGGGCGACTTCGGTCCGTTCGAGGACGCCTCGCTGCTCGGGGATGAATCGATGGCCCACTCGAGGCTGAGCGTTCCCCTGAATCTGGGACTGCTGCATCCGCGCGAGGTGATCGACGCCGTGGTCGGTGCCTACGAGATCGGGGGAGCCCCGTTGCAGAGCGTGGAAGCCGTGGTGCGGCAGATCATGGGCTGGCGGGACTGGGTCTGGCACCTCTATTGGCATCTGGGAGAGGACTATGTGCGGCGCAGCAATCACCTCGAGGCGCAGGTGCCCCTGCCCCGCGAGTTCTGGGAGCTCGACGGCAGCGCGGTGCGGGCGAAGTGCCTGAGCCATGTGCTCGGGGAGGTGCGTCGCACGGGCTACGCGCACCATATCCAACGACTGATGGTGCTCGGCAACTGGGCCCTGCAGCGCGGGTATCAGCCGGCCGAGCTCACCGAGTGGTTCACGAACTCCTTCGTCGACGGCACTCCGTGGGTGATGCCCGCCAACGTGGTGGGGATGTCCCAGCACGCCGACGGCGGAATCGTCGCCACGAAGCCGTATGCCTCCGGGGGTGCGTACATCTCGAAGATGAGCGACTTCTGCGGCGCGTGCACGTTCAACCCGAAGAAACGGCTGGGCGAGGACGCCTGCCCGTTCACCGCCGGGTACTGGGCGTTCCTGGACCGGGTGGAGCCGCGCATCCGGGGCAATCACCGCATGGCTCAGCCGCTCGCCGGGCTCCGCCGCCTGGTCGACCGCGACGCGGTCGTGGCACAGGAGCGGGCCCGCACCGACTGGTGAGAATTCGGGGGCCGCGGCGCAGCTAGTGAAGGCAGGTTCACGTTGGACCACCTGCTGCGATGCACAACTTTCGCCGCGAGGCCGAGAACGCGATGTCGAGGCCGGAACCAGGGGAGGAGGGCACCTACCGGACTTCCATCGGCCAGTCCGTCACGGTGACCAGGGCCGCCTGCAGCGTCAGCGCGGACACTCGGGCCTGCTCGTCGCTATGAGGGCTGAATACGTCGATCGCGAGCGGCGGCGCCTCGCCGAACTTCGGAATCTCCACCTCGACGCGCCCGCCGCCGACGAGCGGGACGAACGGTCGGGCCGTGGCGGCATCGTGAACGGTCGAACCCGCGGCCTGCGCGATCATCCGCAGCGCATCCGGCTTCGTGACATGCGCCTGCACCACGATCGTTGCCGAGTAATCCATGGGTCTCCTTCGCCGTGCGTGGGTAGCACGGTGCACACGGCGCCGGAAACATATCGGGACCGACCGTGGAACACGCGTCCCGAAGCAGGCTACGGCATAGCGCCCCGGGAGGCTGGAACGTTCGGGCGCCAGCGAATGCCTCGACCTGCGTGGGGAGCCGGAGTAGCGTGGTTTCGTCTGCTCACTTTCGTCCTCGTGTCCCAGAATGCTCAGAAGCCGGAGTCACCATGTCGTCGCTCACGAACTACGGCCAGGCCATCGTCTCGACGACCGTCGCGCTGCAACGGCTGCTCACCGCCCCGCCGATCGGGCTGCAGGTCACGGCCTACGCTCTCGGCTCTCCACGAACCGGCGTCACCGGCCCCTCCGTCAACGTGTACCTCTACTACGACAGCCTGATCAGCTATCGGGAGGAAACCCAGCGGGGACCCAGCCGCGTGATTGCCGAGTTGCACTACCTGGTCAGCGCTTTCCCCGGTGACGAGGTCGACACGGATGTCGGAAGCCATCGGGTATTCGGCACGGCGCGGGCCGCCATCGAACGTCATCCCGTTCTGAACGTTCCGATCGGGTCGGCGGACACCCTGCAGGTCTGGCTCTCGCCCTCGCCGTTGACCAATGAGGTGTTGACCTCCCTGTGGCTGGCGTCCAATGCGCCGCTGCGGCTCTCCTTCGGCGTGATGGCGTCGTTCACCCTGGACGCGGCCGAACGCACCGCCGTGGTCGGCACCGTGGGTGACGTCGTGAAGCTGGCCGGGGCAGGCGCGATCACCGTGTTCACCGGAACGGATGCCGCGGCCAAAGCCAAGGCCGCGGCATCCGTCGCGAGCGAACTGGGCAAGGCCCTCGTGACCCTGCCGCTGGGCGAAATCGTGGGTGCCACCCATGAAGAAACCGAAGACAAACTCGCGCGCGTGTTCAACCAGGCCGAGCACCGTGGGGCCGTGCTGATGGTGACCGCAGCTGACCCGCTCTTCGGCGTGCGCCCGGAGGAGCTCGACGTCGACGACCCCTACGCCGGGATGGAGATCGGATCGGTCCTCGACCTGCTCGGCCAGGCTCCGAGCGTCGTGATCATGGAGTTGACTCATCCGGCCGGGGACGAGCTGGCGGACCGGACCCAAGTCGAAGTGCGCTTTTCGGAAACTGATCCGGCGGCGTGATGCCGAGCGGGCCCAGCCTGTACCCGGACATGATGGCCATCCCGCCCGCGAAAGACGTGAGCGCCGGGAGCCCCTGCAGTACCAGGAGGGGATACACCGGACCTCGACGGCCTGGGTCGCCGGCCCGGATCGACGGTATCCCCGCCTACGCTGATGGGATGCCTTCGTTCCGCATCACCCTGATCATCGGCGCGCTCCGCCCGGGCGTGGCCCCGGACTCCGTGCTTCCGACCCTGGCGGCCGCCGCCGCCGAGCTGACGACAGTGGAGGCATCCGACCTGGCCGTCGTGGCCGGCTCACCCCGGGCGATCGTGCGGTTCACGGCAGACGACACCGCGATGGCGCTGAGGGTGGGCGACCACGTGCTCGCCGCGGCCCGCGCGAACGTGGAACCTGCGTCCTGGCAGGTCACGGAGCGGGTCAAGGCACGCTGGTACCCGGTGCGGTGACAAGCCGCGCCCCTGCGGCGGTTCGACGCTGTGCGGGGCGGGCCGGGGCGATTATGGTCGGCCGGTGCCCCTCCTCCGAGACATCGTCCACAGCGCCGAGAACCTGGCAGCGTTCGGTGCCCCTGTGCCACCACAGGGAAGCTGTCCATGCGCACAGCAGCGCATCGATCAGGTCCTCGCGATGCTTGTAGGCCCTGTCGAGCAGCGGTGAGGGCTCCGTCACGAGGGAATCCGAGACGGGGTGCGTGCCGAGGTCGAGCGGGGGAGTCGCGTCGGTGAGACGCCAGATGCGCTGGATGAGGTCGTCGCACACAATGGCCCGCGCGGCCCGGCGCTCGGCCGGCGGGAGCGAGGTTCCCATGCGCTTGTAGCGCGGTCGCTTATCGGCGTACCCGAACTCCTCCGCCCCCACCAGGGTCGTGTACGGGTAACACTCGAAGAAACTCGCTGTGGCCGGCGGAGTCGAGGCCAGGCCGTCGGTGTAGGTCCATCCGGATGTCTCCAGCCGACGGCGGATTGTGACCCCGCCCTGCCACGGCCGGCCCAGGTTCGAGGCGTTCGCGGAGACGTGCCAGCTGCCGTACCGACTACCGGTTTCCCGCTCGCACAGCCGCATCCCGGTGGGATTGCTGACCACCAGGGGGGCGTCGATCGCCAGAACGGCGCCGGGTTCCCACTGGGACTCGATCCAGGCCATCACGGCATCCGTTCCGCGCGCCCAGCCCGCGTCGAGAACCAGGCCGGTCTCATCGATGCAGGCGAGCCCCGATTCGTTGGCCGGTTTCGACGCGCTGCCTTCGGCCCAGGCCAGGTCAACTCCGAGGAATCGCGTCATGGGTCATGACTAGCACACGGGAGGCGAGCATGCGCTGCTCGACGCGGAGTCAGATCAGGCCGCGAAGGAGTTCTTCGACGCTGACGCCGAGCCCGAGCGCGCGTCGGGACAGTCGGGCGTGCTCATCGGCGGACAATGCAAGGGACACGGTGTGGGAGCGGGCCGGTTCGTCGTCGAACGCGAACAGTTCCGGATGCTTCGGGCCGGCCGGCGGCTTCGGGGCGCTGGGCGCGGCGGTGCTTGCGGCCGGCCTCGTGGCCGGTGTGCTCAGCGACCGCCGGGCGGGCGACGGGGCATCGCCCGGCCGCACCCAACCGGGGCCGGGGTTGATCGGCGAGTTGCGCTGGAATGCCTCCGACACGGCCCGGGCGCGACTGTCGGCGGCCTCGTTGAGGGGGTGGTTCGCGTGGCCCTTGACCCATTCGAACCGGTAGGTGCGCCCGGCCAGGGCCTCATCGAGTTCCTGGAGCAGATCCAGGTTCAGCACAGCCTTGCCGTCCGCCTTGCGCCACCCCTTGGCCTTCCACCCGCGCATCCACTTGGTCACGGAGTTGATCACATACTGGCTGTCGCACAGCACGAGGAGGTCGTCGTCGAGGTGCGCTGTGGCCCGGAACAGTTCGAGCACGGCCTTCAGCTCTCCCTGGTTGTTCGTGGCGTGCTTCCAGCCGCCGGCGGCCCAGCAGGAGTCGTCGACGTACCACGCCCAACCAGCGGGACCGGGATTGCCGAGGGCCGAACCGTCGGCGGCGGCGATGATGGTCATACTGTGGGCCTTTCCTGGGGTCCCGCGCGTTCAGGACCTGTCTAGTCTGCCATCGCGGGGGCTACCCGCTGATGCAGGAGCCAGAGGAGACCGGTGCGGCAAGCGCGGATGCCTGCTCAGCAACCGGGTCGACTTCCTCCATCGCCAGGGCGTAGCCGAGGTTGTCGGTGATGGTCGACTTGGCGAAGATGACGCCGGCCACGACACCGGCTTCGCTGAGCAGGGGGCCACCGGACTCGCCGTGGTCCACATCGGCGGCCAGTGTGTAGATCTGCCGCGACGAGGGATCCTGGCCATAGATATCGGCCACAATGGCGGGGGCGACGGCGACCACCTCGGCCGGCGCGGATTCGAAGGGTCCGCCGAAGGGATAGCCGCCGCTCACGGCGAGGCTGCCCGGCCCCAAATTGTCGCCGAGCGCGAGCGGCGGGGCGTCGAGCCCGGGCACCGCGATCACGGCGAGGTCCACGGCCGGATCGAAGTAGACGACCTGGCCCGACTGCGCCCTGCCATCGGGAGTGACCACCACGGGCTCCGAGACCCCGGCGACGACGTGGGCGTTGGTGAGCACCCGGTCGGTCGCGATGACGAATCCGCTGCCGGACTGGTTCTGGCCGCAGGCGTAGGCGGTGCCGGTGATCTTCAGCACGGATTCCTTCGCCGCGAGCAGGGCCTCGCTGTCGGTTCCCACGTTCGGCACGACCGGGGCCTCGCCGTTGAACGCCTCGACGACGCGGGGGATGCCTTCGGTCGCCACGATCGACCGCAGCTGGGCCAGGAAGGTCTTCACCGGGTCGGGGGTCAGCGAGTCGATCGAACGGATCACGCTGGACGAGCTCACGGCCGAGGAGACCACCGGCACGCCGAGGGCGCCGATGCTGAAGGCGATCATAGAGGCCACCAGAGCGGAGACGGCGACGGCGGCGCCGGCACCGAGCAGACGATCGACGACACGCAGCTTGTTGCGAGTCCCCTTCGGCGTCAGCAGGCGGCCGATCGAACGGCCGATCGAGAGGCCGCCGATCAGGAGCACGGCGGCGGTCGCCAGGGTGGCGGCGGTGCGCCACTCCGCGGCGGGAACCCAGGTCCCCACGAGCGGAACGAGGAAGTAGGCGGCAATGGCGCCCGCGATCAATCCCGCGATTCCGCTGAGGCTTCCGATCAGCCCACTGCGATAGCCGGAGACGAGGTAGCCGAACAGCACGATCAGGAGCACCACATCCAGAACCGTTGAAAACGCCATCCGTGAACCTCGTCCTCTGTCGGTGTCGTGCGCTCGCTCACCGGCCGCATCCGTTTCGATCCAGAGTACGTGGCCAGGCCTCCCCAGAATGTGAATACGCCGAGTTGCGCACCGACCCGGACCGGATCGGGAGGCGGAGACGGCTCCGGGGAGGGTTGACCCATGAACAGGACAATCGTCAAGACCAGGGAAGCGCACGACTTCCTCGCCCTCGTGCCACAGCTCGTCGGGTTTCTGCCCGAGAAGAGTCTGGTACTCGTCGCCTTCCGGGGCAACCGAACCTGCGGAGCGATGCGGTTCAACCTGCCTGGCCCCGAAGCGCCGCAGATAGTGCTCAAGCGCATCGCGACCACTCTTGTGGGCACCATCTGCAAAATTCCCGACGTCGATGCGCTGGTTCCCGTGTTCTACAGCGACGAGCTGGTCGCATCCGTGGCCGGCCTGCCCCAGGGACGTTTCGCGGAGGTGCTGTGCGCGCGGGCGCGGCTGTCCGGTTTTCTGGTGCGGGACGCCCTGTGCGTGGCCACCGACGGGTGGGGCTCGTACTTCGACCCGGACTGCCCGGCCGGCGGCAACCCGCTAAGTGCGATCGCCGCCTCCGATGTGCACCGTGCCATCCCCGACGCGGCACGGAGCGACCTGGCCACGCTGCAGAGCCGCGCGGACCTGCCCGCGGTCGACCCGTCGATGAAAGAGAAGGTCGCCCGGCGGCTCACCCGCTATCAGCGGCTCGGTTCCCGGTCGGAGACGGTGCCGGAACTGCTCGAACTGGCCGGCGACATCCTCGACCCGGTGCTGGCCGCGGAGGCCGCCCTGGAGTTGGACCTGGAGCAGTTGGGCGTCGACGATGTGGCCGCTGTGCTGTTCCTCGTGCAGGGGCCGGCCTGCCGGGACCAGATGATGCTGCAGTTCGCCTTCGGCGAGACAGTTGGGCGCCAGACGCACGAGCTGAACCTGCACTACGCGATCGTCCAGCGGGCCACGGGGCGCAGCCTCGATGACATCATCGGAGAGGAGCAGGCCGCCGGAGGCGACAGCCCGGAATCCCGGGTCACCGGGGATCTCATGCTCGGACTCTCGCGAGGGCGCCCCGACCCGGAGAGGATCGAGCGGGCCATCCGGCTATTGAAACTGCTGGTGGCGCTCGCACCGCGTCGGGCCAGGCCGGCACCGTTGTGCATGCTGGCCTGGCTGTCCTGGGCGATGGGGCGAGGGTCGGTCGCCGGAATCTTCGTCGACCGAGCACTGGCGATCGACCCCCGCTACGGCATGGGTGAGCTGCTCAGAACCGTGTTCGGGGTGGGGCATCTTCCGGACTGGGCGTTTGCGGTCCCGCCGGACGAGACCGCAAACGCCTGATTCCGGGTGGCCGGTGCGTCGTCCACTAGAGGTACTTCGGAGCGTCCGAGAGCACGCCGTGCAAGATGGCTCCGATCTCGCTGAACTCGGCCGGGCCGATGGTCAGTGGGGGAGCGAGCTGCACGACCGGGTCACCCCGGTCATCGGCGCGGCAGTACAGCCCAGCCTCGTACAGCGCCTTGGAGAGGTAGCCGCGCAGAAGTCGCTCGGACTCGGCATCGCTGAAGGTCTCCTTGGTGCCCTTGTCCTTGACGAGTTCGATTCCGAAGAAGTAGCCCTCGCCGCGCACATCGCCGACGATCGGCAGATCGAGCAACTTCTCCAGCTCCGCTCGGAAGAGCGGCGAGTTCTCGCGCACGTTCTCGTTGAGCTTCTCTTCCTCGAAAATGTCCAGGTTGGCCATGGCCACGGCGGCGGAAACCGGGTGGCCGCCGAAGGTGTAGCCGTGATAGAAGGTGGTCTCACCGTGCTTGAAGGGCTCATAGATGCGGTCGCTGATGATGGTGGCGCCGATCGGCGAGTAGCCGCTGGTCATGCCCTTCGCGCAGGTGATCATGTCCGGTTCAATCCCGAAGGTCGTCGACGCGAACATGTTGCCGATGCGTCCGAAAGCCGTGATGACCTCATCGGCAACCAACAGCACGTCGTACTGGTCGCAGATCTCGCGCACACGCTTGAAGTAGCCGGGCGGTGGCGGGAAGCATCCGCCGGAGTTCTGCACCGGCTCCAGGAAGACTGCGGCGACGGTCTCCGGGCCCTCGAACTGGATCATCTCTTCGATCCGGTTGGCGGCCCACAGGCCGAACTTCTCCACGTCGTCGCCGAATCCGGAACCCATCTCCTCGGCGCGGTAGAAGTTCGTGTTCGGCACTCGGAATCCGCCCGGGGTGACCGGCTCGAACATCTCCTTCATAGCGGGGATACCCGTAATGGCCAGGGCTCCCTGCGGGGTGCCGTGGTAGGCCACGTTGCGGGAGATGACCTTGTGCTTGGTGGGGCGGCCCTGCAGCTTCCAGTAGTACTTGGCCAGCTTGAAAGCAGTCTCCACGGCCTCGCCGCCACCGGTCGAGTAGAAGACCCGGTTGAGGTCGCCCGGCGCATTGGCGGCCAGACGGTCGGCCAGCTCGATGGCGCTCGGATGGGCGTAGGACCAGATCGGGAAGAACGCGAGCTCCTCGGCCTGCTTGGCGGCCACCTGGGCGAGGCGCTTGCGGCCATGGCCGGCGTTCACGGTGAACAGCCCGCTCAGGCCGTCGATGTACTTCTTGCCCTTGGAGTCCCAGATGTGGTGGCCGAGACCCTTGGTGATGATCGGCACGCCGTGCCCGGATTCAAGCACCGACTGGCGCGAGAAGTGCATCCAAAGGTGGTCTTTCGCCTTCTGCTGCAGGGTGGCGTTCTCGGCATCCGTGTAGACGCGGGGCCCGGCAGCCTCCTCGACGGCAGTGGCCGTCGTGCTCTCGGTGTCGGCGGCGGCGAGTTCGGTGGTCGCCGTGCCGGTGGCTGCGGTGGTGTCTGCTGCGATTGTCATTTTTTTACCGTGTTCCCCAATTGTAGAACTGCTTGTGGAGCTTGAGATAGACGAAGGTCTCAGTGGAGCTGACCCCGTCGAGACCGCGGATCTGAGAATTGAGCAGGTTGATCAGCTCGTCGTCGTCCTCGCAGACGACCTCGACCAAGAGGTCGAAGGAGCCTGCCGTCAAAACGACGTAGTCGACGGCTGGGATGGCCGACAGCTGGTCGGCGAGCACCCGGGTGTCCCCGGTCGCACGGATGCCGATCATGGCCTGGCGGTAGAACCCGAGCTGCATCGGGTCGGTGACGGCGACGACCTGCATGACGCCGGCATCCGTCAGTTTCTGAACGCGCTGGCGCACGGCGGCCTCGCTCAGACCGACGGCCTTGCCGATCTCGGCATACGAGCGCCGGCCATCGGCCTGGAGCTGCTCGATGATCTTCTTCGAGACCTCGTCCAGTGGTGCCGATTTTCCCGCAGCGTTGCGCCCGTTTACGCTCATCCAGCGAGTATGCCAGTGGGGCTGACCTCAGGCAAGCGATTCCGCAGCAATACACGTCAACGACAACGGAATCCACGGAAGATCGTCTGGTTTGGGCTCGGTTCCCGCACCTCGAATGCGCTCGCGCCGACGGAGTTGCGCCCAGGCCTCGTCGACATGGCGGATTCACGCACGACGGCTACGTTAGAGATGTACGGTTTTGAGGACGGCACGAGCACCACGCACGTCAGGTCCTCGATCGTCCACCGAACGGAAGGCACCAAACCCGTGGGGCGCGTCGGATACCAACTCGATCCCGGCAACCAGGCCGGTTTGACCTTCGTGGTGGGCCGATCCTTCATCGCGGCCCTTCCCGAGGACACCCCGCCCGGCGTGACGGCCACCCTGGCCGCGCTCGTCACGGCATCCCACGTCGAAGCCGAGGAACTGGTGGCTCTGCTACCGCTCGGCGGGGAGAACGCCACCGCGCACTTCGCCGTGATCGTGCAGCGCGCCCCTACCGACGAAGACGGTATCCCGGTCTCCGTGATCGCCCGCGGCGACGTGGCGGTCGACGTGTTCTCGGTCGGCGGGTCGCGTCGGTTCTCGGCCGGCGGCATCCGCCCCTGGTTGCTGGCCGACTTCAGGTCCGTGATCGGGCTCACGATCGGGTTCGCCGATCGACCGGTGGTTGCCGCGGCCGGCTTGAGCGCAGGGCATCCGTTCGGTCAGGGCTCGGTGGCTGCGACCTCACTGTTCTGGTCGTTGACGGATGACGTCCTGTCGGATGACACGCCGTCCGATGGAGTCCTGCCGGATGACGCGCCGGCGGATGACGCCCCGGCGGAGCAGGCCCAGGCTGGGCTCGGGACGATGGCGCCCGGCCACGTTGACGACGCCACGATCATCCACGTCGAGAGTGACCGAAGCCCGGCCGACGCGGACACCGTTCTCGGCCGCCCGGCACGTGCTGCCCTGGGTGCCACCGCCGCGCACCCGGTTCGCCCTGCCGAGGCCCGGTTGCGGTTCCGGCTGCCGAACGGCGAGGAGATCCTGCTCGACCAACCCCACCAACTCGGGCGTCGGCCCCGACCGCCGCGCATCGCATCCGGTTCTCCGGCTCGGCTAATTCAGGTGACCTCACCGACCTCCGCGGTCTCCGGCACCCACCTGGAAATCCGCCAGGAGGGCAGCTCGGTAGTCGTCACCGACCTCGGTTCCACGAACGGGACAATCGTGATTCCGCCGCGCGGACGCAGGCAACGTCTCCACTCCGGCCAGTCGCTCACGGTGCTGCCCGGTACGACAGTGGACATCGGGGACGGTAATATCATCGAGATCCTCCCCGCAGCCGGCACGACGCCCGCTCAGTAATCGCTCGGCAATTTCGGAAGGCACATCCGTGACCCAGATTGGTCAAGGCTCAACCGGTTCCACCGTCCTCCTTCCGTCGGTGCAAAAGACCGTGACCCTGGCCTGGGCGGCGATCACCGACACCGGTCACCGCAGGCAGGTCAATGAAGACAGCCTCGTCTCGGAAATTCCCATCTTCGCGGTCGCCGACGGGATGGGCGGGCACTCCGCGGGCGACGTCGCCAGCGCCGCCGTCGTCACCCGGCTGTCCGAACTCGCCGGCACGGACCACGTCGAGGCGGAGCAGATCAACGACGCGCTCAGTCGTTCGGTGGTGGACATGGCCTCCGGCGACGGCGTGACCGACCTCGGCACCGGAACGACCGTCACGGGAGCGGCGCTGGCCGTCGTCTCCGGCATGCCGCAGTGGATCGTGCTCAACATCGGTGATTCTCGGGTCTACCAGCTCACCTCGGGCGTGCTGGAGCAGATCACCACTGACCACTCCGTGGTGCAGGAACTCGTGGACGCGGGCCGGATCACCCGCGACGAAGCCGATGTGCACCCGCACGGCAACATCGTCACCCGCGCGGTCGGATTCCACGAACCACCGGTGCCCGACTACCGCATTCGCCCCCTTCAGGCCGGAATGCGGCTCCTGATCTGCTCCGACGGCCTGACCAAGGAACTCACGGCGTACGGCATCCGTCATTTTCTGATCTCCAACCCGCGAGCGGATGACGCGGCCAAAGCTCTGATGGATGCCGCGCTCGAGAACGGCGGCCGCGACAACGTCACCGTGATCGTGCTCGACGTTCTCGCGGTCGGCGACGCCGTACCCCCAGAGTTGGGGTAGTTTCCCGACTCCCGTCGGGCTCGCAGGCCCCCTCACGTCTGCAGACCCCTAAAATTAGGGACGCCCGTCGAGTCACCCGGTCGACGTGCGCCTGCTCACTTGTACGACACGCATCGATGGCACCGGGAGGCGACATGGCACGGCGCTTACCCTCCACGCCGCCGAACCTGCCGGGATTCTCCTACCTTCGGCTGCTCGGATCCGGTGGTTTCGCCGACGTGTTCCTCTACGAGCAGAACATGCCGAGGCGTCAGGTCGCGGTCAAGGTCCTGCTGTCCGAGATCGTCAACGATCACGTTCGTCAGTTGTTCCAGGCTGAGGCGAACCTGATGGCACAGCTGAGCTCGCACCCGTCGATACTGACGGTCTTCCAAGCGAGCGTCTCCGCCGACGGGCGTCCCTACCTCGTGATGGAGTACTGCTCCTCGACCCTGAGCCAGCGTTACCGCGTGGCACCGCTCTCGGTGCCGGAGACCCTGCGGATCGGAGTGAAGATCGCCAGTGCCGTCGAGACCGCCCATCAGACCGGCGTTCTGCACCGGGACTTGAAGCCGGCCAACATCCTGGTGACCGCGTACGGGCATCCGGTCCTCTCGGACTTCGGGATCGCCGCCACGCTGGGCGAGGCCGAACGATCCGACGCCGTGGGTCTCTCGATTCCCTGGTCTGCGCCTGAGGTGCTCCTGGCCGAAGTCTCGGGATCGGTCGCCGCCGAGGTGTGGTCGCTCGGCGCAACGCTCTACTCGCTCCTGGCCGGGCACTCGCCGTTCGAACTGCCCGGAACCGAGAACGGTTCCGCCTCAATGATGGCCCGCATCAACAAGGCCCGCATCCCGCCGCTGGACCGCGCCGACGTGCCAGCTCGGCTGGAGGGAATCTTGACCAGGGCCATGTCCCGCCGGCCGGAACTGCGTCACCGCAACGTGCTGGAACTGATCCGCGAACTGCAGTCGGTCGAGGCCGAACTCGGGCTCGCCCAGACGCCGCTCGAGGTGGCACGGGACGACTGGGCGAGAGAGTCAATCGAGGACGAGGACGACCGCACTCGCATCACGGGCGTCAACTCCGTCGACGCGTACGGCGGCCCGCGTCGCCGGCGGAAAGCGCCGGCCACCAGCCGCGGCACCCGGTCGGCGACGTCGGGGCCGCTGGTCACCGGCACGCCGGGGGACACCATGACGACCAGGCCGAGGTCCCCGCGGCGCCTGCTCACAATCTGGGCTCTGGTGGCCGGCGCGGCCGTCATCCTGGGGCTGGCAGGCGCTGCGGCGACCGTTCTGGTGCGCCAGACCGGCACCGAGATTCCCGGGGTCAGCGATCTGGACGGCGAGCTCCGCTCCGGCACGGTCAGGTTCAGCTGGTCCGACCCCGGCGTGCGCGACGGCGACAACTACGTGGTGACCCTGCGCACCGGGGCGAGCAGCATCCAGCGCGGTACAGAATTCACGGTCGACCCGCAGGGAGAGACGCGGGTCTGCGCGACCGTCGCCGTGAACCGGGACGGCAGGATCGGGGAGCCCAGCGGCGAGAAATGCGTAGACAGCGCGCTGGTCGGCATCGAAACCGAGACCGGCGCCGATCGATGATCCGTCGCTGGCTCGCCACCCACCGGTCGCTGTTCGCCACCACTCTCAGCGGAACCCTGGTGGTGGCCGTTGTGGGCACCCTGGCCGTGGTCTCGGGTGGCTACACCGCGCAGCGCCTCGACCTCGGCGACGCGGCAGTGTGGGTGACGAACGAGGCCCGGCAGGTGGTCGGCCGGGCGAACACGGCCGTGTTCGAACTCAACACGGTCGTCACCGCCGGCAGCGCCAGCCTCGACGTGGTGCAGCAGGGTGCCACCGTGCTGGTGCTGGACCGCGGCAACAGTGCCCTCGACATCATCGACCCCGCAACTGCGGAGGTGGCCCACAGTGTGGCGCTGCCGCCGGAGTCCGCATCGGTCATCCTGGCGGGCGACCGTGCCGTGATCACCGCGGACGGCGATATCTGGAATGTGGCCGCGAGCCAGCTGTCCGGCTTCGACAGCACCGCCGAGCCGACGTTGGCCTTCGGCGCTGGCTCCGTGGTCAGCATGGATGAGGCCGGGGTGCTCTTCGCCTTCACGCCCACCACCGGTGAGCTCGCCCGGGTTGATCTCCTCACCGCCGACAGCATCACCAGCACGGTCGTGGTGCCGGCGGGCGAACCGGACGACCGCTATCAGCTGACCAGCGTCGACGGCCGTTGGGCGCTGCTCAACGCTTCGACCCGGCGGCTGTTCCAGGCCGAGGGACAGGACGACTTGTCCGGGAGCATCCGGGTCGCCGACGAGCCGATCCTGGCCGAGCCGAGCCTGTCCGGCGACCGCATCCTCGTCGCCCACCGGGAGGGACTCGTCTCGGTGTCCGCCGCGGGCGGCAAGCTGCGCACGCTCGTGACCGGCCGGAACGGCGACGCCGCCGCCCCGGCGCTCGACGAATCCTGCGCGTACGCGGCCTGGTCGGACGGCACCGTGTGGCGTGACTGCGGAACGGATACCGGCACCGCGAGCGGCGGCGCAGCATCCGTCGACGCAGACACGGAAACGCTGACCGGGGTGGTGGGTGATGCCCGGCTCGCCTTCCGGCACAACGGCTCCGGAGTGGTGCTGAACGACGCCCGCAACGGTGCCTCCTGGGCGGTGCAGCAGGACAACGAACTCATCGACAACTGGTCCGATCTGATCGACACGGAGGAAGACCAGCAGCAGGTCGAGCAGACCACGGACGACAGCACGCCCGAGTACGAGAAGGCGCAGGTGCCTCCGGTCGCCGTCGACGACGACTTCGGCGGCAGACCGGGGCGCACGGTCACGCTGCCCGTTCTGCTCAACGATTTCGACCCCAACGGCGACGTGTTGGTGATCGAATCGGTCACCGACGTGCCGGCCGCGGCCGGCCGGCTTGAGCTCGTGGCGGACACCCAACAGGTGCAGCTGACCCTCACGCCGGAGGCATCCGGCAGTCTGGCCTTCGACTACACCATCAACGACGGGCGCGGCGGCAGCGCCTCGGCAACCGTCACCGTCACGGTGCGCGGCCCGGAAGAGAACTCCGCACCCGTGCAGGCCCGTACGACGAACACCACCGTGTACGCCGGCGGGCGGGTCACCACCGCAGTGCTCGGCGACTGGGTCGACCCGGACGGCGACCCGTTCTACCTGGCTGCCGCGGCCACGCCGGCACCAGACCGGGTCAGCTTCACCCCGGCCGGGTCCGTCGTTTACACAAACGGTGATTCCGGTGGGGGTGCCAAAACCATCGGCCTGACCGTCTCCGACGGCAGGTTGACCGGCTCGGGTGCGCTCGAGGTGACGGTGCGTTCACGCGGGTCGGTGCCCATCGTCGCCGAGGCCTTCGTCGTGCTGGCGACCGCGGGCAGCGAAGTGACCGTGTCGCCGCTCGAGCATGTGCGCGGCGGGTCGGCGCCGCTGCGCCTGAGCAGCGTTCCGGCCAAACCCGAGGTGAGCATCGTCGCCGACTTCGACGCCGGCACCTTCCGGCTGCAGAGCGACGTGGTGGGCGTGCACGAGATCGAGTACGCGGTGACGGATGGCGAACTCACCGCCACGGGTCGCATCCGGGTCAATGTGAGTGCAGCGCCCGACGCGAACACCCCGCCGATCACGGTGCCGCACACCGCGTTCATCCGGGGCCAGCAGGCCACCCTGGTGGACGTGCTGGCCACGGACTCCGACCCGGCCGGCGGAGTGCTGCTGGTGACCGGCACGACGGATGTCCCCGCCGACAGCGGGATGCGGATCGAGATCCTCGACCAGCGCATCCTGCGGGTGACCCTGACCAAACCGCTCGAGGGCGGCACGGCCGTCTTCGGCTACCAGGTCAGCAACGGCCTGGCCGAGGCCGCGGGCACTGTGACCGTGATCGAGATCCCGCCGCCCGCGCAGAAGCAGGCTCCCATCGCCGTGCCGGACTCCATTTCCGTGCGGGTGGGCGACGCCATCGACATTCCCGTGCTCGCGAACGACGAGCACCCCGACGGTGACCCCCTCACCCTCGCCCCGGCGCTCGCGACCGAGCTGCCATCCGGCGGCGGCCTGCTCTTCGTCTCAGGCAGCGTGCTGCGGTTCCTGGCGCCGGACACGGCCGGAAACGTCACCGCCGTCTACCGGGTGAACGCCCCGGACGGCCAGTTCGCCAACGCCGAGGTCAGCATCTCGGTGCGCGAGGCCGACCCGACCTCCAACACCGCCCCCGCGCCGAAGACCCTGACGGCGCGCGTGCTCGCCGGCGACACGGTGAGCATCCCGATTCCGCTGTCCGGCATCGACCCCGACGGCGACTCCGTGCAATTGGTGGGCCAGGAGTCCAGCCCCGAGAAAGGCACGGTCTCGGTCACGGGCGCCGACTCACTCGCCTACACGGCCGGGGAATACTCGGCCGGAACGGACACGTTCACCTATTCCGTGGTCGACGCGCTCGGCGCCAGGGCCGTCGGCACGGTGCGGGTCGGCATCAGCCCGCCCCTCGACGGTGCCCGCAACCCGATCGCCGCGCCGGACGAGGTCGTGGTTCGACCAGGCAGCACGGTGGCCGTGCGCGTGCTCGGCAACGACTCCGACCCCGACGGCGGAACCCTGACGATCACGGGCGTCGAGGGCAGCGGCGGTGCCGACGCGGCCGGAGCCGTGGTCGAGGGGGACTCCATCGCGGTGACCGCGCCACCGACGGAAGGTCGCTTCGGCTTCATCTACGCGATCCAGAACGAGCGCGGCGGCACGAGCTCCACCTTCCTCACGGTCGTTGTGCGCGAGGATGCGCCGCGCTCGCGGCCGGATGCACGTGACACCCACGTTGCCCTCTCCGACGTGCTCGAGGCGCGAACGGTGGACGTGGACGTGCTGGCCAACGTCTTCTTCGCCGAAGGCCCGGTCAGCGAGCTGGCACTGACGGTGCCCGAACGTTTCACGGAAGTCGCCGAGGTCACGCCGGCCCGGCGCATCCGCGTCACGGTGGGGGCGGCCAGCCAGATCATCCCGTTCGCCGTCGCCCACCCGGAGGACGCGAGCATCGTGTCCTACGCGTTCATCTGGGTCCCCGGTTCGGATGACGCCCTGCCCCAGGTGCGCCGGGGGGTGCCAGCGCTTACCGTGCGCAGCGAGTCGCTGCTCACCATCGACATCAACGACTACGTCGTGGCGGTCGGCGGCAAGAAGGTGCGCCTCACCGACCGCAGTCTTGTGCAGGCGACCCATTCCGACGGCGCCGATCTGGTCGGCAGCGACACCAGCCTCGCGTTCACGAGCGCCGACAAGTACTTCGGTCCCGCCTCCATCTCCTTCGAGGTGACCGACGGGTCTACGGCGTCGGATCCATCCGGTCGCACGGCGACGATCGTACTGCCCATCCTCGTCACACCGCGCGAGAACCAGCCGCCGGCCTTCGGCGGCGCCGTGCTCGACTTCGAGCCCGGCCAGGAGAAGGTCATCGACCTGACCAAGCTCACCAGCTACCCGTATCCGAAGGACCAGGCTGAGCTGACGTACACCGTGCTCGACCCGAAGCCTGTCGGGTTCAGCCACACGCTGGACGGCCAGACGCTCACACTGCGCGCTGCGGAATCCACACCGAAGGGGGTGCGGAGCACCATCACCATCGGTGTTCGGGACGGCCTCAACGATGGTCGGGCCGGCCGGATCGACCTGGGCGTGGTCGCATCCACTCGCCCCGTCGCCATCCCGCAGGCGGATGCCGCCATCGCCCCGCGCGGGCAAACGACCGTCGTCGAGGTGCTCGCCAACGACGGCGCCACCAATCCCTTCCCGACGGTGCCGCTGCGCGTACTTGCGGTGCGGGGACTCGAGGGTGGCAGCGTTCCGGCCGGGGTGAGCGTCACGCCCAGCGGCGACAACAGCAAGTTGACGGTCAGGGTGGCGGCGGATGCCGCTCCGACCGACCTGAACCTGCAATACCAGGTGGCCGATGCGACCAACGACCCGAGCCGCTACGCCTGGGGCACGGTGCGTGTGTCGGTGCAGGACAAACCGGACCCGGTGTCCAACCTGCGCATCACAGGATTTGCGGACCGCAGCCTCTCGGTCTCGTTCAACGCGGGTGCCTTCAACAACTCGGCCATCGCCGGCTATGAGATCACCCTGCAGGATGCCGCGTCGGGCGCCGTGCTCGGCACCTCGCTCTGCCAGGCCACAGCCTGCGAGGTGGCGACACCCGGCAACGGCCAGGACAACGCGCTGCGGGTGTCTGTCGCGGCCCGGAACGGACTCGGCCTCTCCACGGAGACCGTGCTCGGCGATCGGGTCTGGTCCGACTCGGTTCCTTCCGCACCCACGGGCCTGGTCGCCGAGCCGCTCGACGGCGGGCTGCGACTGCGCTGGAACACCGTCGCACCGGCCGGCGGCGGAACCTCGATGCGCGGTTATGTGGTGACCGCCAACGGTGTCGCGGTGCCAGAGGTCAGCGCGAACGGACCGGAGTGCGGCGCGGCATCCTGCACCCTCGAGGTGATGGGCCTCGCCAACGGCGTGAACACCCCCATAACGGTCAGCGCCCGCAACGACGCCTACCCCGCGCTGGCCGGATGGAAGAGCGCGTCCGGCAATGGCACCCCCTACGGCCCGGCACGCGCCGGCGGGATCACGGCCACCGCGGCGAACACCGCCGGCGCCGTGACCGTGTCCTGGGACCCGTTCGACGGCCGGGGTGCCCTGATCGGCGGCTATGTCGTTCAGCAGCTCAGTGCCGACCGGGTTCCGACGGGAGCGCAGGCGTGTACCGTGACCGCGTCGGGGGAGGTGCAGGCGCCGAGCGAGGGCGGCATCGTCGCCAAGCAGAAGACTCTCGGCGGCGATGCCGCCAGCGTCGTGTTCGACAACCTGCTCACCGACAATGGCCGGTACTACTTCGTCGTTTGGGGGTACAACGCGGCGGGCTGCGCGCCGACAACCGTGGCGAGCGTGCTCGTGCGTCCGGCCCCGGGGCCCGTCACCGACGTGCAGAGTACGATGGCGGCGCGGGCAGACGCCTGGGATCTGCGTATCGACGGGATCAGCCCGTCCACGGGCATCCGTGACTACCGGATGCGGGCGGTCAACTCCGCCGGCAACCCCGTCCCTGCTTCTGACCGAACCTTCGGTGGGACCGGTTGGCCGCGCGAACTGCTCGGCCTCCCGTTCGGCGACGTCGTGCGCTACCAAGTCTCTGCCTGCACCGACTGGGGCTCCTGTGGGCCGTGGTCCGGGACGTTCACGGCGCCGGAGGCATCCGTCAGCTTCACCGTGACCGGGCTCGGCTACAACGCGGCGACCGGAGTGATCAGCTGGACCAACGGGCCGAACAACAACGGCCTCCCCGCCGATTACCGCTGCTCGGTGCCCGGTGACGCGTCGGTGCCCCCCCGCGCCGCCGACTCCCCGAACACCTGCAGTTTCGGCACGGACGGCGCGCCACCGCCCGCCGGATCGGTGAGACTCACGGTGACCGTGAATAATCAGAGCTATACCTACGCACCATGAAACCCCCGAAAGTGATCACCCCATGACGATGACCGCGGAGCAGGCGGCCCAGTTCGCCGACGTTTTCGACCGACTGGTGACCGGGGTCGAGCAGGTTCTGCTCGGCAAGCACCACGTCATCCGAATGTCATTCACCGCGCTTCTCAGCGGCGGGCACCTGCTGCTCGAAGACGTGCCAGGCACCGGCAAGACGTCCCTCGCCCGCGCCATCGCGCAGAGCGTGCGGGGAACCAGCAACCGGGTGCAGTTCACCCCCGACCTGCTGCCAGGGGACATCACCGGGGTGAGCATCTACGACCAGCGCAGCGGGGCCTTCGAGTTCCATCGCGGGCCGATCTTCGCGAACATCGTGCTGGCCGACGAGATCAACCGGGCCAGTCCGAAGACCCAGGCCGCGCTGCTCGAGGTCATGGAGGAAGGCCAGATCACCGCCGACGGCGTCACTCACCCTGTTGCGGCGCCGTTCATGGTGATCGCCACCCAGAACCCGATCGAACAGGCGGGAACCTACCGGCTGCCCGAGGCCCAGCTCGACCGGTTCATCATGAAGGCCTCGATCGGCTACCCGGACCATGCCTCCACGATCAGGATTCTCGAGGGTGCCGGACACCGCGCACACGAGATCACCCTGCCGCCGGTGGTCTCCGCCCAGACAGTCGTCGAACTCGCCGCCCTCGCCCGCACGGTGTTCGTAGACGCCACCATCAACGACTACGTTGCGCGCCTGATCGACGGCACCCGCAGGAGCTCCGAGGTGCGCCTGGGCGTGAGCGTGCGCGGGGCGCTGGCCCTGATCCGAACCGCGAAGACCCTTGCCGCGGCGAACGGGCGCCACTACGTCGTGCCCGACGACATCAAGGAACTCGCCGACGCGGTGCTGGCACACCGGCTCGTGCTCGACCCTGAGGCCGAGTTCGACGGAGTCACGGCATCCAGTGTGATCGCGCGGGTACTGATCGAGACGCCGCCGCCCAGCGACAGGCAGGCTGCGTGACCCAGCGCACGCTGGGGACGGCGGGTGCCGCGCCCGCGCCGCCGGGCGCGGCACCCGTGCTGCCGGCCACTGCGGCGCCGAGCCTCGCCGAGCACCCCGGTGACGGTCGGCTGGCCGAATTCGTCGCCCGGGGAGTGCGGGTCGGCCGGACGTCCGCCGCGCTCCTCGCCCGGCTGCTGGGGACACTCGCATCCGTGGTCACCCCGCTCGGCTGGGCCATCCTGTCGGTCGTGTGCGCCTCCTTCCTCTTCGGGTACGCGCTCGGCTGGACCGAGCTCGTCGTGATCGGCTGGGCCGGTCTCGTGCTGATCGTGGCGGCATCCACTTTTCTGATCGGACGGAATGCGTTCGACATCCACCTGCTCCTGCCCGTGGACCGGGTCGTGGTGGGGGAACGGGTTCCCGGCCAGGTGAGCGTGCGGAACCCGACCCGGCGTCGGCTGCCGGGCGTGGCCGTCGAGGTGCCGGTCGGGTCCGGTCTGGCTGAGTTCTCGATGCCGAGCCTGGCGCGCGGGGACAGCTTCGAGGACGTCTTCATCGTGCCCACGCGCAAACGCGGAGTGATCCCGATCGGTCCGGTGCAGACGGCGCGCGCCGACCCCATCGGGCTGCTGCGCCGGGAAGTCGTGTGGGCCGAACGGGTGGAGCTGTTCGTGCACCCGCGAACGGTCTCGATTCCGAGCATGAGCACCGGCTTCATCCGCGACCTCGAGGGCAACCCCACGCGCGACCTGACCAACAGTGACGTCTCCTTTCACGCCCTTCGCGAGTACGTCCCCGGTGACGAACGGCGCACCATCCACTGGAAGAGCACGGCGAAGACCGGCCGGTACATGGTGCGGCAGTTCGAGGAATCGCGGCGCAGCCATCTCATGGTCGCGCTCAGCCTGGCCGAGTCCGACTATGCCGGCGAGGACGAGTTCGAGATGGCCGTCAGCGTCGCCGGGAGCCTGGGCGTCCGGGCCATCCGTGATGCCCGAACGGTCTCCGTGGTCGCCAGTGCGGCTCCGCCGGAATCTGCGCGCCGACGGATGCCGGCACTCCGCCCGCTGAGTACCCTCACCCGCACCCGGCTGCTCGACGACCTCAGCGGCGTTGATCGCTCCGGTGCCGCCCTGCCGGTCAGTGAGCTGGCTAAGGCCGCCGCGGACACGGTGGCCGGCATTTCGGTCGCATTCCTCGTCTGCGGGTCGACCACCACCCTGACCCAGCTGCGCACGGCCGCAGGTCGCTTTCCGATCGGAGTCGACGTTGTCGCCGTTGTCTGCGATCCGGAGACCGTGCCCAGCTTCCGCAGGGTGGCCGAGCTGAGCGTGCTCACGATCGGCTACCTCGACGACCTGAAGCAGAGCCTCGCCCGAACGAAGGCGGCATGAGCGGGCGGGGTCGGCGCGGGAGCGGGGTGCGCCGCAACGGGATGACGGGCCGCGGCATCCGTCTGGAATGGCGTTTCATCGTCGGGAACACGATCGGGTTGCTCCTGGCGACCCTCACGGCCAGCGCGTCGCTCTGGCCGGTGTACCAGAGCCGTGAGTTCGTAGTCCTCGTCGGCGTGACGTTCGGGATGGGCGCGATCATCGCCATTCTGGGTGCGCTCTTCCACTGGGCTGCGTGGCTGGTGGGGCTCGCGACCGTGGGCGTCTACCTGATCGCCGGTGTGCCGCTGGCGGTGCCCGGGCAGGCGGTGCGCGGCGTGCTGCCGTCCCTGAGCGGCTTCCTCGACCTGATCGCCGCGACGGCGTTGAGCTGGAAGCAGCTCGTGACCATCGTGCTGCCCGTCGGTTCCTATCAGGCGCTGCTCGTGCCGGCCTTCATCCTCGTGCTGCTCAGCACCGTGATCGGGCTCTCGGTGGCCCTCCGTGCCCGCGTCGGCGAATTCGGAACCCTGGCCCCGGCGGCCCTGTTCGTGGCAGGGATCATCCTGGGGCCGACGGTCGCGGGCACCCCGATCGGAACCGGCCTCGGTCTTTTCGTCGTGCTTCTGTTCTGGCTGCTCTGGTTTCGCTGGATGCGCCGACGGTCGGTGGTGCGACTCTCTCTGCAACAATCGCGCCGCACCACGACTTCGTCCTCCGACCGGCACATCGCCGCCGCCCGCGGGCTGGTCAGCGCCGCCGTGATCGGGGCCATCGCCATCGCCGCCGGCACCGGTGCGGCGCTCCTGCTGCCGGTAGACGTGCCACGGGATGTGCTGCGCGCTCGGGTGCAGCAACCCTTCGACCCCAGGGACTACCCGAGCCCACTGAGCGAATTCCGCGGGTATTTGCAGGCCGGGCAGTCGGATGCCGTTCTGCTCGAGGTGGCCGGGTTGCCGAGTGGCGGCCGCCTGCGCCTGGCTACCCTGGACAGTTACGACGGGATCGTCTACTCGGTCGGCAGCGACCGGGTGAGCAGCGCGTCCGGCTCGTTCACCCGGCTGCCGGACCGACTGGACCAATCCGCCGTCGACGGCGACAGGACCAGCCTGACGGTGACGGTTGCGGGCTACACGGGAGTCTGGGTGCCCGGTACGGGCCAACTCGAGCGGATCATATTCACCGGACCTACCCGGAGTGCGCGGTCCGATTCCTTCTATTACAACGACAACAGTGGAACGGCAGCGGTGCTCACCGGTCTAGCCAGGGGCGACAGCTACCAAACCTCGGCCGTCGTCCCGAGGGCCCCCGACGGTTTGGCAGCCCTGCGGCCCGGCACCGCCGTGCTGCCCGAGCCGGCAGTGCTGCCCGAGGAACTCGAACAGGCACTCGCCCGCTACGTGCGAGCCGGCGACACACCCGGCGTGCAACTGCAGGCCATGCTCGACGGGCTGGCCACGGATGGCTACATCAGCCACGGTATCCTCCCGGATGAACCCGTGAGCAGGTCGGGGCACGGCGCCGACCGGATCAGCGAACTGTTCACCGACCAGCCCATGCTCGGCGACGCCGAACAATACGCCGTGGCTGCGGCCCTGATGGCACACCGGCTCGGCTTTCCGGCGCGGGTCGTTGTCGGGTTCGTCCCGCAGCCATCGCAGGCATCGGCGTCATCGGAGACGGCTCCCGGCGCCGGCAGCGTCTTGGTCGTCGGGTCCGACGTGTCGGCCTGGGTTGAGGTGCAGTCCACAGACGGCTGGGTCACGATCGATCCGAATCCGCCCGTGCGAGAGATCCCGGCCCAGGCGCCCGACGATCCGACCGTCGTCTCCCGGCCGCAAACGGTCGTGCCGCCGACCCTTCCGGACCCGCCGGAACTGCGCGACCTCGCGCCGCCTGAAAGCACCAGCGAAGACCCGCCGGCCCCGCCGAACCCGCTGCTGGCCTTCCTGTTCGCCGCCGCGGCAGTGGCCGGGTGGACTCTCCTCGGCCTCGGCATCGTCCTCTCACCCTTCCTGCTCATCATTGCGGCCAAGGCGCGACGGCGCCGGCTGCGTCGCAATCGGGCCGCGCCGCTCGACCGGATTCGGGGTGGCTGGCGCGAATTCTCGGATGCTGCCGTCGACTATGGCATCGACGTCCCGGTGGGAGCCACCCGCACCGAACTTGCCGCGATGGTGCCCGGAGCGGCGCCCCGCATAGTCGCGACGGCCGTGGACCGGGCCGTGTTCTCGCCGGAACGGCCGGGCAACGCGCACGCAGACGAGCTGTGGAACGCCCTCACCGAGCTGCGCCGCTCGCTGGGCGCAGGGAAGCAGCGTTCGGTGCGGTTGCGGGCGCTCGTGTCGCTTCGCTCGCTGGGTCGGTACGCTGGGAGGGCATCCGTTCGACGGACGCTGCAACCGGGGAGCGGCCCGGGCCAGAGAGGAGTGCGCACGTGAATTGCCTGATCTGCGGGGCGCAGCTTCCCGCCGGCGCCATGTTCTGCGGCGAATGCGGCAGCTCGAGCACGGCAACGCCACAAACCAGAAAACGTCCGGATCCTCGGCCCAATGACACCACGGCAATCCAGCCTCTGCCACGCCAGCGAACCGTGATCTCGGTTCCGATCTGGGAGGACTGGCAGACCGAGATCGCACCGGTCGCGGCGCCTGCCCCCGTGCCGGTTGCCGTGCCTGCTGCTGTGCCGGTTGCCGCGCCTGCCGCCGTGCCGGTTGCCGTGCCTGACGCGGCGCCTGCCCCCGCACCGGTCGCGGCGCCTGCCCCCGTGCCTGCCGCGGCGCCTGATCGGCCTCCCGTTGTGCCTCCCGCATCCGTGCCCGTCGTTTCGGCGCCGGCGACCGCCTCACTCTTCGTGCTCCAGTTCAGCACGGGGGAGACGGTGTCCGCGTACGGCACCGGCCTGATCGGCCGTCGGCCGCTGCCCCAACCGGCCGAACACGTCGACATCCTGGTGCAGATCAACGACCTCGGCCGGTCCGTGTCGAAGAGTCACCTCGAATTCGGCCAACACGATGGCGAGTTCTGGGTCAGTGATCGATTCTCGGGCAACGGCACCATCATCCGTCGCCTGAATGCCGCTTCCGTGCGCTGCGAACCGGGTCGACGCTACCTGGTGCCGCGCGGTTCCCGCGTCGAGATCGCGGACCAGTTCTTCATCCTCAATTAAGGCGCCTCTCCCGGAGGCGTTCCGGCTCTGAGGTCCCGCAGGGGTGCCTCCGCTGTGGGCGGCGGCACCCTTGCGGGTGGTGTGTGGCCAACTCAGGAGATCCGTCTGACTACTCCGGATATCCGCAGAGGTTCCGCACTGGTCCGCACGGGTTGATGAGTGATGGTGACGGATGTCCTGAGTTGGCCACATGCGCGGAAGCTGCGCGGCGCGGCGCTGCCTCACAAGCGGCGGCCCTCCCCAGCCCGGCCGGCGGCCGCCCCGGCACGGATGCACGTCCGTCACGTTCAGCAGCACGCCCGAACTGGTCTGCTGGTGCGGTGATCCGAGCCGACGTCCCGCTGACCCTTCCCGTTCGCCCCGCCGACCCACCCAGGCCCCGGTTCCCGCTGGTCGCCAGCCTGGCCCCGCTGGCCGCTGCGGGGGTGATCTGGCTGATCACGGGCTCGGCATTCGTGCTGATTTTCGCGGTTCTCGGCCCGGTCATCGCCATGGCCGGCATGGTCGACTCCCGCCGAACGGGTCGTCGCTCCCGGCGTGCTGCGGAAGCCTCCGAGAAGCAGGACCTCGGCGCGCTGCGGGCGGAGGTCACCCTGCGCCACGAGCAGTTGCGCCGCCTGCGCTGGCAGCGCACCCCGTCGGCCAACGACATCGTGAGGGCCCCGCACGCTTCCCTGCGGGGGGCCGACGCAGGCTCGCGTGTCGGGGCGGGTGGCAGCATCGAGGTGAGCCTGGGATCCGGAGCGGTGCCCAGCGGGCTGCGGCTCGATGGTGGTTCCGGTCCCGACGACCACCGTGCCCTGCGCGACTGGGCCGCCACGCTCTCCGATGCTCCCATCGGCGCGGATGCTGGTGGCGGCATCGGCATTGTGGGGCCGCTCGCGATCGGGCGGGCTCTCGCCCGCGGGCTGCTGGTTCAGCTGGCCTGCGCCCTCCCACCCGACCAGGTCACCCTGTGCGTGCCCGGCAGCGGGTGGGCGTGGGCAGCCGGCTTGCCGCACGACGCGGGCCCAAATTCGGCGCTCCGGGTGGTGGTGTACGAGGCATCGAACGTGGGGGAGACCCCGGGGACGGCAGGGAATGGAGGAGGAGGAGGAGGAGGAGGAGGGTTAGGGGAGGCGCTGGTTGTGGCCCTTGCCCGGTCACTCGACGAACTCCCCTGGGGCTGCGACACCATCGTGCGCGTGCAGGGGCCGTCCCGGGCCGAAGTTCTGCGCTCCGGCGAACACGCCTGGGGAACAACATTCCGACCCGAGCTGATCACCGAGGCGCAGGCGCTGTGGGTCGCCGGCGAGCTCTCTGCCCGGGCAGGGACGGCCGGACTGGTGCGGACCCGGCGGTCGATCCCCGCATCCGTTTCTCTGGGCGAGTTGTCGGGGCACCTGGCTGGCGGCGGGCCGCGGTACCGGCGCTCCGCCGGGGTGAGCCTGAACTGCGTGATCGGTGTTGGCGAGCGGGGGGAGGTCTCGTTGGACTTGGTGGCTGCCGGGCCGCACGCTGTGATCGGTGGAACGACCGGGAGCGGCAAGAGCGAGCTGCTCGTGACGTGGGTGGCGGCGATGGCGGCCGCGGCGGGGCCCGCCGAAGTGACGTTCCTGTTGGTCGACTTCAAGGGCGGCGCCGCGTTCGCCCCGCTCCGCTCCCTGCCGCACTGCGTTGGGCTGATCACCGATCTGGACGGGCGCCAGGCGGCCCGCGCGCTGGACAGCCTGGCAGCCGAACTCACCTATCGCGAGCGAGTACTGCGCCAGGCCGGTGCGCGCGACATCGTCGATCTGGCGGTGCAGAATCTGGAGCGGACTCTGCCACGGCTCGTCATCGTAGTCGACGAATTCGCCACCATGCTCACGGCCTTCCCCGAGCTGCACGCTCTGTTCGTCGACGTGGCCGCGCGCGGCCGGTCCTTGGGGGTGCATCTCATCCTCTGCACGCAACGCCCCACGGGCGTCGTGCGCGACGCCCTGCTCGCCAACTGCACGCTGCGGTTGTCGCTGCGGGTGAACAACCGCGCCGACAGCGTCGCTGTTCTGGGCACGGATGCCGCGGCGGCCCTGTCCGCGGAGGAGCCCGGCCGGTGTCTGATCGCCGCGTCGTCCTCGGTGCCGTTGCTCTGCCAGGTGGCCACAACCTCGGTGCCCGAGATCCGCGCCGTGGCCGAACGGCACGGCAGCGACCCGGCCCTCCGGCGCCCCTGGCTCGACCCGCTGCCCGCCGGTGTGACCAGGGACGGTCTGCTCGCCCTGGTCGCGTCCGGCACAGCGGTCGACGAGACGACCGCCACTGCCGTGGACGCTGCTGCCGTGGACGCCACCGCGGTGAATGCTACGCGGGCCTCAGGGTCAGGGTCAGGGTCAGGGTCCCGCCGGGGGACCGACAGTGGCCCTGGGTGCCTCCTCGGGCTGCTCGACGAACCGGAATTGCAGCGCTACCGCGTGGCCCGGTACGCACCCGGCACCGACGGGAGCCTGCTCGTGATCGGCGGGGGACGGTCGGGCAAGAGCTCGGTCCTGGACTCGATCGCGGCCCAGTACGCATCCGTCGGCACGGTCGACCGTCCGGGCGGCGATATCGAATCCGTTTGGGACGCCCTCGTCGAGGCGCGCCATCGCCTCGAGGCCGGCGGGTCCCCGGCCACCCGACTGCTGATGCTCGACGACTTCGATTCTGTGCACGCCCGCTGGGACCAGGAATACCGTCCGGCGGCCCTTGAGCTGCTGGCCGGACTGCTGCGGGACGGCGCGGAGGCAGGCCTGCGCATCGTCGTCGCCGCGCAGCGCCTCACGGGATCGCTGCAGGCGCTGTCTGCGCTGTGCCACAGCCGCCTGGTGCTCCGCCTGCCCGATCTGACCGAGCATGTCGCGGTCGGGGGCGTGGCTGCGCTGTTCGACCCTCGTCTCCCCCCGGGCGGGGGCAGCTGGCAGGGTCACCGCATCCAGCTCCTCCAACCAGACCGGCACGAGCCGAAGCCTGAAGCCCTGCTGCGCCCTGGCCCGGCGGGCCTGGATCCTGCGACGTTCCTCGGCCGGCCGGGCCGCACCCTGCTCGTCGTGTCGGGAGCCCCGGCCCGGGCGGCCGCGTCGATCGGGGCGGTGCCCGGCATGCGGGTCGTCGACCTCGCTGCGGTGTACCCGGCGGCGGCGACCGCGGCGGGGGTACTGCCCGATGGTGCGCCGCTCAGGCTGGCCGAGGCGGAGACGGCCACCGTCTTCGTTGGCGACGTGGACGCGTGGCAGGCGCAGTGGTCCCTACTGGGCGCCCTGCGGCGGAACGCCGACCTCGTGTTCGACGGGTGCAGCCTGGCCGACTACCGGGCGATCAGTCGTCGCCGGGACCTGCCGCCGCCGCTGGCACCGGGCCGAGGCCGGGTGTGGGTGCTGCAGCCCGACGGAACCGTGCAGCGGTCCACGCTGCGTCCGCCAAGGCTGGGGCCGGGGCGGACGTCCCATTGACTAGCTTCAGGCCAAGTCGCCCACCACTTCGCAGCGCATCCTTCCAGCCTCGGTTCGCGATCAGCCGGACGTAGGGCAGTGTCGCAGTCGTGAGCGCATAGGTGCTCGTGGTCGGCACGGCACCGGGCATATTGGCGACGCAGTGGAACAGTGCCTGGTGCATCGTGAATGTCGGATCAGCGTGCGTCGTCGGAAGGGAGCCGGCGAAGCATCCGCCGTGGTCCACGGCGATATCCACGAGGACGCGGCGATGGACCGCGTTATCCTGTGCGAAATCTTACCGTCGCCCTACGGCTCTTTTCGGATGAAAATATCGCCGATGGGTACTGATTTCGTGCGTGAGATGAGCTGAAATTAACGATTCAGTCACTCTTGGGTGCGCCGGAGGCGGTCCTGTGCGAGTATCAACCAACTCGCTATGCAAGCTGTGAGAGCTCACCCGCTGAGAAGTGCAAGGAGACCCGACCATGAAGCCCAGGCCGTTGCCCGCCGATCCCATGATTGCTCAGCTCGTGCGCCAGGCTCGGGCGACGACGATGGGGCGCCGCACGCTGCTCGCGGGAGCCGGTGGCGGGGCCGCGGCACTAGCGCTCGCCGCGTGCTCGACCGGTGGGGCAGCCAAGCCCACCGCCGCTCCCGACAAGTCCGACAGCAGCAAGCTCGTGCGCTGGGACAACTGGGCGCTCTACATCGACGTCGACGACGCCGGAGGCTACCCCACCCTGGATGCGTTCACGGCCGAGACCGGTATCAAGGTCGAGTACACCGAGGCTGTCGACGACAACAACACCTACTACGGCAAGGTGAAAGACCAGCTCGCTCTCGGCCAGGACATCGGCGCCGACACCGTCTGCCTGACCGACTGGATGGTCGGCCGATGGATCCGGTTCGGCTACACCCAGGAACTGGACCACGCCAACATCCCCAACCTCAAGAATCTTCTGCCGTCCCTGAAAGACGTGGGCTTCGACCCCGGACGCACCATGAGCGTGCCGTGGCAGGGCGGGTTCGCCGGCATCTGCTGGAACAAGGAGAAGCTGCCGAACGGCCTCGCGTCGGTCGAAGACCTGTGGAGCCCCGACCTCAAGGGTCGGGTCGGCGTACTGTCCGAGATGCGCGACACCATGGGTCTGATCATGTCCGACATGGGTGTCGACATCGCTGGCGATTGGGGCGACGATGAGTTCTTCGCCGCGATCGACGTTCTGGAGAAGCAGGTTTCCGACGGTCAGGTGCGCAACATCAAGGGCAACGCCTATAAGGAAGACCTCATCAATGAGGACACCCTCGCCGCGATCGTCTGGTCGGGCGACATCGTGCAGCTCAACGCCGAGAACGGCGACAAGTGGGAATTCGTGGTCCCTGACAAGGGCGGCACTTTGTGGAACGACAACTTCCTGGTTCCGATCGGCGCCCCGCATAAGGCGAATGTCGAGAAGCTCATCGACTACTACTACGACCCGGCCGTCGCCGCGGAGGTCGCCGCCTACGTGAACTACATCACTCCCGTCGCCGGGGCCAAGGAATCCGCCATGGCGATCGACCCTGAGCTCGCCAACAACCAGCTGATCTTCCCGGACGACGCGACCCTGGCCAAGGCGCGGGTCTTCCGCACCCTGACCGGCGCGGAAGAGCAGAAGTACGACGCCGCGTTCCAGGGAATCCTGCTGGGCTCGTAGGCATGAACAGCGGAGTATTCGCCAGCACGGGCGCCGACCTCGAGCTCAGAGGCATCCAGAAGAGGTTCCCGGGCTTCACCGCGATAGAGCACCTTGACCTGAAAATCCCCGCCGGGTCGTTCTTCGCCCTGCTGGGTCCGTCCGGTTGCGGCAAGACCACAACGCTGCGCCTGGTGGCCGGCCTCGAGGAGCCGACGAGTGGGCGCATCCTGATCGGTGGCACGGATGTGACGAACCAGAAGTCCTTTCAGCGTCCGGTCAACACGGTGTTCCAGAGTTATGCCCTCTTTCCGCACATGACCGTGCTGGAGAACGTCGCCTTCGGGTTGCGCCGGCGCAGGATCGGCGACCCGGTCGCCAAGGCCCACGAGGCGCTGCGCCTGGTGGAACTGGACCATCTCGCCTCGCGCCGGCCGCAGCAACTCTCCGGTGGGCAGCAGCAGCGTGTGGCCCTCGCCCGCGCGATCGTGAACCGCCCGGCGCTGCTGCTGCTCGATGAGCCGCTCGGCGCGCTTGACCTGAAGTTGCGGCGTCAGATGCAACTCGAACTCAAGACCATCCAGGAGGAGGTCGGCCTGACCTTCCTTCACGTCACCCACGATCAGGAGGAGGCCATGACCATGGCCGATACCGTCGCGGTGATGAACAAGGGCCGGATCGAGCAGATGGGTGCCCCCGAGGAGCTTTACGAGCTGCCGCGCACGGCATTCGTCGCCAACTTCCTCGGCCAGTCGAACCTGTTCACGGGCCCGGTCGTCGGCAGTACCAGTGAGGCTATCTCGGTGGACGTGGCCGGCCAGAAAGTCGTGGTCCCGACGGCCCGCGCGCACCGGCACACCGGCGAGGTGACCATCGGCGTGCGACCGGAGAAACTGAGCCTGCACCTGACCGAGCCCGTCGATGACGTTGCCCGCAACGTGATGGGGCCCGGCCGCGTGCTCGACGTCTCTTTCAGCGGTGTCAGCACCCAGTACATCGTCGAGGTGCCTGGCATCGGCAACCTGATCGTCTTCGCGCAGAACGTGGCGTTCGGCCCCGTCACCCACGAGGGGTCCGAGGTGTGGATGAGCTGGAACATCGAGCACGGGTTCGGACTCGAGGACGACGCGTCCGCGGAGCCCCGCTTCGAGGCCGACGACACCACTCGGAGCATCGCGACGCAGAAGCGCTCCTCCCTGCTCACGGAGCTTGAGGGAGCCTAGGATGGCGTTCGCGGCATTCTCCGCCGGCACCACCGCGCCCGAGGCGGCGCCCCGCCGCAAGAGCCCGATCGCCCTGCTCCTGCTGTTGCCGGGCATCCTCTACCTGGTGCTGTTCTTCCTGGCCCCGCTCGTATCGCTGCTGCTGACATCATTCCAGGCACCCTCGGGATTCGGTGACGTCGGCCAGTACGGCTACGCCTTCCGCTGGGAGAACTACGTCGAGGTGATCGCGGCCTACTGGCCACACATCATGCGCTCCTTCGGCTACGCCCTGATCGCCACGATCCTCGCCTTGGTGTTCAGCTACCCATTGGCCTACTTCATCGGTGTGAAGGCCAGGAACTGGCCGCTGTTGCAGAGCCTCCTGCTCGTGCTGGTGATCGCACCGTTCTTCATCAGCTTTCTGCTGCGCACCCTGGCCTGGAAGCAGCTCCTGTCCGACGAGTCTTTCGTGATCACTTCTCTCAAAGCCCTGTCGCTGCTGGCACCGGATGCCCATTTCACCGGCACTCCGTTCGCCGTGATCTTCGGGCTGACCTACAACTTCATCCCGTTCATGACCCTGCCGCTGTACACGACCCTGGAACGTCTCGACCTGCGGTTCCTCGAGGCAGGCAGTGACCTCTACGCGCATCCGTTCGACGTGTTCCGTAAGATCACGATCCCGTTGTCAATGCCCGGGATCGTGGCCGGCACGCTGCTGACTTTCATCCCGGCGGCTGGTGACTACATCAATGCGAGCCGCGACTTCCTCGGTGGGCCGGACACCCAGATGATCGGTAACGTGATCGAGGCCAACTTCCTCGTGCTGCAGAACTATCCGGCCGCGGCGGCGCTGTCGATCATCCTCATGTCGGTGATCCTGGTGATCGTGAGCGTCTATGTCAAACGAGCGGGCACGGAGGAGCTGCTGTGAAATTCTCCCTGGGCAAGTGGTTGCTGCCGCTCTACACGGTGTTGGCGCTCATCTTCCTGATGGTGCCCATCGTCTACACCTTCGTGTTCTCGTTCAACGACTCCCTCAAATCCAACATCACCTGGCGTGGGTTCACCTTCGACAAGTGGCTCAACGTGTGCCAGGTGCAGAACGGAGCGGTCTGCGAGGCGTTCGGCAACAGCATCCTGATCGGAGTCGTGGCCACGGTGGCCGCGACCACGCTCGGCACCATGATCGCGATCGCCCTGGTGCGCTACCGGTTCCGGTTCCGATCGCAGACGAGCCTGCTCCTCTTCCTGCCGATGGCGACGCCCGAGGTCGTTCTCGGGGCCGGTCTGGCCGCGCAGTTCCTGTCCGTGGGCGTGCCCAAGGACATGTTCACGATCATCCTGGCGCACACCATGTTCTGCATCAGCTTCGTGGTGGTGACCGTCAAAGCGCGCGTCGCGAGCCTCGACCCCGCGCTCGAGGAGGCCGGTCGTGACCTCTACGGTTCGGCGACCCAGGTGTTCGCACGGATCACCTTTCCGTTGTTGCTGCCCGGCATCCTCGCGGCCGCGCTGCTCTCCTTCGCGCTGAGCTTCGACGACTTCATCATCACCAACTTCAACTCCGGGGCCGTCACCACGTTTCCCAAGTACATCTACGTGTCGGCTGCCCGGGGCATTCCGGCCGAGGCGAACGTGATCGCGTCGGCGGTGTTCATCTTCGCCCTGGCGATCGTGGTCACCACCCAGGTGTCCCGCGCGGCCCGAGCGAAGCGGTTGGCGAAGCAGGGCTGACGCGCTCGGCTGCTCGGCACAGAGTTCCGACCCGGTCCGCGTTGGTGCGCGGGCCGGGCCGCTCTGCCGGTACTGCTGATACCGCTGGTGCTGTCCGCTACACGTAACTGGCGCGGATGTCCCCGACCGGGAGACCGCCGCCCTGCACCGCGAGGTGCAACTCGGGCACGATCGCATCGACGTCGGCCTGGGCTATCGCACCGGCATCCGCCAGCAGACGCAGGGCCACGATTGTGGTCGCGCGCAGGCTGCCGTCGAGCATCTTGAGGGCGACCGTTGTGCCGTTGGCGGCTGACGCCACGCACACGCCTTCCGCACCGGTCTTCACGAACAGGCCGAGACGGTCGATCACGACCGTGTCGGGCATGCCGGGTCCGGCGATGACCCAGCCGTTCAGTCGTATGGCCTCGCCGAGAAAACCGGCCTCGCGGTAGATCGCGAACGGCGAGTTCGACTTGGACGTGGCGATGCGGGCGATGCCGCGTGCCAGGGCGGTGAGCGAGAGCGCGTGAACCGGCGCACCGCACCCGTCGACGCCGGACGCGGACGGGCGTTCGCCCGTGAAGCGCTCGACCACGTCGAGAATGCGCTTCTGCAAAGGATGCCCGGGTTCGAGGTATCCGGACAGTGCCCAGCCGTTCTGCTGGCAGGCCACGAGCATCGCGGCGTGCTTGCCCGAACAGTTCATATAGATCGGGGCCTTGCCTGCACCCAGCCGCACCAGGGCGTCGCGGGTGGCGGAGTCATCCGGCCAGGCCGCCGGACAGGCGAGCGCCGTCTCGGGGATGCCGGCGCGGGCGAGAAGCCCGCGCACGAGGTCGGCGTGGCGCTGCGTGCCGGTGTGGCTTGCCGTGGCGATGGCAGCGTCTTCGCCGCGCAGGGTGACCCCACTGGCCATCACGGCGATGGCCTGGAAGGGCTTCATCGACGAGCGCGGAAAGATCGGGGTGGTCACGTCACCCAGGGCGCGGATGACCGCGCCCTCGCCGGTGAGCACAACGGCGCTGCCCGCATGCCTCGATTCGACGAAGCCGCTGCGCTCGACGACGGCCAGTTCGACCGCATCGGAGACGGTGAACGTCTGGCCGGCGTGGATGGGCAGTTCGAATGTCGTTGTCACGGTGTGTGCGTCGCGCTCAGAGCGCGGCGAAGGCGTCGTCGATCACCGAGAGTGCATCGTTCAGGAGCGCGTCGCTCACGGCCAGGCTCGGCAGGAAGCGCAGCACGTTGCCATAGGTTCCGGCGGTGAGCAGCAGCACGCCGTTCTGGGCGGCGTAAGCGGCGATGGACGCCACGGCGGCGGCGTTCGGCGCCTTCTCCGTGTCTCCGGTGCCGGGCTGCACGAGCTCGATCGCGATCATGGCGCCGCGACCGCGGATCTCGCCGATGATGTCGTACTTCGCCTTGAGGGAACCGAGGCCGACGCGCAGGGTCTTCTCGATGCGCGCACCCTCCGCGAGCAGGTCATTGCTCTCGATCGATTCGAACACCGCGATGGCCGCGGCGCAGGAGACCGGGTTGCCGCCGAAGGTTCCGCCGAGCCCGCCGGGCTGCGAAGAGTCCATGATCTCGGCTCGACCGGTGACGGCGGCCAGCGGCATGCCGCCCGCGATGCCCTTGGCGGTGAGCACGAGGTCCGGGATCCAGCCGAAGTGCTCGCTGGCGTAGTACTTGCCGGTGCGGGCCATGCCGCTCTGGATCTCATCGGCGATCATCACGACACCGTTCGCGGTGCACCAGGTCTGCAGTGCGTTGAAGTAGCCCTCGGCCGGAACCATGAAGCCGCCCTCACCCTGGATGGGCTCGACGACCAGGCAGGCCAGGTCGGAAGCTCCGACGACCTTCTCGAGGTATGCGATGGTGCGCGCCGCGGCATCCGCACCGCTCAGACCGTCGTGATACGGGTAGGAGCTGGGGGCGTGGTAGACGTCGCTGGCGAGTGGGCCGTAGCCGGTCGCGTAGGGCATGGCCTTGTAGTTCATGGCCATGGTCAGCACCGTGCGGCCGTGGTAGGCGTGGTCGAGCACCGCGACGGCGCGGCGGCCGGTGTGCTTGCGGGCGATCTTCACACCATTCTCCACGGCTTCGGCACCAGAGTTGATCAGCACCGACTTCTTCGGAAAATCACCCGGGGTGTGCTCGGCGAGAAGCTCGCAGACGCGCACGTATTCCTCGTAGGGCGTGATGGTGAAAAGGGTGTGGATGAAGTCCTGGGTCTGTTCGACGGCGGCCGCGACCACGCTGGTGTCGGTGTGGCCGATCGTGGTCACGCCGATGCCGGCACCCAGGTCGATGAACTGGTTGCCGTCGACGTCGACGAGGATGGCGCCGTTGGCCTTGGCGATGTAGACGGGAAGTGCGGATGCGACGCCACCGGAGACGACGGCGAGGCGCCGCTGCTGGAGTTCCTTCGAGCGTGGGCCCGGGATCGTGGTGACGATCTTTCGTTCCTGCGGCACCGTGTAAACCGGGGCGGCGGAGGTGGACGGGGAGGTCGAAGGCGTCAGCGTGTCAGTCATAATCCGTCCAGTTTACCGATCGATGCGACGGGAGGCGCGGCGAATTGCTGCGACAATCAGATCCCTGGCCGCGTTACGGCCCGTTGTCTGCCGCGGATGGGCCCGCAGAGCCGCGCAAATCGAAGGAGGCGCCGTGATCGGTGCACACCACCACTACGCCGTGAACATCGCCTGGACAGGCAATCGAGGCACCGGAACGAGCGGCTACCGGGACTACGGTCGGGATCACCTGATCACCGCCCTCGGCAAGGAGCCGATCGGTGCATCGGCCGATCCGACCTTTCACGGGGACGCCGACCGGTGGAACCCAGAAGAGCTGCTGCTGGCCGCCCTCAGTGAGTGCCACCTGATGAGCTACCTGCATGTCGCCGTGAAGCACGGCGTGCGGGTGGTCGCGTACTCGGATGACGCGATCGGGTCGATGGCGCAGACGACGGATGGCGGCGGACACTTCACCGAGGTGACCCTGCGACCGCGCGTCACGGTTGCCGACCCTGCCCAGGTCGAACTCGCGCAGTCTCTGCACGCGGAAGCCGCCGGCCTCTGTTTCATCGGCGCATCCGTGAATTTCCCCGTCGTGCACCAGCCGCAGACGGTCGCCGTCACCCCCTGAAGCCGGAAAATAGACCCCCACGAAACTCCGAGTATCCCCCCTGCAACGTCGGGCCGTGAGGTGCCTCCCCCTGCGTTCACGGAAAGGGGAGTGGAACTCACGGCTCGGCGTCGTGGTTGTGTGGTGGCTACAGGCCGGAGAGGGCGGTGAGGGTTTCCTCGATCACGGAGGCGGCATCGTCGATCAGTGCCTCGGAGATGACGACCGACGGCATGATGCGCAGCACGGAGTCCCAGCTGCCGGCATCCAGAACGATCACGCCGTTCGTGGTCGCGTGCTTGATGATCGCGGTGAGGGCCTCGGGGTATGGCGTGGTCGTGCCCGGGTGAACGAGCTCCACTCCGAACATCGCGCCCTTGCCGCGCACGTCGCCCACGACCGAGAACCGCTTCGGCCAGTCGCCGATGCGCGCCCAGAGGGCCTTTTCGACGCGGCGGGCCTCGCCGAGCAGGTCGTCACGCTCGATCAGGTCGAACACGGCGAGGGCGGCGGCCGTGGAGACCGGGTTGCCGCCGAACGTGCCGCCGATTCCGCCGGGCTGAACGGAGTCCATGATGTCGGCGCGGCCGGTGACGGCAGCGAGCGGGAACCCGCCGGCGATGCCCTTGGCCGTGGTGACGAGGTCCGGAACGACGTCGTGGTGCTCTATGCCGTACCAGGTTCCGGTGCGGGCGATGCCGGCCTGAATCTCGTCGGAGACGAAGACGATGCCGTTCTCGGTGCAGAATTCGCTGAGGCGTTTGAAGAAACCGGGGGCGGGGATGACGATGCCGCCGTCGCCCTGTACCGGCTCGATGAAGAAGGCGGCGATCTCGGTGGCGCCGATGTGGGTGTTGATGTAGTCGATGGTCTTCTCGGCGGCCTCTTCGCCGGTCAGTCCGTCGCGGTAGGGGTAGCTGGTGGGCACGCTGTAGATCTCACCGGGGAACGGGCCCATTCCGGCGCGTTCCGGCCAGGGGCGGTACGTCATGGCCATGGTCAGGTTGGTGCGGCCGTGGAAGGCGTGGTCGAGCGCAACGATGGCACGGCGGCCGGTGAACTTGCGGGCGATCTTCACGGCGTTCTCCACCGCCTCCGCACCGGTGTTCACCAGGATGGAGCGCTTCTCGAAGTCGCCCGGGGTGATCTCGGCGAGCTTCTCCGCGACGGCCACGTAGTTCTCGTACGGGGTGACCGTGAACAGGGTGTGGGTGATCTTGGCGGCCTGTGCCGCGGCGGCCGCTGCCACCTCGTCGTTCGCGTGACCGATGGTGGTCACACCGATGCCGCAACCGAGGTCGATGATCTGGTTGCCGTCGACGTCAACAAGGATCGCCCCGGCTCCGTGATCCATGTAGATGTTCGCCAGCGTGCCGGCGCCGCGGGAAACCGCGCGCAGTCGGCGTTCCTGCAATTCGACGGACTTGGGGCCGGGAAGGGCCGTGACGAGCTTGCGCTCCTGGGATACCGAATACTTGTCAGACATGACTCCAGCTTAGGTCGCGTCCATTTATGCGGTGTTTCCGGGCACCGGATGCCCGAACCGCCCAGCCTGCCGGCCCGGAGGCACGCGGGATTCCGGTGGCGGTGGCCCGGCCGAGCCCGCGAGTGTGGCTAACTCAGGAGATCCGTTGCCTGGGTTGCCGGGCCGCCACGGAGCAGTGCGAAACTGTTGAGAATGTGCCGTCCTGGCTGACAAATCTCCTGAGTTAGCCCCCCACCCGGCCGATGCCGCCGCAGTGCCCACGCGCGTGGCCCAATTCGTTCCTCCGTCCCGAGTCCCGAGTCCCGAGCCTTGAGTCCCTCGCCTCGAACGGATTCGACGAAGATTCTGGCCTAGACGGCTCAAAACTCGCAATAACGGGCGCTATCACCGAAAATCTCCGTCGAATTTGATCGACGCCGGGCACCGGCTCCGTCGTGAGGAGCGGAGCCACTCGGTCCGGTCAGACCTGACCCTCCAGGACCGTCAGCGCCACCCGTTGGACAGACGGTGCGCTAGACGCGTTCGCGCGGGAAGACCTTGTCGGCGATCTTCTGCAGCGTTCCGGCCGGGGGAGATTCGTTGTATTTCCCAGCCAGTTCCTGACGGGACAGTCCATGGATCGCGGCCATGATCTCGTCGGTCGCACCGCGCCGTGCCTTGCCCGACTCCGCGGAACCGTGGCGGCTCAGGTCGATGGGTTCCCCGAAAGTGACCGTGACCTTGCGAATGCGGGGGAACTTCGCACCAACCGGCTGGATTTCCTGAGTGCCGATCAACCCGACCGGCACCACGACGGCGCCGGTGGTGAGAGCGAGCCAGGCCACGCCCGTGCGGCCCTTGTACAGCCGTCCATCGAGGGAGCGCGTTCCCTCCGGGTAGATCGCGAAGGCGCTGTCCGCATCGAGGATGCTGCGGCCCGCGTCGAGCGCGTCCTGTGCGGCCTGTCCCGCGCCGCGTTCGACCCCGACCGCGCCGATCGAGGTAAAGAAGGTGCGCGAGATGAACCCCTTGACACCGGTGCCGGTGAAATACGTGGACTTGGCGAGGAATTGCACGCGCCGAGGCGCGACAAGGGGAATCACGATGCTGTCGATAAAGGACAGGTGGTTGCTGGCCAAGATCACGGGGCCGGTGCGGGGGATGTTCTCCCGCCCGGTGATGGTGGGACGGAAGACCAGGCGTGCGATCGGGGCCATGATCCCGTAGCCGAGGAAGTAGACGAAACCCGGCCGTCTAGTGGGCTCCGGTTGCCCCACAGTCGGGTCGACGGGAGGGACGTCCTGGGGTTCTTCTTTGGCACCGGTCATCCTTGGACCCTACCGCCACGGCCTGCCCCGGCACGAAAGATGGCAGTGCCACCTACAGTTGCAGAATGCGCAGACGAGTAGTAATTCTCGGGTCGACCGGCTCCATCGGCACCCAGGCCCTCGACGTGATCAAGGCCAATCCCACCCGGTTCGAGGTGGTCGGGCTGTCGGCCGGCAGCAACCGGGAGATGCTCGACGCGCAGGCCGACGAATTCGACGTGGAGCACACCGCACTCGGCGCTGACGAGGCCGAGCAGCTGGTGCGGGATGTCGATGCAGACGTCGTGCTCAACGGCATCACCGGCTCCGTGGGCCTCGGCCCAACCCTGGCCGCGCTGCGTGCCGGTCGCACCCTTGCCCTGGCCAACAAGGAGTCGCTGATCGTGGGCGGCGACCTGGTGAAGTCCCTGGCGGCGCCGGGGCAGATCGTGCCCGTCGACTCCGAGCACTCCGCCATAGCGCAGGCCTTGCGTTCGGGAACGGCCGGCGAGGTGCGACGCCTGGTGCTGACGGCATCCGGAGGCCCGTTCCGTGGCCGGCGGCGGGGCCAGCTGGCGACGGTCACTCCGGCAGAGGCGCTCGCGCACCCCACCTGGACCATGGGACTCGTCGTCACCACGAACTCGGCCACGCTCGTGAACAAGGGCCTCGAGGTGATCGAGGCGCATCTTCTCTTTGACGTGGAATACGAGCGGATCGACGTGGTCGTGCACCCCCAATCGGTCGTGCACTCCATGGTCGAGTACATCGACGGATCGACCATCGCGCAGGCCTCCCCGCCCGACATGCGCCTGCCGATCTCGCTCGGATTGGATTGGCCGAACCGCGTCGCGGCGGTCGGCGCACCGATCGACTGGACCACCCAGCAGCACTGGACCTTCGAGCCCCTCGACACGGCGGCGTTCCCGGCCGTCGACCTGGCCAAGCAGGTCGGGCGCGCGGGAGGCACCTACCCCGCGGTGTTCAACGCGGCGAACGAGCAGGCCGTCGCGGCGTTCCATGCCGGCGCCATCGGTTTCCTTGACATCGTCGACACCATCCAGCGTGTCGTCGACACGCATGAGCAGGACGGCCCGCTCACCCGTCAGTCGCTCGCCGGAGCCGAGGAATGGGCCCGCGCGACGGCTGACAAGATGCTCGCCCGCTGAGCGCAGCGCAGACAGCCCAGACAGCCCAGACAACGCAGCGCCGTTCAGGCCGTGTGCGGTGAAGCCCGGTAGCTGTCGGCCGTGGTGACGAGGGCATCCGCCCAAGGGGTCCTGACGACACCGAGTTCGCGTTCGGTCTCGGCGGAGTCGATGATGTACGGCATCAGGAACTGGTAGCTCGAGGCCCAGATCTCGTGCATCATCGGATTCACAAGGCCCAGCGATCTGAGCAGCCACTGGGGGTAGGCGGCGACCGTGCCGCGCGTGCCGTAGCGACGGTTGAGCTGGGAGGCGATGTCGTCGCGGGTCACAGCGGTGCTCGGCACGTGCCAGAGCCGGCCCCACTCACCCGGGTAGTCCGCGGCAGCCACGAGGGTGGTGACGATGTCCGGCAGATAACTCCAACTGTGTACCCGCCCGGGCCGGCCCACGACCCGCGCCGTCTCCGATTTCAGTATGGCGGCGAAGAACCGGTCACCGAGATGGGCGGTGCCCGTGACGCCGGGCCCGAAATAGTCGCTTGCCCGCACCTCGACGGCCGTGATCTCGCCGAGGGCGTGCGAGTCTCGCACGCGGTGCCAGGCTTCCTTCCGCACGAGACCCTTGGTCTCGGTGGTCGTCTCCGGTGAATGCTCGGTCATGGGCCCGGACGGCGATCCGTACGGGTAGAGGTTTCCCATCACGACCAGGCGGGCACCGGTCACGGATGCTGCCGCTATCGCCGCGTCGATGACCGGCGGCCACTGCGTGGTCCAGTCGGTGTATCGCGGATTGGTGCACAGGAAGATCGTCGACATGCCGGTTGCCGCCCGGGCGAAGGCTTGGGTGTCGCTCGCATTCAGCACGAGTGGCTCAGCCCCTGGGGCCGCCGCCCCGGAGCGCGTTCCTACGGTGACCTGATCGCCCCTGGCCGCCAGTCGTTCGGCGAGTGGGCGTCCGACCATGCCGACACCGACGACGAGCTGCTGGGGCATGAGTCCTCCTGATGTGCGGTCGACGTCAGTCTTCGTCGTCGCAGTCGTCTTCCTTCTTCTTGCACTTACCGTTGTCCTTGTCGCTGCCCTTGTCAACGGAGGTCGGTTCCTCGCTCGGGATCGGGGCTGGTGCCACGGTCGGCTCGGGCTTGCTCGCCTCGATCGCGGAGGCCAGATCGGCGGACACCAGGTTGAGGGCGGACTGGATCTTGGCCGCCCGGGCCGCGCTGACCTGGTCGGCCGCGGCGGCGGTCAGCAGGTCGGCCTGCACCGCCTCGAGCGAGGCCTGGGCAGCTTCGAAGTCGCCGGCCGCTGCCGCCGTGGTGAGGGTTTGCACGCCCGACTGCAGCTGGGCTGCCGTCGTCTCCTGCAGATCCGGGGGAGGGCCTGAGCATCCGGTCAGGGCGGATGCGACGAGCACGACGGCGGCCAGCGCGATCGACAGGCGGGCACGGGGCATCACGGCTTCACGCTTTCCTGGAGCTGCTTCAGATTGGTGCCGAGAGACCCTTCGACTGCCGGGTAGGTGACGGCAGGGGTGACCGGTTCGACAGCCCGCGGCGAGAAGACCACGACCGCGAGGATGATGAGAGCGACGAGAACGCCGAGGGGAGCCAGAACTCGGGGGCGGCGCCACGGGGGAGTGGTGGCGTCCACGGAGGCGCTGCCCGGAGAACGTGCAGGCGCGTTGCCGTCAGCTCGCCCGGTTGCGGCGGCGGGAGCGCCAGCCGGCGTCAGGAGCTCGGTGGCGGCATCCGCGCCGGGACTGGCCATGACACTCGTGGCAGCCATCACCGCGGTGGGTTCCAGTCGCTCGGTGGCGCCGAGCACCGCGGTGGGTTCCAGTTGCTCGGTGGCGCCGAGCACCGCGGTGGGTTCCAGTTGCTCGGTGGCTCCCGGTGCGCCCATGGCCACGGTGATCGCGGTTCCGGTGCTCTCCCCGGTGACCAGGCATCGCAGTTGCACGGCCGCGTCCCCGGCGCTGAGCCGATCCGCGGGCTCGCGGGTGGTCATGCCGCTGAGAACGTCGGCCCACGCCTGTCCCAGCCCCGCCGGGATGTGCGGCTGACGCTGCAGCCTGGCCATCGCCGACTCGATCGCGGTGCCGGAGAAGGCGCGCTCGCCGGTGAGGCATTCGAGCAGCACGAGCCCGAGCGAATAGACGTCGCTGGGCGGGCCGATCGTGGTTCCGAGCGCCTGCTCTGGGCTGAGGTAGCCGGCCGTCCCCAGCAGCGACCCGGTCGCGGTGAGGCGGGTCGCGTCGAAGAGTCGGGCGATGCCGAAGTCGGCCAGCTTGGCGTGCATGGCACGGCCGGGGAACCCCGACGGGGCCAGCAGCACGTTCGCCGGTTTGATGTCACGGTGGATGATGCCCTGCGCGTGGACGTAGTGCAGCGCTTCGGCGAGGTCGGCGCCCATGAAAGCTACTTCATCCGGATTGAGGGCACCGGCGGCGATCTTGCTGCGCAGGTCCGTGCCATCCACGAGTTCCATCACAATGAAAGTCCGCGAAACGCCGTCGATCACGGCGGTCCCGGCATCGAACAGGGTCACCAGCGCGAAGTGGTTGAGGCTCGCGAGCACCGTGACCTCGCCGCTCTGGCGCTCCGGCCCGGCGTCGTCGGCCGTGTCCAGCCGGAACAGCTTGACCGCGACCGTGCGTCCCAGAAACAGGTCGGTGGCTCGGTAGACGGATGCCATCCCGCCCGTCCCGAGGAGGGCATCGATACGAAAGCGGTCGGCCAGGCTGATGCCGATGGGGCCGACGGTGGGTTGCTTGGACAGAGGGGACCTCCTCGTGGATCCGTCAAGTCAAGCAAACCACACCTTGCATAAAGAACGGCCAGCGCCCTCGCAGGCTGGAGTGGGTACTCTACGACTGTGGAAACCGTGCTGCTGTATATTCTGGGCGTTCTGATCGTCGTGGTCGGCCTTGCCCTGTCCATCGGACTGCACGAGATCGGGCACCTGCTTCCCGCCAAGCTCTTCGGCGTCAAGGTCACCCAGTACATGATCGGCTTCGGCCCCACACTGTGGTCCCGGCGCAAGGGCGAGACCGAATACGGCGTGAAGGCAATCCCTCTCGGCGGCTATATCGCCATGATCGGCATGTTCCCGCCGGCCAAGGAGGGAGGCAGGGTGCAGGCATCCAGCACCGGTTTCTTCAACCAGCTGGTGCAGGAGGGCGAGCAGAAGAAGCCCAGCGCCATGGCAACCATGGTCGACGACGCCCGCCAGTCCAGCGCCGACACCATCGGCGAGGGCGAGGACCACCGCGCGTTCTACCGCTTGCCCGTTTTCAAGCGTGTGATCATCATGCTCGGCGGGCCCACCATGAACCTGCTGATCGCGGTCGTGCTCTTCACCGTTCTTCTGATGGGATTCGGAACGGCCCAGAACGGCACCACCGTCGGCAGCGTGTCCGAGTGCGTGCTGCCGGCCTCGAGCACCCGCCAGACCTGCGATCCTGCCGACGAGAAGGCGCCTGGCGCCGCAGCCGGCCTGAAGCCGGGCGACCGCCTGATCAGCATGAACGGCACGCCCCTCGACAGCTGGGACCAGTCCACCGAGATCATCCGCGAATCGCCGGGCGCCCCGCTCGCCGTGGTCGTCGAACGTGACGGCTCCGAGCTGACCCTGACCATCACCCCGAAACTCACCGAACGCTACGTGACGGATGCGGCGGGCCAGGTGGAGGAGGATGCCGCCGGCGAGCCGGTGACCCAGGAGGTCGGCTTCGTCGGAATCGGCGCGATGCGCGAACTCGTGCCGCAGCCGGCGACCGCGGTGCTGCCCGCGGTCGGTGAGAACATCAATGCTGTCGTGCACATGATCGCGAACCTGCCGCAACGCATGATCGACATCGCCACCGCGGCCTTCGGCCAGGGGGAGCGCGATCCCAACGGCCCGATCAGTGTCGTCGGAGTCGGCCGTGTCGCAGGCGAGATCGCGAGCATCGACGCCATCCCGGTTGACAGCAAGATCGCGAGCATGCTCGGCCTCCTGGCCTCGCTCAACGTGGCCCTCTTCGTGTTCAACCTGGTGCCGCTCATGCCGCTCGACGGCGGCCACGTCGCCGGCGCGCTCTGGGAGGGGCTGCGGCGCCAGATCGCCAAGCTGTTCAAACGCCCCGATCCGGGCCCAGTCGACACGGCGAAACTAATGCCGCTCACCTTCGCCGTCGTGGTCGTACTCGGCGCGATGAGCCTGCTGCTGATCTATGCGGACATCGTCAAGCCGATCAATATCTTCGGCTGACTTGCGGCGGTCCCCGCTAGCGGGAGAGCAGGAGCGCCTCACCCTGGCCGCCGCCGCCGCAGAGAGCGACGGCGGCTTTGCCGGTGCCGCGCCGGGCCAGCTCGAGCGCCGCGTGCAGCGCGAGGCGGCCGCCCGAGGCGCCGATCGGATGTCCGAGTGCGATCGCCCCGCCGTGAATGTTGACCTTGTCCGCAGAGAGCCCGAGCTCCCGAGTCGATTCGAGCGACACCGCCGCGAAGGCCTCGTTGATCTCCACCAGGTCCAACTCATCGGCCGTCCAGCCCTGGCGTTTCAGGGCCAGGTGGATCGCGTTCGCCGGCTGAGAGTGCAGCGAGTTGTCCGGCCCGGCAACCTGGCCGGAGGCCCCCACCACGGCCAGCCAGCTCAGCCCGTGCTCCTCGGCGTAGCGGCGACTGCACAGCACGAGCGCGCTCGCACCGTCGCTGAGCGGCGAGGAGTTACCGGCCGTGACGGTGCCGTCCGGGGCGAAGGCAGGGCGCAGTCGGCTCAGCGTCCCCGGGGTGCTGTCGGCGCGCACCCCCTCGTCGGCGGCGACCAGCAGCGGTTCGCCCTTCCGCTGCGGAATACCGATCGGAGTGATCTCGTCGTTGAAGACACCGGAGGCGGCGGCCGCGGCGGCGCGCTGGTGCGAGGCGGCAGCGACGGCGTCCTGATCCACGCGTTGCAGGCCGAGACGCCCGTTGACCTGCTCGGTCGAGAGGCCCATCGAAAGGCCGTCGAAGGCATCCGTCAACCCGTCGTGGGCGGCGTGGTCGAGCATGGTGACGCTGCCGTAGGCCCAGCCCGTGCGCGAGCCGGGCATCAGGTGAGGGGCATTCGACATCGACTCCTGGCCGCCGGCCACCACGACGTCGGCCTCACCGAGGCGGATAAGCCGGGCCGCGTCGATCACGGCGGCCAGCCCCGAGAGGCACACCTTGTTCAGCGTCATGGCCGGCACGTTCCACGGGATGCCGGCGGCGATGGCGCTCTGCCGGGCCGGGTTCTGGCCGCAGCCGGCCTGTAGGACCTGGCCCATCAGCACGAAGTCCACTTGCTCGGGCTTCACTTCGGCGCGGGCCAGCGCCCCGATGATGGCGGCGGTTCCCAACTGCACGGCCGTAAGGCCAGCGAGTTGGCCGTTCACGCGGCCCTGCGGTGTGCGGGAGCCTGCGAGGATGACGACGTCGCTGTCGTTCACGGCGGTGGTGTTCATGGTCTGGCTCCTTTGTCGGGCCGATCGGGGGTATTGCGGCGGGTCGTGGCGGGGGCTCGGCCCGAGTGGGGCCACCCGGCATCCGTTCAGATTTCGCCCGGCCTCGGCGCGTAAGCTATCGCCGTGGCTGCAATCAACCTGGGAATGCCCAAAGTACCTGAAGTACTCGCTCCGCGTCGCAAAACGCGTCAGATCAAGGTCGGCAAGGTGCTCGTCGGCGGTGACGCGCGTGTCAGCGTGCAATCGATGACGACGACGCCGACCACGAACATCAACGCGACCCTGCAGCAGATCGCCGAGCTGACGGCATCCGGATGCGACATCGTGCGCGTAGCCGTTCCCAGCCGTGACGACGCCGAGGTGCTGCCGATCATCGCGGCGAAGAGCCAGATTCCGGTCATCGCCGACATCCACTTCCAGCCGAGCTACGTGTTCGCCGCGATCGACGCGGGCTGTGCCGCCGTTCGCGTCAATCCGGGCAACATCCGCAAGTTCGACGACCAGGTCGGAAAGATCGCCGCCGCCGCCAAGGCAGCCGGCGTCTCCCTCCGGATCGGCGTCAACGCAGGCTCGCTCGAGCCGAGCCTGCTGCAGAAGTACGGCAAAGCGACCCCGGAGGCGCTCGTCGAAAGCGCCGTCTGGGAGGCGAGCCTGTTCGAAGAACACGACTTCCACGACTTCAAGATCTCGGTCAAGCACAACGACCCCGTCATCATGGTCAAGGCCTACCGCCTGCTCGCCGAGCGCGGCGACTGGCCCCTGCATCTCGGCGTCACGGAGGCCGGGCCGTCGTTCCAGGGCACCATCAAGAGCGCTACGGCGTTCGGAATCCTCCTCGGCGAGGGCATCGGCGACACCATCCGGGTGTCTCTGAGCGCGCCCCCGGCGGAGGAGATCAAGGTGGGACTGCAGATTCTGCAGTCGCTCAACCTGCGCGAACGCAAGCTCGAGATCGTGTCCTGCCCGAGTTGCGGCCGGGCGCAGGTCGACGTGTACAAGCTGGCCAACGACGTCACCGACGGCCTCGAGGGTATGACCGTGCCCCTCCGGGTCGCCGTGATGGGCTGTGTCGTGAACGGACCGGGCGAGGCCCGCGACGCCGACCTCGGTGTGGCGTCGGGCAACGGCAAGGGCCAGATCTTCGTGCGTGGCGAGGTCATCAAGACCGTGCCGGAGTCCGAGATCGTCGCGACCCTGATCGAAGAGGCCAACCGGATGGCCGCCGAAATGCCGCCTGGCGAAGACTCTCTCGGCGCCCCCGTCGTGACGGTCGGCGCCAACTAGCCGAGTTCCGCCCAACCAATTCGACGGAGATTTTTGGGTAGAACTGCCCTTTGAAGGGTTGTGGAACCCCATTCGGCGAAATCCCCGTCGAATTCGTTGGGGACTCCATCGAACTCGGGGCGCACCACCGGCGCTTCCCGAGGGTGCGCCGCGCCCGCCGCCCGCGCGCCGTAAAGTAGGTGCGTGCCTATTCGTATGTCCAACTACTTTCTCCGTACCCTCCGTGAAGACCCCTCGGATGCCGAGGTCACCAGCCACCGTCTGCTGGTGCGGGCCGGCTACATCCGCCGTCAGGCCCCTGGAATCTTCGCGTGGCTCCCGATCGGCCTGCGCGTCAAGGCCAAGATCGAAACGATCGTGCGCGAGGAGATGGCTGCGGCCGGCGCCTTCGAGGTGCACTTCCCGGCCCTGCTGCCGCGCGAGCCCTATGAGATCACGGGCCGATGGGACGAGTACGGCGACGGCCTCTTCCGGCTCAAGGACCGCAAGGGCAGCGACATGCTCCTCGCGCCCACCCACGAAGAGGTCTTCACGCTTCTCGTGAAGGACCTCTACAGCTCCTACAAGGATCTGCCCCTGTCGATCTTCCAGATCCAGGACAAGTACCGCGACGAGGCCCGGTCCCGCGGCGGGCTGCTGCGGGGCCGCGAATTCACGATGAAGGACGCCTACTCCTTCGACTACACGGATGTCGGCCTCGACCAGAGCTACCGGGCCCAGCGTGACGCCTACGAGCGCATCTTCACCCGGCTGGGCCTCGAATACGTCATCGTGCAGGCGGATGCCGGCGCGATGGGCGGTTCCAGGAGCGAAGAGTTCCTGCACCCGACCTCTGTCGGCGAGGACACATTTGTGCGTTCGGCCGGCGGCTATGCGGCCAACGTCGAGGCGTTCCGCACTGTCGTGCCGGCGTCGATCGACTGGGCGGGCTTCCCGGCTGCCGAGGTCTTCGACACCCCGGACACCCCCACCATCCAGACACTGGTCGACCGGGCCAACAGCGACCACCCGCGCCCCGACGGTCGCGCCTGGACCGGCGCGGACACGCTCAAGAACGTCGTCCTCGCGCTCATCCAGCCCGACGGCACGCGGGAGATCCTCGTCATCGGCCTTCCCGGTGACCGCGAGGTGGACCTCAAGCGCGTCGAGGTCGCCGTCGCCCCCGCTGAGGTCGAGGCCGCGAACGAAACCGACTTTGTCAAGTTCCCCGGGCTGGTCAAGGGCTACATCGGCCCTTGGTCCGGCAACGGAGCGGTGCTCGGCGAGAAGTCTGCCACCGGCATCCGTTTTCTGGTGGATCCTCGCGTCGTCGAGGGCACCGAGTGGATCACCGGTGCGAACGAGACCGGCCGCCATGTCTTCGGGCTCGTCGCCGGCCGTGACTTCGCCCCCGACGGCGCCATCGAGGCCGCCGAGGTGCGGGCCGGTGACCCGGCTCCGGACGGATCCGGTCCGGTGGAACTCGCCCGTGGCATGGAGATCGGCCATGTCTTCCAGCTCGGCCGCAAGTACGCCGAGGCGCTCGGCCTCAAGGTGCTCGATGAGAACGGCAAGCTCGTCACCGTGACGATGGGTTCCTACGGAATCGGCGTGACCCGCATCCTCGCCACCATAGCCGAGCTGAACAACGACCCGAAGGGCCTGATCTGGCCCGAGACGGTCGCCCCGTTCGACGTTCATGTGATCGCCACCGGCCGCGACGAGGTCGTCTTCGAAACAGCGGGAACCGTCGTCGCGATGCTCGAGGGAACCCACCGCGATGTGCTCTACGACGATCGCCGCAAGGTGTCGCCCGGCGTCAAGTTCGGCGATGCGGAACTGATCGGCATACCCGTGATCGTCATCGTCGGCCGTGGCGCGGCCGACGGCATCGTCGAACTCTGGGACCGCCGCACCGGTGAGCGCACCCAGGTGGCCGTCGCCGATCTGGCCGACAGCTTCGCCTGACCAAAGCACGGCCTCGGAGCTCCGGCGCCCGCGAGACGGTCGCGGCGCACCCTGTGGATGCCGGCGCACGTTCTACCGTGCGCCGGACTCCGTAAGCTGCGCCGTGAGGGTCAAAGTCGAGCGAGTCGGGCCCGGGCGAGGCAGTAGAGGCCGTATGCGATGAGGCCCGCGCCGACCATCACCAGGATCGCCACTCCGAACGGTAGTTCCGCAAGTGACTTCAGGGCGCCATCCATGCCGGTGGCCTTCTCCGGGTCGAGGGTGAACGCGGCAACGGTGAAGAGGATGCCCACGGCCGCCAGGGCAATGCCCTCCGCTATGTAGCCCACGGAGCCCAGGATGACGACCACAGTGCCGGCCGGGCCGCGAGGAACCGTGATGCCGTCGGTGAACCTGTGGCTGGCACCGCGAAAGACGAATACGCCGCCGATGACGACCACGCCCAAGCCGGCGACGACGAGGAGGACAACGCCGCCGGGAATCGTCAGCAGCATTGCGGTTGAGTCGCTGGCGGTCTCCGACGAACTCGACGATGCCCCGCGCGCGAAGGTGAACGCCGTTCCCGCGATGAAGAGGAAGACCGCACCCTTGCCGATCAGGACCGCGCGGTGGGCCCACTTGCGCTTCGGATCCGGCGTTGGCTCGAGGAAGGCCTGCACCAGGTACCAGAGGCCGAGTGCGGTCAGGGCGAAGACCGCGACCCACAGCGCAATGACCCCGCCGGGGGTGTCTGACAGCTGGCCGAGCGCGCCGGACTGGTCCGCCGACCCGCCACCCGCACCTCTCGCCACACCGATCGCGATGGCGCCGATCAAGATGTGCAGGAGCCCGTTCGTGGCATAGCCGGCCCGGGCGAGCAATTGGAAGATGCGGCTTCCCTCGGCTGTGCGTGCAGCCTGCTGGGCGTTATCGGAGACGGAATCGGCGGCCATCCGCCCAGCGTAGCGCCGCGGCCTCGTCCGGGTGACGGGGTCCCGAGGATTCGGCTACCCTAGAACAAGCCCGCTGCGCAGTTTCGTGGCGGCAAGATCTGAATAGAGGAGGCCGGCCATGGACATCGACCTCAGCGTGTTGCGGCAGTTGGAGCGCGAGAAAGAGATCCCCTTCGAGGAACTCGTGCAGATCATTGAGCAAGCAATTCTGACGGCCTACGTGAAGCACACCCAGCAGGGTGAAGCCAGCACGAAGCAGGCCGTCGAGGAAGAGCCGGAAGCGCGCGTCGTACTAGACCGCAAGACCGGCCACGTCGACATTTTTGTGCCCGAACACGATGAAGAGGGCAACGTCGTCGGCGAAGCTGTCGACAACCCCACCGACTTCGGCCGCATCGCGGCCTTTGCGGCGAAGCAAGTCATCAACCAGCGTTTGCGTGACCTGGCCGATGACGCCGTGCTCGGGGAGTTCAAGGGACGCGAGGGCGAAATCGTCGCCGGGATCATCCAACAGGGGCCGAACCCCCGCATGATCCACGTCGACCTGGGCACGATCGAAGCGATTCTGCCTCCCGAAGAGCAGGTGCCGAGTGAGAGCTACGTGCACGGCCAGCGCATCCGCGTGTACGTCACCGCGGTCGGCAAGGGCCTGAAAGGCCCGCAGATCACCGTGTCCCGCACGCACCCCTCGTTGGTGCGGCGGCTCTTCGCCCTCGAGGTCCCGGAGATCGCCAGCGGCGTCGTCGAAATCGTGTCGCTCGCCCGCGAAGCCGGCCACCGCACCAAGATGGCCGTCCGTGCCACGGAACCCGGCGTCAACGCAAAGGGTGCCTGCATTGGCGAACTCGGTCAACGCGTGCGTGCCGTCACGGTGGAGCTCAACAACGAGAAGATCGACATCGTTGACTACTCGGCCGACCTCGCCACCTTCGTCGCCAGCGCACTGTCGCCGGCCAAGGTGACCAGTTCCTACGTGATCGACGAGTCGATCAAGGCCGTCCGTGCCCTCGTTCCCGACTACCAACTGTCGCTGGCGATCGGCAAGGAAGGCCAGAATGCCCGCCTCGCGGCGAAGCTCACGGGTGCGAAAATCGACATCCAGCCGGACAGCATTCTGGAGGACACGGAATAGGGGGTACGATGGACCCCGTTAGAACGTGCATTGGATGCCGTTCGCGCGCTCCGCGATCCTCGTTACTGAGGGTTGTAGCCCGAGAATCGGAACTCGTGGTGGATGAAACCGCCACTCTGCCTGGGCGAGGTGCGTGGCTGCATCCCACTACCGCGTGCTTCCAGGACGCACAGCGGCGACACGCTTTCGGGCGTGCCCTTCGCGTGACCAGTTCATTGGACGCGAATCAACTAGAGAACAGGCTGAACAGGCTTATGGATAACTAATGAGCGGCTCGAAATGAGACCCGTCCGTTACTAACGGTCTGCCCCTTTCCGGGTGCAGACCCGGAACAGGAGAATTGTGGCTGCGAAACCACGCGTACACGAGATCGCTAGCGAACTCGGAGTCGACAGCAAGGTAGCTCTTGCCAAATTGAAAGAGATGGGCGAGTTCGTCAAGGGACCGTCCAGTAGCGTTGAACCCCCGGTAGCGCGTCGTTTGCGTGCCGCCCTTGCCGCTGATGGCTCCAGCACCGCGGCCCCCGCGGCTGCTGCGCCGGCCGGCGCCACCCCCGCTGCTTCGGCCACGCCCGCGAAGCCGGGCGGCGCGCGTCCGTCCCCGGCCAAGCTCGCCGTCAAGCCGGGCGCCCGTCCCGTCGCCGAGGTCCCCGCAGCGGTTGTTCCCGCCGCTGACGCCCCGCCGATGCCGTCGGCCCCGCTGACGGTCGCCGAGCGCCAGACTCAGGCAGCCGAGAAGGCTCAGGCCGCCGAGAAAGCTCAGGCCGCCGAGAAGGCCGCAGCTGCCGCCATCGCAACCGAGACCGTCCCCGCGACGGATGCCCCGGCCACCAAGACTGACGGTGGCGCTTCCAGCGCGGCCAAGCCCGGCGCATCCGTTCCCAAGCCGCCGGCCGCTCGTCCGGGCAACAACCCGTTCGCCAGCAACCAGGGCATGGGCAAGGCTCCCACCCCGCGTCCGGGCAACAACCCGTTCGCCAGCGCGCAGGGCATGGGCCAGCGTCCGCCCTCCACGTCTTCCCCCAGCAACATTCCCCGCCCCGCGGCCCCTCGTCCCGGTGCACCGCGTCCGGGTGGACCCGGCCAGGCTCCGCGTCCGACCGGTTTCGGTCAGCGTCCGGGTGGCTTCCAGCGCCCCGGTGGCGCTCCGGGTGGCGCCGGTGGCGCACGCCCCGGCTTCCAGCGCCCTGGTGGCGCGCCGGCCGGAGCCCCCGGCTTCGGGCCGCCGCGTCCTGCCGGTGGCGGCGGCGCAGGTGGTCGTGGTCGCGGCCCCGGCGGCGGAACTGCTGGTGCCTTCGGTCGCGGTGGCGGCAAGAACAAGGCCCGCAAGTCCAAGCGCACGAAGAGAGCAGAGTTCGAGCTGCGCGAGGCTCCGTCGCTGGGTGGCGTGAGCGTACCCCGCGGCGATGGCGGTACCGTTGTGCGTCTGCGCCGCGGTGCGTCCATCACGGACTTCGCCGACAAGATCGACGCGAGCCCCGGAAACCTGGTCACCGTGCTGTTCCACCTCGGTGAAATGGCCACGGCTACCGAGTCCCTCGACGAGGCCACGTTCGATGTGCTCGGCTCCGAGCTCGGCTACAAGATCCAGATGGTCTCGCCCGACGACGAAGACCGCGAGCTTCTGCTCGGCTTCGACATTGACATCGACCAGGAGCTGGAGGACGAGACCGACGAAGAGCTCGTCGCCCGTCCCCCCGTCGTCACCGTCATGGGTCACGTCGACCACGGTAAGACAGCGCTCCTCGACGCAATTCGCAACGCCAAGGTGGCCGCGGGTGAAGCCGGTGGAATCACGCAGCACATCGGCGCCTACCAGGTCATCACCGAGCACGAGGGCATCGAACGCGCCATCACCTTCATCGACACGCCGGGCCACGAGGCGTTCACCGCCATGCGTGCCCGTGGTGCGCAGGTCACCGACATCGCGATCCTCGTGGTCGCGGCGGACGACGGCATCATGCCTCAGACGATTGAAGCGCTCAACCACGCCCAGGCCGCCAACGTGCCGATCGTGGTTGCGGTGAACAAGATCGACAAGCCCGGCGCCAACCCGCAGAAGGTGCGCCAGCAGCTCACCGAGTTCGGCCTCGTCGCCGAAGAATACGGTGGAGACGTCATGTTCGTGGACGTGTCTGCGAAGCAGGGCACCGGCATTCAGGAAGTTCTGAACGCTGTACTGCTCACCGCGGACGCCGGTCTCGACATGCGGGCCAACCCGGACAAGGACGCTCGCGGTGTTGCCATCGAGGCTCGTCTTGACAAGGGTCGCGGCGCCGTGGCGACCGTGCTCATCCAGTCGGGAACTCTGAACGTCGGGGACTCCATCGTGGCGGGCACGGCCTATGGCCGCGTTCGTGCGATGGCAGACGAGAACGGCGTGCCCGTGCTCGCCGCGACCCCGTCCCGTGCAGTTCAGGTTCAGGGTCTCTCCAGCGTTCCTCGTGCAGGTGACACCTTCCTGGTCATCCAGGAAGACCGCACGGCACGTCAGATCGCCGAGAAGCGTGAAGCTGCCGAGCGCAACGCCCTGCTGGCCAAGGCCCGCAAGCGCATCAGCCTCGAAGACTTCACCCGTGCACTCGAAGAGGGCAAGGTCGAGTCGCTCAACCTCATCATCAAGGGTGACGTATCCGGTGCTGTCGAAGCCTTGGAAGAGTCGCTGCTCAAGATCGAGGTCGACGATTCGGTTCAGCTGCGCATCATCCACCGCGGTGTCGGTGCGGTCACGGAGAGCGATGTCAACCTCGCCACCGTCGACAACGCCATCATCATCGGCTTCAACGTGCGTCCCGACACGAAGGCACGCGAACGTGCAGCTCGTGAAGGCGTCGATGTGCGCTTCTACTCCGTCATCTATAACGCACTCGAGGACATCGAGAACTCCCTCAAGGGAATGCTCAAGCCCGAGTTCGAAGAGGTGCAGAGCGGTGTCGCCGAGATCCGCGAGGTGTTCAGCTCCTCCAAGTTCGGAAACGTCGCCGGTGTCATCGTTCGGTCGGGCGTCATCACGAGGAACGCCAAGGCGCGGGTCATCCGCGACGGCGTCGTCGTGGGCGACAACCTGGGCATCGAGTCGCTGCGTCGTTTCAAGGACGATGTCACCGAGGTCCGTACGGACTTCGAGTGCGGTATCGGCCTGGGCAAGTTCAACGACATCCGGATCGGTGATGAGATCGAGACGATCGAAATGAAGGAAAAGCCGCGGGTCTAACGACCTGCGGATGATGGGTGCGGGTGTCGCCGAGGTTCCTCTACAGGGACCCGGCGGGGCCCGCACCCTCGATAGTTTTTCGAACAGAGGAGTGAAACAATGGCAGATCCGGCACGCGCCAGGAAAATGGCCGACCGCATCAAGGTCATCGTAGCCAAGCGCCTCGAACGCGGCCTCCGCGATCCGAGGCTCGGGTTTGTGACCATCACCGACGTCAAGGTGACCGGGGACCTGCAGCACGCTTCGGTGTTCTACACGGTCTACGGTTCCGCGGAGGAACGGGCCGACAGTGCCGCAGCGCTGAAGGCGGCCACCGGCATGCTGCGCAGTGAGGTGGGCAAGAACATCACTGCCCGCCTGACGCCGTCGCTCGAGTTCATCGCCGACGCAATCCCGGAGAACGCGGCCCTGATCGACGACCTGCTGCGCGAGGCGCGCGAGCGCGACACCCAGGTTGAAGAACAGGCCCGCACGGCCACGTACGCCGGCGACGAGGATCCCTATGTCAAGCCGCGCGAGTACGCCGATGACGATGACGATGACGATGATGAAGACGACGACGACCAAACGGGGGATGGCCCCGCGGTCGGCCAGCACGCCGAAGTTGCGGCCGATATCACCGCCGCAACGGAGTCGCAGAAGTAGAACGGCCGCACGCTCCGGTTAGTGGCCGGTCGGCCGGGCAGCCCAGCATCACCCACGGGGGATGCGGGCCGGCCCGGTCCTTTTCGTTATCCGGGCGCGGTCCGTGTGCGTTGATCACTCGTGCGGCAGCGTGTAGCGGCCGGGCGCGGTGGTCACGGCGAGGCCGTCGGCCAGCAGTCCGGCCAGGGCCCGGTCGCGCTGCACGGGGTCAGGCCAGAGTACGGTGATTTCGGTATCCGTCACGGGGTGATGTGTGGCCCGCAACTCGGCCATGATCAGCCCGCGCACCTGCCGGTCGCTGCCCTCGAACTTCCTCTGCACGGCCTTGCGCGGCCCCGCATAGGCCGGATAGCCGGCCCTGCGCCAGGCACAGGCAGTCTGGATCGGGCAGTCGCCACAGTGCGGGTTCTTCGCCGTGCAAACCAGCGCACCCAGCTCCATCATGCCGGCGTTGAACACGGCGGCATCGCGCACCGGCAGGGGAAGCAGCGCGCTCATGGCCTCGAGGTCCCTGGTTCGACTGGGCGGCGCGGGTTCGGCCTGCCCGGCCACGGCGCGTGCGATGACCCGCCGCGTGTTGGTGTCGACAACCGGATGCCGCAGGCCGTAGGCGAACGCGGCGACGGCCCGTGCGGTGTAATCGCCGATGCCGCTGAGGGCCAGCAGTGCGTCGACGTCGGACGGGACCACACCGCCGTGTCGCTCTGTGATCTCGACGGCGGCAGCATGCAGCCACAGCGCGCGGCGCGGGTAGCCCAGCGTCGCCCACGCCCGTACCGCCTCACCTGGGGGAACCGCGGCAAGGTCACCCGGGCTCGGCCACCGCTCAAGCCACTCCGCCAGGCGGGGGATCACCCGGTTCACGGGGGTCTGCTGCAGCATGAACTCGCTCACCAGCACGCCCCAGGCGCCGAAGCCGAGCCGACGCCAGGGCAGATCGCGGGCATTGTCCTGAAACCAGGCGTTTATGGCGAGGCTGAGGGCGGGCGAGTCGGCAACGGGGCGGGTCTGCAGGCGGGTTGAGTCCGTGACGGTGGCATCCACCGTTCTAACCTAGGCTCGAATCATGAAGCTTGCCTCCACTCCCCGGATCGAGTTCCTGCGGGAGCTCGCGACCGAAATCCTCGGCGTCTACGGCCTCGGTCGCACGGTCGTTGCCATTGATGGCGCGGATGCCGCGGAACGGGCCGCCTTTGCGGACGACCTGGCCGCCGTGTTCGACGAGCGGGAGCATCCGATGTTCCGGGCCTCGCTGCGTGATTTCCGGCGTTCGCGCGCGGAGCAGGCCCGCTTCGGCCCGGAATCTCCCGAGCGGTTGCTGCGCTACCTCTACGATTTTTCCCTGCTGCGCCGTGTGCTGCTCGACCCGTTCAGGCTGGGCGGGAGCACGGGGTTCGTAACCAGGGCGTTCGACACCGACAGGGACACCTGGATCGAACCGACGTGGTTGACCGGGCCGTCCGACGCCACCCTGATCCTCGACGGCGAGTACCTGAACCGCAGAGAGCTGCGCGACCTGTGGTCGTATAGCGTTCTCGTGGAAACCGAAGCGGATGCCGTGCGCTTCGGACCCGGGGATGACGAGGATGTCGGCGCCGTCAACGAGCATGTGGTTGCCGACCGGCTGTATTGCGGCGAGGTGCGCCCGCGCAGCCGGGCCACGGCCGTCGTCGATGTGAGCAACCCGGACGACCCGCGGCGGGTGTTCCTCGACAGCTGCTGAACCGGGCCTCCTCCATTCGCGGCGCAGGTTGTGGAATCGGGCGCACGTTGTAACGTGCGCCCGCTTCCACGGGGTGCGCCGCGAGGTAGCTGGGTCCCGTCGCTCAGTGGCGGAGGGCCGCGAAGCGTTCGAGCACGTCGTACGTGGACAACGGGACCCCGCGCGCCTCGACCTCGTGCACGAGCGCTGTCAGCAGCTCGTTCACGGGCACCCGAACCCCGGCGAGGGTGGCTTCCCGCACCACGGCACCGTTCAGATAGTCGATCTCGGTGAGCTGTCCGCGCTTCAGGCTCTGCTGGGTCGAACCGAGGTTGGGCACGTCGCCCATCCGCGAACGCAGCCGCAACGGCAGCACCTGACCCAAGCCCGTCGGCAGCCGGGAGAAGGTGCGCAACGGCCCGTCGCCCAGTCCCTGCAGGCTGCCGAAGCGCACGCCGCGCTTCATTCCCACGCGCACGGTTTCGCGCATGCTCTCGGTCATCACGCGGCGCAGGCCGGTGTGGTCCACGACCTCCTGAACACTCAGCCCGGTGATCGCCGGGAGGGCATTGAGCATGTTGACGACGAGTTTGGTCCACTGGGCGCCCACGAAATTGTCGAGGGCGACCGTGGGCACGGCGCTGGAGAGCACATCCCGCCAGGCGCGAGTGACAGTATCCGCGACCCCGGTTCCCCGGCCGATATAGGTGGGCGCGGCTGTGGTGATCGCCACCTGGCCGGGAGCAGTGTAGTTGGCCGCCATGATCGACAGGGCTCCGAAGCAATCCGAGCAGGGGAGTAACGCGCTGGCGGTACGCACTCCGTCGAGGCCGTTCTGCACGACGATCACGGGGGAGCCGTCGAGAACCCGGGCGTTGTCGCCGATGGCCGCGGCGGCGTCCTGGGCCTTGGTGCAGACGAGCGTCAGCTGCGGGGTCTCCACCAGACGTTCGAGGGCCAGCGGATACTGCCGCGTGCCTCCGAAGGCGCCGGTGAGTGAAATCCCCTCGGCCCGGATGACCGCCAGCGCCGGCCCGCGCGCCGTCACGGTGACTTCGTGGCCCGCTCGGGCGAGCAGGGTCGCGAAGGTGCCGCCGAGGGCGCCGGCTCCGATCACCGCAATCTTCATCCCCTCAGCCTAAGTCTCGGGCGTCGGGCCGGGGCCCGGCGGGCGAGCTCGCGGCCGGCGCCGGATATCATGGGAAGAGTGAATGAAAAAGCAGCGCAGGGCACGGTCGGCCACGTCGCCAGTGGCCTCCTCCTGGTCGACAAGCCGCAGGGCTGGACCAGCCACGACGCCGTCGCCCGCACCCGGCGCCTCGCCGGCACCCGGAAGGTCGGCCACGCCGGCACGCTCGACCCGATGGCGACCGGCCTGCTGATCCTCGGCATCAACAGCTCCACCCGCCTGCTCACCTACGTCGTCGGCCTCGACAAGGAATACCGGGCGACCATTCGGCTGGGAGCCGCGACGACGACCGACGATGCCGAGGGTGAAGAGCTGACCCGGGCATCCGTCGACGCCGTTGCCGCTATCGCCCCGCAGGCCATCGCGGCCGGCATCGGTAACCTCACCGGCGACATCGCGCAGCAGCCGAGCTCCGTCAGTGCCATCAAGGTCGACGGTAAGCGCGCCTACGCGCTGGTGCGCGCCGGTGAGACGGTAGACCTGCCGGCCCGGCCCGTCACCGTGAGTGCCTTCGAGCTGCTGTCCACAACGCCGGTCGACGGCTTCCTCGACCTCGAAGTGCGGGTGGAATGCTCCTCCGGCACGTACATCCGGGCACTCGCCCGCGACCTGGGCGCCGCCCTCGAGGTCGGCGGCCACCTCACCAGCCTGCGCCGCACCCGGATCGGCCCGTTCCAGGTCGACGCGGCCCGGCCGCTGGCCGAGCTCGACGTTGCGGCCGGTCTGATCGGCCCGACGGATGCCGCCACGCGGCTGTTCACACGCCTCGACCTGACCGAGGACCAGGCCATCGATCTCGGCCACGGCAAGCGCATCGCGGTGGATGCCGCGTCCCGAACGGCCGTAGCGCAGGGCGCGGACGGGCCCATCGCGGCGGTGGCGCCGGATGGACGCCTGGTCGGTCTGGTCGAATTCCGCGGCGACCACGCCAAGTCCCTGCTCAACTTCCCGCGCGACGAGGCCGTCGATCCAGCAGCCCCGAAGGCCGACGCAGCCCCGAAGGCCGACGCAGCCCCGAAGGCCGACGCAGCCCCGAAGGCCGACGCATGATCGAGTGGTTCACCTGGCTCCAGCTGGGCATTGCCGGGGTCGCCGGACTGCTCTGCATCGCCCTCGGCCTGGCCGGCCGCAAGCCCAGCGACCTCACCATGGGTGCGATCGCGCTCGTGGAGCTGCTGCTGATCGTGCAACTCGTCGTGGCCATCGTCGCGCCGTTCGCCGGCAATACGGCCACCGGCAGCCTGCTGGAGTTCTACACCTATCTGGTCAGCGCAATCCTGGTGCCTGTGGCAGCCGTGGGCTGGGCCCTGATCGAGCGCAGCCGGTGGAGCACCGTCATCCTGGGCGTCGCCGGCCTGGGCGTGTTCGTGATGGTCTATCGCATGTGGCAGATCTGGACGGTTCAGGGCCGGTGACCGCATGCACCACGGATGCTGCGATAATTGAGGTGCCATGAACGCCCCCCAGAGCACCCCCTCGACCAACACCGCGTCGACCTCGCAGTCGACCGCCGGCGGTCCCGCTCGCAGCACCCGAGTGATCGGTATCGGCCGTCTTTTGATCGCCGTCTACGGCCTCCTTGCGCTGGCGGCGACGGGACGCTCGTTCGTGCAGATCGTCTCGAAGTTCTCCGAGGCCCCGCTGTCCTACTCGCTGTCAGCCCTTGCCGCGGTCGTCTACGTCGTCGCCACGGTGGCCCTGATCAAGAGCGGTGGGCGCTGGCGCCGGGTGGCGTGGATCACGATCGGCTTCGAATTCGCCGGCGTTCTCGTCGTCGGAACCCTGAGTCTTCTCGATCCGGCCCTCTTCCCGCACGACTCGGTCTGGTCGCTCTACGGCCGCGGTTACGTGTTCATCCCGCTGGTGCTGCCGCTGCTAGGCATGTTGTGGCTGTCCCGAACCGGGAAGGCGCGTGCGTGAAGGTTCTGCGCGGCGTTGCCGACATCCCTGCCGACTGGCCGGCTTCCGCCGTCAGCATCGGCAAGTTCGACGGTGTGCACGCGGGGCACCGCACGGTCATTGACGAGCTGCAGACGCTGGCCGACCGTGATGGGCTGGCCTCGGTCCTGGTGACCTTCGACCGGCATCCGCTCGCCGTGCTCGACCCCAACCGGTGCCCGCAGACCCTGATCAGCACTGACCAGAAGCTCGGTCTGCTCGCTGAGACCGGCGTGCACGCCACCCTCGTGCTCGAGTTCACGGCGGCGCTGGCCGCACTGCCGCCCGTTGAATTCATCGAGACCATCCTCGTGCGGGGGCTGCACGCGAGCACGGTTCTGGTCGGCCGCGACTTTCGATTCGGCGCCCGTGGCGCCGGAGACGTGCACCTGCTGAAGGAATTGGGTGACCGGTTCGGGTTCACGGTGCGCCTGATCGACGACGTGATATCAGACCGGATGCGGCGGGTCTCGTCGACCTGGATCCGCGAGCTACTCACTCGCGGAGAGGTCGGCGCCGCCACCACGCTGCTGGGGCACAACCCCGCCGTGCGCGGTGAGGTTGTTCACGGCGCGAAACGCGGACGCGAACTCGGCTTCCCCACGGCCAACCTGTCACCGGAGTCCGAGGGTCTCATTCCCGCCGACGGCGTGTACGCGGGCTGGCTGACGGATGCCGGCATCCGCTACCCGGCGGCCATCTCGGTGGGCAACAACCCCACCTTCAAGGGTGTGGCGCAGAAGCAGGTCGAGGCCTACATTCTCGATCAGGACATCGACCTGTACGACCACGTGGTGGAGGTGTCGTTCGTCGAGCGGATCCGTGGAATGGTGGCCTTCACCGGCATCGATCCGCTGATCGCACAGATGCACGACGACGTCGAGAAGGTTCGCGGCATCCTCGCCTGACCTTCACCCGTCGCGGCCCGGAGCCACGCAGCCGCCCCAATCCCCGCACGACCTGACGAATTCGACGAGATTTTGCCTGAAGACCAGGTGAGACCGGTCTCAACGCTTCTGCTGAGCAAAATCTCCGTGGAATTGGTTCGTGGGCCGCAGGGTCAGGCGACCAGGTCGGCTCGGTGGATCAGGGCCGCGGCTCCGATCAGCGGGCCGTCCCCGGAGAGAGCGGATGCGACGACGCGCACCCGGGTCGCGAAAGAGAACACCGTGCGCTCGGCGACGGCCGCCCGCACGAAGTCGAACAGGTCCGGCGTCACGTGTGAGAACCCTCCGCCGATCGCGACCACGTCGAGGTCCAGAAGGTTTGTCGCTGAGGCGATCGCCTGGCCGATGGCCTGGCCGCAGCGCTTCACCGCGGCGACCGCGATCGGGTCACCGGCGGCGTAGGCGGCCGAGAGGTCCTCGCCGGTGACGCCCGTCCAGCCCTGGGCGCGGGCCCAGGCCACGGTGCGCGGTCCGGAGGCGACCGCCTCGAGGCATCCGGTGCCGCCGCAGGCGCAGGGGTCGTCGAATCCGCCGACCTCGATGTGTCCGATATGCCCGGCGTTGCCGCTGGATCCGGAGACGGTGGTGCCGCCGAGGATCAAGCCGCCGCCGACGCCCGTGGACACGACCATGCCCATCAGGCTGCCGGCGCCCTGTCCCGCACCGAGCCAGTGCTCGGCGAGTGTGATGCAGAGGCCGTCCAGGCGCAGACGCACGGGCGTTTCGGGAACGAGCGCGGCCACGAAGTCCCGGAAGGGGTAGTCCCGCCAGGCGGGAAGGTTCAGCGGGGAGACCGTGCCCGTCTCCACCGTGATCGGCCCGGCGGTTCCGATGCCGACGCCGAGCAGGGAAGCGCCGGTCGGAAGGCTCGCGCGCGCACGGATGACGACGGACTCGACGGCGGCCGCGAGCTCGTCAGCCGTCTTCAGCGGGCCGGTGGGGGCGCGGTGGCGGCTGACAGCGAGCACGACACCGCTCTCGTCCACGAGGGCGGCTTCGACCTTGGTGCCGCCGAGGTCGACGGCGAGAGCGTAATGGGGGAGCATGCTCTGAGCCTAGGGTGTGCGGCCATCACCACGGATGCTCAGGTGAGCAACCTAGACAACAGCCGTTGATCGGGGGAGACCGGCGACCTAGGCTGAGGTCATACCGGACGGAGCACCATGGCGGACACTGACGAGCTATTGTCTATTCGCGCGGCCGAGTTGTACTACGAGGAAAACAAGACTCAGGACGAAATCGGCACCGTCCTGCGCTTGACCCGCTGGAAGGTGGGGCGGCTTCTCGCCCAGGCCAAGGCCAGCGGCTTCATCCGCATCGAGATCGTGCACCCGCGCGCTCGCCGGCTCTCCATCGAACGCCGGCTGCGCGAGAAAACCGGGCTGACGGATGCCATCGTCGTGTCCTCCGCCGGCGTCACCAGTGACGAGGAACTCCAATCCCGCACCGCGCAGGCCGCCGCGGACTACCTCTCCGGCCTGCGCCCGGTGCCGCGCACACTCGGCATCAGCTGGGGCCGCACCCTGCACGAGGTGTCATTGCACGTGGCGCAGGGCTGGGCCAACGGCGTCAACGTCGTGCAGATCAATGGCGGCGTCAGCCTCAATCGGCGCGCCGGCACCGCGGCGGCCACGGCCGTCACCATCGCCCACAAGGCCTCGGGAGCGGCGACCCTGCTGCCGAGCCCGGCCATTCTCGAGCGCCTCGACACCAAGAACGCGATCGAAGCCGACCGTTCCGTCGCCGCCGTGCTCAACCTGGGCGCCGCGGCATCCGCCTATCTGTTCAGCGCCGGCCAGGCTGACCAGAACTCGGCCCTCGTCGACAGCGGCTACCTCACCGCGGAGCAGGTCGCCGAGCTGGTGCGCAAGGGTGCCGTCGGCGACATCGTCGGCCGCTACATCGACAGCAACGGCAACATCGTCGATCCCGAACTCGACGGGCGCACCGTCGGCATCCAGCTCGAGCAATTGCGCCACGCGAAGACGGCCGTCGCCGTCATCGCCGGCAGTTCCAAGCACGCCATCGCCCGCGCCGTCGTCGGCAGCGGCCTGTGCACCGTGCTCGTCACCGACGAAGAAACCGCCCTCGCCGTGCTCGGCGATGACTCCTGACCGACGCCTGACCGCACCCCGACCGGAAGGACTCTTCATGACAGCCAGCCACTCGGTTTTGGCCCAGTTGAACACCGGAGAACGCGCTGTGGCGCTCATCGGCGGGGATGCCACGGATGCCAACCTGCGCCGCTACCTCCACGGCATTCCCGGAATCGACGCGGTCGGCCTCGAGCAGCGCGCCGCCGCCCTCGGGACCCGCTCCATCAAGACCAGCTCGAAGAAGTGGGCAATCGACAAGATCATCAGCCTGATCGATCTCACCACCCTCGAGGGCGCCGACACCCCCGGCAAGGTCAGGTCCCTGGTTGGCAAAGCCCTCACCCCGGATCCTGGTGACCCGAGCTGCCCACGCGTCGCCGCCGTCTGCGTCTATGGCGATATGGTGCCGCACGCCGTCGCGGCCCTCGGCTCCGCGCATTCCGCGGGCACGGATGCTGGCGTGAACGTCGCCGCCGTCGCCACGGCCTTCCCGAGCGGGCGGGCTTCCCTCGCGGTCAAGCTGGCAGACGTGCGCGACGCGGTCGAGGCAGGCGCTGACGAGATCGACATGGTCATCGATCGCGGGGCATTCCTGTCGGGCCGGTTCGCTCAGGTCTACGACGAGATCGTGGCGGTCAAACACAGCTGCCGCCGCGCCGACGGCAGCGCCGCGCACCTCAAGGTGATCCTCGAAACCGGTGAGCTGAGCACCTATGACAACGTGCGCCGCGCGTCTTGGCTGGCCATTCTGGCCGGCGCCGACTTCATCAAGACCTCCACCGGAAAAGTGCCTGTCGCGGCCACCCTGCCCGTGACCCTGTCCATGCTCGAGGTCGTGCGTGATTGGCACCGCCTCACCGGGGCGAAGATCGGAGTGAAACCGGCCGGCGGCATCCGCACCTCCAAGGACGCCACGAAGTACCTCGTGACCGTCGCCGAGACCGTGGTCGAGGAGTGGCTGACCCCCGGCCTGTTCCGGTTCGGGGCGTCGAGCCTGCTGAACGACGTGCTGATGCAACGCCAGAAGGTGACCTCCGGACACTACTCCGGACCCGACTACGTGACGATGGATTGAGGACTACCCCATGAGCTTTCTTGACTACGCTCCGGCCCCGGAGTCCCAGTCCCTGCTGAACCTGCGCGCGCACTATGGACTCTTCATCGACGGCGAGTTCGTCGCCGGTCGCGGTGAGCCGTTCCAGAGCATCAATCCCGCCACCGAGAAGCAAATCGCGATGATCGCTCATGCCGACGCGACGGATGTCGACGCGGCCGTGGCTGCAGCCCGGCGCGCCTACGACAAGACCTGGTCGAAGCTGTCCGGCAGTGATCGGGGCAAGTACCTGTTCCGCATCGCGCGTCTCGTTCAGGAGCGGGCTCGCGAACTCGCCGTCGCCGAGACCCTCGACAACGGCAAGCCGATCAAGGAGAGCCGCGACGTCGATGTGCCTCTGGTCGCCGCCTGGTTTTTCTACTACGCCGGCTGGGCCGACAAGCTCGACCATGCCGGCGTCGGCCCCACACCGTCCGCGCGGGGCGTCGCCGCCCAGGTGATCCCCTGGAACTTTCCGCTGCTGATGCTGGCCTGGAAGATCGCTCCGGCCCTCGCTGCAGGCAACACGGTCGTGCTCAAACCGGCCGAGACAACCTCGCTGACCGCCCTGCTCTTCGCCGAGATCCTGCAGCAGGCCGATCTGCCCGCCGGTGTCGTCAACATCGTCACAGGCGGACGGGACACCGGGAAGGCCCTTGTCGGCCACCCCGGCGTCAACCTGGTCGCGTTCACCGGTTCTACCGGAGCCGGTCGGGCCATCGCCCGCTCGGTCGCCGGCACCGACAAGAAGGTCGTCCTGGAACTCGGCGGCAAGGCAGCGAACATCGTTTTCGACGACGCGCCCATCGACCAGGCAATCGAGGGCATCGTCAACGGGATCTTCTTCAACCAAGGTCACGTCTGCTGCGCCGGCAGCCGCCTGCTCGTGCAGGAGTCGATCCACGATGACGTCGTGGATCGACTCAAGTCACGCCTGTCCACACTGCGCCTCGGCGATCCGATGGATAAGAACACCGATATCGGCGCCATCAACAGCGCAGACCAGTTGGCGCGCATCCGGGAGCTGACCACCATCGGCGAGCAGGAGGGGGCCGAGCGCTGGAGCCCGGACTGCGTGCTGCCGGAGACCGGCTTCTGGTTCAAGCCGACCATCTTCACAAACGTCTCCACCAGCCACCGCATCGCCCGTGACGAGGTCTTCGGCCCGGTGCTCTCCGTGCTCACCTTCCGCACCCCTGGCGAGGCTGTCGCCAAGGCGAACAATACGCCTTACGGCCTGTCCGCCGGCATCTGGACCGAAAAGGGCAGTCGGATGCTGGCCGTCGCCGACAAGCTGCGCGCCGGCGTGATCTGGGCGAACACGTTCAACCGCTTCGACCCGGCCAGCCCCTTCGGCGGCTACAAGGAGTCCGGCTACGGGCGCGAGGGAGGCCGCCACGGCCTCGCCGCGTACCTCAAGCCAGCCGCAGGCCGCGCGGCCGCGCGGGCCGTCACGCCCGCAGAGAAAACCCCCCTTTCCAGGAAGAAGGCAGCCAAGTGACCCGCCTCGCCGTTCCCAAGACGTACAAGCTCTACCTCGGCGGCACGTTCCCGCGAAGCGAGTCGGGCCGGGTCTACGAGATCCGCTCCCACGACGGGGAATTCCTCGCCAACGCCGCCAAGGCCAGCCGCAAGGATGCCCGAGACGCCGTCGTCGCAGCCCGCTCGGCCCTCGGCGGCTGGGCCGGTGCCACGGCCTACAACCGCGGCCAGGTGCTCTATCGCATCGCGGAACTTCTCGAGGGGCGCCGGGCGCAGTTCATGGCCGAAATCGTGCAGGCGGAGGGCGTGACGCCCGCCGCCGCATCCGCCCAGGTCGACGAGGCGATCGATCGGTGGGTCTGGTACGCCGGCTGGGCCGACAAGTACCTGCAGGTGGCCGGCAACGCCAACCCGGTGTCCGGGCCGTACTTCAACCTCTCGGTGCCGGATCCCACGGGCGTGGTCGCCATCATCGCGCCGCAAACCGGTGGATCCCTGCTCGGTCTCGTCAGCGCGGTTGCCCCTGCGCTGGTCTCCGGTAACACCGTGGTCGTTATCGCGAACGAGACCATGCCGCTCTCGGCGATCAGCCTGGGCGAGGTGCTCGCCACGAGCGATGTGCCCGGAGGCGTGGTCAACGTGCTCACCGGATCGCCGGCCGAGATGGCGCCGTGGCTGGCCAGCCACGCTGACGTCAACGCGCTCGACCTGGTCGGCGCCGGTGACCTCGACTGGGTCCACCTTGAGATCGACGCGGCCGAGACGCTCACCCGGGTGCTTCAGCCCGAGAACGGCCCGGATGCCGCCAGCCCGTCCCTCGCCCGCATCCTTGCATTCACCGAGACCAAGACGATCTGGCACACCAAGGGGCTGATCTAGCCGGGCTACGCCTCGTGCGGACGCTCTATGCCGTCGTCGCGGAGCAGATCCTCCAGGGCCTGATCCACCTCGTCGAGCGCGGGCTCGGTACCATCGGCCGAGCCGGTCAATCGGGCCACGAGGGCCTGCGGGTCGTCGAGGTCGGCGGACGAGGGTAGAAGGTCAGGGTGGGCCCATAGTTCGTCGCGCGCCTCGTTGCCCACGGCATCCGTCACGGCCTGCCACATGGCGGCGGCCTCGCGCAGGCGGCGGGGGCGCAGTTCGAGCCCGACCAGGGTCGCGAACGCGGACTCGGCCGGGCCACCGGATGCCCGACGCCGCTTCACCGTCTCGGCGATGGCGTCAGCGCGGGGCAGCCGATTCGTGGCCTCGAGCGTGACCACGTCCACCCAGCCCTCGATCAGGGCGAGCATCGTCTCGAGCCGGGCGAGCGCGGCCAGCTGGGCCTCGGTCTTCGGCGGGATCAGGGAACCGTCGACCATGGCAGCGCGAAGCTCTTCCGGGTTGGCTGGGTCGAATCCGTCGGCCAGTTGCTCAAGGCGGCTGGAGTCGATGTGGATCCCGCGGGCGAAGTCCGTGATCGAGCTGATCAGGTGCAGGCGCAGCCAGCGCGAGTGGCGGAACAACCGCGCGTGGGCGAGTTCGCGCACGGCTAGGTAGATCTGCACCTGATCGGCGGGAACGTCGAGTCCCTCGCCGAAGAGGGCGACGTTCTGGGGGAGCAGGACGGCCTGCTGGTCGCTGAGAAGCGGGATCCCGACATCACCGCCGGAGACGACCTCGCTGGCCAGCTGGCCGACGACCTGGCCGAGCTGCATGGCGAACAGGGTGCCGCCGATGCTGCGCATCATTTGGCCGGCGCCGGTCATCAGATCTTTGAGCTCTTCTGGGGCCTGATCCGTGAGCACGCGGGTCAGGGAGTCTGAGATGCTGGTCGCCACGGGCTCGGCCAGCTGGGTCCACAGCGGCATGGTCGCGGTGACCCATTCCTTGCGGGTCATCAGGCGCGGGGGAGCGGTGAGCTCGGCGACCGAGATCACCTCGTCCAGCCAGAGAGCGGCGATGTGGAAAGCCTGGTCGAGTGCGGCGCGTTCGTTCGGGGTCACATCGAGCTGCCCCTGGGCCGCGCGTTCCTGTCCCTGACTGAGTGCGGCGTCCCAGTTGGGGGAACCGTCGCCGCCTCCCCGCAGCGCACCCTGCAGCTGGTTCATCAAAGCTGAGATGCTTGCGGGGTCGCCCGGAAGCCCGGCCGCACCGGCCAGCTGGCTTGGATCGATAGACGACTTCCCGCTCAGGATGTCGCGCAGCATGTCCCGAAACTCATCTTCGGGATTGTGACCCTCGTCGGGTCGGGAGTCGTCCTCGGCCATTTCAGGCACCTCTCAGTCACGTACTTCTACGCTAGCCGGAGATCCCCGGCGCGTACTGGGAAATGTCCTACGCTGGGAAACCGGTGTCCGCCTGTCGCGAACAGTCCGCACAATCCCTGGAAGGAAACCGGTGGCCCTCTTCACCGATCACTCAGCACGACCGCCTGCTCGGTCCGATCGCGCCGTCAGTGCCGGCTGGGTGGTCCTCGGTATCGCGATGGTCATCGGCCTCATCCTCGCCGTGACCCCGTCCCCGTATGTGATCGAGAAGCCCGGCCCGGTCTACAACACCATCGGCACGGCCGAAAAAGACGGTGAGCAGATTCCGCTCATCTCCGTGTCCGGCGAGCCCGTCTATTCCACCAAGGGCACCCTGGACCTGCTGACCGTGTCGTTGGTGGGCAACCCCGACAACCGGCCGAGCTGGCTCACGGTCGCCGCCGCGTGGCTGGATCCGAACCAGGCCGTGATCCCGATAGAGGCGGCCTTCCCGCCCGATGTGAGCACCAAGCAGCGCGAAGAGCAGAACCAGGTGCAGATGGTGAACTCGCAGCAGGACGCGATTGCCGCCGCCCTGACCAGCCTCGACTACGACTACCCCACCATCCTTTCGGTCGTCTCCCTGCCCGACGACTCGCCGGCCGCGGGCGTCATCGAGACCGACGACGAGGTCGTGTCGGTGAACGGCGAACAGGTTGCTGACATCACGGCCCTGCGTGCCGCGCTCACCCGGAACGGTGTCGACTCTCCAGCCTCGATCGGCATCATCCGCGGCGGCGCCGCCCAGACTGTCGAGGTCACCCCGGCCGCGTCGGGTGACGCCGTCGTGGTCGGAATCAACGTCATGAGCGAGTACGACTTTCCATTCGACGTGACAATTCAACTGGACTCGGTCGGCGGGCCGAGCGCCGGGATGATGTTCGCCCTCGGCATCATCGACACGCTCACCCCGGGCTTTCTGCAGGGTGGGGCGGATGTCGCCGGCACGGGCACGATCAACCAGGCCGGCGCGGTGGGCCCCATCGGCGGCATTCGGCAGAAGCTGATCGGAGCCGACGACAGCGGCGCCGACTGGTTCCTCGCCCCCGCCGACAACTGCGACGAGGTCACCGGTCATGTCCCGGACGGGATGACGGTCTTCTCCATCGAGACGCTCGACGATGCACTGGCCGCACTCGACGCCATCCGTGCTGACGCGGACACTGCGGCGGACACCGACGCTGTGAAACAGTGCCCACTCGGCTAACCCCGGGTTGCAGCCCAGCGAACGTGCGGCTTTCGTTCGGGACGGCTGTCTAGAATGAGACGTGACCGTCGATTTCGAGATCAAGAGGCCAATTCGTGAGTTCACAACAAGCCCGTAGTGCTCCCCAGCGCAGCCGTGCTCCCCTCGCCATTACGGCAGCGATCATTGCCGGGCTGGTGATCATCTTCTTCGTATTCGCGGGGCTCTACGCCGACGTGCTCTGGTTCGACCAGCTGGGCTTCCTGAACGTGCTGACCACGCAGTGGCTCGCCGGGACCGTCCTCTTCGTGATCGGATTCGTCGCGATGGCGGTCCCGGTGTGGGTGAGCATCCAGATCGCCTACCGTCTGCGGCCCGTCTACGCGAAGCTGAATTCGCAGCTCGACCGCTACCAGCAGGTCATCGAGCCGCTGCGCCGCCTGGCAATGTTCGGCATTCCCGCCCTGCTCGGCCTCTTCGCCGGCGTCGCCGCCGCGACCCGGTGGCAGGTCGTGCTGATGTGGCTGAACCGCACGGAGGCCGGCCGGGTCGACCCACAGTTCAAGCTCGACGTGTCGTTCTACCTGTTCGACCTCCCGTTCCTCCAGTCGGTGCTGGGCTTCGCCTCCGCGGTGGTGCTCATCTCGGCGCTCGTCGCCGCGGCAACGAGCTACCTGTACGGATCGATTCGGGTGAGCGGGCGCGAAGTTCTCGTCGCCAAGGCCGCGCGCATCCAGATAGCCGTGACCGCGAGCGTCTACCTGATGCTGCAGGCCGTGAGCATCTGGCTTGAGCAGTACTCCACCCTGACCAACACGAACGACCTGATCACGGGAGCCGGCTACACCGACGTCAATGCCACGATCCCCGGCCGTGCCATCCTTGCCGGAATCGCCGCGGTTGTTGCGATCCTCTTCCTCGTCACGGCGGTCATCGGCCGCTGGCGCCTCCCGATCGTCGGCACGGCGTTGCTGATCGTGAGCAGCCTGTTGGTCGGCTCCCTCTACCCGTGGGTCGTGCAGCGCTTCCAGGTGGACCCGAGCGCGAAGACGCTCGAGGAACCCTATATCCAACGAAATATCGACCTCACCCGCGACGCCTACGGCCTCGCGGATATCGAAGAGATCCCCTACAACGCGAGCACGACCGCCGAGCCCGGCGCACTGCGCGCGGATGCCGAGACCACGGCGAACATCCGTATTCTCGACCCGGCCCTGGTCAGCGATGCGTTTTCCCAGCTTGAGCAGTTCAAGCAGTACTACCAGTTTCCGCAGAACCTCGACGTCGACCGCTACACGATCGACGGCAAGTCCCAGGACACGGTTGTCACCGTGCGTGACCTCAAGCTTGAGGGCCTGAACGCGGGCAACACCTGGGTTAACTCGACCGTGGTTTACACGCACGGTTACGGCGTGGTGGCGGCCTACGGCAACCAGCGCTCGGCCGACGGCCAGCCGGTGTTCCTCGAATCCGGCATCCCGACCACCGGATCGCTGCCCGAGTACGAGCCGCGGATCTACTTCGGTGAGACGAGCCCGCCGTATTCCATCGTGGGGGCACCCAAGGACAGCAAGCCCGTCGAGCTCGACTACCCGTCGGGCACGGATGGCGCGCAGCAGACCTACACGACGTTCACCGGCGACGGCGGGCCGACGCTCGACAACGCGTTCAACAAGTTGATCTACGCGCTCAAGTTCCAGTCGGAGCAGATCTTCCTGGCCAACGCGGTAAACGAGAAGTCGCAGATCCTCTACGACCGCGACCCGGTCACGCGCGTGCAGAAGGTGGCACCGTACCTCACCCTCGACTCCGACGCCTACCCGTCGGTCGTCGACGGCAAGGTCAAGTGGATCGTCGACGGCTACACCACCTCGGCCAGCTACCCGTACTCCACCTCGGTGGGCCTGAGCGACGCGATCGCCGACACGGAGACGCCGCCGCAGCCGTTCGCGCTCGACCAGATCAACTACATGCGCAACTCGGTCAAGGCCACAGTCGACGCCTACGACGGGTCGGTCACCCTGTACGCCTGGGACGACGAGGATCCGCTGCTCAAGACCTGGCAGAAGATCTTCCCGACGACCATCAAGCCGATGACTGAGATGAGCGGCGACCTGATGAGCCATGTGCGCTACCCGGCGGACCTGTTCAAGGTGCAGCGCAAGGTCCTCGGCAAATACCACGTCACCGACCCAGGTTCCTTCTACTCGGTCGACGACGCCTGGACCACCCCGAACGACCCGGTGTCGCCGTCGACGAACACGACTCTGCAGCCGCCGTACTACCTGACCATGCAGGTGCCCGGCCAGGAATCGCCGTCGTTCTCGCTGTACTCGACCTTCATCCCGGATGCCAGTGGAGCCACCAGCCGTAACGTGCTGACCGGCTACCTGGCGGTCGACGCGGACGCTGGATCGACCGATGGAAAACGGGCGGAGGGCTACGGCAAGCTCCGACTGCTCAACCTGCCGGAGGATGTGACCGTGCCCGGCCCCGGTCAGGTGCAGGCGAAGTTCAACGCCGACCCGACAGTGTCCACCCAGTTGAACCTGCTCAAGCAGGGTCAGTCGAAGGTGCTCAACGGAAACTTGCTCACGGTACCCGTCGGTGGCGGTCTGCTCTACGTGCAGCCCGTCTACGTGCAGTCCACGGGTGAGACCAGCTACCCGTTGCTGCAGAAGGTGCTCGTTGCCTTCGGAGACCAGATCGCGTTCGAAGACACGTTGGACAAGGCACTCGACGTGCTCTTCGGCGGTGACTCCGGTGCTACCGCCGGCGACACCTCGGTGCCTCCGTCCGAGACTCCCGTCGAGGGGGAGGCGCCCGTCGAGGGCGACACCACCCCGTCGACCTCGACCGGCGACCCGGCAACGGATGCCCAGCTGAAGTCACTCCTGGCAAAAGCCAAGATCGCCGTCACCGAGAAGCAGGCCGCATTGACGTCCGGCGACTTCACGGCCTACGGGGTTGCCGACAAGAAGCTGAATGACGCGATCGCCGAAATGCTGGTGCTGCTCGACCAGTAGCGCGTAGTTCAGGGGTCATCCGCTACGCGGGTGCTGCGCCGTTTCGCTGGAGGCATGCCTTCCGCGAAACGGCGCAGCACCCGCGTTTCCCGTTCACCGGAGGTCTAAGCGGCCATGTGGTCGGACCGCTCGCGGGCCTGTGGTAAATTTGATCTTGTAACGCGGGGTGGAGCAGTTCGGTAGCTCGCTGGGCTCATAACCCAGAGGTCGTAGGTTCAAATCCTGCCCCCGCAACCACGGCGTCATCAGGCCGGTCCAGCAGAACAGCTGGGCCGGTCTTTTTTTGGTCAGGTCGCGGACCCAGCCGCTGTGGCCGCTGGTAGCTCGGCGCGTCGGACTGTGGCCACATCATAGATATGGCCGGAAACCGGGATGCCGGGCGGAACCAGCGGACGCATCCTTGATGCTCGCAACGTCTTCGAGAACGCTCGCCGCCTCGTTGGTGATGGTCTGCCAGTCGATGTACTCCGCCTCGGCGGAGCCAGGGCCGGCGCCAACCCCGTAGAACCTGGCGTCGCCCAGGGCGGCTGTCTCCCGGCCGTTGGCCGGCAGGCCACGGATCACCTCGCCGGTAAAGAATTCCATCCCGCAATGTGTGTGGTGGATGACGACCCACTCCGTGGTGCCCAGGAGCTTGTAGGAGTTGACGAGCGAACGGATGGCGTCGTCGGGCGGGTCTGTCGGCAGCACAGTCACCGTTTCCGAGGCTGAGCCCTGAAACCCGCAACGATTTCGCCGCAAGTCGCCATGAGTCGACGTCAGTGGTGGTGTGAGCCGGGCATCCTGTTCGCCCTCGCGGGGCTGTGGGCGGATTCGACCACCACCGTTGCTGTGGTAAGTTAGTAATTGCAACGCGGGGTGGAGCAGTTCGGTAGCTCGCTGGGCTCATAACCCAGAGGTCGTAGGTTCAAATCCTGCCCCCGCAACCATTAGCCCCCGGAACCACACGGTTCCGGGGGATTTTTTGTATTTATCGTTCAGTATGTTCGATATGCAGCACATACGATATGCACCAGGTCATCGGCGAACCCCGCTGTTTCAGGCCACCGCACGACAGTCGGGAACAGAACAGACATGAAGCTCAAGATCAGCCTTCTGGCCGTTTTCGGTGTCGCGGCGCTGGCACTGACGGGATGCACAGGCGCGGCAACCAGCACTGGTGACGGCGTCGGTTCGTCTGCGGGGGAGCCGGTCACGATCGCCGTCGTCACCCATGGCACCGCCGGCGACGCATTCTGGGACGTCGTCAAGAGCGGCGCCGAGCAGGCCGGCACCGACCTCGGCGCCACGGTCACCTACCAGGGCGACGGCGACCCAGTCGTGCAGAGCCAGCTGATCGAGGCGGCCATCGCCACTGATCCGGACGGACTGATCGTGTCGATGGCCAACCCGGACGGTGTCAGGGGAGCGGTCGAGAAGGCCGTGGCTGCCGGTATCCCGGTGATCACCATCAACTCGGGCCTGGAAAGATCTCTTGAATTCGGTGCGCAGACCCATATCGGTCAGAGCGAGTTCATCGCGGGCCAAGGCGCCGGCGAAAAGCTGGCCGAGGCTGGCGTGTCCAATGTGATCTGCGTCATCCACGAGGCCGGAAACTCCGGACTCGAGGAGCGCTGCAAGGGCGCCGCGGACACGGTCGGCGCGATCGTGAGCAACGTGCAGGTCGACGTCGCCAACCTGGCAGATGCCCAGAACACCATCAAGAGCAAACTCCTCGCCGACCCGTCCATCGACGCCGTGCTCACGCTGCAGACCGGCGTGGCCGTGGCTGCGAGCCAGGCCATCGACGAGGCCCGGACCCCGGCCGTTCTGGCCACCTTCGACGTGTCGGCCGACGTGACCGGGCTCATCCTCGACGGCAGGATGCTGTTCGCGGTCGACCAGCAGCCGTACTCCCAGGGCTACCTGCCGGTGACGTTCCTCACGCTGCAGAAGCGGAATGGCGACGTCGTCGGCGGTGGACTGCCGGTCTATTCCGGCCCGGGTTTCGTGACCAAGGAGAACGCGGCCGAGGTCGCGACGTTCGCGGAGAACGGCACGAGATGACCCTCGTCGTGGAGGCAGGACTCGACGATCGGCTGAAGCGGACGCATCCGTTGCTGACCCTGTTGCGCAGGCCCGAGGTTGGTGCGCTCGTCGCGGCCGTGGGGATCTTCACGTTCTTCTCGCTTTTCACGCAGGCATTCCTGACCCCCGCCGGAGTGTCGACCTGGCTGTACTCGGCCTCCCTATTCGGCATCATGGCCGTGGCCGTCGCGTTGCTCATGATCGGCGGGGAGTTCGACCTCTCTGCCGGCGCGATGACAGGCACGACCGGTCTCATCGTGGGTGTGGTCACCACCCAGTGGGGGCTGAACCTGTGGCTCGCGCTCGGACTGGCCCTGGCCGTGGCGCTCTCCATCGGCGCCGCGAACGCCTACATCGTGATGAAGACCGGACTGCCGAGTTTCATCGTGACCCTCGCGACGTTTTTCATCCTGCAGGGCTGCAACCTGGCCGTGACGAAGCTCGTGACCGGTAGCGTCGCCATCCAGGGCATGGGCGTCGTGCCCGGTTTCGACCAGGCCAAGCTCTTCTTCGGGTCGGCGTTCCCCCTGTTGGGCATGGAGGTCAAGGTCTCGATCGTCTGGTGGATCGCGCTGACCGCGCTGGCCACCTGGGTGCTGCTGCGCACCCGCCCCGGAAATTGGGTATTCGCCGTCGGCGGCGAGGTCACCAGCGCCCGGCAGATCGGGGTGCCCGTCTTCCGGGTCAAGCTCGGGTTGTTCATGACCACGGCTGGCGCCGGCTGGCTGGTAGGCATGCTGCAGCTCTTCGACGTGTCGACCGTGCAGGCCACCACGGGGGTCGGTCAGGAGTTCATTTACATCATCTGCGCCGTTGTGGGCGGATGCCTGCTGACGGGCGGCTACGGGTCGGCTATCGGCGCTGCCCTCGGCGCCCTGATCTACGGCATGACCCTGCAGGGCATCGTGTTCGCCCAGTGGGACAACAACTGGCTGAAGGCTTTCCTCGGCGGGATGCTGCTGCTTGCCGTGCTGGTCAACCTCCTCGTTCGGCGCCAAACCGGGGCGCGCGCATGACGCCGGAGCCGATTCAGCCGTTGCCGACTGAGCCAGGGCCGATCCAGCCGTTGCCGACTCGTCCGAAACCGATCCTCGCGGTGCGAGACATCGGCAAGTCATATGGTGCCGTCCGGGCGTTGCAGGGCGTGTCGGCATCCGTCGGCGCTGGAGAGGTGCTTTGCGTTCTGGGTGACAACGGCGCTGGCAAATCCACGTTCATCAAGATTCTCGCGGGCGCCCACCCGCACTCGGAGGGAACACTCCTGGCGTTCGGAACGGAGCGTCGATTCACCCACCCGCGAGAGGCACTCGATCTCGGGATCGCCACCGTCTACCAGGACCTGGCCGTGGTCGGACTGATGCCGGTGTGGCGCAACTTTTTCCTCGCCGCCGAGCGGACCCGCGGACGCGGGCCGTTGCGACGGCTCGACGTGGCCGGGATGCGAGCCACGACGAAGCGCGAGCTGGCTCGGATGGGAATTGACCTGCGCGATGTCGACCAGCCGATCGGCACGCTCTCCGGTGGGGAGCGGCAGTCCGTCGCGATCGCGCGTGCCGTGTATTTCGGGGCGAAGGTCGTCATCCTCGACGAACCCACGTCTGCGCTCGGTGTCAAACAAGCCGGGGTCGTTCTCTCCTATATCGCCCGGGCCCGGGACCGAGGGCTCGGAGTGGTCTTCATCACCCACAATCCCCACCACGCCTATCCGGTCGGCGACCGCTTTCTCTTGCTGCAGCGCGGACGGAGTCTGGGCGACTTCGCCAAAAGCGAGATCACGATAGACGAAATGACCGCGCTGATGGCCGGTGGCCCCGAACTCGAGGCGCTGGCCCACGAGCTGGAACGCCGCTAGGCCCTCCAGGACGCGAGTGCAGCCAACCCCAATGTTCGTTTTAATCTTCGATTCTCACATGCATTTTCTAAAATCTACCTAGATAGTTTGTTCTATTTGAGGTAGACTCATGTTGTGACGAACCTCCTGGAAATCCTTGATGCGGATGCCGCGCCCGGTCCGTGTGCTGCGGCGGGGGTGGTTGCCGAGTTGCGGGCCTTCGCGGCGGGGCTCGGGGAATCTCTGCGGTGTTCGGGGGTGCGTGGTTTCGACGATGACGGGCTGTTGCTGGTGACGGCGGCGGTGGAGGTG
>NZ_SOGJ01000015.1 GCF_004402375.1 Cryobacterium breve
TCCGGGTGGGCGATCCGGATGGTGCGCGGTGCCGTGCAGATCATGGCCCCACCCTGGCTCGAGACCGGGGCCCGCACATGGCGGAGCATCACGAAATCCCGCACCCGAATGACGGACGCGGTGCAGCGTAAGACTGGATAGGTGGTGGGTGGATCGTCGGTTTCGGCGTCGCAGAACGACGATTCACCCGCTCTTGTGGCCGGGCGATACAACTTCTGCGGCTACGGCTACGGTCGCCCGTACTCCTCGAGCAGGCGCAGCCAGACCTCGCTCAGGGTTGGGTAGCTGGGCACCGCGTGCCACAGGCGGCGGATCTGCACCTCGCCGACCACGGCGATGGTCGCAGAATGCAACAGCTCCGCGACATCCGGCCCCACGAAGGTGGCCCCGATCAGAACCTCACGGTCCAGGTCCACGATGACGCGCGCCGCCCCGGTGTAGCCGTCGGCGTGCACGGATGCCCCGGCCACCGAGCCCAGGTTGTAGTCCAGCACCCGAATGCGGAATCCGGCCTTCTCGGCAGCAGCCTGGGTCAGTCCCACCGAGGCGACTTCGGGGTCAGTGAAGGTGACCTGTGGCACGGCGGCATGGTCGGCGGTGGCGACGTGGGTGCCCCACGGGGCGTCGTCAACGGGCGCGCCGGCGGCCCGGGCCGCGATCACATCACCGGCTGCTCGGGCCTGGTACTTGCCCTGGTGGGTGAGGAGTGCCCGGTGGTTGACGTCGCCGACGGCGTATAGCCAGTCCTCGGCCAGCTCCGGCGCGGCACCCTGCACGAGCAGGGTGTCGTCGACCTCGAGCCAATCGCCCGGTGTGAGACCCACCGTCTCGATCCCGACATCCGTGCTCCGGGGAACCCGGCCGGTGGCAACGAGCACCTCGGTCGCGGTGACCCGGGTGCCGTTGGAGAGGGTGAGGGTCACATCGCCGTCGGCATTGCGGGCCGCTCCGGTGGTCGACACCCCCGTCAACACGGTGACGCCGGCCTCCCGCAGGGCCGCAGTGACGAGCTCGCCGGCGAACGGTTCCTGCCCGCCGAGCAGCATGCTGCGCACGATCATCGTGACCTCGGCACCGAGCCCGGCGTAGGCGGCGGCCATTTCGGCCGCCACGACGCCACCGCCGATCACGGCGAGGCTGTCCGGGATGCTTCGGGCGCTGGTTGCCTCCCGGCTCGTCCATGGCGACACGGATGCCAGGCCCGGAATGTCCGGCAGCAGCGCCGCCGACCCGGTGCTGACGACCACCGCGTGCTCGGCCGTCAGCACGGTCGCCGTGCCATCCGCAGCGATGACGGTGACCTCCCGAACGCCGGTCAGGCGGGCGTGGCCGCGCACCAGGGCGATTCCGGTCTTCTCCAGCCAGCGCACCTGACCCTCGTCGGACCAATTGCTGGTGAAGGCGTCGCGGCGGCGCAGCACGGCGGCGACGTCCAGATCGCCGGTCACGGCTTCGGCCGCCCCTCCCACGCGACGGGCGGCCGCCAGAACCGACCCGCTGCGCAACAGTGCCTTCGAGGGCATGCAGGCCCAGTATGAGCATTCGCCGCCGACCAGCTCGGCCTCGATGATCACTGTTCGAAGTCCCGCCTGCGTTGTACGGTCGGCTACGTTCTCCCCCACGGCGCCGGCACCGATCACTATCACGTCGAAGTTCGACTCGGCAGGGTTCGGTGCGGTGGTGATGGGGGCGTCGGGCATCCGTCTCTCCTCGGATCAGTGTTGGCGGTAGGAATGCAACCTTAGCGGCCCACGAAAACTGCGGGCTGGCGACTCACAAAAGCCTCCATGCCGATGCGGGAATCTTCGGTCACGGCGAGCCGGGCCAGGGCTGGCTGCAGCCCCGTCTCGGCTGCCGCGGCGCCATCCCGCACGGCGGTGCGGGCGTTGGCGAGAGTCGCCTGCACGGCCAGCGGGGCCTGGGACGCGATCCGTTCGGCCAGTTCCAGCGCGCGTTCGAACTGGGTGCCGTCCGGCACCACCTCCTGGACCAGCCCGATCCGGTGCGCCTCGCGGGAGTCGAACATGTCGCCGGTGAGCATCCAGCGCATGGCGTTGCCCCACCCGGCCGTGCGGGGGAAACGGAGGGTCGCACCGCCGAACGGAAGAATGCCTCGCGCCACCTCGATCTGACCGAACCGGGTGGATTCGGCCGCCACGGCGATGTCGCTGGCCAATATCAGCTCGATGCCGAGGGTCAGGCAGGTGCCCTGCACGGCCATCACCACGGGCTTGGACACGCTCCGCCCGTCGACCTGCCACGGGTTGATGCCGCCCTCCGGCACCATGTCGAGGCCGTCGGGACCGAGCCGGGGGCCGATGTCGGCCAGATCGAGGCCGGCAGTGAAATGGTCGCCGACCGCGTAGACGAGCCCGACGCGCAGCTCGGGGTCCCGGTCGAGCACACCATAGGCGAGCGCCAGCTGCTGCAGCAGCGCCAGATCGGCGGCATTGCGCTTCTCCGGACGGTTGAACCCGATCAGCAGCAGGTGCCCGCGCCTCTCGGTGATGATCCTCGACGGATCGGAAACGGAGTTCTGCTCGTTCACGGATGCCTCCCTTGGCTTCTGGCGCGTCGACCCCATGCTACGGCCGCGCCGGGCTGGCCTCCGACCAGCAGTTTCGGTTCAGCGTAGCTCAGCGGGTGAGCGCGCCGATGATCCGCAGGATGCTCGGCAGGTCGTCGGTGGCGGCCTCCGGCGAGGCCGGGGCGAAGCCGGCGATGGTGGCGCCGGCCAGCTCGAAATCCGCGCGCAGCGCGGTGATCAGCCTATTCAGACCCTCCACGCTCAACCCGAACGGGTACAGGTCGGCCAGGCCGGCCAGAACCGCCGGGTCGAGCACGTCCAGGTCGAGGTGCAGGTAGAAGGTGCGGGCGCCGGTGGCGCGCAGGGCGGCGACGAGAGCATCGGGGGAGTCGAGGTCTTCGACCGGGAGGCTCACAATTCCGCGTTCCTGGATCAGAACGTCCTCGGCCGGGTCGATGGCGCGTGCTCCGCCGAGCACGACCCGCTGGAGCGGAACGCGCACCTCCGCGTCGAGGGTCAGACCCTCGGCACCCTCGCCGGTGATGGCGCGCAGCACCATTCCGGTGAAACCGCCGGACGGGGACGTGTCGGGCGTGTGCAGGTCGGGGTGGGCGTCGAGCCAGACCACGGCCAGGTCATCCGGATGCTGCCGCGACGCATGTTCGACGGCCGCCAGGGACACCCCATTGTCGCCGCCGATCGTGAGCACCGGGCCGGTCCCGCCGCGCAGCGCGATCGCGAGGCGTTCGCGCACCATCACCAGGGTGGAGAAGCGGTCGATGCCGGTGTCGAGGGCGTCACCGGCCTCGGCGGGCACCGGCACCTGATGGGTGACGGACGAGGGAAGATCGCCTCGGATCGCCTCCGCCCCGTCACTCAGGCGCATTGCGCGCGGAGAAACCGAACCCTGCCACTGCGGCACGACAACGAAGGTGGGAGCCATACTTCAGTATGCTCCCTGGCCATTCCCGCGCGCGGGATTCTCGTGCCGGATCGGGCCGATTTCTCCGGGCGCTCTACTGGTCGCGGTAGCGAACGGCGGCGCTCGTCGCATCCTGAAGCTCGGCCGCATTCAGGCGCGGGCCGTAACCGGGGGTGTCGCGCTGGATACGCCAGCCCTCGCTGAGCGCTCCGACGTTGACGGTGTCGTAGCCGAAGCTGTCGAGCAGCGCGGTCACAGTCGCGGCGGCGGGGGAGTCGTCGCTGGCGATGACCAGGGCGCGACGGTTGGGCGAACCGGCCGGCTGGCCGTGCTCGGTGAGGTCGGCGGCATAGATGTGGTTGAACGCCTTCACGATCGTCGACTCCGGGAGGCGGTCCCGCAGAAGCTCGGCCGTGGTGGTGCTTTCATCGTCGAGCGCAGCGATGTCGCCGTCGCGCTGGGGGTAGTAGTTGTTCGTATCGATCACGAGTTTGCCGGCCAGTTCCGTCGTGGGCAGGGTATGGATCTGGTTGAGCGGGATGGTCACGACCACGAGGTCGCCGGCCACGGCGGCCTCGGCGGGGGTTGCGGCGCGGGAGCGCGGGCCGAGCTCGCCGATCAGGTCAGTGAGGGTTTCGGGGCCGCGCGAATTGCTCACGACCACGTCGTATCCGTTGGCCACGCCGAGTCGTGCGAGCTGGCTGCCGATGTTCCCGGCGCCGATGATTCCAAGAGTTGTCATACCTGGAACAAGGAGCGGCGCCGACGGGATGTTCCCGTCGGCGCCCGATTGCGCTGGCAGCGAAAGAGCGCTACTGCGTGATGGAGCTGGTTCCGCCGGCCTTGAGGGCGGCCAGGCGGGCGTCGACCTCGGTCAGCTCACCCAGGTCTTCGAGGCTTTCGAACTGCGCGTCCAGGCTCGATGCGGCCAGTTCGCTTGCGCCCCGGACGCGGGCCTCCTCGCGGCGGATCTTGTCCTCGAAGCGGCTGACCTCGCTGGTGGGGTCCATCAGGTCGATGCTCTTGACGGCATCCATCACCTTGGTCTGCGCCTCGGCGGTCTTCGACCGCGCAATCAGCTCGTTGCGCTTGGAGGAGAGCTGGTTCAGCTTCTCCTTCATCTTGTTGAGACCGTCCTTGAGCTGGGCCACGACGGCCGTCTGCGAGGCGATCTGGGGCTCGGCCTGCTTTGCCTCCTTCTCGGACTGCATCTGGCGGCTGAGGGCCACCTTGGCGAGGTTGTCGAAACGGTCGGCGTCAAGCGCATTTCCGGCGGTGCGCAGCTGGTCGGCCTTGCGACTCGCGGCCAGAGCCTTGCCACCCCACTCGGTCGCGGCCTCCACGTCTTCGCGGTAGTCGTCCTCGAGTAGGCGCAGGTTGCCGATGGTCTCGGCGATGGCGCTCTCCGCGTCCGCGATGCTGTTGGTGTAATCACGCACCATCTGGTCGAGCATCTTCGCCGGGTCTTCGGCGGAGTCCAGCAGCGCGTTGATGTTCGCTTTCGCCAACTGGGAGATACGGCCAAAAATGGACTGTTTCGTCATTGTGCGGTGTCCTTTCGAGTTCCGGAGCATCTGATGCATCCATTGTGTCGGTTTGTGCTGGTCAAGACCTCTAAGACGGCCCGGGTGGGGCGAGGGATGCGGCGGCCCGGGTTCTAGAACCGCCCGCCACCCCCGCGCCGCGAGCGGGATCCGGACCCGCCGAATCCACCGGGCATACTGAAGCCGCCACCGCCGCCACCGCCGCCACCGCCGCCTCCGCGCCGACCGCCCCCGCTTCCGCCGAACATGCCGCTGCCGCGCCGACCGCCTCCGCCTCCGCCGCCGAGCAGCGAATTGATCAGGATGCCGCCGATCATGGCGCCCATGACTCCGCTGCCGCCACTCCCGCCGTTGCCGCTGTCATAACCGCTGCCGAAACCGCCCGAAACCTGACCGGCAAATCCCTCGACGTCGTTTCGGGCACCTGAAATGGCGGCGGCGGCCAGGGAATTGGCCCGCTGCGAGGCGGTGAGGGCGGCATCCGGGTTGGTGACGGCCAGCGAGTCAGCTTCCGCGAGAGAGCGGCCGGCTTCGGCGAGTCTGGTGCGCGCTTCCGCGCCGACCGCGCCGCGGCGGGCCGTGATGTAGTCCTCGGCGGCGGAGACCTGGCCGCGCGCGGCCTGCAAGTTCTGGTTGAGCAGGGCCTGGGCTCGCTGCCGCTGAGCTTCGGCGTCGCGCACGCCCTGCAACGCGGCGTCCATCTGTGTGTTGGCGGCCTCGAGCAACTGCATCAGCTCGAGCGGGTTGATCCTGCCTGCCGCGGACCGCGCCTGCACATCGGCGAGGGTCTGCTCGGTGCGGCTGATCACGGCGGGCAGCACGGCCGCCGCCGCGGTCGTGGACGGCAGGCCGCGCGCGGTCAGCAGGTCGGCCTGCAGCTCGGCGACAGTGGCGGCCACGGACTGCGTGGCACCCGCGAGGTCCCGCCCCAGCCGGTCCACGGCGTCTAGTAGCAGCTTGGCCTGGTCGACCGCTTCCTCCGCCGCACGGATGTCCACGGCCGCGGCGGCAGTCTCGCCGGTATCCAGCCGAGTGGCGGCCCGGGCCAGGACGGTATCGGTGAAGGCGAGGCGCTCCCGTGTCTCGGCGGGGTTGTCGGCGACAGTGCCGAGCGCGGCGTCGGTGTAGCGGGCGGCCAGTGCAGCGAGAACCTCCTCGCCGGCATTGAGCCGGCTGCGCACGGTGGTCGCATCGCCGGCGACCGCGGCGGCGGCCTCCGGAGCCTTTTTCTCCAATTGGCGCAGCTCGTCGAAGTCGTCGGCCTGGTCGTCGAGGATGCCGTTGGCCTGGCCGCAGAGATCGATGATCGCGGCGTACCAGGCGCGCGCCTGCTCCTCGGAGTCGGGTTCGGCGTCGTCGAGTTTCTGCTGCAGGGTGAATGCCTGGCTGAGCTGCGACTTCGCCGTGTCGAGGGCGGTCTGGAAGGCGGTCGTGGCATCCGTGCCGTACTGGGCGATCGCGAAACCGAGTTCCTGCTCGCTCGAACGGATGGCGTCGTCGGTCTGCACGAGGGTGCTCGAAGTGCGCCGCTTGAGCTCGGGGGTGGGCAAGGCCTGCAGTCCGGTCGGCGGAGTGGCACCGGCGGGCAGAGTGCCTTTGCGCCCGCGACGGGCGAGCAGGATGACTGCGCCGACGGCCAGGAGCACCAGAACCGCGATGACCACGAAAATCACGATCAGCAACCCGCCACCGCTTCCGGGGCTCTCGTCTCCGGGGGTGATCTCGGGGGTCGTGACCTGCTCGCCCTGGAGGGCCGCCGAGAGACCCGCGGCGGCGGCGATCCCGGCGCCGGCCCAGTCGTTCTGGCGCAGAGCCGGCTCGATGGCGACGGTCTCGATCTCCTGGAGCTGGGCATCCGTCAGGGCGAAGTCAGGGGCCACCGACAGCTGGAACTCGCGGTCTTCGGTGGCCACCGCCAGCAGCACGTCGTTGGTGCCCAGGCCATTGCTGTCGGCGGTCTGGTCAGCCCACTGTTTGCGGTCCTCGACCCCGGTGAAACTGTCCACATACGCCACGAAGAGGTCGGCGCCGGTGTCGGCGTAGAGTGCGTCGAGGGCCGCTGTGATCTCGTTGGTGCGGCCGCTGACGGCATCGACTGTGTCGAGGATATGACTCGCCCCGAACTCGACCGGGTCTTCGGCCCAGGCAGCGGAGGGTGCCGAGACGACGGGTGCCGAAATCAACCCGATCGCCGCAACCGCGACCGCAAACAACCACCGTGACCGCATGGACACCCCATTCTCGCCAATATCGATACTTCGGCGTTCCCTGGTCGAGCATAGAACGACCGCGCAGGCCCGTCCACCGGGGCCGGCGGCGGGTGGCCGGTTGCAACACTATTGCCCACTGTTACGGCGGTGCTGGCCGTGCCGGCCACTGGTGCCCAGACTGGGTCCATACCCCGTCGCAACACCACACCGACCCCCGGAGGCCGACCATGACCCGTTCGTTCTCCATGGCTCCGCGACTCGCGGTCGTCGAGGTCACCCGGCACCGCCCGGACCGCCCTGCCTATCACGCGAAAGTGCAGCTGCTCAATGCGACTGCGGTGAACGCCGGCGCGCACGGCGGTTGGCACGTCACCCGGTTGGCGGCCGCCGACCTCACCCTGGTCGAGCTACTGGCAGCCACGGATGACTGTGACGCCATCGTGATCATGGGTGGCGAGGACCTGACGCCACGGTTCTACGGCGGCGGCGCCGGCTACGAGGGCGAGACCCACCACTTCGAGGTGGCCGACGCCGGCCAGATTGCGCTCGTGCGGCGGGCCCTCGACCGCGGCACCCCGCTGCTGGGCATCTGCCGCGGGCTGCAGATCATCAACGTCGCCCTCGGCGGCACCCTTGTTCAGCACATCGAGGAGGGCATCCACCGCAACGTCGATGTGCCCATCGACGAGATCCTGCGCGAGCACCCCGTGCAGCTTCTGCCCGGCAGTACCCTGATCGAGAGCCTCGGCGAGACCGACATCCGGGTGCAGAGCGCCCACCACCAGAGCGTCGGTCGACTCGGGGCCGGGCTGGTTCCGGCCGGCATTGCCCCGGACGGGCTGGTGGAAGCCGTCGAGCACGAGTCCGCGCCGATCACGGGTGTGCAGTGGCATCCCGAGGCGCCGAATTCGCCTGCCGATCAGCTGCCGCTGCTCTTGGCCGCCCTTTCGTCCCAGCTTGCCGAGGCCCGTGTGGCCGATCAGCTCGCCGCCTGACGCGCCGCTGCACGGCCTCGCCGGTGATCGGCCACGATCATATGGTCGCCCGTCGTCGACAGCGACAAGGAAGGGGTCACTAGTCTGGACGGATGTCGCTCGAGATTCGCACCGATCGCCTCCTGCTCCGCCGCTGGCGCGAGTCAGATCTGGCGCCGTTCGCCGCGATGGGGGAGGACCCGGAGGTGATGCGGTACTTCCCGGCGCCGCTGACCCGCGCCGAGGGTGACGCGCTCGCCGCGCGGGCCGACGGGCTGTTCGACACGCACGGCTACGGTCTCTGGGCGCTCGAAACGCGCTCGACGGGGGACTTTCTCGGCTTCGCCGGGCTCGCGCCCCTGCCTGCGTTCATCCCCGGCCCCAGCGGGATCGAGGTCGGTTGGCGGCTCGCCCGCGCGTTCTGGGGTCAGGGATACGCCACCGAAGCGGCGCGGGCGGCCCTCGGCTTCGCTTTCGGACGACTCGAGCTCGAACAGGTGCACGCCATCACGGCCGTCATCAACGAACCCTCACGAGCCGTGATGGAACGACTCGGGATGACCGCGATGGTCGAATTCCAGCATCCGAAGATTCCCGTCGGCTCATCGTTGCGGGTGCACATCCGGTACTCCGTTTCGCGCGCTGCCACTGCCCGGGCGTCCGCCGCGGGCGACCTCACCCGGTAGAGTTCAGGCACTTCCGAAAGGACTGGCCGCCACCATGGAACCGACTGTCGCGCACCTTCTCCGCCGAGCCCGCGCATGAGCGACTACGACGCTCTGACCCGGCAGACGGTCGACCTGCTGCGTGACCTCATCCGCAATGCCTGCGTCAACGACGGCACCCCCGATTCGGGCGGCGAGATCCGCAGCGTGCGCACCCTGGAGGGGTTTTTCGCCGGATCGGGACTCGACCTCGAGGTCGTCGAACCGCATCCGGGGCGTGCCTCCTTGATCGCTCGCGTCCGGGGCACCGACCCTACGGCACCCACGCTAGCCCTGGTCGGCCACCTCGATGTGGTGCCGGTGGACGAGGACGGCTGGACGCGTGACCCGTTCGCCGCCGAGATCGTCGACGGCGAGATCTGGGGGCGCGGCGCGCTCGACATGCTCTATCTGACCGCCAGCTACGCCGTCGTCACCCGGGCCATTGCGACCGGATCGTTCCGCCCGCGCGGCGACCTCGTATTCGCGGCCGTCGCCGATGAGGAGGACGGCAGCCGGCTCGGTGTGGAGTGGCTGACCGACAACCGCCTCGACCTCATCGACGCTGACTACGTGCTCACCGAGTCCGGCGGGGCCATGGTCGGGCCGCGGCCGCTGATCTCCACGGCCGTCGGCGAGAAGGGGATCGCCGGACGCCGCCTCGTGGTGCGCGGGACCCCCGGCCACGGGTCGGCCCCCTGGGGCGCCCGCAACGCGGCCGTGATCGCGGCGGATGCCGTGACGCGCCTGGCCCGCTACCGCGCCCCGGTGCAGATCACCCCGGACTGGCGGCGGTACGTGCACGCCCTCGAACTGGAACCAGCCCTGGCGGAGCGACTGCTCGACCGGCACCGGATAGACGGCGCCCTGAACGAACTGGGCAGTCTGGCCGGATTCGCGCACGCCTCGACGCACACTACGATTTCGCCCAACATCGTTCGGGCGGGCGTGAAAGACAACGTGATCCCGGCGCTCGCGACCATCACACTCGACATCCGGGTGCTGCCCGACCTGGCGGCCACCGACGTCGACGCCTACCTGCGGGAGGCGCTCGGCGACCTGGCCGACGACGTGGAAATCGAGGGCGACGAATTCGCCGCGGCTACCCGGTCCGCGGTCGACACGCCCCTGTTCCATTCCCTCGGCAAGGCCGTGCGCCGGGCCTACCCCGATGCCGACCTGCTTCCGGTGCTCAGCGTCGGCGGCTCCGACGCCAGGTTCTACCGCCGCCGCGGCATCCCCGCCTACGGTTTCGCTTTACTCAGCCGGCACTGGGATTACGGCACGTTCCGTCAGCTCTTCCACGGCAACGACGAGCGCATCGACATCGGCTCGATCGCACTGACCGTGGCCGCCCTCGACACCGTCGTGCACGACTTCCTCGATTGAGTCGCCGCTGCCGATGAGACAGACCACACCCCGGCGCCAGGCCCAGCCCCCACGGCGGGGCGCGCCCGGAAGACAAGCCGGTACACGACGGCCGATTTCCGCCCACACCGGTTCCGGAGCCGTCGCCTACCTTGCCGTCGTCGCATTCGCGGGGGTCTACCTCGTCGTCGACGCCTACCGGCCGATCTCGATATGGATGGCCGCGTTCTACCTGGTTCTCAGCGTCGCCTGCTTCGTCGTCTACGCCGTGGACAAGTCCGCCGCTGTCGCCGCGCGCTGGCGGGTGCCCGAGAACACACTGTTGCTGCTCGGGCTCGCCGGCGGCTGGCCGGGTGCGATCGTGGCGCAGCAGGTGCTGCGGCACAAGACGAAGAAGGCTAGTTTCCGCTCCGCTTTCTGGGGCACGGTGGCGTTGAACGTGGCCGCCTTCGTGGTGGTTTTCTCGCCGCTGCTGCCGGGCATGTTGGACGACTGAGCGCGGTCTGAGCCGGTCCGGCTCGGCGGCCGGCGGCTACTCGCCCTTCGTCAAGGACAGCAAGCTGCACGACCTGCGCAACCCGGCGGCCGGGCGCTCTGCTCGGTCTCCACCTCGGAGAACCTGTCGACGGCGAACCCGCCTCCGACCCGGAGGCCGAGCTGCGGGCGCATATGGCGGCAGCAGGAGGCTCACAGGAGGTGCCGGAGGTAGCGCTCCGGCGCCTCCAAGAATGAACGCCAGTCGCGCACGAGGTCGAGGTCGTCCCAGTCGCAGGGGCGGTAGCCCCACGGTCCGACCTCGTAGATGACGGCGCCCGGGAGGGAAGCCAGGATCGGTGAGTGCGTCGACAGGATGACCTGGGAGCCGCCTGCATCCAGGATGTCCTGCAGGTCGCGGAGCAGGGCGAGCGCGCCAGTGAACGAGAGGGCCGACTCCGGTTCGTCGAGGATCCACAGGCCCGGGTACCGGGACCTGGCCGCGACGAGGTCGAGGAAGGATTCGCCGTGCGAGCGCTCGTGGAACACCGGGTCGCTGCCGCCGGGGTTGTCCTCCAGGTAGGTGAAGAATCCGTGCATGGTCTCGGCCCGCAGGAAGAAGCCACCGCGGCCGGCACCAAGACCTCGGCTCAGCCGCAGGTGGTCGGCGATGGTGGATTCGCTCCGGCGTGTGGTGTGCCGGGAGCCGGTCGATCCGCCCTCCGGGCCCATGCCGTAGGCGCCCGCGATGGCCTCGACGAGGGTCGACTTGCCGGCGCCGTTCTCGCCGACGAAGACGGTCACAGGGCCCAGTTCGAGACCGTTGTCGAGGAGCTGGGTAATCGGGGCGAGGGTCGCGGGCCAGGTGTCGCGGGCCAGTACTGGGGCGTCGGGATCCTGACGCACGGAACGAAGCGGGGGCTCGTTTCTGGGCATGCGCTCATTCTGCCCGAATCGGGTCAGGGCCGGCTTCAGCCGCGAGGCCGGTCGGTGCGAAGCCAGGTCCCACGTCGGGCTGGAGTTCCCCCCTCAACGAGTGCCATTCCGGCTCGAAAGTTGGTGGTCTGGCGCTGGCCAAGCGACTGCAGGGCAAGCGGCCGTTCTGGGGCGTGGCATTCCTCACCTCGCCCATCCCGAAATTCATTGCCCTGAAGCTGAACGGGTCGGCTTTCGTCTGCTCAGATCTAGAGCGGGGCGCGTCGAGGCGAACCGTCGTCTTCTTGCCCGGACACGGAGTCGCCTCGGACGTCTCCGCGTGCGCGGGGTGGCACGGCGGAGACGCCCGTGGTGCCGGGCACGCTGCCGTGGATTCGTCGCGGGCAGTTACCTTGGCTAGTCCTGGTAGCTCTTGACGGAGCCGCGGATGGCGTCCGCGTACAGGTAGATCTCGTCCAAGGAATCGATCGCGTGTCGCGTTTCCGCTTTGTCCAGGTCGAAGACGCCCAGGTACTTCTGTTTCTTGCCGTTGAAGTGAAGGCGAGCGATCGGCTTGCGATTGTTATCGTCGAGGAGCACGGCAAAGTATGACTTGGCGTCGCGGTGCATGACCCTCTGGGGTTTGACCTCGCTGCAGGCGATTGCCTTCACGATCTGATAGCCCTCGAGTTCCTCCAGGGTTGTCTGAATTTCAGTGTCACGCTCCAAATCCTCTTCGGCGATCTCCTGACTCGTGATCGATGCAGCCTGAGCCTCGCCAATGGCGGGCGAGAACGTCGTGGCACCCAACGCCGACTTCAGACGTTCATTGACCTGGTCATTGAGGAACTGCTTGGTTGCCTTAGTAACCAAAGTGGTGAATTGTTCACGCACCTTCTGGGTGAACGCGCCCTCGTAAACCCGAGTGGTGAAGAAGCGGATCCATTCATCCTGCGGTTCCTTGAACTGCGCGGCAATGGTTCGCTTGATCTGCCCAATGTATTTGAGTTCCTCGGCAGCATTGATGATTGAATCGAGGTCGAAGACATCCTTCGTAAGCTTGCGGAGCTCAGGGATCAGGGTCTCGTCGATGTCCATCAGATCGAGGACGAGGAAGGGCTTCTCGTCCATGCGGTTGGGCGCGTCGAGATCCGTGTAGAACTGGTAGGTTTCGCCGTTGGTCAACACGGCGATCCGCGCATTCGTGACAGCGAAGTAGCGGAAAAGCTGAGAAGCATGCTCAATCTTGAGCGATTCCTTCGATTTCTTGCACTCAATGAGGATCTGGACTTCGCCATCGCGCATGATCGCGTAGTCGACCTTTTCGCCCTTCTTCACGCCAACATCGGCGGTGAATTCAGGAACGACTTCCAACGGATTGAAGACGTCGTAGCCGAGGATCGTCGAGATGAACGGCATGATGAACGCGTTCTTGGTTGCTTCCTCGGTTAGGATCGCATCCCGTTGGTTGCGAACCTTCAGTGCCAAGGCCGCGAGTAATTCCGAAAATTCCATTTTTCCCCCCAGAACGATCATTTCTAATCACGACTTTAGCGTCTGAGTTGGGGCCGTGACGGTCACCGTCTCGAGGTGCGTTGGTTCCCTAGGCCTGAATTCAGTTGGCCGCCAGTCAAGCCCTCGGCGATGATGTCGAATCCTGCCCTGGCGCCGGATGTCCTGACCTCGTGCATGGCTGGTGAAGTGAACCACTGGCCGTACCCTTCGTCATCACAGCGAGTCGTTGAATCTCGCTTCCTGTCCATGCCTCGTGATACCGGCGTTCCGGGAGACCGACCGACTGCTAGGAAGGACGCATGACTATCACCGATGTTCAGGCTGATGTCCGTCGCGCCTACCGAGGAGGGTTCAGCGGCCCCCTGATATCGGCAATCGTCTGGGCGGTTGCGAACACCATCTACCTGCTCGTATCGCCCGGCGCGGCTATGGCGGCGCTCTTTTTCGGCGGCATGCTGATATTTCCGCTTTCCGCGGTGATTCTCAAGACGATGCCCGGACGGAGTTCACTCCCCAAGGGACATGCCTCGAGCGCTCTCGCCATGCAATCCGCCTTCACTGTGCCCGTCGGGCTCTTGGTCGCCATCGCCCTCGGCACATATGAACCGGTCCTGTTCTTTCCGGCGTCGTTGCTGATCGTCGGGGCGCATTACTTCGTCTTCGTGACCCTGTACGGCACGAAGACCTTTGCGTTACTCGGAGGAGCACTGGTTGTGCTCGGTGCGATCGGCATGTACTTCGTGCCAGCAATCGGCGCCGTCAGCGGCTGGATCGGAGGCGCGGTCTTCTTGGCCTTCACTCCGTTCCTGTTCGGCAAGGCGCAGGGAGACTGGGCCCGCCAATAGCCTGCCGCCGATTCGCGCGCCTTCTCCCGACATCCTGCTGCGGCCTGCTGCGGCGGGGCGGAATTTTGCGGTACGCGGGTGCTGCGCCGCTGCGCGCGAGGCATGCCACGCGCGCAGCGGCGCACAACCCGCGCGAGACGGATGCTGGCGCTGACGCGGCGCACGAATGCCTCAGACTGGGCAGATGGAAGAGTTCGCCCTCGACGCAGACGGCCCCGCGTGTCCGGCGTGCGGGGCCGAGATGACCCCCGACGGTGTGGACACCGCCGCGGGAGTCGAATCCTGTCACCGTTGCCCGCGGTGCAAGCTGGTCATCGTCATTCCGGGTCTCTGGGTGGAGTAGGAATCAGCCGATGACCGCGGGCCCCGGACGCCGCCCACTGACCGCGGGCCGGCATACCGGTGCCTTCTTGGCGTCGACGTCGAGGTTCTGCACCGTCAGGAGCGACTTCAATCGCACGACCACGCGCCTCGCGGACCTGATCATGTGCGATCAGGCTGCGGTGCCTGAGCTCGATCGTGGCCTCGCTGGCCCTGCTGACCGTGCCTTTCTCTGTGGCTCTACGTCGTCTATTTCGCACCTCGCGCTTGGGTCACCAGGGAGTGTAACGGTGCTCTCCGCGCTGGACTCGATCACTCAAGGGGCGGGCGACTGCCATCACTCGGCCGAATTCGATCGGTTCACAGCTGATCGCGGCGGTCCAAGCCCGGCCGTCGTCCGCGAGCACCTCGGTCTCGAGCCGTTGCGCCGGGGAACCAACGGGTCTGACGTGTTCATAGACCCGACCGGCGGCCGCGGCTTCGAGAAAAGTACTCACGAATGCCGCGTCCGTGCGGGCTGCGGGCAAGCGCCAGGTGCCCTCGCCGACCTGCACGGTGATCCCATCAACGTCCCCTGCGCTGCGGATCCATCGGATGGAGGCGGCACCGTTCCGGTGGGGCTCGACCGTCATTGCCGACCTGTCCGCTGCCCGGGAAGCTCGTGCGACGTCGGCGTACCGACGCTGCGCATCGTCGGCGAGGGCTTCGAGCAGCACGCCCACCTCGTCCCGCATCCGTTCGCGGTTTCTGTTCGCGGTATGGGCATCGCGCTCCGACTGCGCGATGGTATTCGCGCCGAGCTGGAAGGCCGGCAAAGTGGTGTCGTCGGGGACGTCGAGGATCACCCGGAACTGGTCGAACGCGGGTTCTGCCGGCTCGCCCACCGAGCCGAGCGCTTGGGACGTCGGTTGTGAGGTGTCCCAGGTGTGCACCCCTGCGAGACCGGGCGTCGGGATGCGTGCGTAGCGGAGTCCCTCGATAGCGGAGACAGTGCCGGTCACTGGCCAGTGCGGCACATCCGGGGGTGTCTGACCGTGGTGCTCCTCCTCGAACCGAGGCGGCACGCGGAACGTCGCGGAAGCGGGATCGACAGCCAGTAACCGCAACGTCGTCTGGTCGCCGACACGGATCAACACGCCACAACAGGCCTGTTCCCAGTATGTGATGTCGACTTCGATCTGCATTTCGACAGCCTACGGTCCGGCTTGATGACACAGGACTTCGCCCGGAAGGAAAGGGTGAAAAACCGATCCTCGTTACAGTGTGTGTCGCGTGACAGGCGAGTCCGGACACATTGCCAAGTCCGGACTCGCGGAACGACGCGGAAGTCGCCTCGGGCAGGTCCGTGTTCTTCGCCAGAGGACATCGGACACACGAAGCTTCAATGATTGGATGTCCTCCAGTGGCGAGTGTTGCATGTCGTCACCATTCCTCAGGGCGAGGTCGATGTGCGGAAGCTGAACCTCCGTTGAACGCGATTGCTCGGCGGCTTCCTTCAAGACCGGTCGGTCATCAGGTGGTTCGTCGATGGGTTTCCTCCATGGAGATACGTAGCGAGAAACAGCTGAATCCGGTTGCCGACGAAGTGGCTGCCATCACCGCTGTCGTGAGGCCACGGCATCCTCTATGCGCTCAAGCAAGAAGCCGTGAACGATGCTGGCGGTCGCGAGAGTCTCCTTCTTCGACAGCTGCCAAGGATCCGCCGTCCCGGGGACGGGGACTGTGGCATCTGTTTCGAATATGCCGTGCACGACGCACTTGGTCGGCGCAGACCCGCTGTGACCGGGCGGGTGGCCGACGCGCTCAGTCTGTGCAGGATTAGCGATGGAGACGTTGGTTCGATCCTCTTCGGTGCTGAGAAGTCAGGAGCTCAGGACGTGATTGACACGGCTGCTTCCATGCTCACTTCTGAGTCTTCGCTTCTCTCGGGCACGGGCGGCCGAACGGTTGAACTCCGTCGCCACCTCAACGGCATTGCGACGGCCTTCCGAAGGCCATCAGCCCGTGCGAACCTTCTGCAGAGCATTTGCGGGTGGTGGAAGGCCGACCTGTTCGTCGGTGGGCCTGACTCGGACAAGTGGATGGGAACCACCGTCAAGATTAACTCGAGCGCTCTGGAAGGGGCCCGAGGACTTCGAGTCGGAATCGTTCCGACACGGGAGGGTAGCTCAGATTCAGTGAGAGTCGATGACCGACGAAATCTGGTGCTTTGTCCTGTTTCGTACGACGGCAGCTTCATGGAGGCAAATGCCCCGGCCGTGCGTAACGCACAGCCGGGGCATCCGTCATTCAGGCCTTACGGAGCCGGGAACTTCACGACGTAGGACGGCACCCCGGGTGCGGAGCTGTCGACCTGAGCGCCGACGCCGTTCACGACATGCTGGATGGTGCCGGAGGTGAGGTTCACCGTCATGATGTGGCGAAGGGTGACGCCTGGGGTGTTCGGTGCGGTAAACCCGTTGGCGGTGACGATCGACGGGTTGTTCTGGTTGAACACGTAAACGCCTGCACCCTCAAGGAGGTGCTTCTTCACATTCGGGCCCACCTTGTAGCCGGGGTAGCCGAGGGTTCCGTCGGGCTGGGTCCAGTCGGCCTGCGTGGGCGGGTCGTAGGGCAGCTCGTTCTGGTACAGGATGACGCGGCCGTTCTCACCGTTCCAGACGGTGTTGAACGTCTGGAAGTGCTCCACGAACATGCCGGTGGCGGTCACGTTGTCGCCATTGACGATCACGCCGTTGGTGCCTATGTTGGTCTGCCAGCGGTCGGTGTCACCGTTCACTCCGTTGGTGAAGCCCTCGATGCCGTGGTCGGCGCGCCACACCCAGATGTGGTCGATCAGAACGTTGTTGGCGTTGACCTCGAGCGCGGTCGTGGTCTTTCCGGTGTGCGGGCCGCCGACGCGGAAGTACACGTCGCTCAGGGTGATCGGGTTGCGCGGGTCGAGCTTCTTGCCGCTCTTCTCCTTGCCCACCGTCAGCAGCACGGGGGAGAGCGCGGGACCAGCGTCGATGGTGACGCCCGCGATCACGATGCCCTCCTCGTTCTTCACCTCCATCGGAACGGCGCCACCGGCAGACGTGAGAGTCGCCTGACCCATGCCCAGCACGACCGTGTCGGCGCGCTTCACCTCGATGGTGCGGTCGATGTCATAGACACCGGGGGTGAGGATGAGGTTCTTGCCCTTGGCGAGAGCGTTGTTGATGTCTTTCACCGAGTCACCGGGCTTCGCGATGAAGAAGTCGGTGATCGGGAGTGTGCGTCCCGCCGTGACATCCTGGCCCCACGAGGTTCCGCTCGTGTTCATGTGTGCAGAAGGCACCCGCACGTTGTAGCGCCCGGCGCCATCGACGAAAAGGTACGGCTTCTCGCGGCTGACCGGCGTCTGGGCGACCGTTGTGTACGGCGGGTTGGGGAAGCCGGTCTCGGCAGGGGCACCCTCGACGCCGGAGAACACCTGGTTCCACACGCCGTTGGTCCACTCGGTTACCTTGCTGTTGCGGATGATCCACTGCTGCTGTGAGCCGTTGATCGTCACGGGCAGGTCGGAGTTGGCGATGAAACCGCCGCTCGCGAACTGCGGGCCCGCGGTGCAGTAGTCCATCAGTGAGAGGTTCGCGCCCGTCACGTGGACGCGGCGCATCGAGACCGCCTGCGACACCGCCCAGAAGTTGGCGCTCTGGCGGCATCCGTCTTGGCCCGTTTTGTTCACCTGGATGGAGAGGTTCGCGAGGGTGCGCCAGAAGTTGTTTAGCGCGATGCAGTTGCTCGTGCCGCCGTTCTCGAGGCAGCGGTTGTAGACCTCGATGGAGCCGTTGACCGAGACGTCGTCGGGGGATGCCCCGAGCCCCGCCACCTCGGTGTAGTACCCCACCTCGAACTGAAGCGGCGCCTCGGCGGTGCCGTAGTCGCCGGGAAGGAAGTAGACGGCCTTACGAGCGGAGCTCATCTCGGCGTCGCGCTGCTGATCGGCGAGCGCATCCATGGTGCTCTGGATCTCAGCGAGCGGGGTGGCCGGGCTGAAGATCTGCACGTTGGGTCCGAAATTCGGTTGCAGCGGATCAATAGTCTGCGAGGGAGCGGCCTGCGCTGGTGCGGCCGAGAGGGCTCCAGCGAGGAGCGCGAGGCCCGTGGCGCCTGCGGCGATGCGCCGGCGACGGGTTCGGGGGTGCGGGTGGTCAAGCGGAATCATGTTGGTGCCTCTCCGTTGAGGATGTGCGCGGCGACCGACCGGTCTGCAATGAGGATCTTAACGTATTTGGAGAGCGCTCTCTAGAGCGCGCCATGAGAGGACTATCGGAAGGTCGTCAGCTACCGGCTCCGCGGGGAGGGTGCATCGACTTTCCGCACTCCGTATCAAACGACGTTGGGCCGACGGTACCGTGTTCGATACCGCAAGCCCGATAGGTCTCAGACCGATATACGCGGTTGCACATTCTGCGCGAGATGCCGAGCTTTTCCTTGCGCCTGTCGAGGTCGCGAAGCACACGGGGCGGCACATTGATCCGAGTCGGTCTCGTGTGACCGTCGAGAACTGGACGGCCATCTGGCTTGCCAGCCGCTCTGATCTACGTCCAACTACTCTCGATCGGGCAGATGGCGCCGTCCGCAATCACATCATTCCAGAGCTGGGTCGAATTCCTATTGGCGACCTCGAACGTCTGCGTGTGCAGCAATGGGCTGGCGGCCTCAGCCGGGCCCTGGGGCCAGCATCGGTACGAAAAATTGTCAACGTGTTGTCAGGTGCGTTGCAACTCGCCGTCGATGATGGATACCTTCCTTCGAATCCGGCTGTGCGCCTCAAACTCCCCAAGCTGTCTACAAAGCGGAAGCGCTTTTTGTCTCACGCTCAGGTATCTGCGCTGGCGGAGGAAGTTCTAGCCAACAGCGTCGGCGCGGGCTATGGCCTATTGGCGCTGGTGTAGGCCTACGGAAGCCTGCGTCGGGGTGAGCTCGCGGGCTTGCAAGTCCGTGATTTCGATGCCGGGACGGGACGGCTCCACATGCGAACAACCTTGGTCGAGATGAACGGCTACTTCCGCGAAAGTCCGTAGGTTTATGGGGAGCGTTTGATCCAGCTGCCAACGTACATCGCACAGCAACTTACGCTCCACGTTGCGGACTAGATCCCGAACGAGCACGTGTTCGTCGGCACGCGCGGTGGCGTCGTTCTGCGAAACCGAGTCTTTCGACGAGGTTGGGTTGACGCCGCCGCCGTCAAAATCGGAGAACCAGGACCTACACCTCATGATCTGCGCCGTACGTGTGCGAGCCTGGCCGTGTCAGCCGGCGCCAACGTAAAGGCGCTACAGCGGATGCTCGGACATGCGTCGGCCAAGGAGAATCTGGACACGTACGAGTGACCTCGTCGATGACGATCTGGACAGCGTTGCCGCGGCCTTGAACCAGGTCGTCATGAGAGCCTGCGATTGTCCACGCTCAAGGCGCTTGAGTCGAAAGGCGGGGAGGACAGAGGAGGAGCCGAGTCCCGACTAGCTCGAAATCCTCTTGGTATGTCAACTGGGCAGTTAGTGGCCGAAACCACATCCAACATGCCATCTCAAAAACAAGATCTCATGTGTCCTGGGAGCTGACTCGGCAAAATCCGCGCCCATGCTGAGCACATTGAAAGCTGGGAAGTCACCGCACGCCGAGGGCGAGCGGCTGGCACGAAATAAAATTCTCGGGATCGGACCGCGACCGACAGGAGTAAAGGCCGGACTACGGGCACCGAACTCGCGGTCCCGGTTTGGCCGCTGCGGTTAGCCATGGAGGTACGGCGCACGAGCCCCGTTGTCCGAACTAGGTGGCAAAAGTCCGAACTAGCGTGTCACGCGACAAGTGTGCCCCCAGGCAGATTCGAACTGCCGCCCCTGCCTCCGGAGGGCAGTGCTCTATCCCCTGAGCTATGGGGGCCAGGGAAAACACTAGGTTATCAGCATCTCGGCGTGCGATGTTCCGCATCGAGTTCGACGGATGCGGCCGAGTTCGCCCGGCACATCCCGCGAACCCGACCGAGAGTGCCGAACCCGGCAGGCTCCTGCGGTCTACTGCAGGTTGGCGATTACCGCGGCGACGAGGGCTTCGGCGTCGCCAGGCTCGAAGAACTCGGGCGAACCCACTGTGATCCAGTAGGTGGGAGTGAAGGCCTGGGCGACTCCGGTGCCGTCGGCAGCCGAGAAATAACCCTCAACCGTGGGTGGGGTGCCGTAGGTGGGCACGATCTGGCCGGAGCTGAGGGCCTCGTTCTTGAGCTGCGCCAGCAACACGTCGTTCGGCTGCGTTACCGAGATCTCGACGATCTCGCCGCTGCTTTGATTCAGCAGGCCGCAGTTCAACCCCTGGAACTCGGCCGCCGTCTGACCTGCGGAAAGGGACGGCTCGAAGTCGGGCGCTGTGCCGAAGTTCGGGTTGAACGCGTAGATGTCGTCGAGGGTGAGCACCTGGTCGCAGGTCTGGGCAACCGGCGTGCCCGCAGACGTCGGCGTCGGCGTCGGGTCCGGGAGGGACGTCGCATCCGTTGTCGACCCGGGAGTCGACGAGGCCGACGACCCGGTACCCGGAGCATCCGAGGCGCAGCCGACCAGCGCCACGACGGCGACCGCACCGGTCGTGAGGAGAAGTGAGGTGGTGCGCAGGAGGCGTCCGCGCTGGAGTCTGGGCGAGAGGGAGTGAGTCACGCTTGACCTTACCAAGGGGGCGGTCCAAGACCGGGCCGGTATGATGATTTTTCGTGACTCCCGCTGAGCTTTCCCAATCCCTGTTCGACCTCATCCTCCAGTTGAGAGAGCGTCGACGCGAGGCCGGAACCCCGGTGACCGCCCTCACCCTGACCGCGGCGGACGTCACCCTCGAGCGTCCGCGCAACCGCGACCACGGCGATTGGGCGTCCAGCGTCGCCATGAAGATCGCCAAGCCGCTCGGGTCCACCCCGCGCGACGTTGCCACCGAACTGGCCGCCGGGCTCGAACAGCTTCCTGACGTGGCCTCGGTCGACGTGGCCGGACCCGGATTCATCAACATCCGTCTCGAGGCGGCGTCTGCCGGCGCCCTCGCCAAGACCATCGTCGATGCGGGCCCCGCCTACGGCACCGGCCACATCTATGACGGCCTCAAAATCAACCTCGAGTTCGTCTCGGCCAACCCCACCGGCCCCATCCATATGGGCGGCGTGCGCTGGGCGGCTGTCGGCGACAGCTTGGCCCGGGTGCTTCAGGCGCAGGGTGCCGACGTCACCCGCGAGTACTACTTCAACGACCACGGCTCGCAGATCGACCGCTTCGCGCGCAGCGTGCTCGCCGGCTACCTGGGTGAGCCCACTCCCGAAGACGGCTACGGCGGCGCCTACATCGGCGACATCGCCGATCAGGTCGTGGCCAGCCACCCGGGCGACATCGCCGTGCTGTCCCGGGACGAGCAGCAGGAAGTCTTCCGCAGCGTCGGCGTCGACCTGATGTTCACCGAGATCAAGGAAAAGCTGCACGGATTCGGAGTGGACTTCGACGTGTATTTCCACGAGGATTCCCTGCACGAGTCGGGTGCTGTCAACCGGGCCATCGAACGGCTGCGCGAACAGGGCCACATCTTCGAAGAAGACGGTGCCATCTGGTTGCGCACGACCACGTTCGGCGACGACCGCGACCGGGTCATCATCCGTTCCAACGGTGAGCCGGCCTACATTTCGGGTGACCTCGGCTACTACCTCGACAAGCGCGAGCGCGGCTTCGACCAGAACCTGATCATGCTCGGCGCCGACCACCACGGTTACGTCGGCCGCATGATGGCGATGGTCCAGGCGTTCGGCGATGTGCCCGGCGTCAACCTGCAGATCCTGATCGGCCAGATGGTCAATCTGATCAAGGGCGGTGAACCGGTGCGGATGAGCAAGCGGAACGGCACCATCGTCACCCTCGACGACCTCGTCGACGCCGTCGGCGTGGACGCCGGCCGCTACTCCCTCGTGCGCTCCAGCAGCGACACCCAGCTCGACATCGACCTCGACCTGCTCGGCAAGCGCACCAACGAGAACCCCGTCTTCTACGTGCAGTACGCGCACGCCCGCACCTGTTCTGTCGCCCGCAACGCGGCAGCCGCGGGCGTGGAGCGCGCGGCCTTCGCCCCCGAGCTACTCACCCACGACAGCGAGTCGGCCCTGCTCGGCGTGCTGCAGGAGTACCCGCGCGTCGTGACTCAGGCTGCCGAGTTGCGCGAACCCCACCGCATCGCCCGTTACATCGAAGAGGTGGCTGGCTACTACCACCGCTGGTACGACAGCTGCCGGGTGATCCCGCTCGGCGACGAGCCGATCACCGACCTGCACCGCACCCGCCTCTGGCTCAACGACGCCACCGGCCAGGTCATCCGGAACGGCCTCGGCATGCTCGGCGTCTCCGCGCCGGAACGCATGTAGCGTGGACGCCTCCGCCAGGAAGTCCCGGCGCCGCGGCCTCGGCGCGTTCATCGTCGTCGCCCTGGTCGTGCTCGCCCTGGTCGGCGTGTTCTTCGTCATCGACGGTGGGCTGCGCAGCTATGCCGAGGGTCAGGTCGAGCAGGAGATCGCGGCGAACCTGCCCGAGACCGTGACGGGAGACGTCACGGTCTCCATCGGAGGATTATCGGTCATCGTGCAATACCTCGATGGGAGCTTCGATCGGGTGGCCCTCGAATCCGAGGCACTCACCGTGGAGGGCGTGCCGGCATCCGTGCACGTGGTGGCGACGGATGTCCCACTCGAGTCGTCCGAGCCCGTCGGCGATCTGCGCGGCATCATCGATCTCGAACCCGGTGCCCTCAGCACGCTGCTGGCCCGGGCGCTGCCGAGCGGCGCTCCCGACGCAAATGTCGAGCTCGGGGTGGGCGAGGTCAGTTACAGCGGCAGCGCGGAAGTGCTCGGCTTCCCGATCGGCTACCGCGCCTCGGCGATCCCGACCGCTGACACCGACGCCCTGCTGCTCACCCTGAGCGGCGCCACCGTGACCTCCGACGCCGGCAGCGTCGACGCCGGCAATCTGCTCACACTCGGGTTGGGCGACCAGCCCGTGCGCATCTGCGTCGCCGAATACCTCTCCGAGGGGGTCACCCTGGCCGGTGTCAACGTCACGCCGGAACGCGCGCGGCTGACGCTCCAGTCCAGCGCGCTGACCCTGACCCGGGAGTCGCTGACCACGCTGGGCAGTTGCGGCAACGGCTGACCGTGACCAAACCGGGGTCCTGACACGGTGGCACCGGTGTCGTACGCGTGGCGAACCATCGGTCGCACAGTCGTCTGTTCGGTCACGCTGCTGCGGCAGCCCCCCCCCCCCCCCNGTAACGCGATTCGGCGCTGACGGTGCCGTTCGCTACACTCAAAACAGGTCCCCGGTCGCAGACGGCGGCATTCTTTCACTGGCTTCAGGGACCAATCCGGGTTCGCTCGCCACTCAGTGAGACACCCACTCGACATTTCCCGTGAGGTTTTCACCCGTGGCCATCAACCCGCTCGCCCCCGACTGGCTTCGCCTGCCCGACGACGCCAACGCTCTTGCCGACGGCCTCTGGCCGTCCACGGTCGCCCGCACCCCAGAGGGTGAACTCGTCATCGGCGGCTGTGCCGCGTCGAAGCTCGCCGCCACATTCGGCACTCCGCTCTACGTGATCGACGAAACGGATGTCCGCGCTCGCGCCGCCGCGCTCCGGGCCGCGTTCGAGGCCGAGTTCGCCCGCATCGGCACCGGCGTGCACATCTACTACGCAGGCAAGGCCTTCCTCTCCACCGAGATCGCCCGCTGGATGCTGGCCGAGGGCCTCAACCTCGACATCTGTACGAGCGGTGAACTCGCCGTCGCCCTCGCGGCCGGCACCCCGCCGGACCGGCTCGGCTACCACGGCAACAACAAGTCCCTGGCCGAAATCGACGAGGCCTGCCGGGTCGGGGTAGGCACCATCGTGATCGACAGTCCGGTCGAAATCGGCCGAGTCGCCGCGGCCGCCGCGCGACACGGCATTGTTCAGTCCGTGCGCCTGCGCGTGAACAGCGGCGTGCACGCGCACACCCACGAGTTTCTCGCCACCGCACACGAAGATCAGAAGTTCGGCGTGACGCTCGACGACGCCGCCCACCTGGTCGGGCGCATCCGGGCCGAGCCGAGCCTCGACTTCCGCGGACTGCACTGCCATATCGGCTCGCAGATTTTCGGAGCCGACGGCTTCGCCGAATCCGCGTCGCGACTGCTTGGTGTGCACGCAACCCTGCTCGCCGGCGGCCCCGTGCCGGAGTTGAACCTCGGCGGCGGTTTTGGTATCGCGTACACCGCTGCGGACACCCCCACCCCGATCGCGGAGCTCGCCGCGAGCCTCGCCGACATCGTCGCCGCCGAATGCGGCAGCCTCGGCATCCCGGTTCCCATGGTCGCCTTCGAACCGGGCCGGGCCATCGTCGGACCGGCCGGCGTCACCCTCTATGAGGTCGGCACCACCAAGGCTGTCGACGTGGCCGGCAACCCGCGCCTCTACGTCAGCGTCGACGGCGGCATGAGCGACAACGCCCGGCCCGCCCTCTACGGCGCCGACTACACCGTGCGCCTCGCCGGCCGAGTGTCGGCGGCCGAGCCGGTACTGGTGCGCGTGGCCGGCAAGCATTGCGAGAGCGGCGACATCGTCGTCGACGCCGACTATCTCCCGGGAGACGTGGCCCCGGGCGACCTGGTGGCCGTCGCGGCCACCGGCGCCTACTGCTGGTCGCTGTCGAACAACTACAACTTCGTCGGCCGGCCCGCCGTGGTCTCGGTGGCCGGCGGCATCCCCAGGATGCTCGTGCGTGGCGAGACCATCGCCGATCTGCTCGCCCGCGACACGGGGGTGTCGACGACGGGGGTCTCGACACGCTCGACCACCGACCTACCGAAGGAAACCGCCCGATGATCGAATACCGCAACCTGCGCGTCGCACTGCTCGGCGGCGGCTCCGTCGGCGCCCAGGTGGCCCGGCTGCTGCTCGACAACAGCGAAGAGCTCGCCAACCGGGTCGGCGCCAGCCTCGAGCTCGTCGGAATCCTGGTGCGCGACGTCGACGCCGAACGCACCGTCGACCTGCCCCGCGATCTGTTCACAACCGACGCCGAGACCCTGATCCTCGGCGCCGACGTCGTGATCGAGCTGATGGGTGGCATCGAGCCCGCGCGCAGCCACATCCTGATGGCGATCAACTCTGGGGCGGATGTCGTCACCGCCAACAAGGCACTGCTCGCCACCCACGGGCCGGAACTCTTCGCCGCCGCCGACCAGGTCGGCGCACAGCTCACGTACGAGGCGGCCGTGGCCGGGGCGATCCCGATCGTGCGCCCGCTGGGCGAGAGCCTCGGCGGCGACCAGGTCAACCGCATCCTGGGCATCGTGAACGGCACCACCAACTACATCCTCGACCGGATGGACACCGAGGGGGACACCCTTGAAGAGGCGCTCCGGCTGGCCACCGAGCTGGGATACGCCGAAGCTGACCCCACCGCCGACATCGGCGGCTACGACGCGGCACAGAAGGCGGCCATTCTCGCCAGCCTCGCTTTCCACACCACCGTGCCGCTCGCATCCGTCTACCGTGAGGGAATCACCGCCGTCACCCCCGCGCAGATCGAATCGGCCCGGAAGGCCGGCTACGTCGTCAAGCTGCTCGCCATCTGCGAACGGTTGGTCGACGCCGAAACCGGCCAGGAGGGCGTCTCCGCCCGGGTCTACCCGGCCATGGTGCCCCGCAGCCACCCGCTCGCCTCCGTGCACGGGGCGAACAACGCGGTTTTCGTCGAGGCGGAGGCAGCCGGCAGCCTGATGTTCTACGGCGCTGGAGCTGGGGGAGTGGAGACGGCGTCCGCCGTGCTCGGCGACCTGGTCTCCCTGGCCCGCCGTCACATCGCCGGCGGCCCCGGCGTCCCCGCGTCCAAGCACGCCGACCTGCCCATCCTCGACATCGGTCGGATCGTGACGCGCTACGCCGTCACGCTGGAAGTCACGGATGAGCCCGGTGTCCTCGCCACGCTCGCCAGCGTATTCAGCGACCACGGCGTGTCCCTGGCCCTCGTCGAACAGTCGATGACGCCCGCCCAGCCCGGCACCGCGAGTCGCTCCGCCGTCTCCGCCACGGCTACCCTTGTCATCGGAACGCACGAGGCCACGGAGGCTGCCCTGGCTGCCACCGTGACAGACCTCGACGCGAACAGATTTGTCACCAATGTCGCATCCGTTTTGAGAGTTGAAGGAGCCTGATGTCCAGCGAACGAGAGACTCTGCGGAACCCAGCCGTGAAGACGGCTTCCCGGCAGTGGCGCGGCGTGCTGCGCGAGTACGCGGACCGCCTCAACATCACGCCTGAAACGCCGATCATCACGCTCGGCGAGGGTGGCACGCCGCTGATTCCCGCTCCGGCGCTCTCCGCCCGCACAGGTGCGAAGGTCTGGATCAAGTACGAGGGCATGAACCCCACCGGTTCCTTCAAAGACCGCGGGATGACCATGGCCATCTCTAAGGCCGTCGAAGACGGCGCCAAGGCCGTCATCTGTGCCTCCACCGGCAACACCTCCGCCTCGGCGGCCGCCTACGCGACGCACGCCGGCATCCAGGCCGTCGTGCTCGTGCCTGAGGGCAAGATCGCCATGGGCAAGCTCAGCCAGGCCATCGCGCACAACGCGCAGCTGCTGCAGGTGCAGGGAAACTTCGACGACTGCCTCGACATCGCCCGCGACCTCTCGGCGAACTACCCGGTTCACCTCGTGAACTCGGTCAATCCCGATCGGATCGAAGGCCAGAAGACGGCCGCCTTCGAGGTCGTCGAGGTGCTCGAAGACGCGCCGGACATCCACATCGTCCCTGTCGGCAACGCCGGCAACTACACCGCCTACACGCGCGGTTACACCGAAGAGCTTGAGCGCGGCGCCACCACCAAGCTGCCGCGTATGTTCGGGTTCCAGGCTTCCGGCAGTGCCCCGATCGTGCTCGGCCACCGCGTCGACCACCCGGAGACCATCGCCAGTGCCATCCGCATCGGCAACCCGGCCTCCTGGGACCTCGCTCTCGCGGCGCGTACCCTGACCGACGGCTACTTCGGTGCGATCAGCGACGAGAAGATCCTCGAGGCCTACCGTATCCTTTCGGCCGAAGTCGGCATCTTCGTCGAGCCGGCCTCCGCTATCAGCGTCGCCGGACTGCTTGAGCGCGCCGAAGCCGGGCTTATCCCCGCCGGGTGCACTGTGGTGCTCACGGTCACCGGCCATGGGCTGAAGGACCCGCAGTGGGCACTTCGCACCGCGGACGGGTCCGACGTCAAGCCGACCATCGTGCCCGTCGACACCGTCCAGATCGCCAGCGTCCTCGGGCTGGTCCAGAAATGACCATCGCCGAGGCCGTCTCCGGTCGGTCGGTGCTGTCCGGCCGTTCCGTCACCGTGCAGGTGCCGGCCACCACCGCGAACCTCGGCCCCGGCTTCGACACGCTGGGCCTGGCCCTCGCGCACCACGACCACCTCGAGGTCTCGGTGCGTGACGAGCCGGGCGTTACGGTCAAAGTGCACGGAGTTGGTGAGGGCGTGGTGCCCACCGACGAGTCAAACCTCGTCGTGCGCGCCATCATCCACACCTTCGCTGCCTACGGCCAAGACCTGCCCGGTCTGAACCTCGTGGCCCACAACGAGATCCCGCACGGCCGGGGCATGGGCTCGTCGGGCGCAGCCATCGTCTCGGGGATCATGGCCGCCAAGGGTCTGCTCGACGGCATCGTCGACATCGACGCCGAGGCGCTTTTGGCCCTCGCGACCGAGATGGAGGGGCACCCCGACAACGTCGCCCCGGCCCTGTTCGGCGGTCTCACCATTGCCTGGATGACGTCCGAAGGCCCCCGCCATAAGAAGCTGATGGTGCACCGCGGCGTCAAGCCGCTCGTGTTCGTGCCCGAGCACGCCATGTCCACTGCGCTGGCCCGCAGCCTGCAGCCGGAAAACGTGCCCCACGAAGACGCCGTGTTCAACCTGTCGCGGTCGGCCCTGCTGATCGCCGCCCTGATCCAGAGCCCGGAACTGCTCCTCGCGGCCACGGAAGACAAACTTCACCAGAGCTACCGTGCGGCGGCCATGCCGGAGACCAACCGGTTGATCATCCTGCTCCGGGAGCATGGCTTCGCCGCCGTCGTGTCCGGTGCCGGCCCGTCGATTCTGGTGCTCGCGAGCGACCCTGGGCAGCGCCTCGTGGCGGCCGAGCTCGTCGCCGCCGAATCCGAGACGCCCTGGCAGGCACTCATGTTGGCCGTCGACGTGCTCGGCGCGACCGTGGTCCGCACCGACAGCTGACGACGAATCCGAGCGCCGAGGACACGCCCTCTGGGGCGGTCCTCGGCGTTCTTGCGTTCTGCTACAGTGGTAGGGCACCCGATGGAACCGCGTAACGTCCGGTTCCCTTCTCCGGTGCATTCCCTGTAACTCACTGCTATCGCATCATCTATGCGTAGCTGTGTGTGTTCACTTCAATCCACATCACTTTGGGATTGGACCACCCGCAGCGCGTGAGACGCTGCAACAGCTTCCCTGGCCAGCACGCTTGACGCCAGGGGAAAGGACAATTTTTCGTGACTGACGTCAACCTCCTCACCCCCGGTGCGGATTATTCGCACCTCACCACCCTTCGTGTCGCCGAGCTTCAGGCTCTGGCGCTCGAACTGGGCATCCCGGGTGCATCCAAGCTTCGCAAGGGTGAACTCGTCGGAGCCATCACCGCCGCTCAGGCTCAGACAGCCTCCGCGGCTACCTCAGCCCCGGCCGCTCCGGTCGAAGCTTCGGCTGCCACAGCTCCGGCCGCTCCGGTAGAGGCTTCGGCAACCGCAGCCGAGCCGGCCGACGCGGCAGCCCCGCGCAAGCGTGTCTCCCGTCGGGCCTCCACGTCCACTGCTGCTCCGGCAGTGGCCCACGTCAACGCGGACGGTGAACTGGGCATCGGAATGATCGTTCCGGATGACGCCGCGACCCTTCGCCGCACCACCGCCCCTTCCACCTACGCCGGCTCCTCGTCGGAGTCGCCCGCAGCAGAGACGGCCGCCCCGGCCACGAAACCGGTTCGCCAGGCCCGCAAGCGCGCCACGTCCGTCACCGTGAAGGCTGCTGCTGCCGCCACCGCTGCCACCGCCGCCGCCGACGTCGTCGCCGAGGCGCCAGAAGCCCTGGCCGATGTCGAGACCGTCACTGAGACTGCACCGGCTCCGGCCGTTTCCGGGACCACAGTCGTGCCCGACGAGGCCGTCGAGGTTGCCCCCGAGAGCACCGGATCCGGCCGCTCGCGCCGCAGCAGCTCACGCGGCGGTCGCAACGGAAGCGCCCGCAACAGCATCGACGCCCGCAGCAGCATCGACGCGCGTAACAACGCCGACGAACTTGCCGCAGAGCCCGTGCTCGACCAGCACGCACCGGTCGAATCCGCGTCCACCGAGGAGTCCGAGCAGGGTGAGGACGGCCGACAGACCGAGAACGGCGAGCAGGCCGACCAGACTGAGCAGCCCCGTCAGGGACGCAACCGCAACCGCAGCCGCGGTGGCGACCGCACGCAGGGCACCGAGCGTGGCGAGGAAACAACCCGCCAGCAGCGCCAGACCGGCAACCGTGGCCAGGGCCAGGAAAACCAGGACAGGAACCAGCCCCAGGAGCGTCAGGACCGTAACCAGGGCCAGGACCGTCAGGACCGTAACCAGGGCCAGGAGCGTCAGGACCGTAACCAGGGCCAGGACCGCCAGGACCGAAACCAGGGCCAGGACCGTCAGGAGCGTCAGACCCCGGACCGCCAGGAGCGCAACGGTGGCCCTGACCGTGTCGGACTCGACGACGACCAGAATGGCCGTAGCAACCGCAACCGTTTCCGCGATCGCAAGCGTCGCGGTGTCACCGCCGGAGACGACTTCGAGCCGGAACTGAATGACGACGACGTGCTGATCCCCGTGGCCGGCATCCTCGACGTTCTCGACAACTACGCGTTTGTGCGCACCTCCGGCTACCTGCCGGGCGCCAGCGACGTCTATGTGTCGCTCGGCCAGGTCAAGAAGTACAACCTGCGCAAGGGTGATGCCGTTGTCGGTTCCATCCGCCAGCCGCACGAAGGCGACCAGAGCGGTCGCCAGAAGTACAACGCCATCGTCAAGGTCGACTCCATCAACGGTCTGACCGTCGAAGAGGCTGCCAACCGCGTCGAATTCCAGAAGCTCACCCCGCTTTATCCGACGGAGCGTCTACGCCTCGAGACCGAACCGGGCAAGCTGACGCAGCGGATCATCGACCTGGTCGCCCCGATCGGCAAGGGCCAGCGCGGTCTGATCGTCGCACCGCCCAAGGCCGGCAAGACCATCGTCATGCAGCAGATCGCCAACGCCATCGCCACGAACAACCCCGAGGTCCACCTCATGGTCGTCCTGGTCGATGAGCGTCCCGAAGAGGTCACCGACATGCAGCGCACGGTGAAGGGTGAGGTCATCGCCTCCACCTTCGACCGTCCCGCCGAAGATCACACCACGGTCGCCGAGCTCGCCATCGAGCGCGCCAAGCGCCTTGTCGAGCTGGGCCACGACGTTGTCGTGCTGCTGGACTCGATCACCCGTCTGGGGCGTGCCTACAACCTGACGGCCCCGCCGTCGGGCCGCATCCTGTCCGGTGGCGTCGATGCTTCCGCGCTCTACCCGCCGAAGCGGTTCTTCGGCGCCGCGCGCAACATCGAGAACGGTGGCTCGCTCACCATCCTCGCCTCCGCCCTCGTAGAGACCGGATCCAAGATGGACGAGGTCATCTTCGAGGAGTTCAAGGGCACCGGCAACATGGAGCTCCGCCTGTCGCGCCAGCTGGCAGACAAGCGCATCTTTCCCGCGGTGGATGTCAACGCATCCGGCACCCGTCGTGAAGAAATGCTGATGAGCACCGACGAGGTCAAGATCACCTGGAAGCTGCGCCGCGCCCTCGCCGGGCTCGAGCAGCAGCAGGCGCTCGAGGTCATCCTCGGCCGTCTCAAGGAAACCACCTCCAACGTCGAGTTCCTGATGCAGGTTCAGAAGTCGATGCCGACCCTCGGCGGGTCAGACAAGGATCACTGATGTTCGAGTCCGTTCTGACTCTGCTGGCTGAGCACGACGAGCTCCAGTCTCAGCTGGCGGATCCCGAGCTGCACGCGAACCCCGCGCGTTCAAAGAAGGTCAACCGTCGTTACGCCGAGCTCAGCCGCATCATCGCGGCTTGGAACGAGTGGAAAGAGATCGGCGAAAACCTTGACGCAGCGCGAGAGCTCGCCGACGAGGACGCCGACTTCGCCGCAGAGATCCCAGGTCTGGTGGAACAGCTCGAAACCGCAGCCGAAAAGCTGCGGCGCCTGCTGATCCCGCGCGACCCGCTCGACGCCCGAGACGTGATCATGGAGATCAAGATGGGGGAGGGCGGTGCGGAATCCGCACTGTTCGCCGCCGACCTGCTCCGCATGTACCTGCACTACGCGGAATCGAAGCGCTGGAAGACTGAGATCATCGAGCAGACCACCAGCGACCTCGGCGGCATCAAGGATATCCAGCTCGCCATCAAGGGCAACTCGAGTGACCCTGCCGAGGGCGTCTGGGCGCACCTGAAATACGAGGGAGGCGTGCACCGCGTGCAGCGGGTGCCGGCCACCGAGTCACAGGGACGAATCCACACCTCCGCCGCTGGCGTGCTGGTGTTCCCTGAGGTCGACGAGCCCGAAGAAGTCGAGATCAGCGCGAACGACCTCAAGATCGACGTGTACCGGTCGAGCGGCCCCGGTGGCCAGTCGGTGAACACCACCGACTCGGCGGTGCGTATCACGCACCTTCCGACCGGCATCGTCGTGGCCATGCAGAACGAGAAGAGCCAGCTGCAGAACAAGGAAGCCGGCATGCGTGTTCTTCGTGCCCGCGTGCTCGCCCGTCAGCAGGAAGAGATCGACGCCGCGGCATCCCTCGTCCGCAAGGGCCAGATTCGCACCATGGACCGTTCCGAGCGGATCCGCACGTACAACTTCCCGGAGAACCGCATCGCGGACCACCGCACCGGCTACAAGGCCTACAACCTGGACACGGTCATGAACGGAGCCCTCGACGCCGTGATCGATTCCTGCATCACGGCCGACGAGGCCACCCGGCTTGCCGAGATCGGTGACCACGACTGACCCGCCAACACGGTTACCCAGCCCTCGCTCTCTCGTAGTCTGGAGAGAGCGGCGGCTGGGTTTTTTCGTTTGACCGCCGGGCAGAGAAGTGAGGATGCTGATGGAATCCCTGACGAGTCACACCGACTACGGCGCCGAGAGCCTGACCGAGACCATGGTCAATCCCGATCCCCTGCTGGAGTTCGCGATCTGGCTGGCAGCGGCCGAGGGGGCCGGACTGTACGAGCCCAACGCCATGGTCGTCGGCACCATCGATCCCGACGGCCGGCCGAGCAGCCGCACCGTGCTGCTCAAGGGCCTCGATGGCAGTGGGTTCGAGTTCGTCACTAACTATGACTCTCGTAAGGGCCGGGCCCTGCGGGTGAACCCGGGCGTCACCCTGCTCTTTCCGTGGTATCCGATGCAGCGCCAGGTGATCGTCTGCGGAACGGCCCAGCCCACGGATGCCGCGGCGAGCGACGCCTACTTCGCTCGCCGACCGCGCCCGGCGCGCATCGCCGCAGTGGCCAGTGAGCAATCGCAGCCCATCGGCAGCCGCGAGCTCCTCGAAGAAGCTGTGCGCGCGGTCGAGCGACGATACCCCGACGACGTGGATGTCCCGCGGCCGGCCGACTGGGGCGGGTTCCGGGTGGTGCCACACTCGATCGAATTCTGGCAGGGCCGCACCTCCCGGCTGCACGACCGGTTGCGCTTCACAGTGGCGGAGGGCGGCGGCTGGACCCTGGAGCGGCTGCAGCCGTAGCGTCCGCAACCGCCGCGGCGCCGACCAGACCAGACCAGACCAGACCAGGTCAGGTCAGGTCAGATCAGATCAGATCAGATCGGAGTAGTGGATGGCGGCCACGTCCGGGTGCGCGCGCAGCCGGCTCTTCAAGGCATTCTCCCCGTAGGTGGAAAAGATCGGGTTCTCCGGGTCGACCGTCACGCCGGGCGCCTCGAGGGAGTCGGGCAGGATCAGCAGCGGAATGGTCGCGTCGAGCGCCGGGCCGAAGAAGAACGGGATCGAGACCCGGTCGTCACCGATCAAGGGCGAGATCACGCGGTGCACGGTGGCTTTGAGATACCCGTTCGTGGCAACCTCGAGCAGCTCGCCAATGTTGACCACGAAGGCGCCGTCGAGCGGGGGAGCGTCGATCCAGGCGCCGTCCTTCTCGACCTGGAGACCACCCTTGCCCGGCTCGACGAAGAGGAGGGTGAGCACGCCCGAGTCTTTGTGCGCGCCCACGCCCTGCCGGGGTGTGGGGTCAGACTTTCCGGGGTAGCGCACGATTTTGATCAGCGTGAACGGCCTGTCGGCGAAGGCAGCGTCGAACACGTGCTCGTCGGCGCCAAGGGACAGCGCCCAAGCCTGCATCAGGCGCAGCGCAACGGCGTTGAGCTCCTCGCGCCAAGTGGACATCACTGTTTCGAGGGCAGGCAAGCTGGACGGCCACTGGTTCGGTCCCTCGAGACGGAGATAGTCGGCATCCGTGGGCCGGGGCAGCGCCGGGCGCTCCGGTCCGATATCGATCTGCTCGCGCCAGTCCACCTTTCCCTGCGTGAGCTCGCCTCCGACGCGGGTGTACCCGCGGAAATGCGGGCTCTGCAGGTTTTCAATCGCCATCTTGTCGTCTTCGGGCAGCGCGAAAAAGGCTCGAGACGTGCGCATGACCCGCTCGATGAGTTCTGCGGGCACGCCGTGACCGGTCAGATAGAAGAACCCGAAGGTGTGGGCGGCTTCGCGCAGGTCGGTGCGGAAGACCTCGGCCTCCGCGTCGCCTCGATCGAGCCGGGAGAGGTCGAGAACGGGCAGAGTGAGGGGTGTGGTGTCGGTCGTCATCGGTCTGGGTCCTTAGTCGTCGCCGGGGAGCAGCCCGCGCGCGGATTCGATGGTGTCGGGTTTGGCCGGTTGCACGGTGGCGGGGATTCCCAGCAGAAGCGACTTGGCCGGGGCGTCGCGGGTGACCACGGCGTTGGCCCCGATGGTGCTCCAGGCGCCGATCACGATGGGACCGAGAACTTTGGCGCCGGCTCCGATCGTGACACCGTCGTGCAGGGTGGGGTGCCGTTTTTCACCACGGGCCACTCCGTGCCGGGTCTTCCCTCCGAGAGTGACTCCGTGGTACAGCATCACGTCATCGCCTATGTCTGAGGTCTCACCGATCACCACGCCCATTCCGTGGTCGATGAACAACCGCCGGCCGATCCGGGCGCCCGGGTGGATCTCGATCCCGGTCAGGAACCGGGTGAACTGCGAGAGAAGTCGGGCCGGGAGGCGAAGCCCGGCCTCCCACAGGCGGTGCGACACCCGGTATGACCACACCGCGTGCAGGCCGCTATAGGCCAGGAAAACCTCGATGTTGCTGCGGGCGGCCGGGTCGTGAGCGCGCGCCATCGTAATATCTTCCCGGATGCTCGACAAAATAGTCATCTGCGGCGTTGGCGCCCCGGCACCTAGTCCAGTAGGTCCTCGTAGAGCACAGTCGACAGGTAGCGCTCTCCGAAGCTGGGCATGATCGCCACGATGGTCTTGCCTGCGTTCTCGGGCCGCTTGGCCTGCTCGATGGCCGCCCAGACGGCGGATCCGCCGGAGATGCCGGAGAGGATTCCCTCATCCGTCGCCAGCGCACGGGCCGTGGACACGGAATCGGCCAGGGTCACGTCGATGACCTCGTCGTAGATCTTCGTGTCGAGAACGTTCGGCACGAAGTTGGCGCCGATGCCCTGGATCTTGTGCGGTCCGGGCTTGCCGCCGGTGAGGATGGGGGAGTCGAGCGGCTCGACTCCGACGACCCGAAGGGAGGGCTTACGGCCTTTGAGCAGTTGGCCGGTGCCGGTGATGGTTCCTCCGGTGCCGATCCCGGCGACGAGGATGTCAACGGCACCGTCGGTGTCGTCCCAGATTTCGACCCCCGTGGTGGCGTAGTGGATGGCCGGGTTGGCGGGATTGTCGAACTGGCGGGCCAAAATGGCGCCGGGCGTGGCGGCAGCGATCTCCTCGGCCTTTGTGACTGCGCCGCGCATTCCCTCGGAGCCCGGGGTAAGCACGATCTCCGCACCGTAGGCACGCAAGAGAAGGCGCCGTTCGCGGCTCATCGTTTCTGGCATAGCGAGCACGACCTTGTAGCCACGGGCAGCGCCCACCATGGCCAGCGCGATACCGGTGTTGCCGCTGGTGCCCTCGACGATGGTTCCGCCCGGAGCCAACTCGCCGGAGGCTTCGGCCGCATCGACGATCGCGATGCCGATCCGGTCCTTCACGCTGCCCGAGGGATTGTAGAACTCCAGTTTCACGAGCACGGTAGCGTCGAGACCGGCGGTGAGTCGGTTGAGCTTGACCAGCGGAGTCTTGCCAACGGCTGCGGTGATGTCGGAGTAAATCTGAGCGGGCATCGGTGGTCGCCTTTCGATCGGGGTCACGGACTTCGCCCAGCCTACGGCCACGGAACGGACGTGCGCGTGCATTACATTTCAATACGTGACAACTCCGCCGAGTAACGATTCCATTCCCGCCAGCGTCGACACATTGCGAAACCTGGCGATCGAGACCCTCTCTCTGGCGGGCGTGTCCGACCCCGAGGTCGACGCAGACCTTCTCATCGGGCATGTTCTGTCCCAGACCAGGGGCCAGGTGCAGGCTGCCGCCATCCTGCGCACTGCACTCGGTGAAACGGATGCTGCGGTCATCCTCGAACTCGTTCGTCGCCGCTCCCTGCGCGAGCCCCTGCAGCACATCACCGGGCGGGCTCCGTTCCGTTCCCTGGAACTGTTCGTCGGGCCGGGCGTCTTCGTTCCCCGTCCCGAGACAGAACAGGTGGTGCAGTTCGCCATCGACGCACTCCGGGCCAGCGCAGACCCCGAGCCGATCGCGGTGGACCTCGGCACCGGCAGCGGTGCGATCGCACTGGCCATGGCCGTCGAGGTACCGAATGCGCGAGTCTGGGCCGTCGAGAATTCACCGGATGCCTTCCCTTGGACCAGCCGCAACTTCCGGGCGGTCGCTGCGCCGAACGCCACGCTGGTGTTCGGCGACCTTGCCGAGTCCCTCGTCGAACTGGACGGGACAGTGGCCGTGGTCATCTCCAACCCGCCCTACATCCCGGTGGATGCGATCCCACGCGATCCGGAGGTGCGCCTTTTCGACCCTGCCAGGGCCCTGTACGGCGGCCCGGACGGTCTCGACGTCGTGCGGCACGTCTCGCGCACGGCGCTCCGCCTGCTCCGTCCCGGCGGACAGATCGTGATCGAGCATGGGGAGCGCCAGGGCGCCGAGATCCGCGCTCTCCTCGCCGCTGACGGCTGGCGCGCGCCCGCCACCCACCGCGACTACACCACACGTGACCGCGCCACGACAGCCCTCGCCCCGGTGTCCGCCCCCATCGACGCCCTCGCGCCCCTCACGCCCCTCACGTCCCCCAAACCCTCTCACTCACCCGCCGGGCCGTGAGTCCGCCTCCTTTTCGGCCTCAGAACCGGTGAATTACTTCCGGCTCGGCGAGTGGACGGGGTGGGGGTAGCAGGGTCGCCACCGGCGGCTGCAGTAGAATCAGGCACAATGACACGCATCTATGACTGCTCGGTTGACACGGAATACGCGGCCGGCATGAGGCTCGCGCGCTCGGCCATCGGCCGCGGCGCGCTTGTTGTCATACCCACCGACACGGTCTACGGCATCGCCGCGGATGCGTTCAGCCCGGAGGCGGTGCACAGGCTCCTGGATGCGAAGGGCCGTGACCGCTCATCGCCCCCTCCCGTGCTGATCCCCGGAATCCCCACCCTCGACGCCTTGGCCCAGAACATTCCGCAGCCGGTGCGCGATCTTGTCGCCGCGTTCTGGCCGGGCGGTCTCACTGTGGTGCTCACGGCCCAGCCATCGCTGGCCTGGGATTTGGGAGAGACTCGTGGCACGGTTGCGCTCAGGATGCCGAGCAACCCCGTGGCCCTTGACCTTCTGTCCGAGACGGGGCCGCTCGCCGTGTCATCCGCCAACATCAGCGGACTTCCCTCCGCCATCGACGCGCTCGGCGCGGAGGAGATGCTCGGCACCAGCGTGGCCGTGTACCTCGACGGCGGCACCGCCGGCCTGGGTTACGAACCGATCGGCGATCGGCCGGGCGACACCTCGTCGACCATTGTGGATGCGACCGGTTTCGACTTGAACGGCGGCAAGGTGGTCATCGTGCGCAACGGTGTGATCTCCCGCGCGGCCATCGAAGCCGTGATCGGCGCCGCCCTCGCACCGATCGGGTTCGGCGCAGTCGAGGCAGCACCGGAGAGGGCCGACCCAGAGGCAGGCGCCGACCCCGCATGACCATCTTCATCCTGCTGAGTCTCGTATCGGCCGTTGTGACCTTCGGGTTCTCCTTCCTGGTGCTGAGACTCAGCCACCGCTACCGGCTCTACCCGAAGATCCGGGAACGTGACGTGCACACGCGGCCAACGCCCCGACTGGGCGGGATCGCGATCTTCCTCGGGATCGTCGTGGCGTTCGGGGTGTCCTATCTGATCGCGGCCGGGTTTGCCCCGCTGCGCCTCATCTTCAGCGATCCGCAGCAGATTCTCGCCATCCTCGGCGCGGCGCTGCTGATCGTACTGTTGGGCGTGGCCGACGACCTCTGGGACCTCGACTGGATGACAAAACTGGCCGGCCAGTTCATCGCGGCCGGCCTCATCGCGTGGCAGGGCGTGCAGGTGCTCTCGCTCCCCATCGGCGGGCTGACCGTCGGATCGTCCTGGATGTCCATCCTGATCACCGTGATCGTGATCGTGATCGTGATGAACATGATCAACTTCATCGACGGGCTCGATGGACTGGTGGCCGGTGTCGCGCTCATCGCGAACGGCGTGTTCTTCCTCTACAGCTACCTGTTGGCGCGGGACACCTCCCCAAGCAACTACTTCAACCTCGCCTCTCTGATCGCAGCCATCCTGGTGGGCGCCTGCGTCGGCTTCCTTCCACTCAACTGGCGGCCGGCAAAATTGTTCATGGGCGATGCCGGGGCTCTCTTGGTCGGTCTGCTGATGGCCACGTCCGCGATCGCGATCACGGGCCAGGTCGACCCGACGTCCGTCAACCGGTCGCAGCTGTTCCCGGCGTTCATCCCGATCATCCTTCCGGTGGCCATCCTGATCATCCCGCTCCTCGATTTCGGCCTGGCGGTGTTCCGGCGCGTCCGGGCCGGGAAATCGCCCTTCAGCGCTGACCGGAAGCACCTGCATCATCGGCTTCTGGACATGGGACACTCGCACCTGCACGCCGTGCTGATTTTCTACGGCTGGACCACCGCGGCATCCGTCGGCTGCCTGCTCTACTTCCTGCTGCCGGTGTACTTCGGATTGCCAACCTGGTACGCCACCATCTTCCTGATCGTCGCGCTGGTGGTCTGCACGGTTGTCACGCTCGCTCCGTTGAGTCGACGCAAGGCCGTGGAAACCGCCAGCCAGCTCGCCCGCCCGACCGACCACAGAGAACAAATCGCCAGACTCGACCGTCTCGATGAGGCGTCGGCGACGGCTGAGGAGAACGTATGACCAGCGCCCTGCCCCGCCCACCCCAGCCGACGTCGGTACCGGTCCTGCGCCGCATCCTCCTCTACGGGGCCGTCCTGGCCGGGGCCATCGCCGTGGTCGGCGCCGTGATCGGCGGGGTCGTGGCCGGCGGCTCCGGCGTCGTGAGTGCCCTGATCGGCACCCTGATGGCCGTGGTCTTCATGGGCATCACCGCCGGCAGCATCCTGGTGGCCAACCGCTTCGCCGGCACCTCGGCCGCCATCGGTGCCTTCTTCGGCATCGTCATGGGCGGCTGGCTGGTCAAGTTCGTTGTCTTCCTGGTGCTGATGGTGCTGCTCAAGGACCAGTCCTGGATTCAGCCCGTCGTGCTGTTCCTCAGCATCATCGCCGGGGTGATCGGATCGCTCCTGGTCGACGTTTTCGTCCTGATGAGGAGCCGGGTTCCCTACGTCAGCGACGTGACTTTGCCGCCTTCAACTTCCGAGGATTGACCGCGCGCCTCGATTCGGTCCCGCGCCCAATCCTTGCTAGGATAAGCCTCGGTTCGCCCCGGACCTACTGTGCCATGTCGCACAGCGGTCCAGCCCATCATTCGTCATCGCGAGAGCAGAGCTCCCCGCCCCGAAACAGGAGAAAGCGCTGCTAGAAACCGCCGTAAACCTGATGATTCCGTTTGCCACCGATGAGGGTGGATTCAACGGTCCGACGATTGGTGAATTCTTCCCGGAAGCGATCTTCTTCGCCGGGACGCCTTTCGAAATCAACCGCATCATGCTCATCCGATTCCTGGCCGTGGCCGTGCTGCTGCTGGTCTTCTGGATCGGCACGCGCCGGATGAAGGTCATTCCGACCCGCATGCAGAGCGTCGTCGAGATGGGCCTGGACTTCGCCCGGGTCAACATCGCAGAAGATATCCTCGGCAAGAAAGACGGCAAGCGCTTCCTGCCGTTGATCACGACTATCTTCTTCATGGTGTTGTTCCTGAACATCACCGGCCCGATCCCGTTCCTGAACATCGCCGGCACATCTGTTATCGGCGTCCCGCTCGTTCTGGCCCTGGTGGCCTACAGCGCGTTCATCTACGCCGGCGTCAAGAAGAGCCCAGGCAACTTCTTCCGCAATGCGCTGTTCCCTCCCGGGGTTCCGCCGTTCCTCTACATCATCGTGACGCCGATCGAATTCATTTCGACGTTCCTCATCCGCCCGGTCACTCTGACCCTGCGGCTTCTGATGAACATGATCGTCGGGCACCTGCTCCTGGTGCTCTTCTTCAGCGCCACTCAGTTCTTTTTCTTCACGGCAGACGGCGGCTTCAAGCTGTTCGGTGTTGGCACCCTGGTCTTCGGCTTCGCATTCACGCTGTTCGAAGTTCTGATCGCCCTGCTGCAGGCATATATCTTCGCTCTGCTCACCGCCGTCTACATCCAGCTCGCGCTGGCTGAGGAACACTAAACAACAAATCCAGCATTCGCTGAATTTGTCACTACGGAAGGAAACATGTTGGACGCAACAACCGTTCTCGCGGAAATCAACGGCAACATCGCGACTGTCGGTTACGGCCTCGCCGCAATCGGCCCGGCCATCGGCGTGGGTATCGTCGTCGGCAAGACCATCGAGGGTGTCGCACGTCAGCCTGAACTGGCGGGCCAGCTGCAGGTTCTGATGTACATCGGTATCGCCTTCACCGAGGCGCTTGCCTTCATCGGTATCGCTACCTACTTCATCTTCGTTTAGTCCTCTTTTCTCTCTAGTCAGGAGGCACGATGTTTAATGCAGTGATTGCAGCTGCTGCAGAGGGGGAGACGGCGAACCCGCTCCTCCCCGCGGTCTACGACATTGTCTGGTCCTCGCTCATTTTCGTTGTCATTCTGTTCTTCTTCTGGAAGTACGTCCTTCCGAAGATGCAGAAGTTGCTCGACGACCGTGCCGAGGCCATTGAAGGCAACATTGCCAAGGCCGACGACGCTCAGCGCAAGGCCGAAGCTGCTCTAGAGCAGTACACGGCCCAGCTCGCCGACGCTCGTGCGGAGGCAGGCCAGATTCGCGAGCAGGCTCGCGCTGACGGTCACAAGATCATCGCAGAGCACAAGGACCAGGCCTTGGCCGAGGCCGCACGTGTAACCTCGAGCGCCAAAGCCCAGATCGAAGCAGAGCGCCAGGCGGCAGTCGTCTCGCTGCGCTCCGAAGTGGGCACCCTGGCCATCGACCTCGCATCCGGTGTCATCGGCGAGAGCCTGACCGACGACGCGAAGGCCAGCGCCATTGTCGACCGTTTTCTGGCTGACCTTGAGGCCTCGGAGAAAGCAGCTAAGTAATGGGAAGCGCCACCAGAGAAGCTTTGGCCTCGTCACGGGCGGCATTGGCTGCCCATGGCAGCACGGCCGATCTGGCGACGGGCGAAAGCCTGCTGAACGCCGGCCGTGTTATCGGCGACTCGTCGCAGCTCCTGTCCGCCTTGGGTGACCCGGCAGCGGATGCCGCCGCGAAGTCCGCGCTCGTTCGCGCGGTGTTCGCGTCGGGGCTGACCCCGACCGCACTCGAACTCGTTCAGTCGGCCAGCGCGTCGCGGTGGTCCAGCCACGACGACCTGCTCGCCGGGATCGAAGACCTCGGTCTGCGGTCCATCGCCGCGTCCGCTCCGGTTGCCGGGACGGTAGAGGCGGAACTGTTCGCCTTCGGCAACGCAGTGTCGTCCAATGCCGAGCTTGAGTTGGCCCTGGCCAGCAAACTGGGTGCGTCGAGTGCCAAAGTCGGCCTCGTCAACTCTCTGCTTGCCGGCAAGGTCTCTGAGCAGACGCTGACGATCGTGTGTCACCTCGTGCAGCAGCCGCGCGGCCGCCGCATCGGTGAATTGCTGCGCTACGCGGCATCCGTCATTGCCGACCAGTCGGACACGTCGATCGCCACGATTACGTCTGCCGCCACACTCGCTCCCGAACAGCTCGAGCGCTTGCGTACGAGCCTGACGGCGCGTTACGGCCGTCGGCTCACGATCAACCAGGTCGTCGACCCGGCTCTGGTCGGGGGCGTTCACGTTCAAATCGGTGACGACGTCATCGATGGCAGCATTGCCACCCGCCTCAAAGATCTGAGACTTCAGCTCGCTGGCTGACCGCCTCGGTCAGTACACACACATACCTCGGGGCGGCAACGCCTCGTGCACGACAGAACCTGTACACCCAGTACAGAAAAGGGAAGATGATGGCAGAACTAACGATCAGCCCCGATGAGATCCGCGACGCTCTCCAGGACTTCGTAAAGTCCTACGAGCCGAACAAGACCGCTACGACCGAGGTCGGCTACGTCACCACTGCGGGCGACGGCATCGCGCACGTCGAGGGCCTTCCCAGCGTGATGGCGAACGAGCTCATCAAGTTCGCCGACGGCACCCTGGGCCTAGCCCAGAACCTGGACGAAGACGAGATCGGCGTCGTCGTTCTCGGCGAGTTCACCGGCATCGTCGAAGGCATGGAGGTGCACCGCACTGGCGAGGTCCTCTCTGTGCCCGTCGGCGACGGCTACCTCGGCCGTGTCGTCGACCCGCTCGGCGCCCCGATCGACGGTCTCGGTGAGATCAAGAGTGAAGGTCGTCGTGCACTGGAGCTTCAGGCTCCCGGCGTGATGGACCGCAAGTCGGTGCATGAGCCCATGCAGACCGGAATCAAGGCCATCGACGCCATGATCCCGATCGGCCGCGGCCAGCGCCAGCTCATCATCGGTGACCGCCAGACCGGCAAGACCGCGATCGCGATCGACACGATCATCAACCAGAAGGCCAACTGGGCTTCGGGCGACGTCAACAAGCAGGTGCGCTGCATCTACGTCGCCATCGGTCAGAAGGGCTCCACGATCGCCGCCGTCAAGGGCGCGCTCGAGGATGCCGGAGTCATGGAGTTCACGACCATCGTCGCGTCTCCCGCCTCCGACCCGGCCGGCTTCAAGTACCTCGCCCCGTACACCGGCTCGGCAATCGGCCAGCACTGGATGTACTCCGGCAAGCACGTTCTCATCATCTTCGACGACCTGTCGAAGCAGGCGGAGGCCTACCGCGCCGTATCGCTGCTGCTGCGCCGCCCGCCGGGACGCGAGGCGTACCCCGGCGACGTGTTCTACCTGCACTCCCGTCTGCTCGAGCGCTGCGCCAAGCTGTCCGACGCACTCGGCTCCGGATCGATGACCGGCCTGCCGATCATCGAGACCAAGGCGAACGACGTCTCCGCCTACATTCCGACCAACGTGATTTCGATCACCGACGGTCAGATCTTCCTGCAGTCCGACCTGTTCAACGCTAACCAGCGCCCCGCTGTAGACGTGGGAATCTCGGTCTCGCGAGTCGGCGGTGACGCCCAGGTCAAGTCGATCAAGAAGGTCTCCGGAACCCTGAAGCTCGAGTTGGCCCAGTACCGCTCGCTCGAGGCCTTCGCGATGTTCGCCTCCGACCTCGACGCGACGAGCCGTCGCCAGCTGGGCCGTGGAGCCCGCCTGACCGAGTTGCTCAAGCAGCCGCAGTACTCGCCGTACCCGGTCGAAGACCAGGTCGTTTCAATCTGGGCCGGCACGAACGGCAAGTTCGACGAGGTTCCCGTCGCCGACGTGCTTCGCTTCGAGCGAGGTTTGCTCGACCACCTCGGCCGCACCACGAGCGTGCTCACGACGCTGCGCGACACCAACGTTCTCGACGACGCGACCATCGCAACGCTCGAGATCGAGGTCGACAGGTTCAAGCAGGAATTCCAGACGGGTGAGGGCAAGCCGCTCGCCTCGGTGGGCAAGGAAGTCTTCGAGGCCATCGGCGCCGACGAGGTCAACCAGGAAAAGATCGTCAAGCACCGCCGCTAAGTGGCGCAGCCGCGTCCCCGACTCCTGAGTCGCGGGCGCGGCCAGCATCACTCGATCACCCGCACCAATTCAGCACTGACAAGGAAGCACAGGAGACACATGGGAGCGCAACTTCGGGTCTACCGGCAGAAGATCAAGTCTGCCCAGACGACTAAGAAGATCACTCGGGCCATGGAGTTGATCTCCGCCTCGCGCATTCAAAAGGCCAAGGCACGCGTCGCCGCGTCAACCCCGTTCGCCCGTGCCATCACGCAGGCGGTGTCCGCGGTAGCGACCTACTCGAACGTCGCGCACGTGCTCACGACCGAGCCGGAAAAGATCGAGCGCGCCGCGGTTGTCATTTTCGCGTCCGACCGTGGCCTGGCCGGTGCGTTCAGCTCACAGGTGCTCCGCGAAGCGGAGTCGCTCAGCGAACTGCTGCGCAGTCAGGGCAAGGACATCGTCTATTTCCTGGTTGGTCGCAAAGCGGCAGCGTACTTCAGCTTCCGCCGACGTGTTTCCGAGCGGGTCTGGAGCGGTTCCACCGACCAGCCGCAGTATGAGACCGCCCGTGAAATCAGTGACGCGCTCCTCGAGGCTTTCCTCCGTGAAGCCGATGACGGTGGCGTCGACGAGATCCACGTCGTCTATAACCGGTTCGTCAGCATGGTCACCCAGGTTCCCCAGGTGGTCCGGCTGCTTCCGCTCGAGGTCGTCGAAGGCGTCGCAGAGCCCGGTGAGGCGCAGGTCCTGCCGCTCTACGAGTTCGAGCCGGATGTGGAGACCGTACTGGACTCGCTCCTGCCCGTCTACATCGAGAGCCGGATCTTCAATTCCATGCTGCAGTCCGCCGCAGCGGAGCACGCCGCACGTCAGAAGGCCATGTCATCGGCCTCCGACAACGCGGACAAGCTGATCAAGGACTTCACCCGGCTGTCCAACAACGCCCGGCAGACCGAGATCACCTCGCAGATTTCCGAGATCGTGGGTGGAGCCGACGCGCTCTCATCCGCCAAGAACTAAACCAGAGAAGAGAGAGCAATGACTGACACCATATCCGCGCCAGTCCATGCACCGGTCGAGACGGTCGCCGTTGGCCGGATCGCCCGCGTCACGGGCCCGGTCGTCGACATCGAGTTCCCGCACGACTCGATCCCGGGCATGTACAACGCGCTGAAGACCACCATCGTTATCGGTGATGTGTCGACCGTGATCACGCTCGAGGTTGCCCAGCACCTGGGCGACGACCTCATCCGCGCCATCGCGCTGAACCCGACCGACGGACTTGTCCGCGGCCAGGAAGTCCGGGACACCGGTTCGCCCATCACGGTTCCGGTCGGCGACGTCACCAAGGGGCGCGTGTTCAACGCCATTGGCGAGGTGCTCAATGCGGAGCCCGGCGAGAAGATCGAAATCACGGAGCGCTGGCCCATCCACCGCAAGCCGCCGCCCTTCGACCAGCTGGAGTCCAAGACCCAGCTGTTCGAGACCGGCATCAAGGTCATCGACCTGCTCACCCCGTACGTACTGGGTGGAAAGATTGGACTGTTCGGGGGTGCCGGAGTCGGCAAGACCGTTCTGATCCAGGAAATGATCCAGCGCGTTGCGCAGGATCACGGTGGAGTGTCCGTGTTCGCCGGTGTCGGAGAGCGCACCCGTGAGGGCAACGACCTCATCCACGAAATGGAAGAAGCCGGCGTCTTTGACAAGACCGCCCTCGTGTTCGGCCAGATGGACGAGCCACCGGGAACTCGTCTCCGCGTCGCCCTCTCGGCCCTGACCATGGCCGAGTACTTCCGCGACGTCGCCAAGCAGGACGTGTTGCTCTTCATCGACAACATCTTCCGCTTCACGCAGGCCGGCTCCGAGGTGTCGACCCTTCTGGGGCGCATGCCGAGCGCCGTGGGCTACCAGCCGACCCTGGCCGACGAGATGGGCATCCTCCAGGAGCGCATCACGTCCACGCGTGGCCACTCGATCACGTCCCTTCAGGCCATCTACGTGCCGGCTGACGACTACACCGACCCGGCTCCGGCGACCACCTTCGCCCACCTCGACGCCACCACCGAGTTGTCGCGTGAAATCGCGTCGAAGGGCCTCTACCCGGCCGTCGACCCGCTGACCTCGACCAGTCGTATCCTCGACCCCCGCTACCTGGGTGCCGATCACTACAACACGGCAGTTCGCGTCAAGGCGATCCTGCAGAAGAACAAGGAACTCCAGGAGATCATCGCGATCCTCGGAGTCGACGAGCTGTCCGAGGAAGACAAGGTCACCGTCTCCCGCGCACGCCGCATCCAGCAGTTCCTCTCGCAGAACACCTACATGGCGAAGAAGTTCACGGGCGTCGAAGGCTCGACGGTTCCCCTCAAGGACACCATCGAATCCTTCACCGCCATCGCCAACGGCGACTTCGACCACGTGGCCGAGCAGGCCTTCTTCAACGTCGGCGGCATTGCCGACGTTGAAGAGAAGTGGGCGAAAATTCAGAAGGAGAACGACTAGTCATGGCCGGTGCTCCGCTCAAGGTCAGCGTCGTCGCTGCGGACCACGAGGTGTGGTCCGGCGAGGCGAGCATGGTTGTCGCTCGCACCGTCGAAGGACAGATCGGAATCCTGCCGGGCCACGAGCCCATGCTGGCCATCCTCGCCAGCGGTGAGGTCCGCGTGACCCTGAGCGGTGGCGAGAAGGTCGTAGCCGAAGCGGCGGACGGCTTCCTGTCGGTCGCGAACAACGTGGTCACCATCGTGGCGCGCAAGGCAGAACTCGTCTAGCCAGTGTGCTGATCCTTCTGCCGCCGTCGGAGACGAAACGTCTCGGTGGCATCGAATTACCGCTTGATCTGCACAATCTCATGTACCCGTCGCTTGTTTCCAAGCGGCGGGTACTTGTGCGTTCCCTGCAGTCCCTCGCGAAACATCCGGATGTGATGATGGCTGCCCTCAAGCTGGGCCGCACCCAGTCCGGCGAGGTCGAACGAAACCGGATGCTGGCGACCTCCGCCACCATGCCGGCGATCGACCGCTATACCGGGGTGCTCTTCGACGCTCTCGACTCCGGCAGCCTCACTCCGGCCGAGCGCGACTGGGCCGGTCGGAACGTGCTGGTTCACTCCGCGCTCTTCGGTCCGGTCGGTGCTCTCGACCTCATCCCCGCCTACCGGCTGTCCTGCGATTCGAAGTTGCCAGCCCTGGCGCTCAAAAAGCACTGGGCGGCGGCCGTCAGCGCTGTGCTGGCCGGCGCGGAGGGGCTCCTGCTCGACTTGCGTTCCAACGGTTATGTCGCCCTCGGCCCGGTTCCGGCACGAGCCGACGCGGTTTTCCTGCGCGTCGTGACAGAAACGATCGACGGCCACACGCGGGCCCTGAACCACTTCAACAAGAAGGCGAAAGGACATTTCACCCGGGCGCTGATCCGGCAGGGAGAGTCCTTTGACACCGTTGCCGAGCTAGTGGATTGGGCGGAAGGGGCGGGCTTCGCGGTGCGGCCCGGACGAGCCCGCGAACTGGATCTGGTCGTCCCAGCAGAGGTGGCGGCAAACCGGGTCTGACGCCGGAGCGATCCGGCCCTAGGCTGGCTGTCGTGTCCACATCCACAATGAATGTCACCGTCACCGGCGCCGGCGGACAGATCGGCTATGCGCTGCTCTTTCGGATCGCTTCGGGGGACCTCCTCGGCCCCACCACCCCGGTCAATCTGACCCTGCTGGAGATCCCCTCGGGGCGCGCGGCTGCCGAGGGAACGGCTCTGGAACTCCAGGACTGCGCCTTCCCGCTGCTGCGTACCGTAACGGTCACCGAAGATCCCGTTCGCGCCTTCGACGGCGTCAACATCGCCCTCCTGGTCGGCTCCAAGCCGCGCGCCGTCGGGATGGAGCGCGTGGCCCTGCTCGAGAGCAACGGGCGTATCTTCGGACCGGCCGGCGGCGCACTCAACGCGGGGGCGGCACCTGACGTGCGCGTGCTGGTGGTGGGCAACCCCGTCAACACGAATACTCTGGTCGCCAGCGCGTTCGCCCCCGACATCCCGGCCGATCGATTCACGGCCATGACCCGCCTGGACCATAACCGCGGCGTAGCCCAGCTCGCAGTCCGGCTCCAGCTGCACGTCGCGGAGATCGACGGCCTCACCATCTGGGGAAACCATTCGGCGAGCCAGTACCCGGATGTCTTCCACGCCACCGCGGGCGGGAGACCCGTCTCCGAGTTGGTGGGGCGGGAGTGGCTGGCCGATGAGTTCATCCCCCGGGTTGCGAACCGGGGCTACGAGATCATCCAGGCGCGCGGTGCCTCGTCTGTTGCCTCGGCGGCCAGTGCGGTCGTCGACCACGTCTACGACTGGGTCAACGGCACGGGGGAGCGGTGGACGTCGGCGGGGATCGTGTCCGACGGCTCCTACGGAGTGCCCGCCGGCCTTGTGAGTTCTTTCCCCGTCCGGTCCGTGGACGGCCGCTGGGAGATTGTGCCCGACCTGGCGATCAACGCATTCTCCCGGGCCAGGATCGACGCCTCCGTCGCCGAGCTCCTCGATGAGCGGGACGCCATTCGGGCGCTGGGCCTGCTGCCCGCCGGTCGGTAGCTGGGCCCCCGCGGGTAGCTGGGCCCCCCGCGGGTGGCTAGCCGGTGGGGGTGGCCCGGTGGCATCCGCTGACGTGGTCGTCGACAAGGCCGGCGGACTGCATCAAGGCGTACATGGTGGTGGGGCCGACGAACTTGTAGCCGCGGGTGCGAAGTTCCCGGCTCAGTGCCGTCGACTCAGGCGTGATGGCCGGCACGTCTCCGAGCTCCCGCAGCCGCGCGCCGCGTGGTTCCGGCGCGAAGCTCCAGATCAGCTCGGCCAGACTCGCGCCGAGGTCGCGGGTGATCCGGGCATTCGAGATGGTGGCCTCGATCTTGCCGCGGTGCCGGATGATGCCTGCGTCGGCGAGGAGCCGGGCCACGTCGTGCTCGCCCATGACGGCAACCCTGTCGACGTCGAAGTCATGGAAGGCGGCACGGAAGGCCGGGCGACGCCGCAGGATGGTGAGCCAGGACAGGCCGGACTGGAATCCTTCGAGGCACAGCTTCTCAAACAGGAGCCGGTCGTCGCGGAGCGCTCGACCCCACTCCTCGTCGTGGTAGCGACGATACTCGGGGTCCGCTCCGCCCCAGCGGCAGCGGGCCAGGCCGTCGTCTCCAAGCGCCAGCGAAGCGGATTCCGCAGCCTTGACCGGCACCGCGCCGATCGATTCTCCGCTCATACCTGGTGCTCGATGCCCTCGTGGTTCAGTAGCCAGACCTTCGTGGGCACGCCGCTGCCTCCGCTGTAGCCGGTGATGCGCCCGTTCGCGGCCAGCACCCGGTGGCAACCGATCAGAATGGGCACGGGGTTCGCTCCGACGGCGCCGCCGACGGCCCGCCCGGCCCCCGGCTTTCCCAGGGACAGCCCCAACTCGCCGTAGGACGTGACCTCCCCGAAGCCGAGCGTGGACAGGCGCTGCCAAACGCCGATTTGGAACGGGGTCCCGCCCTGCGGTCGCACCGGCAAGTCGAAGGAGGTGCGGGTTCCGGCGAAATATTCCGTGAGTTGCCGGGAGGCCCGGGTGAGCAGGGGTGACGGCGATTCGGGTCGGTCGTCGAGGGGCAGATGCCCATCGCGTTCGATCGAGAGGGACAGGATGCTCTCGCCGTCACCGGTGAGTTCCAACCGGCCGATGGGGCTGGCCATCCGTAGCAATGAGGGTCCGATGCTGGTCATTCCTCGACTGTAGTCGGCTGCCCGGCGCGACCCTCGCGGGTTTCGGACCTGGGCGAGAGCCGGCCCCGGGCGCGCGGGGGAGGAGCCGTGCCCGATCAGCCGAGCCGGTCGTGCGGGTAGTCGGCCGACCGCTTCTGGAAGGCGAGGATGCCGGGATTCCGGATGACCCCGTTCCGGATCTCGATCGCCCGCCGGAGGGTCTCGTCGGCCTCCCAGGCTGCCTCGCCCGTCAGCACGTCCGGCAGGTAGGGGAGGAGGGCGGCGCTGATCTCCCAGGTCGCCGAGTTCCAGAGGTACGACGGGCTGTGGTCGACGGCGTAGTAGGTGACGTTGTCGCCCACTTGGAAGGTGGGATCCGCGAACGAGGTCGGGCGGGCCCAGTCAAACCCCATACCCGCATCGCAAGACACATCGACGATGAGCGATCCTGGCCCGACGAGCGGGAGGTCTTCCGTTCGTAGAAAGGTGAGCGGTGCGTTCGGGTCCTGCAACACGCAGTTGACGATCACGTCGTGGGCCGCGAGCAGTTCAGGGAGCGGAGTACGCTCCCCGTCGGAGAGCACGTAGTGCTTCGACTGGCCGGCTGGACCGGCCGGGTCGTGCACGATCGGCACGATCCGGGCGGAGTCGAGCACTGAGCCGGCCGGCACGTCCCGGCCCGTCAGCAGGGTCACGTCGGTCACGCCGTTGGCCGTCAGGCCGGTCACCGCGCCGCGGGCCGTCGAGCCTGAGCCGATCACGGCCGCACGCAGCGTGCGTCCGTAGACGCCCGTCAACCCGATCAATGACAGGGAGTGCACGACCGAGGCGAAACCGGCCAATTCATTGTTCTTAGCCAGAACGTGACGGCTGAATTCACCTTCCATCGTCCACTCGTTCATGGCTTCGAATGCGATCAGAGTGAGCTTTTTGTCGATGGCGAGCTGAGTCAGCGCAGCATCCTGCACACAGTGCGGCCAGCCCCACAGGATCTGACCGTGACGCAGGGCGGCGACATCCGCGAGGAGAGGTTTGGCGAGCAGGATGACATCGCAGTCTCGCACCAACCCATCTCGGGGAAGCAACCCGGCGACGAGGGGCGCCAACGCGTCGTCTGAGACCCCGAAGTGTTCGCCGTAGCCCTGCTCGAGAAATATCCGGGAACGAATCTCCGCATCGATCCGGCCCAGGTGCAGCGGATGCAGCGGAAGGCGACGCTCATCGGCCTTCCCGGAGCGTGACATGACGCCCATCGTGAGTCCGGTCATGCCGTCTCCTTCGGTCAACACCTGTCTAGCACACGCCCACGACGTCTTCGCCGCAACCACGAACTCACCCACCGTTGCATCCCAGGCGCGCCGTTCCCCCGTGTCAGGGGTCCGTGTTCTGCGGGCTAGGCTGACAGCGCTGTCGGACCGCCGGAGTCCACGGCTTGCGCCGTTGGCGCTTCGACCCTGGGGGACATGTGACCGATCAGCTTCTGCGGCGCCCGCAACTGCGTCAGGCAGCCGCCCAACTCGATACCGTTCAGCTGGCCCGTGGTTTCGCCGCCCTGGCCGTGGTGGCCTACCACGCGCAGTTGACCCAGGAAAAGTACTTCCCCGAGGCCACCATCCTGCCCGGCTTCTTCGGCAGCGGGCTGTCCGGCGTCGATCTCTTCTTCGTGATCAGCGGCTTCGTCATGGTCCTCACGACCCGTGGCAAGCACGGGGCGCCGCGCAACGTGGCGAAATTCCTCTGGAACCGTTTCTTTCGCATCTATCCGACCTACTGGGCCTACAGCCTCGCGCTGTTGCCGGTCCTGTTCCTCGCGCCGGCGTTCATCAATTCCTCTCAGGGTGGACAGGTCAACGTCCTCGCCTCATTCCTGCTGCTCCCGACGGAGATCCTGCCCCTGCTCCTGGTGGCCTGGACGCTGACCCTGGAGGTGTGGTTCTACATCGTCTTCGCGGTGGTCCTGTTGCTTCCGGAACGGATGCTGGTTCCCGCCCTGGGCGTCTGGTTCGCCTTCCTCATCGTCATGAACTGGTCTGGGCCGATCGCGGCCAACCCGCTGCTCGAGCTCCCGACCAACGCGATGGCCGTCGAATTCATCTTCGGCGGCGTAGCGGCACTCCTTTTCCGCCGGGTCAACCGCGTCGCCGCCGTCGTCCTGGCGGTGGCGGGCGTGGCCGTGCTCCTCGTGCTGGGTGCCACGACCCCCGCGGACATGTATGCGGGCCCCGGACTGGAGCGTCCGCTGACGCTCGGTGTCGGCTACGCCCTGATCCTCCTGGGCCTGACGGCCTCTGAGAACCGCGGTGGCGCCGGCGCGTTCTCGCGGTTGACCGTGTTCGGGGACATGTCGTATTCGGTGTACCTCTGCCACGTGCTCGTCTTGGCCCTGATGGGTCGGGTGTGGTTGGCGATCGCAGGTCCGGCCGTCACCGACCCGCTCATCGTCGGTGCCTGGTGGCTGGTGACCTTCGCCGCCGTGCTCACCGTCGGGTACCTGAGCTACCGGCTGATCGAGCGCCCGGTGATGACCGTGTCCCGGCGCTGGCGCGCATCCGTTTTCCAGGAGACGAAGGTCGCGTCGCGCGTTCGGTGACCGCGTTGACCTGGGTGCCTCGGTTTGTGAGTGAGTCCTCACTCAGTTAGGCTGAGCGCATGACGGTCAAGCCAGCACGCGCCCGCTCTCTGTCCGTGGAGGACCGGCAGTCGATGATCCTCGATGCCGTGACACCGCTTCTGATCGAGCGCGGCCAGGGTGTCACGACCCGGCAGATCGCCGAGTGCGCCGGGATCGCCGAGGGCACCATCTTCCGAGCCTTCGACAGCAAGGACGAGCTGATCCGGGCGGCCATGCACCGGCAGCTCGACCCGGAGCCGTTCCGCCTGGATCTTGCCGCGCTCGACCGGTCCGTCCCACTCGAGCAGCGGGTGCGCGCCATGGTCACCCTGCTGCGACGGCGATTCGCCACGAGCTTCGCGTTGATGTCATCGGTGGGGGCGATGGGCAAGCCGCACACCCACGACGTGGCCCACGAGTTCACCGGACTGCTGGCGCGAGTGCTGGCGCCCGACCTCGCCCGGCTCACGGTTTCCCCCGAGCGGGCGGGGCAGGTCATCCGGATGATCGCGCTCGCGGCATCCGTGCCCCACATCACGGCCGGTGCCGCGTTCGACGACGATGAGCTGACCGCGCTCATCCTCTACGGCATCATCGGCGCCCAGGCGCAGCCGAAAGCCGCCAGCTAGGAGAACCCGATGCTGTGGAAACTGCTTGTGAGGTACCTGCGGCCGTACTGGCGGCTGCTGACGGCCGTGGTGGTCTTCCAGCTGGCGCAGTCGATCGCCTCGCTCTACCTGCCAACCCTCAACGCCGACATCATCGACGAGGGCGTCGCCACGGGCGACACGGGGTACATCCTGCGCACCGGTGGCCTGATGCTGCTGATCACGCTGTTCCAGATCGTGTGCGCCATCGTCGCCGTCTACTTCGGCGCGAAGGCGGCGATGGCGCTCGGACGCGACCTGCGCGGCGCGGTCTTCACCCGGGTCGGTGAGTTCTCCGAGCAGGAGGTCACCCGGTTTGGCGCCCCGTCGCTGATCACCCGGTCGACCAACGACGTGCAGCAGGTGCAGATGCTCGTGCTGATGACCGCAACCATGATGGTCACCGCGCCGATCCTCTCCATCGGCGGCGTGATCATGGCAATCCGTCAGGATGTGCAGTTGTCCTGGCTGATCGCCGTGAGCGTGCCCGTACTGCTCATCGCCGTCGGGCTGATCATCGTGCGCATGGTGCCGTTGTTCCGGCTGATGCAGACCCGCATCGACACCGTCAACCGGGTGCTGCGGGAGCAGCTCACGGGCATCCGGGTCATCCGCGCGTTCGTGCGCGAAGACGTCGAGACAGTGCGCTTCGACCGTGCGAACGCGGATGTGACGGCGACCGCCCTGCGCGCCGGTCGCCTGATGGCTCTCATGTTCCCGGTTGTCATGCTCGTTCTCAACGTGTCGAGCGTCGCCGTGATCTGGTTCGGGGCGTTCCGGATCGAGGATGGCTCAATGCAGGTCGGCACCCTGATCGCGTTCCTCAGCTACCTGATGCAGATCCTGATGGCCGTGATGATGGCCACGTTCATGGCTGTGATGATCCCACGGGCCACCGTTTCCGCCGACCGGATCGGCGAGGTGCTCGACACCGAGTCGAGCGTGCGCCCGCCGCGGCACCCCGTCGTCGACACCGTCGGCCGCGGCGAGCTCGAGCTTGTGAACGTGGGCTTCGCCTACCCCGGCGCCGAGCAGCCCGTGCTTGCCGACGTGAGCTTTTCGGTGCACCGCGGTCAGACCACGGCGATCATCGGCAGCACGGGCTCGGGCAAGTCCACCCTGGTCAACCTGCTGCCGCGCCTGTTCGACGCCACCAGCGGCAGCGTGCGGGTTGACGGGGTGGACGTGCGCGACCTGCACCCGGACCTGCTCTGGGGCAGCATCGGGCTGGTGCCGCAGACGCCGTACCTGTTCTCCGGAACCGTGCGCAGCAACCTGCTCTACGGCAAGCCTGATGCCACGGAGGAGCAACTCTGGGAGGCACTGTCCATCGCCCAGGCCCGTGACTTCGTGGAGGAGATGCCGGAGGGCCTCGACGCGCCGATCGCGCAGGGCGGCACGAACGTCTCCGGTGGGCAGCGGCAGCGCCTGGCCATCGCCCGGGCGCTGGTCAAACGCCCCGAGCTCTACATTTTCGACGACGCCTTCTCGTCGCTCGACCTGGCGACGGATGCCCGGCTCCGCCAGGCCCTGGCCCTCGGCACGGGCGGCGCCACCATGGTGATCGTCGCCCAGCGGGTGTCGACCATCGTCGGCGCCGACCAGATCCTCGTTCTCGAGGGTGGTCGCATCGTCGGCCGCGGCACCCACGACGAACTGCTCGAATCGAACGGGACATACCGGGAAATCGTGGCGTCCCAGCTCGCGGCGGAGGAATCAGCATGAGTCACCCCAGCACGAGCTCAGCCTCGGACCGTCCCCCGGGCCGCGGCCCCGGCCCTGGCCACGGCCCCTTCGGCGGAATGAGCGCCCCGGCCGAGAAAGCCATGCACTTCGGCCCGTCCGCCAAGCGGCTGCTCGGCAAGCTGCGCCCCGAGCGCCTGTGGCTCGGGCTGGTCCTTTTCCTCGCCGTCGCGAGCGTCACCTTCTCCGTGCTCGGTCCGCGCCTGCTCGGCGAGGGCACGAACCTCATCTTCGCCGGCGTCACCTCTCAGAACCTGTCCGCCGGGGTGAGCCAGACCGAGGTGATCGACCAGCTGCGCGCCTCGGGCGACACCGGAAAGGCCGACCTGCTCAGCGGGATGACGCTGACCCCGGGCCAGGGCATCGACTTCGCGATGCTCTCCACCGTGCTGCTCTGGGCGATGGCGCTCTACGTGCTCTCCTCGGCGTTCGCCTGGGTTCAGGCCTACGTGCTCAACGGTGTGGTGCAGCGCACCGTCTTCCGGCTACGCAGTGAGATCGAGGCCAAGATCAACCGCCTTCCGCTGCGCTACTTCGACACGGTGCAGCGCGGTGAGCTGCTCAGCCGGGTCACCAATGACGTGGACAACGTGTCGCAGAGCCTGCAGCAGTCGCTGAGCCAGGTCGTCACCTCGCTGCTCACGGTCGTGGGCGTCATCATGATGATGTTCCTGCTCTCCCCGCTGCTGGCCTTGATCGCCCTGGTCACGGTGCCGCTGACCCTGGTCACCACCGTGCTGATCGCCAAGCGCTCGCAGAAGATGTTCGTGGCCCAGTGGACGCACACCGGTGAGCTGAACGGCCAGATCGAGGAGACCTTCACCGGCCACGCCCTGGTCACGGTGTTCGGCCGCCAGAGGGAGGTCGAACAGCGCTTCCGGGCCAAGAACGGCGAGCTCTACGAGGCCAGCTTCGGGGCCCAGTTCGTCAGCGGCCTGATCATGCCCGCTATGACCTTCATCGGCAACCTTGTCTACGTGGGGATCGCCGTCGTCGGCGGCCTCCAGGTGGCATCCGGTGCCATGCAACTCGGTGACGTGCAGGCGTTCATCCAGTATTCCCGGCAGTTCACCCAGCCGCTCGCCCAGCTCGGGTCGATGGCGAACCTGCTGCAGTCCGGCGTCGCCTCCGCCGAGCGGGTCTTCGCCCTGCTCGACGCCGAAGAGCAGAGCCCAGACCCGGAACCCGCCGAGACTCCCGAGCTCGGCCACGGGCGTCTGGTCTTCGAGGACGCGTCGTTCCGGTACAGCCCGGACAGGGCTCTGATCGAGAAGCTCAGTCTGGTGGCTGAGCCCGGCCAGACCGTAGCCATCGTGGGCCCGACCGGGGCCGGCAAAACCACCCTGGTCAACCTGATGATGCGGTTCTACGAACTCGACTCCGGCCGGATCACGCTGGACGGCGTGGACGTTCGCCGGATGACCCGTGACGACCTGCGCGGGCGCATGGGCATGGTGCTGCAGGACACCTGGTTGTTCGGCGGAACGATCCGCGACAACATCGCCTACGGGCGTCCGGGGGCCACCGAAGAGGAGATCCAGGAGGCGGCGCGCGCGACCTACGTTGACCGGTTCGTGCACGCTCTGCCTGACGGCTACGACACCGTGCTCGACGACGAGGGCGGCAACGTCAGCGCCGGCGAGAAGCAGTTGCTCACGATCGCCCGCGCGTTTCTCGCCAAGCCCAGCGTGCTGATCCTAGACGAGGCGACCAGCTCCGTCGACACGCGCACCGAGGTGCTCGTGCAGAACGCCATGAGCGCCCTTCGCGCCGACCGCACCAGCTTCGTGATCGCGCACCGTCTCTCGACGATCCGCGACGCCGATCTGATCTTGGTCATGGAGGCAGGTCGGATCGTCGAGCTGGGCACGCACGAGCAGCTTCTGGCAGCGGATGGCGCGTACTACGCCCTCTACAACGCTCAGTTCGCGGCGGCCGTCACCGACGAGGTCTAGGGGCACCCAGCGGCGTACTGTGGTGAGGTGCCGGGATTCGGCCGGGAGAGGACTGTTCCGTGGCAGCTGAGCGTTATCCGCACTCGGTCTATCGGCGCGGCGAGGAACCGGACGCCCGGTTCAGCCTCGCCAATGAGCGCACCTTCCTGGCCTGGATCCGCACCTCGCTGGCGCTCATCGCCGCCGGCGTCGCGCTCGAGGCGCTGCAGTTCCCTGCGCAGGCCGGTCTGCGCTTCTCCGCGGCCGGGTTGTTCGTCGCTCTCGGGCTGATCGCATCGGTGCACGCCTGGATCAGTTGGATGCGCACCGAACGGGCCATGCGCGAGAACCGGCCACTGCCGGCGCCGGCCTTCACCGGTCTGCTCGCGGTCGGCCTTCTGGCCGCCGGACTCCTGGTCGCCGTCGGAATGATCTGGTGACCGTGGAGCATCCGTTCGACCCGGGCCTGCAGCCCGAACGGACCTTGCTCGCCTGGCAGCGCACGGTGCTCGCCCTGGCCGTGGGTGCAATCGTGGGGATGCGCCTGACGGCACCCGCATTCGGCGGTGTCGCCACCGTGGCCGGGCTGATCGGCCTGACGCTGACCCTGGCCGCGTACGTGGGCGTTCGGTTCCGCTACCGACGCGCGCATGCCGCCCTTCAGGCCCGGGCGGCTCTTCCGGAGTCGGGCGCGTGGCCCTTGGCCGCGTTGGCGGCTGGGGCCGTGTCCCTGGGCGTTCTCGGACTGGCCTACCTTGGTGAGGGCATCCGTCTCGCACTGTGAGCGGCTGCGTGGCCGGCGCCGGTCAGGCCCGGTGCTGGGATTCCAGTTCGCGGGCACAGTCGATGCACAGCTCGGCAGCTGGACGGGCTTCCAGGCGTTCCCGCCCGATCGGTTCTCCGCGGCGGGTGCAGGATCCGTAGCCACCGTCCGTGATGCGGGCGAGCGCCCGGTCGATGGCCCCGGATGCGGCCTCCAGGTCGCTGTGCACCCCCGAGATGCGAGACCATTCCATCGTCAGGTTGGGGCCCTCGGGGTCGTGCTCGTCGTCGGCCGTGCCGCTGTTGCGGGCCTCGATCACGTCGTCCAGGGTGGTCCCGATGCGGCCGAGGGCCACATCGAGCTCGTGCCGATGGCCGCGCAGAAGCTTCTCGAAGTGCCGCAGGTCGGCGGCAGTGAGTTTCGTCTGGGTGGGCATGTGCGCCTACTCCGCTGCCCGGGCGCGACGCGAGCCGTTGGGTCGGCGTGTCGAAACGAAATTCCGGTGCATGATTCCCGTCCTCTCAAGCTGGGGTGGCGATGCGCAGGCACGCTGCGTGGTGTGCTGACGAGAATACGCTCGCGCCGGTCTGCTGTCGCGGGGCAGGGGCCGCGCCCTAGACAACCGAGATCGCGATATCGTGCAGCCCGGTGGCGCCGTCGGGGATCACGTCCCGCCGCACGGCGGTCTGCACCTGGCCCGTGGCATCCGTCGTCCGTACCCGCAGGGTGTGCTGCCCGGCCGAGGCTGGCCAGACCCAGCTCCACTGCCGCCAGGTGTCGGCCGAGATCGCCTCGGCCAGGGCAGCCTCATTCCAGTCGCCGTCGTCGACCTGCACTTGCACGGCACGGATGCCCACGTGCTGCGACCACGCGACGCCCGCCACGGTCACCGGTCCGGCGGGTACCTCGGTGCCGCGCCGTGGCACGTCGATGCGGGAGGAGAGCTTGATCGGTCCGCGCTCGGTCCAGCCGCGGTTGGTCCAGTAGGCGGTCTCTCGGTCGAAGCGGGTGACGGTGAGCTCGACCACCCATTTCGTGGCCGAGACGTAGCCGTAGAGCCCGGGCACGACCATGCGCACCGGGTAGCCGTGCTCGAGCGGGAGCGGCTTGCCGTTCATGCCCACCGCGAGGATGGCGTTGCGGTCGTCGGTGAGCACCTCGAGCGGGGTGCTGGCCGTCCAGCCGTCCTCGCTGCGGGAGAGCACCATGTCGGCCCCTGCGAGAGGCCTCGCCTCTGCGAGCAGCAGTCGGATCGGGTAGCCCAGCCAGGTCGCGTTGCCGATCAGGTCGCCACCGACCTCGTTCGACACGCAGGTGAGGGTCGTCGTGCTCTCCTCGAGGGGCAGCGCGAGCAGGTCGGCGAAGTCGATTTCGATGTCCCTCTCAACCATGCCGGTGATCTTCAGCGTCCAGGTGCCTGGGTCGATCCGGGGCACCCGCAGGGCCGTGTCGATGCGGTAGAACTCGGCGTTCGGGGTGATCAGGGGGGCGAGGCCGGGCACGTCGAGTGACGCCCCGGCGGGGATCGGGGCGCCGGGCACGGCCGCGACTGGCAGCGTGAAGCGGGCACGCGCGGCATCCGTGGCCCGGACCCCGGCGGAGATCAGCTGCCCGCCGGCCGCGGCCAGCAGGCCCAGGCCGGCGCTCGCTCCAGCCCAGGCCAGGAAGCGACGGCGGTCCGGAGCGGATGCCGTAGCGCCCGCAGGCGTGCGGCGCAGCCGGGCGACCAGGACCGTGAGCAGCACGGCCGAGACGACCATCGCCAGCACCGCGGGCAGCGCGTCGACGACAGAGGTGTTCTGCCGGGACAGCACCGCGACGACGGCGAGAGCGCCGGCGGCAGCCACGATCACCCGGCCGATCGGGGGACGCCGCAGCTCCAGCACGCCCGCGGCAGCGGCCAGGAACACGGCTCCGAGGATGACGCAGACCACAAGCACGGCCTTGTCACCGGTGCCGAACAGGGCGATGACCAGCTCCTTCAACCAGGCAGGCGCCAGGTCGACGACCAGCGCGCCGACGGTGAGGACGGGGCTGCCTGCCGGGGCCAGCAGCGCGGCGGTCAGTTCGCCCGCGCCGAGGCCGGCGAGGGCCGCGGACACTCCAGCCGTCGCCGCACGACCGAGCTCGGCCGGGGCGGACCGGACCGGCCGGGCGGCCGGGGTCGGCGGGGGAGGAGTGAATGAGGACACGTCGCTGCTGGCCATCCCGTCAGCTTAGATTCGTGGCCTGTGAGTCCGACAGCCCCGTGGCGACCCTGGACGACCCGGCCTCGGAGGGACCATAGTCTGTGGTCCAACCTGAAGACCGCCGGGGCAATCAGCGAGGCCGATTTCTCTGCGACGCAGGCCACGCCGCTCGGAATCTGATTCGCCGCCGCCGTTCGCCGGGTCGCCGGTCGCGGAGCGGACGCCCAGTGGAATAGGGCAGGATCGAAGGATCATGGCAACTCTCTCCGCTCTCCCGCACGTCACCGATCCCGATGTGCTGTTCGAGGCCTTTGAAACGTGGGCGGGGGAGACGGGACTGACGCTCTACCCCGCGCAGGAAGAGGCCCTGATCGAGATCGTCTCCGGGGCGAACCTGATCCTGAGCACCCCCACCGGCACGGGCAAATCGCTCGTGGCCGTCGGCGCGCATTTCGCGGCGCTCTCGGCCGGCAAGCGCAGCTTCTACACCGCGCCGATCAAGGCTCTCGTCAGCGAGAAGTTCTTCGCGCTGGTGGAGATCTTCGGTGCCGAGAACGTGGGCATGATGACCGGGGATTCCTCGGTCAACTCCGACGCCCCGATCATCTGCTGCACGGCCGAGATCCTCGCCAACCTCGCTCTGCGGAACGGCGAGGACACCCCCGTGGACCAGGTCGTGATGGACGAGTTCCACTTCTACGGCGACCCCGACCGCGGCTGGGCCTGGCAGGTGCCGCTGCTGCTCCTGCCTGGGGTGCAGTTCATCCTCATGTCCGCGACCCTCGGCGACGTCACGTTCATCGCCGACGACCTCACGCGTCGCACCCGACGGCCCACTGCGGTCGTCACGGGCGTGGAGCGTCCGGTTCCGCTGCACTACTACTACGAGACCACTCCCGTGCACGAGACCGTGGAGGAACTGCTGAAGACCGGGCAGGCTCCCATCTACATCGTGCACTTCGCCCAGGCGGCCGCCCTCGAGCGGGCCCAGGCGCTCAGCAGCGTCAAAGTCGCCACCAAGGAGCAGAAGGAGGCGATCGCCGAACTGATCGGCGAGTTCCGCTTCACCACGAGCTTCGGCAAGACCCTTTCCCGGCTGATCCGGATGGGTATCGGCGTGCACCACGCCGGCATGCTACCCAAGTACCGTCGCCTGGTGGAACAGCTCGCCCAGCGCGGCCTGCTCCGCGTCATCTGCGGCACCGACACCCTCGGCGTGGGCATCAACGTGCCCATCCGCACGGTGCTCTTCACCGCCCTCACCAAGTACGACGGCGTCAAGATGCGTCAGCTCAACGCCCGCGAATTTCACCAGATCGCGGGTCGGGCAGGCCGGGCCGGCTTCGACACGGCCGGCACGGTGGTCATCCAGGCGCCCGACCACGAGACCGACAACCTCAAGGCCATCGAGAAGGCCGGCGACGACCCCAAGAAGAAGCGCAAGATCATCCGGAAGAAGGCACCCGAGGGCTTCGTCTCCTGGGGTGAGCCCTCGTTCCAGCGGCTCGTGGCGGCCGAACCGGAAACCATGCAGTCGAGCATGCAGATGACCGCGGCCATGCTGATCAACGTGATCGGCCGCGGCGGCGACGCCTTCGCCCACGTCTACGACCTCATCTTCGACAACCACGAACCGTGGAAGCGCCAGCTGGCGCACGCCCGGCGTGCGTTGGGGATCTACAAGACGCTGCGAGCGGCGGGGATCGTGGAGCAGAGCGCGAATGGGGACATCCGTTTGACGGTTGACCTGCAACCGAACTTCGCCCTCAACCAGCCGTTGTCGCCGTTCGCGCTCGCCGCGTTCGACCTGCTCGACGCCGACCCTGACGTGGCCGGTCCGGGCAGCGGCCACTACGCCCTCGACATGATCTCCATCGTCGAGGCCACCCTCGACGACCCGCGCCCGGTGCTGATGGGCCAGCAGTTCGCGGCCCGCGGCGAGGCCGTGAACGCCATGAAGCGTGAGGGCATCGAGTACGACGAGCGAATGGCGCTGCTCGAGGAGGTCACCTGGCCGAAGCCGCTCGAAGAGCTGTTGGAATACACCTTCGCCACGTACAGGGAATCCCAGCCATGGATTGCGGACTTCGAGCTCAGCCCGAAGACGGTGGTGCGGGACATGTACGAACGGGCCATGTCCTTCGGCGAGTTCGTTGCCTTCTACAAGCTCGCCCGCAGCGAGGGTGTCGTGCTGCGCTACCTCTCGGACGCCTATCGGGCCGCACGGCAGACTATCCCCGACGACGCCAAGACGGAGGACCTGCTCGACCTGATCGAATGGCTGGGCGAGCTGGTGCGCCAGGTCGACTCGAGCCTGCTCGACGAGTGGGAGGAGCTCATCCACCCGGACCTCGCCGTGCACGAAGCCGGGGCGCAGTCGGTGCTGCCGCCTGCACCGCGTCGCCTGACCACCAATACGCGCGCGTTCCGGATCCTGGTGCGCAATGAACTTTTCCGGCGGGTGCAGCTGGCCGCGCTCGAGAACTACGACGCGCTGGGCGAACTCGACCGGGAGCATGGCTTCCACGCGGATGCCTGGGGCGACGCCATGGACGGCTACTACGCCGAGCACGATGAGCTGCTGACCGGGGCCGACGCCCGCAGCGCGAACCTGATCATCCTGGACGAGGGCGCATCCGTCTGGAACGTGCGGCAGATCTTCGACGATCCCGCGGGAGACCACGACTGGGGTATCAGCGCCACGGTCGACCTGGCCGACTCCGACGAGTTGGGCGCCGCCGTAGTGCGGGTCACCGGGGTGAACCGGCTGTAGGAAGACGGGCGCTGTCGGCTGCCGGGTGGAGAGTGGCGGCGGGAGTACCGTGGGAGCATGACGCAGTCGCCAGCATCCGTCGCCCCCATCCGCACCGGCCTGATTGGGTTCGGCACGTCCGGGCGCGTCTTCCACAGCCCGCTCCTCGCCGCGAACCCCGAGTTCTCGCTGGAGATGATCGTGACCCGGGATCCCGTGCGGCGGGAGGTGGCCGCCGAGCGGCACCCCGGCGTGCGCCTGGTTTCGAGCGCGGACGACGTATTCGCCGCCGTCGACGACCTGGACCTGGTCGTCATCGGGTCACCGTCGGGGACCCACGTGAAGCTGGCGCATGCCGCCCTCGACGCCGGGCTCGCCGTGGTCGTCGACAAACCGTTCGCGGTGAAGGCCAGGGACGGCCGGGACCTGATCGAGAAGGCCGAGCGTCTCGGCCTGCTCTTCACCGTGTTCCAGAACCGGCGCTGGGACGGGGACTTCCTCACGCTCCGGGCGCTGCTCGCCACGGGCGCCCTGGGTGAGGTGCGCCGGTTCGAGTCGCGGTTCGAATGGTGGAAGCCGGAGCAGACCAAGGCGTGGAAGGTCGGCGCGACCATCGAGCAGGGCGGCGGCGTGCTCTTCGATCTCGGCGCCCACCTGATCGACCAGGCCCTGCAGTTGTTCGGCCCGGTCGATGACGTGTATGCCGAGACCGTCACCCGGCGTCAGGGCGGCGTGGCAGACGATGACACCTTCGTCGCGCTGCACCACGGATCGGGGGTGCGCTCCCACCTGTGGATGAACGGGATCGCTGCCCAGGTCGGCCCGCGCTTCCACGTGCTCGGCTCCGAATCCGGCTACACCAAATGGGGACTCGATGGCCAAGAGACGGCCCTCGCGGCGGGCGCTCAGCCGACCGACCCTGGATTCGGCGTCGATCCGGAGACCGCCTGGGGTGTGCTCGGAAGGGACGGTGCGCTGACCCGGGTGCCCGCCGAGCGAGGCAACTACGCGGCGTTCTACACAGGCCTCGCCGATTCGATCCTGCGCGGGGCTCCGGTTCCGGTCGACCCGCGCGAGTCGCTGCGCACGATCGCCCTGATCGAGCGCATCAACCTGCTGACGCATTAGCTGGGTAGGTCCTCCCGGCCCTGCCGTCGCGGCGCGCTCGGGGCGAAGACTCGGGGACCGTGCCGTCGGCCGCGCTACCTGGTGGTGGTCCAGTCGAGGTTGATCAGGTCCCGGATGTAGATGTCCTCGCCCAGGCCCGACACCGACGGGTTCATCCGTAGCAGCTGCTGCACAGGCAGGTCGAACCGCTGCGCGATGGCGAAGAAGTCGTCACCCTCCAGCACGGTATAGCTGAGCGGGGCGCCCGCGCCGTCCGTGACCGGAGCGCCGGTGGCCCCCGCGGTGGCACCGAGGTCGATGGCCGGGCCATCGGGCAGAGGCTCGACCGGAACGGCTTCGGCATTTGGCGTGATGGTCGGATTCGGCACGACCGCGGCATCGGGCGACGACGTGGGCGTCGGCGTCGGCGTTGCGGTCGGCGTCGGCGTAGCCGTGACGGTCGCGGTAACCGTCGGCCCAGGGGCGGGGGAACAGCCCGTCAGTGCGATCGAGAGCGCGAGAAGGGCGCCCACCCTGGCCCAGGCGCGGAAGCGATCGGAAGTCGGTCGCGCAGAATCCATCGGATGTCCCCTCGAAATGGCGCTCGATTCCCCCCGAGCCTATGCTGCCAGTTTAGGGTCCGGCACCACGGTCAGCATCCGGTCAGGGTCACCGCCGGATTAAGATCAGCATTCGATCACGTTGACAGCGAGGCCACCCTCGCTCGTCTCCTTGTACTTGGTCGACATGTCCAAGCCGGTCTGGCGCATGGTTTCGATCACGGCGTCGAGGGAGACGAGGTGCGTGCCGTCGCCGTGCAGGGCCAGCCGGGCCGCCGACACTGCGGTCGACGAGGCGATGGCGTTGCGCTCGATGCAGGGCACCTGCACGAGCCCGCCGACGGGGTCGCAGGTGAGGCCCAGGTGGTGCTCCATTGCGATCTCGGCGGCATTCTCCACCTGCCGCGGCGTGCCGCCGAGCACGGCGCAGAGGGCGCCGGCTGCCATCGCGCAGGCGGAGCCGACCTCGGCCTGGCAGCCGCCCTCCGCCCCGGAGATGGAGGCGTTGGCTTTGACGAGCGAACCGATGGCGACGGCGGTGAGTAGATAGCGACGGATGCCCGCGGCATCCGCTCCGGGTACGAAGCGCAGGTAGTAGTGGCCGACCGCGGGGATGATGCCGGCCGCGCCGTTGGTGGGGGCGGTGACCACGCGGCCTCCGGCGGCGTTCTCCTCGTTGACGGCAAGGGCGAAGGCGTGCAACCACTCGGTCGAGGTGTCGCGTTCGCGCAGCGGCAACCGGTCATATTCCTCAAGCTGCATGCGTATGGCGGCGGCGCGGCGCTTGACGCGGAGGCCGCCGGGGAGGGTGCCAGTGGCCGCGAGCCCGGCCTCCACGCAGACGTGCATGGCGTCCCAGATAGCGTCGAGGCCGGCGTCGAGCGCCGCGGCCCCGTGAATCGCCTCCTCGTTGGCGCGGGCGATGTCGCAGATGGCGACGTCGTCGAGATCGCAGAGGGCGAGGAGTTCGGCGCTGGAGGAATACTGCCTCGGCTGCGGTGCGCACCGGCCGGGGCCGATCGGGTCGCCGTCGCGGCGGATGAAACCGCCGCCGATCGAGTACCAGGTCTCTTCCAGCAGGGGGAGGCCGTCGTGGCCCCAGGCCGTCAGCGTTAGCGCATTCGGGTGACCGGGCAGCCGGGTGCGTGCCTCGAAGGCGACATCGTCCTTGCGGACCGGGATGGGATGGCTGCCGCCGAGCAGGAGCACGGCGTCGTCCGCCAGGCCGGACCAGGCAGAGCGCACGGCATCCGGGTCGCAGGTCTCGGGGCGCAGCCCGGCGAGGCCGGCCAGGACCGCGTCGGGTGTGCCGTGCCCGAGCCCGGTGGAGCCGAGCGACCCGTAGAGCGAGCAGCTGATCCGGGCCACGTCGGAGAGTCGACCGCCGTCGCGGAGGTGGTCGGCGAAGGTGAGCGCCGCCCGCATCGGGCCGACCGTGTGGGAGCTGGAGGGGCCGATTCCGATGGAGAAGAGGTCGAGTGCCGACACATACGCAGTCATCGCACCATCGTAACCGTGCCCCGGTGCTACACCGGGGCACGGTCAGCGGATGGTCTTGCGCGCCGTGATCTGGCCGGTGTCGAACCCGAGGAGGTGCAGCCCGCCGTGGAACCGGGCGTGCTCGATCTTGATACAGCGGTCCATCACCACGGTGAGGCCCTGCGATTCACCGTACTCGGCGGCCGCCTGGTTCCAGATTCCCAGCTGCACCCAGACGGTGGGGGCACCAATGGCGAGAACCTCGTCGATCACGGCTGGAATGTCGCCGGCCCGGCGGAAGACGTCGACGATGTCGGGCACCTCGGGCAGCGACGCGAGGCTCGGGTAGGCCGTTTCGCCGAGGATGGTCTTCGCGTTCGGGTTGACGAAGTACACCCGGTAGTCGCTCGACTGCTGCAGGTAGGTGCCCACGAAATAGCTGGAGCGGGCCGGATTCGGCGACGCGCCGACGATGGCGATCGACTTCGCCGCCCGTAGGATCTTCAACCGGGCCTTGGCGTCGGGGCCTTCCCAGGTGCGCTGAGATTTCAGCAGCTTCGCGAGGGGGGAACCGGTGGGAACCGAGCAGCTGAGCCCGTTGGCGAGGTGCACGGTGTCGTGTGCGGCGGCATCCGTGGCCGGGGTGGTGTCGGAGGTGGTGTCGGAGGTGGTGTCGGCGCTCCGGTGCTGCTGCCCGCTCATTCGGTGCCCGCAATCCGGCCGAGGGCCTGGTCGAGATCGTAGATGATGTCCTCGACGTCTTCGATGCCCACGCTGATCCGCACGAGGCCGGGCAATACCCCGGCGTCGACGAGCTGTGACTCGTTCAGCTGTGCGTGGGTAGTGGAGGCCGGGTGGATGACCAACGTCTTGGCGTCGCCGATGTTGGCGAGGTGACTGGCCAGATCGACCGATTCAATGAAGGTGCGACCGGCGTCGCGGCCGCCCCTCACGCCGAAGCTGAAGACAGAGCCGGGACCCTTCGGCAGGTATTTGAGGCCGCGCTGGTAGTGCGGATGGGCGGGCAGCCCGGCCCAGTTGACGAAGTCGATCCTCGGGTCAGCGTCGAGCCATTCGGCCACGACGCGTGCGTTGTCCACGTGCGCCTGCATGCGGAACGGCAGCGTCTCGACGCCCTGCGCGAGCAGGAACGCGGAGTGCGGGGAGAGAGCCGGCCCGATGTCGCGCAGCTGCTCGGCGCGCAGCCGGGTGAGGAAGGCGTACTCGCCGAAGTTGCCGGCCCACTCGAGGCCGCCGTAGCTGGGCACCGGCTCGCCGAAGAGCGGGAACTTGTCGCTGTGCCAGTCGAAGCGTCCGCTCTCGACGACGACTCCACCGAGCGTGGTGCCGTGCCCGCCGAGGAATTTGGTGGCGGAGTGGATCACGATGTCGGCGCCCCACTCGATGGGCCGGGTCAGGTAGGGCGTGGCGATGGTCGAGTCGATCACCAGGGGGATCCCGGCCGCGTGGGCGACGGCGGCGAGCCCCTCGATGTCGGCGACCTCGCCGGACGGGTTGGCCACCGTCTCGGCGAAGATCAACTTGGTCTTCTCGGTGATCGCGGCGGCGTAGTCGGCCGGATCCGCGCTCCGCACGAACGTCGTCTCGACCCCGAAACGGCGCAGGGTCACGTCGAGTTGGGTGATCGAGCCGCCGTAGAGGTTCGCGCTGGAGACGATGTGGTCGCCTGAGCCGGCGAGGCTGGCGAAGGTGATGTACTGCGCGGAGAGGCCGCTGGCGGTGGCGACGGCGCCGAGTCCGCCCTCGAGACTGGCCACGCGTTCCTCGAATGCCGCCACGGTCGGGTTCGAGAGGCGGGAGTAGACGTTGCCGTACTTCTGTAGGGCGAACCGGGCCGCGGCATCCCTCGTGTCATCAAAGACGAACGCGCTGGTCTGGTAGATCGGCAGGGCCCGCGCGCCGGTGACGGCGTCGGGGATGTTGCCTGCGTGGATTGCCCGGGTCTTGAAACCGTACTCGCGATCTGCCATGGCCTTACGTTAGCGAGGATCGACGCGGGTTCCGGGCGCTCGCGTAACAGTGTGAAACGGATGCCGCCCGGGCCGGGGCGATGCCCCGCGGGTGACAGTCGTCAGGCAGGATGGTGGCATGGAAGAGAGCATGGAGACGGTCGTCATTGGCGGCGGGGCAATGGGGTCGGCGACGGCCTGGCAGCTGGCGCGACGGGGCCGACCGGTCACCGTGCTGGAACGCTTCACGCCCGGGCACGCCAACGGTGCCTCGCACGGTGCCTCCCGGAATTTCAACACCGCCTACGCGGAACCCACGTACGTGAGCATGCTCGCCGAAGCGCTGCCGCTCTGGCGCGAGCTTGAGGTCGAGACGGCGAGCCGGCTGCTCCGCCAGGTCGGGGTCGTCAACCACGGGCCGAATCCGTCGTTCGACCGGGTGGCGGCGGCGCTGTCCCAGGCGGGCCTGGGCGCCGAGTTCCTCGCGCCGGAGGCCGCGGCCGAACGCTGGCCGGGCATCCGTTTCGACGGTCGGGTGCTGTTCGCGCCCGACGCCGGCCGGGTGAACGCGGATGCCGCGGTGACCGCCCTGCAGACCGCGGCGACCGCCGCCGGGGCCGACGTGCGGCACGGCATCCGTGTGCTGCGACTCGAGGTGCAGGGTGACGACCGGGTGCGCGTGACCCACGAGACCGGCACGATCATTGCCCGGCGAGCCGTCGTCACGGTCGGCGCGTGGACCAGCGGTCTGCTGGCCGGGGTGGTTCCGGTGCCGCGACTCACGGTGACGCAGGAACAGCCCGCACACTTCGCCCTGCGCGACGCCTCCCCGGCGGCCGCCGCGCGCGCGGAGACGGAGTGGCCCGGCTTCAATCACACGCCCGCGCGGTCCGACCTGCGCTACGGCTACTGGTATTCGCCCGTCTACGGCATGTACACGCCCGGCCAGGGGATCAAGGCCGGCTGGCACGGCGTGGGCCCCGGCACCGACCCGGATGCGCGCAGTTTCGCGCCCGAGCCCGTTCAGCTGGCCGCATTGGCGCGATATGTGCGCGAGTGGCTGCCCGGCGCCGACCCCGACGTGCCGGACCCAGTCAGCTGCACCTACACGACCACGGTCGACGAGGACTTCGTGCTTGACCGGGTCGGCCCGGTGATCGTGGGTGCCGGCTTCAGCGGCCACGGCTTCAAGTTCACGCCCGCGGTCGGGCGCATCCTGGCCGACCTGGCCACGGATGCCGCCGCCGCGCCGCCTCTGTTCGCCCTGAACCGGAGGCCGAACGCCGCTGCCGGTGGCTGGCTCTCCCGCCGCTGAGCGCCGCCTCGCTCGAGCGCCGCCTCCCTGTCCGGCGTCGAACCAATTCGACGGAGATTTTGGCCCCAGAGCCCGACTCCGGACTGTTTCGGGCCGATTTCGGCTGAATCTCCGTCGAATTCGTTCTGGGCTGAGCAGCGGTTGAGACTGGCCGTGTGTTGCTTAGGGCAGCTGCACGGCGGCGAAGGAGAGGGTGGCGATCAGCGTCCAGGAGATCAGCCCCACGAGGAGGGCCTTGCCCCCGGTGCGCAGGATGGAACTGAGGTTCACGGCTGCGCCGAGCCCGAAGAGCGCTATCGCGAGCAGGTAGGTCTGCACGGTGTCCACACCGATCAGAACAGTCCCGGGCACGGGCACGAACGTGCGCACGAGCACGGCGACCAGGAAGCCGCCTACGAACAACGGCACGAGCGGCGGGCGGGTGGCAGGGGCGTCTGTCACCGTGGAGATACCAGACTCACGGCGACGCTCACCGACGGCGACGACGGCGACGATGGGCGCAAGCAGCAGCACCCGGGTGAGCTTGACGACCACGGCCACGGCCAGTGCGGCGGGCCCGGCGATCTGAGCGGTGGCGACCACCTGCCCGACGTCGTGCACTCCCGCGCCAACCCAGTGCCCGAATTGCAGGTCGGTCAGGCCCAACGGATGCCACAGCACCGGCAGCACTGCGATGGCCAGCGTTCCGCAGAGGGTGACCAGGGCGATCGGGGTCGCCGTGTCGGCATCCTTCGCCTTGACCACCCCGCTCATCGCGCCGATCGCGGACGCCCCGCAGATCGAGAACCCGGTGGCGATCAGGATCGGTTGGCGTCCTGGCAGGCGAAGGGCGCGTCCGAGCCAGTAGGTGCCGACGAAGGTGAGCATTACGATCAGCACGGTGCCGAGGATGGTCACCCAGCCCAGGCCCAGGATGTCCACCAGGCTCAGCTTCAGTCCGAGCAACACGATGCCGATGCGCATTATCCGGCTGGCGGCGAGTGACAGGCCCGGGGCGAGGACACCTGTCATCGCCCGGCGGGCGACCGGGAGATTGCCGGCGACGATTCCAAAGGCGACCGCGAGGGTGAGCAGCGGCAGCGCGGGGAAGAACGTGTGCACGGTTCCGGCGAGCAGCGCGGCGGCGGCCGCGACCAGCACACCGGGCAGCCACATTGCGCCAAGCTTACGGCCATCCTCACCGGGGGTGGGCTCGCCGCCCGGCGTCGCCCCCTTGCTGCCCGACCTTAAGCCCCTGCCGAGTCGTCGTCGAGCCGCTGTTGAGCAGTCGCTGATCAGTCGCTGGGCCAACGGAAGAGAGGGGGTGCGGAGCTGTCCGCAACCCCCTCTTCTATCGGTCCGGGTCTACCGGTGGTGGAACCGGGCGACCATCGGGCAGTCGAACGGATCGCGGGCGCTGAGGCCGACCTTGTTCAGGTAGGCGATGACGATCCCGTACGACTCGAAGAGCGATGTCTCGGTGTAGAGGATGTTGTGCGTCTTGCAGTATTCCTTGGTGATCTCCTGCGCTTTGCGCAGGTGCGGGCGGGCCATGTTCGGGAACAGGTGGTGCTCGACCTGATAGTTCAAACCACCCATGAACGTGTCCATGAACGTACCGCCACGGATGTTGCGTGACGTGAGCACCTGGCGACGAAGAAAGTCCACCTTGCTCTCGTGGGGCAACTGAGGCATGCCCTTGTGGTTCGGCGCGAAGGATGCGCCCATGTAGACGCCGAACACAGCCAGCTGAACGCCGATGAACGCGAACGCCATACCAACGGGCAGGAAGTAGAAGATTGCGGCGACGTAGAGAACGATGCGGGTGGACAGCATGCTGATTTCGAGCCAGCGCTTGTCGACCTTCTTCTTGCCGAAGACGGTCTTGAAGCCCTGAACGTGCAGGTTGAACCCTTCCGCCATCAACAGCGGAAAGAAGAGGTAGCCCTGCTTGCGGGTGACGAATGAGCCGATCCAGCTGACCTTCGCGGCATCCTCTTCGCGGAAGACGATGAAGTCAGGGGCGATGTCAGGGTCTTTGCCGATGACGTTCGGGTTGGCGTGGTGTCGGCTGTGCTTGTGCATCCACCAGGCGTAGCTGATGCCGACGAACAGGTTGGCGAGGATGCGCCCGGCACGGTCGTTCGCTCTTCCTCCCTCGAACACCTGGCGGTGCGACGCCTCATGGGCGAGGAACGCGAACTGGGTGAGGATGATGCCGAGCACGCCGGCCACAATGAGCTGGTACCAACTGTCGCCGAGCAGAACGAAGGCGGTGCCGGTGGCGAGGGTGGCCAGAACCAGCATCGAGAAGACGAACCAGTAGAAGCCCGTGGCCCGCTTCAGAAGGCCAAGGTTGCGCACGGTGTGCAGCAGCGATGAGTACTCGGTGGTGGGGTTTTTCGAATCGCCGCCAGGGCGAGTCTTGACAATACGCACCGTGGGTGCGGCAACAGCTTCCGACATGAGGCCTTTGGTTTGTATCCGGACTTCTCAGTCGGTGATGGAGCAAACACTCGTAAAACAGATATCTGTATCCTACGGGCCGGACCCCTCGGGAAGGGGGCTTTTCACACCGCTTTCCCAGTCGCTATATGCCCACAACGGCATATGAAAGGCATTCAGTTTCTCCGAATCGCACGTGCGAACTCATCGCCAACTGGGCAGCCAGATGTGCAGTTGCCAGAACGTCAGGGACGTCTGCGCAGCCGTCCAGAGTGGGTAGAAATACGCGCTGACGAGCAGTGCGGCCACCAGGAAGCCGAACACGACCCACCGGGCCCGGTTGAGCAGGAGACCGATCACGAAGGTGAGTCCGAGCAGCAGGTAGGGCTCGAACGCGATCGTGTAGAACTGGAAAACGGTGCGGTTCAGGTACATCAGCCAGGGGAGGTAGCCGGCGACCAATCCCATCAAAATCAGGCCGACCCGCCACTCCCGGTAGCGCGCCAGACGGTACACCAGGTAGAGCACGGCAGCCGTGGCCGCCCACCAGATCAGCGGATTGCCGATGCCGGTGATGGCCTCGGAACAGGTGGTGAACCCGCATCCGTTCTCGCCCAGGTTCGACCCGCGGTAGAACATGCTGGTGGGGCGCACCATGAACAACCAGGTCAACGGGTTCGCCTCGTACGGATGCGGCGTGGACAGCCCCACGTGATAGGTGTAGGCCGCCACCTGGTAGTGCCAGAAACTCTGCACGGGGTCAGGGACCCAGGCCAGGGCCCCCGTCCAGGCAGCCCCCGGCGTGGTCGCCCAGTCACGGTAGAAGCCTCGCGCCGTGACGAACCAGCCGGTCCAGGAGGCCAAGTAGGTGGCCACGGCCACCGGAACGATGAGCAGGAAGGTCGCGGGTGCCTGCTTGAGCACGGCGGCGCTGAACCAGAACGGGAGGCCGGCCCGGCGCCTCGTGAGGGCGTCGACGACGACTAGGTGGACGCCGAACGCGGCGAGGAAGTAGATCCCCGACCACTTCACGCTGCAGGTCAGGCCGAAGGCGAGCCCTGCCGCGAGCAGCCAGGGCCGCCACCACAGGGTCGGTCCCCAGCCGGGGTCCTGCCCGGCCTCGCGCGCCAGGGCCAGCCGGGCCGCCAGGCGGGTGGAATGCCAGTCCCGGTCGAGCAGCACGGCGCCGAATCCGAGCAGTGCGAAGAACATCACGTAGTTGTCGAGCAGGGCCACCCGCGACATGACGATGGCGTTGCCGTCGATGGCGAACAGGAACCCGGCGATCACGGCCAGAACGGTCGAGCCGAACAGCTTCTGTGCGATCAGCATCAGCAGCACTACCGCCAGCACGCCCACCAGCACGGTGACGATCCGCCAACCCCAGCTGCTGTCGGGTCCAAACGCGGTCATGCCCAGGCTGATCAGCCATTTTCCAAGCGGTGGATGCACGACGAAAGACGGGTCGGACAGGAAGACGTCGGTCTGCCCGGCGGCGAACAGGGCATCAGCCCCCTCAGGCCAGGACGACTCGTAACCGAGGTTGCTGAGGGTCCAGGCGTCCTTCACGTAAAAGGTCTCGTCGAAGACCAGGGATCTCGGGTTGCCGAGGTTCCAGAGTCGCAACGCCGCCGCCAGCAGGGTCACGGCCAGCGGCCCGGCCCAGCGGAACACGCGGCTTGTCAGGAACACGTGACCATCGTAGTGAGCCGGGGCTGCGAGACTGGGAGCATGATCCTCCTCGCTGCCACCCCGATCGGAAACCTGGGCGACGCGTCGACGCGTCTGATCGAGGCACTCGGCACGATGGCAATCATCGCCGCCGAGGACACTCGGGTGACCGTGCACCTGCTCAAGGCGCTGGGCATCGAGAACCGCCCTCGGCTGATCAGCCTGCACGACCACAACGAGCGCGGCAAGGCGGCCGAGCTCGTCGAACTCGCCCGCGACACCGACGTCCTGGTGCTCAGTGACGCGGGGATGCCGACGGTGTCCGACCCCGGTTTCCACTTGGTGGATGCCGCGGTGGCGGCCGGCGTCGTTGTTTCTGTGCTGCCCGGGCCGTCGGCCGTGCTCGCGGCGCTCGCCGTGTCTGGGCTGCCGACCGACCGGTTCACCTTCGAGGGCTTCCTGCCCCGCAAGCACGGCGACCGGGTGTCGGCCCTGCGCGAGGTGGCCGAGGAGCGCCGCACCATGGTGTTCTTCGAATCGCCCAACCGGCTGGCCGCCTCCCTGACCGACCTGGCCGCCGTGCTCGGCGCCGAGAGGCGCGTTGTGGTCTGTCGCGAGCTGACCAAGTTCTACGAGGAAGTGAAGCGGGGCACCGCGGCCGACCTGGCCGATTGGGCCGCTGCCGGGGTCAAGGGCGAGATCGCGATCGTGGTCGCCGGGGCCCAGGCACGCGTGTTGGACCTGGCGACCGGGGTGGCCGAGGTGCTCGCGCTGGTGGAGTCGGGCATTCGACTCAAGGACGCCGCCGCCGACGTGTCCACCGCGTCGGGGCTCGGCAAGCGCGCCCTCTACGAGGCAGCGCTGGAGCGTAAGACCGGCAAGCCCGCTGCGGCCCGCACGGACTTTTCGGCGCTGCCGCTGCCCTGACTTTCCCGCTCGCGTTCGCGCCCAGCCAATTCGACGGAGATTGTGCTCTCAGAGACCCGATTCGGGCCGAATCGGGTTGTTCTCCCTGAAATCTCCGTCGAATTGGTTAGGCCGGACTTCGCCCACCGCGGCCCCGATAGCCGAGAACGGTAACACGACCAGTGGCATCCGCTGCTCCCAATAGGATGAGACCATGTCCGACGGCTCATCTTTCTACATCACCACGCCCATTTTCTACGTGAATGATGTCCCCCACATCGGGCACGCCTATACCGAGGTGGCCGCCGACGTGCTCGCGCGCTGGCATCGGCAGTCCGGAGAGGACGCCTGGCTGCTCACCGGAACAGACGAGCACGGGCAGAAGATTCTGCGCACCGCGACCGCCAACGGCGTCACGCCGAAGGAGTGGGCCGACCGCCTGGTCGAGACCGCCTGGAAGCCGCTGCTTGCGACCGTCGACATTCAGAACGACGACTTCATCCGCACCACCGATGAGCGCCACGAGGTGAACGCGCAGAAGTTCCTGCAGCACCTCTTCGATGCCGGTCACATCTACACCGGCGAGTACGAGGGCTTCTACTGCGTCGGCTGCGAGGAGTACAAGCAGCCGAGCGACCTGATCGACGGCGTCGGCGACTACGCCGGGCAGCAGGTCTGCGCCATTCACTCCATCCCGTGCGAGTTGCTGCACGAGAAGAACTACTTCTTCCGGATGAGCACGTTCGGCGACCAGCTGCTCGCCCTGTACGAGGAGAACCCGAACTTCGTTCAGCCCGAGTCGGCGCGCAACGAGGTCATCTCCTTCGTCAAGCAGGGCCTCAGCGACCTGTCGATCTCCCGTTCAAGCTTCGACTGGGGCATCAAGGTGCCGTGGGACGACAGCCACGTGGTCTACGTCTGGTTCGACGCCCTGCTCAACTACATCACCGCCGCGGGCTACGGACACGACGACGAGAAGTTCAGCCGCCTCTGGCCGGCGACCCACGTCGTGGGCAAGGACATTCTGCGTTTCCACGCCGTGATCTGGCCGGCCATGCTGCTAGCTGCCGGCATCGAGGTGCCCCGCCAGGTCTTCGGTCACGGCTGGCTGCTCGTGGGCGGCGAGAAGATGAGCAAGTCCAAGCTCACCGGCATCGCCCCGAGCCAGATCACCGACACGTTCGGTTCCGACGCCTTCCGCTACTACTTCATGCGCGCGATCAGCTTCGGCCAGGACGGCTCATTCTCCTGGGAAGACCTGTCCGCCCGATACCAGTCCGAGCTGGCCAACGGCTTCGGCAACCTCGCCTCCCGTGTGATCGCCATGGTCGTGCGCTATTGCGACGGCGAGATTCCGGCCGGCAGCGAGTTCAGCGAGGCTGACGAGCTCATTCGCGGCACCGAGAAGCGCGTGACGGATGCCGCCACGCTGGCGATCAGTCACCTCGCCATCCACGAGGCGATCGCCGCGATCTGGGAACTGGTCGACGACCTCAACGGCTACATCACCGCGCAAGAGCCCTGGGCACTGGCCAAGGACCCGGCCAACCGGGCCCGCCTCGAGGCCGTGCTCGCGACCGCCGTGCGCGGACTGGGCACGCTCGCCGTGCTGCTCTCGCCGGTCGTGCCGCAGGCCACTGCAAAGCTCTGGACCGCCCTCGGCGGCACCGGCCTGGTCAGCGACCAGCGCATCGACCGTGCCTGGGAGTGGACCGGCCGCCCGCGGGTCACCCCGCTCGAGGCCCTGTTCCCGCGCATCGAGGCCACGGTTGGCTAACGAGCCCCAGTCCGAGGCCAACTTCGTGCGGCAGCGCGACAAGGGCACCGGCCGGGACCTGACCTACCCGCCGTTGCCCGACCCGCTCGTCGTGCCGGTCTACGACAACCACACCCACCTGGAAATCGGTGACGGCGACCAGTCCCTCAGTGTGGCCGAGCAGCTCGACCGTGCCTCCAGCGTTGGCGTGCGGGGCGTCATCCAGGTCGGCGGCGACCTGGAAACCTCGCGCTGGTCCGCGATGATGGCCGCCCGGGAGCCGCGCATGCTCGCGGCCGTGGCTATCCACCCCAACGAAGCGCCCGTTTACGACGCCGCCGGGACCCTCGACGACGCCCTGGCCGAGATCGCAGAGCTGGCCACCCGCCCGCGCGTGGTCGCGATCGGGGAGACCGGCCTGGACTACTTCCGCACCGGTCCCGAAGGGCACGCCAGCCAGCAGCGCTCCTTCGAGGCGCACATCGAAATCGCCAAGCGGAACGGCCTCGCGCTGCAGATCCACGACCGCGACGCCCACGCCGCAGTGATCGAGACGCTTCTCCGGGTCGGCGCACCCGAGCGCACCGTGTTCCACTGCTTCTCCGGCGACGCCGAGATGGCCAGAATCCTCGCCGACAACGGCTGGTACCTCTCCTTCGCGGGCACCGTGACCTTCAAGAACGCCGACAGACTGCGTGCGGCCTTGGCCGCCGTGCCCCGCGCGCTGTTGCTGGTCGAAACGGATGCGCCCTTCCTCACCCCCGCACCCTTCCGCGGCCGCCCGAACGCGCCGTACCTGCTGCCGCACACGCTGCGCGCCATGGCCGACCACCTCGAAACGGATGTCACCATTCTCGCCAGCCAGATTTCGTCCAACACCGAACTCGTCTACGGATGCTGGGACGCCGAACCGGTGAACGTCATCGGTATTGGGACCGGCTCTGAGACGCGCCCGTTCGGAGGCCTCGCATGACCCCGCCCCGCCACGGCTACGCCCCCGGCGACGAACCCGGGACCGAGATCCGACCGGCTGCCGACGGGGAGACCGCCGGCCGGCACGCCGTGGAAGCGCCCGTCGATGTGCCCGAGCCCGTCACGGCCCCGGAGCCCGCGGCATCCGCCGGCGTGCCTGCCGCTCCCGCCGCCCGGTCGCTGCTCGGCCCGGCCGAGATCCGCGACCTGGCCGAGATGTTGGGCGTCAATCCCACCAAGAAGCTCGGCCAGAACTTCGTCATCGACGGCAACACCGTGCGCCGCATCGTCAAGGTCGCGACCGTCTCGCCCGGCGACACGGTGCTGGAGGTCGGCCCCGGGCTGGGTTCGCTCACGCTCGGCCTGCTCGAGATCGGCGCCGCCGTCGTGGCCGTGGAGATCGATGATCGGCTCGCCGAACAATTGCCTCTGACGGTCGAGCTCATGCACCCGGGTGCACCGCTCACGGTCATCCGCAATGACGCCCTCAAAATCACCGAACTTCCCGGCGACCCGAGCCGTCTCGTGGCGAACCTCCCCTACAACGTGTCGGTGCCGGTGCTGCTCTACCTGCTGGAGCACTTCGTCTCCATCCGGTCCGGCGTGGTCATGGTGCAGGCCGAGGTGGGGGAGCGCCTCGCGGCACCGCCCGGCAGCAAGGTCTACGGCAGCCCGAGCGTCAAGGCTGCCTGGTATGGCGCGTTCCGCACCGCAGGCAAGGTCAGCCGGCAGGTGTTCTGGCCGGTCCCGGGCGTGGACTCGATCCTGGTCGCGTTCGAACGAAGCGCCCAACCGCTCGAATCCGAGGAGCTGCGCCGCGCCACCTTCGCTCTCGTCGACGCCGCATTCCAGCAGCGGCGCAAGATGCTGCGCCAGTCGTTGTCCCTGGTTCTCGGCGACTCCTCCACCGCCACAGAGGTCATGACGCGCGCCGGGATCGACCCCACCGAACGCGGCGAGCAGCTCACGGTCGAGGACTTCCTCGCCATCGCCCGCGCCCAGCTGGCCGGTCGCTGACGCCCCGCGCCCCACGGGGCAGTCGCCGCTGTACTGGCTGGGCTAGGTTAGACACATGACCAACGCGGCCGCTTCTCCCGTGGTGCATGCGCGGGCGCCCGGCAAGATCAACGTCTTCCTCAAGGTCGGTGCGGTCCTCGAGGACGGCTACCACGAGGTCGCCACGGCCTACCAAGCCGTGTCCCTGTTCGAAGACGTGCGCGCCCGTTCGGCCGATGACTTCTCGGTCGAGTTCTCCGGCCCCATCGACACCTCCGGCTTGGCCGTCGACGGCAGCAACCTCGCCATCCGGGCCGCTCGCGCCCTGGCCCGCAAGGCCGGTTACCGCGGGGGAGTGCGGCTCCAGATCGAGAAGAACGTGCCTATCGCCGGCGGAATGGGCGGCGGGTCGGCGGATGCCGCGGCCACTCTGCTGGCCTGCGACACCCTCTGGGGCACCGAGGCCACCCGCGAGGACCTGATCGCCATCGCCGCGACTCTTGGCGCCGATGTACCGTTCGCCTTCACCGGCGGCACCGCCATCGGTACCGGCCGCGGGGACCAGCTCAGCCCGGCCCTGGCCAAGGGACAGTTCCACTGGGTGCTCGCCCTGGCCGAGTTCGGCCTGTCCACCCCCGGCGTCTACGACGAACTCGACCGCCACCGGGAACGGCACGCGCAGGACATTTTCCCCGCCCAGATCCAGCCCACCGTCGACGCGAACGTGCTGCAGGCCCTGCGCGCCAGCGACCCGCGGATGCTGGCCGAGGCCCTTCACAACGACCTGCAGGCTCCCGCGCTGCATCTGGCGCCCGGCCTGGCCGCGGTGCTCGAACTGGGAGAGGCGAACGGCGCGCTGGCCGGCCTGCTGTCCGGCTCCGGCCCGACAGTGGCATTCCTGGTCGCGGATGCCGACAGCGCGCTTGAACTGCAGGTCGCCCTGAGCGCGTCCCGCCTGACCGTGGTGCGAGCCACCGGCCCGGTGCACGGAGCGCGCATCATCCACGACTGACCGCGAGCGGGGCTCGGCAGTCTCGAACTCCGGTGCACGGAGCGCGCATCATCCACGACTGACCGCGAGCGGGGCTCGGCAGTCTCGAACTCCGGCGCGCGGGGCTCTCAGCCGCGCCAGCTAAACTCGAAAGCTATGGCACATTTGCTCGGGGCCGAGTCCCTGCACCTTGAATTCCCCACTCGCGTCATTTTTGACAGCGTCACCGCCGGTCTCAACGAAGGCGACCGGATCGGCGTCGTCGGCCGCAACGGCGACGGCAAGTCCACCCTGATGCGCCTGCTCGCCGGACGCATGGAACCCGACGCGGGTCGCGTCACGCGTCGGCGCGGCGTGACCATCGGCATGCTCGACCAGTCCGACGACCTGGTTTCAGGGCAGACCGTGGGCCACACCATCGTCGGCGGCATCGACGAGCACGTCTGGGCGGGCGACGCCAAGGTGCGCGACGTGATCGCGGGGCTCGTGCGGGACATCCCCTGGAACGCCCTCGTCGACGACCTGTCCGGTGGCCAGCGCCGCCGGGTGGCCCTTGCCGCCGTGCTGATCGGCGACCACGACGTCATCTTCCTCGACGAGCCCACCAACCACCTCGACGTGGAAGGCATCTACTGGCTGGCCGGCCACCTGCGCACACGCTGGGCCACGAACTCCGGCGGGCTCGTGGTCGTCACACACGACCGGTGGTTCCTCGACGAGGTCTGCAATATGACCTGGGAGGTGCACGACCGCCTGATCGAGCCGTTCGAGGGTGGCTACGCCGCCTACATCCTGCAGCGCGTCGAACGCGACCGGATGAGCAGCGTGATGGAGGGCAAACGCCAGAACCTGATGAAGAAGGAACTGGCCTGGCTGCGGCGCGGCGCCCCCGCCCGCACCGCGAAGCCCAAGTTCCGCATCGACGCTGCCAATGAACTGATCGAGAACGAGCCGCCGCCCCGCGACACCGTGTCGATGCAGTCGATGGCCATGCAGCGCCTCGGCAAGGATGTCGTCGACCTGATCGACATCGGTGTGAAGTTCGACGGGAAGACCGTACTCAACGACATAACCTGGCGTATCGCACCGGGCGAGCGCACCGGCATCATGGGTGTCAACGGCGCAGGCAAGAGCACGCTGCTGAACCTCGTGGCCGGCACCCTGCAGCCCACCACTGGCACGGTCAAGCGCGGCAAGACCATCAAGGTCGCCGTGCTCACCCAGCAGCTGTTCGAACTCGACGGTATCCAGAACGACCGCGTCAGCGAGGTCATCGCGCGCCAGAAGACGTCGTACATGGCCGGTGGCAAGGAAATCACGCCCGGCCAGATGCTCGAGCGCATGGGTTTCATGAGCGCCCAGCTGACCACGCAGGTCAAGGACCTCTCCGGTGGCCAGAAACGGCGCCTGCAGCTGCTTCTCATCGTGCTGGATGAGCCGAACGTGCTCATCCTCGACGAGCCCACCAACGACCTGGACACCGACATGCTCGCGGCCATGGAAGACCTCCTCGACTCCTTCCCCGGAACGCTGCTCGTCGTTTCGCACGACCGGTACCTGATCGAGCGTGTCACCGACAACCAGTACGCCGTCACCGAGGGTGGCTTCCGCCACCTCCCCGGCGGCGTGGACCAGTACCTCGAGATGCGCAAGCGGCAGACCAGCGGCAACGACAAGCCTGCCGAGGCGAACGCGTCGAACACGTCCGGCGGCAAGGTGAGCCGCAAGCTCGCCATCGGTGGTGCCGACCTCCGCAACGCGCAAAAGGAACTCGCATCCATCGACCGTAAGGTGGTCAAGCAGAACGCGCGGATCGCCGCGCTGCACGAAAGTCTCGCCGTGCACGACCAGTCCGACTTCGACGGACTCGGAGCGCTGAGCACCGAACTGCAGAAGCTCGAGGTTGCCATCGCCGGCTTCGAAACTCGCTGGATCGAACTCTCTGAGCTGATCGAGGGTTAGCGTCGCAGATACTGTGACCGCGTGTGACGCCGGAGCGCACGCGGCGCAGCATCGCCCGATAGCCTTGGAACGTGCCTCGCGATGCAGCGGCACAGACTCCCACCCCTGTTGTCCCGTGGTTCTTCTGTGCCCGAAACGCGCCCGGCACCCACCGCCGCCAAGACGGCACCCACAGCCAACAAGGGGAACCCCATCGTGAAGAAGAAACTGCTCGCCACCCTCGCGGTCGTACCGCTCGTCGCCCTGCTCGCCGGTTGTTCCGGTGCGGCCGCCGACGACGCCGTGAAGATCGGCGTCGTCGGCGCCAGCGACCCGTACTGGGCCGAGTACACCGACGCCGCAGCGGAGGCCGGTATCACGGTCGACATCATCGACTTCGCCGTCTTCGAACAGCCCAACCCGGCTCTCTCGGCGGGTGAGCTCGACCTGAACCAGTTCCAGCACATCGTCTACCTCGGCGAGTACAACGTCGCCAGCAAACAGGACCTCACGCCCATCGGCGCCACCGCGATCTACCCGCTCGGGCTGTACTCGACCGAGTACGGCGACGTGAGCGAGATCAAGAAGGGTGACGTCGTCTCGGTGCCGAACGACGCGAGTAATCTGGCGCGTGCGCTGCTCGTGCTGCAGTCGGCAAAACTGATCACGCTGTCCGATGGCGGAAGCATCTATTCCACGCTCGACGACATCGACACGGCCAACTCCACGGTCACCGTGACCGCGCTCGAGGCATCGCTCACGGCCACCTCCCTGCCGGACGTCGCCGCCGCGATCATCAACAATGACTTCGTCGAGAAGGCCGGCCTCAAGTTCGAGGACGCCCTCGCCCAGGACGATCCCACCGACCCCAACGCCCTGCCCTACGTGAACGTGTTCGCTGCCCGCGCCGAGGACAAGGACAACGCCACCTACAAGAAGCTGGTCGAGATCTACCAGACCACGAAGGACGTCCAGGACGGCGTTCTCGCCGTGTCCGGCGGTTCCGCAGTGTTGGTCCAGACCCCGGTCGCCGACCTCGAGGCATCTCTCGCCACAGTCGAGAAGGACACCAAGGCCAAGAAGTAGCGCCGCCCGACCAAGCCCGTTCCGGTCGGGCGTGCCCGTTCCTCGGGTCACTCTCGACCGGAACGGGCACAGTCACAGCCCCGCAGTACGCCCGTCAGTAAGGATGTTCCATGTCTGCCCCCAGCCCCGTTGTCGAACTTCGTGATGTGAGCAAGGTGTACCCGCCCACGACCAGGGGCGGGGCCGAGGTCGTCGCCATCGACAAAGTCAGCCTCACGATCGACGCCGGCGACGTCTACGGCATCATCGGCTACTCCGGGGCAGGCAAGAGCACCCTGGTGCGGCTCGTGAACGCACTCGAACGGTCGACGTCTGGCGAGATCTTCGTCAACGGCACAGACATAGCCCGACTGCCCGAACGGGAGCTGCGGCCGGTTCGACTGGGTATCGGCATGATTTTCCAGCAGTTCAACCTGCTCGGGTCCCGGACCGTGGCTGCCAACGTCGCCTACCCGCTCGAGGTGGCCGGCCAGTCCAAGGAGGCACGCCGGACCCGGGTGGGCGAGATGCTCGACTTCGTCGGACTCGGCGACAAGGCCCGCGCCTACCCCGACCAGCTCTCCGGAGGCCAAAAGCAGCGCGTGGGCATCGCGCGGGCCCTCGCCAGCCAGCCGGGCATCCTGCTCGCCGACGAGGCGACCAGCGCTCTCGACCCGGAGACCACCTCCGAGGTGCTCGACCTACTCGGTCGGGTCAACAGGGAATTCGGGGTCACCATCATCGTGATCACGCATGAGATGGATGTCATCCAGACCCTGGCAACCAAGGTCGCCGTGATGGACCAGGGTCGGGTGATCGAACGGGGCGACGTGTTCGACGTGTTCTCAAACCCGCAGCAGGCGGCATCCGCCCGGTTCGTCTCGACCGTGGTGAAGGGGCTCCCCGCACCGTCGGAACTGGCCGTGCTGCGACAGCGACACCCGGGCCGCCTCGTGACCCTGGCATTCCGCGACAGCAGTGTCGACCAGGCCCGCGTGTTCGGTGAGTTCGCCGCCGCCGGTGTCACCTTCGAGGTCGTCTACGGCGGCATCAATGAGATCCAGGGGCGATCCTTCGGGCACCTGACGCTCGCTCTCGCCCGGCCGGGGGCAACGGATTCCGCGGCCGACGCGGCCATCGACGCCGCCCTCGACCGGGTGCGAACCCTCACGACCGTCACGGAGGTTCGCTGACATGGACAGCCTCATCGACCTGTTGCCCGAACTTTGGGTTGCCGCGGGGGAGACCCTCTACATCGTCGGCCTCACCCTCTTCTTCGGCGGAATCGGCGGCTTGCTGGTCGGGCTGGGACTCTACCTGACCCGCGCCGGCAGCATCTTGGCGAACCGCGGGGTCTTCGTCGTGCTCAACCTGCTGGTGAACATCGTGCGGCCGATCCCGTTCATCATCTTCCTGGCCGCCGCCCAACCGTTGGCCCGGTTCGTGGTGGGAACCGGGATCGGGAACGCGGCGATCATCTTCACCATCTCGCTCGCGGCATCCTTCGCCATGGGACGCATCGTGGAGCAGAACCTGCTCACCGTCACACCCGGTGTGATCGAGGCGGCCCGCAGCGTGGGGGCCGGTCCGGTCCGGATCATCTTCACGGTGCTGCTGCCCGAGGCGCTCGGGCCGCTCATCCTCGGCTACACGTTCATCTTCGTGGCGCTCGTGGACATGTCTGCCGTAGCCGGCTACGTCGGCGGCGGCGGCCTCGGAAACTTTGCGCTGCTCTACGGCTACCGCCAGTTCAACCCGGTGGTCACCTGGGCGGCCGTGTTGCTCATCATCGTGCTCGTGCAGCTGGTTCAGTTCCTCGGCAACTGGCTGGCCCGCAAGGCGTTCCGCCGCTAGTCCTGCCGCCGCTGGCCGTGGCGTTGTTGGCGCTGACGTTGCTGGCGCTGCTGTTGCTGGCGCAGCTGATGCGGCGACGGGTGCGCCTTCCCGGGTGGTGCCGTCCGCCGCAATTACACTGAGGCATGACTTCCGCTGGCTTTGCCGAGATCGAGCGCACTTTCGACGTCAACCCGGCAACCGTGTTGCCGCCCCTGCACGACCTGCCCGGCGTCACCCACGTGGACCCGCCCGTCGAGCATCACCTCGACGCTCTCTACTACGACAGCGCCGACCTGGTCCTTGCGAGCCGTCGCCTGACCCTTCGCCGCCGCACCGGGGGAGACGACGCCGGTTGGCACCTCAAACTCCCGGTCGCCGTGGACGAGCGCCGCGAGATGCGGGAGCCGTTGGGCGACGACCCCGAGAAGATCCCTGAAGGCATCCTCAACCTCGTGCGGGGCGTGCTCCGCGGTCGCACCCTCGTGCCCGTGGTGCGGCTGCGCACCCGCCGGGTTCTGCACCAGCTGGTCGGTGAGAACGACTCCGTGCTCGCCGAGGTCTGCGACGACGAGGTGCAGGCCGACCGCCTCGCGCCGGAGGCGTTCAGCCAGACCTGGCGAGAATGGGAGGTTGAACTTGTGAACGGTTCCCGCGCCCTGCTCGACGCCGCCCAGGAGCGTCTCGCGTCGGTCGGCGTGGAGCCCTCCGCGAACCCTTCCAAACTGGCCAGAGCCCTCGGTGACCGGTTGCCGGAGTTCGTGACGGCGCCGGCGCTCCGGGCGACCCGGAAGAGCTCCGCCGGTACGGTCCTGATGGCCTACGTGCAGGAACAGGTTCAGGCCATCGGGGTGCAGGACGCGCGAGTGCGCGACAACGATGCGGATGCCGTGCACCGGATGCGCGTGGCCACACGCCGCCTGCGTTCGGCCCTGTCCACCTACCGGGACCTGCTCGACACCTCGGTCACCGCCCCGCTCCGCGACGAGCTGCGCTGGCTGGCCGGGACGCTGGGCGCCGCCCGCGACGCGGAGGTGATCCGGCAGCGCCTCGCCCACCGGCTCGGACAGGAGCCCGCCGAGCTTGTCGTGGGGCCGCTGGCGGCGCGCATCGACGCGCACTTCGCCGCCGTCATCCGGACGGCCCGGCTCGACGCCCTGGGCGTCCTCGATTCGGACCGGTACTTCGGGCTGCTCGACCGCCTCGACGCCGTGCTGGCGTCCGCGCCGTTGCGCCCTCGGGCGGAGAAGCCCGCGAGCACGGTCATCCCGGAACTGATTCGCGCCGACTGGAAGCGGCTGCGGGCATCCGTTTTCCTGGCCCGAGGTACACCGTCGGGGCCCCTTCGCGACGAGGCGTTGCACGATGCGCGCAAGCGGGCCAAACAACTGCGCTACGCGGCCGAGACGGCCACACCGCTGCGGCGGGCGCGCGCGGCGCGGCTCGTGGCCGCGGCCCGGCAGGTGCAGGACACCCTCGGCGACCACCAAGACAGCGTTGTGGCCCGCACGGAGTTGCTCGGGCTCGGCATGGCCGCATACCTCCAGGGTGAGAACGCGTTTAGTTACGGCAGGCTGCACGCCGTGGAACACAGCGGGGCCGCAGCGATGGAGGCGCGCTTTTTCCGTACCTGGCGCAACTTCCCGAAGGCCTCGATCGCGAAATAGGGCACGGGTCTCAACAGGTCAAAGCGCTGAAGAGTTCCACTTCCGGTCGCATTCGTCCGGTCGCGTCAGTCAGTCGAAGCCGAGGCTGAGCTTGCGCAGCAGGCCCGCGAGGGCGGTCTGCTCGGCGGGGGACAGCGTGGCGAGCAGCTCGGCCTCGGCGTCGACCAATCGGGTGATGGCTGCATCCACTCGGGTGAGTCCGGCCGGATTCATGCTGACGAAGATGCCGCGACCGTCGTTGGGGTCCGTGCGGCGGGTCACCAGGCCGCGCTCGACGAGCCGGTCGATGCGGTTGGTCATTGTTCCGCTGGAGACGAGAGTCTGCTGCAGCAGCGCCTTCGGACTCAGCTCGTAGGGCGCACCTGCGCGCCGCAGTGCGGAGAGCACGTCGAACTCCCAGGAGTCCAGCTCTGAGCGGGAGAAGGCGGTGCGCCGGGCGCGGTCCAGGTGTTTTGACAACCGGCCCACACGGGACAGCACCTGCAGCGGTGCGAAGTCGAGGTCGGGCCGTTCGCGCAGCCAGGCATCAACGATCCGGTCGACTTCGTCATGTGCGGGCATCCGTCTATTATCCCGGTCGGGTGCGAAAACCTGCGCGCGAGCCACCTCCCGGGGTGCCGGGGCGCGCTTCCGGCGCGATATCTGGCAGACTTGTCACGGTTGGTCGGCCCCGGGTCGACGAATTCCGCCGTGGTGTAATGGCAGCACGACAGCCTTTGGAGCTGTTAGGTCTAGGTTCGAGTCCTGGCGGCGGAGCACTTGATTGGCGTCACCATCCGGTCTTTACCGGGCGGCTCCACAGAAGCTAGAGGAAACCACGTGACTGATTCTCGACTCGCCATCGTCGTGCTGGCCGCCGGCCAGGGCACCCGCATGAAGTCCAGCACGCCGAAGCTGCTGCATCAGCTCGCGGGACTTCCGATTCTCAGCCACGTCCTGGCGACATCCCGCGCCCTCGACGCGGCGCACGTCGTCACCGTCGTGCGGCACGAGCGTGATCGGCTGGCAGCACTCGTGGGCAAGGACCTCCCCGAGAGCCTGATCGTCGACCAGGACGAGCTGCCGGGCACCGGCCGTGCCGTGGAACAGGCGATCGCCGCACTGCCCGACGATTTCGAGGGCGACGTGCTCGTGGTCAGCGGCGACGTGCCGTTGCTCAATGCCGCAACGCTGGCCAGCTTCGTCGACGCGCACCGCGAGCGGGACGTCGCTGCCACAGTGTTGTCCTCCTTCCCGGATGACGCCACCGGCTACGGCCGCATCGTGCGTTCGGATGAGGGTGCCTTCGACCGCATCGTCGAGCAGAAGGATGCGACAGTCGAGGAACGCGCCATTGCCGAGACCAACGCCGGCGTCTACGTCTTCCGCCTGGCCGAGCTTCGGGAGCAGCTGAGCAACGTCACCACCGAGAACGCTCAGGGGGAGAAGTACCTCACCGACGTGGTCGGTCTACTCCGCCTGGCGGGTTCCGAAGTGCGCGCCGTGCCGGTCGCCGACGCCTGGCTGGTGGCCGGTATCAATGACCGCGCTCAGCTCAGCGAGACCGCGCGTCAGTTGAACGGGCTGATCGTCTACGGCTGGCAGCTGGCCGGTGTCACCGTGCAGGACCCCGCCACCACGTGGATCGACCTCAAGGCCAAGCTGGCGCCGGATGTCACCATCCGGCCCGGAACCCAGATCCTCGGTTCGACCGTGATTGAGACCGGTGCCGTGATCGGCCCGGACACCACCCTCGTCGACTGCGAGATCGGCGAGAACGCAGTGGTGAAGAGAACGGATGCGACGCTCGCCGTGATCGGAGCGGGGGCATCCGTCGGTCCGTTCTCCTACTTGCGACCGGGCACGAATCTGGGTGCTGACGGCAAGATCGGCGCGTTCGTCGAGACCAAGAACGCGACCATCGGCGCTGGCAGCAAGGTTCCGCACCTCAGCTACGTCGGCGACGCGACGGTGGGCGTCGAGTCGAACATCGGGGCCGGCACGATCTTCGCCAACTACGACGGCGTGAACAAGAACCGCAGCGACATCGGGTCCCACGTGCGCACCGGGTCGCACAACGTGTTCGTCGCGCCGATTAGGATTGGGGACGGGGCGTACACGGGTGCCGGAACAATCGTCCGCAAGGACGTGCCGGCTGGGGCCCTGGGCCTCACCGTGGCCCCACAACGCAATATGGACGGCTGGGTACAGACCAACCGCCCAGGAACCGACGCGGCGGCGGCTGCGGAAAAGAGCGGAGACTAGGTGTCTGGAATCAAGACCAGCGGCGAAAAGCGACTTGTATTGGTTTCGGGGCGAGCTCACCCACAACTGGCACTGGACATCGCCACGGAACTTGGTACCGAACTCGTTCACACCGACGCTCGCACCTTCGCGAACGGCGAGATCTACGCGCGTTTCGATGAGAGCGTGCGCGGATCCGACACCTTCGTGATCCAGTCGCACACCAACCCGATCAACGAGTGGGTGATGGAGTCGCTCATCATGGTCGACGCACTCAAGCGGGCTTCCGCCAAGCGCATCACGGTCGTCGCTCCCTTCTACCCCTACGCCCGCCAGGACAAGAAGGGCCGCGGCCGGGAGCCGATCTCGGCCCGCCTGATCGCAGACCTGTTCAAGGTCGCCGGAGCCGATCGGATCATGGCAGTCGACCTGCACGCCGCCCAGATCCAGGGCTTCTTCGACGGTCCCGTCGACCACCTCTTCGCCATGCCCGTGCTGCTCGAGCACTTCAGGGAGAAGCTCGACCCGGCCACCCTGACGGTCGTCTCACCCGATATGGGCCGCGTGCGTGTCGCCGACATCTGGAGTGACAAGCTCGGCGCCCCGCTCGCCATCATCCACAAGCGCCGCGACCCGAAGGTCGCCAACCAGGTCACCGTCCACGAGATCGTCGGTCAGGTCGAGGGTCGCGTCTGCCTGATCGTCGACGACATGATCGACACCGGCCGCACCATCGTTCTCGCGGCGGAGGCCCTCCGTGCCGCCGGCGCGATCGGCGTCGTCGTCGCCGCCACCCACGCCGTGTTCAGTCACCCGGCGCTGGAGCTGTTGCAGAACCCCGCAATCTCCGAGGTCGTCGTCACCGACACCCTGCCGATTCCCGAGGAGAAGCGCTTCCCCACCCTCACCGTGCTGCCGATCGCCCCGCTGCTGGCCCGCGCCATCCACGAGGTCTTCGACGAGGGTTCCGTCACCTCGATGTTCGAGGGTGCCGCGTAGGCGCCACTGTTCTGCGTGACCCTGGTCGGTCGTTGACGGATGTCGACGGCCGGCCATCGGTCTGTCCGCGCCCGGTCAGGGGTCAGGTTCACAGCAGGAGTTCGAGCACGATCGTGACCGGGTCCCCGGCCTCGACCCCGTGGGCCCGCCGGATCGCCCTTTTCACCGGGAGAAGGAACGTGCCGTCAGCCGAGCTGGGGAAGAGCGACGTCGACCAGTATGAGCTCCCAAGGCCGGCCTGCACCTTCACAGTGCCGAAGCCGCCCCGCCGTCCGTCCGTCACAGTTCGGATGTCCTCGGCCATGTCGGCGGGCACCGAGACGAAAATCCACGCAGCCTGTCCCGAGTACTCCCACAATTCGGCGGTGAAGGTGAACGACGGACCCCTCGAAATGCTCATGGCCACCTCTCCGTGAATGCCGGGCTACGCCGGCACGGTCGTCCCCGGCGCACGGGGCGCTGAGGGGATGATGCCCAGTGGGATGACGTACGTCTCGCGTTCGTTGATGTCGATCGCGTAGCACTGCCATCCGAAACCGCCCGGCCCGGCCAGGTCGAAGCGCGCGTCAAAGGCGATGGCGACCGGATAGTACCGGGCCGTGGCCACGCTGCACGCGTTGTCGGCCGTGGTCGACGCAATCTGCACGCTCGTGAGGATACCCGGAACAATCAGGGCCACGAGCCCGAGCACGACGACGATGCGCATCAGGGCCAGGGTGCGCCGACTGCGCAGGGGCCTGGCGGCATCCTGCGGCTCGTAGCCGGAGAGTTCGGGGTGGTCGTCGCTCATCATCAGGCTCCCAGTATCCCAAACCTCGCCCGAGGTACGCGCGCCGTTTCCGGCCCAGTCCGCCAGACGAATTCGACGGAGATTTTCGGGATACGGCGGGTTTTCGGCCTGCGAATGGGTAATAGCGGCAAAGTCTCCGTCGAATTCGTTAGGGCGTGCGTGCTCCCGTCCGCCCTACGGGGACGGGCGGGCGGGAGCCGGGGGCGGGCAGCTAGTGCGAGGAGCCCTCGGTCGCGATCTCGCTGCGGTCGCCCGACCACAGGGTGTGGAACGTGCCGGGCAGGTCGACGCGCTTGTAGGTGTGAGCGCCGAAGAAGTCGCGCTGTCCCTGCACCAGGGCGGCCGGCAGCCGCTCACTCGCGAGCGAGTCGAAGTAGCTGAGCGCCGACGCGAAGCCGGGAACCGGGATGCCCGACAGTGCCGCCGTCGAGACCACGCGGCGCCACGCCGACTCGCCGTCGGCGACGGCCTGGGCGAAGTACGGGTCGACGAGCAGTGACGTGATCGACGGGTCGTTGGCGTAGGCGTCGACGATACGGTTCAGGAACTGGGCGCGGATGATGCAGCCGCCGCGCCAGATCGTGGCGATCGCGCCCTTGTCAACGGTCCAGCCGTACTTCTGGGCACCGGCGATGATCGCGTCGAAGCCCTGCGCGTAGGCGACGACCTTCGACGCGTAGAGCGCCTGGCGCACGTCGTCCTGGAAGGTGTGGCCGACGACGGCGATCTCCGGGCGGGCGGTGATGCCGGCGCGCACGGGGCCGCGCTGCTCCGGGTGGCTGGACACGGCGCGGGCGAAGACGGCCTCGGCGATGCCGCCGACGGGCACGCCCAGGTCGAGCGCGTTCTGCACGGTCCAGACGCCGGTGCCCTTGGAGCCGGCCTCGTCGAGCACGATGTCGATGAACGGCAGACCGGTCTTGGCGTCGACCTGGCGCAGCACCTCGGCGGTGATCTCGATCAGGTAGCTCTCAAGGTCACCCTCGTTCCACTCCGTGAACACGTCGGCGATAGTGGCGGGGGAGTGCCCGGTCACCCTGCGAAGCAGGTCGTACGCCTCGGCGATCAGCTGCATGTCGGCGTACTCGATGCCGTTGTGGATCATCTTCACGAAGTGACCGGCGCCATCCGTGCCGATGTGGGTGACACAGGGCACGCCGTCGACGAAGGCCGCGATCGATTCGAGGATCGGGCCGAGGGTCTTGTACGCCTCCACCGAGCCGCCCGGCATGATGCTGGGGCCCTTGAGCGCGCCCTCTTCACCGCCGGAGATGCCGGCGCCGACGAAGTTCACGCCCGTGGCGCGCACCTCCTTCTCGCGGCGAATGGTGTCCTGAAAGTCGGCGTTGCCGCCGTCGACGATGATGTCGCCGGGCTCGAACAGGGCGGTCAGCTGGCTGATCACGGCGTCCGTGCCCTTACCGGCCTGCACCATGATGATCGCCGTGCGCGGCTTCTGCAGCGACGCCACGAACTCCTCGATGGTTTCGGAGGCGACGAAGGCGGCCTCGGGGTGCTCGGAGGTGAGCAGCCGGGTGCGTTCGGGGGATCGGTTGTACACCGCCACGGTGTTGCCCGCGCGGCTGGCGAGGTTGCGGGCGAGGTTCGAGCCCATCACCGCCAGTCCCACTACGCCAATGTTTGCCTGTGCTGCGCCGGTTTCGGCCACGTTTGCTCCTTCAGCTGTCTGTTCTCAAAACTCCTCCAAGGCTAGTCGCTCGGCCCAAGAACGTTACGTGGAGTGAAGCGGGCGGCTCCGGTGACGGATGCCCGGGCGGGCGTTCCCCGGGGCCGGGCGTCTCCGCTAGACTTACCAGTTGAACTTCGGCGAGGGCTGCCGCCCGCCGGGAAACCGTGGGTGCGGCATCCGTTATCGACGCGGCGGAATGCTTCACGGCCTTTCCTCACGCTGACACGCGTTCGAGTTGAAATTGAACCAGTACCCACCTTTGCGGAACATCGCCCGCAAACCAGATCTGGGCCGTAGCGGTCCTCAAGGAGACACATCATGGCTGACGCCACCAACAAGATCGACGCCGACCTGCGCGTGAAGTTCGGCAAGGGCGCGGCCCGCAAGCTGCGCGTTTTGGGCAAGATCCCCGCCGTCATGTACGGCCACGGCACCACGCCGGTCCATGTCGCGCTGCCCGCGCACCAGATCGGTCTGCTGCTGCGCCGCGCGAACGCCGTTCTCGAACTGAACATCGATGGAAAGAGCCACCTGACCCTGGTCAAGGACGTCCAGAAGGACCCGTTCCTGCAGATCATCGAGCACCTCGACCTCATCGTCATCCGCAAGGGTGAGAAGGTCCAGGTTGAGATTTCCGTGCACCTGACCGGTGAGCCGGCCGCCGGCCTGATCGCCGACCTGGACACCAAGACCCTGCTGCTCGAGGTCGAGGCCACCAACATCCCGCAGAACCTCAAGGTCTCCATCGAGGGCCTCGAGGACGGCGCGCAGATCCACGCGAAGGACGTCGAGCTCCCCAAGGGCGCCACGCTCATCTCCGATGAGGACGCCGTTGTTGCACTCGTGCACCTGCCCGCCGAGGAAGAAGAAGAGGAAGAGACCGAGGCCGCCGAGGGCGACGCCGAGGCTGCTCCTGCCGAGTAGTCATTCCCTTCTGGTTTCGCGTCAAGCGGAGGACTCCCCTGGACGACAATCTCTGGCTCGTAGTCGGGCTCGGCAACCCCGGGCCCGACTACGCCGGTAACCGGCACAACGTCGGCCACATGGTGGCTACCGTGCTGGCCGGCCGCATATCGGCGAATTTCAAGAACCACAAAACGAACTCCTCGGTCGCTGAGGGGCGCAGTTTTCCGGGTGGACCGAAGCTGGTGTTGGCCAAGCCGAACACGTACATGAACGTGTCCGGCGGGCCGGTGGCCGCGCTGCTGCGCTTCTACTCGCTGCCTCCGGCGCACCTGATCGTCATCCACGACGACCTCGACATCCCGTTCGACACGATGAAGATCAAGGTCGGCGGCGGCCACGGCGGCCACAACGGGCTGCGCGACATCATCGCCGCCATCGGCACCAACGAGTTCATTCGTATCCGCGTCGGCGTCGGGCGCCCACCCGGCCGTCAGCCCGCCGCGGACTTCGTGCTGCACGACTTCGCGTCGACCGAGCGGGCGACCCTGCCCAACCTGTTGACGGATGCCGCCGACGCAATCGAGCTCATCGCCGCCGAGGGCGTCACCGCCGCGCAGCAGAAGTTTCACGCGCCGTAGCCTCCCGCGACAGTGCCCGGGGCGCGGGGTGGCTTTCAGCCGGGTTGCGTAGACTTGTCCAGTGACTCTCCAGGGCATAATTGCCACACTTTCGCGCGCCTCCACATTCGACAACGCGCTCGCTTTCGCGAACCGCGACGTCGACTTCTCTCTCACCGAAGGGCTGCGTGCGCCGCTGCTCGCCGCACTGCTCGCGCAGCGCGTGCAGCTGGGCAAAGCCCCGGCCCTGCTCCTGATCACCGCCACCGGTCGGGAGTCGGAGTCGTTGCACGAGAATCTCGCCTCTTTCACCGACAACGCCGAAATCATCGACTTCCCGGCCTGGGAGACGCTCCCGCATGAGCGCCTCAGCCCCAGTGCCGAGATCGTCGGCAAGCGCCTATTCGCCCTCCGACGGATGCGCGAGTGGGAGGAAAGCGGCCCCACCGCAGGGCGCCCCCTGATCGTCATCGCCTCCGTGCGCGCCGCGCTGCAGCCCGTGGCCGACAACCTCACCGACTATGAGCCGATCGATCTGGTCGCGGGCCAGCGCGGCCATGACCTCTCCGCCATCGCCCGCCAGCTCGTCGACGTGGCCTACGCCCGCGTGGACATGGTCACCCGGCGCGGCGAATTCGCCGTGCGCGGAGGCATCCTGGACGTCTTCCCGTCGATCGCCCCACACCCATTCCGGGTTGAATTCTTCGGCGACGAGGTCGAGCAGATCCGCGCGTTCTCGGTCGCCGACCAACGTTCATTCCCCGACCCGGTCGCGTCGGTCAGCCTGCCGCCGAGCCGCGAACTTTTGCTCAGCCCCGCCGTGCGGCAGCGGGCCCGCGAGATGCAGCACGAGTTTCCGAGCCTGTCCGGCCTGCTCGCCAAGATTGCCGAGGGCATCCCGGTCGAAGGTATGGAGAGCCTTGCACCCGCTCTTCTCGACCGGCTCGTTCCGATCACCCACTACCTGCCCGCTGGGGCGGCCGTCGCCGTGATCTCGCCCGAGCGTGTTGCCTCGCGGGCGATCAGTCTGGCCGAGACGAACCGGGAATTCCTCGGTGCAGCGTGGAGCGCCGCGACCGCGGGCGCCGAGGCGCCGATCGACCTGGAGTCCGGCGACTTCCTCACCCTCGGGCGGCTGAGGGAGGCCGTGCAGTTCAGTGCGCCCGGCGCCCCGGCATCCGCGCACGTGTGGTGGACCCTGAGCTCTTTCCAAGCTGCGCCGACGGATGCCCCTGTGCTGCCGGAGCACCGCGAAATCGACGACCTGCTCACCGTCCGGGTCGAGGGCGACGCCGTTCCGAGCTTTCAGGGAAGCGTCGAGGGTGCCGTCGGCCACCTGTCCGAGCGGATGAAGGCCGGCTGGACCGTCGGCATCGTCGCACAGGGTGCCGGGCTGGTCGAACGCGCCGCCGATGTGCTGGCCGAGCGGGAGCTTCCGGCCCGCATCGTCACGGAATGGCCCGGCACACCGGAACCCGGCATCGCGTACCTGCTGCAGGCATCCGTCGACCACGGTTTCGAACTGCCGGAGACGAAGTTCACTCTCGTCAGCGAGTCCGAGTTCTACGGCCGCACGGTCGGCTACGACGCGCGCCAAGTGAAGAAGCTGGCCAGCCGCCGCAAGAACGTCGTGGACCCGCTGCAGTTGAAGGCCGGCGACCACGTCGTGCACCAGACGCACGGCATCGGCCGTTTCATCGAGCTCACCCAGCGCGAGGTCTCCAGCGGCGGCCGCAACCCGGTCAAGACCAAGCGCGAGTACCTCGTGCTCGAGTACGCGCCGTCCAAGCGCGGGCACCCGGGCGACAAGCTCTACGTGCCCACCGACCAACTCGACCTGGTCAGCCGCTACGTCGGCGGCGAGGCTCCGGCACTGAGCAAGATGGGCGGCAGCGATTGGTCCGCCGCGAAGACCAAGGCGCGTCGCGCCGTACGGGACATCGCTGTCGAACTCGTCAAGCTCTACTCCGCACGGATGGCCAGCAAGGGTCACGCGTTCGGCCCTGACACCCCCTGGCAGCGCGAGCTGGAGGAGGCCTTCCCATTCGCGGAGACGCCCGACCAGCTCACCACCATCGACGAGGTCAAGGCCGACATGGAACGGCCCATCCCGATGGACCGGCTGCTCTCCGGCGACGTCGGGTTCGGCAAGACCGAGGTGGCCGTGCGCGCCGCGTTCAAGGCAATCCAGGACGGCAAGCAGGTCGTGATGCTCGTGCCGACGACCCTGCTTGTGCGCCAGCACATGGAAACGTTCCAGGAGCGCTTCGCCGGGTTCCCCGTGCACCTGCGCGCCCTCAGCCGGTTCCAGACCGAGAAAGAGTCTCGCGAGACCATCGCCGGAATGCTCGACGGCACCGTCGACCTCGTGATCGGCACGCACCGGCTGCTGTCGGACTCCATCGTGTTCAAGGACCTGGGCCTCGTGATCATTGACGAAGAGCAGCGTTTCGGTGTGGAGCACAAGGACGCCCTGAAAAAGCTGAAGACCAACGTGGACATCCTCGCCATGAGCGCCACGCCCATCCCGCGCACACTGGAGATGGCGGTCACCGGCATCCGGGAGATGTCCACGCTGGCCACCCCGCCGGAGGACCGGCACCCGATTCTCACCTTCGTCGGACCGTACTCCGATCGCCAGGTGGCCGCGGCCATCCGCCGGGAGCTGCTGCGGGAGGGGCAGATCTTCCTTGTGCACAACCGGGTGTCCAGCATCAACCGGGTGGCCGCCGCGCTCGCCGAGCTCGTGCCCGAGGCGCGCATCGCGGTGGCGCACGGCCAGCTGCCCGAGGCCCAGCTCGAGCAGGTCGTCGTGGACTTCTGGGAGCGCAAGTTCGATGTGCTCGTCTCGACCACGATCATCGAGACCGGGCTCGACATCGCGAACGCGAACACGATCATCATCGACCGGGCCGACAAGTTCGGGCTCAGTCAGCTGCACCAGCTGCGCGGGCGGGTCGGCCGTGGCCGCGAACGCGCCTACGCCTACTTCCTCTACGACGAGAACAAGCCACTGACCGAGATCGCGCACGACCGCCTGGCCACGATCGCGGCGAACAACGAGCTCGGCGCCGGAATGCAGGTCGCGCTGAAGGACCTCGAGATCCGCGGCGCCGGCAACCTGCTCGGCGGCGAACAGGCCGGGCACATCGCCGGGGTGGGCTTCGACCTCTACCTGCGCATGATCGGCGAAGCCGTCAGCGCCTTCCGCGGCGACGTCGCCGAGGGGCAGACCGAGCTGCGGCTGGAACTGCCCGTCGACGCGCACATCCCCGAGGACTACGTCGACAGCGAGCGGCTGCGTCTCGAGGCCTATCAGAAGCTCTCCGCGGCCAGCTCACCCACGGCCGCGAAAAACCAGATCGACCTGGTGCTCGAGGAACTCACCGACCGCTACGGCGAACCCCCGCAGCCCGTGCAGCATCTGGTGCTGGTGTCACGCCTGCGCTGGATGGCCCAACAGGCCGGCCTCGGCGAGGTCGTGGCCATGGGACCGAACCTGCGGGTGTCGCCGGCGGACCTCGCCGACTCGATGCAGGTGCGTCTGCAACGCATGTACCCGGGCTCGCGATACTTCACCCAGAACGGCTCGCTCACCGTTCCCCTGCCGCGCGTCAACGGGGAACCGCTCGGGGACGCCGCGCTGATCGCGTGGGCCGGCACCCTGCTCGACGCGCTCTTCCCGCGCCCCGTCGCCGCGGTCGCCTGATGCATGAGCCCCGCGCGCCGCGGCAGGGCCAAGCCGGGGCATCCGTCCGCACGTAACTGAGGAGATTTTCGCGAAACGCCGGCTATCTCGGCCCGATCAGCGGCGTGTTGCGAAAATGTCCGCAGGTAAGGTCGCGGCCGCCGATACCGGATGCAACCTCCGCGGATGCCCGTGGCAGGCCCAGCCCGGCGGAGCAGCCCCGCGGTTCCCCGGCAATTCGGGGCGATTAGAGTTGTCGCGTGACCTCTTCAGACCTTCCCACCGGGCTTGCCTCCGCCTCCAGCCTCGATGAGCTCGTGCGCGTGGTGGCCCTGCTACGTGCCCCGGGCGGGTGCCCGTGGGACGCGGAACAGACCCACGAGTCGCTGGTGCAATACCTGACTGAGGAGACGCACGAACTGATCGAGGCGATCGAGTCCGGCAGCCGCGACGAGCTGCTGGAGGAGCTCGGCGATGTGCTCTATCAGGTCATCTTCCACGCCGACCTCGCCGCGCACACTCCGGGTGAGGGCTTTGACATTCAGGATGTCGCTGCGCAGATGACCGCGAAAATGGTGGGGCGGCATCCGCATGTCTTCGGCGACGTGAACCTGGAGACGGCCGACGACGTGGCCCTCGCCTGGGACGACTTCAAGGCCGCCGAGAAACCATCCCGCACGAGCGTGCTCGATGGCATCCCGCAGGGCATGCCGGCGCTCGCGCTCGCCGACAAGGTGCTCGGCCGGGCTCAGAAGATCGGTTTGCTCGGCTCCGAGGCGGCGTTTCCGCTCCCGATCGAAAGCGAGGACCAGCTCGGCCCGCTGCTGCTGGCGATCGTGTCCGCGGCCAAGAGCCAGGGACTGGACTCCGAGCGTGCGCTGCGCACGGCGCTCCGCGGGTTGCAGGACGAGATTCGGGAGGCCGAGACAACGGATGCCCGCGGCATCGACGTCGCCGATGCCGGGATCATCGGTCTCCCCGGCTGATCCTCCGGCCCGCAGTTATTTCGTGGTGATGCCGACCGGGCAGAGGCGGTACCGTCAAACCATGAGCCAGACATCCTTCAATGACCTTCTGTCCGCCCAGATCGGCAACGAATTCGCTGCATCGCAGCAGTACATCGCCATCGCCGTCTGGTTCGACAACCAGGCTCTGCCGCGGCTGGCCGCGCATTTCTACGCGCAGTCCATTGAAGAACGCAACCACGCCATGATGCTCGTGCAGTACCGCCTCGACCGCGACCTGGGAGTCGAAATCCCCGGGATCCCTGCCGTGCGCAACGACTTTACCAGAGCGGTCGAGCCCATCGCGCTGGCGCTCGCCCAGGAGAAGCAGGTCACCGCGCAGATCGAGGCCATGTTCCGGGCCGCGCGCGCCGACGGCGACGCCCTCGGAGAGCAGGCGATGCTCTGGTTCCTGAAGGAGCAGGTCGAGGAAGTGGCCTCCATGTCCACCCTCCTGACCATCGCTCAGCGTGCCGGCGACAATCTTTTCGACATTGAGAACTACATCGCCCGGGAGACCGTGACCGGCGGCACCGTCGACTCCGACGCCCCAGGTACGGCAGGCGGCGCCCTCTGAGCCTGATCCGAACCGACGCCACCCCGAACCGTCGGGCTGATCCGAACTGGCACAATTAGGGCTATGGCAACACCAGTGACCCCTCCCCGCGGCATGCGCGACTTCCTCCCCGCCGACAAGGCCTCGAGGGAGCACGCGCTGGCCGTGATCCGGCGCAGTTTCGCCGCGCACGGCTTCGATGAGATCGAAACCCCGGTCATGGAAGACGCCGCGCGGCTGCACTCAGGGCTCGGCGGCGACAACGAGAAGCTCGCCTTCGCCGTGATGAAGCGTGGCCTCAAACCGGCGGATGCCGCGGCCGCCGCCGAGTCCGGCGACCTTCTCGCGCTGGCCGACCTGGGTCTCCGGTTCGACCTCACCGTGCCGCTGGCCCGCTTCTACGCCACTCACCGTGCGGAGCTGCCGACGGTGTTCCGCGCGATCCAGATCGCGCCGGTCTGGCGGGCGGAGCGCCCGCAGAAGGGTCGCTATCGTCAGTTCGTGCAGTGCGACATCGACATCATCGGCGAGTCAGGGCTGCTCGCCGAGATCGAGCTGATCACGGCGACCGCCGCCGCGCTTGACGCCCTCGGCCTGACCGGGTGCTCGATCCGCATCAATGACCGGCGCATCCTGACCACGCTGCTCGCGCACTGGAAGGTGGCGCCCGAACTGAACGAACGTGCGCTGATCGTGATCGACAAGCTCGACAAGATCGGCGTCGACGGGGTCGTCGCCGAGCTCGGCGGTCTGGGCATCTCCACCGCTGACGTCGCCGAGACCCTGAACGGGATCGCCGACGCCGGTTGGAACGCCGCCGATTCGGCTCCGCCGGTCTGGCTCGACACCGATGCCTACGCCGATCTGCTCGCGCTTCGTGCCGCGATGCCCGGGGTGCGGCTCGTCTTCGACCCGACCCTCGTGCGCGGGATGGGCTACTACACGGGCACCATCTTCGAGATCAGCCACCCGGACCTCGGCTACTCCCTCGGCGGCGGCGGCCGGTACGACGGAATGATCGGCCGTTTCCTCGGCACCGACGTGCCGGCCTGCGGTTTCTCAATCGGATTCGAACGCATCGTCGACCTGTTGGGGGCGGATGCCGCATCCTCCGAGAACGCCGTCGTGCTGGTGTACGAGAAGGGAACAGATTCCGCCCAGCTCGTGGCGCTGAAACAAACACTGGTCGAACAGGGTCTCCGGGTGCGCCTCGAACAGCGCACCAAGAACGTCAAGGCACTGCTGGAACGCGCGGCCGGAGCGGGATATGGACGCTACGCCTTCGTCGGAAACGGCGCACCCGGCGAAGCCGACCTTGAGTTCCGTTCCCTCGGCGGCTGAGCCCAGTCGCTAGACTGTTACCGGATTGGAACACGGCGCTGTCTTCCTTGATTCCTTCAGACCAACACCCCAACAATTAAAAAATATAGGAAACAGGAGATAGCTGTGGCTCTCATTGAGGCAGTAGTAGCACGCGAGATTCTTGACTCCAGAGGCAACCCGACCGTCGAGGTCGAGGTATTGCTTGATGACGGTTCGGTTAGCCGCGCCGCCGTTCCGTCCGGCGCATCCACCGGTGCGTTCGAGGCTTACGAGCTTCACGACGGCGACAAGTCACGTTATTTGGGCAAGGGCGTTCTCAAGGCCGTTGACGCCGTCATCGACGAGCTCGGTCCGGCAGTCGAAGACCTCGAGGCCGCAGACCAGCGCATCATCGACGCCGTCCTGAACGAGACCGACGGAACCGACAACAAGCACCGCGTCGGCGCCAACGCCATCCTCGGCGTCAGCCTGGCCGTCGCCAAGGCAGCTGCCACGTCGGCCGGCCTGCCGCTGTTCCGTTACCTCGGTGGCCCGAACGCGCACACCCTGCCGGTCCCGATGATGAACATCATCAACGGTGGCTCCCACGCCGACAACGACGTGGACATCCAGGAATTCATGGTTGTCCCGCTCGGCGCCGAGTCCTTCGCCGAGGGCCTCCGCTGGGGCACAGAGACCTACCACGCCCTGAAGGCGCTGCTCAAGTCCAAGGGCCTCTCTACCGGCCTCGGCGACGAGGGTGGCTTCGCCCCCAACCTGCCGAGCAACCGTGCCGCACTCGACCTCATCGTCGAAGCCATCCAGAACGCCGGCTACACGCCCGGCAAGGACATCGGCCTTGCGCTCGACTGCGCCGCGTCCGAGTTCTACAAGGATGGCGTCTACCACTTCGAGGGCAAGGAACTCACCGCCTCTGAGCTGTCCGCCTACTACGTCGAGCTCGTGGGCGCCTACCCGCTCGTCTCGATCGAAGACCCGCTCGAGGAAGACGACTGGGAGGGCTACGTGCACCTCACCGCCGAACTCGGCGACAAGGTCCAGATCGTCGGAGACGACCTGTTCGTGACCAACCCGGTTCGTCTGGCCAAGGGCCTGGCCCTCGGCACCGCCAACTCCATCCTGGTCAAGGTCAACCAGATCGGCACTCTGACCGAGACCCTCGATGCGGTTTCCCTCGCGCAGCGCGCCGGCTACACCGCTGTCATCTCGCACCGCTCCGGTGAAACCGAAGACACCTTCATCGCCGACCTCGCGGTTGCAACGGATGCCGGCCAGATCAAGACCGGAGCGCCCGCACGCAGCGAGCGCGTCGCGAAGTACAACCAGCTGCTTCGGATCGAAGAAGAACTGGGCGAGGCCGCTGTGTACGCGGGCCGCTCCGCTTTCCCACGCTTCAAGGCGTAGATTGACTGGAGCCCTCGCGGCGCGGGTTACGGCCCACGCCTCGAGGGCTCCATTTTTTTGTCCTTTTGCGGTTAGGGTTCCTTTGCGGGACAACCGCGATCACCGATGCGGGAAGGGAGCGGCCGTGGCCAAGAAACGTGCAGACCGCACGCCCGTAGCGCTCCCCGACACCGAGACCCCGGCCGCCCGATGGCTGAGGGGCCTACGACTGTCCGGGTTCTCCCTGGTGATGATGGGGCTGCTGATCATGGCCGTCGTCGTCCTCGCTCCCGGCATCCGTACCTTTGTGGATCAGCGCCAGCAGATCGACCGGCTCACGGCCGCAGTCGAGGCACAGCAGGGCGCCGTGGAAGAGCTCAAGAGCGAGCGGGAGCGCTGGAACGACCGCACCTACGTCACCACCCAGGCCCGGGACCGGCTGTCGTACGTGCTGCCCGGCGACGTGAGCTTCCTCGTCATCAACGACCTGGCGTTGCCCGTCGCCGGCGGTGCTGCCGAGTCGGTCGCCACCCCCACCATCCAAACCACCAACGTCGATTGGCTGTCTTCAATGTTCGCCTCCGTAATGACGGCCGGTCTGGCTCCCGAGGCCGCGAAATGACCCGGCCCCCCTTCGAACCGGTCACCGAGTCCGACATTGCGATCGTGTCCGCCCAGCTCGGCCGCCCGGCCCGCAACGTCGTCGGCATCGCCGGGCGGTGCGTGTGCGGCGCCCCGACGGTGGTGGCCACGGCGCCCCGCCTCGCCGACGGAACCCCGTTCCCCACCCTGTACTACCTGACCCACCCGGCGGCCACCGCCGCACTGTCGTTCCTCGAGGCCACCCAGGTGATGAACGAATACAACCAGCTCCTCGCCGATGACGAACACGTGCGCGCCCGCTACCGTCGGGCGCACGAGAGCTTCCTGTCCGACCGCGAGACCCTGGGCACGGTGCCGGAAATCGCCGGCATCTCCTCCGGCGGCATGCCCGAGCGCGTGAAATGCCTGCACGCGCTGGCCGCACACTCCTTGGCCGCGGGGCCCGGCGTGAACCCGATCGGAGACTTCGCCCTCGCGCGGGCGGCCTGGACCCCCACCGTCTGCGAGTGCCTCGACTACACCGCGGCCGACGCGTGACCCACTCCGCTTGGTTTCGAGCGGGTGCGGGCGTTGCCGTGGCCCTCACCGTGGTGCTGGGGTCGGCATCCATCGCACCGGCCTTCCCTGCCTACGCGGCAAACACGCAGGTGCGCGACCTGGAGTACTGGCTGAACGATTACGGATTCACCAAGGCCTGGAACACGACCCGTGGGGCGGGGGTGACGGTCGCCGTCATCGACACGGGCGTCGACACGAGTGTGCCTGAGCTCACCGGCGCGGTCACCGGGGGCACGGATGTCTCCGGGCTCGGCTCCGCCAACGGGCAGACGCCCGTCGGCGAAGGCAGCGAGCACGGCACGCTGGTGGCCTCTCTCCTGGCTGGCCGCGGCACGGGGGAAGGATCGGGTGTGCTGGGTGTGGCACCAGAGGCGTCGATCTTGGCTGTCTCAGTGGCCTTCGGCAGCAGCGACGCCACCCTCAGCAACGACGACCAAATTGCCGAGGGCGTCCGCTGGGCCGTCGACAACGGCGCTGACGTGATCAACATGTCGCTCACGCGCAACACCCTGGACTGGCCGTCGAGCTGGGATGACGCGTTCCTTTACGCCTTCGAAAACGACGTCGTCGTCGTGGCCGCCGCCGGAAACCGGGGTAGCGGAACAACTGAGGTAGGTGCCCCGGCCACAATCCCCGGCGTATTGACCGTCGCCGGCGTCGACCGCAACAAGGGCGCCAGCTTCGACGCCTCCTCGCAGGGCATCACGATCTCCGTGGCGGCGCCCAGCGAACAGCTCGTCGGCGTCGTTCCCGGCGGCGGCTACGTGCAGTGGAACGGCACCAGTGCGTCCGCACCCATCGTGTCGGGACTCGTCGCGCTCGTGCGTGCCGCCTATCCCCGGCTCGACGCGGCCGAGGTGATGAACCGGGTCATTGCGACTGCCGACGCCAACGGTCGCGAGGTGCCCAGCCCCATCTACGGCAACGGCCTGATCGACGCTGCGGCGGCGGTCACCGCTTTCGTCCCCGCGTCCGCCAGCCCGGAACCGGCGGCCCTGCTGGAGGAATGGATCCGGGTGCACCGGCGGGCCGACACCGAACTGGCGCCCACACCGGACACCGCGACGCAAGAACCCGTGGCCCCGAAGGACGACCCGGAGCGACCGCTGCCGAGCGTGGCCGCGGCGTGGTTGCCCACCCCGCTCACCCTGACGTATGTCAGCGTGCCGCTCATGGTGCTGGTCGGGTTTGGTACTCTAGTAACGCTGTTCGGCATCGGGGCCACTCGGCACATCAAGCGAATACGATCAAAACGGTAAGTTTTCGCGCATCCAAATCTTGTAGGAGGACTTCCCTAGTGCCCAAAATTCTGATTGTCGGTGGCGGATACGCCGGGTTCTACACTGCGTGGAAGCTGGAGAAATGGCTCCGCACCGGCGAGGCTGAGGTCACCATGGTCGACCCGCTTCCCTACATGACCTACCAGCCGTTCCTGCCGGAGGTCGCGGCCGGGTCCATCGAGGCCCGACACGCCGTCGTCGCTCACCGTCGCCACCTGAAGAAGACTGTCGTCGTCACGGCCAAGGTCACCCACATAGACCACGCCACCAAGACGGCGACCATTACCCCGCCGATCGGTGAGCCGTATGAATTCGTCTACGACATCGTCGTCGTGACGGCCGGCGCCGTGTCCCGCACCTTCCCGATCCCGGGCGTCGCCGACCAGGCGATCGGGCTCAAGACCATCGAGGAGGCCGTCGCCATCCGCGATCGCGTTCTCACCAACTTCGACAAGGCTGCCCTGCTGCCGGCCGGCCCCGAGCGCGACCGCTTGCTCACATTCGTCGTCATCGGCGGCGGTTTCGCGGGCATCGAGGTCTTCGCCGAGCTGCGCTCATTCGCCTCTTCGCTACTCAAGTCCTACCCGCAGATCGGGTTCGACGACACCCACTTCCATTTGATCGAGGCCATGGGGCGCATCATGCCTGAGGTTTCCCTGCCCACCAGCCTCTGGGTCATCAAGCACCTCGACGAGCGCGGCGCGCAGATCCACCTCAATACGCAGCTGACCAGCGCGGTCGACGGCAGGATCGAGCTCTCCACCGGTGAGAGCTTCGAGACCGACCTGATCGTCTGGACCGCCGGAGTCATGGCGAATCCGGCCATCGTGCGCCACACCGACCTTCCGATCGAAGAACGCGGGCGCCTGCAGGTTCGCCCGGACCTGCGCGTCGGCACCGAGGACGAGATCATCGCCGACGCCTGGGGCGCCGGCGACATCACGGCCGTGCCTGACCTCAGCGGCGGCGGCGTGGGCGGTTTCTGCGTGCCCAACGCCCAGCACGCGGTGCGCCAGGGCAAGCTTCTCGCGAAGAACATCGTCGCGGTTCTGCGCGAGGAGGCTCCCAAGGAGTACCTGCATAAGAACCTCGGCGCCGTTGCCGGCCTCGGCACCGGCTCCGGTGTCTTCCAGTCCGGCAAGATCGCCATCAAGGGTCTGCCGGCCTGGTTCGCGCACCGCGGCTACCACGGCCTGGCCATGCCGAGCTGGGAGCGCAAACTGCGCGTCGTTTGGGGCTGGGTGAACAACTTCTTCCTCGGGCGCGACATCGTGTCTCTGGCCGCGACGGAAAACCCGCGGGCCACGTTCGTTGAGTTCGCCTCGCGTCCCAAGCCCGCCGCAGAGGCCGTGGCTCCGGCCAAGGCACCGGTGAGCGCGGCCGCGGCGCAGCCCACCGCCACCGCGGCTTCGTCCGTTACGGTCCCCGCCGTCAAGGCGCGGGCACCTCGCGCCCCGCGCAAGACGGCGGCCGAGAAAACAGCCGAGCAGGCTGCGGAGACCGCAGCCGCCAAATAGCAGGGTCTGCGGGCGTCAGCGGTTGAAGCCGCGGCGCCCGCAGCGCCTACGCTTGAGGCGTTCGGACTCTCCGGACGCGCCCCCGTAGCCCAATGGCAGAGGCAGACGACTTAAAATCGTCACAGTCTGGGTTCGACCCCCAGCGGGGGCACCACGCACCATGCGCATCCGCACCGGGCAATACCGGTGCCCGGCGGTCGCTAGTCAGAGTGCCCGCCGTCACCGCTTGCCGTGCAGGCCAGAGCCGAGCAGCTTGCACCGGCATCGGGACAGGGTGAAACACCAGAACCCACCGTCGAGGGAAGGAACATCTCCCGGAGCGTGACTCAACTCGCGTGCACCTTCGCATCGGCCCGGGCGGCGCTAGTCGGAAGTGCATCGTTCATGACCTGGGCATCGGACACGCCGGTCGGGCGCACCGTGTGGAAATGCCCCCGGAAGATCGGCGGCTGCAGAGAAAACCAGTTTCGAACCGCTGTGGCGGGGGCCTGCCTGGAGGTCCTCAAGGGCGTTTCTGCGGCGTGACGGGGCCTTTCCGCGCCGGTTTGGTCGCGCTACCATCCTCCAGTGAAACGGCCGTTGCCTCCTGCTACGTGCCCTTCCCCGACGACGGAGGAACAACTATGGATTTTCTGGAAGCAACGTGGGATGTCATCTGGTTCTTCTTTTGGACCTTCGCGTTCATCGCCTATCTGATGGTGCTGTTCTCGATCATCGGGGACATCTTCCGTGACAACACGCTCAACGGCTGGGCCAAGGCCGCGTGGATGCTGTTCCTCATCTTCGTGCCGTTCCTGACTTCCCTCGTCTATCTGATCGCCCGAGGCAAGGGCATGGCCGCGCGCCAGATGCAGGCGGCCCAGCGCAACCAGCAGGCCACGGAGGAGTACGTGCGCTCCGTCGCCGGGTCGGGTGGCTCCGCTGACGAGATTGTGAAGGCGAAGGCGCTGTTCGACAGCGGCACGATCACCGGCGAGGAGTACGCGGCGCTGAAGGCGAAGGCGCTGCGCTGACCTACTCCGCCACACCGGCCGATGCCCGGAGAGTTCCCGGCCAGGGCATCGGTGTGTCGCCACCCGGGATCACGGGCGCTGCAACCAATTCGACGGAGATTTTAGGCTCGGGGCACAGTTTCGGGCGATTCGGAGCCATTCTTGCCAAAATCTCCGTCGACTTGGTTGGGGAGACTACTCAAGGTGGTCGAGGTACCTCAGGATGATGCCCTCGCGCAGCGCCCAAGGGGACACTTCCAGCTCGGTCACGCCGAAGGCGGCCATCGCCGCGCTGAGAACGATGCCACCGGCCACGATCTGGAAGGTGCGGTCTGCCGTGATGCCGGGCAGTGCCGGACGGGCCTCAGCCGGGATCCGGGCCAGCCGCGGGACCCAATCGGCCAGCTGGGAACGCGTCAGCAGCATTCGTTCGCCTGAGCCGAAGCCCTCCGACGTGGAGCCGGCCAGTTTGGCCAAGGACCGGATGGTCTTGGACGAACCGACCACGTGATGCGGCGCTGGGAGTCCCTGGAAGGCGGTCACGGCCTCCGCGAGCACCGCGGCGGCATGCGCGCGGAGTGCGGACACCTGGTTGGGCAGCGGAGGGTCGTCGTGCAGGAAGCCGATGGTGGAGCGGCCGGCTCCCAGGGGCAGTGACAGGGCGATGGCGGGGATTTCGTTCGCGCCGGCGGCGATCTCAAGGGAGCCGCCGCCGATGTCGAAGAGCAGGATGTCCCTGGCCGACCAGCCGTACCAGCGCCGGACGGCCAGAAAGGTCAGTCGTGCCTCGTCCTCCCCGGACAGGACCTGCAGGGCGACGCCCGTTTCCCGCTCGACCCGGGCGAGCAGTTCGGGCCCGTTCGAGGCCTCGCGCAGAGCGGAGGTGGCGAATGGGAGCAGATCGTCGACCTGGTGTCGACGGGCTACCTCGGCCGCATTCCGCACCGCCTCGAGCACGGCGGTGCAGCCCTCGTCGGTGATGGCTCCGTCGGGTGTGAGGTAGCGCATCAGCCGCAGTACGGACTTGTCGGAGGCCATCGGCACCGGCTGGGCGCCCGCATGCGCGTCGACGACCAGCAGGTGGACAGTGTTCGAACCGACATCAAGGACTCCGAGGCGCACCCTTCCGACGATAGCGTGCGGGGGACCCGCCCAGGGCCATCGAGGGCGGAGCGGCCGGCTATCTACTCGCGGACACCTCGCCCGACGACCCAATCACGGTCATCCCGAGGCTCGGGGTCGTGTCGCGCACGGCGGGCGTTGCGGCCGCGCGTCAGTCTGGCTTGATCCGTCGCGGGGGAGCGGCCGGCATCGCGCCACCGCGTCGCCCCGTCGAATTGGTTCGGGGACTACGATCGGGCGGGCAGTCGGGAGGCACCGCTAGTGCCGGGCGGGCACGACGAACCTCTGCCAGGCCCAGGCGCCCACGCTGAGCGCCGCGAACACGCCGGCCCCCGCCCACCACAGGCTGACGCTGCCGTCGCCGGGCCAGAATAGTCCGGCGGGTGAGAGCACCCCGAACATGATTGTGAAGGCCAGCACGGTCAGGGCCGCCCAGATCGGCGGCGACCAGGCGAGGATGCTCCGCCCGCTGGTTCGTCCGATCGGGATCAGCACGAAGGCGGCCGAACCGATCGCGGCCAGCACTACGCTGTTGGCGATCTCCGCCGTGAAAGCGCTGAGGAAGCCGTGGGCCTGTGGCAGGAGGCCGAGCGAGAGCCATCCGATCGCGGCCAGCGCGGTCAGGCTGCCGGCCCGCACGGCTGCGAGCTGGCCGCGTCTGCGCCCCGGCAACCCGGGCGCCGTCGCGACCGAGCCGAGCAGCCCGAAGACCAGGGCCGGGTGAATCTCGAAAGCCCGGGAGGCGAGCGCGGTCACGGCGACGAGCAGCAGGTAGCGCGGGAGAAAGGCGACGGATGCCCGTTCGCGCCAGACCCGGGAGCTCCACCAAAGCGGCACGAGCGTTCCGACCGCGTTGACGACGATAAGGGCGGCCATGACTGCCAGGAGCAGACGCAGGTAGGCCGGCTGGCTGGTCACCGGGCCCGACAGCATGACCAGCGTCGCCGCTGCCGTCACGGCCGCACCGGCCACCAACCACCGGTTCAGGGGCACGTCGGGTGCGGTTTCGAACTCAACGCGGCTGCGGTTGCGGCCCGCGATCGAAACGGCCTGCCAGACCGGGCGACCGTTCCGGGCCCGGGAGACGGTTCCCGCCAGGAGCCGAGCGGGAACGCAGAGCAGCAGCAGGGCGCCGAAGGCGAGGAGTGCTGCCTGTGCCCAAGAGAGCTGAGACGTGGACCACGGCGCCGGAACTGCGGTCGCGAACAGGGTCGGATCGTTCCACCCGCCCGGCACCGGAGCGGGTGCCGCTCCGGAGGTCGGTCCGGCCTGCGGGGCCGGCGACTCCTGGCCCGGTGCCGGGGTGCCGGGTTCGGTCGATTGCGGGGTCGGCGCGGACTCTGACGGTGGGGCGGTCGCCTCCGCGGTCGGGGCCGGGGTGGCGGGACCGGCGCTGCCGGGCGGAACCGTGGCCGCAGCCCCGAAGAGCACCTCCACGCCGGAACTGCCCGGTCCCAGGTTGCCGGCCGGGTCCCGCTGCACCGCAATGACCCGGTGGGACCCGGCGGCGACGCCACCGGCCGCACAGCTCCAGGACCCGGAGACGACAATGGCGCTGCAGACCGAGTAGGCGTCGGCGAAGACCGTCACGGTCGCGTCATCCTCGCCGGATCCGGAGTAGGTGGTGCCGGTGAGCGGCACCTGGTCGCCACCCACGGGCGCGCTCACTGTGGGTGCTCCCGGGCGGTCGAGGTCGAAGTCGAGGTTGACCGGTGCGCTCGCGTTCGACCAGGAGGGGTTGCTGTAGGACGTCTGCTGGCTCGCCGACACGGCGACCGATCCGTTGGCGACGTTGCCGGAGAAAGTGCAGGACCAGGCGCCGGACGCGTCGGCGGTGGCCGTGCAGCGCTTCCCTCCGGCCAAAGTGACGACAACGGATGCCTTCGGGTAGCCGCTTCCGCGCACCGTGCCGTTGGTCAGCGCGAGGCCGGTCGGGCCCCCGGTCACGACCGGGGCGGCCAGCACGGCGATGGTCTGCTCGGCCGCCAACTGCGCGGCGCCCGTGACGACGACGCGCAGTCGCACCTCGGGACCGCTGGGCAGGGCCACGGCCGTGCAACTCCACTCCGCGGCGGCGTCGACCACGGCGAAGCAGAGCGGGTCCTGACCGGTGACGGGGGAGAGCAGCTGGATTTCCCGCCCGATTTCGCCGGTGCCGGATACCGTTGTGGTGCCGCTGCCGACGAAGCTGCCCGGCGCCGGGCTCGTGATCGCCGGGGTCAGCATCGGTGGGCTCGTCGATTCCGTCGATTTCGGGGTGGGTGACGGGGTGGGTGACGGGGTGGGCGACGGCGTGGGGGTCGGGACTGCGACGGCTGGGGCCACCGAGGATCCGAGCGTGAGCAGGCCCACGGTCAGCGCGCCGACCAGGGCGACGATCAGCGGGGCAGCCAGTGCACGAAAGCCGGAGGTGAACCCTCGACCGGATCGCCCGGACTCGGAGCCCGAACCGGCCACAGTTCTACGTCGCATCGCTTCCCCCTTGGGACCATTCCAGGGGGCATGGCCGGGAAAGTCAACGCAGGACGCGCACTGTGACGTAAATGAACCCATTCGGCCCGGGTGGGAGCCATGGTGCATACTGGCGCTGACCCATCCGGTCGCTGATTTCCCCCTGACGAGTAAAGGGCGTTCCGTGGCTTTGGTCGCCGTTCCGGCATCACCCCGGGAGCCCTCCCGCACACCCACCCCCACGCCGGGGAAAGCGGTGCGCTGATGCTCGACCTCTCCCAGCGCCCGGTGGAAAGGCCGTGGCTGAACCCCGGACTGTTCTGGCCCGCACTCACTGCCGCGACGGCGCACCTCGACGCACCGGTCGCCGCGGTGCACCTGGAGGCCCTGCGGCACAACGCGCACGACATGCTGGATCGCGCGGCCGGCACCCCGCTCCGGGTGGCGTCGAAGTCGATCCGGGTGCGCGGGGTGCTCGAGGCGATCCTGGCTCTGCCTGGCTATCGGGGCGTGCTCGCCTACACCCTGGCCGAAGCGCTGTGGCTGGCGGAGACGGTGACGGATGTCGTCGTCGGCTACCCCACGGCCGACCGGGCCGCGATCGTGCGACTGGGCCGCTCGGACCAGCTGGCCGAGACCGTCACCCTGATGGTGGACTCGGTCGCGCACCTCGATGTCATCGACGCGGTGCTCCCGCCGGGCAGCCGGGCCCCGATTCGCGTCTGCATCGACCTCGACGCCTCCTGGGAGACCCCGTTGCTCGGCCACTTAGGCGTCTGGCGCTCGCCCGTGCACACGCCCGACGACGCCCGTCGCCTCGCGGTCGCCATCCTGGCCCGGCCCGGCTTCCACCTTGTCGGGGTGATGTCCTATGAGGCCCAGGTGGCAGGCATCGGCGACCGGCCGGCGGGCAAACCCGTCCGGGGGATGCTCAATCGCTGGGTGCGGCGGCGGTCCGTTGCCGAAATCGGCGAGCGGCGCGGGGCGGTCGTGCGCGCGGTGCGGGAGATCGCACCCCTCGAATTCGTGAACGGAGGCGGAACCGGCTCGGTGGAGACCACGCGCGGCGACGCATCCGTCACCGACGTCGCGGTCGGCAGCGGATTCCTCGGTGGGCATCTGTTCGACAACTACGCGAGCTTCCGGCCCGCACCGGCCGCCGCGGTCGCCTTCTCCGTGGTGCGGAAGCCCAGCCCCGGCATGGCCGTCCTGCTCGGTGGCGGCTGGATCGCTTCCGGGGTTCCAGGCGCCGACCGGGTGCCGCGCCTGGTCTGGCCGGACGGGTTGCGCCTGGTTCCGCGGGAGATGGCCGGCGAGGCGCAGACTCCGATCACCGGAGCCGGCGCGGCGCGGCTCCAGGTGGGCGACCGCGTGTGGGCGCGGCACACCAAATCAGGGGAACTGAGCGAGCACGTGAACGAGGTGGCGCTGGTCGAGAATGGTCAGGTGGTCGACATCCTGCCGACGTACCGCGGCGAGGGGAAGGCGTTTCTATGAGTGCGAGTGGAGCGCTGTGGCGCAACTGGGCCAGGAACCAGGCGGTGACGCCGGTGCGTGTCGAGCGGCCGTCGACCGCCGCCGCTGTGCAGCGCGCCGTCGTCTCGGCCGGCAAGGTAGGCCTTCGGGTCAAGGCCGTCGGCTCCGGGCATAGTTTCTCGGGCATCGCCCTAGCACCCGGAGTGCAGCTCGATCTGCTCGATCTTGCCGGGCTGATCGACGCGGATCCCGCGTCCGGCCAGGTCACTCTGGCTGCCGGCACCCGACTGTTCGAGCTGCCCCGGCTGCTGCGGCCCTACGGCCTGGCCCTGGCGAACATGGGCGATGTGGACCGGCAGACCATCTCCGGCGCCCTGTCCACCGGCACCCACGGCACCGGGGGGCGCTTCGGCGGGCTGGCCACCCACATTGTGGCCCTGACCCTGGTCACCGGCGACGGTTCCCTGTTGCGCGTGAGCGAAACCGAGAACGCCGAGCTGCTGGCGGCGGCCCGGATCGGGCTCGGCGCACTCGGCATTGTCGTGGACGTGACCCTGCAGTGCGTGCCCGCATACCTGCTGCACTCCGTCGAAGCGGCCGAACCGCTCGAGGAGGTGCTCGACAGCTACCTCGACCGGTCCGAGCGGAGCGATCATTTCGAGTTCTTCTGGTTCCCGCATACCGAGACGGCCCTGACCAAGACCAACACCCGGCTTCCCCTGGAGTCCGGCCGGTCGCCGGCCGGCAGGGTCGCCCGCTGGGTCGACGGCGAACTGCTCGCGAACGGAGCCTACCGCGGCATCTGCGCCCTGGGCGCCGCGCTGCCGGCGACGGTGCCGAGATTCAACCGGCTTGCCACCCGGTTCAGCGGACAGCGGGAATTCACCGATGTCTCCCACCGCGTGTTCGTGACCAACCGCGCCGTGCGTTTTCAAGAAATGGAATATGCCCTCCCGCGGGCCCTGGTTCCGGCCGCGCTGCGGGAGGTGCAGGAGCTGATCGCCATGCGCGGCTGGAACATCTCCTTCCCGGTCGAGGTGCGCTCGGCGGCGGCCGACGATGTGTGGCTCTCCACAGCCAACGAGAGGGATACCGGCTACATCGCCGTGCACCGGTACTACCGGGAAGATCCGGCTGCCTACTTCCAGGGCGTCGAGGCCATTATGCGCGGGCACGGCGGGCGCCCGCACTGGGGCAAGGTGCACGACCGGGATGCCGCGTCTCTCCGCGCCGACTACCCGCATTTCGACGACTTCTTGTCCGTGCGTGACAGGCTTGACCCGGAGCGTCGCTTCAACAACAGCTATTTGGAAAGAGTCCTCGGTCGATGAGTAACAGCAACACCACCGCAGCACGCGCCTGGGAACACCGGGCGGGGGAGCTGGGCGACCGGCTTCCCGACGGGTTCACGGTGGGCGTGGCTACCTCCGCCTTCCAGATCGAGGGTGGTGCCCGGGAGGGCGGCCGCGGCGAATCGACCTGGGACCCGTTCACGGCCGCAGCCGGTCGCGTCCGTGACGGCTCCAACGCATCCGTTTCCGCTGACCACTTCAACCGGCTCGACGAAGATCTCACCCTGCTCCGCGAGCTGGGCATCGACCACTACCGGTTCTCCCTGGCCTGGGCCCGGTTGCAGCCGGACGGCCGGGGTGCACTCAACCGAGCCGGCCTGGCCTTCTACGACCGGCTCGTCGACGGCCTCCTGTCGGCGGGGATCAGCCCGATGGCGACCCTGTTCCATTGGGACACCCCGCTACGGTTGCGCGGCGGCTGGCTGAACCGGGACACGGCGATGCGTTTCGGCGACTACGCGAACCAGGTGGGCGAGGTGTTCGGGGACCGGATCGACTCCTGGCTGACCTTGAACGACCCCGCGACTGTGACCCTGAACGGGTATGCGCTCGGCACGGATGCCCCGGGTGAGGCCCGGCTGTTCGGCGCCCTGCCCGCGGCGCACCACCAGCTCCTCGGCCACGGTTTCGCCGTGCAGGGTTTGCGTGCCGCCGATGTGCGCGGCCGGATCGGGATCGCGAACGTGCACTCGCCCGTGCAGGCTGCCAGCGGCCGCGAAGCCGACGAGGTCGCGGCCGCGCTCTTCGACGTGCTCCACAACCGCGTCTACGCCGATGCCGTGCTGCTCGGCCGCTACCCGGAACCGCCCGAGCCCTATCAGGTACCGCTGCGGATGCTGCTGGAGACAGACCCGGACGACCTGCGCACCATCAATCAGCCGCTGGACTTCTACGGCCTCAACTACTTCCAGCCGAGCCGGATCAAGGCCGGCGCGGCGACCCCGAAGGCCGCGAACGGCCCTCCGCCCAGCGGGCCGCCGGAGAAAGTCGTGGCGTTCCCCTTCCACGTCACCACGTTCCGCGAGTTCCCGGTGAGCAACGCGGGCACCGCCATCGCCCCCGAATTCCTGGGCGTGGCCCTTGCCGAACTGCGGGACCGTTACGCGGAGCATCTGCCAAGCGTCTGCATCACGGCCGGGGGAGCCAGCTTTCCCGACGTGGCCGACAAGTGGGGTGCCGTGCACGACCCGGCCAGGATCGACTACCTTGCCGAGCACCTCACGGCGGCGCTAGCCGCGGTCGCCCCCGGTGGGATCGCCGACGGCGTCTCCCTTCAGGGATACACGATCTGGTCCCTGCTAGACAGCTTCGAGTGGACGGCCGGCTACACCCAGCGGTACGGACTCGTGCACGTCGACTTCCAGGATGGAACCCGCAGCCGCACCCCGAAGTCCTCCTACCGCTGGCTGCAGAGGGCACTCTCCGCCCGCTGACACTGAGGCGCAGGGTGTTTCTTGGAGTGTGTTGGGAAGGACATGAGAGGTTCAGGGCGCATGGTTATGATGGTGCTGCGTCGTAGACACGCCGCCGCGGCCTGCTTGCTCGCCCCGCCCCATCACAAGGAGAAGCTGCCATGGAATGGCTCATCCCGGTCGTCATCGTTGTTGCACTCGTCGTCATCATTGGGATCTACCTCTGGGCGACGTACAACTCTCTCGTCACCCTCAAGGTGCGCGTCGACGAGGCGTGGAGTGACATCACCGTTCAGATGAAGCGTCGTGCCGACCTGATCCCCAACCTGATCGAATCGGTCAAGGGCTATGCGGCACACGAGCGGGCAGTCTTCGAGAACGTCACCAAGGCACGGGCCGAGTCGCTCACCGCGCAGGGCCCGGCTGAAGCCGCCGCCGCCGAGAACCATATGCAGACCGCCCTTCGCAGCATCTTCGCCGTGGCCGAGGCTTACCCTCAGCTGCAGGCCAGCCAGAACTACCTACAGTTGCAGGGCGAACTGGTCGACACCGAAGACAAGATTCAGGCCTCACGCCGGTTTTACAACGGCGGCGTGCGCGAACTGAACACGAAGATCCAGGTCTTCCCCAACAACCTCATCGCCCGCAACCTCGGATTCACCCAGCGCGACTTCTTCGAGGTGTCCGACTCCGCCGCCATCGCGGAGCCGCCTCGCGTCCAGTTCTAGCGGCGACTGGCTATGTACAGCGCTATCGCGCGCAACAAGCGCAACACTGTCTTCATCATCATCGTGTTCATTGTCGTCATCGCCGGTCTCGGCTGGCTGGCGAACGCGATCTACAGCACGCCCGGCAACTACAGCATCCTGGTCCTCACGGTCGTCGTCGCCTCGGGCTATGCCCTGCTGCAATACTTCATGGCGGGTCGCCAGGCGGTCGCCCTGAGCGGCGGCATCAAGATCAACAACAAGTCGGAGAATCCACGCCTCTGGAACATCGTCGAGAACCTCGCGATCACGACCGGAACGCCCATGCCCGAGATCTACGTGATCAATGATCAAGCGCCGAACGCCTTCGCCACCGGGCGCGACCCGCAGCACGCGATCGTGGCCGCCACCACCGGTCTGATGGAGATCATGACCGACTCCGAACTTGAGGGTGTCATGGCACACGAGCTCGGCCACGTGCGCAACTACGACATTCGCCTGTCTATGGTCGTGTTCGGTCTCGTGGTGGCCGTCGGGTTCATCTCCGACATGTTCCTGCGGATGGCGTTCTTCGGTCGGGACAGCAGGAACAACGGCAGCCCCGTCATCATGGTGGTCGGTCTCGTCGCCATGGTTGTGGCGCCCCTGATCGCCACGGTCGTGCAGCTGGCGGTGTCACGGCAGCGTGAGTACCTCGCGGATGCCACGGGCGCACTGACCACGCGGCATCCGGATGCTCTGGCCAGTGCGCTCGGCAAGCTCGAGGCCTATGGGCGCCCCATGAAGAAGCAGAACACGTCGATGGCCCACCTCTGGATCGCCGACCCGCTGAAGCCCGGCGTCATGGACAAGCTGTTCGCAACGCACCCGCCGATCGCCGACCGCGTCGAGCGCCTGCACGCCATGGGTCGCCAGTTCTAACCACTCGTTCCGACCCTGAGACCCCGATCCGCGCGTCACTTTGGGCCGGAACGGACCCTGTCGCAGAAACTGAGATGCTGCCTAGGCGCGCAGCTCGGCGATCAGGGCGGCGGCGAGGTTGCCGCGTGGTTCCACGTCGATCTCCGGAAGGCCCTGCCACGTGGCCGCCTGCCGCAACACGGATGCCAGGCGTCCGGCGGTGTCCGCCGGCGCGCCCGGTTCCGCCCACGCCGCACGCACCCGAAGCACCTGTGCCTGGCGGTCGTTCTTGAGGTCGACCCTGCCCACAATCGTGTCGCCGAGAAGCACGGGCAGCGAGTAGTACCCGAACACCCGTTTCGGTTGTGGGGTGTAGATCTCGATCCGGTAGTGGAAACCGAACAGGCGCAACGTGCGCGACCGCTCCCAGACGACCGGGTCGAATGGGGAGAGCAGGGTCGCGGCATTCATCGTGCGCGGCAGCCGCGCGTCGCGGTGCAGCCACGCGGCGCCTGCCTGCCCGCCCGCACCCCAGCCAGGCACCTCCACCGGGATGAGTTCACCGGTGTCCTCGAGGTCGCGGATGGCCGCCAGAGTCGCCGGTCCCCGCAGCCGGAAATAGTCCGCGAAGTCCTTCGCCGTGCCGATGCCGTGCGCCCGTGCCGAGCGGCTCACCAGTTCGCGGTGGGCGTCATCCCGGCTCACGGTGCGCTCGAGGAGCTCCCGTGGGAACACCTGCCCGGGCAGCCCGTAAACTCGCTCAAAGCGTTCGCGGCCCGTGATCGCCACGTCACCCCAACGGAACAGCGTCTCGAGCCCGGTCTTCACATCCGACCAGCCCCACCACGGCCCGGAGCGCCGGTTCGCGTCGTGCTCGATGGAGCTCGCGCGCAACGGGCCCTTGACGGCGAGCTCGGCCAGCAGCCAGTTCAAAAGCTGGCGGTTGCCCTGCGCCCACGCCTCAGTCGCCGACCGGTCCCGGTAGTCCCGCATCCGCCAGCCGAACAGCGGCCAGGTGTCGATCGGGAGGAATGACGCCTCGTGCGCCCAGTACTCGGTGAAACGCGCCTCCCGGCCCGAGGTCAGCCGATCCAGCTGCGCCTTGTCGTAGCCACCGAGTCGGCTGAACGCCGGCAGGTAGTGGCTGCGCTCGAACACGTTCACCGAGTCGATCTGCAACAGCCCGAGCCGGTTCACCAGGGCATCCAGTTGACGGATGCCCGGCGTCACGGGCGACGGGCGCCCGAAGCCCTGCGCGCCGAGCGCAATGCGGCGGGCGAGTGCGGGGGAGATCGGCTGAACCATTCACCGACCTTAGCGGCACCCTTTCACGCGGCATTCACGCAGTGTTCAGGTTGAGGCTCCCTGGCGGTCGGCCACGGCTTCTAGCCTCGCCGTGACCAGTAACAATCCGAAAGTCGACCGCGAACCGCGGCCGCCCCTAGCTGGTCCGACGGAGGAAAATTGTTCACCACGCGTTCCCTGGCCGCCCTTGCCGCGGCCACCGCCCTCGCCCTCAGCCTGGCCGCCTGTTCCAGTGCCGCGGATGCCGGTACCCCGGTCGACGCCGCCACAGCGACCAGCCTGTCCGCGTTCGGCGACTTGGCCGCGCTCGAGGATGCTGCACGGGCTGAAGGCGCCCTGAACGTGATCGCCCTGCCCCGGGACTGGGCCAACTACGGCGCCGTGCTCGACGCATTCGCCGAGAAATACCCGGAGATCACCATCACTGAGGCGTCGCCCGACGCGTCCAGCGCCGAGGAGATTCTGGCCGCGGACAACCTCGCCGGACAGGACACCGCGCCGGACGTGTTCGACCTGGGGTTGGCCGTGGCGCTGTCCAGCACCGACCGGTTCGCGCCGTACCAGGTGGCCACCTGGGCGGAGATCCCGGACGCGTTGAAGGAGGCCAGCGGGTTGTACACGGGTGATTACGGCGGTTACATGGCTGTCGGCTACGACCCTGACGCCGTACCGGCGCCGAAGCAGTTGAGCGATCTGCTCGGTGCCGAGTACAAGGGCAAGGTCGCGATCAACGGTGACCCGACGCAGGCCGGAGCCGCCTTCGCCGCCGTCGGCCTGGCCACCGTGCAGAGCGAGGGCACGGTCGGCGACTTCCAGGCCGGGATCGACTTCTTCGGCGAGCTCAGCAAGGCCGGCAACTTCGTCAAGATCGACCCCACCGCGGCGACCATCGCATCGGGGGAGACTCCGGTGGTCTTCGACTGGGACTACCTCAACGTGGGCTACGGCACCAGTTTGGCGGGCGAGCGCAACTGGGAGGTCGTCGTCTTCCCCGGCACCGGGTATGCCGGCTACTACAACCAGGCCGTGAACAAGGATGCCCCGAACCCGGCTGCCGCCCGGCTCTGGCAGGAATTCCTCTACAGCGACGAGGGCCAGAACCTCTGGCTCGCCGGTGGGGCCCGTCCCGTGCGTGCCGACGCCATGGCGACGGCCGGCACCATCGATGCGGACCTCTTCGCCGCCCTCCCGGAGACCCCGGCCGAGACCGTCGTCCCCACTGAGGCGGAGAGCGCCGCGGGAGCCGCGCTCCTCGGCGAGAAGTGGGCCTCAGCTGTCCAGTAGCCGACGCGGCACGGCAGCAGCCCTCGGGCTGCTGCCGTTCGCGGTGTATGTGCTGCTGTTCCTGTTCGTGCCGACGTTGATCGCCGTGGGCACCGGGTTCGTCGACGAGACCGGAGGGTTCACGCTCGACACCGTCGCGGCCCTCGGTAACCCGGTCATACTGAACGCCTTCGCCAATTCGTTCGGGCTGTCGGCGCTCACCGCCGTCGTGGGGGCGGTCGTCGGCGCCGTCGCCTGCTACGGACTGCTCGGGGCTCGCGAGGGCGGCCCCCTCCGTTCCGTGGTGGATTCGCTCAGCGGCGTGCTCGCCCAGTTCGGCGGCGTCATGCTCGCCTTCGCGTTCGTAGCGACCATCGGCATCCAGGGTCTGGTCACCGTGACCCTGAGGGACACCTTCGGAGTCGACATCTTCGCCGACGGGGTATGGCTCTACGAGCTGCCGGGACTAGTGCTGCCCTACATCTACTTCCAGGTTCCGTTGATGATCATCACCTTCCTGCCCGCGCTGCAGGCCCTGAACCCGCATTGGGCCGAGGCGAACGCCACTCTGGGCGGCACCCGGACGACGTACTGGTTCCGAATCGCGTTCCCTGTGCTCGCCCCGTCGTTCCTCGGCAGCCTGCTGCTGCTGTTCGCCAACGCGTTCTCCTCCTACGCCACCGCCGCCGCGCTCACCAGCCAGGGGTCGCAGATCGTCCCTCTGCAGATCCGCTCGGCCCTGACAAGCGAAACCCTGCTCGGCCGGGAGAACCTGGCCGGGGCGCTCGCGCTCGGCATGATCCTGGTGATGGCCGTCGTCATGTCCGGCTATTCGGCGTTGCAATCCCGGGCGGAACGGTGGCATCGGTGAGGCCTGTGGCGCACACCCCCACCTGGCCGGTGCGTGGTTTCATCCTTGGCAGCATCGGCCTCGTCTTCGCCATTCCCATCGTCGCGATGGTGGAATTCACGCTGCGCCGCGGTCTTGCCGGCGGCCACGACTTCTCCCGCTGGACGGCCCTGTTCCAGGGCGGCTTCACCGGTCCCTACCGAACGGTCCTCGTAGCCCTCGGCAACTCGGTCGGGTTGGCCATGGGCACCGTGGCGATCATGTTGCTCCTGCTGGTGCCGACCCTGCTGCTGGTGCACCTGCGGTTTCCCCGGCTGCGACGCCTGATGGAGTTCGTCTGCATCCTGCCGATCAGCATCCCGGCCATCGTGCTCGTGGTCGGCCTGGCCCCCGTATACTCGGTGCTCGCCCGGGTGGCCGGCAGCGGCGTGTGGACCCTCTCCTTCGCCTACGGCGTGACGGTTCTGCCGTTCGCCTACCGGGCCATCCAGGCCAATCTCGACGGCGTTGACGTGCGCACGCTCAGCGAGGCCGCCCGCACCCTCGGCGCCGGCTGGGGGAGTGTACTGGTGCGGGTGTTGATCCCGAACCTGCGCCGCGGCATCCTCGCCGGAGCTTTCATCGCGGTCGCAGTTGTGCTCGGTGAGTTCACGATCGCGTCCCTGCTCAACCGCATCACCCTGCAGACCTCGCTCCTGGTCGTGAGCAAAGCCGACCCGTACACAGCCGTCATCCTGTCGTTGCTCGCGCTCACCTTCGCGTTCCTACTCCTGCTCGTCATCGGGCGTCTCGGCCTGGTCCGCACCGGGCGGCGTCGGCCCACCACTGGAGGTCAGTCATGATCCAGAATCAACTCCACAACCAGAACCGGCTTCCGGCGCGCACCCCGGCGAACCCGGCAACGACGGCCCGGGCGGGAGCCGCGGTGCGCTTCGAGGGAGTCGTCAAGGACTTCGCCGGCCACCGTGCGTTGGCGCACTTCGACCTCACCCTGCACCCGGGTGAGCTCGTCGCCCTGCTCGGCCCGAGCGGCAGCGGAAAGACGACGGCGCTGCGGGTGCTGGCGGGCCTCGAGGCCACGGATGCCGGTTCCATCTTGATCGACGGTGTCGACGTCGGGGCGCTGCCCACCAGCCGTCGCGACCTGGGCATGGTCTTCCAGTCGTATTCGCTGTTCCCTCATCTCAGCGCGGGGGAGAACGTCGAGTTCGGCCTGCGGATGCGGAAAGTGCGCGGGGAGGAACGGCGCGCTCGCGCGGCCGCCGCCCTGGCCCTGGTCGGGCTCGACGCCCACTACGACCGTTTCGCGCACCAACTCTCCGGCGGGCAGCAGCAGCGGGTGGCGCTGGCACGTGCCCTGGTCACCGAGCCGCGGGTGCTCCTCCTTGACGAGCCGCTCTCCGCCCTCGACGCCAAGGTGCGGGTGGCGTTGCGGGAGGAGATCCGGCGCATCCAAACCGAACTGGGCATAACAACGCTGTTCGTGACGCACGACCAGGACGAGGCGCTTGCCGTGGCCGACCGGGTTGCCGTCATGCGTGCCGGTTCGATCGAGCAGGTCGGGGCGCCGGAAGAGCTCTACACCCGGCCCGCCTCGCCGTTCATCGCCGATTTCGTGGGTCTGAGCAACCAGCTCATCGGCAGGGTGCTGCATGGCTTCGCGCAGGTGCACGGCGCGAAACTGCCTCTCCTGGACCCCTCCCAGGCGGATGGCCGCGTCACTGTCTCCGTGCGTCCGGAAGATCTCGAACTCGGCCGGGAGGGCGCTCCGGGGGTGGTCCTCTCGTCGAGCTTCCACGGTTCCCTCCGACGCACGACGGTGCGCCTGGAAGACGGCTCGTCGCTCGTCGTGCAGCACGACGTTCGGCTGCGGCCGACGGTGGGCGACCAGGTCGGTGTGACGTTCACGGGTGCGCCGGTCTCGGTCGACCCGATTCCGGCGCCGATATAACCGTCCGGCTCATGCCGGAGCCGGTACGTGGGATTGCCTAGAATGATGCCGTGATGGAATCCGACGGAAAACCCGCCCGTGGCGGCTTCTTCGGCGCCTTCGGGCGCCGCAGGCCGGCACCCCCGATCCTGCTCGCGGCACCCCCCGCGCACCCCAACGGAGTGGACGAGAACCTGCCCGCCGGCATCCGTCTCGCCGCAGCCTGGTCCTGGCGCCTGCTGGCGCTCGCCGGTGCGCTGGCCGTCGTCATCTTCATCGTCATCCAGCTGCGGTTGATCGTCATCCCGCTGCTGGTGTCCGTCCTGGTCTCGGCGCTGCTCGTGCCCTTCGTCGGCTTCCTCGTGCGGCACCGGTGGCCCAAGGCGCTGGCCGTCGTGCTGGCCCTGATCGGCACGTTCGCCATCATCGGCGGATTGATCACGCTGGCCGTGACCCAGATCGCCGTCGGCACGGTCGGGTTGAACGACCGGCTCGCCGCGTCCTACGCCAGCTTGAAAGCCGTGCTTCTGGCGTCGCCGCTGCAGCTGACGGAGCCGGAGCTCAACGCCTTCCTCGGAGAGGCCTGGCAGGCCATCCAGGCAGACGGAGCGGTCTTCGTGTCCGGGGCGCTGTCAGTGGGTTCCTCGATCGGCCACCTGGCGACCGGTATCCTGCTGGCGCTGTTCAGCCTGCTGTTCATCCTGATCGACGGCCGGAGCATCTGGGCGTGGATCGTACGCCTGTTTCCGCGGCGTGCCCGCGCGGCCATTGACGGCGCGGGGGTGGCAGGCTGGACCACACTGGGCAACTTCGCGAAGGTGCAGATCCTGGTGGCCTCCATCGACGCCATCGGCATCGGCAGCGGCGCGGCTCTGCTGGGCGTGCCCCTGGCCGTGCCTATCGGCGTGCTCGTGTTCCTCGGCTCCTTCATTCCCATCGTCGGTGCGGTGGCCACGGGGGCCGTGGCCGTCGTGATCGCGCTGATCTTCAACGACTGGGTGGTGGCGCTGCTGATGCTCGGGGTAGTGCTGCTCGTGCAGCAGGTCGAGGGCCATATTCTGCAACCTCTGATCATGGGCACCGCGGTCAAGGTGCATCCGTTGGGAGTGGTGCTGGTCGTGGCCGCCGGTGCGCTGCTCGCGGGCATCCCGGGCGCGCTCTTCGCCGTTCCGGTCGCCGCCGTGCTGAACGTCATGATCACGTACATCAACAGTGGGGTGTGGCGCTCCAGTCTGGAACCCCCCGCGACCTTGCTGGCCTCCCCCCTCTGGCAGACCGTTCCGCAACGCCCCGGTTTCCGTCGCCACGGCGACCCCCTCGAGAAAAGTGCCCCCCTTGACTAATGCCTCTCTCGTCGGACCGACCCTGTCCGACTTCGAGTCCGCTCGAAATGTGGTCGGCCGGGTAGCGGCCGTGACCCCGATGGAATCCTCCCGCTACCTCTCGGAGCTGCTCGGCTCGCCCGTCCTCCTCAAATGCGAGAACCTACAGCGCACCGGCTCCTACAAGATCCGGGGTGCATACAACCGGATGTCCCGGCTCACCGACGAAGAGAAGACCCGTGGCGTCGTTGCGGCCTCGGCCGGCAACCACGCCCAGGGTGTTGCCTTCGCGGCCCGGGAACTCGGCATCAAGGCCACGATCTTCATGCCCGTGGGCGTCGCCCTGCCGAAGCTGCAGGCGACCCGCGACTACGGAGCGCACGTCATCCTGCGCGGCAATACGGTTGCCGAGCCGCTGCTGGCCGCGGCGGCCTACGCCGAGGAGACCGGGGCGATACTGATTCCCCCGTTCGATCATGCGGACGTCGTTGCCGGGCAGGGCACGGTGGGTCTGGAGATCCTCGACCAGGTGCCCGACCTTGCCACCGTCGTCGTTCCGATCGGCGGTGGCGGCCTGATCTCCGGCGTCGCCAGCGTGATCAAACAGCTCGCCCGGCGCGACGGTCGTCAGATCCGCGTGATCGGGGTGCAGGCCGCCAACGCGGCCGCATACCCACCCTCGCTGGCGGCCGGTCGGGTGCTGGAGATCCCGATCACGCCCACCATCGCCGACGGCATCGCGGTGGCCAAACCGGGGCTGCTCAACTTCGAGATCGTGCGGGACACCGTCGACGAGGTCGTCACCGTCACCGAGGACGACACCGCCCGTGCGCTCCTGGTGCTGCTGGAGCGCGCCAAGCTCGTCGTGGAACCGGCCGGCGCGGTCGCCGTTGCCGCGATCCTGGCCGGCAAGGTCGCTGCGACCGGTCCGACCGTCGCAATCCTGAGCGGGGGGAACATCGACCCGCTGCTGATGCAGCGCGTGATCAGTCACGGCCTGTCGGCATCCGGTCGCTACCTGACGCTGCGCATCATGCTGCCCGACCGCCCCGGGCAACTGGCCCGCATTTCGGAACTGCTCGCGGAGGCGCACGCCAACGTGATCGAAGTTCTGCACACCCGCCACGGCGTGGGGCTGCAGATCAGCGAGGTCGAACTCAACGTCAGCGTCGAGACCCGCGGCCCCGACCACCGCCAACTCGTCGTGGACGTGCTGCGCGCGGCCGGCTACGACCCGCAGTTCGACTGACGAATTCGACGGAGATTGTGTCCGGATTGGCTCTCCACCCTGCGGACAGCCGCATTTTTCCCAAAATCTCCGTCGAATTGGTGAGAGGCCGAACGGGCAGCCGCCGGCGCAGCACGACACGGAGAGCCTCGACGGATGACGGTGCCCGCCGGGAGCGGTGAAGCGGTGTGGTTAGTTGCCGGCCCAGGTCTCCACGAGGAAGATCTCGACGGCGATTTCCTTGCCGGTGGGTGTCTCGTACGACGTCTTCGCACCGACCGTGAGGCCGATGATCGCGGTACCGAGCGGGCTCTGCTCGCTGTAGACGTCAAGGTCGCTGTCTCCGGCGATCTCGCGGCTGCCGATCAGGAAACGATTCTTCTCGCCGGCGATGGTTGCGGTGATCACGGTGCCGGGCTCAACGACGCCCCTGCTCTCGGGCGCATGGCCGACCTCGGCGGTGCGCAGCAGTAGCACGAGCGTGCGGATGCGCGCCTCCATTTTGCCTTGCTCATCCTTGGCGGCGTGGTAGCCCGAGTTCTCCTTGAGGTCGCCCTCTTCTCGAGCTGATTCGATCTTCTTCGCGATCTCGACGCGTCCGACGGTGCTGAGCGTATCCAGCTCGGCGGCGAGGCGGTCGTAGGCCTCCTGGGTCAGCCAGGTGACCGTGGTTTCGGTAGTCATGGGTGGAATCTCCTCATGCTCGGTCATGCTCGTTCGATGCCCTAGGGGTGAACCCGCAGTTATACAACGGACGCCCCGACGAGTACGTCAGGGCGAAATACTTAGTCTAGGTCAGCCAGCAGCGGTAAATCAATCCGGTGTTACTCTGCTCGGTCGTGCGCACATCCGTGGTCGTCGACCGTGAATATATTGGGCTGGCGGGCAGGTCGATGACCGTCCAGCCGACCACGGTGAAGGTCTCGTTCAGTGCCTGCACAGCACAGCTGGAACTGCGGCCGACCGGAATCGACGCCTCAAAGGTCACCGTCACGAGATTCTCGTCGACGATGGTATGGCCGATGTCCCGGGTCTCGATCAGGGGCTCGGAGGCACCCAGCCCCACCCAGACCACGAAGGCAACCAGGATCGCCGCGAGCGAGCCGGCGGTGACATAGAGGACGCGGCGGTCTCTCGTGCCGCGGTTCGGGGCACGCCCGTATCGGGTATCGAGGTTGCTGGTCGCGGTCACTCAGACTCCACACTCACGGATCAACGATTAGTCTTAGCACCAAGGTTATCTGGCATTTCTGAGGAGTTTCATGTCGCTGCGACTCTTGGCGGTGCACGCCCATCCCGACGACGAGTCGAGCAAGGGTGCCGCCACCTACGCCCACTACCGGAGCCTCGGCGCCGAGGTCATGATCCTGAGCTGCACGGGCGGCGAGCGGGGGAGCATCCTGAACGAGGACCTGCTGGCACATCCGCTGGCCGAACGTGACCTCGCCGGACTTCGTCGTTTGGAAATGGCGGAGGCGCAAGGCGTTCTCGGGGTCGCGCACCGGTGGCTCGGTTACCAGGATTCCGGGATGAACGACGATGGATCGGTGCCCGCGAACTCGTTCGCGGACATCCCCGTGGAGATTTCCGCGGAGCCGATCGTGCGGCTCATCCGTGACTTCCGACCGCAGGTCCTGATCACGTACGACGAGAACGGCGGCTACCCGCACCCCGACCACATCCGTTGCCACGACGTGTCGATGGAGGCCTACCGGGCCGCCGCCGACCCGACCCGGTACCCGGATGCCGGTGCGCCCTGGCAGGTCGACAAACTCTATTACGACCGGATTTTCAACCTCGAACGCATCGATGCCATGTTCCTGGAACTGAGCGTCAAGGACCCCGAGTCGCCCCTGTTGGAGCCGCTGGAAGCGGCCAGGGAATGGATGAAGGACTACCCGAAGCTGGCGACGACCCATGTTCCCGTCGGAGACTTCCTCGAGGCGCGGGACGCGGCACTCCGGGCACATGCCAGCCAGGTCTCTCCCACCAGCAGCTTCTTCTTCTGGCCGAACGATCTCATCCGTGAGGCCTGGCCCTACGAGGACTTCCAGCTCGTCGAATCGAAAGTGGACACCGTGATACCTGAATCCGACCTTTTCGCCGGAGTGAGGGACGACGCATGAGTCTCGTCGTCCTCGCCCCGCTTGTCAGCATCGTCGCAGCGGCCACCCCCTCGCCCGAGTTCGACCCGAACACGGTGACGCCGGGCCCAGCGGGCTTCGTCGCGATTGCCGTCGTGGCCGTCGGAACGGTGCTTCTGTCCATCGACATGGCTCGGCGCGTGCGCCGCAACACCTACCGTGCCGAAATTCAGGAACGACTGCAGGCCGAGATTGCGGCGAAGTCCGCTGCCGACGCCGACCCGGCGGGCGCGGACAAGGCGTAGACCGGCACGCGGACCGGGTCGGCGGGGCTACGGGTAGATCGGGTTGGTGGCGATGATCATGATCGCCGCCCAGTGGCAGAGGAAGGCCACCACGGTCAGGGTGTGAAAGATCTCGTGGAAGCCGAACACGCCCGGGAGGGGGTTGGGCCGTTTCATGCCGTAGATGACGGCACCCACGGAGTAGCACAGCCCCCCGATCATGATCAGTGTCATCATCGCCGCGTTGGCTTGGAAGAAGTCGACGATGAACATGAGCGCGCCCCATCCGAGCGCCAGGTATAGCGGAACGTACAGCCAGCGCGGGGCATTGATCCAAAACACCCGGAATGCGATTCCGAGGAAGGCGCCGCCCCAGACCAGAGACAGGAGCAAAGCGGACTTGGCTGGTGGAAGGGCGAGCACCGAAATTGGAGTGTAGGAGCCCGCGATCAGCAGGAAGATATTGGCATGGTCGATCCGCTTGAGGATCACTTTTGTGCGAGGGCCCCAGTTGAACCGGTGGTACAGGGCTGAATTGCCGAACAGAAGCATCGAACTCAGCACGAATACGAGCGAACTCACACGAGCAGCGGTGCCGTCGGCGGCGAGCAGAAGCACGATGCCGGCCACGATCGTGACGGGGAAGGTTCCGGCGTGGATCCAGCCTCGCCAAGTGGGCTTGACCTCCACCGGCTGCGGCAGGTTGTCCTCGAACAACGGCAGGTTGGGGATGTCACTCGCTGGGGCCATGCTGCAAGAATACGACAGCGTGCATGCCCCGTGCGGCACGCAACGGTCGCGAGTGGGCTAGCGTAAATATGTGCAGAAACGGGAAATTCCATGGGCGCGCGGCATTCTCTACGGGGTCTACCAGCGTCGTCTCCGCCGAGGGTTGACTCCGGATGTACTGCCGGACCATGTCGCCATGATCATCGACGGCAACCGGCGCTGGGCTCGGCAACTCGGCTTCGACTCCGCCGCTCACGGGCACCGGGCCGGTGCCGCCAAGATGCGGGAATTCCTCAAATGGTGTGACGACCTCGGCATCTCCGTCGTCACGCTGTACCTGCTCTCCTCCGACAACCTCACCAACCGGCCGAGCGACGAGCTCCAGGAGCTGATGAAGATCATCGCGAAGCTCGCGGAAGAGCTCTCCCGGTACCGCGATTGGCGGGTGCAGCAGGTGGGGTCCAAGGCCGGCCTGCCCGAGCCGTTGGTCGCCGCCCTGAACGCCGCGGAGGCGCGCACGGCCCGTAAGAAAGGTCTGCATATCAACCTCGCCGTGGGCTACGGCGGCCGCACCGAGATCACCGACGCGATGCGGAGCATCGTCGGGGCGCACCTCGAGAACGGCCAGACCCTTGAAGACCTCGCGGAGACCCTGACCCCCGAGCTGATCGGGGCGCACCTCTACACGGGGGGTCAGCCTGATCCCGACCTGGTCATCCGCACCTCGGGGGAGCAGCGCATCAGCGACTTCATGCTCTGGCAGAGCGCGCACAGCGAATTCTATTTCGTGGAAGCGCTCGGACCAGACCTTCGCCAGGTCGACTTCCTGCGCGCCCTGCGCGACTTTGCTCGCCGCCAGCGCCGGTTCGGCGGGTAGGAGAACCCATGACCGTTCTCGAGCGCTATCTGAAGGGGTTTCTCGAAGAGCCCGGCTACCTCGACTACGCCCGGGTGGGACCGCTGTCCGCCGGTGTGGTCGCCGAGACCCTCGGCCAAACGGATGCGCTGTCCCGGGCTCGGTTCGGCAGCCTCGACCATTTCGGAACGCAGGACGCACGGCTGCGCGCCGCCGTGGCCCTCGCCACCGGTTTCCGCGTTGACCAGGTCGTCTGCGAACCCAACACCACTACCGGGATCATGCACGCCATGTTCGGCCTCACCGGGCCGGTGCTGCTTTCGCGCGGCGATTTCCCCACGGTGCCGTTCGCGGCCGTGCGAGCGGCGGAGGCTCTGCGCGTGGTCACCCCGATCTGGCTGGAGACCGACCACGGTCGGGTCACCCCCGGGCAGATCCGGGCACAACTGACCCCGGCCACCGCCGCGGTGGCGGTCTGCCTCGTCGATTCCCGCACGGGCTATCGCGTGGACTTGGAAGGCATCCGTCAGGTCATCGGCGACCGCCTGCTCATCGTCGACGCCATCCAGGGCCTCGGGTCGGTGGATGTCCCCTACGAGGTGGCGGATGTCGTCGCCTCGGGCGGCCAGAAATGGGCCAGAGCCGGGTGGGGCACCGGGTTCCTGGCACTCAGCGACCGCGCCGTCGAACGCTTGGTCCCCGTGTTCTCCGGTTTCACCGGCACGGACACCGTCGAGCCGTGGGACGAGGTGCCGCCGCCGAGCCGCAGCGCCAACGCGTTCCGGGTGAGCAACGGCGACGCCATAGCCCAGGCCCGGTTCGCGGCCGCCCTCGAAGAGGTGGCCGACGTGGGCATCCGTTCGATCGAGGACGCAATCAACCTGAATGTGGCGCAGCTGATCGATCTGGCCGACGAGTTCGCCGTGCCCGTCGTCTCCTCCAGGGACGACCGGGAGCGTGCTGGCATCCTGGTGCTCGAACCCCCGGCCGCTCAGCTCACGCTGCTGAGCATCGCGCTGCACAACCACGGAGTGACGGCGACCACGCGTGGCGGCACCGTGCGGATCAGCACCCACGCGGCCCTCAGCCCGCACACGGTCGACATGCTGCGCGGCGCGTTCACGTCGTATGCGACAGCGGTGATCTATTGACCATTGCGTGCCGGTCGGGGCATAGTCCGGATGATGACTGCCCGGTGAACGTCTGTTTCGAATGCGCGTGTCGCTCTTCCCTTGCTGGGCTTGTATAAGTAGCGTCGAGAACATCAGGTATGGCGCCTGGTCGAGACGGCCACATAAGTACGGCTCGAGAACCCTGTGGCTGCTCGCCAACACAATCTGTGCCTCACGGGGCACGGGGTGGGAGTGGTTGTGACCGCTAATCAGATCGACAACAAGGGTTCGAACCGGACGGCCACGGTCGGGCAGGCCGAATGCACCTACGTTCTAGACACATCGGTGTTGCTCTCCGATCCCAAGGCGATCTTCCGCTTCGCGGAGCATGCCGTGGTACTGCCGGTCGTGGTCATCGCGGAGCTCGAAGCCAAGCGCAATGACCCGGAGATCGGATACTTCGCCCGGCAGTCGCTGCGGCTTCTCGACGAGCTCCGGGTGAAACACGAACGCCTGGACTTCCCGATTCCGGTCGGCGAGGGTGGCAGCCTCCGCGTGGAACTGAACCACTCGAACATGTCGGTGCTCCCCTCCGGCCTGCAACTCGGCGACAACGACTCCCGCATCCTCGCAGTGGCCCTCAACCTGGCCAACGACGGCCTGAACGTGACCGTCGTCACAAAAGACCTGCCGCTCCGGGTGAAGGCGGCTTCGCTCGGCCTCACCGCGGAGGAGTACCGGCACGAGCTCGCGGTGGACTCCGGCTGGACGGGCATGGACGAGATCACGCTGGGCTCCAACCTGATCGACGAGCTCTACGACAAGGAGGTCGTGCACACGCGTCTCGTGCAGGACATGCCGGTGAACACGGGCCTGGTCATCCACTCCGACCGCGGCTCGGCGCTCGGCCGGGTGACCGGCAAGGGTGAGATGAAGCTCGTGCGCGGCGATCGGGACGTCTTCGGACTGAAGGGCCGCTCAGCGGAACAGCGGCTGGCCATCGACCTGTTGCTCGACCCGGAGATCGGCATCCTGTCGTTGGGGGGGAGGGCTGGCACGGGGAAGTCGGCGCTCGCCCTCTGCGCCGGCCTGGAAGCCGTACTGGAACGTCAGCAGCACCGCAAGATCATGGTCTTCCGGCCGCTCTACGCGGTTGGTGGTCAGGAGCTCGGCTACCTGCCCGGAGACGCCGCTGAGAAGATGAGCCCGTGGGCCCAAGCGGTGTTCGACACGCTCGGGGCGATCGTGTCCGAGAACGTGCTCGAGGAGGTGATCGAGCGGGGCATCCTGGAAGTGTTGCCGCTCACGCACATCCGTGGCCGGTCACTGCACGACGCCTTCGTGATCGTGGACGAGGCCCAGTCGCTCGAGCGCAACGTGCTGCTCACGGTGCTCAGCCGGATCGGTCAGAACTCGCGCGTGGTGCTGACCCACGATGTGGCCCAGCGTGACAACCTGCGGGTGGGCCGCTTCGACGGGGTGGCGTCCGTGATCGAGACGCTCAAGGGACATCCGCTGTTCGCCCACATGACGCTGACCCGTTCGGAGCGAAGCGCGATCGCCGCCCTCGTCACGGAGATGCTTGAGGGCAACGAGGTGCGCTAGCGCCCTGACGAATTCGACGGAGATTTTGCCTCAAAACCCCCTTTCGGAACGAAAGCGGGCCTTCGGGAGCAAAATCTCCGTCGAATTGGTGAGTGCCGGCGGGCGAGGAGTCGAGGGCTACCGGGGCTGGGGCGGACGAGTCATGCTGAGCACGTCGAGGGCGGTGTCGAGCAGTTCGAGGGTGACCTCACCGCGCTCGACGAAACCCAGCGCGATGACGGACTCGCGCACGGTGACCCCCTCAGCCACCGAATGCTTGGCGACCTTGGCCGCTGCCTCGTAGCCGATGACCCGGTTCAACGGGGTGACGATTGCGGGGGAGGACTCGGCCAGCGCGCGGGCGCGCTCAACGTTCGCCGTCAGGCCGTCGACGGTCTTGTCGGCGAGCACGCGGGTCGCGTTCGAGAGGAGGCGGATGGACTCCAACAAGGCCGTGCCCATCACCGGGATCGCCACGTTGAGCTCGAAGGAGCCCGACGCGCCCGACCAGGCGATGGTGGCGTCGTTGCCGATCACACGGGAGCACACCATCAGCACGGCCTCCGGGATCACCGGGTTCACCTTGCCCGGCATGATCGAGGATCCGGGCTGCAGGTCGGGGATGTTCAGCTCGCCGAAGCCCGTGTTGGGACCCGAGCCCATCCAGCGCAGGTCGTTGCAGATCTTGGTCAGGCTGACCGCGATGGTGCGGAGGGCACCGGATGCGTCCACCAGGCCGTCCCGGTTGGCCTGCGCCTCGAAGTGGTCGCGTGCCTCGGTGACCGGTAGTTCGGTCTCCTCAACGAGCAACTCGATCACGAGCTGCGGGAAGCCGAACGGAGTGTTGATGCCGGTGCCGACCGCGGTGCCGCCGAGGGGGACCTCGGCGACGCGGGGGAGGGCGGTGCGCACGCGCTCGATTCCGAGGCGCATCTGCCGCGCGTAGCCGCCGAACTCCTGACCGAGGGTGACCGGGGTGGCATCCATCAGATGTGTGCGGCCGGCCTTGACGGCACCGGCCCACAGCTCGGCCTTCGCCTCGAGGGCAAAGGCCAGGTGGTCGAGCGCGGGGATGAGGTCGTCGATGAGGGCGCTGGTGACGGCGAGGTGCACAGAGGTAGGGAAGACGTCGTTGGAGGACTGGGACGCGTTCACATGGTCGTTAGGGTGCACCGTACGGCCGAGACTACGGGTGGCGAGCGTGGCGAGGACCTCGTTCATGTTCATGTTCGAGGACGTTCCGCTGCCGGTCTGGTAAACGTCGATCGGGAACTCGGAGTCGTAGCGGCCGGTGGCCACCAGGTCGGCGGCTTCGGCGATCGCCTGGGCGATCTCGGCGTCGAGCACCCCCAGCTTCGCGTTGGCGATGGCGGCTGACTTCTTGATCCGAGCCAGCGCGGCGATCTGGGCGGGCTCCAACACGGAGCCGGAGATCGGGAAATTCTCGACGGCCCGCTGCGTCTGCGCCCCGTAAAGGGCGGCGATCGGAACCCGGACCTCGCCCATCGTGTCGTGTTCGATCCGGTACTCGGCTTCAGCGGTCTTGTCCACCACGGTGTGTATTACCTTTCGGTTGGGAATCTTCTGGATTCGAATCTCTTCGAGACGGGAACGCGCGGCGGTACCCTGGAGCCCGCCGCCAACGCTGGGCTCGGCTACACCACGCCGACGACAATGTCGGCCACGGCACGGCCTTCGAGTAGCCGGTAGTTCGCCCCGACGATAGCCAATGTACCTTCTGCTACGGCCGCACTGATCATCTCCGACCGCTCGAGCAGCTCGGACACCGTGTCGCGCAGGTGCTCGCGGCCGACGGCGAGAGCATCGACCTGATCGGGATCGATCGGCGACGCATCCGTGGATCCCGCGACCCGCCGAACGGCCGGCACGATCTTCTCGATGATCCGGTTGATGTGAACGGGCAGGGGGGGCGCGTCGACGGCTTGGGAATCGATGGCGGCGCGCACGGCGCCGCAGCCGTCGTGCCCGAGCACGAGGATGAGCGGCACCTGCAATACGGCCACAGCGTATTCGAGCGAGCCAAGCACCGAATCGGAGATGACCTGACCGGCGTTGCGCACCACGAAAAGGTCACCGAGGCCCTTGTCGAAGATGATCTCGGCGGCCAGCCGGGAATCGCTGCAACCGAACAGGGCGGCGTCGGGGGTCTGCACGAAGGCGAGTTCGGCGCGGCGGTCCACGTCCTGACGCGGATGCTGCGGCTCGCCGTTCACGAATCGGTCGTTGCCGCGCTGAAGGTCCGTCCAGACCTCTGCCGGTGTCGCTGCCTTGCCCATTACTGTCCTTCGGTGTCGTTCATGCTGATCTGTTCGGCAAGCACCTCGGCGAGGGCGGCAAGTTCGTCGTCATCGGCGGTGCCGACGAGAAGGTACGTGCTGTCGCCGGCGGCCGTCACGAGCGCGGATTCGAAGTTGCCGCGGTCTTTTTCCGGCTCCGGGTTGCGGTGCACGTCCCAGGTGACGCCGGCGATCGTGACGGTGCCGCTGGCGGCTGTGTCGTTCAGTTCGTTGGCGAGCCAGCTCGGGTTGGCCCCGAGAGCCTGGGTCAGGCCGATGTACTCGTTGGCCGGGGTGAGTAAGCCGATGTTCCAGGAGGGGATCTTGTCGGTCCCGCCTGCCCGCCACTGCGCGGAGTTGGCCGTCCAGTCGGCAGGGAGCTCCGGGACCAGCAGAGGCTCGTCGATTCCGATCTGCACCTGCTCGGCCACGGCGGCGAAGTCGACGGCGCGGTTCAACGGTGCCTCGCTGCGTGGAACGATCAGCACGAGCACGAACACCATGCCGAGGGTGGCCAGAAGCGACAGGACCAGATTGTTCACAGTCTTGTGGGACCGGTACTTGCGGGAGTTTTCAGCGAGCCTGCTCGTGGTCTCGCTGGGGGTCTCCGGTCGTCCCAGCTCGGCGACGATGCGGGGCGCGCGCTTGGCGGCGCTCATCCGGCGGATGCGGCGGAATCGACCTGGCCTGCCCGTGCGGCATCCAGTCTGGCCTTGGCGCCGATCAGCCACTCCTCGCAGCGACGGGCCAGAGCCTCGCCGCGTTCCCAGAGCGCGAGCGACTCCTCGAGCGACGAGGCACCCTGTTCGAGGGCGTTCACCACGCGCACGAGTTCGTCCCGGGCCTGTTCGTAGCTCAGGGCGTCGATATCGTCTGCTGCCGAGGTCATGGTGTCCATTCTAATTATCTAATTCGACGGTGTCGGGTCGGAGGTTGCCGCGGCGGTGGCTGGCGTGTGAGCGGTGGCCGCCACGGCGCCCTCGGCGAGGGTGATCAGGAGCGTCGTCCCGGCTGGTGCCTGGCTGGGCGACCGCACGACCCTGGCGTCTTCCAGCTGCACGATCGCGTATCCGCGGTCGAGGGTGCCCTGGGGTGAGAGGGTGCGCAGCTGTGAGCGCAGGTCGACGATCACCGCGCCCGCGCGCTCGACCGCCCGGTCGACCAGCTCGGCTCCGCGGGCGACGTAGCGGGTGAGGTCTTCGGACCGGGAATCGACGATCCACTGTGGGGTGCTCAGAACGGGGCGTGAGCGCAGTTGGCCGATGCGGTCGACCTCATGCGCGAGGATGCCGGTCAACCGGTTGCTGAGACGGGCGCGGGCTTGCTGCACTCGGTTGAGTTCGTCGGAGACGTCAGGGACGACGCGCTTGGCGGCATCCGTCGGCGTCGACGCGCGAAGATCGGCGACGTCGTCGAGCAGCGGCCGGTCGGCCTCGTGGCCGATGGCACTGACCAGCGGGGTGACGCAGGCTGCCGCAGCGCGGATCAGCTTCTCGTCACTGAAGCCGAGCAGGTTCTGGAAGTCGCCGCCGCCGCGGGCGACGATGATCACGTCGACCTCGGGGTCGGCGTCGAGTCGCTGGATGGCTGCGGTCACTTCGCCGACCATGCGCTCACCCTGCACGGCCGCGTACGCCAGGTGGAAGTTGACGGCCGGCCAGCGCAGCTGGGCGTTACGGATGACGTCTTTCTCGGCGTCGGAGTCCTTGCCGGTGATCAGTCCGATGCAGTGCGGGAGGAAAGGCAGCGGCTTCTTGCGGGAGGCGTCAAAGAGGCCCTCACCGGCCAATTGGTTGCGCAGTCGCTCCAGGCGCTCCAACATATCGCCGAGTCCCACGTGACGCATCTCGAACACCTGCATGGTGAGCGTTCCGCCCTTGACCCAGTAGTTGGGCTTGACGAGGGCGATGACCCGGTCGCCCTGCTTGAAGTCGCTGGTGAGTTTCGCGCGGACCGAGGACCAGACCGTGAAGCTGACCGTGGCGTCTTCGGTGAGGTCTTTCAGCTTGCCGTAAACGTTGCCACCGCTGGCGCCCCACTGGGTGATCTCACCCTCGACCCAGGCCGATCCGAGACGCTCGATGTAGCCGCGGATCTTGTTGGCCAACAGCCCGACCGGCCACGGGGCCTCGAGGGTAGGGGGTGCGTCCGTCATCAATCGTTCCTCCCACGGACTGCACAGTCGGGCCCCCATAGACTGGGTTGGTGACTATCAGTACGGATTCGCCTGTGATCGGCCTTGGCATGCCACGGATTCCCCGAGCACGCAACAGGCTCAAGGATACCCCGGTGGTCGGACACAAACGGGTGCTGCTGGCCGCCCCGCGCGGCTATTGCGCCGGCGTGGACCGGGCCGTGATCGCCGTCGAGAAGGCGCTCGAGCTGTACGGCGCTCCGGTCTACGTACGCAAGCAGATCGTGCACAACATCTACGTCGTCTCCGAGCTGGAGAAGAAGGGTGCCATCTTCGTCGAGGAAGTCGACGAGGTACCCACAGGCTCGCACATCGTCTTCAGCGCCCATGGCGTGTCCCCGGCCGTCGTCACCGCCGCGGCCGACCGCGGTCTGCTCGCCATCGACGCCACCTGCCCGCTCGTCACCAAGGTGCACCGAGAGGCCGTGCGCTTCGCGCGGGACGACTTCCATATCCTGCTGATCGGTCACGAGGGCCATGAAGAGGTCGAGGGAACCGCGGGAGAGGCGCCCGAGCACACGACGCTTGTCGGCAGCCCCGACGAGGCCGAGACCATCGAGGTGCCCGACCCTGACAAGGTGGTCTGGCTGTCGCAGACCACGCTGAGCGTAGACGAGACCATGGAAACCGTGCGCCGACTTCGCGCCCGTTTCCCGAACCTGCAGGATCCTCCCAGCGACGACATCTGCTACGCCACCCAGAACCGCCAGGTGGCGATCAAAAAGGTGGCCCGCGACTCCGACCTCGTCATCGTCGTGGGCTCGGCGAACTCGTCTAACTCGGTGCGTCTGGTCGAGGTGGCGCTGGAGTACGGCGCCCAGGCTGCCTACCGGGTGGACTTCGCCAGCGAGATCATGCAGGAGTGGCTCGACGGGGTGGCTACCGTGGGTGTGACGAGCGGGGCATCCGTGCCCGACGAGCTCGTGCATGAGGTCCTCGCAGATCTGGCAGAGGCCGGCTACGGCGACGTCGAGGAGGTCAAGACGGCCGAGGAGGATCTGCTCTTCTCACTGCCGAAGGAACTGCGCAAGGACCTGGCCGGCAACACGGATGCTCGTGCACTGGGCGGTCGGGTCAGCCGCTCGGAGTAGTCGGCGCCGCGTTCACCACGAAGCCCTCGGCGATCAGACCTGATCTGATCGCCGAGGGCTTCGTGCATGCCGTACCCGGTGGGAACGTTGACTTCTACAGCGTGCCGTAGACGTCCATCAAGTTCGGGTTGTTGAGCAGCGTCGGGTCGGTCGCCAGCACAGCACTGGTGAAGGCGATGAACACGACCACAAACAGGACCGCACCGATCAGCGGCACATAGAAGGCACGCCGGCCGCGAACCAGCAGCAGGATTGCGCCTGCCACCGTAGCAAGCCAGACCAGGCTCACGCCGACGATGCCGGCCGTAACCAGCCCGGGAACGGACGGGTCCGGATCGTATGCGCCGAGGTCCAGCTGCGTGTAGATCAACTGGATCGAATCGGTGATCATGGCGAGCAGGCTGACCGCGAAGAGCGTGGACAGCAGCCCGAGCACGAGCAGGCTCAGCGTGACCGCGCGGTCCCACCGCGGCGCGGTGCCGCGCGGGAGCTGAGCCGTATCGGGGGCCGTGGACGGCCCGGGTGCGGCCGGTGTGGCGAGCGTGCGCTCATCCGGGGTCGGAGTCCAGCTCCAGCCCTCGGGCGCAAGCTCGCCGTACTGGGGACGGGGCCGGGAATCCTCCGGAGGGGTTCCCGGAGGAGTCGACGAAGAATTCTCGGCCATTGTCATCCGGTACTAGCTGTTCGACTGGCCGGCAGAGCCGAGCTGGCGGGTGGCGTCGGCGACGCGAGCGGCCATAGCCGTCTCGGCAACCTTGCCCCAGGCACGAGGGTCATAGACCTTCTTGTTGCCGACTTCGCCGTCAACCTTGAGAACGCTGTCGTAGTTGCTCAGCATGTAGCCGGCGACTGCACGCGTGAAGGCGTACTGGGTGTCGGTGTCGATGTTCATCTTGACGACACCGTTCGCGACGGCCTCAGCGATCTCGGCATCGGTGGAGCCCGATCCGCCGTGGAAGACCAAGTCGAGCGGCTTCGGGCCGGCGCCCAGCTTGGCGGCGACGCCATCCTGGATCTCCTTGAGGAGCTCCGGGCGAAGCTTCACGTTTCCGGGCTTGTAGACGCCGTGCACGTTACCGAAGGTGAGGGCTGCCATGTAGCGGCCGTTCTCGCCCATGCCGAGCGCGTCGATCATGGACAGCGCGTCGTCGAGAGTCGTGTACAGATTCTCGTTGATGTCGCCCTCGACGCCGTCTTCTTCGCCGCCGACGGCACCGATCTCGACCTCAAGGATGGCGTTGATGGCCTGGGTGCGCTTCAGGATGCCCTTGGCAATTTCCAGGTTCTCGCCCAATGCGATGGCGGAGCCATCCCACATGTGGGACTGGAAGATCGGGTTGCGGCCGGCCTTCACCTCTTCTTCGGAAGCGGTGATGAGCGGGAGGACGAAGTCCTCGAGCGCGCCCTTGGGGCAGTGGTCCGTGTGCAGTGCGACGGTAATGGGGTAATTGTCGGCGACGGACTGCACGAAGCGTGCCATCGCGAGCGCACCGGATGCGCGGTTCTTGACCGTGTGGCCGGCGAAGTAATCTGCGCCACCGGTGGTGACCTGGATGATGCCGTCTGAGCCGGCTTCGGTCAGGCCCTGTAGGACGGCATTAATGCTCTGCGAAGACGAAACGTTGAACGCCGGGTAGGCGAACCCCTTCGTCTTGGCCTTGTTGAGCATCTCGGCATACTGGTCTGGGGTTGCGATGGGCATTGTTGCGTCTCCTCGGTTGAACCGTTTCGGTTCTCTCATCCTATCGAGAAGGGTCTTCGGTCGTGCCGGAGCCCGAGAGCCCCCCGACATCCCCTCGATGGGGAGCGGGCGCTAGGCTGAACGAGGCAGCACCGATGCCGGTGCCGGCCCAAAGATGGGTCATGCCACTGCCGCACTCTTCGTCCGGGAAGGACCATCTGTGAACAGCCCCGAAGTCGCCCCCAATTTCACGCACCCCGACCGCAACCTCGCGATGGAACTGGTGCGGGCCACAGAAGCCGCGGCGATTCGCGCAGTTCCCTTCATTGGTCGTGGTGACAAGAACGCCGCGGACAAGGCAGCCGTCGACGCCATGCGCGTATTCCTCGGCACCGTCAACTTCGATGGCCTCATCGTCATCGGAGAGGGTGAGAAAGACGAAGCACCCATGCTCTTCAACGGGGAGCGGGTCGGAAACGGCACCGGGCCCGCCTGCGACATCGCGGTCGACCCGATCGACGGCACCAGCCTCACCGCAGCCGGACGCCAGAACGCCCTCTCCGTGATCGCGGTCTCCTCCCGCGGCACCATGCTCGACGCGTCCTCCGTGTTCTACATGGACAAGATCGTCACGGCCGGCGCCGGCCGCGGAGTCGTCAGCCTCGACGCGCCGATCGGCGACAACATTCGCGAGCTGTCCAAGGCCACCGGCAAGCCGGTCGGCGAAATGGTCCTCGCCGTACTCGACCGTCCCCGTCACGCCGGACTGATCGATGAAATCCGCAGCGCCGGTGCCGGCACCCGGTTGATGAGCGACGGCGATGTTGCCGGCGGCATCAACGCGGCTCGCTGGCAGACCCGCATCGACATGTGCGTCGGCATCGGAGGCAGCCCCGAGGGAATCACCACGGCCTGTGCGCTCAAGGCCATCGGTGGTTATATGCAGGGACGCCTCGCGCCCAAGGACGATGCCGAACGCGCGGGCGCCATCGCGGCCGGCCTCGACGTCGACAAGCTGCTCGAGCTCGACGACATGGTCAGCGGCGACAACACCTTCTTCGTCGCCACGGGCGTCACGGATGGCGGACTCGTCGACGGCGTGCGCCGCCAGGGCCCGATCATCCGAACCGAGAGCATCGTGCTCCGCTCGAAGTCCGGCACCTCGCGTCGTGTGATCGGCGAGCACCTCGCCTCAAAGTGGCTCTAGGAGAATGACCGGTCGACTCGGCTCGGTCGTCAGACCGGGTCGAGTTCAACCAGTTCGTCGGCGAACTCCGTGCTGCCAATCTCCGGGCTGCCAAACTCCGGTGCTGTCAACTTGCGTGGCGAATCGTGGATGATCGCGGGTTCCGCGAGCAGACTGATCTTTGTTTCGTCGATCCCGGGGAACTGCCGGGCGGTGACCAGGACACGGGTCTCCAGCGAGTTAGCGAACTTGTTGTAGCTGTCGACGGTTCGTTCCAATGCCTTGCGGAGCCCCTCGGCGTGACCGGAGAGTGTGCCGAGCCTCTGATACAGGGCGTTGCCCAGGTCGAAGAGCTTTTTTGCCTCGTCGGTCACGGCCTGCTGCTGCCACGTGAAGGCGACGGTCTTCAGGACCGCCCACAGGTTGACGGGCGAGGCCAAGGCAACGCGCTTGCTGAATGAGTAGTCGAGGATCGACGGATCGGCTTCGAGTGCCGATGAGAGCAATGATTCACTGGGGATGAAGGCGATCACGAACTCGGGGCTGGCGTCGAAACCTTCCCAATAGGTCTTCTTGGCCAGGGCATCGATGTGCGCCCGTACGGCCTTGACATGCTTGTCAACGAGTGTCTTACGGCGCGCACCCTCCTCGCCGGTAGCGGTGAGTGCAATCGTGCTGGCCTCAATGTAGTGCTCGAGGGGAACCTTGGCGTCGATGGCGATCGACTTGTTGCCGGGTAGACGCACCACCATGTCAGGCCGGCCGAGACCGGCATCCGTCGTGATGTTCGACTGCGTGGTGAAGTCAACGTATTGGGCGAGGCCTGCGGCCTCCACCACGCGACGCAACTGCGTCTCGCCCCAGACGCCCCGGGTGCTGTTCGAGCGCAGCGCGCTGGCAAGTGACTCGGTGGTCACTCGCAGTTGTTCATCTGAGAGCTGGGCCTGCTTGAGTTGCTCCGAGAGCGAGCCGTATTGTTCGCTGCGCTGTGTCTCCAATTCGGTGACCTTTTGCTGCATGGTGCGCAGGGTCTCCTTGACGGGGCTGAGCGCTTCAAGCACCAGGTGTTCGCGCCGTTCCCGCTCGTTCTGTTCCTGTTGATCGGCATCGCGCCGCTCGGTCAGCTCCCGGTATTGATCCCGGTGATGGTCGATTTGACCGGTCAGGCCGTCGACTGTCGCCAAGGCCGCCGACAATTCGGACTGAAGGGCACCTCGCACAGTGGCCTCGGACGCCCGCACCTCGGACAATGCCAGGGCATGGCGCGCCTCAACCACCGCGGGCCCCTCGTCCGGGGTCTGCGTCGATCCCCGACGCTGCAGGAGGACGATCGTGAACAGGGTGCCGAGCAGGGCTCCGACAACGAGACCGAGAAGAAGACTGAGCCAGGAATCCATGGTTCCACTCTGTCAGTAGCCACCGACACTGCCGCGTCGGCGCTGCGCGGGTCCTAGTTCAGGGCCATCGGACCGTGCGTTGCGGATTTCTCCTTGGTGGCGACCGGTCCGATGGCGCCGACTTTCACGCCGGTGATCCGGGCCAGTTCATCGATCGTGCCGGCCCCGTGCCGGCCGGCCGCGTGGATCATGATGGCCGCGCAGGCCTCCGCGTCGGCCAGGGCGTCGTGATGGGCGAAGCCCTCGAAACCCGCGGCCATCGCGGCGACCGGGAGCCGGTAGGAGTCAAGGTGGTAGGTGCGGCGGGCCACCTGCAGGCTGCAGACGTAGCTGAAGTCGGGCACGGCCAGCCCGGCGACGGTGGAAGACGTCTTGATCACGCCGAGGTCGAAGCCGGCGTTATGGGCCACCAGGTGGTCGCCGTCGGCGAAGGCGACCAGATCGGGAAGCTGCTCGGCCCAGGTTGCCGCACCCGCGACATCCGTGGGCCGGATGCCATGGATCTTGATGTTCCAGGCCAGGAACAGGTCGTGCCCGACGGCCGGTTTGATGAACCACGCCACTCTGTCGACAACCTCGCCGTCGCGAACTTTCACCAGTCCCACCGAGCACGCCGAAGCGCTGGAGGAGTTGGCGGTCTCGAAGTCGATGGCGGTGAAGTTGACTGGCACCGGTTCATCCTTTCATGGGCCGACGACACTGCGTCTCCGTCGGCCGACCGGGCCACGATTCGCAGACGGTACGATGGGTTCCCGTGGCTCTTACTATTGCAATCGTCGGACTGCCCAATGTCGGCAAGTCCACCCTCTTCAACGCGTTGACCAAGAACAATGTGCTCGCGGCGAACTACCCGTTCGCCACCATCGAGCCCAACGTCGGCATCGTCAATCTGCCCGACCACCGCCTGGCAAAGCTGGCCGCGGTCTTCGGCAGCGAGCGTCTGTTGCCTGCCCCGGTGTCGTTCGTCGACATCGCCGGGATCGTGCGCGGCGCCAGCGAGGGGGAGGGGCTCGGCAACAAGTTCCTCGCCAACATCCGTGAGGCCGACGCCATCGCGCAGGTCATCCGCGGCTTCGCCGACCCCGATGTGGTGCACGTCGACGGGGCCGTGAACCCGGCTGGCGACATGGAGACCATCAACACCGAGCTCATCCTTGCCGACCTGCAGACCCTCGAGAAGGCGGTTTCCCGCTTCGAGAAAGAGGTCAAGGGACGCAAGCTGCCTCCTATCGTGCTCGAGACCGCGCTCAAGGCGCAGGCGATCCTCGACGCTGGGGCTCCGTTGTCGTCGGCCACGCTCGACATCGAGCCCATCCGTGAATTGGGCCTGCTGACGGCCAAGCCGTTCATCTATGTGTTCAACGTTGACGAGGCGGTGCTGCAGGATGCCGAGAAGCTCGCCGTTCTGGCCGCCCTTGTGGCCCCGGCCAACGCCGTCTTCCTCGACGCGAAGCTCGAATCCGAGCTCAGCGAGCTCGACGCCGAGGACGCCGCCGAGATGCTGGCGTCGACCGGTCAGGCCGAGAGTGGGCTCGACCAGCTTGCCCGCATCGGCTTCGACACCCTCGGGCTGCAGACCTACCTGACGGCCGGCCCGAAGGAAACCCGGGCCTGGACCATCCATAAGGGTTGGACCGCCCCGCAGGCGGCCGGTGTGATCCACACCGACTTCCAGAAGGGGTTCATCAAGGCGGAGATCTTTTCCTTCGACGACCTGATGGAAGCCGGCTCCGTGGCGGAGGCCCGCTCCAAGGGCAAGGCCCGCATCGAGGGCAAGGAGTACATCATGCAGGATGGCGACGTGGTGGAGTTCCGCTTCAACGTGTAGCCGCAGTCCCGGCCCGTGTCGCCCCTCTCTATCTGTGGCCACGATCGCCGAGATCGCCAGATCCGGTCGAGTCCGCGTGGTGGGCGGGACGATTTCGACCGCAATGGGCGAATTCGGTTGCTAGCGGTAGCGGAGCGGCCGTCGGATGAGTGGACGCGGCAGGCCTCGCGCGACGAAGTCGGGCACCACGGGGTGTGGCCAATTCAGGAGATCTGTCGCCCGAGGACGTCGTCAGGCTGGTCGTTCTTGGTGATTCCAGCCTCAGCCGGATGATTCTCCTGAAATAGCCACACTCCGCAGTGCTCTACTCGTCTTTTAGTGACGGAACGCGGTGAAGTTCCGCTTCAACGTGTAGCCGCGTTCCGGCCGCAACTTTTTCTATATCGGACATGTGTGGCCGATGCACGGCGCCCAGTTGTCCGTTCCGGCATCAGTTGCGATGGCGAAGCTCGTTGAACTCGAGCGAGTCGTGATGGTCTTCCTTGGCTCGGCTTGGATCAGCGGCGTTATCTGCTGCTCGTGACGTGTTTTAGTCCGGTAATCCGGTGAAGTAGAGGTTCACTGTATAGGCTCTATCTCCTCGCGTTAGTCATCACAGCAGCAGCAATCGAAGGAGACCATCGTGCCTGTCATCGCCATCATCGGAGCTGGACCGGGACTCGGAGCAGCAGTTGCGCGAAGGTTCGGGCGCGAGGGATTCTCAGTCGCCCTCATCTCGAGGAACCAGACGAAGCTGGACTCCATGGCTGCGGATCTCAGTACTGCCGGCATCACCGTGAGTGGTTACACTGCGGATGTACGAGTACCGGCGGCGCTCGAGGATGCCCTTGTGCGTGCCGCGGCAGAACTCGGGCCCATCACCGCGCTGCAATATAGCCCGCTCCCATCGCGCGACTACCTGAAGCCGGTGCTTGAGATGACTCCAGAGCTGGCTGTGGAGGCACTGCAGTTCTCGGCTCTCGGTCTCATCCACGCGGTGCGCACGGTGCTCCCAGCAATGCGGCAAGCAGGAAGCGGCAGCATCATCATGATCAACGGGGGAACCTCGGTGAAGGCCCGCGCTGACTTCGCAGGTACATCGGTCGCCTTCCCGGCTGAGAGCGCTTACGGTGAGATGCTCCACGACGCGCTCGAGGGTGAGGGAGTCCGGGTCAGCCAACTCGTGATTCCCGGCGGCATCCCACAGCTACAGCTTGTCAATGGCATCGACGGCGTCGCCGATCGTATTTGGGACCTCCATGCCGTTGCCGGGCCATTTCGCACGATGCTCATCCCGCTTGAGGAAGGCAGAGAGTAGGGGCACTACGCTGCTGCCAGCGACGTTGCAGAGACAATCAGGAGGGCGCGAAACGAGGCTCCGACGGTTACTCTGCGATGCCACTCCGCAGAGTTTGCTCCAACGTGTAGCCGGGTCCGGGTGTGGCAAAACAACGTCCACCACGGTGTGATGGTGGGGCCTGGTCGGAGCCTACTTCTTCCCCGCGGGGCTCAGGTCGGATTCGTGGCTCCGAGGCGTAGCCTCCCGCCATTCGCCTACTCCCAGACGAGGTCACTTGCAATGGTCGGAACGCCATTTGCAGAGTCTCCGGGTCCGGAGCCTCACCGCGAAAGGCTGTGTCCTCTCAGAGAGAGTGAGGACCTCAAGCGCCCCAGTTCGGTGAGGGAGAGCGGAACTCGGAAATAGGGCCGAGTGGGTCGGCGGCGATGAGCCAGACTGAAAACGCCGGTTCTGTCAGGGAGTCCAAGGGCGGGAGTGGCACGAGACCAACGAAAATATCGAGCCTGCCGCCTTGAGGGCGCGCGGTGTCGGGGTGTATTGCCGCGATCTCGGCGGCGTCATCTCCAACAGCGATTCCGTCGACGGTTCTAATGTGAACACCGTTGACGGCGGACGAGGAAACCTTCACCCAGGTGTTCGGCTCATGTGGTGACGCCCCGCCGGGCTCACCATCCACGAGAATGAAGTCGCCGTCCCATGGAGTAGGTGACTCAGGGCCTGTCAGCAGGATATCGCTCCAGATGTAATTGGTTCCCGGAGGCACCTCGCTGCCGCCCATAAAGGGCTTCGAGATCGGTGCGCTTCCGAAAGCCGTGGAAAGCCCGGCAACCAACTCGCCGGCAGGTTGAAAATAGTCGAACGTGGACAGGGTCGTGCCGGACGCGTCTCGAAGTTCGATCGTCGTTGCAGTGATGAAAAGGTCTGTCACAGGGGCCGAAGCTGACGGATGCGCCGCTTCAGTCGGGCCCGGCGTTGCCGTTGCTGTCGCCGGCGGCGTTGCTGTTGCCGACGGGCTCTCGCCGTCGCGGACGGGGACCGGTGGGCCGGAACATCCGGTCAGAATCACACCTGCAATCAGCAGCAGTGCCGCAAGCGCTTTGCCGGACTTATCTGGTACGCCGTGAGCGGTCATACTTCCCCGATACCCCTAGATCTGACTGCAGCCGATTCATCGTTGCACAGACTGCGTATCAGCGGCCGTCGTGGGTGGGCCGTGTCTATCCGGCTGCGCGACACCGCCTGCCTGCGTGCCCGCCTGTCCTCGTAGTCTCGACCGCCGGGGCGGTGGGGAGCCTCGCCCAGCTCGACAGGTCGGTCGACATCGACGGCCGCACCACTCGAATTTCGCCGGCAACATTCTCAGCGGATCATCTGGCGGATGAGAACTCGCGGCAAGGCTCGTGTTGGAGTAGGGCACCGTCCCGTTCCGGGTCTGATGGTTGAGGAAGAGGAGCTGAGCACAGCGATATCCTGTGTGCCTCATGCTGTGACGGACAGGATCCGGTGGTCCACTCAGATGTATCGCAGGGTTCCCTTTTACCGGGAGCGAGGACTTCACACGCCCCAGCTCGGAATGGGAGCGCCGAACCCCGTGATCGGTGAAGGCATCTGCGGCATGGAACTGGACAGAAGACATCGGGTCTGCTGTTCGATCAAATGACGGGGTTCTTCCGCGGGCTGCGACAGGCGAGGTTGACAGTCCGGTCGAGTTCGGCAGGGGACACGGCCAAAGTGGACGCGCGCCGCACCGCGGCCGCCCCGGCACGGCTGTGCAGCCCCGATCAACTCGCCGCGATGCGGAGGACGACGTTTCCCTTCTTGTGCCCTGTGTCGACGAAGCGGTGCGCGGAGGCGATGTCGGCAAGGTCGTAGGTGCGGTCGATGACGGCCTGGAACCGACCTGATTCCGCGAGCCCGACCAGGAAGGCAAGAGATTCCGAGGTGTTCTCGATGTTGCCCGCGGCGATTACCTTCCCGCTCCGCTTGGTATTCCAAGCGGCCAGAAGAAGACCCTTCAGATCGGAAATGACGAGCAACAGAGCACCGCCGGGATTGACGCACGCCCCAGCGCGCTCAAAGGGGGCGTTCCCCACACAATCCATGATGACGTCGTAGGTTCGCCCTTCGAGGAGGAAATCTTCCGCCGTGTAGTCGATCACCCGGTCAGCGCCGAGCGCCGTGACCAGCTCGCGGTTGGCGCCGCTGCAGACACCGGTGACTCGCGCACCCACCTGCGCGGCGAGCTGCACCGCCGCCGTGCCCACGGAACCGGATGCGCCGTTCACGAGAACGGTGCTGTCCGGTTTGATCGCGGTGCGGCGGAAAAAAGCGTGGGCGGTGGTTCCGCCGAAGACGAGAGTCACGGCATCCGTAAAGGTCATGTTGCGTGGCTTGGCCGTGATCACGCCATCCTGCGAGATGCAGACGTATTCCGCGTGCCCGCCGAACCGGCTGCCGAGCATTGCGATCACCTCGTCACCGGGCCTGAACGACGTGACGCCCAGGCCCACAACTTCGACGACGCCGGCGACATCCATGCCCAAGACCCGCTTGCGCGGGCGGAATACTTCGAGCGCGAGCGCAACCGGCACGGCCAGCCCCTTTGGGACTGAGCGTGAGCGAGACCGATAGTCAGCGGCGCTCACCGTGCTCGCGTAGACCTTGACGAGCACCTCGTCCGGCCCACCAGCCGAACTCGACCGCAACCGTCGAACTCAGCGTGAAATGGATGCCTGAAGCCTGCCGGGCAGACCGGGACTGCGGTGACAGGCGGCAGGTGAGCTCCAGCCGGACCGGTCCTGCGCGATCGGGTCGGCGCAGCATCCGTCGCATCAAGATGAGCGGAAAAACCGCCCGTGACGGCTCCGTCGATAAGCGCGCGTGATGCCCGCCTTGCCGTTCCCCCTATCCCTCGGTTCACCGCAGGGCCGAGCCCTCAGGGCAGGTACCAGCACGCCGACGACTCGAACCCTTCGGCGCGAACATCGTCGCCATGCCATCGGAGTCATGCGACGGAGGCTCCGGCCGCGCCCGGTGTAGCCAGGGAGAACACGGCGATCACTGTGCGCCCGCTTGCCGCCGATCGGAGCGCCATGTCCACGAGAGCGACCTGGGTGAGGGGGAGTCTCTGGCCCGCGTGCACGCGGGCGCCGTTCTTGATCGTGATGTGGGCCCGGAAGTCGGGGCCAGTGAACAGGGGCTCATCGGGCGTGGAGGCGAACGGCCGCACGGCGTCGACGAGGGCGCGGTGCAACCCGGCCAGGCGCGGGTCGTCTTCCAGGAGCGTCACCGGCACGTCCTCGCGCCGGCCGAACAGGGCGTCGGCGCCCGCGACAGACGTGAGAGCGGTGCGGCCAGAGGCCGTAGCGGCCAGGACACCGGAAATGACGTCTGCGATGACGGATACCGCGGCATCCGTGTGAAAGGGAGGCAGTACCGTGATGTGCAACGGCCATTCCGACACGGGGAAGCTGTCGCCTGTGCGAAGCGGACTGAGCGGGAGGACGACGACGAGGCGGGACATGCGCCGAGTCTAGGGGCATCCCGGTGGCGCCCCGCCGGTGGCACAATGGGCGGATGATGCTGAACCTTACCGGCGATTCCGCCGCCGACACTCTGCTCAGCGAGGACCCGTTCGCCTTACTCCTCGGGATGCTCCTGGACCAGCAGATCGCAATGGAGACCGCGTTCGCCGGGCCGGCCAAGATCCGCGACCGAATCGGCTCGCTCGACCCGTCGGCCATCGCCGGCTTCGACTCCGACGCCTTCGTCGAGGTGTTCCGGGCCACCCCCGCCGTCCACCGTTATCCAGGCTCGATGGCCGCGCGCACGCAGACCCTCGCGGGGGTGATCGAAACGAACTGGAACGGCGACGCGTCCGCCCTATGGACCGCCGGTACCCCGGACGGCGCCGAGATCCTCCGGCGGCTGAAGGCGCTCCCGGGGTTCGGCGAGCAGAAGGCGAAGATATTCCTGGCCCTGCTCGGCAAGCGGCTCGGTCTCACGGCGCCGGGCTGGCGCGAGGCCTCTGCCCCCTACGGCGAGGACGGCTCGTTCCGATCCGTCGCCGACATCGTCGACCCCGAATCCCTGAACCGGGTGCGGGAAACCAAGCGGGCGGCTAAGGCAGCTGCCAAGAAGAAGGAGTAGTCATGGTGCGTTTCCTGATCCGCGCGGTGATCTTCCTCGGCTCCGCCGCGCTCGGCCTCTGGGTGGCTTCGCTGGTGCTCGAGGGCTTCACACTCACCTGGCAGGGGTTACTCGTCACGGTGCTCGTCTTCGCCGCGGCGCAGAGCATCCTGTTGCCCTTCATCATGAAACTGACCGCCCGCAACGCGCCGGCTTTCCTGGGTGGGGTCGGGCTGCTATCGACCTTCGTGGCACTTCTGATCGCATCCGTCGTGGGCAACGGCCTGGTCATCTCCGGCTGGCAGACCTGGATCCTGGCCACCCTCGTGGTCTGGTTGGTCACGGCCGTGGCAACCGTCACGTTGCCGCTGCTGCTCCTTCGTCGGGTCGTGAAGCAGAGAGGTGCCCGCGGATAGGCGGCTACCAACCAGATCGACGAGTGCGCGTGTCGTCGGCGACCGTGACCCTCACGCGGCGCGAGGCGGGAACCGGCCGGCGCAAGCAGAGCCAGCGCCGCCTTCAGGGTTGCGATCGGCAGCCATCTGCTCCCGTGCCGATTCCGTGTCTGACCGGTGTCGATACTCCCTGCCCAGACTCAGGAAACTCGTACTAAATTCCTAGTAAGCAATCAGACAGACATTTCAGTACGCAAGCAATCAAGCAGCACAGCAAGGCACGTCGGCACAGCTATTCCCTGTTCTTTTTCGCTCATCCGGAGGACAAAGTGATACCCGATTCCCTCACCCAGATTCAGTACGACACCGTCTACAACATGTTCTCGCTCGTCATCGCCTCACAGCTTTTCACGGCGATCTTCATCCTCGCCTCTCTCAAGCGGATTCTCCCGCGCTACCGGCAGGCGATGACCGTCGCTGCCATTGTGTGTGCGATTGCCGCATACCACTACTTCCGCATTTTCGACTCCTTCAAAGCGGCCTTCGTCACCGAAGCCGTCGGTGGTGCGGGCGACTACGTGCAGGTTGCCGGGGCGTCCTTCAACGAGGGCTACCGCTACGTTGACTGGCTCCTCACCGTTCCCCTCCTTCTGCTCGAACTGATCGCGGTTCTCGCATTGGCGCGCAAGGTACAAACCAGTCTGCTCTATCGCCTCATCCCGGCCTCGGCACTGATGATCATCCTCGGATACCCGGGTGAGCTCAGCGGAGACAACGCGGTTCGCGGAATCTTCGGTCTGCTCTCGACCATCCCGTTCGCATACATCCTCTACGTTCTGTTCGTCGAGCTGACCAGGTCCCTCGACCGCCAGCCGGCGAGTGTGCGTCGCACGATCAGCCAGCTACGCCTGCTGCTGCTGCTGACCTGGGGTGTCTACCCGATCGCCTACCTGCTGCCCATGCTGGGCATCGACGGCTCGGATGCCTGGGTCGGCAAGCAGATCGGCTACTCGATCGCTGACATCCTGGCCAAGGCCCTCTACGGCCTGATCATCTACAAGATCGCTCGGATGAAGTCGTTCGCGGACGACCCGGCGTTCGCGCGCCTCGAACTGTCCGTCGATGAAGCTGACGAGATGGCGTCCAGCACGAACCTACGCGGCAAGTAGGCCTACCCGGCCTCCTGCCCGGAACCATCGGGCCTGGGTCGGTCGTGATCGCATGATCGCGACCGGCCCAGGCCTTTTCTCTGCCTGCCCACAGCTCGCCGGAGTCTAAAATCAAGTGTGCTCATCGCCCTGAACGACGGAACCGCAGAGGCCCTCGTGCGCCGCCGGCTGCACCATCTGGTCGACGACGACGACGACGACGACGACGACGACGACGACAACAACGACGGAAACGACGAGGTGCGGGCGAGTCTCGGCATCCAGGGCGGCCAGAGCCGCGCCGACCGTGCCCTGGCCGCATTTTCGGTCGCGGGCTACGCGGCCAGGCGCAGCCAGGTTCTGCCGGAAACCGATCGCGGTGCATCCCGGCTCTCACCGTATATTCGACACTCCCTGTTGCCGTTGCGCCGGGTGTGGGAGCACGTCGCCGACGGACCCGCCCGGGACGCCCGCAAATTCCGGGACGAGTTGCTCTGGCAGGAATATGCCCGCCACCTCTACGCGCGGGTGGGCGCGGCCCTGCACCAGAACTTGCGCTTCGAGGCACCCTGGGCCGGGGACTTCGAGCCCGCCGCCTGGCCGCAGCGCATGCACTGCGTCGATTCGGTCGTGTCGGAATTGAAAACCGACGGCTGGCTGGTCAACCAGACCCGGATGTGGCTCGCCTCCCAGTACACGGTCCGCGCCGGCGCCGGGTGGCACGCCGGCCAGGAGGTGTTCTATCGGCACCTGCTCGACGGCTCCCGTGCGGCCAACCTGCTGGGTTGGCAGTGGACTGTGGGGGCCGGCACCGGTTCCCCCTACGGCTTCGCCCGCTGGCAGGTTGAGAAACGGGCCCCGCAGCTCTGCCGCGATTGCCCGCTCGCCAGGGCCTGCCCGATCGAGCAGTTCCCGGCGGCGCGCGCCCCGGTTCCGGTGACGGATGCCCCGGCGAACCTCACCCGCGACCCTCAGCTGTCCATCACGCGGGGACCCGCCGCAGTCGTCCGGCGCCGCGCGGCCCGGTCGGTGCTTCTGACGGTGGACTCCCTGGGCGATGCAGATCCGGCCCTCGCAGAGCATCCCGACCTTCCGGCCGTCTTCGTCTTCGACGAGCCGGCCCTGGCCCGGTTGCGACTGTCGAGCAAGAGACTGATCTTCACGGTGGAGACCCTTCAGGATCTGGCCCGGCGCCGCGAGGTGGTCGTGCACCTGGGCGACCCGCGCGTGATCGTTCCGGGCCTCGACGCAGCCGTCACATCCGCACCGGTGCCGAGCTTCGCTCGCTATGCGGAGGGCGCGGCAGAGCTGCATCCGTGGCCGTGGCTGGTGGAGCCGCACAGCGGCTCGGTAGCCAGTTTCTCCGCTTGGCGCCGGGCCTCGACCGGAGTGCGCGCGGCAGAGGGACCGGTCGACATGACGCGATTGGACGGTCTGTAGCGGTCGACGGAGAGCCCCGGCTAGCGCCCCTGGCGACGCTTACCGGGCCGCGGCTGGCCCTTGACCTCGGGTGCGCGGCCCTTGCCCTTCGCCGCCTTGGCCTTGCCGCCCGCCGGGAGCGGCGGCTTCCAGGGCTCGTTCGAGGCAGCCAGCTCGGTGCGGGCATCCGTCAGAAACAGGGTGCCCGCGGTGGTCAGCCGGGTGGTCTCCGTGGTGCGGTCGATGAGCACGACGCCGAGGTTCGCCTCGAGTTTCGCGATCGAGGAACGCAACTTCGGGGTGGAGATGCTGAGGTTCATCGCGGCGCGCGGAAAATGCAACTCCTCGGCGACGGCGATGAAGTGCCGGAGGAGGGTGTTGTCCACGGGAACGCCTTTCTTCTGACCCGCATGATTCGCGGGCAGACTCATAGGGTACGCGCCGAGTGTGGCCCGCGGTGACGGATGCCGGTGGAGGCGACGGCGTCTTCCCCCACGACTCCGGTACTCAGGTATCACCCCTCTGGTGAAGTAAGTCCTGGTTCTGGACGATTTGTGGACAATTCGCAATTGGGCGGGGAGCCGAGTTCCGGCCTTGACGCGACGAATATCGACCGGGAAGCGACGAACCTGCAATCCACCGTGACGCCGCCCGCGGGTACCGCGGGACCGCCTGCACCGCCCGCCGATGCTGGCGGTCCGCCTGCGCTGCCTGCTCTTCCCGGCTCGGACCCGGTCGACCATCTCTCATGGGCTCGGCGCACGCTAGGCTGGACCCGAAAAGTGAATATCGGGCCGTCAAGGTCGATGCGGGAGAGTTCGACGCCGTCAGGCAGCCGAACACCGAAGGAGCAATCCTCCCCGACAATCTCTCAGGTACTCGTACCGCATCGAACTGGCCACTCTGAAAAGTAGTCGCGGAACCACAGCGACTCGCCCATGGTGAAAATCGCTCCGGCAACGGCGGCGGTGAAGCTCTCAGGCCTGACGACAGAGGGGGAGTTCCCAGGGGTTCGATCGCTCGACCGCGCCCCGGAGATTTTCGCTCGGCTCCGGTCGACGACAACCTGGAGAACTCATGACCTCGGACACCGCCGCCCACCCCGATTCCGCCCCACAGGCTGAGCGCTTCTCCCCGCTGCACCAGGCGCACGTCGATGCCGGTGCCAACTTCACGGACTTTGCGGGCTGGCAGATGCCGGTGCGCTACTCGAGCGATCTCGCCGAACACCACGCCGTTCGCACCAGTGCGGGCATCTTCGACCTGTCCCACATGGCCGAAATCGTCATTTCGGGGCCGGAAGCGGGCGCCTACCTCGACTACGCCCTCGCCGGCAAGCTCTCCGCGATCGACCTGCTCCAGGCGAAGTACAGCCTCATCCTCAACCGCGCCGGCGGCATTATCGACGACGTCGTCGTCTACCGCACCGCCGAGAACGAGTACCTCGTCATCGCCAACGCCGGCAACCGGTTCCCGGCCTTTGAAGCACTGTCGGCCCGTGCCGCCCGCTTCGACGTCACCGTCACCGACACGAGTGACGACGTCGCTTTGATCGCCGTGCAGGGGCCGAACTCCCGCGCCATCCTCGAAGCCACCGCCGACCTCACGGTCGACGGCGACCTGCCCGCGCTCAAGTACTACCGTGCTCTCGGCGGCACCTTCCAAGCCGGCACCGTACTCGTCGCCCGCACGGGTTACACCGGTGAAGACGGCTTCGAACTCTACGTCGACGTGTCGGATGCCGCGGCGCTCTGGGACGCGCTCTGCGCGGCGGGGGCATCCTTCCACCTCGTGCCGGCCGGACTCGCCAGCCGTGACACGCTGCGCCTGGAAGCCGGCATGCCGCTCTACGGCCACGAGCTGAGCACCTCAACCTACCCGGCCCAGGCCGGTCTCGGCCGCGTCGTCAACCTCGGCAAGGAGGTCGACTTCATCGGCCGCGAGGCCAGCGAGGAGGGCCCAAGCGCCGAGGCGCGCGTGCTCGTGGGGCTGGCGTCGGCCGGCAAACGTGCGGGGCGGGCCGACTACTTGGTATATCGCAGCGCGGATGCGACCGTGTCCGACGGCGTGATCACGAGCGGGGCGCTGTCGCCGACGCTCGGGCATCCGATCGCCATGGCGTATGTCGCGCCCGGGCTGGCCCGATCAGGCACCGAAGTCTTCGTCGACGTGCGCGGCACGCGCGTCCCCGCGACCGTGACCGCCCTTCCGTTTTACAAACGTCAGAAATAATTCACCCCCTCGAGAGGAACACCGCCATGGCTGAACAGTCCGAACTCCAGTACACCGCCGAGCACGAGTGGGTGCTGGTCGACGGCGCCACTGCGACCGTCGGCATCACCGCGTATGCCGCGGACAAGCTCGGCGACGTCGTCTTCGTCGAGCTTCCTGCCGTGGGCAGCGATGTCGCGAGCGGCACGGTCGTGGGCGAGATCGAGTCCACGAAGTCGGTCGGCGAGCTCTTCGCCCCTATCACGGGCACCGTCACCGAGACCAACGATGCCGTTGTCGACAGCCCCGAGCTTGTCAACGGAGACCCCTTCGGTGCCGGCTGGCTGATCAAGGTCAGCTTCGCCGAGTTACCTCCCCTCCTCAGCTACGCCGAATATTCCGCCCTCATCGGCGAGTAGCGATAAAGAAAAGCGCAGGTTCCCGCACACATGTCACAGCCTTTCACTCAGCGCCACATCGGCACGGATGCCGACGCGCAGTCCCGCATGCTGGCCATCCTCGGTTACGAATCGATTGACGCCCTCGTCAACGCCGCTGTGCCCGAATCGATCCAGGTGGACCAGTTCCGCACCGTCGGCGACAGCACGCTGCCGCCCGCCGCCACGGAACGCGAGGCGATTGCGGAGCTGCGCGAACTCGCCGGACGCAACACCGTGAAGCGCTCGATGATCGGGCTCGGCTACTACGACACCGTCACCCCCGCCGTGATCAAGCGCAATGTGTTCGAGAACCCCAGCTGGTACACGGCGTACACGCCGTATCAGCCCGAAATCTCCCAGGGCCGTCTCGAGGCGCTGATCAACTTCCAGACCATGGTCGCGGATCTGACCGGCCTGTCCACGGCCAATGCGTCGATGCTCGATGAGGCGACCGCGGTCGTGGAAGGCATGCTGCTCACTCGCCGGGCATCGAAATCGAAGTCGACCCGGTTCCTCGTCGACGTCGACGCGCTCCCGCAGACGAAGGCGCTGCTCGCCAATCGTGCGGCCGCCCTCGGGATTGACCTGGTGGAGGTCGACCTCGCGTCGACCGCTGCCGACGCGACCGCCGAACTCGGCGAGTACTTCGGTCTCTTCGTGCAGTACCCCGGTGCATCCGGCCGGGTCTGGAACCCGGCCGGCGTCATCGCCGCGGCGCAGGCGCAGGGCGCGCTCGCCGTCGTCGCCGCCGACCTGCTGGCGCTGACCCTGATCACCTCGCCCGGCGAACTCGGCGCGGATGTCGCCGTTGGCACCAGCCAGCGCTTCGGCGTGCCGATGGGGTTCGGCGGTCCGCACGCGGGTTATATGGCCGTGCGCAAGGGCCTCGAGCGTCAACTTCCCGGCCGCCTGGTCGGCGTCAGCGTGGACGCGGCCGGCCACCCGGCCTACCGCCTGTCGCTGCAGGTACGTGAGCAGCACATCCGTCGGGACAAGGCCACCTCGAACATCTGCACCGCCCAGGTGCTCCTGGCCGTGATGGCCGGCATGTACGCCGTGTACCACGGTCCAGAGGGGCTGAAGACGATCGCGCGCCAGGTGCACGAGCGCGCCGGGCAACTTGTCGTCGCCCTTCTCGCCGCCGGCGTCGACGTCGTCACCGCGACCTTCTTCGACACGGTCCGGGTCTCCGTGCCTGGCCGCGCCGCCGAGGTCGTCCGGGCCGCCGCTGTCAGCGGCATCAACCTGCACCTGGTTGACGCGGACACGATCGGCATCGCTGTCGACGAGACGACGACCCTGGCCGATCTCGCCCTCGTCGTCGGCGCGTTCGGCGGCAGGGACGCCTTCGGCCTGGTCGACTTCAGCATGGTCGAAGCGGGGCTCCCGCCCGAACTGCATCGCACCAGCGAGTTCCTCACCCACCCGGTGTTCAACACGCACCGTTCGGAGACGAGCATGATGCGCTACCTCAAGCGCCTCGCCGACTACGACTACGCGCTCGACCGCGGAATGATCCCGCTGGGCTCCTGCACCATGAAGCTGAACGCGGCCACCGAGATGGAAGCCGTCAGCTGGCCCGAGTTCGGCGGCCTGCACCCGTTCGCCCCGCGCGCCGATGTCGAGGGCTACCTCGAGCTCATCCGGCAGCTCGAAACCTGGCTGACGGATGTCACGGGCTACGACTCGGTATCCCTTCAGCCCAACGCGGGCAGTCAGGGCGAACTCGCCGGGCTGCTCGCGATCCGCGGCTTCCACCTCTCCACCGGGGACACCCAGCGCACGGTCTGCCTGATCCCGTCCAGCGCGCACGGCACCAACGCGGCATCCGCCGTGCTGGCCGGCATGAAGGTCGTTGTCGTCGCCTGCGACGAGCTCGGCAATGTCGATCTCGCTGATCTGCGCGCCAAGATCTCGGAGCACGCCGAGAGCCTGGCCGCCCTGATGATCACCTACCCGTCCACGCACGGGGTCTACGAGCACGAGGTCGGCGCCATCTGCCGGGCCGTGCACGACGCCGGCGGCCAGGTCTACGTCGACGGCGCCAACCTCAACGCCCTGCTCGGATTCGCCCGCTACGGCGATTTTGGTGGCGACGTGTCGCACCTGAACCTGCACAAGACGTTCTGCATCCCGCACGGCGGCGGTGGGCCGGGCGTTGGACCGGTCGCGGCCAAGGCTCACCTCGCACCGTTCCTGCCGGGGCATCCCATGGCCCAGGGCGACGAGCACTACCTGCTCGGGGCCGGCGACGCGCCGGCGCTCGCCGGCGGTGTCGGCGGCACGGTCGTGCACACCGGCGGGCCGGTCTCGGCGGCCCCGTACGGCAGTCCGAGCATCCTGCCCATTTCCTGGGCCTACGTGCGCATGATGGGAGCCGAGGGTCTGCATGAGGCCACCGGCGCCGCGGTTCTGGCGGCCAACTATGTGGCCAAGCGGCTCGAGGCGCACTACCCGGTGCTCTACGCGGGTGACAACGGTCTGGTTGCGCACGAGTGCATCCTCGACCTGCGCCCGCTCACCGAGACCACCGGGGTCAGCGTGGACGATGTGGCCAAGCGCCTCGTCGACTACGGCTTCCACGCCCCGACCATGAGCTTCCCGGTCTCCGGCACACTCATGATCGAACCGACGGAGAGTGAAGACCTGGCCGAGATCGACCGGTTCGTCGAGGCCATGATCGCGATCAAGGCCGAAGCGGATGCCGTGGCGGCGGGCCGCTGGCCTGCCGACGACAACCCGCTGTGCAATGCTCCGCACACCGCGCAGTCGGTGATCGAGGGGGAGTGGACGCACGCCTACGACCGGGAGACGGCGGTCTACCCGGTGCGCAGCCTCATCCGTGGCAAGTACTGGCCGCCCGTGCGTCGGATCGACAACGCCTACGGCGACCGCAACCTCGTCTGCGCCTGTCCGCCCCCCGAGGCCTTCGAGTCGTAACGTCTCCAACGAATTTGACGGAGATTTTGTACATTCGGACCCGTTTGGGCCCGATTCGCGCCTCATGCGGCAAAATCTCCGTCGAATTCGCCCGGTCGGGGTGGGTCAGGCTGCGGGGGTGAGAAGGCCGGGCCACCAGGCCAGGGCGAGCGGATAGCCGACGAAGGAGACGATGTCGAGGATCCAGTGCGCGATCACCAGCGGCGTGGTGCGTCCCCAACGCACGTAGCACCAGCCGAACAGCACCCCCATAACCGCATTGCCGAAGAACGGACCCACGCCCTGGTAAAGGTGGTAGCTGCCGCGCAGCAGCGCCGAGGACACGATTATCGTCCAGGTCGACCAGCCCAGCTCGCGCAGCCGGGTGAACAGGTAGCCGACCACGATCAGCTCCTCCACCAGTGCCGAGCGCAGCGCCGAGAGCAGCAGGATCGGGATCGTCCACCAAAACGTATCCATCGGTGACGGAACGACCGCCACCGTGAAACCGAGGGCCCGTCCGGCGAGGTAGAGCGCCAGGCCGGGGATGCCGATCACGAGCACCAGCCCGACACCCCGCTTCAGGTCCCGCCCCGGCTGGGTGAGGTCGAAGCCGAGACGGCGGAACGAGTTCTGCCCCGGTAGCCACAGCAGGTAGAACACCAGGGCCACCGAGAACAGGGCGAAGAAGATCTCCAGGAACTGGTAGCTGAAGTCGAGCCACTCTCGAGTCGACTGTGACCCGTTGAGGGTCGCCGACTGTTCCGCGAGCGGGCGGGTATCGGTCAGTCGGGCGATGATCGAGATGATCGAATAGAGAGCGGATGCGCCGAGCGAGAGCCCGAGGACGATCCCCACCTCCCAGCGGAGAGCGCGCCGATCACCGCGCAGAGTCACGCTCCCGGTTCCGCTCCCGGTCACGCTCAGGGCTTCATCCGGCAGGCCGGGGTTCCGCCTGGCAGCCGGTGGCGGTACCGGGCCACGAACCGGTAGCCCGCTTCGGCGGCCCAGGACCACGGCGGAACGGTACCCAGCCAGCCCAGGGCGCGCAGCGCGGCCGTGGGCTGATGCCGGAGCAGCGCCGCCACGGCGGCGGCGCCACCGAACTGGTGTCCGTCGACGACCAGCCACACCCGGGACTGGGCATCCTCCGTCGTCAGCGCATAGGAGGCCAGGTCGGTCCACTGGTAGGGGGAGGAGGCAGGCATAGCGGGCAGGAGGCTCTTCATGGCGTTGACGGACGTGGTGCAGAAGGCACAATCGCCGTCGAAGATCAGCAGCGGAAGACGGGCAGGTGCGGTCACGGTCATCATCCAATCCTGCCACTGCCCGGAACGGGCATGATGCTGAATGTGGCGGAGAGTTTGCGCGCAAGAACCTGCTGTGGCGCAACTATCCTGCGCAGTTTGTTTCGCATGTGTAACGTTTCCTCAAGAGATTATGCGAATTCCGCACCTGCTCTTTAAGGTCGATATATCCGAGGTGTCTGCGCGCCCAAGGGCCGCGCGACATTTCCCTGCGCACTGGAGGAAAATTGAAAATCAGGAGACTGGGCATACCAGCCATCGCCTTGGCCGCTGCGGGAGCCCTCGTGCTCTCCGGATGCGCCAGCGGAGACACCCCCGCAGAGGGCGACAAAGCGTCGATCATCACGACCAACGGCTCTGAGCCGCAGAACCCGATCATCCCGACGAACACCACCGAAACCGGTGGTGGCAAGATCGCCACCTCGATCTTCGCCGGACTCGTCTCGTACACCGCCACGGGCGAGACCGAGAATGAGGTCGCCAAGTCGATCGAATCCGACGACGCGCAGAACTGGACCGTCACCCTGAACGAGGGCTGGGAGTTCACCAACGGCGAGGCCGTCACGGCCGATTCCTTTGTGGATGCCTGGACCTACGGCGCCATGTTCAGCAACGCGCAGGGTGCCTCGTACTTCTTTGATGACATCGCGGGCTTCAACGGCGAGGCCGATGCCGAACTGACCGGCCTGAAGGTCGTCGACGACACCACCTTCACGGTCGAGCTGGCCTCGCCTGAGGCTGACTGGCCGCTGCGCCTCGGCTACACGGCATTCATGCCGCTGCCCTCCGCCGCTTACGACGACATGGAAGCCTTCGGTGAGAACCCGATCGGCAACGGTCCGTACATGCTGGACGGAGAGGGTGCCTGGGAGCACGAGGTCGGAATTGACCTCGTCACCAACCCCGATTACGACGGCGTGCGCAAGCCCGCCAACGGCGGCCTGACCATCGTCTTCTACGCCTCGCAGGATGCAGCGTACGCGGACGTGCAGGGTGGAAACCTCGACGTGCTCGACGCCGTCCCGGATGCGGCCTTCGAATCCTATGAGTCGGACTTCCCGGACCGCTTCATCAACCAGCCGGCCGCGATTTTCCAGGGCTTCAACATGCCCTACTACCTCGAGCACTGGAGCGGTGAGGAAGGCAAGCTGCGCCGCGCCGCCATCTCGATGTCGATCGACCGTAAGGAAATCACAGACGTCATCTTCCAGGGCACCCGCACCCCGGCGACCGACTTCACCTCGCCGGTCATCGACGGCTACTCCGACTCCCTCAAGGGTGCCGAAGTTCTCGAGTACAACCCCGAAGAGGCCAAGGCCAAGTGGGCCGAAGCCGAAGCGATCGCGCCGTACACCGGCACGTTCGACCTTTCCTACAACTCCGACGGCGGCCACGCCGCTTGGGTGGACGCGGTCACCAACAGCATCAAGAACACGCTCGGCATCGAAGCCATCGGCAAGCCGTACCCGACGTTCGCCGCGGCCCTCGAAGACCGTGAATCCGACGCACTGACCGGTGGAACCCGCGCCGGCTGGCAGGGCGACTACCCGTCGCTGTACAACTTCCTCGCCCCGCTGTACCAGACCGGTGCCGGCTCGAACTACGAGGACTACGCCAGCCCCGAGTTCGACGCTCTGCTGAAGGAAGGCGCATCCGCGTCTTCCGTCGAGGATGCGACCGCGAAGTACCAGGAAGCGCAGGAACTGCTGCTCGTGGACCTGCCGACCATCCCGCTCTGGTACTCCAACGTGACCGGTGTTTGGTCCGACAAGGTTGAGAACGTCGTCTACGGCTGGGACTCTGTGCCGCTGTACACCGACATCACCAAGGGCGAGTAGAACTCGTTCGATTTGTTCAACAGCAGTAGATAGAACCAAGTGTGGGGTCCGGGGCGTGAAGCCCCGGACCCCACACTGACTAGACTCAACCAGTGATTGTGAATCTCATGTACATACGTTCCGGCTTGGGAACCTGATGATCTGGTACACCGGCAAGCGCCTGCTCCAGATGATCCCGGTGTTTTTCGGTGCAACCCTCCTGATCTACTTCATGGTGTTCTCCCTCCCTGGGGACCCCATCGCTGCCCTGTACGGCGACCGGCCTCCGGCGCCCGGCGTGATCGAGCAGATCCGCGCCCAGTACAACCTGGACAAGCCGTTCATCGTTCAGTACCTCATCTACATCGGAAACTTCTTCCAGGGTGACCTGGGAACGACCTACTCCGGCCGTCCCGTCGGCGACGTCATGGCGCAGGCGTTCCCGATCACGGCCCGCCTAGCCCTGCTCGCGCTGGCCATAGAAGCCTTCTTCGGCATTCTGGTCGGCCTGGTCGCAGGCCTGCGCAAGGGCAAGCTGTTCGACACCAGCGCCCTCGTGGTCAGCCTCCTCCTGATCAGCGTTCCCACGTTCGTGATCGGGTTCGTTCTGCAGTACGTCTTTGCGGTGAAGCTCGGCTGGGCGCGCACCACGGTGAGCAGTGAGGCTCCCTTCAGCGAGTTGCTGCTGCCGGCCCTTGTGCTGGCCTCCGTCTCGTTCGCGTACATCGTGCGACTCACCCGGGCGAGCGTGTCCGACAACCTCAACGCGGACTTCGTGCGCACGGCCACGGCCAAGGGGCTCTCCCGCCGCCGCGTCGTAGGTGTGCACGTGCTGCGCAACTCCCTGGTGCCCGTCGTCACCTTCCTCGGTGTCGACCTCGGATCGTTGATGGTCGGTGCCATCGTCACCGAGGGCATATTCAACATCAACGGCGTCGGCGGCACCATCTACAAGGCGATCAAGCTGGGGGAAGGACCCACCGTGGTCTCGTTCATCGCGGTGATGGTCGTGATCTTCGTGCTGGCCAACCTGCTCGTCGACCTCCTCTACGCAGCCCTGGACCCGAGGATTCGCTATGCCAAATAAGAACCCGAACGCGCAGACGCACTACGTCGCCGCGCTGGAAGAGACGCCGGTAGAGACAGTCGACCGGCTCGACGAATCACAGAAGGCCCGCAGCACCTGGGCGGATGCCTGGGACGCCATGCGCGTGCGACCCACCTTCTGGGTTTCCTCGGCCCTGATCCTCTTGATCGTCATCGTCGCCCTGTTCCCGAGCCTGTTCGCCCAGGTCTCGCCCCGGGACTGCGACCTCGGTGACAGTCACAGTGGCGCCGAGGACGGGCATCCGCTCGGTTTCACCCGACAGGGCTGCGACATCTACGCGCGGATCATCTTCGGCACGCAGGCCTCGGTCACCGTCGGCCTGCTCGCGACGATCCTGGTCACCTTCACGGGGATCATCGTGGGTGCCCTCGCCGGTTACTACGGCGGCGTTCTCGACGCCATCGTCTCCCGCATCGGCGACATCTTCTTCGCCGTCCCCACCGTGCTGGGCGCCATCGTGCTGATGTCGGTCCTGCCGGAGCGCACGCCCGTCACCATCGCATTGGTGCTCTCGCTCTTCGCGTGGCCGCAGATCGCGCGCATCATGCGTGGCGCCGTGCTCTCGGCCCGCAACTCGGACTACGTCACGGCCTCCGTCGCCCTGGGCGTCTCCAAGTTCCGCATCCTGCTGCGCCACGTCGTTCCGAACTCGATCGCGCCCGTGATCGTGATTGCGACCGTCTCGCTGGGCACATTCATCGTGGCCGAGGCCACCCTGTCATTCCTCGGCATCGGTCTCCCGCCGGCCATCATGTCCTGGGGCAACGACATCGACGCCGCCAAAAGCTCCCTCCGCACCAATCCGCAGGTGCTTCTGTACCCCGCTGCAGCCCTGTCCGTGACAGTCCTCGCGTTCCTCATGCTGGGCGACGTCGTGCGCGACGCCCTCGACCCCGAAGCGAGAGCCCGCCGATGAGCCAGACCGTCATCGAACCCGTCAGCGAACCCGTCAACGACGGCTCCGGCCTGGCCAAAGAACCCCTGCTCCAGATCCGTGACCTCGAGGTCGGGTTCCAGACCCAGCGCGGGCTCGTTCCCGCCGTGCGCGGGGTCAGCCTCACGCTCTACGCCGGCCAGACGCTGGCGATCGTGGGGGAGTCCGGCTCTGGCAAGACCACGACCGCGCAGGCCATCATCAAACTCCTTGCCGGCACCGGCACGATCACGGCCGGGCAGATCCTCTTCGAGGGCCGCGACCTCGCGGGCCTGTCCGAGAAGCAGATGCAGGATGTGCGCGGTCGCCTGATCGGCTACGTGCCGCAGGACCCGATGAGCAACCTGAACCCCGTGTGGAACATCGGCTTCCAGGTGGAGGAGGCAATCCGGGCCAACAACGTGGCCCAGGGCAAGGCCGCACGCCAGCGCACCATCCAGGTACTGCAGGAAGCGGGCCTCAGCGACGCCCAGGACCGCCTCAAGCAGTTCCCGCACCAATTCTCAGGCGGCATGCGCCAGCGCGTACTGATTGGCATCGGCCTGTCCGCCCGGCCGAAGCTCCTGATCGCCGACGAGCCCACCTCGGCCCTCGACGTCACGGTGCAGCGCCAGATCCTCGACCACCTCGGCACCCTCACGCGTGACTACGGCACCTCGGTGCTGTTCATCACCCACGACCTCGGCCTCGCGGCCGAGCGGGCCGAACAGCTCGTCGTGATGTACAAGGGCAAGGTCGTCGAATCCGGGCCGTCGCAGGAGATCCTCGCCAACCCGCAGCACCCGTACACCCAGCGTCTCGTGGCCGCGGCTCCGAGCCTGGCCTCTCGTCGCATCCAGTCGGCCAAGAACGACGATGCGAGCGGCGCGGACATCTACTCCGGCGGATCGCTCGACACGACCCTCGTGGCCCGCGCGGCCGAGCGGGAGCCTGCCGCCGAGGCGAGAGACCTCATCAAGGTGCAGAACATCTCCAAGATGTACCGCATCCGCACAAAAGGCCTGAAGTACAACGAGTTGCTCGCCGTCAACGACGTCTCCTTCGCCATCAAAAAGGGCACCACCACAGCACTCGTCGGCGAGTCCGGCTCGGGCAAGTCGACCGTGGCCAAGCTCATCCTGCAGCTCGAAAGCATCACGAGCGGGCAGATTGAATTCGACGGCCAGGATGTCGCCGGGCTCAAGGGCACGGCGCTGCTGAAGTTCCGTCGCCGGGTTCAGCCGGTCTTCCAGGACCCGTACGGTTCCCTCGACCCGCAGTACAACGTGGGCAACACCATCGCGGAGCCGCTGCTGGCGCACAAGATCGGCTCGTCGGCGGAACGCCAGGCTCGCGTGCGCGAACTTCTCGACCAGGTGTCCCTGCCGTGGGCCACCCGGTACCGGTACCCGAGCGAGCTCTCCGGCGGGCAGCGCCAGCGTATCGCCGTCGCGCGCGCCCTGGCCCTCAAACCGGACGTGCTCGTGCTCGACGAGGCCGTCTCCGCCCTCGACGTGCTCGTGCAGGGCCAGATCCTGAACCTGCTCACCGAGCTACAGACGGAGCTGGACCTGACCTATCTTTTCATCACGCACGACTTGGCGGTCGTGCGCCTGGTCGCCGACAACGTTTGCGTCATGCAGAAGGGCAAAATTGTGGAGTCCGCGTCCACGGACGAGGTCTTCGACAGCCCCCGCGAGGCCTACACCCGGGAGCTGCTCGCAGCCATCCCCGGTGCCAACTTCGAGTTCGGCCGCTAGCGCGTGACCGGCGGCTCGGGACGACGTCCCGACCGCCGGAGACCCTCGGGGGCTGACATGCGGCTGGAGCCGGCCGTGATAGCGGTGCGGTCGCCGGCATCGGTCGTGGTCTTCGCGGCCGTGGCCCTGCTGTGCGCCGCCCTCGTGACGGATGCGACCCTGCGGGGGCGCTGGGACGTGGCCCTGGCCGCCCTGCCTGCGGTGGCACTCCTGCTGTGGGCTGCCTGGCTTGTCTTCGCTAGACCTTGCCTGCGTTTGCGCGCGGAGGGGCTCGACGTTGTCAACGTGCTGCGCACGACCAGCGTGCCCTGGGGCGAGGTGGAAGACATCGCGCTGCGCCACCAGGTCATCGTGCTGACCCGGAGCGGTGAGCGGCTACTGTGCTGGGGCGCCCCGTCGTCGGCGCGCTCGACTGCGTTAACCACCCGCACGGCGTCGCAGGGGCGCGAACCGAGCGGCCGGATCAGCGGCTCCGGAGCGCACCGGGCCATCCGGGGCTACTGGGAGCGGCATGAGGCTCCACGGCGGGTGGGGGAGGCCAGCGTTCGCCGCTGGCATCGCCGGTCGATCCTGGTGGCTGCCACGCTCGCCGTCGCCGTGGTCGTTCAGCTTCTTGTGGTGGCCATTGACTGAGTTTTGCTCAATCGAATCGTGCTCTTCTGAACAGAATGCTCCCTAAGTTTCGAAACTGTTACATTTTTTGTCTGAATCTGGTCCAGACTGACAACTGGGGCAGAGTCGCTTCGCTCAGGCATGGGCTCTCCCCTCAACACATGAGATTGCAAACTGTTCCTCTCGCCGGAATCCGGCAGGAGGCGCGATGGGGGAGTTGCCATGGTTTCGGTTCTTTGCACGTTGTCGATCGCAGTGCGCGGCCCGCGGTTCTGATCTCCCGCCTCGATGGTTCTCTATATCTTCAAGCGCTTCATCAACTACTTCTTCCTATCGATGATCGCCACCTGCCTCGCCTACGTTGTCTCCAGCCTGGCGCTCGACCCGGCGGCCAAGTACTACGGGCGCAACCCGCAGCCGACGCAGCAGACGATTGACAACATCCTCAATGGGCTGGGGGTGAACCCTGACGTCCCCGTTCTGCAGCGGCTCTGGGAGTGGCTGGTCAACATCGTCGCGCACGGTTCACTGGGCAACGGCGTCAACGGCGTCTCCATCGTTGACCAGATCATCTCCCGGGCGGGGGTCAGTCTGCGGCTGCTCTTGATCGGGTCCCTGATCGGAGCCATCGTCGGCGTGACCCTGGGTGTCTGGGGTGCCGTGCGGCAGTACAAGCTGAGCGATCAGGTGGTCACCTACGGCTCCTACCTGATCTTCGCCACGCCGACCTTCGTGATCGGAGTGCTGCTGATGATCGGTGCGACAGTGCTGAACGGCGCCGCGGGCATGCAGCTGATCACCTTCACGGGGGAATACTCGGCCGGTCTCACCGGGTCGTGGTGGGACCTGGCCCTCGATCGAGGCATCCACCTACTCCTGCCCACCATCGCGCTGGCACTGATCGGCGCCGCCGGCTACTCGCGCTACCAGCGAAGTGTCATGCTCGACGTGCTGTCGGCCGACTTCATCCGCACCGCCCGGGCCAAGGGCCGCTCCCGCAACTCGGCGCTCGTGCGCCACGGCGTTCGGGTCGCGCTCATCCCGATGTCCACCTTCTTCGCTTACAGCTTCGGCACCCTGGTCTCTGGCTCGATCATGTTGGAGATCGTCTTCTCCTTCCACGGAATGGGTGAATTCGCCCTGAACGCCATCAGCCAGAGCGACATCAACGCCGTCGCGGGCACGACGCTGTTCGTGGCGATCCTGATCCTGTTCTCGTCGACGCTCTCCGAAGTGCTCTACGCCGCGCTTGACCCGAGAGTGAGGAACTGAGATGTCCCTGCTCGAAGAAACCAACGCCGAACTGGGTGCCCCGGACGTCCTGGTCACGCCGCAACCCCTCGGGGTAGGCGTGCCGAGCGGTCCGCCGGCCCGGCCCCGGTCCCGAGGACGCCTGATCTGGCGCCGGCTCACCCAGACCTCCCGGTTTTGGGTGGGGGCGATCGTAATCGGCCTGATTCTCGCCTGGGCGCTGCTCGGACCGCTGTTCTACCCGTTCGACGCCTTCGGGCGTGACCCACTGAACATGGGCCTCGGGCCCACCCAGCTGCACTGGTTCGGCACCAACAGCATCGGCCAGGACCTGTACGCCCAGACCCTCGTCGGTCTGCAGAAGTCGCTGGTGATCGGTTTGATCGCCGGGCCGCTCGGCACCCTCATCGCCGCGGTGGTCGGTTCCGTCGCCGGCTACATGGGCGGTGTGGTCGACCGGGTGCTGGTCTGGTGCATCAACCTGCTCCTGGTGCTGCCGTCCTTCATCCTGCTGGTGATCCTGAGCCCGCTCTTCAAGGGGCTGTCCTGGGTGTTCCTGACCATCTTCATCGCCGGCTTCAGCTGGATGATCATGGCCCAGGTGGTGCGGTCCCAGACCAAGTCGCTGCGCGACCGCGACTTCGTCAAGGCAGCCCGGTACATGGGCGTTCCCATGCCCAAGATTCTCGGTCGCCACATCATCCCGAACGTGGCGTCGCTGCTCATCATCGACGCGACCCTCGGCGTTGTCGCGGCGATCCTGGCCGAGACCAGCCTCAGCTACTTCGGCTTCGGCATCCGGGCTCCCGACGTCTCTCTCGGCACCCTGCTGGCCGAGGGGACGAGCGCGGCCGTGACGCGGCCGTGGCTGTTCGTTTTCCCGGCGGGTGCGCTCATCGTGACCCTGTTCGCCGTCAGCCTCATCGGTGACGCCCTGCGCGACGCCGTCGATCCAACCTCGGGAGTCAACCGTGACTAATCTGCTGACGAACGAGAACCCGTCCGGGAACGGTCGCACCGACCCCCCACTCCTCGAGGTCAGGGACCTTTCGGTCACGTTTCCGCAGCGCGGCGGCCCGTCGGTCCAGGCGGTGCGCGGCATCAGCTATCAGGTGCACAAGGGTGAGTTCCTCGGCATCGTGGGGGAGTCCGGCTCGGGCAAGTCCGTGTCGTCACTGGCGCTGATGGGGCTGCTCCCCAGCTCGGCCACGGTGACCGGCAGCATCCTGTTCGGCGGCCGGTCGCTGCTGGAGCTGAACGACCGGCAGCTCTCCGGCATCCGGGGCCAGGAGATCTCGATGATCTTCCAGGACCCGCTCTCGGCGTTGACGCCCGTGTACACCGTGGGCGACCAGATCGCCGAGGCGCTCCTGCTGCACGACGCCGCCCTGAGCAAGCGGGCCGCCGCGGCCCGGGCCGTCGAACTGCTCAAGATCGTCGGCATCCCGGCGCCCGAGCGACGGGCCCGGGCGTTCCCGCACGAGTTCTCCGGCGGAATGCGCCAGCGCGCCATGATCGCCATGTCCATCGCCAACGACCCGCTCCTGATCATCGCCGACGAGCCGACGACGGCCCTGGACGTCACCATCCAGGCGCAGATCCTCGAGGTTCTCGAGAAGGCGAAGAGCCTGACCGGCGCCGCCGTGGTGCTGATCACCCACGACCTGGGTGTGGTGGCCGGCCACGCCGACCGCATCGCCGTGATGTACGCGGGCAAGCTCGTGGAGAACGGCACGACCCATGAGGTCTTCGCCGACCCGCATATGCCGTACACGATCGGGCTGCTGCGCTCGGTGCCCAATATGCAGACCGCCGGAACGCAGCGGCTGGTTCCACTCGAGGGGCGGCCGCCGTCGCTCACGGTACTGCCGCGCGGATGCCCCTTCGCGGCACGGTGCCCGATCGCCGTATCCGCCTGCCTCGACACCGAGCCCGTGCTGCTGGACCACGCGCCGGCGGCACCCGGCGTGCCCGTCGCCGGGCTCGGCGAGGCCGCGCACGTCGCCGCCTGCCACCGCTCGGCCGAGATCGCGTCGGGCACGTTGACCCGGCCCGACGTTTTCCCCCGGCCGGAACCGTTGGCCGTGGAGCACCGGGAGAAGAACGCGGACACCGAGCCGGTCCTTAAGGTCACGGGGCTGGTGCGCCACTTCCCCCTCACCAAGGGCGGGGTTTTCTCCCGCCAGATCGGCACCGTGCGTGCCGTGGACGGGGTGTCGTTCTCCATCCAGCCCGGCCAGACCCTGGGTTTGGTGGGCGAGTCCGGGTGTGGCAAGTCGACGACCATCCTCGAAATCCTGGAGATGAGGAAGCCGCAGGCCGGGCAGATCCTGATCGACGGCCAGGATGTGGCCACCCTGGGCCGGGCCGACCTGCTGCGGTTGCGGAAGGACGTGCAGATCGTCTTCCAGGACCCGATGGCCGCACTCGACCCGCGGCTGCCGATCGGCGACATCATCGCCGAGCCGCTGACCGTGCACGGCGTGAAGCCCGCAGACCGGCGCGCCCGAGTGGCGGAGCTGCTCGACCTCGTCGGGCTCGACCCTGCAATGGCCGACCGGTACCCGCATGAGTTCTCCGGCGGGCAGCGACAGCGGGTCGGCATCGCCCGTGCCCTTGCCACGAACCCGCGGCTCGTCGTGCTCGACGAACCGGTGTCCGCGCTGGACGTGTCCATCCAGGCCGGCGTGATCAACCTGCTCGAAGACCTCAAGGAGCAGCTCAACCTCTCCTACCTGTTCGTCGCCCACGACTTGGCCATCGTGCGCCAGATCGCGGACACGGTCGCCGTCATGTACCTCGGACGGATCGTCGAATACGGACCGGTCGCCGAGGTTTTCGCCCACCCGCGGCATCCATACACGCAGGCCCTCATCTCGGCGGCACCGATCCCGGACCCCGAGATCGAGCGCAACCGTAAGCGCGTGCTGCTGGAGGGTGACCTGCCGAGCCCGACGGAGCAGATCGACGGCTGCAATTTTCGCAGCCGCTGCCCGCTGTACACCCTGCTGCCGCCGCAAAAGCGCTCTCTCTGCGAGAGCTTCGACCCGCTGCTGGCGCTGCACGACACGGTGCAGACGGCCTGCCACCACTCGGAGCAGAACACCCTCCTGACTGCGGCCGTCTAGTCCCTTTACTTCCCTCACCGGAATTGATCCCACCAAGAAAAGGAGAATCACACATGAAACGGAAAAGTACTGGTTTCGCAGCGCTCGCCGTTCTGAGTGCGTCCGCCCTGTTGCTCACGGCCTGCGCTCCCGGAAACACCGCCGAGGACTCGCCCGCCGCGAGCGAGAGCACTGTCCTTCCCACCACGGCGTGGGAGGTCGCCGACGCCGCCGACGTGCAGGACGGTGGAACGCTCAACCTCTCCATCGGCTCCCTGCCCTCGAACTGGAACACTTACCAGGTCGACGGCAACGAGTCCGACACGGTCAACACCGTGGCGCCGACCACCGGAGGCCCGATCCGGGTCTCGGCCGACGGGACCACCACGGTGGACCCGAACTACGCCAGCAGCGTCGAGGTCATCAGCGACGACCCTCAGGTCGTGGAGATCAAACTGAACCCGGCCGCGGTCTGGGAAGACGGCACCCCGATCACCTACAAGGACTACGCGGCCACCTGGGCGGCCATGAACGGCAGCAACGAAGAGTTCTCCCCGGCCTCCACAGCCATCTTCGAGCAGATCAGCGCGATCGAGTCCACCGGAACCGACTTCGACTTCACGGTGACCTTCGACTCGATCAACGCCGACTGGGCGTCGATCTTCACGAGCGTGCTGCCGGCCAGTGTCACGTCCACGCCTGAGGTATTCAACACCGCCTACGTCACCACGCCGGTGCCGTCGTCCGGTCCGTTCGTCATCTCTGACGTCGACACCACCGGGCAGGTCGTCACGTTGACCCGCAACCCGCTGTGGTGGGGTGAGGCGGCCAAGCTGGAGACCATCATCGTGAAGGTCATCAGCGGCGCGGCGGCAGCCACGTCGTTCGGCAACTCCGAGACCGACGTGCTCTACATCTCGTCGAACGCGGACGCCTACCAGACGGCTGAGAAGCGCGCGGATGCCGAGATCCAGGCATCCGGAGGCCTCACCTGGACCCACGTCACCATGAACGGCTCGAAGGGCCCGCTCGCCGACGTCGAGCTGCGGCGCGCCATCGGCCACGCGGTCAACCGGTCGCTGATCTCCGAATCGGCCAACACACCGGTCGGCGTGGACGCCACCACTCAGGGCAGCTACATCTTCATGCCGGGTCAGAAGGGCTATGAAGACAACGTGGGCGACGCGATCGGCTACGACGTCACCGCGGCCGAGAAGCTTCTGGAGGACGCCGGCTACACGGTCGGGGACGGCGGCATGCGCGAGAAGGACGGCAAGGCTCTCGAGCTGTCCATCACCGTGCCGGCAGACACCCCCACGAACAAGCAGCGCGCCGTGCAGGTGCAGGCAGACCTGAAGGAGGTCGGCATCGCCGTCGAGCTCAACGAGGTTCCCGCCGCTAAGTACTTCTCGGACTACATCATCCCGGGCGACTTCGAGATGACCAGCTTCTCCTGGGTCGGCACACCGTGGCCGATTTCCTCGAGCGAGGCGCTGTTCGCCCCGGTCGACTCCGAGTCGAACTTCACGGGCATCACCGACAAGAAGCTCGCGGACCTCTTCGACGAGGCCAACACGGAGCTCGACGCCGACAAGCGCATCGTCATCGCCAACGAGATCGACACGGTGCTCGCCGCGTATGTGCCGATCATCCCGCTCGCGCCGCTGCCGAACGTCTACGCCGTGAAGTCCGGTCTCGTCAACTACGGGGCCACGCAGTTCGAAACGGTCGACTGGTCCGTCGTCGGCTGGAAGAAGTAACCGAGAGGCCCGCAACACGTCACGGCTGACGGGGCGGGAACTTCGGTTCCCGTCCCGTTTTTTTCATGCCCACCGGCGGATCGAGCGCGACTCTCAGCCTCCGGACGGAGAGAGTGCGGTAGGATTGTCCGTTGGGTCGGACTTTGACCACACACATCCATTCTTCGTCGCATGCGGTACTCTGCGGCATCCATTCTTCGTAAGGATTTACTTCATGGCGATTGCCACGCGCAATAACCTCCGAAATGTCGCGATCGTAGCCCACGTCGACCACGGCAAGACCACGCTGGTTGATGCAATGCTCCAGCAGACCAACTCGTTCGCTGAGCACGCACACACCGAAGAGCGCGCCATGGACTCGAACGAGCTCGAGCGCGAAAAGGGCATCACCATCCTCGCCAAGAACACGGCGATCTCCTACAAGGGCATCCACGCCAAGGATGGCCCCATCACCATCAACGTGATCGACACCCCCGGCCACGCCGACTTCGGTGGCGAGGTCGAGCGCGGCCTGTCCATGGTCGACGGTGTCGTGCTCCTCGTCGACGCCAGTGAGGGCCCGCTGCCGCAGACCCGCTTCGTTCTGCGCAAGGCGCTCGAAGCGCACCTGCCCGTCATCCTTCTGGTCAACAAGACCGACCGTCCCGATGCGCGCATCGACGAGGTCGTCGAGGAAAGCCAGGACCTGCTCCTCGGCCTCGCGAGCGACATGGCCGACGACGTTCCCGACCTCGACCTGGACCTCGTGCTCAACGTGCCCGTCGTCTACGCGTCCGGCCGTAACGGCTCCGCGAGCCTCAACCGTCCCGACAACGGCCAGCTGCCCGACAACGATGACCTCGAGCCGCTCTTCGAAGCGATCCTCGAGCACATCCCGGCGCCGGTCTACGACGACGAGCACCCGCTCCAGGCCTGGGTCACCAACCTCGACTCCTCGCCGTTCCTCGGCCGCCTCGCGCTCCTGCGCATCTTCCAGGGCACGATCAAGAAGGGCCAGACGGTCGCCTGGATCAAGCACGACGGCACCATCGCGAACGTGCGTGTCACCGAGCTCATGATCACCAAGGCTCTCGATCGCTACCCGACCGAGAGCGCCGGCCCCGGTGACATCGTCGCCGTCGCCGGATTCGCCGACATCACCATCGGTGAAACCCTCGCCGACCCCGAGGACCCACGCCCGCTGCCGACCATCACGGTCGACGACCCGGCCATCTCGATGACCATCGGCACCAACACCTCGCCGCTCATCGGCAAGGTCAAGGGCCACAAGCTCACCGCCCGCATGGTCAAGGACCGTCTCGACAAGGAACTCGTCGGCAACGTCTCGCTCCGCGTCATCGACATCGGACGCCCGGACGCCTGGGAGGTGCAGGGCCGCGGAGAACTCGCCCTCGCCATCCTGGTCGAGCAGATGCGCCGCGAAGGCTTCGAACTCACCGTCGGCAAGCCGCAGGTTGTCGTGAAGCGCGTCGACGGCAAGATCCACGAGCCGTACGAGCACCTCACCATCGACTCGCCCGAAGAGTACCTCGGCGCGATCACCCAGCTGTTGGCCGCCCGCAAGGGTCGCATGGAGAACATGGCGAACCACGGCACCGGCTGGGTCCGCATGGAATTCATCGTTCCGTCGCGCGGCCTGATCGGCTTCCGCACCGAGTTCCTCACGGACACCCGCGGTACCGGTATCGCCAACGCCATCTTCCACGGCTACGAGGCCTGGGCCGGCACCATCAACACCCGCACCAACGGGTCGATCGTCGCCGACCGGTCCGGTGTTGTCACGCCGTTCGCGATCATCGCCCTGCAGGAGCGTATGTCGTTCTTCGTCAACCCGACCGAAGAGGTCTACGAGGGCATGGTCATCGGCGAGAACTCTCGCGCTGACGACATGGACGTGAACATCACCAAGGAAAAGAAGCTGACCAATATGCGTCAGTCGACCTCCGACACGTTCGAGTCGATGACCCCGTCCAAGCAGCTCACCCTCGAGCAGTGCCTCGAGTTCGCCCGTGAAGACGAGTGCGTCGAGGTTACGCCGGCCGTCGTGCGTATCCGCAAGGTCGAACTGGCGGCATCCGCTCGTCAGCGCAATGTCTCACGTCTGAAGAAGCAGGACGCGAACTAACCGTCGCCACTGCCGGAGCACAGGCTTCGGAGCGAAACCGCAGGGGTTGTCGTCTATGGTCTTCCATAGCGACACCACTGCGGTTTCGCCTTTTTTATGCGCGAGTGATCGAACCGACGAATGGGTAGCTGATGCATCCGAACCGTGTACGTGTGCTGGCCGTGGCCGTGGCGGCGCTGGCCCTGCTCTCCGGGTGTTCCGGCGAGGGCGTCGGCGGCGCGGTGAACGGTGTGGTGACGGAGGCCTCCGGTGGTGATGTCAGCCTCGGCGGTCAGCTGCCCGACGGCTGGCCGGCGGACATCCCGGTGATAGAGGGTGACCTTGGATTCGGGGCAGCGAACAGCACGGATGGTGGCAGAGGCTGGGTCGTCACCGTCACCACTGACGCGGCGGACCCGCTCTCCGACGCCACGACAGTTCTGGAAGCCGCCGGATTCAGCGCCGACACCGCGAACATCGGCGACGCCGGCGTTGCGGCTCTGACGAACGAGACCTGGTCCGTGGTCATCGCCGGCACCCCCGAAGGAGTGCTCTACACGGTCTCCCCAGTCGCCTAGCAGCCCCTCGGCCCCCCCCGTCTGCGCTCTCGCGGGCCGAGATCGGCACGGGGGAGGTTTGCAGCGGGCGCGGAGGATCAGGCGAAGAGGGCGGATCCCACATAGGAACCGTGTGCGGTGCCGGGGGGAACGGCGAACAGTGCCGAACCGACGTGGCGGATGTACTCGTTCAATGCGTCATGACGAGCCAAGTTCAGCTGCACGGCGGTGTAGTGCTCGGGATTGCTCTGGAAGCTGATGAAGAACAACCCGGCATCGAGGCGGCCGAGCGCGTCGGTGCCGTCGACGAAGTTGTAACCGCGGCGCAGCATCCGGATGCCTTCATTCCGGCTGGGGTGGGCCAGGCGCACGTGCGCGGCCGCGCCGATCAGGGGCAGGTCGGCCCGACCGGTGAGTGCGAAGTCCGGCGTGGTGAACTCCGTACCGCCGGACAAGGGAGCACCCTCGCCCTTGTTGCGCCCGAACACGGCCTCCTGCTCGCGCAGGATGGTGCGGTCCCAGGTCTCAATGGTCATCCGGATGCGGCGGGCCACCAGGTAGGAGCCGCCGGCCAGCCAGGCCGGGCCGTCCCGGACCCAGACATGCCCGTCGGCGGCGTCCGGCTCCTCCGCCTTGATGTTGGACGTGCCGTCCTTGAAGCCGAAGAGGTTGCGCGGGGTGGCCTGGCTGGTGCTCGTCGACGAGGTGCGCCCGAAACCCAGCTGGGACCAGCGGATGACCGCGCGCCCGAAGGCGATCCGGGAGAGGTTTCGGATGGCGTGAACGGCTACCTGCGGGTCATCGGCGCAGGCCTGGATGCAGAGGTCCCCGCCGCTGCGGGCCGGTTCGAGCATGTCGCCGGGGAAGTGCGGCAGCTCGGTCAGCTCCTCCGGGCGCCGAGCCCTGATGCCGAACCGGTCGACCCCGTCGGCGTTCTCGAACAGGCTCGGGCCGAAGCCGAAGGTGATCGTCAGCCCGGACGCCGGCAGGCCGAGCGCCTCGCCGGTGTCCTCCGGGGGCGCGTCGTAGGGCCCGCTGACGGCGCCGAAGTCGCCGATATCGCGCCCCGCCGCCATCGCCGCGGCGGCCACGGTCCAGTCCCGGAGCAGCTCGATCAGCCCGGCCCGGGTGGTGCCCGCGGAGACGTCGAACGCCGCGAAGTGCAGGCGGTCCTGGGCCGGGGTGACAATGCCGGCCTGGTGCTCCTGGTAAAACGGGTAGACGGCCGTGGCAGGAGACGGCGCGGCGGCGGATGCGGCGGCGATATAGGCTCGGTCGCCACCCACCCCGAGACCCAGTCCGGCCACGCCCGCGCCGGCCAGGCCGAGCAGGCCGCGGCGCGACAGCCCGGCGGCGGAGTGCTTGTCCGGAGTCGGGGGCAGCGGCGTCTCTGCGGACACCTAGAGCACCAGGCTCGCGGTCAGCTGGTTGAGCGGCTCACCGAGGGCGTTGACCTGGTCGGCGAGCGCCTTGATCTCGGCGGCGCTCAGGTCGGTGTACAGGGTGAACCCGTCGCCGACGCGCTGCGCGTCGAGCAGCGTCTGCAGCGCGGCGAACTCGGCGTCGAGGCTGTCGGCTAGGTCGGCATCCTTGTCGACCAGGATGTCCCGCACACCGGCGTAGAGCACCGCGGCGCCGTCTATGTTGGCTTGGAAATCCCACAGGTCGGTGTGCGACCAGAACTCCTCCTCGCCGGTGACCTTGCCGGTGGCGACCTCGTCAAGAAGGCCGATGGCGCCGTTGGTCTGCTGTGACAGGGTGAACGAGAGGGTCTGTACCTTCTCGTTCAGGGTGGCGGTGTCCTGCACCAGGAGGCCGGCGAGGCGTTGGCGTTCCTCGGTCGGGTATGCGGCGAATCCGGCTTCGGCGTCGGCCGGCCAGAGGTCCTTCTCGATGGCGTGCCAGCCGGTCCAGTCTTGGCCATCCTCGAGGTCGGCCTCGCGCAGGTCGAGCTGCGGGTCGAGGTCGCCGAAGGACTCCGCGACCGTTTCCACGCGCTCCCAGTGCGAGCGGGTCGACGCGTAGACGCCGCGGGCGGTGTCGAAGTCGCCGGCCGAGTAGGCGGCCGCGAACGTGTCGGTTCCGGTGACCAGCTGGGCCACCTGGTCGCGCACGTAGGAGGCGTAGTTGACGTTGGCGGTCTCGATCTGCGCCTCGAGGTCCTCGTCGACCGCCACGACCTGGGCGGAGGCGGTCACCGTGAAACCGGCCTTGCCGATCCCGTCTCCGGTCATGCCGGGCTTGCAGGCGGTGACGTATTGGCCCTCAGCCAGCTGCACCACAAGGTCGCGGGTGAGCCCCGGGCCGATGTTCTCAGCCTCGCCCACGATTCGCAGTCCGTCGTCGGCGAGCAGATAGAACTCGGTGACCTGGTCGCCCGAATTGGTGATGCTGAAGCTGAGGTTGCCGGCCGGGGCTTCCCCTGCCGAGACGGTGCAGCCATCCGTGCTGCTGTCGACCGTCAGGGAGGCGCCCGCGGAATCGGCCGGGGCGTTGGCCACGCAGCCGGTGAGGGCGAACAGGCCGAACGCGGAAACGGCGGTGAGAGGAAGGAGACGGGCGCGCATGGGGGTCCTATCGGATGAACGGGCAGGGAAGGAGGTGCTGGGTCAATGGGGGAGCGCTGCGGTGACTGTTTCGCGCTCGGTCGTGATTGTGGTCGCGACAGCGTCGGAACCGGTCGGGCGGCCCCGCCGGCTCGTCGCGATGAAGAGGGTCAGCGCCGGCGCCAGGTAGGCAACCCTGACGAACAGCTCGAGCCAGGTGGTGGCCGGGGAGAAGTTGAGAGTGCCCTTGAGCAGGGTGCCGTACCAGCTGTCCGGCGGGATGACGGCGCTCACGTTGAAGGCGAGGCTGTTCAATCCCGGCAGGAACCCCGCCTCCTGCAGGTCGTGCACGCCGTAGGAGAGCACGCCCGCCGCGACCAAGAGAAGGATTCCGCCGGTCCAGAGGAAGAACCGGGAGAGATTGATGCGCAGCATGCCGACGTAGATCATCCAGCCGAGCCCCGCGGCGGTGACGATGCCGAGACTGGCCCCGATCAGGGGCATAGTGGTTGCACCGGTGGCCTGTACCGCGGCCCAGATGAAGAGGGCGGTTTCGATTCCCTCGCGGCCGACAGCGACGAACGCCACGACGACGATGCTGAGGCCCGAGCCGACGAGGGACCGGTCGATGCTGCCCCGGAGGTGGCCGGACAGATCACGGGCGGTGCTCAACATCCAGAACACCATCCAGGTCACCAATCCGGTGGCCACGATCGACAGCACGCCGCCGATGGCCTCCTGAGCCGTGAACGACAAGCCGTAGGTACCGAAAGTGAGCAGAGCCCCGATCCCGAGCGCGAGCACCACGGCGAGGCCGACGCCGGCCCAGATGCGCGGAAGCACGTCGCGGCGGCCGATCTTCACGACGTAGGCCACGAGGATGGTCACGATGAGAGCGGCTTCGAGGCCTTCTCTGAGGCCGATCAGGTAGTTTGCGAGCACAGGGCTTCCTGGTCCAGGGAATAAGTTTGGTTAGGCTAACCTTAGTGCCTCACTCTAGCTTCGGCTCCGCGGCTCTGTCCAGCTATCATTCATGCGTGGGTGTCCGCCCGTCCCGACTCCGTGGAGCTCTTCAATGGTCATGTCCGGCAGTGCAGAACGAATTCTCTTCGTGCACGACCGCCCGGGCCAGGAATCCCTCCTGACCGGAGGAACCATTGCCCGCCTCCGCTCCTGCGGCTCCGAGGTGCTCGTGCTGTTCGGCACCGTAGCGGACGACGACCACGCCGACGACGCCGTTCGCTCGGCGATGGCGGCCCTCGACGTGAGCGATTGGCGGATGCTGCCCGCGGCACCCAGTGCAGCCTCGCCCTCCGTCCACCACCGACAGCGCCTGGCCGAAGCCGTTGCCGAAGCCCTCGGCGAGATGCAGGCCACCGCCCTCGTGATCGGCGCCGAGGATGAGGCACTGTTCGCCGCTGCCGCCGGGGCCGCGGGCAGCCTGGGGGTGCCCGTGTTCGTCAGCCGGCGGGTGACCGACGCCGTCGGGCAGCGCATTGTCGCCATCGATGTGAGCGACCAGGTCGATCAGAAGCTGCTGGCGATCGCGGCGTACCGGCACCGCTGGCGCGTCACCGGGCATACGGTCGAACCCGTCGACGCCGACCCACCGCCGCAGTCGACCGACCTGTCCGTCACGATCGGCGGCACTGAGACCTATCAGACCCTGCCAGCGGCGCACGCTCCCGCCGCGGAGGCCCCGGGCGGGTTCCCCGGCCGTGCGCCGGCGGCAGGCGTCGCGTTCCTGACGGGAGCCGGGTTCGGCGTCCTCGGCACGATCGCCCACCAGGCCACTCTTCCGATTGGTCCCGTGACGGTCCCGATCGGGCTGATCCTGGCCCTCGCCGGCGTGACGGCACTCCTGGCCGGCCTGCGGCTGGTGCTCGGGGACCGGATGATCGTCGTCTTCTGTGCGATCGGACTCCTCGGCACCATCTTCATCCTGTCGCTGCGCAGCGCCGGCGGCTCCGTGCTGGTGCCCGAGGGGCTGCCGGGAATGGTCTGGACGGTCGGGCCCACCCTGGTCGCCACGATCGTGTTGGCCTGGCCCCGAATCCCGGCCCGACCGGGGACGGCATAGACTGGATATTCGCTCGTGAAGGGAGCCCTCCAACGTGACATACGTCATTGCATTGCCGTGCGTCGATGTGAAGGACCGCGCCTGCGTTGACGAATGTCCGGTCGACTGCATCTACGAGGGTGACCGCTCGCTCTACATCCACCCCGATGAGTGCGTGGACTGCGGCGCCTGCGAGCCGGTCTGCCCGGTTGAGGCCATCTACTACGAAGACGACGTTCCCGAGCAGTGGGCCGAGTACTACAAGGCGAATGTCGAGTTCTTCGACGACATCGGATCGCCCGGCGGTGCAGCCAAGATCGGCGTGATCCACAAGGACCACCCGATCATCGCCGTGCTGCCGCCGCAGGTCTGATCCGTCGTGCTCAAACCGCTCCCCGATTATCCGTGGGACCAGATGATCCCCTTCGCCAACCGGGCCCGGGCGCATGAGGGCGGCATCGTCGATCTATCGATCGGCTCTCCGGTGGATCCGACTCCCGAGGTCATCCGCGACGCCCTGTCCCACGCGACTGACGCTCACGCCTACCCGCAGACCGCCGGCACACCGGAGCTGCAGCAAGCGATCATCGACTGGTATGAGCGCCGCCGCGGCGTGACCGGCCTCTCCCCACAGAACGTGCTGCCGACCATCGGTTCCAAGGAGATGGTGGCCCTGCTGCCGTTCATGCTCGGGTTCGGCAAGGGCGACACAATCGTGCATCCGCTCGCCGCCTACCCGACGTACAGCATCGGCGCGTCCATGGCCGGCGCCGACGCGCTCGCCGCCGACGACCCGGCCGACTGGCCCTCGTCGACGAAACTGATCTGGCTGAACAGTCCGGGCAACCCGGACGGACGCGTGCTGTCGGTCGACGAGCTGCGGGCCGCCGTCGCCCGCGCGCGGGAACTGGGTGCGGTGATTGTCTCCGACGAGTGCTACGCCGAACTCGGCTGGACTGACGGTTGGGAGACCCAGCCGACCCCCAGCATCCTGGACCCGCGCGTGATCGGGCAGGACCGCCACAATGTGCTCGCGCTGTACTCCCTGAGCAAGCAGTCGAACATGGCCGGCTATCGCGGGGCGTTCGCGGCGGGTTGCTCGGAGCTGCTCGCCCGGGTGGTCACCGTGCGCAAACACGCCGGGCTGATGCTTCCCGCGCCGCTGCAGGCCGCCATGGTGGCCGCGCTCAGTGACGACGAGCACGTCGCCGTTCAGCGCCGGCGCTACCAAGCACGCCGCGAGGTTCTGCTGCCCGCGCTGGTCGCGGCGGGGTTCCGCATCACTCGCAGCGAGGCCGGTCTGTACCTCTGGGCCACCGAGGGGCGCCCCGCCTGGGAATCGATCGGCAGGCTCGCCGACCGGGGCATCCTCGCCGGACCGGGGCCGTTCTACGGGCACGGCTACCCTCAACACGTTCGCTTCTCGCTCACCGCGACGGATGAACGCATCGCGGCTGCCGCGGCCCGGTTGTACGCCGGGTAGGTCCCCAGATCTCGCTTTGTCAATTCCCTCCAAGGAGAAGTTGGCATTCTTGGCGGATGCAACAGTAGGCGGCTGAGCCTATTAGGCTGTACCCGCGTTGACGTCTCCAGACACATCGGTGTGCTGTGGCCAATGCCACAGACGGTCAGCCACCAGACGGTTAGGTAGTGATATTCAGTGACACTCAGTCAGACCCAGGGAGCCGCCGTGAGCGACATCGCCGAGCTAACGCCATCCATCGAACCCAAGCAGGCGACTCTGTCCTTCCCGGGCGGATCCGCCGACTTCCCGATCGTGCGCGGCACGGCCGGCGCCTCCGGCATTGACATTTCGACTCTGACCCGCAAGTCGGGCCTGATCACCCTCGACTCCGGGTTTGTGAACACCGCCGCCACGCGGTCGGCCATCACGTTCATCGACGGCGAGAGGGGCATCCTTCGCTACCGGGGCTATCCGATCGAGCAGATCGCCCAGAACTCAAACTTCCTCGAAACCGCCTGGCTGCTGATCTACGGCTCTCTGCCCACCGCCAGCGAACTCGGGGCCTTCGACACGCGCATCCGTCGGCACACCCTGCTGCACGAAGACCTGCGTCGCCTGTTCGATGTGCTGCCGTACAACGCGCACCCGATGGCGGTGCTCTCCGCCGGCACCTCGGCGCTGGCCGCGTACTACCAGGACTCTCTCGACCCCAACGACCCGGAGCAGGTCGAGCTCGCCACGGTGCACCTGCTCTCCAAGCTTCCGGTGATGGCGGCATACGCCTACAAGAAGAGCATCGGCCAAGCATTCCTCTACCCCGATAACTCGCTCGGCTACGTGGACAACTTCCTGCGCCTCATCTTCGGTACCCTCGCCGAACCCTACGAGGTGGACCCGGTCGTCAGCAAGGCACTCGAACGCCTGCTGATGCTGCACGAAGACCACGAGCAGAATGCGTCGACCTCGACCGTTCGCCTGGTCGGATCCACCGAGGCGAATCTGTTCGCATCGGTCTCCGCGGGCATCAACGCTCTGTCCGGTCCGCTACACGGTGGCGCTAACGAGGCCGTGCTCAAGATGCTCGGTGAGATCAAGGCATCCGGCGAAGGCGTGGAGAAGTTCGTCGAGCGGGTCAAGAACAAGGAGCAGGGCGTGCGCCTGATGGGCTTCGGCCACCGGGTGTACAAGAACTACGATCCCCGGGCGACCCTTGTCAAGGAGAGCGCCGACGAGGTGCTCGCCGCCCTGGGTGTCAAGGACGACCTGCTCGATATCGCCAAAGAACTCGAGCACATCGCGCTCAACGACGACTACTTTCAGGAGCGCAAGCTCTACCCGAACGTGGACTTCTACACGGGCGTCATTTACAAGGCGATGGGCTTCCCGACCAGCATGTTCACCGTGCTCTTCGCGATCGGTCGCCTGCCCGGCTGGGTAGCGCACTGGCGCGAAATGAACGAGGACCCAACGACCAAGATCGGTCGCCCCCAGCAGCTCTACATCGGTTCGCCGGCCCGCGACTTCCCGCGCCGCTAGATCGCGCCACGCGCCACTCGCCCGGGCGTGGTTGTCGAACCAATTCGACGGAGATTTTCCGGAAAGAGACGGTTTTCGGGCTGTTTGGGGCAACTGCGGGCAGAATCTCCGTCGATCTCGTTGGGGCGACGGAGGATGAGACCAACGAGGGGGCCGGGTTTGGGGCCTGCCCCCTCTACTCGGGCCGGAGCAGCAGCGTGTGGGTCGCGGCCTGCTTCACAGCGGCCAGGGAGAACAGCCAGGGGCGGGTGCGGTTCTCCTGCCAGAGCTGGGTTTGATCGTCGTAGTTCGGGTGGAACGCGTGTCCCGAGCTGCCGGTCAGGTTGAGCCAGCTGGAGTCGTCCCAGTCCGCCAGGCTGACCACCTGCCGCATCGACGGCACCCAGTCCACGGTGTAGCCGGCGGTGGCATCCCAGCCGACGGCGTCGATCACGCTGGAGCCGCCTGCGACCTCATACGGTCCCCGGTTGAACAGCCACTCCAGCGGTGCGATCCCCGACTCCCCGAAGCTGGCGTGCGTCACCTCGAGAGTGTGGATCCGACCCCATTCCCAGCCGGCGACATCCGCGCCCATCAACTTCTCGCCCTCGGCGGCGGCCCGGGCGAGCACCCGTTTCAGCATGCTGTCGCGGCCGCTGGAGCCGATCCGGTCGCTGCTCCACCACGGTGACTCCGGGACGTCCAGAAGGGCGATCACGACGGCGAAGGAGCGGTCACCGCCGGTGAACGCGGTGCCCTCCGGCAGTTTCTGGTCGAACATGACCGCGAGCAGGTTGCGCCAGACGATGTTGAAGTATGCGGCGGGGGCGCTGTCGGCGTCGAGGTGGTAGTCCCAGCCGTCGAACAGGGCAACCGCGTCGCGGGTCGGGCCGGTCGTCTCGATGCCCTGCAGCACCGGCACCAGCGCTGCCGCCAGAGGACTGTAGGTGTCACCTTGGATCTCGCTCATCACCGCTGTCGTGACGGGGGTGCCGGAGTCGATGCGCGCCTGAAGCCGCCGGGTGATCTCGGCGGCGCGGTAGCCGAGATCCCAGTCCTTGGTGATCAGGTAGGGGTAGTCCGGGCCGACGGGGGAGTTGTTCGCCGTCACGATGAAGCCACTGGGCGGGTTGAAGGTCTGCGGCAGCGCGTCGAACGGGATGTAGCCGTCCCAGCCGTAGTCGCTCGTCCAGCCGGGCACGGGCACGGTGCCGTCGCCCGCCCGGCGGATCGGGATCAGCCCCGGTGCCTGGTAGCCGATATTGCCGTCGACATCGGCATAGACGAGGTTCTGTGACGGCACGTCGAACAGCTCGGCCGCCTGACGGAAGCTCGCCCAATCGGTCGCCGCTCCGAGCGCGAAAACAGCGGATGCCGTGCGCCCGGGAGTCAGGGCCGTCCACTGCAGCGAGAGCGCGTAGGCGGGGGACTCGGCGGCGGCCCCGCTGGCACCCGGTTCCGCCGTGGCATTCGTCCCCGCTCCCTCGGCCGCAGCATCCGCCGCCGGCAGGTCGATCGCCGCCGGAAAGTCGTTCGCGATCGCCGGGAACACCGTGCCGCCCAGCCCGCTGACGATCGGACCGTGCTCGGTAGCCCGGATCTCGATCCGAACCGGGTCCCCGCCGGCGACCGAGATGGTCTCGCTCCGCCGCAGCAGGGGCTTTTGCGCTCCGTCGTGCTCGTAGGTGTCCCCGGTGACCTTCTCCAGGTAGAGGTCGGCGACATCCGGCCCGAGGTTGGTTAATCCCCACGCGACCTTCGCGTTATGGCCGATGATGACGCCGGGCAGGCCGGAGAAGCCGTAGCCGGCCAGATCGAACGGGCAGTCCGCGCTCACGGTGCGGCAGCGCAACCCCACCTGATACCAGACCGACGGCATGACGGCACCGAGGTGCGGGTCGTTCGCGAGGAGCGGCTCACCGGTGTCGGTGTGTTCGCCGGCCACCACCCAAGAGTTGGACCCGATTTCGCCTCCGGCCGGGCCGAGCAGCTCGGGCACGCCTATGAGTGTGGCGCGCAGGTCCGTGAGTGAGGATGCCAGGGCCGATTGGGCGGGAGTTCCCGGCAGCGCGGGAAGGAGGGAGGCTGGTGCCGAGACCGCCGTGTCCGCCTCCGCCTGTACCGCCCCGCCGGCCGGGTCCGGCGCCCCGTCGACGATGGTCGGGTGGGCCGCGAAAGGGTACGACGGATGCAGCAGCGCGATTTCCGCAGGACTGTAACTGTCCGACAGCAGCGCCCGGTCGATCTCGTCGTCGAGGTTCGAGCGCAGGTCCCAAGCCATCGCCTTCAGCCAGGCCACCGAGTCGGCCGGGGTCCACGGCTCGGGGGTGTAGCCGGGATTCTGCAGCCCCAGGGCCGCGTATTCGAGTGAGAGGTCAGGGCCGGAGTGCGTGGCCAGATAGGCGTTCACGCCGTCCGCGTAGGCCTGGTAATAACTGGCGGTGACCGGGTCGAGCAGTGCGACTTCCTGCTCGGCGACCGCCCGCCAGCCCAGCGTGCGGATGAAGGTGTCGGTCGCCACCTGGCTCTCGCCGAAGAGTTCGGCCAGCCGCCCGCTCGTCACATGCCGGCGGAAGTCCATCTCCCAGAAGCGGTCCTGGGCGTGCACGTACCCCTCGGCCCGGAACAGGTCGCCGGCGGTGTCGGCCAAAATCTGGGGAATGCCGGCCTCATCCCGGTACACCGTGACGTCGGCGCCGAGGCCAGGCAGTCGGGCCTCACCGGCGAATTGAGGGAAGGAGCGGGTCACGGTCCAGATGCCGGTACCGACGCCAGCCAGCATCAGGGTCAGGATCACGGCCACAGTGATCAGGGCCGGCCCGACCCGGCGGTGGCGTTTGCTGCGCGGTGCGTCGGTTCCCACGTCACTCCTTTGTGACTGGCAGCGTACTCCGGGCCGGCGCGGCCGCGCGGAAAGATTCGGGCGGTCAGGCCTTCCCTGCCTCAGGCGTGCAGCTGGGCGTTCAAGACGATGCCGGTGCCGCTGCGCTGCAGAACCTCGACCGCACCCGAGACCGAGTTGCGGCGGAACAGCAGGTTGGCGACCCCGGAGAGCTCGACGGCCTTCACCGACTGCGTCTTCCCGTCGGCCGTGCGCGGCTGACCGGGCAGCAGTACCTTGGTGCCGGCCGTCACGTAGAGACCGGCCTCCACGACACTGTCGGCGCCGATTGAGATGCCCACCCCGGAGTTGGCGCCGAGCAGAGCCCGCTCGCCGATCGACACGCGTTCGGTGCCGCCGCCGGACAGCGTGCCCATGATCGATGCGCCACCGCCGATGTCGGCGCCGTCGCCCACGACCACTCCCTGGGAGATCCGCCCCTCGACCATCGAGACGCCCAGCGTGCCCGCGTTGAAGTTCACGAAGCCCTCGTGCATCACCGTCGTACCGGGGGAGAGGTGGGCCCCCAGGCGCACCCGGGACGCATCCGCGATCCGCACCCGGTCGGGCGTGACGTAGTTAAGCAGAGGCGGGAACTTGTCGATCCCGGTGGCGTGGATGCCGTGTCGTTGCAAGGCCGGCCGCAGGCGCGTGAAGTCGGCGGGCAGCATCGGGCCGGCGTTGGTCCAGACCACGGCGGGCAGGTGGCCGAAGATTCCGTCGAGGTTGAGGGTGTTCGGGAGGGCCAGCAGGTGCGACAGCAGGTGCAGGCGCAGGTAGGCATCCGAGGTGCCGGCGGGCGGTGTGGTGAGGTCGATCTCCACGGTGACGGCCTCGAGACGCACGGTGCGCCGTGGGTCCTCCCCAGCGAACTCCTCGAGCTCGGACGGCACGATCCAGCGGTCGCGGCCGGCCGGCAGCGGGCCGAGCTTCGGTGCCGGGAACCAGGTGTCCAGCACGGTGCCGTCGCCGGCGACGGTGGCGAGGCCGTACCCCCAGGCTGTCGAGGGGGAAACGGATGTCGGGGGTGCGGCTTCGCTCATGGCTCTAGGTTAGTAGAGTGCCCCAAAACTCCGTGACCCTGGACCTCTCCGCAACCTCGCTCGAGCTGACCCGCGCGCTCTGCGACATCGAGTCGGTGTCGGGGAACGAGACCACCATCGCCGATAGCGTGGAACGGGCGCTCGCCGGGTACGGGCACCTCGAGATCATCCGGGACGGCGACACCGTCGTGGCGCGCACCAACCTCGGCCGGGCCCAGCGCGTGATCATCGCCGGCCACCTCGACACGGTCCCCGTCAACGGCAACCTGCCGACCAGCTTCGAGACCATCGATGGCGTGGAGTATCTCTGGGGCCGCGGCACGGTCGATATGAAGGCTGGCGTGGCCGTCCAGCTGAAGCTTGCCGCTGAGCTCACCGCGCCCGGCGTCGATGTGACCTGGATGTGGTACGACCACGAGGAGGTCGCCGACGACCTCAACGGCCTCGGCCGCCTCGCCCGGAACCGGCCCGATCTGTTTGAGGGCGACTTCGCCATCCTCGGCGAGCCGACCAACAGCCAGATCGAGGGTGGCTGCAATGGCAATGTGCGCATCGAGGTGCGGGCTTTCGGGCTGCGCGCGCACTCCGCCCGCAGCTGGGTTGGCGAGAACGCCATCCACAGGGCCGCCCCCATCCTCGCCATCCTGGCGGGGTACGAGGCCCGCCAGGTCGAGGTCGAGGGACTCGTCTACCGCGAGGGTCTCAACGCGGTCGGGATCAGCGGCGGCATTGCTGGCAACGTCATCCCCGACGAGTGCATGGTGCACATCAATTACCGCTTCGCGCCCAGCCGCACCTCAGCGCAGGCTGTCCAGCACCTCGAGGAGCTGTTCGACGGCTACGAGATCACGGTCGTGGACCGGGCCGAGGGTGCCCGGCCGGGCTTGGACGCCCCGCTGGCCCTGCAGTTCCTGACCGCGGTCGGTGGTGAGGCGAAGCCCAAATACGGTTGGACGGATGTCGCGCGCTTCTCCGCGCTCGGTATCCCCGCCGTCAACTACGGCCCCGGCGACCCGCTCAAGGCGCACGCCGACGACGAACGCGTCGCTGTGGCGCAGATCACGGACTGTGAGGACGGGCTCCGCGCGTGGCTGAGCGCAAGCGACCGGTAGTCAAGCCTCTCCAGCCGCTCGTGCGCCGAGCCACACCGGCCTCCGTCCCGGTGGCCGTTCGACCGTCACGCTGGCGGGACGGCCACCGGGCCACCCCGTGGTGGGCCAGGGTCACGGTCATCTGGGCGGCATCCCGGGTGGTCACGACAACGCTGGTTCTGCTGCTTGCGAACGTGCAGGGTGCCAACGCGTGGACGGCGGCGTCGCCGGGCTACGCAGCGTTCGCCAACATGTGGGACGCCCGCTGGTACAACATCGTTGCGATCAGCGGCTACCCGGCCGCGCTTCCGCTGACGGCCGAGGGACAGGTCGCGGAGAGCGCCTGGGCGTTCATGCCGGGCTACCCCGTGGCCGTGCGACTGCTGATGGCGCTCAGTGGCCTGCCATGGGACGTCGTGACCGTGTTCGTGTCCCTCTCGTTCAGCCTGGGCACCGCGCTGCTGTTCTACCGGCTGATGCGCGGGGTGCTGGACCCGTCGGCCGCACTGTTCTCCGTGGTGCTGCTCTGCGTGGCCCCGCTGTCACCCGTGCTGCAGTTCGGCTACGCCGAGTCGATGTATCTGTTCTGGCTGACGCTGGCGCTGCTCCTGCTGATCGAGCGGCGGTACGTGCTGCTGTTCCCGGTCATAGCCGTGATGGGGCTGACCCGGCCGAGCGCGCTGGCCTTCGCTCTGGCCGTCGGGCTGCACGTCGCGCACCGCTGGCTCACGCGGGCGAAGGACCCCTTTCCACTGGGCGAACGGATGCTGGCGGCATCCGTCGCCGGGTTCAGCGCGCTGGCCGGCGTGGCCTGGCCGGTGATCGTCTGGATGGTGACCGGATCGATCACGGCGTATACCGACACCGAATTGGCCTGGCGGGCGCCGTATATCGGTTACCAGGAGCTCGTGCCGTTCACGGCCTGGTTCCAGAGCGGGGTCTGGTGGCTCGGGATGCCGCTCGGTATCGTGGTCGTCGTCGTGCTGATCGTGGCCTTCGGGGGGATCCTGTTCCTCCCGGCGGTGCGCCGGCTTGGCATCGATCTGCGCTTCTGGCTGGCCAGCTACGGCCTCTATCTTCTGGCGGTGTTCTTCCCGCAGTCGAGCACGTTCCGTCTGCTGATGCCGATGTTTCCGCTGCTCGGCGCCATCGCCCAGCCGCGCAATCCCTGGTACCGGACGGGCGTCGTCTTAGTCTGCATTGCCGGCCAGTGGGGCTGGCTGCTGCTGTGCTGGGGAGTGGACGGGGCGGATTGGACACCCCCCTAATTACTGTCTGGGGCCGGGATGGTCGATAATGGAAGTTCAGACGAATGAATGGAAGGGGAGTTCATGGCGGCCATGAAGCCAAGGACCGGAGACGGGCCAATGGAGGCTGTAAAAGAGGGGCGCCTCATCATCGTGCGTGTTCCGCTCGAAGGTGGAGGCCGACTTGTCGTCTCCGTGAACGACGCTGAAGCCAAAGAGCTTCACGATGCACTCGCCGGCGTAGTCCAGCCGGCCGTATAGTCGCTGAACGGCCGCGCAGCTCACGCTGTGCGGCCGTTTTTTCTGCATCGCGGCGACGGGGGATTTCGCGCGATTGCCGGCCTGTGTGCTGCGCGCAATGAGGCTTGGCAGGGCGCTTCCTCCGCCCTCGGCACCTGTGACCGGCTTGGATGTTCGCGGCCGTCGCCTCCGGGCGTCAGGTCACGAGGTGCCAACAAGCTCGACTACCGGCGGCGAGACCGCCTACGCGCGGAGCTTGGTGATCTGCAGCAGACCGTCGCCCACGGGGGAGAGGGCGCTGATGACCGCGGTTGAGGAAGCGATCACGGTGAGCAGGGTGCGGAACCCGGTCGCCACGTCGTCCCGCTGGGCCGGGTTGGCCACGCGGCCTCGCCAGAGAGCGTGGGCCACGAGGACCGTTCCGCCCGGGCGGGCTAGACGCAGGGCATGCTCGACGTACTCGATCACGGACTGCGGGTCAGCGTCGACGAAGACGATGTCGTAGGAGTTCTCATTCATGCGGGGCAGCACGTCCGCGGCCCGGCCCGTGATCAAGCGTGTCCGGTTCGCGGGGATGCCGGCCTCGGCGAAGTTGGCCCGGGCGTGCTGCTGATGGTCGACCTCGGTGTCGATGGAGGTGAGGGTGGCGCTGGGGGCGCCGGTGAGCAACCAGATGCCGGAGACGCCCGCGCCGGTGCCGACCTCGAGGATGCTGCGCGCTCCGGTGGCAGCCGCGATCACGGCCGACTGCGCGCCGACGGCGGGTGAAATCGCGTCGATTCCGAGTTCGAGGGATTGTTGTCTGGCCCGCGCCACAGCGTCGGACTCCACGACTGAGTCGTCGGAGAATTTCCAGTTCAGATCTTTGTCAGACACAGTGCAACTCCAGTAGGTGAATGGGTCAAGCCTAAGGGGGCCCGGGCATGGTCCGTGGAGGCCTCGCCGGGGGTTATTCTGGGTGGATGTTCGGTTTGACGTTCGAGAAGATTCTGCTGATCGGCATTGTCGCCGTCTTCTTGCTCGGACCCGAAAGGCTTCCGCACTACGCCGCCCAGCTCGCCCGCCTCGTGAAGCAGCTCCGCAACCTGGCCAACGGTGCCAAAGACCGGATGCGAGACGAGATGGGCCCGGAATTCGACGACGTCGACTGGAAGAAGCTCGACCCGCGTCAGTATGACCCGCGCCGCATCATCCGGGAAGCACTCACCGACGAAGACCAGCTGAAGGCGCAGTCGGCCACAGTGTCGCGAGCGCCGAACCCTGATGGGGCCTACCTGCAGCAAAAACGCGCCAGGGAGGCTGCCGGTGCTCAGCCGGCGCCGTTCGACTCCGAGGCCACATAGCCACGTAGCCACATACCCGAGTAGCCGAATAGCCGAGTAGACGTGGAGCATCATCGGAAGCGCGTTCTCGGTCATGCTGCCGGGGCGGCCCGCACGCCCGGCATGCCGTAGCCACCGGCCCGCACCGCGTCGGGGGCAACGGATCTGGCCTGGCTGCGGGTGCACTCGGAAGTGACAGTGGGATTCAGATGCGGAATGTGAGCGGCACGGTGCCGAGCTGAACCGACAGCTGAACGGCTACGACTCGCAGGCGACGCACGAGCAGGTCGAGTTCGCCATCGGGCCGGCCGCCCGGCACGGAGACGGCCAGCGCCGCGATCACGCCGGGTGCATGCACGGGAACGGCGACGCAGGCCGTCAGTCGCTCGCCCGGACTCTCAGCGCCCCAGACCTGGGCACCCAGGCGGTGATCAAGCCGCACCGCGCGCCGGCTGCCGCTGAATGGCGGCGACGAGTCAGGGGGATGCCGGGCCAGGAAGTCCGCTCGTTGCTCGCGGCTCAGCTGCGCCAGGATCTGGCGGTCGATCGCCGCGGCCGGGGCCCTGCCGGACACGGTGTCGCGCAGGCCGACCCGCGGGGTGCCGGTGGCGTCGACGACGTCGACGAGACGGACTTCGCCGGACTCGAACCGCGACAGGTGCGCCGGAGCGCCGTGCTCCCGGGCCACCCCACGTAGGGTCTGCCGCACGCGAGCCAGGAACTCGCCGGGGGCTGTGCCGGTGCGCAGGGTCGGGAACCGGGCCCCGAGCACCAGACCGTCGGGCTCGGCCGCCAAATAGCCCTCAAAGACCAGGGTGCGGGTGAGGTTGTAGGTCGTGCCGAGGCTGAGACCGGCCGCGCGCGCCACGGCCTTGACCGGGAGTGGGCGGGACGAGGCGGAGACGAGGTCCACGAGGCCGAGGGCGCGCTGGACCGAGGAGATGAGCGTTTGGTGCTGCTTCGACATACTGTCCCTTCGGGCTCCGACGTGTTCGAAACAGAATAGGCAGGCCGGGGAAAACGGGCTAGGTGCACACGCTACGCTGAACGCACATATCAGAGGAGTGTGACCGTGCCGAACCCGTCGAACGCCCGCGTAAAGCCCAAGCGGGTTCCACTGCCCGTCTATTCCGCCGAGTTGCGGCGCCTGCAGACTGAGCTGGTCGCTATGCAGGAATGGGTCAAGGAATCCGGGGCCCGCATCGTCGTGATCTTCGAGGGCCGGGATGCGGCCGGCAAGGGGTCCGCGATCAAGCGGGTCACCGAGTTCCTCAATCCTCGCGTCGCCCGAATCGTCGCCCTCCCAGTGCCAACCGAACGCGAGCGGGGCCAGTGGTATTTCCAGCGCTACATCGAGCACCTGCCCTCCACCGGAGAGATCGTGCTGATGGACCGCTCCTGGTACAACAGGGCCGGCGTCGAACACGTGATGGGCTATTGCACGCCCGACGAATATCGGCGGTTCCTGCACCAGGCGCCCCTCTTCGAACGGATGCTGGTCGAAGACGGCATCCTTCTCGTCAAGTACTGGTTCTCAGTGTCAGACCACGAGCAGGAGAGGCGCTTCCGGTCGCGGCTGAACGATCCCATGCGCCGCTGGAAGTTGTCCGGGACCGACCTCTTCTCGATCACGAAATGGGTCGACTACTCCCGCGCCAAAGACGAGATGTTCGTGCACACCGATCTGCCCGAGGCGCCGTGGTGGGTCGTCGAGAGCGAGGACAAGCGGGCCGCGCGGCTCAACATGATCAGCCACCTGCTGTCGATCGTTCCCTATACGCATCGCGAGCCGCCCCTGGTGACCATCCCGGTGCGTCCCGCCGGAACGGAGTACGAGCGCCCGCCGCGCGAGCTGAACCGCCCCGTGCCGGACATTGCGGCAAATCTGTCGGCCGAACCAACCGGGAAGCCGAAGGGCAAGGCCAAGATCAAGAAGCAGGCGAAGAAGAAGGCGAAGGCGGAGGCCAAGGCGGAGGCCGCGAAGCTGGCGCCGGAGAAGGCGGCCAAACAGGAAGCCAAACAGAAGGCGGCGGAAGCCAAGCTGACCGTGTGAGCCGGCTCACCTTGCCGGCTCACCTTGCCGGCTCGGCTGGCCGGCTCAGCTGACCGGCTCAGCGGCGGCGGATGCCCTTCAGCACCGCCGCCAGCAGCAGCATCGGCGCGGCCAGCCGCTCGAAGTCGCGGCCGGTGCGCGGCAGTGGAATGAGACCCGTCGCCCGGGCGATGGTGATGGCGTCTACGAACCGGAGTAGTCCCTCCGGACCGTTTCGTCGGCCGAGGCCGGACTGCTTCAGACCTCCCATCGGGGCCGCCACCGAGGAGAACGACCCGCGATAGCCCTCGTTGATGTTCACGCTGCCGGCCTCGAGGGCGCCGCTCACGCGCAGGGCCCGTCGCACCGACCCGGAGAACACCGACGCGTTCAACCCGTAGTCGCTGTCGTTGGCGGCGAGGATCGCCTCCTGCTCCGAATCGAACACCGTGACCGCGACCACGGGTCCGAAGGTCTCGCCGGCGAAGCACTCCATCGCCGCGGTGACCCCGGTCAGCACGGTGGGCTCGTAGAAGAACGGTCCCAGGTCAGGTCGGGCCCGGCCCCCGACTTCGATCGTGGCACCGAGGGTGACTGCATCGGCAACCTGCGCGCTCACCCGGTCCAGCTGCGCCTGTGAGGTGAGGCAACCGACATCCGTCGAGTAGTCGTAGGCGGCGCCCAGCTTGAGCGAGCGGGTGACGGCCACGAATTCGCGCAGGAACGCGTCGGCCACCCCCCGCTGCACGAAGATGCGCTCGATCGATACGCAGAGCTGGCCCATCGCAGTGAAGCAGGCCGGGGCGGCATCGGCGGCCGCACGGGCCGGGTCGACGTCGTCGAGCACGATCAGCGGGTTCTTGCCGCCCAACTCGAGTGAGACGCCGGTCAGGTTGCCGGCCGCCTGCGCCGCAACCCGCTTGCCGGTCGCGGTCGACCCGGTGAAGCAGACGTAGTCGGCCTCCTCGGTGACCATTCCACCGATCTCGGCGCCGTCGCCGGCGACCACGGCCCAGAGTTGCTCGGGCACGCCGGCGTCGATGAACGCCTGACGCAGTGAGAGGATGCTCAGCGCACCCTGGTCGTCGGCCTTCTGCACCACGCCGCAGCCGGCGGCGAGGGCAGGCACGACGTCCATCGCGGCGAGGCTGAGCGGGTAGTTCCACGGGGTGATCACCCCCGCGACGCCCTTCGGCCGGTAGCTCACGGCGGCCGTGATGACGAGCGGGATCGCGGAGCGGCGGCGTCCGCCGCGCAGCACGCCGCGGGCGGCGAGGGCGTTGAACCGGGTGACGCCGGCGGCCTGGAAGACCTCCTCGAAGGCCTGGCCACGGGTCTTGCCGGTCTCCGCCTGAACGGTGTCCTGCAGCAACCCGGTACGTTCCAGGATCAGGTCGTGCGCGCGCAGCAGGATCGCGCGGCGCCGGGCGAACCCGGCCCGCGCCCAGGCCAGCTGGGCCAGGCGGGCCTGCGCGTAGGACTCCTGCACATCGGTCACCCCGCTGACGGGCAGCTCGTGCAGCACCTCGCCGGTGAAGGGTGCGATCACGGTTACCGTCGCCCCCGTCGTGGAACGGATGGACCGGGTCAGGTTGGTGATCACGGCAGGGTCGAGGGGAGAGGCAGGCATTCTCGAAGTCTAGGTGGCGGCGGCTTCGGCGCAGGGGTGGCGGCGCTATTTTGGGGAGATGCCGAGGCTCATCCCGGAAAGGCCGCGTGCCCGGGTGGCGAGCCGGTCGGCGACCAGACGGATGGCCACGGCCGCCGGGTCTGCCGGGTCACCGCGCACCACGGGCACCCCTGAGTCCCCGCCGCTGCGGAGCGGCACGCTCAACGGAACCTGGGCGAGCAGCGGCACCGGGGCCTCCTGCCCGGCGCCCAGCCGGCGGGCGACCTCGGCCCCGCCCCCGGAGCCGAACAGCTCGAGCACCGTGCCGTCGGGCTGCACGATCCCGGCCATGTTCTCGATCACGCCGTAGATGGTCTGACCGGTCTGCCGAGCCACGACGCCGCTGCGTTCGGCGATGTCGGCTGCGGCCGGCTGCGGGGTGGTGACGACGATGACCTCGGCTTGAGGCAGCAGCTGCCCGACCGAGATGGCCACATCACCCGTGCCCGGCGGCAGGTCCAGCAGCAGGATGTCCAGGTCACCGAAATACACATCGGTAAGGAACTGGGTGATCGTGCGGTGCAGCATCGGCCCGCGCCAGGCGACCGCGACGGAGCCGTCCTCCACGAACATGCCGATCGAGATGACCTTCACGTCGAAGGCGATCGGCGGCAGGATCATCTCGCCGACCTGGGTCGGCTTGACCGCGGCGGACTTGCCCGTCTCGGGGTCGGGTGGGGTGACCAGGCCGAGGAGGCCGGGGATGGAGAACCCGTAGACATCCGCGTCGACGATGCCGACCCGCAGTCCGCGCTCGGCCAGGGCCACGGCCAGGTTCGCGGTGATCGTGGACTTGCCGACCCCGCCCTTGCCGCTCGTGATGGCGTAGACGCGGGTGAGAGAGTCGGGGCCGAACTGGTTACTGCGGGCTTCCGTACCGCCGCGCAGCTTCTCCGTCATCGCGCGGCGCTGCTCGCGGGTCATCACGTCGACGGAGACGGAGACGTTGCCCTGGCCGGCGACGGACTCGGCGGCGCGGAGCACATCGCGCTCGATCTGGCGGGCGGCCGGGCAGCCGGCGATGGTGAGGCGGATGCCCACCAGGGCGCGGCCGTCGACGATCTCCACCCCGGCGACCATGTCGAGGTCGGTGATCGGCTTGCGGATCTCCGGGTCGATCACCCGGGCCAGGGCGATGAGTACCTGAGCTGAGGTGACGAGCGGGTCAGTCACTGGGCGAACGTTCTTCACGGTCGCGGTCCCGCTCGCCCTTGCGGAGGCGTTTCCGGGTCTGCTTGTCCTGGTCTTCGCGCTCTTCCAGGTTCTCGAGCAGGGCACGCAGTTCGGACCGGAGGAAGTCGCGGGAGGCTAGGTCCTTCATACCGAGGCGCAGCGCCACCACCTCGCGAGCGAGGTATTCGGTGTCGGCCAGGTTACGTTCGGCACGCTGCCGGTCCTGTTCGAACTGCACCCGGTCGCGGTCGTCCTGGCGGTTCTGCGCCAGCAGGATCATCGGGGCCGCGTAGGAGGCCTGCATCGACAGAACCAGGGTCAGCGCGATGAAGCCGAGCGACACGGAGTCGAAGCGCCACTGTACCGGTGCGAGCGTGTTCCAGGCGATCCAGCTGACGGCGAAGAACGTCAGACCGAGCAGGAACCACGGCGTGCCCATGCCGCGCGCGATGGCCTCGGTGAACCGGCCGAAGCGGTCGCGGCTGGGGCGGTCACGGCTGCGCCGGCGCTTGCGGCCGAGGGCAGGGGTGCGCAGGCCCTTGGGGGAGTCGAGGCGGACATCCGATCGGTTAGCTCGGGCCATTGCCGGTCCTCCGTCCGTGGTGCAGCGGGATGCTTCCCGTGGTCAGTTCGGTGCGGGCCTCGGCCCGGCGGCGCACGTCGTCGTTTCCGTCATGGCTGCGCCAGTCGTCGGGCAGCAGAAAGTCGAGGACGTCGTCAACCGTCACCACGCCGACAAGTCGGTGGTTCTCGTCGACCACGGGAACGGAGACGAGGTCGTAGCTGGCGAGGATGCGGGTGACCTCCGCTGCCGAGGTGTCGGCGGTGACGGGATCGAGACCCTGGTCCAGCAGCGTGCCGAGCCGTTCGTGGGGCGGGTAGCGCAGCATCCGTTGGAAATGCACCATGCCGAGGAAGCGGCCGGTGGGCGGCTCGTAGGGCGGCAGGGTGACGCAGATGGCCGCGCCGAGCGCCGGCGCGAGGTCGTGGCGACGGATGAGCGCGAGCCCCTCCGCGACCGTGGCGTCGGCCGAGACGATGATCGGCTCGGTCGTCATCAGGCCGCCGGCGGTGTCCGGGGCGTAGGTGAGCAGGAAGCGCACGTCGTCCGCTTCCTCCGGCTCCATCAGGTCCAGCAGCTGTTCGCCGAGTTCCTCCGGCAGCTGGGCGATCAGGTCGGCGGCATCGTCGGGTTGCATGTGGTCGAGCACGTCGGCGGCGCGCGCGTCGCCGAGCCGGGTCAGGATGCTGACCTGCTCGCTTTCCGGCATCTCCTCGAGGGCATCGGCGAGGCGGCCGTCGGGGAGCTCGCCCGCAACTTCGTGCATGCGCTCCGGCGGCAGGTCGAGCAGGGTGTTCGCCAGGTCGGCGGGCTTGAGGTCGGAGTAGGTGGCGATGAGCTGCTCGGCCGACTGGGCCTGACCCTCGGTGGTCTGCTCGCGCACCCCTCCCCAGTCGGTGAAGGTCGTGGCGCCCTTCGCAAAGAGCGACAGGCTGGTCTTGGGACGGCGCACGAAGAGCTGGCTGATCGCCCAGCCGCCCTGCGGCAGCTCCTCGATCGAGACGTCCTCGATGGTCGCCTCACCGGAAGCGTCGTTGAAGACGACCGTGCGGCCGAGCATCTCGGCGATGACGCGCACCTCGCCGCCGCGCTGCTCGAAGCGGCGAACATTGATCAGGCCGGTGGTGATGATCTGGCCCGATCCGATGCTGGTGACGCGCCCGATGGACACGAAAACGCGTCGCTTGCCCGGGATCTCAACGATCAGGCCGACGACGAGGGGCGGGTCGTTTTTTCGATAGACCACCAGCACGTCGCGCACCTTTCCCACGCGGTCTCCCGCGGGGTCGAAAACGGTACACCCGGCCAAACGGGCAACGAAGACTCTGGTGGCAGACACAGTACAAATCTAGGCCACCTTCAGGGCAGATCGGTCCTGTGAAAGAATGGGCGCATGAGCAATCAGAGCCCCTTCGGCGGGCGCAGGGCCGCATTGTTCCCCGTTCTACCCAAAGGGGAGGTGCTCGCGACCTACGCCACCTATGGTGAGGCGCAGGAAGCCGTGGACACGCTGGCGAAGTCCGACTTCCCGGTGAAGCAGGTTTCGATCCTCGGGAATGACCTCAAGAGTGTCGAGCGGGTCACCGGGAAGCTCACCTGGGGGCGCGTTGCACTCGCCGGTGCGGCCTCTGGCGCATGGCTGGGCGTGTTCTTCGGACTGCTGTTCTTCATTTTCTCGCCCGACGGCGCCGGCCTGCCGTTCGTCTTCGCTGCGGTCATGATCGGCGCCGGGTTCGGCATGCTGTTCGGGGTGGTCAGTGCCGCGCTCAATCGCCGTCGCCGCGATTTCACATCCACCATGCAGGTGATTGCCAGCAACTATCAGGTGATCGTCGATGGCGCTCTCGTCAATCGCGCCCGCAATCTGCTCACCGGGCACGCGCAGGCCGATGTGGCGGTCCCGACCCCGCCGCATCCGTCGGAGCCGCCGCATGCCCAGGAGCCGCCCGCCGCGCCGCCTGCGTAACCGCTTCCGAGCTCACCCACGCTCCGCCTCCAAACGGCCGCGAGTGCGGGTAAATCGTCGGTATGAGTTGCTCAAACCGGCGATTCGCCCGCACTCGCGTGCGGGATTCTGGACCGTCAGGCGGTGAGTGCGGCGATCCAGGCCTCGACGGCCTCGGAGGTGCGGGGGATGCCGGCGGACAGGTTCTCGGGGCCGTCCGCGGTGATCAGGATGTCGTCTTCGATCCGCACGCCGATGCCGCGGTATTCCGCCGGCACGGTCAGGTCGTCGGGTTGGAAGTAGAGGCCGGGCTCGATGGTGAACACCATGCCGGGCTCGATCACGCCGTCCATGTACATCTCGCGCCGCGCCTGGGCGCAGTCGTGCACGTCGAGGCCGAGGTGGTGGCTGGTGCCGTGCACCATGTAGCGGCGGTGGTGGCCATTGTCGGGCAGAAGCGCCTCCTCGGCGGTGACGGGCAGCATGCCCCACGCGGCCGTGTGGTGCGCGATGACCGCCATCGCCGCGGCGTGCACGTCGCGGAACACCGCCCCGGGCACGGCCACCGCGAACGCCGCATCCGCTGCCTCGCGCACCGCGTCGTACACGCGGCGCTGTACGTCGGTGAAGGTGCCGTCCACCGGGAGGGTGCGCGTGATGTCGGCCGTGTAGTAGCTGTCGACCTCGACGCCGGCGTCGATCAGGATCAGATCGCCGGGCACGACGGCGCCGTCGTTGCGGGTCCAGTGCAGAATGCAGGCGTGGGGGCCGGATGCCGCGATCGTGTCGTAACCGACGGCGTTGCCATCCGAGCGGGCGCGGGTGTTGAACACGCCCTCGACCAGGCGTTCGCCGCGCTGGTGGGCGCTCGAGCGGGGGAGATCCCTGATGACGTCTTCGAAACCGCGCCCGGTGGCCGCGACCGCGAGGCGCATCTGGGCTATCTCATAGTCATCCTTGACCAGGCGCAGCTCCGACAGCCCGCGGGCGAACTGCTCGTCGGCGGCGTGGTCGCCGTTGACCTCGAGGCTGAAGGGAGAGTCGGACGCGTCGGTCGTGAGCACCTTCTCGGCCGCGAACCGCAAGCGGCCCTCGTCGACTTCGGTGGTGAAGATCGGGTCCGCTTCCCGGAGCACGAGAGTCTCGGTGTCGATGGTGTTCATGACGAGGGCCAGATCGGCGATGCCGCGCACCTGCAGCCCGAGGTCGCTGGCGACCTGCGCGATCGAAGGTCGTGGCCCGATCCAGAACTCACCGATATCGGGGTTGGCGTAGAACTCGTCCGAGTCGCGGCCGGCGCGCTCGCGGAAGTAGAGCGTGGCGTCGTGCCCGGTCGCGGTGGGCTCGAGCACGAGCACGGCGCCGGGCTCGGTGTCGCTGCCCCAGCCGGTCAGGTGGGCGAACGCGGAGTGGGCGCGGAAGGCGTAGTCGGTGTCATTGGAGCGCTGTTTGAGGCGGCCCGCCGGGATGATCAACCGCTGCCCGGGGTGGATCGCGGAGAGGCGGTCGCGGCGTGCACTCGCGAACGGCGCCTGCTCACGGGCCGGCGGCAGCGTCTCGGTGCGCTCGGCCCAATCGCTGGAGATGTATGCCTTGAATCCGGCTGAGCCGGGTGTGGTCGAGCGGTTCTCGTTCGATCGGGGAGCAGGGGTGATCGCTGTTTCGCTGGAATAGGCCATGGTCCATTGTCCCATTGACGCGCCCACGGCGTCTGTTCCGGCCCGGAGCGACCGGCGAAACTAGCTCGCCGTGGCCGAAACAGGCAGTTACCGGGCCGCGAGCGTGGCGACGATCGGGCGGTGGTCGCTGCCGGCGTCGTCCTCCGAGTCGATCACACTCATGCTCTGCACCTGCCAGTTCGGTGTGGCCAGCACGTGGTCGATCGGTGAGCCGAGAAGGGCCGGGGCGAAAGTCGGCCAGGTGCCGACGGCCCCCGATCCGGTCGCCAGGGCGGCATCCCGACAGTCTCCGAGAACGGCACCGGCGGTTGCCTCACGGCCGCTCAGGTGGTCGACCGTCGCGTTGAAATCCCCGGCCATGATCACGTTCTCGCCCGTGCACTGCTCGGCGAGCCAGTCCAGGTCGGAGCGCCAGTTGGACATCTCCCAACGGATGGGCGCCACGGCGTGCACCGCGATGATGGTCGGGCCCGTGCGGTCGGCGGGTGTCGCGACGACGGTCGGCAGCACGTTGGTGTTGCCGGGTGGGCCGGAGCCGGCCTCGTTGCTGACCGTGTAGTCGCCGAGGTCGGGGCTGATCAACAGGGTCGTGGAGCGCGCCTTGGAGATCTGGTCGAACGCGAGGGTATGCACCCACATCGGGCGTCCGGCGTCGCGCATGGCCTCCGCAACGGCTTCCCCGGTGGCCTCGGTGGTCTCCGGCAGGGCGACCACGTCGGCGTTCTGCTCGAGGGCGAGATCGGCGATGGCGGCGGCGCCGGGCTCGTCACCGAGCGTGTTCCAACTGAGCACAGTGACGGCATCCGTGGTCTCGGCGACGGGCGCCGAGGCAGGAGCGCCGACACCGCGGACGGCCAGGACGCCGGCGTTTCCCACGCCGAAGAGCAGGAGGAGCACGACCAGCCCGCCGGCCAGCCGACGGACCGGGCGGAACAGGACGTAGATCGGCAGGAGCAGGGCGATCAGGACGATCGACACGGCCACGGCAGTCCCGCGCAGGGAAACGGCGTGCGCGGCCACCCAGGTGTTCTGCAGGCCGAACAGCTGCGGCCAGCCCAGCACGAGCAGCACGGCGGCGGTCGCGCCGAGGAACAGGGTGCGGAGGAGTCGATTCAACATGTCCGACAACGCTAGACGACCTGGCTGGGAAGCCTTCGGCCGGGCCGGACCTACCGTCCAACTAGCATGGGGGAATGTCAGGTGCACGACGATTCAGAGATCCGATCGACCTGCACACCCATTCGAGCGTGTCGGACGGCACGGAAACCCCGTCCCAGCTCGTGCGGGCCGCCGTGGCTGCCGGCCTCGGCACGGTAGCGCTGACCGATCACGACTCCACGGCCGGCTGGGCCGAGGCGAGTGCCGCAGCCCGCGCCGCGGGCATCACCCTCATTCCCGGTATGGAATTCAGTACCCGGGTCGGCTACGCCAGCGTGCACCTCCTCGCGTACCTGTTCGATCCGTCCAACGCCGGCATCGTGGCCGAAACCGCCCGGGTGCGCCAGGCCCGGCTCGTGCGCGCCGAGCAGATGGTGGAACGCATCGGCGTGGACTACGCCCTCACCTGGGACGACGTGCTCGCACAGACCACACCGGATGCGACCGTCGGACGCCCGCACATCGCTGACGCCCTGGTGGCACGCGGCCTCGCACTCACCCGGAGTGAGGCGTTCGCCGGGATCCTGCACTGGGAGGCCGGCTACTATCAGCCGCACTATGCGCCCGACCCGCTCCGGGCCATCACACTCGTGCGGGCGGCCGGGGGAGTGCCGGTGATCGCCCACCCCGCGACGCGCGGGGTGGACGATGTCATCGCCGAGGCGCAGTTGGCGAAGCTGACCGATGCCGGCCTGTTCGGCCTCGAACTGGAACACCGGGAGAACAGGCCGGAGGCGAAGGCCCGCCTGTATGCGCTCGCAGAGAAGTACGGGCTTTTCGTGACCGGTTCCAGCGACTACCACGGCGAGGGCAAACCCAACCGCCTGGGCGAGAACACCACGGATCCCGAGGTGCTCGACCGCATCATCGAGCAGGGTGCGGGCTCACCGCCCATTTTCGGTTAGGTCGGCCTCCGACACGAAAAAAGGTGAGCAGAGGATTCTCTGCCCACCTTTCTTCTCGGTGTGTCCTACTTGGCGCCGACCGTGATGAGCGGGCTTCCGACCGTCACGTGTCCTGACGCCGCCTGGTCGACCGATCCGAACTTCTTGGGGTTCGTCACGAGCACCGGGGTGATCAGCGAGTAGCCGGCCGCCTCGATCACCGTGCGGTCGAAGGTCACCAGCGGGGTGCCAGCCTCGACCCGGTCGCCAGCGGCGACCTTGACGGCGAAGCCCTTGCCGGCCAGGTTCACGGTGTCGATGCCCACGTGAATGAGCAGTTCAACACCGTTGTCGAGCCGCAACCCGAAGGCGTGGCCGGTCGGCTGGGCAACGAGGACCTTGCCCGCACCAGGTGCGTACACGGTGTCCTCGGTCGGGTCGATTCCGACGCCGAGACCGACGATTCCCTTGCTGAAAACGGGGTCCGGAACGTCGGCCAGAGGAACGACGATGCCGGCGACGGGCGAACCGATCGTGGCCAGTACGGTGGCAACAGCGGTAGCTGTGCCTGTGCCGGTGCCGGTTCCGGTTCCTGCGATACCTGCGGTAACCGGGGCGGCGATGGTCGAGACAGGAGCTGCCTCCTCGGTCGCGACGGTTTCCGAAGCCTGAGCGGCGGCGAATTCCGCCTTCTGCTCTGGCGTCTTGTAACCGGAGAGGATCACGAGGATCATCGCGGTGAAGAAGGATGCGCCGACGGCACCCGCGTACAGCGGGATGTTGTCGAACGCGGGGATGGTCAACAGCGAGGTGAAGACGAATGCACTGGTCTTCACGCCGCCGCCCAGGCCGATGATGACGCCACCGACGAGGCAACCCACGAGCATCCGTGGGTAGATGCGCTTGAACCGCAGGTGGATGCCATAGAGCGACGGCTCAGAGATGCCACCCAGGAGACCGGCCGCGAGCGCGCCGGTGGCCGTCTGCTTCATCAGGCGGTCCTTTTCGCGAATGGAGAGGAACAGAACGCCTGCAGTGGCACCGAAGCACGCGAAGTTCCAGGCGCCCATGGGGCCCTGGATGAAGTCATAGCCGAGGGACTGGATGTTGAGCAGCATGATCGCATTGAGCGGCCAGTGCAGTCCGAGCGGAACCATGAACGGGTAGGCCAGCGGGATGACGACCGCGAAGATGAACGGCGAGAAGTCGTTGATCGACTTAAGGAAGTTGCCGAGTCCGGCGCCTCCGTAGACGCCCATCGGGCCGATCAGGAAGGCGGTCAGCGGGATCATGATCAGCATGCTGAGGAACGGCACGAAAATCAGCTGAACGCTCGCGGGGATGATCTTCTTCAGATACTTGGTCAGCAAGCCGAGCACGACCGCCATGAGCAGTGGCGGGAACACCTGCGAGCTGTAGTCGGTGACGGTCAGCGGAAGACCGAAGATCTGCACGACTGCTGCCTTGCCACCGAATACGGTCTCTGCGCCGTCGGTGAGTCCGAGAGCGTTGAAGCCGGGGAGCATGACGACGGCCATGATGCCGAAACCGACCCACGGGTCGGCACCGAGCCGCTTGGACGCGTTGTAGGCGACCATCAGCGGCAGGAAGACGAACACGCCCTGCCACATCAGGTTGATGAACTGCCAGGACGGGTCGAGTGTGACGCCCGGCGCGTTCCAGGACGGGATGACCTCAAGGGTCGCCATCAGGGCCATGAAGGTGATGAAGAGGGAAGCGCCGAGCAGGGCGCCGAGGATCGGGCGGAAGGAGTCCGAGAGGATCTCGAAGAACGTGTCCAGCCCGGAGAACTTTCCGCGCGGTCCCTTCGCGCGTTCCGCGGCCTTGACATCGGCGATGACGTCGCCTGTTTCGTGGTCGCCGGCGTGCTTCTTCATCCCGGGCAGCGCCATAATGTCGTTGTACACGGTCTCGACGGCCCCGCCGATGACAACCTGGTAGCGGTTGCCGGTCTGGGGAACTGCGCCGAGCACCACCGGCAGAGCCTCGACGGCCGCCTGGTCGATTCCCGATGCGTCCTTGAGGGTGAAGCGCAGCCGGGTGGCACAGTGCGTGAGGCCGACGACGTTCTCGGCCCCTCCAATACTATTAATTATGTCTGCAGCGGGTTGTGATGCCACCTGGATCTCCTTATGGTGTTCGCGCTTAACGTGTCATTCCCGCGTGGTGCAGGTCAGCGCGAACCCAGGGGCCGGCTGAGGCAATCGTGTCGATTTTCAATGATCGTTAGCAACGATAACGGTTTTTGACCACGATGGAATAAAAGTAATACTTTTTCTGTGCGTCGGCCCGTGTTCGGGCGGGCAAACGTAAAGCGCCCCCGCCGAAGCGGGGGCGCTTTCCGAGCGAGGCGGCCTTAGCTGGGAGTGCCGGCCTGCGGGGCGTGGCGGCGTGTGCGGCTCCGACGGCGCGGGGCGCTGTTGCCGTCGTGGTGCTCGGCTCCGCCGCCATCGTGCGTGCTGGCGGTCGTGCCGGCGGTCGGGGCATCCGGGTTGGTGGTCGGACTGACCCTGGTACGCGAGCGGGGCGGACGGCTGCCCGTCTGATCGCCGCTGTGGCCTGCGCCCGAGCGTGCGGAGTCGGAGCGACCGGCACCGCCGGTGCGGCCTGCGCCGCCCGTGCGGCCCGCGCCGCCCGTGCGCGCAGCCGAGGCGGCGGTCTCCCGGATCGGCGATGCGCGGAGGCGCCCCTTCGACCCGGCCGGAATGTTCAGGTCGGTGTACAGGTGCGGTGAGGACGAGTACGTCTCCATTGGAACCGGGGTGCCGAAGTCCAGCGCGTTGTTGATCAACGTCCACTTGTGCATGTCGTCCCAGTCGACGAATGTGACGGCGATGCCGGTCTTGCCTGCGCGGCCGGTGCGTCCCACGCGGTGAAGATAGGCCTTCTCGTCTTCGGGGATGGTGTGGTTGATCACGTGGGTGACGTCATCGACGTCGATGCCCCGAGCGGCGACATCCGTTGCGATCAGGATGTCCTTCTTGCCGGCCTTGAAGGATGCCATGGCACGCTCACGCTGTTCCTGGTTGAGGTCACCGTGCACGGCCGTGGCGTTGAAGCCGCGGTCGCCGAGTTCCTCGACCAGCTTGGCGGCGGCCCGCTTCGTGCGGGTGAAGATCACGGTCTTGCCGCGGCCCTCGGCCATCAGGATGCGTCCGATCACCTCGTCCTTGTCCATGTTGTGCGCGCGGTACACGAGGTGCTCGATGTTGGCCTGCATCAGGCCCTCATCGGGGTCGGTCGCACGGATGTGGATGGGCCGGTTCATGAATCGGCGCGCCAGGGCGACGATCGGGCCCGGCATGGTGGCCGAGAACAGCATCGTGTGGCGGGTGGACGGAGTCTGCGAGAAGAGCTTCTCGATGTCGGCGAGGAAGCCGAGGTCGAGCATCTTGTCGGCCTCGTCGAGCACCATCTCGCTCACGTTGGCGAGGCTGAGAAGGCGCTGGCTCGCGAGGTCGAGCAGGCGGCCGGGGGTGCCGACGACGATCTGCGCGCCGGCCTTGAGAGCCTCGATCTGGCCCTCGTAGGCCTTGCCGCCGTAGATGGAGACGACCTTGGTGTTGCGGTTGCTCGAGGCCGTCTCGAGGTCTTCAGAGACCTGCACGCACAGCTCGCGGGTCGGAACGACGACGAGAACCTGCACGCCCGGCGCGGGGTCGAGCCCCAAGCGCTGGATGATCGGAAGGCCGAAGCCGAGGGTCTTGCCGGTGCCGGTCTTGGCTTGGCCGATGATGTCCTGACCGCTCAGGGCGAGGGGGATGGTCTGAACCTGGATGGGGAAGGGCTCGATGATGCCTTTATCAGCGAGAGCCTGAACCATGTCTTGGTCGATATTGAGTTCGGAGAAAGTCACGAATTATTGCCTTGTCATTAGCTGGAAGCGGGATGCGCCCGTCTTTTGCTTCGGGCACCTGGCCACCGATCCATGCCGATGGCGTGGTCCCACCTTATCGGGCAGCCCTGTGAAGTGGCTTATACCGCACCGGAGCGTGCCGATACGCCCCGCGCAGCCGGAACCAGGCGCACGGGCGTGCCACTGTCCTAAGCTGGGCGTGTGATCAAGTGGACCGATCGGCGTGCACAGCGCGTGGAAACCCCCCGACTGTCGACGCGGGGAGAACGCCAGTCGACCACGAAAGTCGACATCGCCGGGTTCGCCCCTGAGCTTCTGACCTACCTCGGCCAAGCGGCGTACTTCCAACTCGGAATGTTCGAGAACATCGCCCGGGCGATCTCCATCGCCCCCGAACTGGACGCCAAGGAGGCGCTGAGCGCCGCCGCCGGCCGGGCCCTTGCGAAGCACCAGGGGCTGGTCGCCGAGATCCGTCGGCGTGGCGGTGAGCCGTCCGAGGTGATGGCTCCGTTCGCCCCCGGGCTCGACGCGTTCCGGCATCAGACGGCCGGCGCCGACTGGAACGAACTGCTGCTCAGCTGCTATCTCGCGGGCGGACTGCTCGACGACTTCTTCATCCGTCTGTCCGATGGCCTGCCCGGCGACGTGGGCCCGCGGGTGGCGCACCTCCTGGGCCAGGATGCCGGCACCGATGTGCTTATCACCCACCTGAGGGCCGCCATTCGTTCCGACGCCGCGCTCGGTTCCCACCTTGCCCTGTGGGGGCGCCGACTGGTCGGTGACACGTTGCTGGTGGCCCGCTCGGCGCTGCCGATGGAGACTCACACCAGCGACCAGTCGCGCATCGAGCCGGTCTTCACCGAGATCATCGCCGCGCATACGCGACGCATGGACGGCCTCGGCCTGACGGCCTGACCGCCACGGCCGTGGGCGGCGGCGGACGATGCCGAGGCCAGAGCCGCCGCCGACACAGATCAGGCGCGGGTCGGGTGCCCCTCGCGCAGCAGGGCGTGCAGCATCCGCTCGTCGCCTGCGGCGCGCGTGCGCCCCAACGTGAGGTCAGCGGCGCCGGATGCCAGCGCGGTCACCCCGAGGGTGATCCACCAGATCCAGCCGTCGTTCCAAGCCAGGCCGGCCCAGGTCAACGCGACCCAGACGACGGATGCGACCAGGGTGCCGATGGCCGGCACGAGGACCGCTCCGTGCGTCTGGCGCCCGGGCAGGGAGTAGCGCGCGGCGAGCCCCAGAACCGCACCACCCAGGGCGATGAAGAGGAGTTCCATGGGAGGTTAGGCGACGAAGCCGACGCGGCGGGACTCCTCGGAGCCCAGCTCCACGTACGCGAGCCCGATGGTCGGGACGATGTAGACCTTGCCCTTGCTGTCGGAGAGCTTCAGATACCCGGTCTGCCCGGCGAGAGCGGCAGCGACCGTTTCCTCGACTTCGTTCGCGGGCTGTGAGGTCTCGAAGCCAATCTCACGGGGAGAATTGAAGATGCCAATGCGGATATCCACCAGATGCGCCTTTCGTTGCCTAAGCGCCCAGATTACGACAGAACCGCGCACGGGCCGGACACCGTTCACTGTCGGCGCAACCCGCTAGCTTTGAAAACGTGACTGTCCTGGGAATCCCGCTCCGTACCGACCCCGACTCGGTCGTCCTCGACGACTCCCAGCGCGCCGTGCTGCGCCTGGTCGCCGAGCCTGGCAGGCCTGACAATCCGGAACGGAGCGCGCCGTCCGTGAGTGCCGCCGTGATCGGCGCACCGGGCACTGGCAAGACCACCACCCTGGTCGAAATCGTGGCCGAGTGCGTGCTGAATCAGGGGTACTCGCCCAGCGAGGTCCTGGTGCTGGTGCCCACCCGCACGGGTGCGACAGCCCTCCGTGATCGGCTGGCGTTGCGCCTGGGCGTGCCCACCAACGGCGCGCTGGCCCGCACCGCGAACTCCATCGCCTTTCAGATTGTGCGGGACGCCGTGGCCCGCACGGGTGGCGTGGCCCCCACCCTGCTCACCGGTGGCGAGCAAGACCAGATCATCGCCGAGCTGCTCGAAGGGCACCGGCAGGACCAGGTCGAGGCCCAGCAGGGTGGGGCGCAGGCCGCCGCACCGAATTGGCCCGACACGCTGGGCGCCGACGTGCGGGGTTTGCGCGGCTTCCGCACGCAACTGCGCGACCTGATGATGCGCGCCGTCGAGTACGGCGTGACCCCGGAGGCGCTCGCGGCCCTCGGCCACAGCGAGCAGCGCCCCGAATGGGTGGCTGCGGCCGAGTTCATCCGCGGCTACGAAGATGTGAAAGACCAGTCGCGTCCCGGCCAGTACGACTCCACCGAGCTTGCCCAATTCGCCGCGGCCATCGTGGCGGGAGCCCCGGCCGGCACTGCTGCGCTCGGCTCGCTCGGCGGGCTGCGCCTGATCGTGCTCGATGACGCGCAGGAGCTCACCCAGGCCAATCTCACGCTGCTCGCGCAGTTTGCGGCCCGCGGCGTGGGCGTCATCGCCTTCGGGGACCCCGATATCAGCACCGGTTCCTTCCATGGCGCCCACCCGGACGCCCTGGGCCGGCTGGGCGCCTACCTGTCCGTCGGCGTGCTACCCACTCTGGTGCTCGGCACGGTGCACCGGCACGACGCGGCCATCCGCGGTGTGGTGCGCGAGATCACGCACCGGATCGGCGCGGCATCTGCCGGCACCCAACGCTTTGCCGCCAGCGCGGCCGCCGAGCCTGGCGTGCCCGGGGCGAGTGGCGGGCCTGCGAAGCCTGGCGTGCCTGCGGAGCCCGAGGAGCCCGAGTCGAATCCCGTGCAGGCCATGCTCGCCGACAGCCCCGCCGACCAGCTCGCGGTGATCGCCCGCCGGTTGCGGGAACGGCACGTGATCGGCGGCGTCCCCTGGGGGCAGATGGCTGTCGTCGTGCGCAGCGGCTCGCTCGTGCCCGCCCTGTCCAAGGGCCTGGCCGCCCTCGAGGTGCCAACCCAGGTGTCGTCGGCCCAGACCGCACTGCGAGACGAATTCGCGGTGCGCGCGTTCATCCTCGCGCTCGAGGTAACTCTGGGCCGCAAGCCGCTGGGCCCCGAGGAAGCGACTCTGCTGCTCCGCGGCCCGCTCGGCGGCCTCGACCCGATCACCCTGCGCCGTCTGCGGGCCGCACTGCGTCAACAGGAGCTCAGCAAACAAGAACAGGATCAGGAGCTCAGCCAACAGGAGCTCAGCCGACAAGACCTGGAGCCGGGCAGTCCGCGGCCTATCACCGCCCGCAGCCGCACCGCCGACGAGCTCCTGGTAGAGGCCCTTGTCAATCCAGGCCTGTTGGCGGCCATCGACAACCGCACGGCCCGCCGGGCCGCCAGCTGCGGCGAGAGCCTCAGGAGCGCCGCCGTCGAATACGCGGCCGGTGCCACCATCGAGGAATTGCTCTGGGGCCTCTGGCAGCGCAGTGGCCTCGCCCGCGAGTGGCAGGAGCAGTCGAGTGGCACGGGCATCGTCGCGGACGAGGCCAACCACAACCTCGATGCCGTGGTGGCACTCTTCTCCGCAGCGCAGCGCTACGTGGAGCGTACCCCGGCAGCCCCGCCGGTGCTGTTCCTCGAACACCTGGTCGACACCGACGTGCCCGAGGACACCCTCGCACCCCGGGCGCTCGGCGACGCGGTCGTCGTGTCCACCCCGAGTGGCCTGATCGCCCGCGAATTCGAGGTTGTCGTCATCGCCGGAGTGCAGGAGAACGTGTGGCCCGACCTGCGCATCCGTGGTTCGTTGCTCGGGGCAGGCGACCTGGCCGTGCTCGCCGCGGGCCACGACCTGGAGGAGGCGTCGGCGCGCACCGCGGTGCTGCACGACGAGCTGCGCATGTTTGCCCAGGCGGCCAGCCGTGCCCGCACCGAACTGCTGGTGACGGCCATCGACAACGAGGAGAACCAGCCGTCGGTCTTCTTCCGGCTGCTGCCGGAGCGTCCGTCCGCCTCCGCATCCGAGCCCGGCGACACCAGCCGGTACCCGCTGTCCCTGCGTGGGCTGGTGGGCAGGCTCCGCCGCGATCTCACCCGCGGCACAGCGACCGCCCGCGGCGGCGACGAGATCGCGAGCCGGGCAACGGATGCCGCAGCGACCCTGGCCCGCCTGGCCCGGGAAAACGTGGCCGGCGCCGCCCCCGAACAGTGGTACGGGCTCAACGAACCCAGCACCGTGCGCCCGCTCAACGACTCGGAGGCCGGCGACGCCCCGGTGCGGGTCTCGCCGTCGCGCATGGCGGCGTTTGAAACCTGTCCGCTGCACTGGGTGATCGGGCAGGTGGGCGGCGGGACCTCCAGCACCGCCGCGAACCTCGGCACGATCATCCACAAGGTGATGGAGGATTCCACCGACCGTAGCCCCGACGCGCTCTGGCAGGGCGTCGAGGCGCGCTGGAACGAGCTGCAGTTCGACGCCGACTGGCAGTCCCGGGTGCAGAAGGTCGAGGCGCGCGCGCTGACCGACCGGCTTGCGTCCTACCTGCTCGACTTCGAGCGCGGCGGCGGCAGCCTGCTCAGCGCGGAGGGCACCTTCCAACTCGACGTCGACGGCGCCGTACTCTCGGGCACGGTCGACCGGGTCGAGCGGCTGGGCGACGGGCGGGCAGTCATCGTCGACCTGAAGACCGGGCGCGGCGACCCCACCAGCGACGCCGGGGTGACCCTGCATCCGCAGCTCGGCGCCTACCAACTCGCGTTCAGCGAGGGGGCGATCGAGGGCATCCCCGCCGACACTCCGCTCGCGGGCGCGCGCCTGCTGATCGTGTCCAGCGGCACCGTCAAGCAGAACTACCGAAACCCCACCCAGCCCACCTTCACACCCGAGGAGCTCGCGGCCTTCCGCACCCGGGTCGGCGAAGACGCCGCCGGGATGGGCGGCGCCACCTTCCTCGCCGAGATCAGTTCCCACTGCCTCGACCCGCGCTCGCACGGGTCTTGCCGAATCCACGTTATCAAGCAGGTCAGCTCATGAATCAGCCCGTCACCCCCACGCCCGATGCCGCCCCAGAGATACCGTCGATCTCGGCCCTGCAGATCGCCGCGGCACTCGGAATGTTTCCGCCGACAGACGAGCAGCGGGCCGTGATCGAGGCGCCGCTGGCCCCCACCCTCGTGGTGGCAGGCGCGGGCAGCGGCAAGACCGAGACCATGGCCAACCGGGTGCTCTGGCTGCTCGCGAACGGGCACGCCCGGCCCGACCAGATCCTCGGCCTCACCTTCACCCGCAAGGCCGCCGGCGAACTCTCCGAGCGCATCCGTGACCGCATCGAGCAACTCGACGCGAAGGGACTGCTGCCGAAGCCGCCCGCGCCGGTGGCAGGAGCCGTCACGATCGACTCTGCCGACTTGTTCGACGCGCCCACGGTGTCCACGTACAACTCTTTCGCCAGCCGACTGTTCACCGACAACGCCCTGCTTCTGGGGCGGGAGCCCGAATCGGTGCTGCTCAGCGAGACCAGCGCCTGGCTGCTGGCCCGCCGAGTGGTCATCGAACATGGTGACAGCCGCCTCGTGCCCTTCGGCAAGAACGTCGACGCGGTGACGGATGCCGTGCTCGCCTTCAGTCGATCCCTCGCCGAGAACCCCCCGCGTTTCGTTCCCGGCGAACCGAATGCGCCGCACGACCTGACCGGCCTCGCCGCCGGCTTCGCCTACCTGCAGGACCTGCCCTACGGCAACCCGCGCAAGAAGATTCCGTATGCCTCCGTCGTCGAGTCCCTCGCTGCGGTCGCGCCGCTGCCCGTGCTGCTCGAGCTCGCCGATCGCTACAGCAGCGAGAAGCGTCGCCTCGGACTGATCGAGTTCTCCGACCAGGTAGCCCTCGCTCTGCAGGTCTGCCAGAAGGTGGAGCTGGTCGTCACCCGCTACCGCGACCAGTACCGGGTGGTACTGCTCGACGAATACCAGGACACCTCCGTGCTGCAGACCGAACTGCTGCACACCCTCTTCGGCCGGCACCCCGTGATGGCCGTCGGTGACCCGCACCAGTCCATCTACGGCTGGCGCGGCGCCAGTTCGGCCAATCTGCTGGGCTTCGCGCAGAGCTTCGCCGGTCTGTCCAACCGGCAGTCGCCGTCGATGAGCCTGTCCTACACCTGGCGCAACCCGGCCGCCGTGCTCGACGCCGCGAACGCGCTGGTGGCACCGCTGAGCGACGCGCTCCGGATCCGGCCCGACGGCATCCAGGTCGACACCCTCAAGGTTCCGGCCGGCAAGGCCGCCGGGCAGGTCGAGGCGGCGATGCACGAGACCATCGCCGAGGAGGCACGGGCTGTGGCGGACTGGTTCGCCGAGCGCCTCACCTCCGGCAGCGAGTGGTCTGGCGCGATGCTCTTCCGGGCGAGGCGGGAGATGGAATTCTTCGCCGAGGTTCTGCGGGAACGCGGCGTGCGCGCCCACGTGCTCGGCCTCGGCGGGCTGCTCTCCACCCCGGAAGTCACCGACGTGGTCTGCGTGCTCCGGGTCGTGCACGATCCTGCCGCCGGCAGTGAACTGGTGCGGCTGCTCAGCAGCGGGCGCTACCGGGTGGGTCCGCGTGACCTGCAGCACCTCGCCTCGGTGGCGCGCTGGCTGGCGGCACACGACTGGGCCCAGCAGGCGGTGACGCGAGAACTCAAGGAAAAGATGCGGGCATCCGTCGCCGTCGACGAGGGCGCATCGCTCGTCGATGCGCTCGATTTCGTGGCCGCGGCTCCCGAGACGCACGGGCAGCTCACTGGCTTCAGCCACGCCGGCCGCGATCGGCTGCGGGCGGCCGGTCGCCAGCTGGCGTGGCTGCGGGCACGGGCAGGCCTGCCGCTGCTCGACTTTGTGCGGCTGATCGAGCAGGAACTCCTCCTTGACGTGGAACTCGTCGCCAACGAGGCCAACACGCTGGGCCTGGCGAACCTCTATGCCTTCCACGACACCGTCTCCGCTTTCCTGTCCAGCGACGAGGTGGGCAGCCTGGGGAGCTTCCTGCGCTGGCTCGGCCGGGCCGAACGCGCCGACGACATGGGTCCGCGGGTCGAGATGGGCGAAACGGGCACAGTGCAACTGCTCACCATCCACGGGGCCAAGGGACTTGAATGGGACTATGTGGCCATTCCCAATCTCACCGAGAAGAGCCTGCCCGCGCAGACTCGTGAAGGCGCCGGCTGGGTGAAGTTCGGCGAGCTGCCCTATCCGTTCCGCGGCGACCGGGCCGAGTTGCCCGAGCTGGCTTGGCGCGAGCATGAAACCCAGTTGTCCTACGACGCCGAATTCCAGGCCTACAAGGAGCAGCTCGCCGCCCGCCACGATGACGAGGAGCGCCGCCTGATCTACGTGGCCACGACGCGGGCCAAGCGGGAACTGCTGCTCACCGGCTCATACTGGGGCGGCGGAAGCACCGTGCGCACCCCCAGCCGGTACCTCGAGGAACTCGCCGGATCCGGCCTGATCGCCCCGCTGCCGGCCGGCAGCGAGCACGACGAGAAGCCCGACACCGGTGCGGGCGTCGACGAGCACTGGCCGTTCGACCCCCTCGGCGCCCGGCGCCCCCTCGTGGAGGCCGCCGCCGCCCGCGTGCGCGCCGAGGCCGTCAACGAACGCGACACCCGCTGGTCTCACTTCGTCACTCTGCTGCTCCGTGAACGGATGCTGCGCCTCGCCGGATCGGGCGACGCCCCGCTGCCCACGCGCATCCCGGCCTCCCGGTTCAAGGACTACATCGACGACCCGGCCGGGGTCACCGCCGCGCTGCGCCGCCCCATGCCCGAACGGCCATACCGGGCAACCCGGCTGGGCACCCTGTTCCACTCCTGGGTGGAACACCGTGCCGGCGGTGCGACGGGCGGAGACCTGATCGACGCGGGCCCCAACGAACTGGACCTCGGTGACGAGGGCGCCGACGCGTTCGACCTCGACCTCGACCAGAACCAGCCGCTGGAACAGGCGCAGCTCGAACGGCTGCAACGCACCTTCGAACAGTCACCGTGGGGGGCCCTGCAACCCGAGGAGGTGGAGATCGAGATCCACCACGTGCTGGCCGGGCAGGTTTTCGTTTGCAAACTCGACGCGGTCTACCGCACTGAAACGGGCTACCAGGTCGTCGATTGGAAAACGGGCCGGGCACCCGAGGACTCCGCCGACCTCGAGCTCAAGCAGACCCAGCTCGCCCTGTATCGGCTCGCCTTCGCGCGCTGGAAGGGCATCGACCCGGAGATCGTCGATGCCGTGTTCTACTTCGTCGCGGACGACACGATCGTCGCCCCGGACCGGCTCTACTCCGAAGACGACCTGGTGCGGGCCTGGTCGTCGGTTCGATCGACCGCGGTGTCGCCGGCGCCAACGCCGAAAACGGTGTCGATCGCCCCCGTGCTGACATCGTCACTCGATCCCGATCCCGATCCCGTCGCGTCGTCGTCGTCGAATTCACCGCCGAACTCCGACAGATTGTAGGCATCGGTGTGCATGGCCCCGCCCGTGTCGCGGCGCGGGATGCCGCGCGGGGTGGCCGCGAGCATGCTCTCCACCCCGGCGACGTCGAGAATGGGGCCGGTGGGCGGTGACAGGGGATGCGACGCGCTCCGGTGCACGGTGTCGACCAGTCCGTCGAGCATGCCCACGGCGTCGTCGACAATGCCCTGGTTGCGGGTGTCCGTGCCGTGCAGCAGCCAGCGGGCCAGTTCCAGCTCGGCGTAGAGCATGGCGCGCTGCGTGATCCGCGGATCGTTGCCCTGGCGGGCAGACGCGTAGGACGCCACGGCGGTCTCGCCGGCCGCACCGCGGGACGCGAGCAGCCAGTGCAGGTCGCGGGCCGGGTCGCCGACGCTGAGGGCAGACCAGCCGAGAACCGCCGAGACGGAGTCGTCGGTGATCAGGACCGAGTCGGCCGAGAGAGACCCATGCACCACGCAGGGCGCGAACTGCCAGAGGGTGTCGTCGTCGGTGGCCTGTTCCCAGCGGCGCAGCAACGCGGCGGGCAGGTAACCGGTGGCGGCCGCCCGATCGATCAGGGCGATGGTGCCGGTGCGGCATTCCTGGGCACTCTGCTGGGGAAGGCCGGCGGTGCCGACGAAGGCGGTGGGCAGGCCGTGCACCGCGGCGATGGCGCGTCCGATGGAGCCGGAGACGCCCGCGTGGCCGGTGAGGGCATCCACATCGAACGAATCGCCCGACAGGAACTCGTAGACGACGGCCCGGGTGCCGCCGAGCGGAGCCTGGCCGACGAACTGCGGCACGTCGAAGGGGAGTCGGCTGCGATTGCCGACCGTGAGGGCACGCAGGGCCACGAGATCGGCGGACTGCTCCGTCTCTGCAGCCTGAGACAGGGGAACCCTGATGATCAGGGCCCGGTTGTCGCGGTCGATCAAGAGCGCGGAATCGAACGCGCCGACGGCTCCGGGACTGCGCGCCGCGGACCCGTGCAGGCGTACCTGGACGACGTCGAGGTCCGGAACGGCGGCAGTGGCCAGCGCGGCTAGAGTGAGAGGGGATCTGACCATACCTTCTAGGTTAGGTCGACTTCCCCTCGGCGCGGTCGTTCGCCACGCCTCGACACAACTTCGGCAGTTTGCCTGAGCCCGAGGAGCACCATGTCGTTTGCCTTCACTTCCCGTCTGCCGCTTTCCCGCCACGCGGTCGACCGCGACAGCGAGGCCCGGTCCACGCCCGGTCTGATCGACGCACTCCTGGCGGAAGCCGGCACCCGCGTGCTGGCGCTGTGGCAGGGCTCGGCCCTGATGGAGGCCGAGGCCCCCGCCCGCCTGCGCCTCCTCGCACCCGGCCAGATTCCCGCCGCCGACTTCCGTCTCTACCTCGGCCGGTCGCTGGCCCTCGACGCTCCCGAACCTGTGGGCACCGCCCTGGTCGCGGCCGCCTTGACCGACGAGCAGGCCACGGCGCTCGAACCCGACGAATCGCGCTGGGCGCCACTCCGCCACGTCGCGACCACCGTGTCCGACCGGGACGCGGGTCTGTTCACCGAGACGCTCGGCGTGGTGAACTGGCATGGTTCCCACGCCCACTGCCCCCGCTGCGGCGCCGCCACCCTGGTTGAGAATGCCGGCTGGACCCGCCGTTGCCCCGACTGCGGCGGCCAGGTCTTTCCGCGCACCGACCCGGCCGTGATCGTGCTGATCACCGACGCCGACGACCGCATTCTGCTCGGCTCGAACGCCCTCTGGGAGGGCAACCGTTATTCTCTCCTGGCCGGCTTCGTCGAACCGGGGGAGTCCCTTGAGGCGGCCGTCATCCGGGAGATGTTCGAGGAATCCGGCCTGCGGGTGACCGACCCGGTCTACCTCGGCTCGCAGCCCTGGCCATTCCCGGCATCCATCATGTTCGGCTTCACGGCACGGCTCGCCGACGGGCAGAAGCCGGAGGCCCTCTTGCCCGACGGTGAGGAGATCCTCGACCTGCGCTGGTTCAGCCGCGACGAGTTGAGGGCCTCCGGCGACTCGATCATCCTGCCCGGCCGCTCCTCGATCGCCCGGGCGATAATCGAGCACTGGCTTGGCGAACCCCTCGACTTCGGTCCCGACGAGGTGCACGGATGGCGCTGACCGCCGGTTCTCTGCTGGCCGGCCTCGACGACCAGCAGCGGGTGGCTGCCGAGGCTCTCGTGGGCCCGGTGTGCATGCTCGCCGGCGCCGGTACCGGCAAGACCCGTGCCATCACCCACCGCATCGCCTACGGCGTGATGACGGGCGCGTACTCGCCGAGCCGGGTGATGGCCCTTACATTCACGGCACGCGCCGCCGCGGAGTTGCGCGGCCGGCTGCGATTGCTCGGCGCCGGTGGTGTCGCCGCCCGCACATTCCACTCGGCGGCCCTGTCACAACTGAACTATTTCTGGCCGCACGTCGTGGGCGGCCAGGCGCCCCGCATCCTCGACGGCAAGGGCCGTCTGCTCGGCCACGCCGCCGAGACCCTGAAACTCAAGCTCGACACGGCCACCCTGCGTGACCTGGCCGCCGAGATCGAGTGGCGCAAGACATCCGGAATCGGCATCGAGGCGTACGGGGCCGGCATCGCCAAGCGCAGCCTGCCCGGCCGGCTCACGGTGGACCAGGTCCTGGCCATGATGGAGTCCTACGAGCGGCTCAAGGATGACCGCAAGCAGATCGACTTCGAAGACGTGCTCCTGGCGATGGCCGGCATGATCGAGGCCGAGCCGTCCGTCGCCCTGCAGGTGCGTGAGCAGTACCGGTTCTTCGTCGTGGACGAATATCAGGACGTCTCCCCCCTCCAGCACGACCTGCTCTCGCTGTGGCTGGGCGAGCGTCGCGACCTCTGCGTGGTCGGCGACGCCAGCCAGACCATCTACTCCTTCGCGGGCGCCCGCAGCGACTACCTGCTCGACTTCCCCAAGCGTTGGGAGGACGCCACGGTCGTGCGCCTCGAACAGAACTATCGGTCGACGGGGCCTATCGTCGCCACCGCCAACCAGCTCATGCGCGGTCGTGCTGGCGCCCTCACCCTGAGGGCCCACGCCGGCTCGCAGGGCGCCGAACCCGCCGTGCGCGAGTACCCGAACGATATGGCGGAGGCCCGAGGGGTCGCCCAGAACATCGTCGAACTGATCGAGGCCGGCACCCGGCCGGAGGACATCGCCGTGCTGTTCCGCGTGAATGTGCAGGCCGCCTTCCTCGAAACCGCCCTCGGCGACGTGGGGGTGAGCTACCAGATTCGCGGGTCCAAGCGCTTCTTCGACCTTGCCGAGGTCAAGCAGGCGGTGATGCAGCTGCGCGCGGCATCCGTTTCGATCATCGGCGAACCGCTGTTCAAATCGGTCAGCGACGTGCTGCGCTCGCTCGGCTGGAGCCAGAGCGCGCCGGAGGCGCAGGGCGCGGTGCGCGACCGCTGGGAGTCGCTCAACGCGATCATGGGTCTGGTCGACCAGGCCCCGCCGGACACCACGTTCCGCCAGTTCACCGACGAGTTGATGGAGCGCCAGGCCGGCCAGCACGAACCGACGGTGTCCGCGGTCACCCTGGCGACGCTGCACTCCGCGAAGGGACTCGAATGGGACGCCGTCTTCCTGATCGGGCTGTCCGAGGGGCTGGTGCCGATCAGCTACGCGGGCACGTTCGAGCAGATCGATGAGGAGCGGCGCCTGCTCTACGTGGGCGTCACCCGCGCGCGCAAACGGCTGTCCCTCAGCTGGTCGGCAACAGGGCACCAGCAGCGCAGCCCGCGCGAGCGCTCCCGATTCCTCGCCGAGATCGGCGCCCGCGGCGTGCGCGCCCCCGGCGTCCGCGGAGCCTGAGACGGAGAACGGGTAGCCTCGGGGCGTGCCCATTTTCTCGTTTACGCGACTGGCCGCGGTGCCCTACGCGCCGCAGCTCGTGAGGCAGGCGCGGCGGCTGCGCCGCGACACGCCCCGGCTGCCCGACGCCGCCCTCCCGTGGACCGGGTCCCGGCCCGGGCCCGACCCGCTGCGCATCCTCGTGCTCGGCGACTCGACCGCTGCCGGCGTGGGCGCGGAGACCCAGGCCGAGGCGTTGCCCGGCTGGATCGCGCACGAGGTGTCCGCGCGGTGGGGCCGCGGTAGCACCTGGCGCGCGATCGGTGAGAACGGCGCCACGGCCAGGGACGTGCGTGAGCGCTTCCTGACGGATGCTGCGGCCGTCCCCTTCGACCTGGCCCTGCTGACCATCGGAGCGAACGACGCCCTGGGACTACGGTCGCGCAACGCCTTCACCCGGGATGTGCGCCGGATCGTGCTCGCCTTGCGGGCCGCGGCACCGCAGGCGGCCGTGCTCGTCTCGCTCATGCCGCGCTTCGACCGCTTCGCACTGCTGCCGGAACCGCTGCGCGCCACCCTGGCCCGGCACGCCGCGAGCCTCGACACCGGCGCCCGGCTGGCCGTGGGCGACCTCGACGGGGTCGTCGCGATCCCGACCCCGCCACCCTACGTCGAGGGCTTCTTCGCGAGCGACGAGTTCCACCCGAGCGCGCTCGGATACCGGCTCTGGGCCGAGTTCGTCTTCGACTCGGCTCCCGGCCTGGACCTCCGCCGCCAGGCCGGCTGAGGCTGCCCCGATGGCAGTGCTCCGCACCCTCGACGAGGTCGTCGCGGCCGTCCTGGCGGTCGACCGCGAACGCCGTCTGCGGGCGACGGATGCCGGAACGCGCACCATCGTCGGTCTGGCCGGCGCCCCGGGGTCGGGCAAGTCGACCGTGGGGGAGGCCCTCGTCGCCCGTTTGGACGACCGCGCGCAGCTGGTGTCGATGGACGGTTTCCACCTGCATCAGGCCCGCCTTGTCGAGCTGGGCCGGCGCGACCGGATGGGGGCCCCTGACACCTTCGACGTCGACGGATTCGTGGCGCTGCTGCGGCAGCTCCGGACGGCTCGGGGCACCGTGGTGGCACCCGGGTTCGACCGGGAGATCGAGGAACGGACCCCCGGCGCCATTCGGATCGGCCGGGAACGGAGCCTCGTGGTGGTGGAGGGCAACTACCTCCTGCACGACGAGGGCGGCTGGGCCGCGGCCCGCCCGCTGCTCGACCTGACCCTGTTTGTGGCGCTGGAGCGGGGCATCCGCCTTCGCCGGCTCACGGCCCGGCACGAGCGCTACGGCAAGACGGCTGCCCAGGCCCGGGCCTGGGCCCTCGGCCCCGATGAGGCCAACGCGCGGCTGATCGAGCGCACCCGCGGGCGGGCCGACCACGAGCTTCGGCTCACCTGATCTGGTCGGGCCGCAGGGCCCCAGGCCGCGCGGTCACGTTGCCCGGCACGCTGCGGCAGCCGCACCGCTCGTGCGGCCGGTAGCCGCGGCGCGTCGGTAACCCGGAGTCGCCGTCGAAGACGAGTGCCGACGCGGTCAGGGTCGAACGCCCGAGCACCAGCCGGTCGTGGGCGATCCCGGCCACGAGGGCGGCCACGTCGAGGCCGGTCCGGGGGGTCTCCGTGGTGGCCCGTCGGCTCAGCAGCTGGCAGGCGATGGCCGCCCAGGACGGGTCGGAATCCAGGCGGGCCAGCTCCAGGCAGGAGAGGCAGGGCCCCACTCCCGGCTCGACCAGCGGGCCGATGCGTACCTCGCTGTCGCTGAACACCACGGGCAGGTGCGGCACGTCCCGCCGCAGCCAGTGCCCGTGCCGCTCCGGTTCGAGCGCGTAATGCCCGACGAGCACGGCCAGGCCGGTGGCCTGGTCGTCGGAGCCGGTCAGCCGCAGCCCCAGGGTGCCGAGCAGTGACCCGATCAGCGCTCCGGTCGGCCCGGACCCGTCCACGCAGACCGCGGGCGGGACATCCGGTTCGGCACACTCGGTGGGCGGCGGGGCCGGGCTCGGCAAGGGCTCCCCGGTCACCAGCAGGGCGGGTCGCAGGGCGCGGAGCAGCCCCAGGATCGCATCGTCGGATGCCCCGCCCTCCCGACCGATCATGAGAGCGCCGGAGCGGGGCACCCCCGCGGCCAGTGCGGCCAGCACGCGCTCGAGCCCGTCGCTCATGGCGGTGATCACGACGAGCGGGTGGTCGATGCCGATCTGGATGCTGCGAGGAGAACGCCACACCACCGGATGCCGCGGGTCGAGTCGAAGAGTCATGCAGCGATGATGCCGCACTCGCCCGCCAGCCCGCGCGAGTCATCCACAGCCTCGGTCGCGGCGCCTGCCCGATCGGCCCGATCCTCGGCGTCAGTCCAGCAACCGCCTCTAGGCTTTCACCATGACGACGCAACGACGTGTACTTGTGACCGGCGCCACCGGCTATATCGGCGGCCGGCTCGTTCCCCTGCTGCTGGAGGCCGGCTACGACGTGCGCGTGCTCGTGCGCACCCCGCTGAAACTGAAGGATGTCCCGTGGGTGGGCCAGGTGCAGGTGGTCGAGGGCGATCTCGGCGACCTGGCCAGTGTGCGGTCCGCCGTGACCGACATCGACGTGCTCTACTACCTGGTTCACTCGATGGGAACCCGCGGCGACTTCGAGAGCACGGAACGTCTCGCTGCCACCAACGTGGCCACAGCCGCCGCCGAGGCCGGCGTCTCTCGCATGGTCTACCTGGGCGGGCTGCACCCCGACACCGAGGAACTCTCCCAGCACCTGCGCTCCCGGGCCGAGGTCGGTCGGATCCTGCTCGAATCCGGCGTTCCGACGGCCGCCCTGCAGGCTGGGGTCGTGATCGGATCCGGCTCCACGTCGTTCGAGATGATCCGGCACCTGACTGATGTGCTGCCGTACATGCCGGCTCCACAGTGGGTGCGCAACAAGATCCAGCCCATCGCTGTGCGCGACGTGCTCTACTACCTCGTCGCGGCGGCGGAGCTCCCCGCCGATGCCAATCGCACCTTCGACATCGGTGGCCCCGACGTGCTGCGCTATGGCCAGATGATGAACGGCTACGCCCTCGAGGCCGGTTTGCGCCAGCGCCCCATCGCTTCCCTGCCGGTCTTCACCCCCTGGCTGGCTTCGCAGTGGGTCAACCTGGTCACCCCGATCCCGCGCAGCCTTGCCGTGCCCATCATTGCGTCCCTGCAGAATGACTGCGTGGTGCACGAACGCGACATCGACCAGTACATCCCGCAGCCGAAGGAGGGCCTGACCGGCTATCGCACCGCCGTTCGCCTGGCGCTCGGTCGCATGCGCGACGGCGATGTTGAGACCAGCTGGCAGAACGCGTCGATCGCGGGCGCGTCGAGCAACCCGCTGCCCAGTGACCCCGAATGGGCCGGGCACCTGGTGTACACCGACCTCAAGGAGAAGCACACCGCGGCAAAGCCGGAGGACCTGTGGCGCGTGATCGAGAGCATCGGCGGCGACAACGGCTGGTATTCGTTCCCGGTGGCCTGGGCCATCCGCGGGTGGATGGACAAGATCGTCGGCGGCGTCGGCCTGCGCCGCGGTCGCCGCAACCCCGACCATCTGCACACCGGCGACGTGCTGGACTTCTGGCGGGTCGAACGTATCGACAGGGGCAGATTCCTGCGCCTGCGCGCCGAGATGCGGGTTCCCGGTCGAGCGTGGCTGGAGATGACCGCGGAGCCGACCGCTGACGGCGGCTCGGTCTACCGCCAGCGTGCTGTTTTCTTCCCCCGGGGCCTCGGCGGCCGGCTCTACTGGTTCTCGATCCTGCCGTTCCACGGCGTCATCTTCAGCGGCATGGCCAACCGGATCACGGCCGCGGCCATCGGGGAAGCCGCCGTGGAAGCGGCCGTGACGAAAGCAGCCGACGGAGACGCATCCGCTTCGGACGTACCCGTAGTCGGCCGCGCCTCCTGACCCGTCAGCCGTTTGGTCACCCGGACTCTTCCGGCCGTGAGGCCAAGTCGGGCCAGCGAGTGTGGCCAACTCAGGACATCCGTCGATCAGGTTCGTGAGTGGCCACGGATCAGTGCGGAACCACGGTGGATGCGCGGGGTGGCCCGCGCGGATCTCCTGAGTTGGCCACACCACCCGCCGAGTCCGGCGTAGCGCGTTTGTGGTTCAGGCATCCATCGGGGCGCCAGCCGAGGCCGAACCGATCGATGATGCCTCGCTCGCCTAGCAGGTTTGGCGCCCGCGATGCACTATGGAAGGGGGCGAGGGAGGCTGTGATGTCGTCATCTGTGCTGTTCATCGGGGATGGGCTCACCGCGAACGGGCTCTGGGCGGACTGGCTTCCCGACTACGACGTGCACAATCTCGGCGCGAACGGCAAGACCACGGACGAGGTTATCGCCGAACTCGACCAGGTCGTCGACCGGCAGCCGGACGCCGTCGTGGTCGAGGTCGGTACAAACGACCTGGGCTGGCACCGTTCGGACGAGTACATCGTGCGCAACATGGAGACGGTGCTCTGCTCACTTCGCAAGCGGCTGCCAACCGTGCGCATTCTGATCGTGTCGGTGCCGCCGCGCGAGCGCGAACTCGCCGGCATCGTGCGCTCGGTCAACCGTCACCTGCGCCAATTCGCGCCAACCCAGCACGCCCAATACCTCGACCTGTGGGGGCGCTTGGCCCAGCCCGACGGTGAAATCGAGGCCGCCTACTCGGATGACCGGCTACACCTGAATGATGCGGCTTACGCGGTCTGGGTGAGTGAACTCAAACCCGCACTCCAGTCCTTGTTCCAGTGCCCGCCGTCGAGCACCGCGCTTCCGATCCAGCAGATCTGAATCCACCAGACTGACGCCACGGCGGTTCGCGCGAACCAGATGAACTGCCGCCCCTTCGCCCCGAACGAATTCGACGGTGATTTTGTCGAAAGTGCCGCTCAAACGTCCGAAAGAGCGGTTTCAGGCCGAAATCTCCGTCGAATTGGTTCGACGCCGGGATCCTCAGCGGTGCCGAAGGCTAGAGCGTGGGGAGGTGGGCCGTGACCTGCTCGTCGAGCTCAAGTTCCGGCTGGCGCTCACGGAAGAGACTGAGCTGGCGCTGGCGGTATTCGCCGACCAGGTTGGTGATGTCGTGGTGGTCGGTGTGGCCTGCGTTGTTCGGCAGGGCTGAAGAATCTGAATTCACGGGGGACCCAATCCGTCTCGGGTAACGACCGGTGCGTTTCGGGGTGAACGACCGATGCTCGGGTTGAGAGCATTCGAGTGACGCTATTTGATTCCACGGATGATGTCAACGCGACAGCGTGCCCTCTCGTTCAGCCACGGTTGTTGTTGAGTTCGAAGACCTTGAGAAGTTCCGCGATGGCGGTCTGGCGTTCCTCTCCTCCCGCCTCGAACATGTCGGTCACGTGCGTCTGGAGGTGATTGTCGACGAGGAGCTTGTTGAGAGAGCCCAGCGACTTCTGGATGGAGAGCGACTGAGTCAGGATGTCGATGCAGTAGTCCTCGTTCTCGATCATCTTCTCCAGGCCGCGCATCTGACCCTCCAGGATGCGGGCACGGTGCAGGGCACGCCGTTTGATGTCTTCGATCATGGAATTACAGTACCGTGAGTCGGAATACCCCAGAGGGGTATGTTTGATGGTCGTGATCCGGCTCGGTGACGTCGGGGACGTCGGGGACCCACCGTGTCGGACACGGTTGACGTCTCCAGCGAAGGCATGACCGGCGCCAGCCCGTTCGTGATGCTGAACAGCCTGCGCCTATACGGCTTCCGGCAGTCGGCGGCTGAGTAGAGTGAAAGCATGCGTCGTGCAGTGATATCCCTGTTCACAGCCATACTCGGAGGCCTTGCCGTGCTGGGTCTGTCCGTTCCCAGTCTCGCCGCGGCTGCACCGGCCGCTCCGCCGTCCATCGTTTCGGCGGGCACCGACGACTTCACCTTCGACTCGTGGCACTCCGAGTTCGAGCTGGCGCTGACCACCGACGGTCATTCCCGCCTCACCACCACCGAGACGATCGTGGCCCGGTTCCCGGAGACCGACCAGAACCGTGGCATCCTGCGCGCCATCCCCACCCACTACGACGGGCATCCGACCGACCTCGAACTGGTCAGCGTGACCGACGAGAACGGTCGAAATCGCGGCATCGACACCACAACGACCAGTGAGGATGGCGGAGACGAGTTCCTGGAGGTGACGATCGCCGCCGACGATTACGCGCACGGCGCGCAGACCTACGTCATCACCTACAAGCAAGTCGACGTCGCGCTCGAGCCGGAGGACGCCCCGATCCAGGAGTTCTACCGGGAGGTCAACGGCACCGGCTGGGCTCAGCCGTTCGGCGACGTGTCCGCCACCCTCACGGTCGACCCGGACGTCGCACCCCGGCTCACCGGGGAGGCCGCCTGCTACCAGGGCACCTCTGACTCGTCGGAAACCTGCGCCTCGCTGTCGACGGATGCTGCGGGCGAAGCCGTGACGATCGAGATCACCGCCGGGGCGCTCGGCCCGGCCGAGGGGCTGACCCTGGCGGTCGGGTTCGAGCCGGGCACCTTCGTTCCCCGCGACCAGTCGTTCACGGCGAACCCGCTCCCGGGCATCGGCCTCGCCGCGGCGCTGTTCGGACTGATCGTCGCGGGTCTCGCGATCGTCGCCCGGGCCACCCGGTGGCGAAACGCGCCGGGCCGGCCGACCATCATCGCCGAGTATCTTCCGCCGAAGGGCGTGAACCTGCTCGTGGCCGGCAATGTGACCCGCACCAGCGGCAAGGCCATGACCGCCCAGTTCCTCAGCTTCGCGGTGCGCGGCAACGTGCGGGTGCTGGAGGATGAGGGCAAGAAGCACTACATGCTCGAGCTGCAGCACACCCGAGACCTCGACACCAGTGAGCAGGCCGTGCTGCGGCTGCTGTTCCCGGGTCTGCACGCGGGCAGGAGCCGCGACCTCACGACGAAGGACACCACGCTGGGCACCGGGCTGACCAAGCAGCTTCAGGCGGTCCTGAAGCAGGTGCTGGCCGACGGGCTGCGGGTGGAGAAGGGAGGCCGGCCGCGTCGGTGGCTGATCGCCGGCGCCGTGTTCACCGGCATCCTGACCCTGGTCGGCTGCGTGGGGGCGTTCATCACCGAGGTCGGCGGGGGCTGGCCGGTCCTGGTTCTGGTGCTGGGGATCGCCGCCTCGGTCACGACCCTCACCGCCGTCGCGAGCGTGCGGCCCTTCACCGCGGCCGGCGCCGAGCTGCGCGACTACCTCGCCGGTGTGAAGCTGTACATCGACACCGCCGAGGCCGACCGGCTGCGGGTGCTGCAGAGCCCCGTCGGAGCGCTGCGGTCGCCCTACCGGCCGGACCCGGCATCCGTTCTCGGTCGGCCCGGCCTGCCTGACCCCGGGCAGCCGGGGCAGGTGCTGAAGCTCTACGAACGGCTGCTGCCGTTCGCGGTGCTGTTCGGCCAGGAGAAGGAATGGTCGCGGGTGTTGGGCGAGTACTACGCCCGGAGCAACGCGCAGCCCGACTGGTACGCTGGAAATGCTCCGTTCAACCCGGTCTGGTTCGCCGCCGGGTTGAGCTCGTTCACGAGCTCCACCTCGGCCTCCTGGTCGGGAAGCGCGTCGAGTTCTTCCAGCTAAGGTTCGGGTGGGGGAGGCTCGGTGGGCGGCGGTGGAGGCGGCGGCGGAGGAGGAGGCGTCTGATGGGCACCCCGGTAGAACCCGGATTCACGCGGTCCGCTCTGGCCCCCGGCCTGCTCGGGGCCGTCGCCCTGCTAGGCGGGCTGGCACTGCTGGACTCGGCGAGCTTCGTGATCATCCGCTACACCGTCAGCATCCTCGCGCTGATCATCTGCGTCTTCGCCATCCAGTCGAAGGCGTGGCTGTGGCTGATCGGGCTGGTACCGATCGCGGTGCTCTGGAACCCCGTCGTCGTGATCGAGCTGTCCGGGCAGGGCTGGGTCTCCGCCCAATTCATCGCCGCCCTCGTCTTCATCGTCGTCGGAGTCAGGACCAAGGTGCCGGTGCACCGGGATTGATGCACGGGCGTAGACTGAATCCACGTCGTGAAAGCCCGCGTACCGTCTTGACCGTGCCGCTGCATCACAAATGCTGGTGGCACGAATATGGTTGACACGTTGCTCGATTCAGGCTTCGACGTATCGTTCGCATCGGTGCCCACGGGCGCCGCACCACGTCGAGTACGGCCTGTGTCTGCCGTGCTGCTGTGAAGTTGGAGAAGAATGGCTTACACCCGCCACCAGGCCGCCGGTTCGAACAACCGAGTTGCCGCCGCAGGTCGCGCACGTCAACGACCGCGGTCACGCGACGATGACGCGCCCATCATCCCGATCCTCGCCCGCAAGGTGCGTGAGGTGGAGGCCAAGGCGCAGACCGGCGCCAAGCTGGGTCCGACCAACCGCACCAAGTACCAGGTCATCGCGCTGCTCATGCGCGAGGAGCGCGCGCGGGTCAAGGGCGACAAGGAACTCACCGACGCGAACCGCGCCGAACTACTCAAACGCCTCGACGGCATCGCCCAGATTCTGGCCAAGACGGCAGCCCGCGACACGAGCCTGATCACGCTGCTCGAACCGGATGCCGGCGTATCCACGGTCGCACAGCGTTTCCGCCGCGACTGGCTGATCGAGTCCGGCGCCGAACTGACCCCCGACGAACTCATCATCACCCGCGAACCGGAGGCCAAGGCCGAGGTCCCGGTGAACCAGGTCATCCCGCAGTCGGTCAAGGCGCGCCAGCTCGCCAACCCGTTCCTGGCCCCCGATTTCAGTGCCGCTGCGGTCCAGCCGGTCGTCTCCGGCCGCCGGCTCGCCAACTGGGAGCTCATCGGCCCCCTCTTCAAGTCCTTCGAGTACGGCTCCGGCGGCCAGGCCGCCAGCATGGACCTGCCCGAGGCGCCCCGCGTCGACCGGCTCTCACCTCGCGGCATGGAGCTGATGCGACACCAGGCCCGCTTCGTTGAGAGCGCGCGACTGGGCCACCGCAGCTATCTCCTCGCCGACGAACCTGGCCTCGGCAAGACAGCGCAGAGCCTGCTCGCGGCATCCGTCAGCGGGTCCTACCCGTTGCTGGCGATCGTGCCCAACGTCGTCAAGATGAACTGGGTGCGCGAGGTCGAACTGTGGACGCCGAACCGCCGGGCCACGGTCATCCACGGCGACGGCGACACCCTCGACGCGTTCGCGGACGTCGTCATCGTCAACTACGACGTGCTTGATCGGCACCGCACCTGGCTGGGCACCCTCGGCTTCAAGGGCATGGTCGTCGACGAGGCGCACTTCATCAAGAACCTGCAGTCGCAGCGGTCCAAGCATGTGCTGGCCCTTGCCGAGCAGATCCGGCGTCGCACGCCGGGCGGAAATCCGCTGCTGATGGCTCTGACCGGAACCCCGTTGATCAACGACGTCGACGATTTCCGCGCGATCTGGCAGTTCCTCGGCTGGATTGACGGCGACAAACCGACGTCCCGGCTGATGCAGAAACTTGAAGAGATCGGGCTGACCCCTGCCGACCCCGGCTTCTACGCCGAGGCACGCGCCGCCGTGATCGACCTCGGCATCGTGCGCCGTCGCAAGGTCGACGTCGCCGCCGACCTGCCGGCCAAGCGCATTGCCGACATTCCGGTGGAGCTGGACGACGACCTCGGCCGCTCCATCCGCCAGGCAGAGCGGGAACTCGCCGCCCGACTGGTCACCCGCTACCACTCCCTCGTCGTAGCCCGCCACCCGGGGCAGACGCCGCCCGTGCTCGACGGGGAGGCGCGCGCAGCGTTCATCCGCGCCGTCGCGCGCGCCGAACTCGAGGAGTCGAAGGGCCAGTCCACCGGTGAGAACGTCTTCACCATGGTGCGCAAGATCGGCCAGGCGAAGGCCGCCCTTGCCGCGGACTACGCCGTGCAGCTGGCGCACTCGGTAGGCAAGGTCGTCTTCTTCGCCAAGCACATCGACGTGATGGATGCCGCGGAAGACATCTTCGCCAAGCGCGGACTGCGCACGGTCTCCCTGCGCGGCGACCAGAGCGCCCTGGCCCGCCAGGCCGCCATCGACTCCTTCAACGACGACCCGGGGGTTGCCGTCGTGGTCTGTTCCCTGTCGGCCGCCGGAGTCGGGGTCAACCTGCAGGCCGCCTCCAACGTCGTGCTCGCCGAGCTTAGCTGGACCGCCGCGGAGCAGACGCAGGCCATCGACCGGGTGCACCGTATCGGTCAGGACGAGCCGGTCACCGCGTGGCGGATCATCGCCGCACACACCATCGACGCTCGCATCGCCGAACTCATCGGGAGCAAGCAGGGCCTCGCTGCCCGTGCCCTCGACGGCGGCGCGGAAGAGATCTCGTCCGCCGATTCCGTGCAGGCCAGCGCCCTGATCTACCTGCTGACCCTGGCACTCGACGGGGAGTTGTAGAACGCGCCCCTCACCGGCGTGGATTTGAAGCGGGCCCTGTCTGGGGTCCATCATTGGGTGGCGGTGTAGGCGCCAATATGATCACTCGTGCAACAAGGAGCAACGACAAATGAAAATTGGTATCCTCACCAGCGGCGGAGACTGCCCCGGACTAAACGCGGTTATTCGCGGTTCCGTCCTTAAAGGTGTCCGCGTCCTCGATGCCGAATTCGTCGGCATCCGCAACGGCTGGAAAGGCCTGGTCGAGGGCGACTTTATGACACTGGACCGTCACAGCGTGCGCGGTCTCTCGCGGCAGGGCGGCACCATCCTCGGTAGCTCCCGCACGAACCCGTTCGAGGGTGAAAACGGCGGCCCCATTAACATTCAGAAGACGATGGACGCGGAAGGTATCGACGCGATCATCGCGATCGGTGGCGAGGGCACCCTCACCGCTGCACGTCGTCTGACGGATGCCGGCCTGCAGATCGTCGGCGTCCCCAAGACCATCGACAACGACCTCGAGGCCACCGACTACTCGTTCGGCTTCAACACCGCCGTCGAGATCGCCACCGAGGCCATCGACCGCCTGCGCACCACGGCCGAATCCCACGGTCGCTGCATGATCGTCGAGGTCATGGGTCGTCACGTGGGCTGGATCGCCCTGCACTCCGGTATGGCCGGTGGCGCCCACGCCATCCTGATTCCCGAGCAGCCGCAGACAATCGAGCAGATCTGCGAATGGGTCATGCACGTGCGCGACCGCGGCCGCGCACCCGTGCTCGTCGTCTCCGAGGGCTTCAAGCTCGCCGGAATGGACGAAGCGCTCTCCACCAAGGGCCTCGACGCGTTCAACCGCCCCCGCCTCGGTGGCATCAGCGAGATGATCGCCCCGATGATCGAGGAGCGCACAGGCATCGAGTCCCGTGCCACCGTCCTCGGCCACACTCAGCGCGGCGGCGCTCCGTCGGCCTACGACCGGGTGCTCGCCACCCGCCTCGGCATGGCGGCGGTCGATGCCGTCTTCGCCGGCCAGTGGGGTTCCATGGTCTCCCTGCGCGGCACCGACATGGAAATCGTCAGCATCGCCGACGCGACAATCGGTTTGAAGACCGTGCCGCAGGCGCGCTACGACGAGGCCGCGGTGCTGTTCGGCTAAACCCGTACGCCACCGGAAGGGTTCCGGTTCGATATCCGCGGCCGGCCGCGGTCGAATCGGAACCCCTTCAGTCTGACAGGCGGTTCGGGTGACTCAGGCGAGCTTGGCCTGAACCTGCGCGAGCGACGGGTTCGTGGCGCTCGATCCGTCCGGATACAGGATGGTCGGAACCGTGCGGTTCCCGTTGTTCAGGCTCATCACGAGTTCCGAGGTGCCCTCGACCTCTTCAACGTTGATTTCGGTGTAGCCGATGCCGGCCTTGACCAGCTGTGTCTTCAGGCGCGTGCAGTAGCCGCACCACGTAGTCGTGAACATGGTGATGGTTCCGGATTCAGGCACAAAATTCATATGGGCAGAATATCAAGTCGTGCTGACAGAGCGCCGGTAAACCCTCGCTAGCATGAGGGAATGTCTCTCCCGCAGGTCTGCGTGTGCTACCTCACCCGCCGTTCCCCGTCGGGGGAGCTGCAGGTGCTGCTCGGTCGCAAGAAGAAGGGCCTTGGCCGGGGCAACATTGTCGGGCTCGGCGGCAAACTCGAGCCGGGGGAGAGCGCCGTGCAGGCGATGGTGCGGGAAATCGAGGAGGAGTCCGGCCTGGTTGTGGCGGCATCCGCCCTCACCCCGTTGGGCCTGCTGACCTACCTGTTTCCGCACCGGGAGGCGTGGAGCCAGCAGTCGAGCGTGTTCGTCTGTGACGAATGGACGGGCACGCCGCGCGAGTCTGACGAGCTGAACCCGGTCTGGTTCGACGTGGCCGCGCTGCCGGTCGACGAGATGTGGGACGACGCGCGGCACTGGCTGCCGGGAGTGCTCGCCGGCACCCCGGTGCGGGCCACCTTCACCTTCGGGTCCGATCTCGCCACGGTGGTCGACCGACTCTGAATTGACCTGCCTCTTCGGGAGTGTCAGGATCGTTACTGATTTGCAGCTTGAGATAACCCCGGCTGTCACGCCCCCAACGAAAGACGCCGGTGGATTTCACCCTGATCGTGGCGCTTGTGATTGCGCTCGCACTGATTTTTGACTTCACCAACGGTTTTCACGACACCGCGAATGCCATGGCCACGCCCATCGCCACCGGTGCCATGCGCCCGAAGGTCGCGGTGGGACTTGCCGCCGTGCTCAACCTGGTCGGAGCCTTCCTCTCCACCGAGGTGGCCAAGACCATCTCCGGCGGCATCATCAAGGAGGGCGACGCGGGCGTGCAGATCACCCCCGAGATCATCTTCGCCGGCCTGATCGGTGCCATCGTCTGGAACCTGATCACCTGGCTGCGTGGGCTGCCGTCCAGCTCGAGCCACGCCCTGTTCGGCGGGCTGATCGGTGCCACGATCATCGGTGTCGGCTCACAGGCCGTCGCCTACGACGTCGTGCTGGCCAAGGTCATCCTGCCCGCGCTGATCGCCCCGCTCACGGTGGGCATCGTGGCCTTCCTTGCTACCAAGCTCGCCTACTCCATCACCCGCCGTGACGCCGGCAAAGCGGATGGCCGCGGCGGCTTCCGCTATGCGCAGATCTTCTCGTCATCGCTCGTCGCCCTGGCGCATGGAACCAATGACGCCCAGAAGACCATGGGCGTCATTACCCTCACCCTGATCGCGAGTGGGATGCAGGACGTCGGCACCGGCCCGCAGCTCTGGGTCATCACCACCTGCGCCCTTGCGATCGCAATCGGCACCTACACGGGCGGCTGGCGCATCATCCTGACCATGGGTCGCGGACTCACCGAGATCAAGCCGGCCCAGGGCTTCGCGGCGGAGACCAGCACCGCGGCCACCATCCTCGCGTCCAGCCACCTCGGCTTCGCCCTCTCCACCACGCAGGTGGCCTCCGGATCGGTGATCGGTTCGGGTCTGGGTCGTCGCGGCTCGACCGTGCGCTGGGGCATGGCGGGCCAGATAGCTCTCGGCTGGGTGCTCACCCTGCCGGCGTCGGCCATTATGGGTGCTTTCGCGGCCGGCCTGGCCCTGATCGGCCCGATCGGCATCGTGCTCGACCTGGTGGTCGGCTCCCTGGTTGTGGCCCTGTTGTTCCGTCGGTCCCGTACGAGTCGGGTCACGCACGACAATCTGCACGACATCGACGACGCCGGGCGGGTCGTGAAAATCCGGAAGACTCCCCGCAAGGTCACCCGCAAGGACCGGAAGAGGGTCGCACTGTGATCGATTGGGCCGCTTTCTTCGTCGTCGCGGCTGCCGCGCTCGTCTCCTCCGCCGTCGTCGTGAGCCTGTATTCGCTCGGACTGCGACTGCTTACAACCGCTGGCCGCGTTCCTGTGGTCGAGCCGGCCGAGTTCACGGGGGCCATCACCGTGCTCACTCCCAAGCGCGCGGCCAAGGAAGCCAAGCGGGCGCGCAAGGCGGCGTCCGCCAACCCGTTGAGTCCTCTGCAGAAGCAGATCGCTTTGCTGGGGGCCTACGCCTGTTTCGTGCTCTGCAGCGCGGCAGTGCTCTACGGGGTCTACCTGATCGTGCCAGCCCTGCACCGCTGACGCGCAGCGTCCGCGCCGCATCTCTCGTTCTGGTCGAGAGTGCTCGTTCCGCCGATCACTCTCGCCGGGTGCGTGGCCGCGCGGTAGCTGCGTGGCCGCGCGGTAGCTGCGCCGCTGTGCGGGAGCTGCGCCGCTGTGCGGGAGCTGCGCCGCTGTGCGGGTGGCACGCCATGCGCGCAGCGGCGCAGCATGCGCTCGACGCCGAGTTCGGGGGCCGATGAGTTGGGGCGACTCCCGGCATCCGACGGTTGAGGCGGCAGAGTCCCCGGACGCGAGGTGCCGGCAGTTGTTGAAGGTGGCGCGAACGGATGCTGCCGCGAACGGTCTCACACGCTCGCGGCGAACCCTGTGGAGCGGGGCGCACGGTAGAACCTGCGCCGCGAGTGAGAACCTGCGCCGCGAGTGACAACCTGCGCCGCGCGGGGGTCGTCGCATATGGCGCGAACGGATGCTGCCGCGAACGGTCGCACACGCTCGTGGCGAACCCTGTGGAGCGGGGCGCACGGTAGAACCTGCGCCGCGAGTGAGAACCTGCGCCGCGAGCGAGAACC
>NZ_SOGJ01000007.1 GCF_004402375.1 Cryobacterium breve
CGACATACCCTCGCGAACCCGAACCCAGAACAAGTTCTCGCGATCCTTCAACACCACTCTCGACGCCATCAACAACACCTCACTCATACGGTGTTGCTACGACCCCTTGAAACCGCCCAAGGGTTTCCGGGACTTTTTTGGTTAAGAGATTTGATTGTGTCATCACTACGTCATCACTTTCAGCCCAATTCCGCCGCTGAGCCGGCCCGGCCGTGCGAGGCACTGAGGTCGGTTTCGGTTCCTCCCGATCGTCCGGGATCGCCCGGCACACCTCCTGGGTATGAGCATTCACAACGAGAACCCAACCACTTTTCCCACCGACGACTGGGGCCTGGAGCCCCTGATGGACGTTGCCGAGCTGGCGGCCTACCTGGGCATCCCGATCTCCACCGTCTACGACTGGCGGGTGCACGGCAAAGGCCCGGCCGCGTACCGGTTCGGCAAGCATCTGAAGTTCGCGATCTCGGATGTGCGGGCCTGGATCGCCCTACAGCGGGAGCCCACCAGCGAGCCCAGGCGCCCGTATCGGCGGTGAGCTGAGATGCCCCGGCAGCGGTTGACCGTCGGCACCTTCGGCGACATCACCACCCGCAAATTGCCGTCCGGCCGATTTGCGGCGCGAACCCGCTACCGCGACTGGGACGGTCACGCCCGTCTGGTGCAGGCCAGCGGCACTACCGCTAAGGCCGCCGAACGGGCGTTGAAGGCCAAGATCGCCGACCGGGACCTGTTCCAACCCGCCGACACATCACTCACCCCGGACAGCCTGTTCAGCGACCTGGTGACCTACTGGTTGGAGCACATCGACTTGGAGGCCCGGATCTCCCGGACCACCCGCAATTTGTATGAGCGCAACATGCGCACCCTCGTCTCACCGGCGTTCGACCACCTCGCGCTGCGGGAGATCGGTGTGGCCCGGTGCGACAAATTCATCAAACAGCTCGCCAAGATCTCCTACAACCGCGCCAAACAGGCCCGGGTAGTGCTGCGGCTCGCCCTCGAGCTGGCGGTGCGGCACGAAGTCCTGCCGCGCAACCCGATGGACCACGTCGCCCGCCTCCACCGCGAGCCGCACGTCCCCGCCGCGCTCATGGCCCCCGAGGTCAACGTGATCCGCGCCGCGATCGCCCAATGGGAAAGCGCCGTCAACCACACCTCCGGGCCCAAACCCGACGGCCAACTCGGCGCCATCATCGAGGTGATGCTCGGCACCTCCGCCCGGATCGGCGAGGTCCTGGCCATCCGCCGCCGAGACGTCGACATCACCAGCCCCGTGCCCTCCATCCGCCTGGCCGGCACCATCGTCAGCCGCAAGGGCGAGCAGACCTTCCGGCAGGACCACCCCAAGACCGCCAAGTCCACTCGGGTCGTCGCCATCCCCACCTTCACCGCCGACGCAGTCCGCCGGCGGCTCGCCAAGGTCGGCAGCATGGGTCTGGATGACCTGCTGTTCCAGTCCCGGGACGGCACCCCGCTGACCACCGCGAACGTGCGTAGGCAACTCCGACAGGTGCTCGAGGGCGCCGGCATCAACGGGGTGACCCCGCACATGTTCCGCCGCACCGTCGCGACCTCGGTCAACGCCAACGCCAGCATCGAACTCGCCGCAGAACTGCTCGGCCACACGGACACCAGGGTTACAGTGATGCACTATGTCCAGCGCAGCGAACTGGTGAACCCGGCTACCGCGGCGCTCCTGGACCGGGCATTCCCGAAAGACTAAAACTAGGCACGGTACTGCCTGACAAGTAGCACCGTTCCATCAGTAGTTTTGCCGCCCAAAGTGACCCGCAGTGGCGCGACAGCTGCTGTGATTGTCGACTGGAAGTCGGCAGGGACGAACTGACCACAGTGTTGTCACCGCGGCAGCACCGTCACATCTCAGTTTTCAGTCCAGCAATCGAGACTGTGGTCGCACGCCCTGAGCAGCTGTTCCTCACCGCCGTCGACGACGCCCTCGAGTCGCGGCGCATCAACAAAGTGGACAAGCTCATCCGCCAGGCCGCGTTCCCGATCCCGGGCGCGACCGTCGCCGAGGTCGACTACCGCGACGGCCGCGGCATCACCCCGGTCCGCATGCGACGCTATGCCGCCCACGACTGGCGCTCTGATGCGACGAACCTGCTCATCATCTCGCCCACCGGCGGCGGGAAAACCTACCTCGCCTGCGCGCTGGCCATCGGCGCCTGCCAAAGCGAACACTCGGTTCTCTACTTCCGGATGGGCGACCTCGCCCGCCGGCTCGTCATCGCCCGCGGCGACGGCATCGCCCACCAGAGCCTGCTGAACGAGCTCTCCAACATCGACCTGCTTATCATCGACGACTTCCTCACCGTCGGCATCGACAGCGACGCCGCCAGCGACCTGTTCGCGATCCTCGCGAACCGTGAACACCGGCTGCCAACGATGATCGCCTCGCAAACCGGACCAGCACACTGGGTTGCCGAGCTGCCCGACCGGGTCGCGGCGGACTCGATCGTGAACCGCCTGGCCAACAACGCCCGGATCATCAACCTCGGCCAGATCGACATGCGCCGGCACCGCAACGACCAGGCCCGGGCCCACGAGACCTACTGGGAATGACGCCGGCGGCGGCCCGGGCACCGCGCCCGGGCCGCTACCACCTCGTTAGAACGGCGCTACCACTTACTTTGACTGGCGCTCCAACTGGTGCTAGTCGCCAGAGTGCGCCGTTTAGCGGGACCAAGCGAAGTCGCTCGAATGCTGGGGTCAAAATCCCCGATAAGGTCCATTTATGACAACGACAACATTGATTACTGGACCCGGGCACCTTGGAACAAGGGTCAGACAAGTGAGCGCGGTTCTTAGCTGGATCCTTGCTCTAATTGTCGCGGTCGTACCAAGGGTGATTGAAGCTACCCCGTTCTACAGCGTCTCCCTCAGCGCGGCCGTTCTCGTGGCTTCGTTCGGATTTTTCGCTTCAACGATTCAGGGTGACCTGTCCTTCCTGCTCGGCGGACTCGCTATCGCCGTTCCCCTAGTCGTGACCTACGTTTCTGCGGTGGTCTTCCTGGGGAAGGAACAGGAATGGATGACGATTATGCTGGCCTGCTTCACTGTCGGAATAGCCGGACTTCTCGTCTTCATCCCAGGTCAAAGAAACATCTGGCGTTAGCTGACTCTAGAGCCGAATTGCGGCCGCCATTACGCTCAGATGCCCCTCCGAATCTGGCGAGAATTCGCTCCCTTAGGTCTGGGCATAACGGAGGACGGGCGTTCAGTCTCGAGATACACCTTCAGGCCACACGACGCGTATTTGTCTTCCGAGTTGACGGGCGTGCGCCACTGCATCCGCGGTTCCACCCCGTCCTCTGGAGGCCGCGCCGTCCCACACCGCCACCATCAATTCGGAGTTCTCCGCGATCCAAAGACCTGCTGCATCAAAGGCGGCTTCATCCGGCTGTGTGCGTGGCAGCCGGGTGACTGATAGTGCAGCAGCAAGCAATCGCCTGTACTTGTGGAGCTCCTCGCCTGAAAAAGTGCTTTCGTAATCATCCGAAGGGATTACGGCGTGAAGCTCTCCTCCTTCAGCGAGTATCTCCTCGGCGAATAACTGATCTGCACCCACGGCCAGGCTACTGAAGCCCACCAGCGGCCGCGGTTGGCCGCGCAGGATCGTTCGGATACCCGAGGATATGTACTCAAGCGCCTGAGCGGGAATCTGCTGATGCCCGGTAACTCCAATATTGGTCATACGCGTCCCGCATTCACAAGATGCCAATAGTGCTTGCCGAGAGGTGTCAACCGGCAGCCGGTCGAACGCATAGCTGCGTAGTAGAGGTGCTCCTCGTCGATGGGCTCGATTAGGCGGCATGCTCTGTACTTTTGCAGGCCGGAGAATATTCGCTCGTTCTCAGCGTCGCTTGGTTCTTCGGTCGGTTCGAAAGAAGGATCGAGGGCCAGGTCGTATCCCGGAGTTGGGAACCAGTTCGTAAGCATACGTAAAGTCGCCAATGGGACTCGGGGATCACACAATCGGATGTCGTGCAACCGATCGATATTGGCCTTGAATGTAGGCCGCTGCTCCCACGCTCCGAAAGATTCGGACAAGTAGGCATAGAGGCCCGACATATTGACGTGCCCTATGACATCTGCTGCTCCGCCGTCCAGAGCGCCTTCCAGGTAAGTCGAAAACTGTCCGCGGCCGTCCTCCGTCTCCATAGAGACCTGATCGTCGCGGCTAGCTGTCAACACCGATAGCCCCTGTGGCAGATTCGCAAGCTTGTTGCCGAGAGCGCCGATGGTTGTAGCGCCGCCAGAGAAGCAGCAATCCAATATTACGATGACCTCTTTGACTGCAGAATGGCCAATACGCTCGAGGACCTCGGAAAAGGCCACCCCGGGGGTCATGGGGGTGCCGTCGGAAGTAACCAGGGCGACGTCGCCATTCACGGGTGCGCCATGGCCAGCGAAGTAAAACAAAGCGAAGTCTGAGCCGGGTGCGAGAAGTTCGTCTAGAAGCGAGAGAAGCGCGTCGCGGGTAACTAAACTTGTCTGGTTCTTGGCCGTTAGAACCTTGCAGTCCAAGTTGGGACTGTCATCTTCGTTCCGGGCAAGAAGCGGATGCAGCGCGACAGCGTCATTGGCACATCCCGCCAAGCTATTGAAGTTCTCGTAAAAATCAATGCCGACGAGGAGTGCCCGCTTCATTGTGAGTCTACAAGCCGTCGATAAATGCCGCGATGTTATCCCATGTCCACTGCTTCACGGGGGCAGTTCCCATTTCCGCCGGCTTCACGCGGTAACCATCCTCAATCCATATCCCGAGAAGAGGCTTCTTCTCAGCGACGGCACACTTTATTTCCCATAGCTGACCAGTCGCCTTGGGCGTGTTCTTGCTGATCAGAACAATGACCCCATCTGAGCGACGGATTCGTGTCCGGACTCTGGCCTGCCAATCCGAAGAATATGGCTCCTTAACCGACATGTCGGTGAACTCGAATGGAGTCTTGGGATGCACTCGCTGTCCGGTGAACAGATTGCGGATCCCTTCGTCTTCTTTGGCGAACGCGATGAATACCGTCTTTGACATGAGGCCCACATTCTTCGTTGAAATCCAGCAGTTACACGACTGGTGCTCAGACTACTGAGTTTTGAGCCGGCTATGAATTAGGGAAACTCACGATATCGATCCGAGGTAGATCCCGCAGAAACGGGCTGTGCTCGGATGCCTTACGCTACTTGGCCTTTATCGAGCTGAGCCGTGTTGGACAGGTATTTCCGCAGGTCCAGATTGCGAGTCGGAAGCAACGCGAGCCTGTCGACGTCGGCGTTCCATTCTTCTGCACGGGTCATGTTTAGGTGAGCAGCAATGAACCGCCCATGCAAAACGTCTGACGTCTCTCGATAAACATGACCGACTTTCCGGGCCGCGCGGAATGCAGGCAATGCATCCGAGCTGCCGACACGACATACAACGAGAACTAACCGACTCTCTACGGCACCGGTGCGCACGTCGATGCGGTCCTGCCCTCCAGAAAGCGACCATAGATCGCTTGATATGGATTCGATTCGTCGGCGCACGACGAGAGCCTGGCGCTTTAGCTCAATCAATTTCGGTCACCCGTGTATCTTTTGCCAGCTTGTGCTCGCTTGTCTCGCAGCCGCGATGTGGCTATGGAGATCTGCGCCGCCAGGTGCGAGGTTCGGATTGTGTACTGAGTCCGACCAACTCCTAATCAAAGGCGAAATGGCGTTCCATCCTCTGCTGAACTCTGCCTTGTGCGATGGCACATCTTTCACCGCATCACGCAAATAGCTCGCCCGATCCTTGGTCGTTCCGATCTCTGCAAATCGCAGTCTTTCCATGGCCGCCCGGCTCGGAACCATTTGAGCGAAGAGGCGGAGTGAAAGTGCCTCAAGTGCTTCATCAACAGCCATCCTCAACAGGGTAGCGATATCCGCTCGTCCGCTAATTGCACCTGATTTCGCGATTTTGGGCGCAAGTTCTTGAGCAAAGTCGATCAATTCAGCCCAGGGCGCTGCAGACTCGCGGAGCGAAATCGTTCCGAATGCGTCACGTTCTGTAACTACGACGGAAAACTCTTTGGGGGCGTGCACTCTTAGGTACTCGACGAAACGACCATCATGTGTGGTGAGGATCACGGATTGTCGCGTCCCCATGGCCGAAAGTGTCGCGGCGAGGCGATCCACTCGAAAATCATCAAAGGCATGCACGGGATCATCCAGGAGAGTGAACGCAAAGATTCCGCCCTCGGCTGTCGCAAGGACGGGGCCGAGGATGAGTGCGTTTCGCTGACCAGCACTCAGATGTGAGAGCTGAACGTCCTCAAGGTTCTTGTTCTTCAGTTTGAGGCTGCTTGCTGCTTTGGTGATATCCAATCCGTCCAGGGTGAACCCAACGTCTCCAAGAAGTTGCTCGACAGCAGGTGCGACCAAGAGCCTCAGATCAAGGGCCCTAGCTTTTCGCAGACTGCCCAGCTCGGAATTCCATTTTCCGACGGCCGCCTTCCAATCTGCGGCGGTTGATGCCATCGACCAGTCCTGATTCCAGGTATCCACATAGTCCGCAACAGCGTCCCAGCGGTTGCACTCCCATTCGTGTTTCAGTCCGGATGCTTCTACAGCCCGGACTATATAACCCGTAGCGACGGGGCTTGAGACCCACGAACTAAGTTCCCGCAGCGACCTCAGATACGGCACATCGAGCTCACCGGCGGCGCCCGACTGCTCGTCCACCTGCTGCAGAAGACTAAGCCCATGCTTGAAGTCCGCCTCGGAGGTGTCCAAGGACTTGAGAACCCGCATACAAGCCGCCAAAGGCTTGAGGAATTTTGAGCCGGCCTCTCGGACGACCCGCCGGAGGCTACTTGCAGCTTCGCGCTGAACCGTCAGAGACAGGCTTTGCCGATGAAGATGTTCTCTCCAATTGTCAGACTGTGATCCGCACGCTGGACAACGATCACGGTTCGCGTCCTGAAGCGACCCCCGGACCTGTTCATCTAAGTCCACCAGAGCATTCGCAACTTGCGTGGTTAGGGCAGACAGGGAGGTCTCAACGTACGCCGTCTCTGCGGCTGAGAAATCCGTTACCCACGTCGAGATGTCAGACGCAGTTGAAAGGGGGAGTGCTTCATCTCCTCGCAGCTGAGGTCGCAACCTCTGGCGGGCGAGCCAATCATCCCGCGCCTCAACGGTCGAAAGCTCTTCCCACGCCACCTCAACAATGTCGACCAATCCAGAGACGGTTCCAGCGGTGTCGGCATTTCTTAGTCGGACTATTGCTTCCTTTCGTGCCCACTCGATACGTTCAAAGGCAGACTTCGCCGCTTCGTGGCGCTCTTTTACCCGAGTTTCAAACAGTCTGACTGCGTTGTCCATGGCGAGACACGACGTTAGCCATGTATTAAGGTCCGACTTCTTCTGCAGTTCCTCGGCAAGTTCGGCGTAAGCAAGAACCGGAGGTGAGGTTCTGACGGCTTCATTCCAAGAGTTCCAAGCGTTCGAATCAGAATCAAACGTCTTGTCGTCGCCGCCAGAAATAAGCGTTCCATGGCGCGTAACTTCGTCGTTCCCGACAGTCGCACGTATCTCAAAGAGGTCACCGGAGAATTCGTCGCAAAGCGAGACGACGACAAGCGAGGAGGAGACCCCTTGGCTACGTTCATCCGAGTTTCCCCAGATCTGGTGGACGCCCTTGTTGTCTACTGAGCCGAGATGGGTCGCTCCAGTGCGCCCCTCCAACGCCATCCGTAGGGCCTCCGCGATGCTGGATTTTCCTGAACCGTTTTCTCCGTGCAAAACAGTTAGGCCGCGATCGTGCTCTAACACGAGTTCGACCCTGTCCTTAGCGCCGCGAAATCCGGTGACAGTCAGACTGCGCAGGAGCCACCGCCGACCATTTACCAGTTCGTCATCACGAGTTGCAGCGGCCAACGCGTGCGCAAGGTCGACCAAGAGCTGCCAAGCCGTCAGATCTTTGGTCGCTGCGCCGTCAAACCGGGCAGTAAGGCTGGTTCCGAGTTGATCAAGCGTCAGCTCTTTCAACGCGGCCGATGCCGTATCCATAGGTTCCCCCCATTGAATGGGCGAGAGTGATCGCCCTTGCCGCTCATCTTGCCAGTGCTAGCGGGTGGAGCCGGGACGGTGAGAACTTTCTTTACTCATTCAAGCGCCGGGCAAGCCCGGCGGGGCCGACCTGCGGTGCGTCCGGTCCTCGCTTCGCTGCGGTCCGGGCGCTCCTCGGTCGACCATGACAGCTGCATTGCTTAACTGGCAAAACTCGCCATCCACCAATTGGAAGGCGAGTTCGCTATCGAGCCAGTTCAGGACGTCAGGACGTCAGGACGCTGGCTAATTTGGTCCGTGGACCGAAGAGAAACTCTCTCGGAAGATCGCGTACAGACCCGGCTCGATTACCCTGTCGGCCAGGGCCTCTTCAACTTCTTGCCAAGTGTTCGGTGTTCCCGACTCCGAACGACCGGGGTCAGAAGCTGCAGGAGTGGCGCAGTCGAAGCTGACCAGCAAGCGAATAAGGTCCTTCTTGAGAAGGTCACCCCTGGAGTACATGAGACACAAGTCATGAGGCGACGCGTCGGAGAGGGTCTGGGCGGAAGGAGCCTGAGGGACGGGACCGAGTTTGTCGACTACTGAGTGACGCCTCGAATTGGCGACACTTTCTGAGGCCCGAATCTTTGCAGCCATCCTCGATCGGATCTGGTCATGTCGGAGGGGATCGACCCGACTCGCCCATGGGCGCGGAGCTCCTCTTCGACCTCCTGCACGCTCGCGATGTGGCCGTATGTCGAATGCACCATCGGGATGTCGCCAATGATGGTCTCGATCGGATCGTTCGCCACTCCGGTTCCAAGAAATGCCAGTGTCTTCGCCACCTGAGTACGTGGATCGCGGCGAACCCAGGGACGTTCGACGACCCGCTCAAAGCTGGGGCGCTGAAAGACCTATTCGTGAAGTCGACTGTTGCATTAATTTATGGCACCGCTGGAACCGGCAAGACCACGATGGTCGACCTGATCGCGAATTACTTCGACGGAGATTCAAAGCTGTTCTTGGCTCATACGAATCCGGCCGTAGACAACTTCAAGAGACGCGTGTCAGCGTCGAACTCAGAGTTCAGCACCATCTACAGCCACACTAAGTACCCGACAGGTCGGCACTACAGGCTAATCGTCATCGATGAGTGCAGCACGGTCAGTAACGCGAGTTTGCTCAAGATCCTCGGTTCTACGACATTCGACCTGCTTGTGCTCGTAGGGGACGTATACCAAATTGAGTCGATCGAGTTCGGCAACTGGTTCACAACGATCCGCTCATACTTGCCGCCGGAGTCGGTGTTCGAGCTGACCAAGCCGTTTCGGACGACGGATGCAGCGCTGCTCACCCTGTGGGACCGCGTGCGGAACCTAGACGACAAGATCGAAGAGTCGATCTCCAAGAACAAATACGCGACCGTGTTGGGTGACTCGTTGTTCAAAGCTCGCCAAGCCGACGAAATCATCTTGTGTCTGAACTATGACGGCCTATACGGAATCAACAACGTCAACCGATTCTTACAGGCGAGCAATCGGAGCCTCGCGGTGGAGTGGGGAGAGTCGACCTATAAGGTCAACGACCCAATCCTGTTCAATGACACCGACCGATTCAGCGGAATCGTGTTCAACAACTTGAAGGGGAAGATCGTCAAGATCGCCACGGACAAGGGGCGAATCACCTTCGACGTAGACATCGACCGGACGCTCAAACTATCGGATTTTGCGTTCGCGATGGACATTCGATGGACAGGTGGCTCGATAGTGCAGTTCGACGTCTTCCAGCGCGGCAACACCGACGATGACGACGACGCGTCAGCCACAATCGTTCCGTTCCAGATCGCTTATGCAGTTGCGATTCACAAGGCTCAGGGCCTCGAATTCGACTCGGTCAAGGTAGTGATCACCGATGCGAATGATGACCGCATCTCGCACGCGATCTTTTACACTGCGATCACGCGGGCGCGTCAGGACCTTAATATTTTCTGGAGCGCCGAAGTGCAGCAACGAATGCTCAGCAAGATGGCGGTCCGCGAAAACTCAAAAGACGAATTGATCTTGCGAAAGCGTACGGGAGTCACGCCGGTCGCTACGCGTCAGAAGCTGACCAAGTCCCGCCTACCCGTCTAGGCCGCCAGAGTCCAGGCATCGCGAGCATGGCCGGTATGTGACGACCGAGGACTAGTCGAGGCGTGTTCAGGCAACGAACAGGCGCTTCTGCACAATGGCGACCGTGTTGGCGGACCAGGGCGCACCCGTCGCAGTGGTGAGGCCTTGGGCGTTTAGCTGCGCAGTGGTGCCAGAGAGCGTGTGACCGGCTCGGAGAGCTAGCAGACGGTCGTGTGTGCTCGGCGGGAGCGCAGACACTCGCCCCATGTGCCTGCCCTGACGCGTGGCGGCTTGCATGGAGACAGACGTGCGCTCGCCGATGACCTCGCACTCTCACTCACCGACCGACATCATCACGTAGGCGACAAGCTTGCTGGTCGGCGTGCCGGTGTCCACACCCAGGTCGATGGCGACGACAGCCCACTTACGCACAGCGGCGAGCTTCAAAATGCTCGAGAAAACATGCACGCTGCGGCTCAGCCGATCTAGCTTGGCGACCAGAATGCCGTCCACGTCGCGGCGCTTAGGGATGACGTGTAGTCGGGCGAGAGCTGCGGCAACCGTAGCCTCGTTGTCTTTAGGTCGATCTCGTAGAAAATCCCCGGCCAATCCAATTTATGGATACTGCCCGTTGCAGTAGCCTCACCTCATGCCCAACGTTTCCTATTCGGTCGAACTGTTCCCGCACCCATACGATCACTTGAATACCCTGCGCATTGACCATCCTTGCAGCGGACTAGATCTGTTTCGATTTGCGGTGGCCAATAAGCTGCAAACCGCGTCCTTCAGCGATAGATGGTCCCGCAGCCCCACGCGTGCCGTTTTTGACTCCGCAGTTGAACCGGCTTTGTTTGTTTACTCAAACGTGACGACGAGCATCGGCCGGCTATCCGTGCACCAGAACTTCAGGGTGCTGACACCCACCGAGAAGGGGCCTATTAGCCGGCAGTTGGGCGAGGCCTTCGCGCGGTTCTATGCGCAGAAGTTGCTCGGTGTATCCAAACTGTTTGTACTTGAGTCCATTCGGGCACAAAACGCGGCACAGGTGCACTTCCACAACCCCAACGTCGGGCGGCCGAAACAACCGGACATGATAGGGAACACGCCAGACGGAGCGTGGCACGTGTTGGAAGCGAAGGGAGTCTCATTGCAAGGCAACCTCAGCGCCGCGATGGAAAAGGGCAAGGTTCAGGCTGCCAACATAAAGGATATCAACGGCGTTATTCCGTCCACTCGAATTGTCGCTGGGACACTCATAAGCTACGACGGCTTCGACACAACTTTGACGGACCCGCCCGCTGAGAGGGCTCCGGCGTTCGTCGAAGTCGACGTCCGTCTGGCCAATTTGGCTTACTACCGACCGTTTGTCGATCTCCGTCGCGAGGACCTGTCACCTGTCGTCGTCGAGGGAGTTGAGTATCTGTTCATGACAAATCAGGGGGGCGGTGCAGAGTTTGGAATCGCGCGACGCCTTCTCGATGACTTGAAGGACGATTCGTTCGAGGCCTTCCCAGTCGGCTTTGATCGATTCCGAGAGCGGGAGTCCGACGGTTACTCCCTGGGCACTGATGGTTATGCAGCTCGACTATCTTGAGTCGCGGGCGGTTGGAACCTATAGGGGATAGCCCGTGCGGGGTAACCCGACCCCGAGCCGTTGTACCGTCGCGAGGGAGCGCCGAACGCGCCAGCATAATCGCGTCATGCCGCAACTCGCGTGGGCCGGTATCGCGCCGCTACTGCCCCTGACCGGAACTCATGGCGGTCCACGAGTTCGAGCTGGATGTGCTCGCGCAGGCCGGCGAGCAAGGTCGGGCCGTGTCCTGCAAGGACTGGCTGCACAAGGAACTCGTACTCGTCGATCAGTCCAAAGTTAGCAAGCGCCAGAGGGAGCGTCACGCCGCCGACCCACAGGCCCTCGCCTGGCTCCTGCTTGAGCTGCTGAACTGCTTGCGCCAAGTCGCCTCGCACCAGCTCGGCATTCCAATCGACCTCGGTCAGTGTGCTCGAGATGACGTACTTCTTCGCCTGGTCGATGGTTTCGGCGAACGGTTTCTGCCAGTCCTTCATCCAGTCGGGCCACGTGCCCGTGGCCGGCCTCTGCCACGCCGACGCCATCATCTCGTAGGTCACCCGGCCGAAGAGCAGGGCATCGGCTCGCTCCAGCTGAGCGGTCCAGAAGCGCATCGACTCCTCGTCCGGGGGGAGTCCTGCCTCGTGGTGGCAGCAGCCATCGAGCGTGACGTTGATCGAGTATCGGAGTGGTCTCATCTCGTTGCTCTCCTTCGATGAACACCCCGCGTTTGTCAAACCGGTCTCGATCAAGTGCCGGGGCTGTCTGATCGACCTGCTAAATCGCGCCCAGTGTATAGCGTTGTCAGTGATGCGAGACAGGCCGCGGACCGAGTGCACAACCGATCGCCATCTCCGGTGATGACCGGTCCCATGCAGCGGCACATGGGGGATGTTGCGAGGGGTCATGGATCACTCAAAGAGGCCTCCAGAATCCATCATTTACCCATCTAATTCATCTCTATTTGACCCAAAACGATGACGTACAATCGGAGGCAGAGAACCGCCCGGTTCCCTGTAAAGACAAGGGAATCCGAGGGTTTTCGGACACATTCGGTAACGACTAAATTAAGGTCAGAACCTTCAAGGGGTCGCAGGTTCAAATGAAGCAAGTGCAGGCACGGGTACACGCCAGTTGGGCGTTGGAGGTCTCCATCCTGTTCCGCTTCGAACAACCCCAGGTAGGGCGGTGAGACACGAAACGTGATGAGACAACTCTCCGAGACGCTCGGGGCGGCGGCACCGAGCTCAGCGACTAGGTCCGGCTCAGCGCTTCCTCATCGGCCGCAACATCCTTCTGCACGGCGAATTGGGTCCGGTGCAATTCCTCGTACCGCCCGCCCACAGCCAGCAGTTCCTCGTGCGTACCGCGCTCCACGATCGAGCCGTCCTCAACCACGAGGATTAGGTCCGCGCTGCGGATGGTGGAGAGGCGGTGTGCGATCACCATCGCCGTGCGTCCCTTGAGCGCCTCGCTGAGCGCCGCCTGCACGGCGGCCTCAGACGTCGAGTCCAGCGCCGCCGTCGCCTCGTCGAGGATGACGACGCGCGGCTGGGCGAGCAGGAGCCTCGCGATGGTCATCCGCTGGCGCTCACCCCCGGACAGCCGGTAGCCACGCTCTCCCACCATGGTGTCCAGCTGGTCCGGCAGGGATCGGATGAGCGGCTCGAGCCGCGCCCGGCGGACGGCGTCCCACACCTCGTCGTCGGACGCCTCCGGCCTCGCGAGGCGCAGATTGGAGAGGATGGTCTCGTGGAACAGGTGGCCGTCCTGCGTCACCATGCCCAGGGTGTTTCGCATGGAGACGAAGGTGACATCGCGGACATCCGTACCCGCGAGGCGCACGGCGCCGCTGTCGACGTCATACAGGCGCGAGAGGAGCTGCGCAATTGTGGACTTTCCGGCACCGGACGTACCAACGAGGGCAACGGTCTGCCCCGGCTCGATCCTGAAGGACACGCCGTGCAACACCTCCTCGCCGCCGCGGGTGTCCAGCGTGGCAACCTCCTCGAGAGAGGCGAGGGACACCTTGTCCGCGGACGGGTAGGCGAAGCGGACGTTGTCGAACTCGACGGCCACTGGGCCTTCGGGGACGGCGATGGCGTCGGGCTTCTCCTTGATGAGCGGGTCGAGGTCAAGCACCTCGAAGACGCGCTCGAAGCTGACCACCGCGCTCATGATCTCTACCCGTGCGTTTGCGAGGCTGGTGAGCGGCGCGTAGAGGCGGGTGAGGAGGAGTGCCAGGGTAACCACGTCACCGGTGTTCAGCTGGCCGGCGAGTGCGAGGAAGCCGCCGAGCCCATACACGAGCGCGAGGGCCAGAGCGGAGACGAGCATCAGTGCGGTGAAGAAGACGAACTGCAGCATCGCGGTCCGGACCCCGATGTCGCGGACGCGGGCGGCGCGCACGCGGAACTCCTCGGCCTCCTCGTCGGGCCGGCCGAACAGCTTGACGAGGGTGGCGCCGGGCGCTGAGAAGCGTTCGGTCATCTGCGTGCTCATGGCGGAATTGTGATCGGCGGCCTCGCGGCGCAGCGCGGCGAGGCGGCTGCCCATGCGGCGCGCGGGTACCAGGAAGATGGGGAGCATGATCACGGCGAGAACCGTCACGAGCCAGGACGTGCTGAGCATGACGATCAGGGTGAGGATCAGCGCCACGAGGTTCGTAACCACGCCGGACAGCGTGCCGCTAAAGGCCTGCTGGGCGCCGATCACATCGTTGTTGAGGCGGCTCACGAGGGCGCCCGTCCGCGTGCGGGTGAAGAACGCGATCGGCATCTTCTGCACGTGGTTAAAGACGGAGGTGCGGAGGTCCAAAATCACGCCTTCGCCGATCCGCGCCGAGTACCAGCGCGTCACGAGTGACACGGCGGCGTCGGCCACGGCCACGAGGGCGATGACGACGGCGATCCAAACGATCGTGGTGACCTCGCCCTGGGCAACGATGACGTCGACCACCTGGCCGGCGAGTACCGGCGTCGCGACCGCGAGGAAAGCTCCCACGATGGAGAGGGCGATGAAGATCAGCAGCTTGGACCGGTAGGGCACCGCGAACTTCATGATCCGCCGCACGGACTCACGGGAGAAGCCGTGCTTGCCGCCCCTGGCGGTAGAGATCTTGTACAGCGAGCTCCAGGCCGCGTTTTCCATGCTCATTGAGGATCCTTCCGTGGGCAACAGTCCAGCTTAGATGGCGAGTTGCCCGCGCTTTGCGACGCGGCTGCCGAGGTGACGCGCGGTGCGCCGGTCAGGACCGCGTCGGGTCCGCGGTCATTCCACGACTGTGCGCCGGCTTTCCCCCGTCATGACCCAGAAACTTCGTGTGACAGGAAGGCTCATGGACTTGGCGGACCAGGGCGCGACGGAGGTGGTCGCGCTGCGGGGCCGGGAGTAGGGCCGTCCCAGGGACGCAGCTACCTCCCACCCATCGCAGCCGTGACTCCTCGTCGTGCTGCGGCCTTCTCTCCGACGTGCTCGGGCGATGAGGAGGTCGATGGTGGCATCGCCGCGGCTCCACCGGTGCTGATGGCCTTCTGGGCTTTCACCGGCGGACGCGAAGCCGATGTCAACGAGGGCCTTGGTGGCCTGATGGAGGATGGTCGGCTGCGCGCGCACATCCAAAACAGCATCCGCGTCGTCGGTCGGCTGATTCGGTGTGTTGTCGCGTTCGACGCACCAAAGGTGCACCATTTGGCCGCCAACCAGGCACCAGTTATTCGGCACCTTCTCGGATAGGTCGAAAAGGGCGTGCCAAGCCAGCGAGGACCTCTGATCGAGTACCGGCATATCGATGAGAGTCGTCGGTTGCTCAGCAGCTCTTTGATCCGCTGGCTTTCGCGTGGCCCGGCGTGGTCGGCAAGGTCAGCGAGGACCAGGCCCAGCGGCGCTCGCCCGTCGACGTCAGCTTGGACGCGAGCCAGGTGGAGCCAGTCTCGGAGTTCGGCTCCGCCTGGCCCGGCGCAATACCGCCTACAGCGCCGGTTAGTCGACGAGCTTCGCAACGTCGCGGGCGGCGATGTCCCCGTCACGGCCCCGTCACTCACAGACGCTGGCTCTGACCCGCAGCCCTGACCCGGAATTCGTCGAGACCTGAGTATCGACACCTCGGGGTAGTGGCGTCCCTGCAGGCCGATCCTGCCGGTGCAGGCCAGACCCTCAGGCACGGGTTGCGAGTGCGCGCTAGAATATGATGCACAAGTCATATTGGAAATAAGGAGGAGGCGATAGTGGCAGCTTCATCTACTCTTGTCCGCGCCGCTCGCCGGAGCAAACGCCTCACACAGGCGAGACTGGCAGAGCTAACCGGCATTGACCAGGCCAGCGTCTCCCATCATGAGCGTGGACGGGATGCTGCCTACAGTACGGTCGATCGGCTGCTCGCCGGCGCCGGCCACCGCCTGTATGCCGCTCCCACGCGTCGTGATGACGCTGCCAGTGCCGCAGAGGCGATCAGAGCGTATCTTCGCGCGAAGGATACAGACCGTGCGCTCCGGGCTTTGCTTCAGTTGAACGATAATCTCACCGCCGAACACGGACTCGTTCGAGGAATCCTTGGGCTGACGGAGCCGGAACCCACCGGCGATCATATGTGGGATGCCGCCATCGCGGCTCTCGTGGCCTGGCGGCTCAATCAAGAGAACATCCCGCTGCCGGGATGGGTCAACAACCCCGATCGCGCACTGGCCGAACCTGTCGTGTTCCGGGTCGACCCGGCCGACCCCGCGCCCGAACGTGATGACGTGCCGAACGAGTTCGCCGAACGCGGCGTTCTTGCATGGGCAGATACCTTCGCGAGCGTCTGATGTCCGGCACTGCGCTGGACCGCAACGCGATCATCATCGGCCTCCGTGATCTCGTCGCCGAGCTTCGTAATTCGGGTGAGGTGGCCGGCATTCGGCTCGTGGGCGGTGCGGCACTCGCCCTGCGCTACTTCGATCGGGGGACCACACAGGACCTGGATGTCCTTCACGTCCGCCCCGGCTCGGACGATGCCGTCGCTGCCGCCGCCGAACGAGTCGCACTGAAGCATGGGTGGGACGCGAAGTGGCTGAACTTCGAGGTCACGAAGGCCGACGCCGTCCCGACCCTCGGCCGCGTCGTCCAGTGGGAGACAATTTACGATGAGGACGGCATCGTCATTCAAGTGGCATCCAAAGAGGGGATGCTCGCAATGAAGCTTCGTGCGAACCGTCCCGGACGCGACACTCGCGACATCCGGCTTCTGCTCGCTCTCTGTCAGGTGCACACACTCGAGGACGCGGAGAAACTCTATGAGGAGTTTTACCCCGGTGATGCCCTAGTTCCACGTGCGGAAAAGATCGTGAACGCCATCCTCAACGGCGAACCAACGCCGGCACCGCCGTCGCCCGGCCCGATAAACATCTGACTCGCCTTGCCGTCTCACCGCCGTATGCCTGAGGATGGCCTCTCGATTCGGTGCTCAAATCACTCTCGGTGCCGGATCAGTCTCCGTGCTCAGCTTCTACCGTGAGCAGCCGGCCATCTTTTCGTCCGGGATTGCGGTGCGCACCTTCTGGGTGCTAGCACCACGACGAATACCCAACCTCCTCCTCTACCGCCTCCACCGACGTGTGGGGCCTGGAACCCCTGATGGACATCTTCGAGTTGGCGTCCTCTACTTGGGCATACCGATCTCTACGGTCTACGACTGGCCTGTGCACGGCAAAGTCCCTACGACGTACCGACCCTCACTTTTCGACTTGTGCTCGGTTGCCGACGAAGTTGGCAAGCCACTCCAGGTCATCTGTGCGGTCGACGCGGTAGACGCCACCCGTTCCGGCGCAGGTGATGTTGAGCACGAATGATGTGACGCCCGCGATGACATTGCTCGAGCCGATGAAATTCGGGCCGCCGGAGTCACCGAAGGAGATCCCGCCGGTGTTGGCATTGTTCGACAGCAGCAACAAGCCATCTCCGGTGAATCCCGTGTTGATCTGGTTGAGCTTCGGCGTCGAAACCATGCGTGTGAACAGCGCCTGGTTGTCCCACTTCGCCGCAATGGGGAAGCTCGTCTGCAGCCCGTAGCCGACTGCTGAGAACGTCGCGCCTTTCTTGCCACTCGCGGAGAAGGCGTCGAGCTGGTCAAGCGCCGGAAGGGCTCCGTAGATCGGCAGGACGACGGGGTCGTCGAGCACGACCAAGCCGAGGTCGAAGAGTTGGAACGCCGTGTCGTCGTACTGGGGGTGCGTGTACGGTGAGCCGCCCGCTTGACCGGTGAACGGGTAGCCAAAGGCCGCTGGATCGGGCTCGAGATCAGCCTGGAACCAGATCTCAACGTGGGAGGCCCCAAACGTGCAGTGCCCGGCCGTGAGGAAGACCGTAGGCGAAATGAGTGTGCCGCTGCAGCGCGTTAGCGGTGCGCCCGCCGCATCCTGAGCGACCATGAGGCCGACGTACGGGTGGTCGTCGCCGTCCGGTGCACCATCGGTGATGCCATACGCGGGAGAGGCAGCAAGAATTACCAGGGCGAGAGCCGCGACGGTCGCGGTGAGAGTCTTGTGACGCATGGTGGACTCTTTTCTTCGAGTGGGTCAATCTTCGGGTTAGTCGACACCCCACATCCAGCCGTTCGGACGACACGGTTTGACGAGTCGGGCTCATTTTAGTGACGCGCAGCGTGGTTGAGTAGTTGCTCTGGCCCCTGTGGTGGAGCAACCGCGCTCCACTCAACCCAGGAGGACTCAGGCGGAAACGAGCACGCCAACGGCAGAAATCTGCGCATTCCAAGAACGGTGAAAACCGCCTCCGGACCCGCTGTCCGATACGCATCTCGGCCCACGGTCATGACCACCGACGAGGGTTCCGTGCCCATCGTGGTACCGGCCGCGGCTACACCGTCGCCCGGCTCGGCTAGGGCGCCATAGTCACAGCGGATGTCCCCACGACGCACACGCTCTGCGCGGCGCTTCACCCAGGCCCAGTTCGCGGTTCCTGGCCCGGCACCCCTACCATCGTCGAGGGCGTCGCCGTGACCGTCACGGCTTGGTCACGGCGACGCATTCGTCGTTCTTGAGGTGGTTCATGTCCGGAGCACGCCTCGCGCGCATGCGACCGCGCGACGTTGGAGGAGTGTCGGTGGTCGGGGATCCCGCACGTGGCGTTGCGGTTCGTGGCGTCCGGCGTATTCTCGAACCCGTTATCGAGGAGGACGGCTGATGCGCAAGGTTGCCTATTCAATGAGCGTTTCACTGGACGGCTACATTGTCGGCCCGGACGGCACCTTCGACTGGCCCGGTTTCGACGCGGAGGTCTTTCGTTTCTGGATCGACGACATCCGAACGATCGGCGTGCACCTGTTGGGGCGCCGCTGTACGAGACGATGCTGTACTGGGAGACCGCTGAGGTTTCCTCGCTCGACGACGCAGAGCTCGAGTGGGTCGCTCTCTGGAATACGCTGCCCAAGGTGGTGTTCTCCACCACGCTGTCCTCGGTCCAGGGTCATGCCCGCTTGGCCTCCGGAACCGTCGTGGAGGAAATCGAGCGGTTGCGGGCCGAGCCCGGGGAGGGCGACATAGCCATCGGCGGCGCGACTCTCGCAGCCGAGGCCGCCGCTCAGGGTCTGATCGATGAGTACCAGATCATGGTCTACCCGGTGCTGGTCGGCGGCGGTATCCCGTTCTTTCCCAGTCAGGCGCGCCGGGTGGATCTCGAACTTATCGAAAGTCGCACCTTCAAGTCGGGAGTCGTCTACTTTCGCCACCGCGTGGCGCGCTAACGCGTACTTGCAAGTAGTTGGTCCGAGGCCGCGCCCACCTGGACGCGCACATGGCCTCGACCTGGTTTCGGGATCCCGCGTCGGATGACTCAAGCGCTGAGGGCGGGCCGTAGCGGTGCTGGACGGCGGCCCGCATCGTCGCCGCGCCGACAGGACTCGCCCCCGGTACCAGCAGGCGGCCCTCCACGGAGTCGCGACCGGACGAGGCGCACGCCGGTCGCGAGCAGCCAGATGAGCCAGGCGGCGAACCCTAGGAGCCCGACGAAGATCAGTGCCGAGCCGTCTGCGATCGCGAGGCTGCCGAGCCCGCGGCGACACCAGCAGCAGCGGCAGGTACAGGGCCACCAGACCAGAAATGATCGCGACCGCGTCGCGGTCGGTCGCGTAGTAGGCCAGCACTTCCTCGATCGGATCGCCATGGCCCGGAGCGCCCGTTACCGTAAACAACACGTTCTCTATCACCACCAACACAGCGAAAGCGATCGCCGCGGAACCGACGAACCGGCCTCGAGCGAACCCACTGCGGGCTGGCCTGGTGGCGGTGTTCTTCGGTGATTTCTATTTTTCCTCCTTTGTTGCGACCGGATGCCCGGCGCGTTGTCGAGGGGGTTCATGATGTGAGCGCGCCACGCCACGCCTCGCACGACCGCGCCTCCGGCGGCTGGTCCGTCGCAGGATTAGTAACTCCGCCACGGCGCTGTTGATCACGAAGCCCGCGGCGACCAGCCATGCCTCGCCGAATGCGTTGACCTCACCGAGATAGAGCGTCCACAGTGTGACGACGAGTGCTTGGGTTCCGCCGGAAATCGCGATCGCGTAGGCGCGCGTCATCCATGCTCCGTGCGCGGCGAAGTCGCGACGCGTGATCGTGATCACGGCGAGCACAAGAAAGACTGTCATTGGCACGGCGAATACGAGTCGAATCATCGCGAGTGCGAACTCATCAGGGGGTCCACCGAAGAAGACTGCGAGCCAGATGCTGGACAGTGTCGCGATGAATCCAGCGGGGATCAGTGCACGGCCGGCGGTACGGTGCCAACCGCGCCGCATTCGCAGGGCTGGAGAGAACTGGAATGCGCCGAGAAGGCAGAACACGCTCATGGCCACGATGTGCGCAACGACCGCCACGGATGTGGCCACCAGCATTTCGCTCTCGGGCTCAGCGATCCCGTCCGTCAAGCGAAGCACACCGCCGAGCACGGGAAGGGCACTGAGGATCAAGAGGCCGGTTATGGCGAGCCATCCGCTCCTCGGTCGCTGCCGCTCGCCCGTCTGCTGAGCAATCGGGCGGGTGGCCGTCATCTTTTGGTCGATCGAGAAGCTCTTGTCGAGAGGGTTCATGCTGTGACTCCTTGGGTTTCGAGGGAGCGCACAGCGCGCCCGTCGCGGATGAAGAGCTTGCGGCCTACCCCTTGGTGTGGTTCCGGCTGGTGACGGTGATGGTCACCTTTCCCCTGGCGTGCTCCTCAACGAAGTAGCGGATCGCCTCAGGCGTCTCAGCGAGCGGGTAGCTGCGGTCGACTGCCGGCGTGATGGTGCCGGCGTCGATGAGTTCCCGAAGAACTTCGAGGTCGGCCCCGCTCGCGGCTGCGGAGAGGGGTCGAAGGTTCTGGGTCACGAACATGCCCAGCAGCATCGCTGCAAGCATCCGTCGGATCGGACCGAGCACGCGTCCCCCGTTGCCCGAAGCCAGCACCAGAGTTCCGCGACGAGTGAGGGCCCGCCTGCACTCGGCTATCGATCGGTTGCCGACGAGGTCGAAGATGACGACGTAGCGAGCCTCGCCCGTCGCGAAGTTCTCAGCCGTGTAGTCGATGACGTGGTCTGCGCCCAACGTCCGCACGAACTCGAGATTTGCGGTGCTGCAGACGCCAGTCACTTCGGCCCCGAACGCCTTGGCCAGCTGCACGGCGTAGGAGCCGACTCCGCCGGACGCCCCGTTGATGAGCACCTTGTCGCCCGGCTTGATCTTCGCGACATCCCGCACCCCCTGCAGCGCCGTCGTTGCGGCGATCGGCACGGCAGCCGCCTCGCCGAAGCTGATTCGCAAAGGTTTGTGAGCGAGGCGCTTCGCGTGGGCGACGGTGTACTCGGCGAAGCTGCCGGCATCCACCTCGGCATACACCTCATCGCCCACGCTGAAGCGGCGCACGTTGTCGCCCACAGCCTCGATCACGCCGGCCACATCCCTGCCCCGCGCCCCGACCTTGGGCCGCCGCAGGCCGAACGCCAACCTCGCAACGAAGGGTTCACCCTGCATGAGCAGCCAATCGGCCGCGTTGATGGATGCTGCCTGAACCCGGATGAGGACTTCGTCCTTCGCCGCTACGGGCCGGGCAACAGTCTCGTATTCGAGAGTGTCAAGTCCGCCGTAGCGGTATTGGGTTATCGCCTTCACCGTTCTCAGCGCCCCTCGGGGTCAAGTCCGTTGACCGGCACTGTCGAGGCTGGCTGCCAGGGTCGCCGGTGATGCGGTGCGGCGTGGCCAGGTCCAGGCGGAGCGCAGGATGAAGGCCAGGATCAGCACCTCGACTCCGATGGTGAGGCCGTAGTAGAAGGCCCAGTCCCAGGATGCACCTGCCGCGTTGAACACCATGACGGGGATGTACAGCGCTGCAACGACGAGGTTCGTGGCGCGATTCACCCGAGCGGGAAGCGTCATGGAGAGCATCACCATCAGGGCCGGGATCGCGATGATCGCGAAGAAAATGGACATCAACGTCCCGCTGATGTCGAACTCAAAGATGACGCCACCCCGGATTTCGTCGATTTCACCAGGCTGGTAGAGGTGGAAGTAGTCGATGTAGATGACGAGGAACATGAGGCTGGTCCAGGCTGCCGCAAGCTTGGCCTGCACGAGCATGCGCAGATCTTCCAGCGTGCTCTGGGACCGCGGATTCTCTAGTGCGGTGTGGGATTGAGGCGTTCTCATCACAATGCTCCTTGGCTTGATTCGTTAGATCGAATCTTACGGGTGTAAGAACCGGTCCCCAGCGTAGCCTTACGAGCGTAAGTGCGCAAGGATGGGAGAATGACGCCGCGCATACCTCTGAGCAGGGAGAAGATCATTGGTGCGGCCGCCGCGGTAGCCGACCGCGCGGGTGTTACCGCTGTGAGCATGCGAAGTGTCGCGAAGGTGCTCGGCGTTGAGGCGATGTCGCTCTACCACCACGTCCCAAGCAAGGAGGCGCTACCTGGCGGGAGGCGCTGACCGCCCGGGCACGATCGGCACGGTCGGTGCTCACGGCTCATCCGTGGGCGCTGGGGATGATGGAATCGCGCCCAATCCCCGGCCCGGCGCTGCTGCAGCACCACGACCGGCTACTGGGCGTGCTGATGGCCGACGGCTTCAGCGCCGCGCTTGCGACACACGCGTTCTCGGCGATTGACGCCTATGTGTACGGGTTCGCGCTGACCGAGACGAGCCTGCCGTTCGAACCGGGGGACGGCGCCGAGGAGGCGTTCGCCGTCAAGGTCGCGGCGCCGGCGGAGCTGTATCCGCACATTGCGCGCTCTCAAAACGAACTGTTCGGCGATGGCGGCTACGCGTTCGCCGACGAGTTCGACTACGGGTTGGAGCTGCTGCTGGAGTGCCTGGAGCGTCGGGTCGCCGACGATATCCCCGCGCTACGCGAGCGTTCTCAGTGAAGAGCGGGCGGCGTAGGCGATGGGAGCGCATGCCAGCGCGAGCGAAGTGGGGCCAGATCCGGCTATGTGGAGCCCCCTGACCCCTACGGAACTGGCTAGGCCGGAGCCGGACCCTGGTCAAGTTTTGCCGGTGTGTGCTGGTCCCCGGTGTCGGAGTTTTCGGTCAGTGAGCCAAAGCTGCCGTGCGACGATCCGTCGGCCTCGCGGGGGACTTGCGGGCGCCGGTGACGCCGATCAAGCGTTCTCGAGCTCGGCGATCACGATCTTCTTCTGCTGCATCATCACCTGTACCTGCTCCGGGCGACGGATCAACTCGCCCATGTTCGTGGGGATGATCTGCCAGCTGAGGCCGAACCGGTCCTTGCACCATCCGCACTGCTCCGAGTCGGGCACGTGCGAGAGACGCGACCAGTATCGGTCGATTTCCTCCTGGTCCCTGCAGGATACGACGAATGAGATCGACTCGTTGAAGCTGAAGGCCGGCCCTCCGTCGAGGCAGATGAAGTCCACGCCGTTCAGTCGGAATTGGCCGTTCAGCACCTTGCCGGTCATCCCAACGAAATGCTCGTCGAGCGACTCGTCGGGATACTCATCGATCGAGATGATGCGGGAGTTCGGGAACACGTCGACGTAGTATTCCATCGCCTCGCAGGCCTGGTTGTTGAACCACAAACACGGCTGGATGGGTGAGAGCTCGGCCATGGGAACCTCCTCGTCCGCACTGTTGCGGTGCATTCAAGACAGACGGGCTGGGGCTACGGCATTGCCGGGCGGTCGCCTTCGCGCAGCCAGTCGTCGAAGAAGGTCTGAAGTTGCTGGCCGGAACTCTCCTCCATCACGGCTTGGAAGTCCTCAGTGGTCGCATTCGAGTCGTTGTACCGAGTCAGCCACAGGTTGGCGCCGGCGAAGAAAGCGTCGTCGCCGATCTCGGCGCGCAAAGCGTACAAGGCAGCTGCACCCCGCAGATAGACCGGATTCGCGAAGAGACTGTCGCGACCTGGGTCTGCGATGTTGAGCGCCCAGCCGTCGTTTGCGTCCAGGTATGCCACCGTGTCGGCGAACTGGTCCGGAATGGATGCCGTGCCCTGATGTTCGGCCCACAGCCACTCGATATAGCTCGCCCAGCCTTCGTTCAGCCAGATGTCCTGCCAATCCGACGGGGTCACGGAGTTGCCGAACCACTGGTGCCCCAGTTCGTGCACCACCGTGTATTCGTCCGCGACCTCTGAGTACACCGGACGTGTCTGGGTCTCCAGGGCGTAGTCAACCGAGTCGTCGTCGACAATCGCGCCGAACGATTCGAAGGGATAAGGCCCGAACTGGGTCTCCAGAAATGTGATCATCTGGGGCTGCAGCGCGAGTGCCGCCTTCGTCTCTGCAAGGGACGCATCCGTTACTCCATCGTCGATGGCATTGATGATCGGCAGGCCGGCCGACGTCCCGTCGCGGGACAAGGCGAAGTCACCCACGCTCGCCGTCGACAGGTAACTGGACATCGGGTCGGACGCCCGCCACGTCCAGGTTGTCCAACCGGCCTTCGTGGCGGGCATCCCGACGGGCAGCCCGTTCGCCACAGCGGTCTTGCCGGCCGGCACCGTGATACGGAACAGGTAGGTGGCCTTGTCTTGCGGGTCGTCGTTCACGGGGTACCAAGTCGCCGCCCCGTCGGGCTCGTTGAGCACCATCGCGCCATCAGCGGTAGTGACCCACCCGTAGAGGGCCTCGGTGGTGTCGAGCGACCGCCCAGTGATCCCGCCATATGCAATCACGATGGTCGTCGTCTGACCTGCTTTGAGCTTCGGCCGCAGCCCAACGGTGAGTTCCCAGGATCTGTTCGCATCGTCCTGCAGCTGTGACCACTCGGCGCGGTCTTTGCCCTGCGAATTCCCGTGTGCCGCGGCCTTGCCGTCCACCCGTACCGCTGCGACGTCGAGGCCGCGCAAGTCGAAGTTGAGCGACTGCAGATCCTGCTTCGCGCGGAGTGTGATGGTCGCGACGCCGCTGAGCTTGCCGGTGAGGACCGTGGGATCCGTCGGCGGCGCGTAACGGAGGGCGAGGTCGTAGTGCTGAACGTCGTACCCGCCGTTGCCGGAGTAGGGGAAGTACGCGTCACCGCTTCCGGCCGCGCCGGAAGCGTAGCGTGCCCCATCCTTCCCGGAAGATGCCTGCGAACGGAACGTCCCAAACCCGACAGTTGCCGGCCCGATCGCGACCGCGGGAGTTATATTCGCCGTGGCGGCGGAAGAGGTGGGGGTCGCTGTTGTTGCGGTCCCGCAGGCAGTCAGCACGAACACTGTCAACCCCGCGAGCGCCACGGCTTGGAGCCTTCTCAATGAATCCACGGGACATCCTCTTCGTTGGAAGTGAGGGCGAATTTGGACCGGCGGCACTGGAGAAAAGTGCGAAGACGAGCGTTCAGGCGATCGCCTGCAGTCAGTCAAGAATCTAGTGGTCATCCCCAGCCACAGCAACAGCCGCAATCTACCTGGATGTGAAGCCCGGACGGTGTGGCTGACCGTCTCATCGGGGCTCAGACCACTCCTCGCAGGATCGTGACGCGATCTCAGAATATTCGGCGCGCTGCCTGCAAGACTTGCCGCGGAAGCGACATATTCAGTACGTGAGCATCGCCAACACCCCAGCCGCCGCCGACACGAGCGAGGGAGCGGCGATGCCTGACAGCGCAGACCCGCCCACGGCGGCGGCCGATGTCGACTGGTTCACCGTGATCGTCCGGGCGCACTCGACTGCGCTGGTGCGCTACTTCGCCCGCCGTGGACCGCGTCAGGATGCCGAGGACCTGGCCGCTGAGGTCTTCGCGACGGCTTGGCGACGCCGAAACGATCTGCCGCGGGATGAGGTGCTGCCGTGGCTGTACCGCACGGCGGGATACACGCTCGCGAATTCGCGCCGGAAGCATATCGATCTTCCCGTCGACGAGGTGCCCGAGTCGGGGGCGGTGCGAGTCGACGGCGATCCGGAGTTGAACCTCCTGTTCGATGCGGAACTCCGCGGCGCGCTTGCCAGCGTGGGGGAGCGCGACCGGCAGATCCTTCTCCTGCACGCGTGGGAAGGTCTCGACGGGGCCGAGCTCGCCGGCGTGCTCGGTATCTCCCGATCCGGGGCTGACGCCGCGCTGTCGCGCGCGCGCAAGCGACTGCGAGACGCCTGGGGCGAGCGGATGTCGTTCTAGCGCTTCTGCAAGATTCGGCATGCCCCGCACATATCCCAAGTGAACCGAAATTCCGGAGGCTGATCGACATGAACGACGACGACAAACAACAAGACCCGATCGCCCGGCTGCGTGCCGCCGACCCGGCGGGGGATATCGAAGCGCGTGCCGGGTTCGCCGACGAGGTCGTCGCACGGGTCACCGGCCCTGAGGCTGACCCGGCTGAACCGACGGGCGACACGGCACCCTTGGCCGACCTGGACACGGCACGAGCACGCCGCAGGCCCCGTTGGCTCCCGTTCGTCGCAGTCGCGGCGTCGATCGCGATCGTGGGTGCCGCGGGATACGGGATCGGAGCGACGACAGGCGGGCCGATGAGCCTCGCCGACGGCGCAGCTCCGCCCATCACTGTGCAGTCAGGCGGGGGCCCCGAAAGCGTGGCACAAGGCGCAATAGAACCGTCCGTGGGCTCTGGCGCCGCTATCGACCAGAAGATGTCTCCCTTGACCTACCCCTACGGATCCGGCCGGAATGCTTTCAGCGCCTCCAGTCTGGGCACAACGGCGGGCACGGCTCAGTCCTACGCCTACGACCCCCGTTCGGCGTCCAACACAGACAAGGTCACCGCGCTCGCCGCGGCGCTCGGCATCGGGTCATCAGTCGAAAAGCGGGACGGCAGCTGGGTCGCCGGCCCGCAGGACGGCAGCGCCCCGAGCCTGTCAGTGAGTCTCGACGGCATGCTTTCCTTCTACTTCCAGAACCCGGAGGTGAACCCGTGGCAGTGTGAGGGTGACCAAATCTGTGAGCCGAGTGGCCAGCCGCCCACCGAAGACGCTGCGATCGGAGCACTTCGCGAGCTCCTCGGCGCCGCCGGCCGGGACCCCGGCGCGTTCGAATTCAGCTCCCAGGTGTGGGAAGGCTCTCCCACGCGAACCGCCGAGGCAAAACCGGTCATCGACGGGCAGCAGCTCGACCAAGGTTGGGCATTGGAAATGGCAAAAGATGGTGTCGTCTCCGCCAACGGTGCCCTCGCCGACGTCGTCGCACTGGGGACGTACCCGGTGGTCAGCGAGCAAGAGGGATTCGAACGACTCTCAGACCCGCGGTTCAACGGCTCACCGACGACTCTGCCGATCGCCCTCCGCGATCAAGCGTCGACGACCGAGGAATGGGTGGCACCGACGGAACCGCCCGCGACACCAGTCGCCGGCACCTCGGTCTCATGGCCGGTGAACAAGGTCGAGATCGTCAGCGCACAGCTCGGTCTCACCAGCCAGTGGCAGCCCGACGGGAGTGTCCTGGTCGTCCCCGCATACGCGTTCACGGATGCCGAGGGCGGCACCTGGTCGGTTCTCGCCGTTGAGGAATCGATGCTCGATTTCCGGGCTTTCTAGGCCGTCCGCTGCACCGTTGACACCGGGCGGGATCGGGGCATCGAGTTATGGTGGGCAGTTTGGCGGACTCGATCATGATCTGGCAGTCCCCGCATTTCTAGCGTGCAGTCAACTCGCGCAACCGCGCGATCGTGGTGGCCGTCGATGTGTGGTGAATGCCCAGCCAACCGTTGGCTTCGGCCGCCGCGCAGTTGGAGGTGAGGTCGTCGATGAGTACGACCCGTCCGTGTGCGGCGGGAAGTGCGGCGTCGGCGTGCGCGTAGATGCGGGGATCGGGTTTCGCGATGCCGATCTCGTGCGATCGCACGTAGGCATCGAAGAACGAAGCGCCGGCGAGCATTCTGGCACGGTGCGGCTCCCACTCTGCGACGCTGTTCGTCAGCATGCCGATGCGCACGCCGCCAGCGGCTATCTCACCCAGTACATCCAACAGTTCGACGTTCACGGGGCGGTCGCGGTACCAGAACTCGTCCCAGCGGCCCAGGTCGACGCGGCTCTCGTGCTCCGAAGGGAGTGCCCGCGTGACACGAGCGCCCCACTCCGCCTGGCTGAGCAGACCGAGCTCGAGCGGTCCGAGCCCGGTCACTCCCAGCTCATGGGCCACCTCGTCGGCTGCGGCCACGAGCACCCTCCAGGGCATGCCGCTCGCTTCCACCACCTGGTCGATGGCCTCGTTGAGGTGTGGGGTGAGCACTCCGCCGAAGTCGCACCAGACCACCTCGAGTGGGAGATCACAGTTGTCAGACATTGCGGCGGATTCCGTTCTGGTCGAAGTGATGCAGCTGATGGGGTGCGATCACTGCGCGCACTGGGTCGCCGACGCGCAGCCACCGCTCGCCCTCGCGCTGGGCGAGAGCGAAGTTTCGGTCGCCGTCGCGCACCGACACCTGCTGGCCATTGCCGGTGAACTCGCACATCTCGGTGATGCCCGTGACGAGCAGGCCATCCGGCGCGGCCGTACCCGCGGCATCCGCCCCGAGCAGCCGTGCGTCCCCTGCCCGCCAGCCCACTCGGCCGCCGCCGGAGGCCTGCAGGTTCATCGCGGGCGAACCTACGAAGGTGGCGACGAATTCGGTCGCAGGCGAGTGGAACAGCGTCTCGGCGGTTCCGCTCTGGGCGACGGTGCCGGAGTCCATGACCACGAGGTGGGTGGCCATCGAGAGTGCCTCGTGCTGGTCGTGGGTGACGAGCACGAGGGTGGCGCCGATCTCGCGGTGCAGTCGTAGGATCTCGCCCCTGGCACTGGCACGCAGTTGGGAGTCGAGGGCGGAGAGCGGCTCGTCGAGCAGGAGAACCTGTGGACGGCGGATGATGGCGCGCCCGAGCGCGACACGCTGGCGTTGGCCGCCGCTCAGTTGGGCAGGTTTGCGGTCGAGTAGCTTCTCGAGACCAAGCAGGTCTCCGACCTGCGCCACCCGCTCCGCGATGTCAAACTTCGACGGTCCACCGCGACGGTCGTGCCGCGCCTGCAGTCGGAGCCCGAACGACAGATTCGCGGCCACCGTCATGTGCGGATACAGCGCGTAGTCCTGGAAGACCATTGCCACGTCGCGGTCGCCGGCATCATGGTCGGCGACAGGAAGCCCGCCGATGAGCAGCTCGCCATCCGTCGCCGTCTCGAGTCCGGAGATCACGCGCAGCAGCGTCGACTTGCCGCAGCCCGACGGCCCGACGATGACCGTGAGCGATCCGGCGGGGATGTGCAGGTCAATAGCGTCGAGCGCGATACTCGAGCCGTACTTCTTGGTGAGGCCGACGAGCTGGATGTCTCCAGCGATGGTGTTGCTGGTCATTTGATTCCCGACTGGAGGAAGGCGTCGGTTATCCGTCGGGAGGCGACGAGGTAGACGACGAGGATGGGCAGGCTGGTGAGGGTGGCGGCCGCGAGCAGACCACCGAAGTTGGTGCCTTCCGCAGTCTCGAACTGGCGGAGGCCGATCTGCACCGTAGTGTCGATCTGGCGCGGTGCGACGAGCAGCGGCCAAAGGTACTCGTTCCAGGTCGTGATGAAGACGAGGATCGTCACCGCGGCAATCGCCGGTCGCAGGGCGGGCAGCACGATGCTCCACAGCACCTCCCGAGGTCGGGTGCCGTCGAGGCGAGCGGCGTTCAGCAGGGATGGCGGCAGCGCGTCGACGTGCTGCAGCAGCAGGAGCACAGCGAGCGCGGAGGCGCCGAGCTGCGGCACGATGAGCCCAAGGTCAGAGTTGAGCCACCCGAGCTTTGCGGTGAGCAGAAACTGCGGAATGATCAGCGCCTGCGGTGGAATCGCGAGCGAGATGGTGAGCAGCGTGAGGATCAGCCCGCGTGCGCTCGGTGCGAAGAAGGCGAGAGCGAAGGCGCCGAGGATGGCGATCGCCAGCTGCCCGAGCGCGACACCGGCGGCCATCACGAAGGTGTTGCCGATGAGCTGCCCCACCGGCCAGTCGCTGATGGCGTGGGCGTAGTGCTCCAGCGTCGGGCTAGCCGAGAACGGGCTCAGCGAGTAGATCTCGTTCGTGGGTTTGAATGAGGTGAGAACACCCCACAGCACGGGGAAGATCATCGTGAGAGTGACGACGCTGAGTGTGAGGTGCCAAGCGACTCCCGCCACCCGGCGGCGGTGGGTGCGCCGCGCGCCGCGGTCAGCCATGCGCACGCGAACGCCTCAGGAAGACCCAGCCAAGGCTGGCGATGCCGAAGAACAGCAGCACGACCGCCGCAGCCGCGGACGCCATTCCCGTCTCGAAGAATTCGAAGCCGAGTGTGTAGATGCGGTAGTAGACGTTGTCGGTGACGCCGTCCGGCCCGCCCTGCGTGAGCACCGACACGTTGGTGAACACCCACTGGCCGGCGAGCACGATGCTGAGCAGGCCGAGCAGCACCGTGGTGCGGTTCAGTTGCGGGATGACGACAAAGCGGGTGGTCTCCCACGCGCTCACGCGCTCGCGCGCTCGAGCCGCGCAGCCTCGAGGGTGCGTCGATCGAGGGTTGAGAGGGCTGCGCTAGCGGCTTGCCCCGATCTGGCCCAACGCGGTGGATCAGCCCTGATCCCTGACGTCGACGACGTACGCGGCTGGATGTGCCCGGCCACCAGGTAGTCGTCGCCCTGCTCGTCGATCTTGCGGTGTCGGCCGTGTCCAGCGGGAGGGTGTGCCGGTCGACCAGGGCGGAGACTGCGGCCCGATCGGCGACTTCAGCCGCGTCGTTGCGGGTCACGCGACGGACGATTCACATGAACGTGGGGCGCGGGACAAGGTTCGACGATGATTCCTCCCGCTGCCTCCATGAGCATTGTGACCCTCCCGGTGTGTAGCGACTCGGACGCCTGAGGGCACCGGGGACGCAAAGGCACGGAGCCCCTTCCTGGTTCCGTCTCGTCCCCAGCGGATGCCGAAGAATCTCCGCGAAATCTCCGGCTGCGCATGATGATGCATCATCACCACATGTGGTGATGATCGTTTCGCGCCATGTGTGCCGCCACATGTCCAGGTGAGACCTGCACGCGAGATAACCACCCCTGGGCAATGTACGGTCCCGGTGGCACGTCGCCAAAGCGCATCTCGTCAACCCGATTGGAGGGTCTGCCCAAAGGTCGCCCTGTGGGCAGATGGATCTGGTTGAGGACTCTGACCAGGACTTCACGATCTTCGTCGGAGAGGTTGGACGGGAACTGGCTTTCGATGATGCGGAGGGCGACCTCACGGCAGCCATTAGCTCAGGACCAGTAACCGTTCTCGATGCGCTTGGCAGGCGAGTCCTGCGGCGGGTTCGCTAACGCTCGCGCAGTGCGGGGTTCGCGTCGGCGACCCGACGCTCCAGGCTCTCCAGCAACAGCTCCAACCCGTAGTCGAATTCGTCCGCGAACGCGTAGCCGCCATCGCCGAACAGCTCGGCTTGAGAGCGCGCAATGTGCGGATACAGCTCCGCCGGCGCCGCGACCTTGACGGCGAACGCCTCCTCGGCGCCGTCCCCCGGTTCGAACGGGAGGCTCGTCTCGGTCAGCGCGAACCCGTACACATAGGCGTCAATCGCCGAGAACGCGTGTGTCGCAAGCGCGGCGTTGAAGCCGTCGGCCATCAGCACGCCCAGTAGCCGGTCGTGGTGCTGTAGCAGCGCCGGGCCGGGGATTGGGCGCGATTCCATTATCCCCAGCGCCCACGGATGAGCCGTGAGCACCGACCGTGCCGATCGTGCCCGGGCGGTCAGCGCCTCCCGCCAGGTATCGCCGACCTCGGGCAGCTCGATACTTTCGAACACCCAGTCGGCGAGGTCGTCGAGCAGCGCCTCCTTGCTTGGGACGTGGTGGTAGAGCGACATCGCCTCAACGCCGAGCACCTTCGCGACACTTCGCATGCTCACGGCGCCAACACCCGCATCGTCAGCGACGGTGGAGGCGGCGGCGATGATCCGCTCCCTGCTCAGCGGTGCGCGCGGCGTCATTCTCCCATCCTTGCGCACTTACGCTCGTAAGGCTACGCTGGCGATCAATCCTTACAGCCGTAAGTATCATCTGAAAACTCGCGAGGTCCGCCATGTCCAGAACCAGCACCATCCGAACGAACACCCCGAACCTGTTCGACAACCCGCCGATCCCCGTGCAGGCCAAGCTCGCCGCCGCATGGACCAGCTTCATGTTCTTTTACATCTACATCGACTACTTCCACCTCTACAAGCCCGGCGTCATCGACAACCTCCGCGCCGGCGTCACCTTCGAGTTCGACATCAGCCCAACGTTGTTGACCATTTTCGTCGCACTCATCGCGATCCCGATCCTGATGGTGCTGCTCTCCATGACGCTCCCCGCCCGCGTGAACCGCGCCACGAACCTCGTCATCGCATCGCTCTACATTGCCGTCTCCGCGTTCAACGCGGTAGGGGAGTCCTGGGACTGGTCGTGGTTCTACGGCCTCTCCATCGGAATCGAGGTGGTGCTCTTGGCCTTCATCCTGCGCTCCGCCTGGACATGGCCTCGAACCCCCGCCGTCCCAGCCGGTCCCGCGACGACCAATTGATTTCGCCCGGTAAAACGCGCCTCGGGAAGTCCTGCGACTATCACCTGCTGCAGGTGTTGGCCTATGTCGGAATCGCCTCCCTCCACCTGCCTACCACGGGTTCGCGGGGGGACTTCAACGGCGCTTTATCGCGTGGACTCCAGCCGGGCAATGTGCATGGCGAGGTAGAGGATCTCAGCGTCGGTGAGCGGCGATCCACCCAGCTCGAGAATCGTCTGCACTCGTTGTGCCAACTCAAATGCCGGCGTGTGGTCCTCATGGATCAGTCTGGCCAAACCGGGAGGACATCCCGTGATCTGCGTTTGGCTTTGGGTCCGGGCGACTAGGTAGCGTAGGTGCGTCACGAACCGGGCGATGGACATGGATTCCACAGATTCGGTGAGGCCAAGTGCCGCAGTGACCACAGCGACGATCTTGCCAATGCGCTCAGTCATTGACACCGTGGCACCGATGTCCGTACTCGCGAACTGGGCGTTCACTAGGTGCATGGCGAAGGCAGTGGCTTCCTCGGGTGGAATCGGCACACCGAACTCGGCCGACGAAACCTCCACGGCCGTTAGGCCGATGGCCATCTCCCCAGGGTAGAGCTGAGCCACCTCCCAGTGGAGCGGATACGCGACAATTATCCCTTGCCGCGCACGTTGCACTGCAAAATGGAGGTGATCCGCCACCCCCAGCAACAGGCTTTGACTGGGTCGGATCCCTGCCCGTTCCTGGGCAAGTTCGACAACACGGCGGGCAACACGGATCACGGCCAGGGGAGTCTCACTGATGAAGGCCGTCAGCTGGGCCATCGGATACTGCGAGTCCGGGATGAAAACTTCCGATGCTGAGCTCGGATCGATTCGATCTCCCAACTGCTTACCGAAACCAATTCCTCGCCCTAGCAGAATCTTCCTGGCACCGGCGGAATCCGTCGCTAGAAGAGCGTTGTTGCTCAGCGCCCGGAGGACGTCGACGGTTTCTGGGTCTGGTGTCCCCGCATCGTCAAGTTCACCCTGCAACATGGGATTCACCCCACCCCCGCCGACGTCCACGCGCTCTACCGGGCCAGCCCGTTGGAGGCGATTACGTGGGCGTACCAATTAAACGAGTCCTTCTTACTCCGGGCGAGGGTTCCGTTCCCGGCATTGTCACGATCGACATGAATCATGCCGTAGCGCTTCTTCATCTCGCCGGTGGTGAATGACACGAGATCGATGATGCCCCAAGGGGTATACCCCATGAGGTTGACCCCATCGTGCTCCACCGCGACTGTCATCTGCTCGATGTGAGCTCGGAGGTAATCGATCCGCGACTGGTCGTGAATTTCTCCATCGCTTGCAAACTCGTCGACGGCGCCGAATCCGTTCTCGACGATGAACAGCGGCTTCTCATACCGGTCGGCCAGGACGTTGAGCGAGTAGCGCAGGCCCACGGGATCGATCTGCCAGCCCCAATCACTGGCCTTGACATGAGGGTTCGGAACCGAGTTCGACAGAGCACCGTTGAGGCTCTCCTCGTCGTTGTGCACTCCTGCCCTGACGACGGTCGACATGTAGTAGCTGAAACCCACGTAGTCAACCGTTCCGGCGGCAAGGATCTCCTCATCACCGGGTTGCCAACCGACGTTGTAGCCGTCGCGCTCGATTTCCTTCAGCGCGTAGGCGGGGTAGTGCCCGCGCACATGCACATCCGAGAAGAAGAAACGATCGCGGTTCGCTACCTGGGCTGCCATCACGTCCTCCGGGTCGCAGGAGAACGGGTAGACCGGCACATGCGAGATCATGCATCCGATCTGCAGGTCCGGTGCGATCTCGTGACCGATCCGCACCGCCAGGGCGCTGGCCAGCAATTCGTGGTGGGCCACCTGGAAGAGGACCTCACGCGCACGATCCTGTTCTGTGAGGGTGACACCGGAATTCGTCCAAAGGAACAGGGCGTTGTTGGTGTCCATCTGGTTGTTGATCTCGTTGAACGTCATCCAGTAGCGCACCTTGGTATGGAAACGTTCGAAGCACACTCGCGCGAAGCGAGCGAACAGGTCCACGAGCGCCCGGTTCCGGAAACCGCCGTAGGCGCGGGCAAGGTGCAGAGGGAGCTCGAAGTGCGACAGTGTCACCACTGGCTCGATGCCTTGACTCAAGAGACAGTCGAAGACCTCGTCGTAGAAGGCCAGGCCCTCCTCGTTGGGTTCGTCTTCATCACCCCGCGGAAAGATCCGAGTCCACTGAATCGAGGTCCGGAAGCATTTCAGTCCCAGTTCACCGAACAGAGCCACATCCTCGGGAAAACGATTGTAGAAGTCGATGGCCTCGTGGTTCGGGTAGTACTCGGTGGGGTCAACCACCTCCGTGACTCGCCGGGACACGCCATGTGCGCCAGCGGTCAGCACGTCAACGACGCTGGGCCCCTTTCCGCCGGCATTCCAGCCACCTTCGAACTGGTGGGCCGCCACGGCGCCACCCCACAGAAAATCTTTAGGCAATGCATTCATGAATTGTTCTCCTCTCACTCACGGTAGGGGGTCCCCCGAGGGGGACCCCCTACCGTGTTCGTCACTCGGCGATGGAAACGGTAGCTTTTACGGCCGTGGCCAGCTCTTCTCCGTGTGTGACTTCGGTTCGCGGGTACGGCAGGACGTCGTCGAAGTCCTGGGAGTTGGTCACAATGACCGGGGTGAGCAGTGAATACCCGGCCCGTGAGATCCCTTCGTGGTCAAACTCCAGCAACAGGTCACCCTTTTTGACCTTCGCGTTGGTGTGGGTGTGGACGGTGAAATGCTCACCGTTCAGCTTCACGGTGTCGATCCCGACATGGATCAACAGCTCCACCCCATCGTCGGAGATCAGGCCGAGAGCGTGCTTGGAGGGCATCACCACGACCACGGTCCCGTCGAAGGGGGCATAGATCCGTGAATCGGTCGGTGCGATCGCGACGCCGGCACCCATGGCCCCCGTGGAGAATACAGGATCTGGTACTTCCGACATTGGGACCACCTTGCCCGTGACCGGACTGGCAATGCTGGTGCGGCTGCCGGCGGCGGCAACCATTTCGGTGTACGCCTCCCTGGTCAGAACGGCCGAAGAAAGCGGGGTTCCGGGCTCGTGGATCTCAGCATCCAGCTCGATCACCGGGTCTTTGAAGCCGAACACGATGACCAGGACCATGGCGCCGAAGAATGCAACAAGGCAGCCGATGATCTCGCCGAGAAGGGAGGTGGTTCCGGGCTGATAGGCGTTCACAATGGTCAACGGACCCGGTAGACCGGCATAGGCGTAGTAGCGCGAGCCGAAGAGGGCGATGACGATGGCGCCGGCCGCCCCGGCGACGCACGCCAGGAGAAACGGCTTCTTGAGCCTCAAGGTCACACCGTAAATTGCCGGTTCGGTGATGCCGAACAGCCCGGGAATTGCGGCTGAACCCGCAACCCTCTTGAGTTCGCGGTTACGGGTCTTGAAGAAGACGCCGGCTACGGCTCCCACCTGGGCAATGACGGCGGCGGTCTGGAAAGCCTGGAAGGAGTCGCTCTGATACTGTTCGAAATTGGCGAGTACGACCGGGGTGATACCCCAATGAATACCGAACACCACGGCCAGCTGCCAGAAGCCACCGATCAGGGCACCAGCCAAAATTGGTAAGTCGGCCGAGAGCCAGTTATATCCGGTCGCGATACCCATGGCAGTGGCCGATGTGACCGGGCCGATTGAGAGCAGAGTCAAAGGCACTAAGAGCACGAGGCAAATTAGTGGCACAAGGATTGACCTGCCAACGCCGGTCAGGTGCTTGTTGAGGAACCGTTCCAAGTAGGAGAGCAACCACACCAGGAACAGTGGCGGCAGGACCGATGAGGTGTAGGTCGTCGGACTCAGCGCCATACCGAACAGTGTGATGGTTTCCCCGGAGCTGATCCGAGCGGCCATCTCGTTCCACGTCGGATTCATGATGGCTGCACAGCACAACACGGCGACCAGCATGTTGGTCTTGAAATACTGAGATGCCGTGATCGCTATCAGAATAGGCAAGAACGTGAACGGAGTCCACGACATGAACGAGAAGACCTCGTCGCTGCCCGTCTCCGTGAATCCAGGCCACACCATGGAGATGACGATCAGTGCACCCTGAAGAAGGCCAGCGGCGGCCAGGATGTAGACGAACGGCGCAAAGACGGCGGACATTGTCGCGATGACGCGGCTGACGATGCTCAGCTTCGGCCCGGCGCCGGCATCCGCCCGATTTTCCAGCTTCAGTTCTTGGGCAACGGCGTCATAGACCTCTCCGACGTGGGTGCCGATGACAACCTGGAACTGCCCACCGCTCTCAACAACGGTGATCACCCCCGGAAGGGCGGCGATTCTGGCTTTCGCGTTCGGTGGTGTGGAGCTCAGGACGAGCCGCAGCCTGGTTGCACACCGAGTCGCTTGGTCGATGTTCTTCTCGCCACCGACGAGATCGATGATATCTCGTCCCAGCTTTGGATAATCTCGTACGGTTGCCACGGTGGGATCCCCTTATTGTCGGGTTTCAGCATTCGGCGGCACATCCCGGCACGGGATTCCTCTTCCGAACAAGCCTGATGGCCGAACGGTTTCCAGGCGGTGGATCCGCCGGACAGTGCCCGTGGGGCACTTTGCGAGGAATACAAGAGGTCGGGGACATCGACAACGATGGAGGCCTCGAAGCAGGTGAGGTCGGCAGTCAGCAATGAAGTACCGGACCTCGGGTTCTTGCCTCGGATGAGTAACACGCCCGACAGTCTGTGGCGAGCCTAGCATGTGGCCCGTCACACACACCCTGCTGGCCAACGAGCCGTCGCGTTTCGCGCGAGCTCTGGATGGCGGCTTGCTCAGTCGACGCCATACCCAACGGCTGATGATCGGCATCCATTCGACGATCTTTGGGCCGCCAATCGGGATACGGCAATCACCGCCACGGTGCCTCACACAGGGCTCGTCCAAGCGATGCCGGCGGTGCCCGCAATGTAGAGCGTGGTGACGATGGTGAGCGTCCCGATTGACAGGGCAACCAGCTGCGGCACGAAAAGACCGAGAAGGATGCCCCGCTTGGTCAGTCGTGAGAACTGCGCCGGCGCGAATGGGTACTCAGCTCGAACTTGTCCGTGCATGACTGCACGTCCCTCTCTGCTGATCAGCCGGTGATGATCGCGGCGCCGCATGACACGAGCACGCTCAGGATGAGGCCGACGGTCGTCACCGCGCCGACGATGATTCGATACTGCTCGATGCTGTTCGGCGGGTGTTCGAACGGGTAGACCACCGACGGGGCGTCGACCATGCCCACTACGCGGCGCTTCAGAATGATTCGGAGCGCTTCAATCAGTGACCTACATTGACAGAACTGTGGACGCGTACTAAACCGAAATTTGAATTGACAGGGAGCATTATTCTCGGAGAGGTCATCATGACCACAGAGCGTGAGCCAACATTTCCCGAAGAAATCGGTCGGATGAAAGTTCAGCGGGTGAGCGTTGGCGAGATTCAAATTGGCGCGGTGGCAACTGACAGCGGTCGCGTCATGGCATTTCGCCTCAGGGACAACGGCGGCTTCGGGCCATCAGAAGATGACATAAATTGCATCATCTGCGGCATCGTTGAGCGGGAGCGCTGCGAGGACCGGAACCCGAACGACCGCGCTGGGTACGACGCTTGTGTTGCCAAGATCAGCTGCCCAACCTGCAAGAAGGCAGGTTCATGGCAACTGATCGCAATCTAGACACTGCTTCCTTACCGACCCTCGAACCACCGGGCCTTGACGTGGACGCCCGGAGGGTATCGGTGACGAGACGGCATGGCGCCCCTGGGTCTGCGGCCCACGGACTAGACGGGACCAATCTCGAATAGGGCACCATGTCGCGAATCAGAGTACTGGGTGGCCCTCCGCGGGCGAGGCGTCGCCGACTATGACGGTGGTGTCCTGGTCTTTCCCCGCGCGCTTGGACCGATACATCGCCTCATCGGCTTGTTCGAGAATCAGGTCGGGAGGGATGTGATCCGGCACTCCGCCGAGATACAGGATGGTGCCGATACTCCCGGTGACCCGCTTCTGGCTCGCGCGCCCGGTGAGCGGCTTGCGGAGGGTGGCATGCAGGCGTTCGACGACACGGTCCACCTCATCGGGTGTCACGTCCTCGCAGAGGACCACGAACTCGTCCCCGCCGAGTCGCCCTACGAGGTCGCCATGGCGAACGACCGACGACAGTCTGGAGCCGACCTCGCTCAGCACACTGTCACCGGTGGCGTGTCCCAACTCATCGTTGATGAGTTTGAAACCGTCCAGATCGATGAGGAGAAGTGCGATCGAACGGTGGTTGAGCCGTGAGAGGGTCACCGCGTCGCTGAGACGTTTTTGGATGAGGCGACGGGAGGCAAGGCCCGTGAGCGGATCGATGAGCGTTAGCCGTTCAAGTTGCTGGAGGAGGTGGATGCGTGTCAGCACCTGGGTGGACTGACGCGCGAGGGCTTCGTAGAGCCCGATGTCGTCCGGTTCGAAGCTCCTTGAACGTGCGAAGGAACTGATCAGGACACCGAGCGGAGATGCTTCTTCCGACAACGGCACGGACACGAGTGTCTCCACCTGGGCGCCTCGCATCACTTCGGCGAGCCCTGATGACTTGGCCAAGGGATCAGCGCGCGACAGAATCATCGTGCCCTCGGGGCGGGCCAGTAGCCTGGCTGGCCCGTCGCCGGACAGATCAAGCAGTCCGAGCGCGGGATTTCCCGATGCCAGGTCCAGCTTCCCCTCAGCGTTCAGGAGATACATCGAGACGTTGGACGCAGCGAACGCCTCACGGGTGATCTTCGTCAGCTGATTCGCCAGCGCTGTGTCGGTAGTGGCCTCGGTCAACACTCTTGATGCGTTCTGCAGAACCCTTATCCGAGTTTCCGACGCCTCCGCCTTGCGTTGGGCGGCGAGGAGCTCTCGCTCGTATTCCTGGCGCTCGCTGGCATCGAAGACGGCCGTCCGGATGGTGACAGGTTCCCCATTTCCATCCGTGGTCACGGTGCTATTGACCATCATCGGCAGCGCGGTGCCGTTCGCGTGCCGGAACGACACCGCCACCTCTTTTACTTCACCTCGAAGGTGGAGAACCGAGAGATATCGAGTCTCGAACATCAACTGGCTGCCAGGTCGGAGGAACGAGACGAACGGCTGGCCGACGAGTTCCTCGCGCTGATATCCCGTCCACTTCAGCAGAGTTTCGTTGACCCGGATGATGATGCCGTTGATCGTTGTGGAGAGGTGCCCGCACGGCGCGTGCTCATAGAGATCCTCGAATATGCTCTCGACCCCACGATCGCCAGCGTCACTCATTTCAGGTAGGCAAAAATGGCATCCGTCAGAGCGTCGGGTGCCGACAGGTTAGGGATGTGGCCGGTGGCTGCGAGAGTGACCAAGGTACTGCCTGCTATCTGTTGGTGAACGTAGCGCGCGACGGCGGCGGGGGCGACGATGTCGGCGGAGCATTCGAGGATCAGAGTCGGCGTGGTGACCAGGGGGAGGTCCTCCCGGTTGTCGGAAAGGAACGTGACACGAGCGAAATGGCGGGCGATCGTCGGGTCGGTGCTGCAGAAGTTCTCCGTCAGCTCATTTCCCAGCTCAGGTCGGTCCGGGTTTCCCATCATCAGTGGTGCCATAATCGATGACCAGCCGAAATAGTTCGAATCCAGATCGTCCAACATTGAGTTGATGTCTTCGACCTCGAATCCTCCCGCATAGCCCGGCGCATTGATGTATCGAGGGGACGGGGTGACCAGTACGAGAGCGCCGAAGCGGGACGAGTCTCGGTTCGCGGCGAGCACACCAATCATCCCGCTGACAGAGTGACCGACATAGACAACGTCGGTGACGTCCAGCTCATCAAGGATCTCCAGCAGGTCGTCCGCATACCCGAGCAACGAGTCATACTTCCAAAAGCTGTAGGCAGACGCATCGGAATTGCCTGCTCCGACGTGGTCGAACACGATGACCTTGTAGTCCGCGAGAAAGGCGGGGGTGACAAGTCGCCATGCGCTTTGGTTACACCCAAAGCCGTGTGCGAACACGATTGCACGGCCGTCCGGGTTGCCACTCACCGTGACATTGTTGCGCCGCGAGACCGCTGAGGGCACGCCACTGGCAGCAGTCGTCGCCTCGGAAGAGGGTGGCCCAGCTTCGATGAGCATGCGTGTGGCCTTCGCTGTTCGGTAGCCCGGCTGACAACGTGTGCCCCGTGGCTTTGCGTCCCCGGCTCGCGCCGGGTTTGCCTGCATGATGAGCAAATGCCCATACGTCGCCTGACTCTATCAGGGGACCCAATCACCTTGACCGCCGCGGGGCTAACAACCCGATGTGACGACTTCAGGCGCTGCCCCTTTCAGCAGCTCTCGCAGTCGTGGATCAGCCAAGGAACGCTGCGTCGTAGACCGCGCGGAGCTCATCACTGTCCGTCCCGGTGACGCCGCATCCGCTGATCGTTCCATCGACAGCGCCGACGAGGTAGGTCTGGCCGACCTCGAAGGGAACACCCGAGAAGTCGGAGGTCATCGCGTCGACCTGCGTCACCTCCACCCGGTCGGCGATGTCGCCGGCGAACCGTTCCGTGACCTCCAGCAGAACAGTGTCGCCCTGGATCTGCAGCACCCTCGCGGCGAACGCCTGCTCCTGCGCCGCGACGGTCGCCGGCTCGAGCATGAGGCAGCTACCGCTAGCGAGGCCTCCGCCCAGGGGAGGCTGCAACGCCTCCACGGTGGGTTCCGGGCCGACAACGACGAGGGGCACGACGATTGCGGCGGCGATGGCGAGGCCGGCGGTGATGCCGACTACAGGCATCCACCGCCGGAAGGCGCGTCGCGGGGCCTTGGGTCTGACAGCCGTGGTGGGAGGGGACTGGTCGGTCATGATCTGCTCCATTCTGTGGTCGAGCCAGGTCGGCGAGGTCGGGGGCAGCGTGCGAGCCGGATCGGCGGCGCGCAGCTGATCGCGCAGCACACGGTCATCGTCGTGCATCGTTGCTCCCTCCGTCGTCAGGTACATGTCCGGTCGGGTTGCCGGATTTCAGTAGTTCCTGCTTGAGTCGCGCCTTCGCGCGGTGCAGGCGGATCGCTGCCGCGTTGTTGCTGATGCCGAGCACGACGGCAATGCGCGGGCTCGTCAACTCATCCCACGCCCACAGCCGCAGGATCTCGGCGTCGCTTCGTCGCAGGCCGGCGAGAGCGGTGGTCACGCGGGTCGCCTCGGGTGTGCCGCCAACGATGGATGCTGCCGGGTTCTCGTGCGCAGCGGCCGGCGGCGGATCGATGGCGATGATGCGGCCGACGAGACGGTTGCGGCGACGCTCGGCGCGTTGAGCATTGCTGAGGCACTGTCGAGCGACGACGATCGCCCAGGGGAGCGCGTCGTCGGGCACCTCGTCGAGTCGGCGCCAGCACACCAGGAGGGTGTCGCCGATCACATCGTCGGCCGTCGCGGCGTCGGTGCGTCGGCTCAGGTAGCGGCGCACGGGGTCGGCGACGAGTTCGACGAGATTGCGCATCCGCTTCTCGCGATCGGTGTCGGTCACAACTCTCATACTGAGGCATGTCCGGCACAGTCACGGGGATTTCATGCCAGCTGCGCTCGCTGGGGGAAATCGGCGATGACCGTGGGCCGGGTGCAGCGAGAGGATAATTCGGGAAGGCGGCTCTGTCACAAGGGTGGTCACGCCACATGTTCGGTGTGGCGCTTTTCAATGCTGTTCTCTAGGAGTACCCATGTCCGCACGACCCTGGCTCATCACCTCAGCTCTCACGGTGGCCGCTATCACCCTTGTCGGTTGCGCCCAGCCCGCGCCGGAGCTGAGCGTGCCACCGGTGGCGGAGCCGGTGCACTGGTCGTACGACGGCGCGAGTGGACCACCGTCGTGGGCGAAGCTGGACCCCGGCTTCGCGGCTTGTGCCGAAGGCACCGCCCAATCCCCGATCGACCTGCCCGCGACCGTGCCCGCACCGAGCACGGTCATCCAGCTGAGCGCGGAAAACGCGGAGGCCGATGTGTTCGACACCGGGCACGCGGTGGAGTTCGAGGCCGACGGCGAGGGCGAGACGCTGACTCTGGCCGGCGACGAGTACAGCCTGCAGCAGCTGCACGCTCACGTGCCGTCGGAGCACACTGTGAACGGCCAGCCGGCGGCGGCCGAGCTGCACCTGGTGCACGCGGATGCGGCAGGCAAACTGCTGGTGCTGGGCATCCTCGTGACCGAGGGGCCGGCATCAGATGCCTTGGCTCCGTTCATCGAGGCGGCCACGCATGTTGCTGACGACGAGGAGGTGGCAATGGATATCTCGGCGGTGTTGCCGCCGTCGCTGGCGAACTACGAGTACTCGGGCAGCCTGACCACACCGCCGTGCACCGAGGACGTGCAATGGGTCGTGATGAGCACGCCGATCTCGATGTCGGCGGAGCAGATTGGCACGCTCGAGCGCGCACATAGTCATAATGCGCGGCCGACCCAGCCGCTGGGGGGCCGGGATGTGGTCGGCGGAGCCGCGGAGCTCGGGGTCGAGGGATAACGGTCGGGTCACGCCGGCGCTGAATAGCCTTGCCCCTGGATAGCGGATTCGGGCGTTGGCCGCATCCTCACGGGTATCGTGATCAGCGCATACAAAGAAACCGCTCTTGAGAATTCCCAGGAGCGGTTTCTGTGTTCAAAGACGATGTGCCGCTGAACCTGGTGGCGTGACCCGTTCGGTTGAGCACCTGAGCGATTTGAATAGACATGGCAACCGGCGGTTGATCACGAAATCGTGGGTGATGGTTAGAACGGTGGGGGTTCGCCCGGCTCCGGCGGCCCCATTGTGGCGTCAGTCGGCCGCACCGGAGCCGGCCCGGAGTCATCCTTCGATCTGATTCCCTTTTCTGGTGAGCGGATGAGCGTGGCCGGCTCGCTGATGAAGCTGCGCCCCGTCGGGGACGTCCACTCCAGTGTGCCGTCGCCCAGGTGCACGTAGGTCCACCGGGTCTCCGACTTCAGCGCGTGGTCGGCCGGGCACAAATGTGCGAGATTATCGTGCGCCGTCACTCCTTCAAACTGCCAGTCGAGAGTGTGGTCAAGGTCGGAATGCGCCGCCGCCCGACGGCAGCCCGGCCACCGGCAGGTTTCGTCCCGCACCCGCAGGTACAGTTTCAGGTGTTTCGGCACCTTGTACCGGGTGCGCCCGACCGAGAGCACCACCCCGGTTTCCGGGTGGGTCAGGATCCGGATGAAGCTGGGCGCCCGTGCCGCGATCTCACGGGCGGTGTCGGGGTCGATGGGTCCATAGCCCTCGAGGTAGCCGGGCTCCTCGGAGTGGCCCAGGAGGGTCATCACCGGAACGGTGACGTGCACCGTGCCGCGGATACCCTTTCCCACACCGTTCGCGGTGACCCCGTCGAGGATCAGGTCGGCGAACGTGTCCGCCCTCAGCTGGGTCAGGGTGCGGGCCTCCTCCGGGCACTGAGAACTCATCGCCGTCACCGTCAGCCGGTCGTATGCGGCTTGCACTTTTTCAGCCGAGTCGTACCAGTGCAGCGATGCCATGCCATCGGGCTCCGGCTCAAAGAAGACCCTGCGGTCGGAAACGGACTTCTGGTGCCTGGCCTTAATCGATTCCGGGTGCAGTCGTTCCCGCATCACGCGGGCTCTGTGCGTGAGGTTCGAGGCCGTCAGGTGCGGGGCAGATTTCAGGAGGGTCTGCTCGAAACCGGCCAGTGCCTCCGCCGGGAGGGACCAGGCCTGGTTGATCAGCACCTGTGCATGTCGGTAGGTGATCAACCCGTTCTGCAAGGCCGTTCGCGTCGCCGGTAGGTCGTGGATGAGGGCCTGGCTCTCGGCGATCAGGGTCTCAGCCGACCGCACCGGCAGTCGCAGGGTGCAGGCCAGCTCTGTCACGAACTCCCGCTCGGCGATCATTGCGGCGTCCCACCGGGCGAGGGGCACATTCGCGGCTAGCGCGCCCTTCACCGGGACCATGGCTGCTTCCCATGCCGCGGCCTCGGCGAACCGGCGGGCCTCATCGACCTGTTCGACGAGGCGCGCGTGCACCCGCGCGGCCTCGGCTTGCGTCTCCCGGATCGCGTCGAAGTGACGACCGAGGGTCTCCATCTGCTCTGCAGCTGAGGGCTTCATGAGACACACGTTACGGGCACCCACTGACATTCGACGGCGCACGCGGGGACCCTGCTGCGCCCAGTGGATAACCTGATCAAACGTAGTTTGTGGAGGAGAAGACGGCGGCGGAGCGCGCGCCGAATTTCGGTCAGGCGGCCGCCCCGACGGGCGTTCGTCACGGAGCGTCGGTGTCGGGTGAGAGACTGGCCAGGCACAGTCAGCCCGGCGGGCGCACCCCGCACCAGCTGTTCCTACGAAGGAGTTCAACGATGAACATGCCCGTCGCAGCATCCGCATCGCTGCCTGTCGCCGGCCTCGCGCCCCGCGAACAGCGCGCAGGCCTCGATGTCGCCGCCTCGTTCGCCGCGTTCGTCGAGAATGAAGCGCTGCAGGGCACAGGTATCGCCGCGGACGCCTTCTGGCAGGGGTTGAGCGCGCTGATCAGCGACCTCACGCCCAGGAACATTGAGCTGCTCGGCATCAGGGATGACCTGCAGGTGCGGATCGGCGCCTTTAACCAGGCTCACCCCGGCCAGCCGGATCCGGCCGAGTACCGCGCCTTCCTGACCGAGATCGGGTACCTCGCGCCCGAACCCGGAGACTTCACCATCACCACCTTGAACGTCGATGCGGAGATCGCGTCGCAGGCCGGGCCGCAGCTTGTGGTTCCGCTGCTCAACGCGCGGTTCGCTGTCAACGCGGCGAACGCCCGCTGGGGTTCGCTCTACGACGCGCTCTACGGCACAGACGCGATCGCGGATGATGGCGGCGCGGCCCGGGGAGACGCCTACAACGCCGTCCGGGGCGCACGGGTCATCGCCCGCGGACGGGCTCTCCTCGACCAGTCCATCCCGCTCGAGAGTGGTTCGCACGCGGATGCTGTCGCGTACCGTGTCGAGAACGGCGAGCTGGTCGTTGCTCTGGGGGACGGGTCATCCGTCGGACTGGCCGACCCCCTCGCGCTGGTCGGCTATCTGGGCGAGCCGTTGGAACCGTCGTCTCTGCTCTTCGTTCATCACGGACTACACCTCGACGTGATCATTGACCGGGCCGCACCTATCGGGGCCACGGACGCTGCGGGCATCCAGGACATCGTGCTGGAGTCCGCGGTCACGACGATCATGGACCTCGAAGACTCGGTTGCCGCAGTCGACGCCGACGACAAGGTGCTCGGCTACCGCAACTGGCGCGAGCTCATGCGCGGAACGCTGAGTGAGACCGTCAGGAAGGGCGCCGGCGTCTTCACTCGAACCATGAACGGCGACCGCGTCTACACGGCTCCTGGCGGCGGCGAGGTGACGCTGCCCGGCCGGAGCCTGCTGTTGGTGCGCAACGTCGGGCACCTGATGCAGACCGAAACCGTACGTGACGCATCCGGGGTCGAAGTCTTTGAAGGCGTTCTCGACGCGGTGCTGACCGTTCTCGGTGCGTTCCCCGATCTCGTCGGCGCGGCCCGCGGCGGCAACTCACGCACCGGCTCGGTGTACATCGTCAAGCCGAAGATGCACGGCCCTGATGAGGTGGCTTTCACTGTCGACCTGTTCGCGCGGGTGGAGCAGCTCCTTGGCCTGCCCCCACTCACCGTGAAGGTGGGGATCATGGACGAGGAACGGCGAACGACGCTGAATCTGCGGTCCTGCATCGCCGTTGCCGCTGAGCGCATCGTCTTCATCAACACGGGATTCCTCGATCGCACCGGCGATGAGATCCACACCTCCATGCACGCCGGGCCGATGGCCACCAAGAGCGATATCCGTTCCATGCCCTTCATGGCCGCCTACGAGAACGCGAACGTCGACGCCGGTCTCGCGACCGGTTTTCCCGGCCGGGCTCAGATCGGCAAGGGCATGTGGGCCATGCCCGATCTCATGCACGACATGCTCGAGAAGAAGGTCGCGCATCCCCTGTCCGGCGCAACCACGGCCTGGGTGCCGTCTCCCACTGCGGCGACGCTGCACGCGACCCATTATCACGAGGTCGACGTGGCCGCCCGCCAGCGAGAACTGGCCGGGCGCACTCGCCAGTCGCTGGACCCGATACTGGTCCTCCCACTCGCCGAACGAGAGCTCAGCGATGAGGAGCGCCTGACCGAGCTGGACGAAAACGTTCAGTCGATCCTGGGCTATGTCGTTCGATGGGTCGATCAGGGCGTCGGGTGTTCCAAAGTTCCCGACATTCACGGCGTCGGGCTCATGGAGGACCGTGCGACACTGCGCATCTCCAGCCAACTCCTCGCGAACTGGCTCACCCACGGCGTCATCAGCAAGACGGATGTCGACGCGAGCCTCGGGCAACTGGCGGCGGTCGTCGATGCGCAGAATGCCGGAGACCCGAGCTACGAAGCACTGATCGGCTCGACTGGTCCCGGGCTTGCGTTCATGGCTGCCCGTCGACTTATCCTTGAGGGCGCATCCTCGCCCAACGGATACACCGAGCCGATCCTGCATCAGGTTCGGCGGGCCAAGAAGCTTCAGTAGGGCACGATGGATTGATGAAGATATATATCCCTCCTCGTACGAACCTGCAGGCGTCGAATGTCATTCTTGGCCTGATGAGGATCTCGGATATGGGGGATGAGGAGATCCGCACTCTCGTCGGCACCGCCCGGGATGCCGGCATCAACTTCTTCGATCACGCTGATATCTATGGCGGGGCGCACGGATGCGAGCAGCGGTTCGGTGACGCAGTCACGTTCACGGACGCAGAGCGTGAGTCGGTCATCATCCAGTCGAAGGTCGGCATCCGCCAGGGCTTTTTCGATTTCTCCAAGGAGCACATCCTCCGCTCGGTCGACGAGTCGCTTGCGGCGCTGAACCTCGACTACCTGGACATCTTGCTGTTACACCGTCCGGACAGCCTGGTCGAGCCCGAGGAGGTCGCGTCGGCGTTCGACGTGCTGCACGCCACCGGGAAGGTGCGCAACTTCGGTGTCTCCAACCAGACGCCCGGGGTGATCGAACTGCTCAAGCGCTCGGTCAACCAGCCGATTGCCTTCAACCAGGTGCAACTGAGCATCACCCACGCGCCGTTGATCTCTCAGGGGGTCGCGGCCAACATGGCCGGGCTGGACCAGTCTGTTGTCAGGGACAACGGTCTCCTCGAGTACAGCAGACTAAACGACATGACCCTGCAGGCCTGGTCGCCGTTCCAGAGCGGCGTCTTCACGGGCGTGTTCGTGGGCGACCGGGTGAATTACGGTCCGCTCAATGACGCGCTCGAGGAGATCGCTGCCGCCCACGGCGTCACGCCGACTGGGATCGCGGTCGCCTGGATCACCAGGCACCCGGCCAACATTCAGGTGGTCCTGGGCACGACCAAGCCGGCACGAGTGGTGGAGTCTGCTGCGGGGTCCGACATCCCGCTCAGCCGTGAAGAGTGGTACCGCCTCTTCACGGCTGCGGGGCACTCCCTCCCGTAGACGTCTACCGGCTACCGGCTGGCCAGGCGAGTGCGGGGCAGGTCGCCGAACGCGACGTTCTGCGCGATGTCGAGGGTCAGTGCGTCATCCCCGAACTCCAGGGTGAACGTGCGCGAAAACGGCGTGCCCACGTCGTGCGCCCGCACCACCAGGGTGCCGGGGGAGACCCAGGCGCCGCTCGCTCGAACCATGACGTCGTCGGAGGCCACCCACTCACCGTGCCCGAAGTCAAGAAGCGTGCTCACACCGCCACGGATGATCGTGAGCAGTCCCGGCTCGAAGGTCGCCGCGGTCATCTCCGGATCGTCGAAGTCGAAGCGGATGCCGGCCACCCGCGCCGCCGTCGGGGACGTGGGCTCGCCGATCACAGTCGGCAGGGCGAGCGAAGCCAGCGTCACAGCAAGGTCGGTCGAGACCTCGGGCAGCGGCCGGTCGGTGAAGGCGGGCAGCAGGTGCTCCCAGACGAGGTCGAGGGCGCGCTGCGCGGTGGCGAGCGCCGAGGTCAGCACGATCACGGCATCCGTTTCTGGAAGCACGAGGCAGAACTGGCCGAAGGCACCGTCGGCGCGGTAACCCGTGGGCCGGTTCAACCAGAACTGGTAACCGTAGCCCTGGCGGCCGTCGACGTCGTGCTCGGTGCCCGACGTGTCCACCTGCAGCGAGGTGGCCTCGTCGATCCACTCGGCCGGAACGAGCTGCGTGCCGTTCCACTCGCCGCGCTGCAGCAGCAGCTGGCCGAAGGTGGCGAGCTGTTCGGTCGTGAGGGAGAGCCCCCAGCCGCCGGCATCGATTCCGCGCGGGCAGCTCTCCCAGGTGGCGCCGACGATGCCGAGCGGCTCGAACAGTCGAGGGGCGAGATAGTCGAACAGGCGCTCACCCGTGAGCCGATGGAGGATCGCGGAAAGCAGATAGCTCGCGCCGCTGTTATAGACGTAGTGGCTGCCCGGCGCGAACTCGAGGGGCTGGGCCAAAATGGCGCGCGCCCAGTTGTCGCCAGGCGCGTCGTCGGCGAGCGACACCGTGTCGGTCGCATGCCCGGTGGTCATGGTGAGCAGGTGGCGCACGGTCAGCGCGGCCAGGTGCGCGTCGATCTGGGCGGGCAGGTCGTCGGGGAGCAGGTCGATGACGAGGCCGTCGAGCGTGAGCCGGCCCTCATCGATGGCGAGCCCGACGGCGGTCGAGGTGAAGCTCTTGCTCACCGAGAACATGAGGTGCGGATGCTGCGCCGCGAAGGGATACCACCAGCCCTCCGCCACGACGCGGCCGTGTCGAATGACCATCAGGCTGTGCAGGCTCTCGAGTTGTTCCTCCGCCGCGGTGACGAAATCGAGAATGGCGGCGGAGGAGATTCCCTCGGCTTCGGGGGTGCTGCAGGGGAGCGGGGTCATGGTCCAATTCTGCCGGGTCGAGCGGATGCCCACGGTCAGTGTCGGAGCTGGGCCTCTGCCGTCGGGTCCTGTGAGTGGTCTGCGGGTATTGACTCGTCCTGGTCGAGGTACCGCGCCGAGATGCGGCGATACGACGTGGTGAAGAACGCACCGATGGCCGCGAGAACCATCAGGATCCCCGCGATGAGGAACACGAGCGCGATGCCCCGCGCCTCCCCGTCGCCCAGGAGCCAGCCGAGGCTGCCTCGACCGGCATCCGAGTTCATGAACGGGATGATGATGAACTCGGCGATCGGCGCGATGAGAAACGCGGTGATGGGGGCCGCCGCCGACTCGAACGCTGCAGCGAACCCGAACACGCGCCCCTGTGCGCGGAACGGCACCAACTTCTGAATGACCGTCTGCTCTGACGCCTCGACGGCAGGGATGAGCGTCATGTAGAGCCAGATGCCCGCCGCGTACAGCCACCACCATTCCCGGATCGTGAACAGCGCCCCGATCACACCCATCAGAACGACGAGCAGCAGCATCGTGCGGATCGGGTTGCGTCCGAGTCCGAACTTCGCGATCAGCAGGCCACCGATGATGAACCCGGTCGACGTGACACCGAGCACGATTCCCCACATCTCGACGGGGAAGAGCTCGAGGCCGTAGGGGTCCATGAGCGCCATGAAGACGCCGCCGATGAAGTTGTTGAACGTCGAGAAGATGATGAGCGCGAAGAGCCCTGTTGCCGCCCGCACCGCCGTGATGCTGCCGCGCAGGTCGATCAGCGGACGCCGCTCGACATCCTGCTGGGGCTGCTCCTCCGGGATGCGCAGGAACAGCAAGTGCAGCAGGGCCGCGGCCGAAAGGACGATCGCAATGATGAGCGTCCAACCCATGCCCAGCAACCCGATCGCGAGGCCGCTGAAGACGCTCGTCACCATGAAAGCAAGCCCCTGTACCGTGCCCACCAGCCCATTCGCGTTCGCGTGCCGCTCGGTCGGGATCAACAGAGTGACGATCGTCGACAGCGCGATGTTGCGCATGTTCTCGATGACCGCCCCGAAGAGGATGATCCCGCTGAACAGCCAGAACATCGGCCCACCGATATCGAGCAGCGTGGACTCCGGGAACAGCAAGTACAACCCGCCGCCGATGCCGAATGCGATCAAGGTGACCAGGCCCGCGAACACCATCACGAGGTGCTTGCGATGCCGGTCCACGATCGTGCCGAACGCCATTGAGAACACGGCGACGAGGAGCATGTACGCTCCGCCGATGACGCCGGTCGCGAGCACTGAGCGTGTCTCCAGGTAGACCCAGAAGGTGAGCGCGAACCAGAGGAAACTCGTCGTGACGTTCGCGACCGCCGTGTTCACGAGCACCTGCGCAAACGTTCGGGCACCACCCGGCGGCGGTTCAGTGTGAGACGGGGACGCGGCTGGCGCGTTGTCTGTGCTGCTCATGTGATCGTCCTCCCCGGGTGCGTTGAGAGTCGCGTCGGAAGTTCGAACGGGCGCCGCTCGACTCGACCGTCCCAGCTGAACAGGTGACCGACGACATCAGTCTATTGAGGCACAGCGAGCATGTCGCGGGCGATTTTGGTGGGGGATCCCCTGCGCGGTGTCACCTCAGGGTTCTCCAAACGCCCCCGGGCCTACACTGCGAGCATGTCCAAATCCCCGCGCACGGACTCCAGAGGCCGATCGGCATGAGAGGCGTCGTTTACGACCGTTACGGCCCGCCCGGCGTGCTGCGAATCGAGGACATACCGGTGCCAGTGCCTACCGCGAACCAGGTGCTCGTGGAGGTCGTCGCGACATCCGTCAATCTCTCGGACTGGGAAGGGTTGCTGGGGTCACCGCTATACGCTCGGATCGGGGGTCTCCGCGCCCCTAAGCGACGGGTTCTCGGTTCCGATATTGCCGGGCGTGTCGCCGCGGTCGGCGCCGGCGTGACCCGGTTCCACGTCGGCGATGAGGTGTACGGGGACAATCTGGCCCTGATGGGCGGGTTCGCCGAGTATGCCGTGGCTCCCGACACGATGCTGGCGCACAAACCGCAGGGGCTGACGTTCGCCGAGGCCTCGACGTTGCCGCAGGCAGCCGCGATTGCGCTGCAGGGCACGGCACAGGTCCATGCGGGGCAGCGTGTCCTGGTGAATGGCGCCGGTGGCGGATCGGGCACGTTCGCGATCCAGCTCGCCGCCCTCGCCGGGGCGCACGTGACCGGCGTCGACAACGCAGGCAAGCTCGACTACCTTCGCGACCTTGGTGTTGATGAAGTGGTCGACTATCGCCGTTCGGACTTCACGAGGCTCGGACCGTTCGACCTCGTGCTCGATCTCGTCGCCCACCGATCCGTCTTCGCCTACCGGCGGGCCCTGACCCCGGGCGGACACTATCTCTGTGTCGGCGGAGCAGTGCCGACGCTGCTGGGGGTCGGCACGATCGGCGCCGCGCTCGGCCTGCTGACCGGGCGCCGGATGGGTGTTCTCGCCGTCAGAACGGGACCGGAGCACTTCATGCCCGCGGCCGACCTGTGTGTCGCGGGCGACCTCCGCATCCGAGTCGACCGCACGTTCTCGCTCGACGAGGTTCCGCAAGCACTTGCCTATGTGGGAGAAGGGCGCGCGCACGGCAAGGTGGTTGTCGCCCCGCGGAGTGTGTAGCTCTGCGGAGAGCCCATAACGCCGAGGGCACGGCCGTCGAGCCGAGCCGCGTGAGCGGGTCGCGCAGCTCGCCGGCCGTGCCTCAGGGATCAACCGGTGCTATCCGGCCGGGGTCAGCCCCGCGTGCTTCGCTTCGTCACGCACCTGGCCGGCAGCGCCGGTGGTCTCGGACTTGACGGTGTCGACCGCCTCAGTGGCCGTCCCCTGTACTGCCTCTGCGGCGTCGCTGAGCGGGTCCTTGAGGTTCTCGCCGACCTGCCTCGCGGCGTCGGTCACCTCCTGGACCAGCGGCTCGGCTGCTTCGGTGATATTCCCGGCGATTCGCTTCTCGGTGGAGCTCGCTGGAACCAGCGAGGATGCCAGCCAGCCGACGCCGAAGGCGATCAGGCCGATGACCAGGGGATTGCCCTTCGCCTTCTGGGCAGCCTGGTGTGCGAGGCCAGAGGCGTCATCGGCCACTCCAGTCAGGGAATCGCCAGCGTCGGATGCCGAACCCATCAACTTATCTTTCACAGAGCCCACGGCTCCTTTCACCTTGTCAGCCTGACGTTGCATGATTTTGTCCGGCGTGACCTTGTCCGCCAGGGCGTCGACGTCGCTGCCGAGTTCGCGGCGGGTCTTTTCGATCTCGGCGCGGAGAACGTCCGGATCGGTGGTCGAGCTGGAAGTGAAGTCGGTGCTCATCGGTTTTCCTCATTTCGTTTGAGTGCGTCTGGAATGTGCTTCAAGGTGTCTACGGTGCGCGGCGCTCCCTGAACGGTCTTGAGTTCCTTGCGGCCCAAGACGTACAGCACGGCGGCCACAATTCCCCAAACCACGGCGACGATGAAGGCCGCCCAGGCGATATCGATGACCTGGCCGAGTCCCCACCAGGCCGCGAACGACAGGAAGAGAACGGTGAGGTGGCCGGCATACCCGGCACCGCCGACCAGGCCGGCGCCCTTTCCGGCCCGGGTGGCGGACTGACGAACTTCCGCCTTGGCCAGTGCGACCTCCTGGCGCATGAGTGTGGACACGTCACGGGTGACCTCGCCGAGGAGGTCGCCCAGGGAAGTCTCGGCGGCCTTGCGTTCAGATGGGGAGGGCAGGTCGGTCATCGCGGCGTCCCACCGAAGTCGGGGTTGGCGGAGTGGAACTCGGGGTTGGACCCGTACCCGGCGCTGGTGCGGTGGTCGGCGCTGACGGCGGTGACCTTGGTCTCCTCAGCCGCATCCACGGCTGAATCCTTCTTCTCCTCGACCACTCCGCGCGTCAGTCGCCCGGCGAGGATGCCCGCAACGGCAGCGATGGCGATAAAGGTTCCGGGCTTGCGCCGGGCATAGTCCTTCACCTCACTGAGAAGGGAACCTGGGTCGCGCTGGTCCAGCCAGTCCGCGACTCCGGTCGCTCGCGTCGCGGCCTGTTGGGCCAGGTCGCTGGCCACTCCCTGAGTGTCGGATGACGTGGCCATCGCGCCGATTTCGTCGGCAAGCGATCGGATGCCCGTCGCGACCCGCTTCTGCTGTGTTGCGGCCTGGTCGGCTAGTTCCGTCTGGGTCTCGCGATAGAGGTCCTTCGCCTGCTTCTTGGCCTCGGAGCCGACATTGTGGATCTCTTGTTTGGTGACACCGGCAACGTGCTGACCGGCGGCGACCGATGTGTCCTTCACGTCGGCGGCCCGGTCACCGGCGGTGGGGCCCTGTCCCGCAGTGGAGGGGCCCTGTCCCGCAGTGGAGGGCATTGTGCCGCGACCAGGGCCGGTGGTCTCTGCCGAGGTGTTGAAGTCATATCCGGCTGTAGCGGGGGTGAATGTTGGATCGGCGTTTGACATGGCTCTCCTTCGATTTTGGATGGGCCCGTCGACATTCGCCGACGGTATTCCCGAGCGGTTTTCATCATTATTCGACCGGGGATACGACGCAAGCAACCTGTTAAAACTGGTGAATTCTGCCAGCGAGTGTGACGAATCAGCAAGAATCACGTCCCGAAGACCTCTGTTCCTGACCCCGTGACGAGCGACCTCCCGTGGCTTACGGGAAACCAACGACACGCCCTGCGCGTGATAAATTCGAGTGTTCCGATACCGGAGCTTCACAGCGCGCAGACACATCTTTGAGAGGCTCTACCATGAGCGAACAACCTGGCTACCGAGTCCGACGTCTGGGCAAAGGGCATCGGGCAGCGTTTGTCGCGTTGTTCGCTGAGAACATTCAGGCCGAGATCGATGACGCTCCGGAGGTCTACTTCGACGACACCATCGAACTCCAAACCGAGTCCATGGCACTTGCTCTGGTTGCCGAAACCGATGACGGCCGGCTTCTCGGCGCTATCGTCACCGAACCTGACAGCTATGTCGACGAGGATCAGCTCGACGAAGACTCCACCGACGACGACATCGACGACGCCATCGTCAGCGACCACGGCACCGCCGTCTTCGAACTGCTGATCACCGGAGGATCCTCCGAGGTGTGCCGGGCACTCCTCAACTCGCTCGCGCCGGCTCTCACCGCCCGCGGTTTCGCTCAGGTGCACGCCAGTATCCCCCCGGAACTCGCCGAGGTCTTCCGCGGTCAGGGCTGGGTGGTCCTGCCAGAGAACACTGGCATCGCGTGGATGGGCATGGACCAGTCAGACGAGCAGGTGCGCGACTATGAAGCAATCCCGAGCGGCTCGCTGTCCGCGTACCTGATCATCGACCCGAACGTGTACATGTCGTGGCCGTACGATGCCCCTCGCGACCCTGAAGATGACGACTCGCGCCAGGAGAACATCGCTCGCGGCATGGAGGAGTTCGCAGCCCGGGTCGAGGCGGACGCATCCTCTGACTCCTAGTGAATGACCGCGAGCAGCACGCCGACGCTCACGAAGAGCACCCCGAAGACGCGGTTCAACACGCGCTGACCGTGGGCGTCGCGGGTGAATCGCTGGAATGAACGCGCCGTTCCGGCGAAGAAGAACCACATCACCAGAACGTCGATCACGACCGTGGTGGCGGCAACGATCAGGTACTGGGCCGGCAGGGGGCGGTCGGCCCGGATGAACTGGGGCAGAAACGCCAGGAAGAACACGATCGCCTTGGGGTTCAGCATGTTGACCCACAGCCCGCGGCGGAACATCGACCAGCGGGGCTCGTCGCTCAGGGCTCGGGTGCGCTCGCCATCGAGTTCCGGTTTGGCGAGGAACTGACGGATGCCCAGGAAGACCAGGTAGGCGGCACCCGCGTACCGAATCGCGTTGAAAGCGATCGGCGAACTGGCCACGAGCAGGCCGAGGCCGAGGGCCACGACCGCGATGTGGATGAGCAGCGCGGCCTGCTGGCCGAGGATTCCCCAGATGGAGCGTCGAAAGCCCGCATTCAGGGCGTTGCTCATGGTGTTGATCGCCCCCGCACCTGGCGTGAAGCTGATCAGGGAGCCCGCGCCGACCAGGGCCAGCCATAGGGAAAGCTGCACGGGGACATCCTCTGGTCGGGGCGATTATGGCTTGTTCAGCCGGCGACTGGGTCAGGCTTTGACGCTGTGCGGCTGCTTTTGTTTGCGTAGGCGCGAGACTGCGGTCAGGGCCGCGACAATGATCAGCCCGAGAATGAGCCCGAAAACGAGCGACAGTGCAGTGTCGGTGACCCAGACGATGATGGGTCCGGCCGGTTCGACCAGCAGCGTCACAGCGTGCACAACGTCATAGGGGGCGTTCCAGACGGTTTCGTGCAGGTTGGCGATCACAAGGTGGCCGCCCACCCACAACATTGCGACCGTGCCGACGACGCTGATAACCCGGAACACGGCCGGCATCGAGCGCACGATGCGCGCGCCGGCGCGTCTGACCCGGCGTACCGGGTTTTTCATCAGCGCCAGCCCGATGTCGTCGATCTTGACCAGCAGGGCCACGGTTCCGTAGACCAGCACTGTCATCCCCAAGCCGATCACGACCAGGGCGCCCAGCGTCATCCCGATCCCGAAATCGGGATCGAGACCCGCCAGCGCGATGAGCATGATCTCCGTGCTGAGGATGAGGTCGGTGCGAATGGCGCCGAAGACGAGTTTGCGCTCATCCCGTGTTTCGGTCTCGCCGGTGGTGTGGTGCACGCCGAACCACTCGGTGACTTTCTCCGCACCCTCGAAGCACAGATAGGTGCCGCCGATGATCAGCAGCCACGGCAGAACCCCCGGCGCAAAGGCGGAGAGGAGGAGTGCAAGCGGGATGATGATCACGAACTTGTTGAACAGGCTGCCGAGTGCGATCCGCCACACGATGGGAAGCTCGCGCGCCGGCGACAGCCCCTGAACATACTGGGGCGTGACGGCCGCGTCGTCGATCACGACGCCTGCGGTCTTGGCGCTCGCTTTGAGAGCGGCGGTAAGTATGTCATCGACAACGGCGAGCAGGCCGACGGACATCTGGTTCTCCTCAGATTCGGGTGCGTCGCCCTAGTGCAGGACGACGGCAATGGGGTCCACATTACCGGGCCGCAGGGTAGGTACAGGCGCTTCTCAGTCGGTGGAATGAAGATGGGAATTGTTTCGCCATCGGGTCCTGAGCGATATATCGTTAAGTATCGTCGAGCCGCGGTGGCTCGAGCGTTGAGGAGGACATCATGGGTAGTTCATTTATGGGCGACGGGTTCGGGGCACGCCGGGGCGGCGCGGGCGATGGCTGGCCCACCGGCATGTGGGATGCGATGGAGCAGCTGCGCGGACAATTCGACCGCAAGGTCGGCACGCGGATGGCCCGCGGAGACGTGCGTGCGGCGGTGCTGGCCCTGCTTGCCGAGCAGCCGATGCACGGCTACCAGATCATTCACGAGATCGAGGAACGCAGCAATGGCGCGTGGAAGCCGAGCCCCGGATCGGTGTATCCCACGCTGCAGCTGCTCGCCGACGAGGGACTGATCAACGCCGAGGAATCCAACGGACGCAAGACCTACTCGCTGACCGACGAGGGCCGCGTGGTAGCGGATGCCGCGACAGACCAGGCGGCCCCGTGGGAGACCCAGAGCACGCGGGAATCGGGTCGCGCGACCGCGCTGCCCAAGGCCGGCATCGATCTAGCCCAGGCCGCCGCGCAGGTCGGTCGCTCCGGCAACCCGGAGCAGGTGAAGCAGGCCGTCGCCATCCTGGATGAGGCGCGTCGTAAGCTCTATTCCATCCTCGCCCAGGACTGACCGAGTGCCCGCAGCACGTCGGCATCAAGGAGAACAGATGACCGACGTCAGGAACATGCGTGCCCGCTCCCGCAGAATCCTGCGGTTTGCCGCCCACTATCTGGTGCAGTCGTGGTGGTACGAAGTGTTCCTGCCGCGGGTCGGGCTCGCTCGGCTCGCGGCACGCAGTCGGTCGGCGCGCCTGCAACACATCGCGAAGCGCTTTCACGTGCTCGCGGTCGACCTCGGCGGCCTCATGATCAAGGTTGGCCAGTTCATGTCGTCGCGCCTCGACGTGCTGCCACCGGAGATCACGAAGGAGCTCGAAGGTCTGCAGGACGAGGTGCCGCCGGTGCCGTTCCCGGCGATCCGCGCCCTGGCCGAGGCCGAGCTGGGGGTGACGCTCGAGCGGGCGTTCTCATTCGTCGATCCGAATCCGCTGGCGGCGGCATCCCTCGGTCAGGTGCACCGCGCTCGGCTGTCGGCAACGGATGCGGCCGAGACCGGTCTGCTGGAGGTGGTCGTGAAGATTCAGCGGCCGGGAATCGGCGCGATCGTCGACGTCGACCTCAGTGCCCTGCGCCGGGTCGCCCGCTGGCTCAGCCACGTGAGCCTGGTCTCCGATCGCGTCGACATGCCCGCCCTGGTCGAGGAGTTCGCGTTCACGAGTCTCGAGGAAATCGACTACTTGCACGAGGCGGCAAGTGCCGAGCGGTTCGCCCAGGACTTCGCCGACGACGCCCGGGTCAGCGTTCCAGAACTGGTCTGGGAGCGCACCACCCGGCGCGTGCTGACCCTGCAGGACGTGACCGCCATCAAGATCAACGACGCCGACGGGCTCAGGGCTGTCGGAATCGACCCGTCCGAGGTTGCCGGTGAATTCGCATCCGTCATNTCGACCAGCTCTTCGTGAACGGCTACTTCCACGCCGACCCGCACCCCGGCAACATCTTCGTCACGCCGCTCGTCGGCGACGGTCGACAGTGGAAGTTCACCTTCATCGACTTCGGCATGATGGGTGATGTGCCCGATGCCCTGCGGCAAGGGTTGGTCAAGTTGCTCATCGCGGCTGCGGCACGAGACGGCAAGGGGATGGTGGACGGCATCCGGGCCGTGGGCGTGCTCCTGCCTTCCGCTGACACCGCGGAACTCGAGCGGGCGATGACGAAACTGTTCGCCCGGTTTGGTGGGATGGGCTTCGCCGAGTTGCAGGATGTCGACCCGCGCGAGTTCCGCGCCTTCGCCATCGAGTTCGGTGACGTGGTGCGCTCGCTGCCCTTTCAGCTGCCGGAGAACTTTCTCCTCATCGTGCGCGCGATGTCGCTGACCTCGGGGATGTGCAGTTCGCTGGACCCAGCCTTCAACATCTGGAACTCCGTCGAGCCGTATTCGGCCAAGCTGATCCGCACCGAGGGCGGGAACGTGGTGCAGGCGGTCGCCAGGCAGGCCCTGTCGGTTGCGGGCGTGATAGCGCGGCTGCCCCAGCGGCTCGACAACCTCACTACTCGGTTCGAAGAGGGCGCCATCTCAGTGCAGACCCCGCGGCTCGAGCGTCGAATGGTGGGCCTGGAGCGGACAGGGCGGCAGATCATCTCGGCCATCCTCTTCGCCGCTCTCCTGATTGGGGGCATCCTGCTCCGTGACGACGATGCCGTCATCGGAACGGTGCTCGTGGTCGGTTCCGCGCTTCCGTTGTTGCATGCCCTGTTCGCCCAGGTGCTGGCGCGCCGCGGCCCGCTGCCCTAGGCGAGTGCGTCGGAATCGCTTGCGTGGTCGACGGTGGCTACCGCCTTAACGCTGGCCGGCGCCCGCGGTGAACCGTGCCCGCGGTGAACCAATTCGACGGAGATTTTGCCGAGAAGCTCAAGTTTTCACGGTTTCGGGGCTGTTTTGGGCAAAATCTCCGTCGAATTCGTTAGTGCGAGCTGCGGCAGGGCCTCAGACTCAAGGGTCACTGCAGGGCTCACTCATCTCGCCGTTGACCGGCTGAAGCGTTTGCCGCTTTCGATTTGGAGGAGAGCCCGATCCAGCAGGGCTGCGTCGAGCATCACGCCCGCAGACGTGCGAACAGCGCTGGAACGGACACCTGTCGAGGTTCTGGCCTCGATGACATCCGTGATCGGAACAGCGTTCGAGACCGAGCAAACTGCCCCGCCACTTCTTTCACACGACGCTGTACCCGACGACGGCGACCTCGGTAGCATGCTTGCGTGGGACCGCCCCGTTGACCGATGGTCAACGACACGCGTTGAAAATGGCGCACATGTCTTCGTCGCCGTCGCTGAGCTGGACTACGGGACGGATGCTCAGCTGCTGACCAGGCTCGAAAGCGATCGGTCACGATTGCAGCAGGCTGCTCGTGATGCTTCGGCCCAGTAATGATGTCCATTCGGATGACTGGAACCAGCGGCATGCCCGGCCTTTGAAGACGGTGTGATACCACTTCTCTGGCAGCACACGACTCTTCTCTGGCAGCAGGTGACCGAGGGGCTACTGTGTTGCATATGTCTGGACAGAACGAGAAACAGGATCCGGGGTGGCCGTCGGCCTCAGAGTCACGGCAGGCGCCCGGTCGCCTACCTCACCGCGGCGGCGCACGAAGAGCGCAGACCGGTCGCGGCAGCAACTCTGAGCGGCGGGAACACCTGTGGAGCAGCCGGCTTCTCCACCAGGTGGGCGATGCCACCTCACTCGCCACGGTGGGGCTGGCCGTCGCCTCCCTCACGGCACTGTGGCTGGCGGTGGGATTCCTGGTTGGCTTTCCTGCCTGGTGGAACAACGTGCTCTACAGTGTGACGTCGTCGATCACCCTCGTCATGGTGTTCGTCATCCAGCACACCCAAGCCCGGCAGCAGGCCGCGACACAGCGCAAACTCGACGAGGTGGTGCGTGCCCTTCCCACCGCGAACAATCGGCTCATTGCCGTTGAGGAGGCGGCTTCCGACGGAGAGCTGGAGAACTTGGCGGACACCAACCTCGATCACCGCAAGCAAGCAGAATCCGAAACCCCCCAATAAATAGGGCGGGACACCGAAACCTCGCGGAGGGACCGGCCACGCTTGGACGCGCGCGCCAACTCGGACGCGCGCTCGGACGCGCGCGCCAACTCGGACGCGCGCGCCAACGGGTCGGAAGCACCGTCGCCAGCGAGCTCGTTGTGCGGGTGCCCCTTCCTCGGGGACAGGTCTAGTTGGGCGGTGAGACCGGGCCGCACTCCGATGGGGCCTGGTGACCGATGCCCGTGCGGCCTGGCCGGATTCGCCCTCAGCCGTCCTGGAATATAGGTGTTCACGTCGATCCCGTTTTGTCTTCCGCAATTCGGATGCGTCGGCGAGGTAAAAATCCATGGCTGCTCCGTCGTGTAGACGGTGTTCACCCTTCAACAGGGCGTCCCGACGGCCAGGCAGGCGATCGACCCGCCCGAAACACCTCGCACCGCCCAGCCGGGGGTAGCCATGCAAGGATGGTTAGCAACCCTCACCAAAGGCTTTCAGCCTGCGTCCCCATCCAGTTCGGCATTCGCGCCTCCAGTTGCGCCCGTGCCGGTGGCGGTGAATCGGAGTGTTATCGACTCGAAGAGGTTTTGATGTGTGGGATTTTCTAGGGGATCAGTATGAGCAGATCCTATTCAGCAGTTGGCAGCATTTCAGCCTCGTCGTGCAATGCCTGATCCTGGCCACAGTGATTGCCGTCGTTCTGGCCGCACTCGTCTACCGCAATTCCGCGTTCACGGGGATCGCCAACTCGGTGTCAGCCATCGGCCTGACCATTCCGTCGTTCGCCTTCATCGGACTGCTCATCGCGCCGCTCGGCTTCGGCGTCGTTCCAGCCGTCATCGTCGTGGCGTTCTTCGCCACGCTGCCCATTCTGCGGAACGCGGTCGTGGGCCTGTCAGGTATCGCGCCGTCCATCGTTGAATCGGCGCGCGGCATCGGCATGAGCCGGTTTCGCACGTTGCTCCAGGTTGAACTGCCGATGGCGTGGCCGATCATCCTCACCGGCATCCGGGTCTCCGCCCAGATGGTGATGGGAATCGCCGCGGTCGCAGCGTATTCCCTCGGCCCAGGCCTGGGCGGGTTCATCTTCTCCGGCCTCTCCCGCCTCGGCGGCGCCAACTCACTTGAGTCGGTGCTGACCGGCGTCATCGGCGTCGTCGTGCTCGCCCTCATTCTTGATCTCCTTCTCGTCGGCCTCGGCCGCCTGACCACACCTCGAGGTATCCGTGTCTGAACTCATCGCATCCAACCCCGCTGAATCCACCGCCACCGACGGCTCCACCGGTATCACCGGTGCGAGCATCCTGCTGGACCACGTCACCAAGCGGTTCCCCGGCCAGGCGAGGCCCGCCGTCGATGGTCTCACCATGGAGATCCCGGCCGGCAAGATCGTCATGTTCGTCGGCCCCTCGGGCTGCGGCAAGACCACGACCCTCAAGATGATCAACCGGCTCATTGAACCGACTGAGGGCCGCATCGTCGTCGATGGGGAGGACGTGACCGAGATGAACGGCGACGCCCTGCGCCGGGGCATCGGCTATGTCATCCAGGCTGGGGGACTGTTCCCGCACATGACGGTCGCCACCAACATCGGCATAGTGCCGAAGATGCTGGGCTGGGACAAAGCCCGCATCGCGGCCCGCGTCGACGAACTTCTCGAGCTCGTCTCCCTCGACCCGGCGCTCTACCGCGACCGTTACCCGAAGGAGCTCTCCGGCGGCCAGCAGCAACGCGTCGGCGTGGCCCGCGCACTCGCGGCTGACCCGCCCATCTTGCTCATGGACGAGCCCTTCGGGGCCGTCGACCCGATCACCCGCTTGCGCCTGCAGGACGAATTGATCAATATCCAGGAAGAGCTGCAGAAAACCATCGTCTGCGTCACCCACGACTTCGACGAGGCCGTGAAGCTCGGCGACTGGATCGCCATCTTCAACGAGGGTGCCCAGCTCGAGCAGTACGACACCCCGGAACGCATCCTTGGCGACCCGGCCAACGAGTTCGTCGAGAACTTCATCGGCTCCGGCGCCGGTCTCAAACAGCTCACACTGACTCGGGTAGCGGATGTCGCCCTCAGCGACGCCATCACGGGCAGGCCCGGAGAACGGGCAGCGGATGTCCTCGCTCGCATCGTGGAGGCCGGCCACGGCCACGCGGTCATCGTCGACGAGCGTCACCGACCCATCCAGTGGCTCTCCCGGCGCAAGCTCGGTCGTCTCGAGGTCGTCAGTCAGGTTCCCGACCCGAAACTCCCGGTGGTCGGCATTCGGTCCACGCTCAATGACGCGCTCGACACGATGCTCGTCTCGAGCGCCGGGGCGGCGCTCGTCACCGGCCGTCGCGACATGTTCAAAGGCGTCATCGATGTGAAGACAGTTATGGACGCCATCACCCGGTCACAGTCCGCTGCCGTGCTCGAGTCAGACCAGGCGCCCGTCGGGCTGAACACCGGCCTGTTCCAGGCCCAGGCGGCTGCCGCCGAGGCTGCTCCGGGCGAGTCCGCTCCGGGCGAGGCTGCGCCGGGCGAGTCCGCGAGCAGCACCGCCGACGCGCGGGCCGCTCAGTGAGCACCCGCATCCTGAAGGCGGAAGCTGGCATCGCCGGCGGCGACAGCGCCGTCGAAATGCCGGGCGACCCGGCCGCGTCGGCCGTGCCGGTCACCCGGGCCCGCCTGGTGTGGCTGTCCTGGCGGGGACTGGTATACCAGTTGGCCGGCATCCTGCTCACGTTCCTCGGGCTCGTGATCTGGCTGCTGACGGCGAATCTCTCGCCGATCGAGCTCACCACCCTCGCCCCGGCAGCGCTCTGGGTCTACACCGTGGAGCACGTCCAACTCACCCTGCTCGCTGCGGTGATCGTGCTGGTCATCGCGATTCCGCTGGGGATCGCCCTGACCCGCAAGCCCCTGCGGTTTCTGACCGCTCCGGTGCTCGCGATCGCCAACGTCGGGCAGGCCGCCCCCGCCATCGGCGTCGTCGTACTGCTCGCGTTCTGGGTCGGCTTCGGCTTCTGGGCGGCGACGCTGAGCCTCGTGCTCTACGCGGTGCTCCCGGTGCTGCGCAACACCATGGTCGGACTGCAACAGGTTGACGACCGCCTCATCGAGGCTGGACGAGGAATGGGCATGAGCTCAGCGGCCGTGTTGTTCCGCGTGGAGCTGCCGCTCGCCGTGCCGGTCATGCTCTCGGGCGTGCGCACCGCTCTCGTTCTGTTGGTGGGCACCGCAGCACTGGCCACGTTCGTCAACGGCGGGGGACTCGGCATCCTGATCACCACGGGCGTCAATCTCAGCCTCACTCCCGTGCTCGTCACCGGGGCCCTGCTGGTGGCTCTTCTCGCCCTCCTCATTGACTGGGTAGGCCGCGTTGTCGAACACGTTGCCCGCCCGAAGGGACTCTAGATGTATCGCTCCCCATCTCGCATCCGTCGCACGTCCCTGGGGCGCTGGGGTGTGGCAACCGGTGTTCTCACCGTGTGCGCCCTCGCCCTCACCGGGTGCGGCCTGAAACCGGCGACCTCGTACGTTCCCGCGGTCGGACCCGGGTCGATCACCCCCCTTGACGGTGCAGAGGGTGTGAGCCTCACGGTCACGTCCAAGAACTTCACCGAGCAGCTGCTGCTCGGCAAGATCGCGGTGCTCGCCGGGACCGCCGCGGGCTTCGACGTGACCGACCTCAGCAATCTGCCCGGCAGCCAGCCGACCCGCGAACTCCTGCTCTCCGGCCAGGCCGACGTGCTCTGGGAGTACACGGGAACCGCGTGGCTGACCTACCTCGGTCAGGAGGAGGCGATCGCTGACCAGAACGAGATGTGGCAGGCCGTGTACGACATCGACATCGACAACGGTCTCACCTGGGGCACTCCGGCACCGATGAACAACACCTACGCCCTGGCTGTGCGCACTGAGGCGATCGCCGAGCTCGGCGGGATCACGACCCTGTCCGAACTCGCCTTGCTACCGGTCGAAGATCGGACTTTTTGCGTCGAGGCCGAATTCAACTCTCGGCCGGACGGTATGAACCCCATGCTCGCCCACTACGACCTGGAACGTGGCGCCGCCGACGGCGTGCCCGACGACAACATCGGAATCTACGACACCGGTGCGATCTACAGCGCGACCGATGATGGGGCCTGCAACTTCGGTGAGGTCTTCACGACCGACGGTCGCCTCGACGCGCTCGATCTCACGGTTCTGATCGACGACCGAGCGTTCTTCCCTGCGTACAACGTTGCTCCCGTCTTCTTCACCGAGAAGCTCGAGACCACCCCCGGCCTGGAGCAGATCTTTGCCGACATCTCACCCAGGCTCACCGACGAAGTTCTGCGAGGCATGAACCGTCAGGTGGATGTCGACGGTGCCGACCCTGCCGACGTGGCCTATGACTGGATGATCGACGAGGGGTTCATCACCGACCCGGCCGATTAGTCGCAGGCCGCCGGTCTGTCGAGGCCGGCGCTCGGCATCCGCTCGCCCAGAACGAATTCGACGGAGATTTTGCCTGAAACAGCTCATCTGGGCTCATAATCGGGCGTTTGACCCAAAATCTCCGTCGAATTGCTTCGGCGGCGAGCGCTCCCCAACCGTCTGTCTAGGCTGTACCCATGGCCACTGTCATTCTCGTGCGGCACGGCCGCACCACCGCGAACGCCACCGGAATGCTGGCCGGGCGCACGCCCGGGGTGCGGCTCGATCAGATCGGACAGGACCAGGCGGCCCTCATGGGCCGGCGCTTGGCGGCGGTGCCGCTGGTCGGTGTGGTCTCGAGCCCTCTGGAACGCTGCCGGCAGACTTCGCAGTTCATCCTCGATCATCAGGCCGACTCGCTCGTGACACCGGTGGAGGAGGGCATCACCGAGTGCGACTACGGCGAGTGGCAAGGCCGCGCCCTCGGCGACCTCGCCAAGGAGAAGCTCTGGTCGACAGTCCAGACCCAGCCGTCGGCCGTCACATTCCCCGGCGGTGAGTCGATGGCGACCATGCAGGCCAGATCGGTCGCCGCCATCCGTCGTCACGATGCCGCCTTCGAGGCCGAGCACGGACCCGGCGCGGTGTGGGTGGCGGTCAGTCACGGCGACATCATCAAGTCTGTTCTGGCCGATGCGCTCGGCATGCACCTTGACCTCTTCCAGCGCCTTGACGTGGGCCCGGCATCCGTTTCGATCGTGCGCTACGGCGCCAGCCGGCCGATCGTGCACGCCGTGAACACGGATGCCGGCGACCTCGCCTGGCTCGGCACCGGCACCCCTTCGGCCGACGCGGCGGTCGGCGGCGGGGCCGGTCAGGCGCCGCACACAACGGTCACCTAAAATACCCACATGCCCACAATCGTCCATGAGTTTGCCTGGCCGGATCGGGTCGTCGTCGGCACCGTCGGTCTGCCCGGGTCACGCACGTTCTACCTGCAGGTGCGCACGGGAGCTCAGATCGTGAGCATCGCCCTGGAGAAACAACAGTCCGCTCTGCTCGCCGAGAAGATCGACGAGATGCTCGACCAGCTGATGAGCCACGAGGGCAACCCGTTCAGCATCCCGACCAACACGCCCGTCGAGCTGGTCGACAACGACCCGCTGGACCAGCCGGTCGTAGAGGAATTCCGCACCGGCGGGATGAGCCTCGGCTGGGACCCCTCGACCGTGCAGGTCGTGATCGAGGCGTATCCACTTGTTGAGGTCGACCCAGGCATTGAGGACGCACTCGACGAGGATCTGCTCGATGCGATCATGGTGGAGCCGGAGGAGATGCTCCTGGTCCGGATGCCCGTCGGCACCGCCCGGGCCTTCGCGAAGCGCACCCGCGAGATAGTAGGGGCCGGCCGCCCCCTCTGCCCGTTCTGCGGCGACCCCATCGACGTCGAGGGGCACGTCTGCACCCTTCCCGGCAGCCTCTGATGCAGCCCGATGCGCCCCTCGGCGACGGGGACCTCGGCGACCTTGACCTCGACGGCGACCTTGAACTGACGGGACGCATCACCACGGCATCGAACGCGACCTTCCTGGGCAGCATCGGCGACGCCACGGTGGTCTACAAGCCCATCGCCGGCGAGCACCCGCTCTGGGATTTTCCCGATGGTGACCTCGCCAGCCGGGAGGCCGCGGCCTACCTGGTCTCGGAGGCCTTCGGCTGGAATGTCGTGCCGCTCACCTGGCTGAGGGGCGGTCCGATGGGGCCGGGGATGGTGCAGCTCTGGCAGGATTCGGACCCCGAACAGGATGCCGTGGACCTGGTCCCGTGGGAGGCCGCGCCGATGGAGGGCTGGCGCCGGGTCTTCGACGGCCGGGACGAGCACAATCGCGCCGTCACGCTCATCCACGAGGACTCGGTCGCGCTTCGCCGGATGGCCGTGTTCGACATCGTGGTGAACAACGCCGATCGCAAGGGCGACCACATCCTCGCGATGCCGGATGGACACCGGCACGGCGTCGACCACGGGCTCACCTTCCACGCCGAGCACAAGCTGCGCACCGTGCTCTGGGGCTGGCTGGGGGAGGAGCTCACCGCTGACGAGCTCGACGGGATCGACCGGGTCAGCGCGCAGTTGGCGGGTGAGCTCGGCGCCGCTCTGGGCGCGTTGCTCACCGAGGTCGAAATAGCAGCACTGGCCACGCGCTGCGACCGACTCCGCGCTGACGGGCGGTTCCCGGCCCCGCGCGGCGACATGCCCGCCGTGCCCTGGCCGCTGTTCTGAACCCTAGATCAGATTGCGCTTCTCGATCTGCTCGTAGCTGCTGGTCGCATCCTTCAGGCTGCCCCACAGTGTCACCTGTCCCGACCGCAGGGACGCCTTGACGTCGATGATCCGCTGGTTGCTGCTGCCCCGAAACTGCAGGCCAGGATCGCGCTTGGCCAGTTCGAACCGACCATCGACCAGGACGTCGACGGAGCCGAGCAGAGCGAGCTTGTCCTCGCTATCCAGCAGTAGTTCGTCGAACGTGTAACCGGTCCAGCACCACACGTCCTTCGACGTGCCGAGTTCCCGGTGCACCCGATCGAGCAGCGCCAGGCAGACCCCGGTATTGAGGAACGGCTCCCCACCGAGAAGGGTGATGCCCTGCACATACTCCTGGCCGAGGTCGGCCAGGATCTGGTCCTCGAGCTCTGGGGTGTACGGCTGCCCATAGCGAAAACTCCAGGTGGCCTCGTTGAAGCACCCCTCACAGGCGAAGAGGCACCCGGACAGGTACAGGCTGCACCGCACCCCCTCGCCGTCGACGAAGACGAAGGGCTTGTAGTCCCCGACGTACCGCTGACTCAGCTTCTCCGAGAGCCACTCGCCGGGCTGCGGGTCACGCATCCTCGGCAACGGATGCGGCGGCATCCGCCCCACGGATGCCTGTCGCCCCGGCCATGTGCTTCACCCGGGAGGTGATCTCCGTGTGCCGGCCATGCACCATGGGGCGGGCCTGCGGGTTGCCGAGGTAGCCGCAGGTGCGCTTGACGACGTCGCACGTCATCGGGTCGGAGTTGTGGCATTCGGGACACTCGAACCCGCGCTCGGTGGCGTCGAAGTCGCCCGAGAAACCACAGGCGTAGCAGCGGTCGATCGGAGTGTTGGTGCCGAGGTAGCCGACGCGATCGTAGGAGTAATCCCAGACGGCTTCGAGGGCCTTGGGGTTCTGCTGCAGGATCGGGTACTCGCAGTAGTGGATGAACCCACCCGAGGAGAACGTCGGGTAGACCTTCTCGAAGTCCAGCTTCTCAAACGGCGTCGGGTTCTTGCGCACGTCGTAGTGGAAGCTGTTGGTGTAGTAGTCCTTGTCGGTGATGTTCGGCACGGAGCCGAACTTCTCGGTGTCGAGGCGGCAGAACCGGTCGGTCAGGCTCTCGCTCGGCGTCGAGTACACGCTGAACTGGTAGCCGTACTCGTCGCTCCACGCCGTGGTGCGCTCATGCAGCGTGCGCAGGATGTCGATGGTGAAGTCCCGAGCCTCGGAGCTCGATTCCCAATCGCCGCCGTAGAAAGCCGCGGCTACCTCGTAGAGGCCGATGTAGCCGAGGGACACGGTTGCGCGCTTGTTCTTGAACAGGGTGTCGACGGGCTGGCCGGCATGGAGATGCTGGCCGAAGGCACCATAGACGTAGAGGATCGGGGCGTTCTGCGGGGTTGCTTCCTTGCACCGCTCGATCCGAAAGAGCAGGGCGTCCCGCGCCGTGCTCACCCGTTCGGTGAGAATGCTCCAGAACCTGTCCTTGTCGCCGGCAGCCTCCAGGGCGATCCGGGGCAGGTTGAGAGTCACGACTCCGAGGTTCATCCGGCCTTCGGAGACGTCGTTGCCGTTCTCGTCGGTCCAGCCCTGCAGAAAGGAGCGGCAGCCCATCGGCACCTTGAAGCTTCCGGTGAGTTCGACGATCTTGTCGTAGTTGAGGATGTCCGGGTACATCCGCTTGGTGGAGCATTCCAGCGCGAGCTGCTTGATGTCGTAGTTCGGGTCGGTCGGTTCGAGGTTGAGACCACGCTTGACGGTGAAGATCAGCTTCGGGAAGATCGCCGTGCGCTTCTCGCTGCCCAGCCCCTCGATCCGGATCTGCAGGATCGCCTTCTGGATCTCGCGCTCGAACCAGGTGGTGCCGAGGCCGAAGCCGAGCGAGGTGAAGGGTGTCTGCCCGTTCGAGGTGAACAGGGTGTTGATCTCGTATTCGAGGCTCTGCATCGCGTCGTAGATGTCCTTGAGAGTCTTCTCCTCGGCGTAGGACTGGTGCAGGGTCTCGTCGGCGATCCACTTGCGGGCGTCGGCCAAGTGCTTGTCGAGGTTTCTCTCGGCATAGGGGGCGAGGACCTCGTCGATTCGGTTGCCTGAGCATCCGCCGTACTGGGTCGACGACACGTTCGCGATGATCTGCGAGATCTGGGCCGTCGCCGTCTGAACCGACCGGGGCGGGTCGACATCCGCGTTGCCGATCCGGAAGCCCTGGCTCAGCATGGTCTTGAAGTCGATGAGGCAGCAGTTCGTCATCGGCGCATAGGGGTGGTAATCGAGGTCGTGGTAGTGCAGGTCGCCCTTCTGATGGGCATTGGCCACATGTGGGGGCAGCATTTTCAGGCCGATGGCCTTGCCCACGGCGCCGGCGGTCAGGTCGCGCTGGGTGTTGAAGACATCGCTGTCCTTGTTGGCGTTCTCGTTGACGACCGATTGGTCTTTGCTGATCAGCTTGACGATCGAGTGGTTGATGTCGGTGGCCTTGCTGCGCGCGAAGTCCCGCTGGATGCGGTAATTGATGTATGCCTCGGCGGCGTCGTATTCCTTGCTGTCCAGTAGGGCGTGTTCCACGATGTTCTGCACTTCGTAGATCTTTACATCCACCGTGAAACGGGACGCTATCTCGCGATTGACGCGTGCGACCAGATCACGGATGGCGCGGTGCGTGAGCGGGGTCAGCTCACCATTCACTTCCGTGAAGCTCTTTGCGAGTGCCGCGTAGATTCGGGCGTCATCGAAGGCGAGCCGGCGTCCATCCCGTTTGGCCACCATGAGCGTGCTCAGAGTGTTCCCCGTCGTGAGGGTTCCTGCGCCGGGGTTTTCCATTTTCAACACTCTGTGCCATCTCCTTGGGTCAGCACCCACGACAATCGGGCGGGAGGTTGAACCGGGCGAGAGAACCATATCTAGTGGTTGGGGTGTGATCTACATACTACCTGTGGGGGTTCGCCGTGATTTGCTACGGCTCGCCGCCGGCATCTCCAAGTTGGTGGGGCGGCTGCCCGGCGACATACGATCAGTGCATGCCACCACCGTCTCCGCTACCGCAGCGCCACGGGCTCGAAGCCGCGTGGGTGTGCACGCCGGATCGGGATCGCGAGCGGCCGCATCCGTGGCCGACCATGGGCGCCTGGCTCGTCGAACGTCTCGCCGAATTCGTCGACGTCGTCGGGTTTCTCGCTGGGGAGCGCTTCGTGTACCAGTCGGGCGCGCCGGTTGACGGCACCGACCCCTACTGTCCGCACACCTTCGTCTGGTTTCACCGTGATCTCGCTGCCGAGCCAGTCGTGCCCGGGACCATCCACGTGGTGCATCGGGATGCCCGGCTCGTCGTGATCGACAAGCCCGCCTTCCTCTCGAGCATCCCGCGCGGACGACACATCGTGCAGAGTGTGGTGGTGCGCCTGCGCGCCGAACTGGGACTCCCCGAGCTGTCACCGCTGCACCGCCTGGACCGGGTGACGTCGGGCCTGCTGATCCTGGCCACCGAGCGACGCTGGCGTGGGGCGTATCAATCGATGTTCCAGCGCGGTGAGATCGGCAAGACCTATCGGGCACTGGCCCCGCTGCGGCCGGAGCTGGATTTTCCCGTCACCGTGCGCAACCACCTCGCCATGCGGCGTGGACAGTGGCAGGCCGAGGTGACTGACGCACCGGCCAATGCCGAGTCGCTGATCGAGTTGGAGACCGTTCTGCAGGGTGCGGGCGTCTATCGGCTGACGCCGCGCACCGGACGCACCCACCAGCTGCGGATGCACATGTCTGGTCTCGGGATCCCGATCATCGACGACCCGATCTACCCCATCGTGCAGCCCGTCGCGATCGACGATTTCACCCGGCCGCTGCAGCTTCTGGCGAGCGGCGTGAGCTTCACCGATCCCATCGACGGGGCAGCGCGTCGGTTCGAGAGCGTGCGCAGGTTGCCGCTGTGCAGCGAGGTGGCGGCGGCCGGTTGAGCCGTCGGTGGTGGAGCCGGTCGACACCCCGCGAGCCATCCTTTGAACGCGGCCACCAGCATCCGTGCCCACGCCAACTGCGGAGATTTTCGCAACACGCCGCGCATGGGGCCGAGGCGCCCGGCGTGTTCCGAAAATCTCCGTACTAACGTGACAACGCCGACAGCTGGGATAATTACTTTCGTAACTACATCAAAAGCCTTGACTCCAGATTAGAAGTCTTTTACTATTGAGGTATGGCAGGAGCCACCACTCCGCACCACCCCACCACCTCCACCCAGGTGGTAACTTCCGATGCACAGTGTTCTGTCCTGCAGCAGCTGCAGCAGGTGCGTGACCTGGCCGCGACCGTGCTCGACTCGGTGGCGTTCTCCCTCTTGAATGAGGCGGATGCGATGGCGGTGCTCTGCACGGTCGAAGACCTCGGTCGCCGGGTGGATGCTGCCAGGGTCGTCTCTGCCGCCGACATCTCCGTGCGGTCGCGCCGCATCCTGGGCCATGACTCACTCGCCTACAAGAACGGGGCCAGCAGCGGCACCGACTTGATCACCCGGTTGACCCGCATTTCCTCCCGAGAGGCGAACCGACGGGTGCGGCTCGGCGGGAATGTGACGCGGCGCCTGGCCGGCACGAGCATGCTGCCGCCGTACTACCCGGCCGTGGCGGATGCCCTCACTGCCGGTGATCTCGGTGTCGATGCGGCGGAGAACATCGTCACGGCCCTCGACCAGGTCGCCGCCCGGGTCGCGCCCGACGATCTCGGTGCGGCCGAACGCACCCTGGTTGCCAATGCGACCGGTGCGATCACCGATGAAACCCGCGGGCTTCCCGGAGAGGGGTTCGCCTTCCCAGCGGACCTTGTGCGGGGTCTGGCCACGCAGTGGCAGGCCCATCTCGACCCCGATGGCACCGCCCCGAACGAGCCAGTCGCCGAGGCCCGCAGCACCGTCGGCTTCGGGCTCTTCCGCGACGGCCTCTACCCGCTCCGCGGCGGCGTCACGGCGGAGTTCCGCGGCGCCCTGAACGGCCTCTTCGACACCTACCTTTCGGCTCACGCCGCCCCCGCGTTCCCGACGGCGGAGGAGAAGGCGCTGATGAATTCGGGCCAGCTCATTCCGGGCACTGAAGCCGCCGCGCTCAGCGACGACCGCAACGGCGGCGAGAAACGCGCCGACATCCTCCGCGGGATCCTCGAAGCCGCCACCCGCGACCCGAAAACCCCCACCATGGGCGGTGCTGCCCCCACGGTCATGATCCACGTGAACAAGGCCGACCTCGTCGCCGGGCGCGGTGTGGGCTGGATCGACGGGGTCGAAGCCCCCATCTCCATGAAATCCGTGATGCAGGCTCTCTGCGCCGGCGGCCTCCAGGAGCTCCTCCTCGGTGAGAACGGCGAAGTCCTCTCCCTGAGCACCGAGAACCGCTTCTTCAACCGGGCCCAGCGCCGAGCCATCGCCGCCCGCGACGGCGGCTGCGCCATCACCGGCTGCACCGTGCCCGCAGCCTGGTGCGAAGTGCACCACGTGATCCCCTGGTACAAGGGCGGCATGACGAGAATAGGCAACGGCGTCCTGCTCTGCTGGTACCACCACCACAGCATCGACACGTCCGGATGGGACATTCGCATGGTTCGCGGCAAGCCTGAGGTCAGGGCACCCTTCTGCTACGACCCCAGCCGAACCTGGCGGGCCGCCGGCGGGCACCGGGCCGGGGTCCGGTCTCGGTCAGGGTCTCGATAGGCTCGGCCACCGGGTTGCTCGTCCAGGCCTGCATTGCCGCCGGAACGTGGCACTCTGGACACATGGATCTGGAGGTGTCGCCCGCGCTCACCATCCCCGAGCGCGAACTCGGCTGGCGGTTCTCACGGTCCTCCGGGCCGGGCGGCCAGCACGTCAACACCTCCGACAGCCGCGTCGAACTCTTCTGGAACGTCGCCGAGTCGGCGTCGCTCTCCGACGACCAGCGGATGCGCCTGCTCACCCGACTCGCCACGCGTCTCGTCGGTGGAGTTATCACCGTGACCGCCTCCGAGCGGCGCTCCCAGCTGCGCAACCGTGAGCTCGCCCTCGCGAAGCTCGCCGATCTCGTTGCCGCGGGCCTGGCTCCCGACGCTCCTGCCCGCCGGCCGACCAAACCCACCCGGGGTTCGGGCCGGCGACACCTCGCCGCGAAACAACAGCGTTCGGCTACCAAGAAGCAGCGCCAGCGACCGTCCGCCGAGTAGGGCGGGCGCCCGGCAGAGGGCGCCCGGCAGCGCGCTACCGCACGAGTAACATCTGGCGGAAGAAGGCGGCCAGCTCCGCTGTCGCGGTCAGAGGCAGAACCGCCGCCACGTACATGTCCGGGCGCACCACCACGACGGCGCCACCGCGATCGACGCCGCTCAGCTCGAACACGTCGCTCTCCGGATCGGTCGCGTACAGCTTCTCGTAGTCGATCAGCTTGAAGGGGCCGGTCGTGGGGAGGAATGCCCGCGGCACCTGGCCGATGTCCACGCCGGTGTGCTCCTGCTGATAAACCACCTTGACATCGAAGACGCTGTCGATGTCGGTCCCGCCGGGGGTATGCGTGAGCAGCGGAGACTCGGGCGACGTCCGGATCCATTCGGCCCAATCGGAAAGTGCCGAGGCTTCACCGGATGCCGCGGCATCCGCGAACGCGTAGACACGCCAACGTCCGTCGGCCCGGTGGTGGTGGCCGAGCTGCACGGGATTGGCGTCGGCGACGCGCACCACCGGGGCGGATTTGAAGCGCTTGCCGAGCGGGAACCCGGTCGCCAGGCTCTGGTGGGTGGCCTCGCTGATCAGCATCGACGGTGGGTACTGCGTCATGAAACCGGACGGGAACTCGGCGGTCTGCGTGTAGAACTCCTCCAGCGGCACCTCGAGGTCCTCCGACTTCGTCGCCATCAGGGTCGACCAGGTCCTGTCGAAGTCGATCAGGTTCTTGGCGATCACCTGCCGCTCGGCCGAGTAGGTGCCGAGCAGGGATTCGGGGCTACGGCCCTCGAGAACATAGGCGAGTTTCCAGGCCAGGTTGAAGCCATCCTGCATCGACACGTTCATGCCCTGGCCTGCTTTGGCGCTGTGAGTGTGGCAGGCGTCCCCGGTGATGAAGATCCGCGGCATCCGTGTGCCGATCTCGTGGGGAAGTACATCGTCGAAACGGTCGGTGAGGCGGTGGCCCACCTCGTAGACGCTGTTCCAGGCAACGTTCTTCACGTCGAGCGAGTAGGGGTGGATGATGTCATTCGCCTTCGCGATGATCTCGTCGATCGTGGTCTTGCGCACGGCGCCATTGTCATCGGCGGCCACCTCGCCCAGGTCGACATACATGCGGAACAGGGCTCCGCCCTCACGCGGAATGAGCAGGATGTTGCCACCTGACTCGGACTGGATGGCGCACTTCAGTCGGATGTCCGGGAAATCGGTGACTGCGAGCACGTCCATCACGCCCCAGGCGTGCCGGGCCTGGTCGCCGGCGAGAGTGCACCCGATCGACTCGCGCACGGCGCTACGGGCACCGTCGGCGCCCACCACGTATTTGGCGTGCACGATGCGTTCCCGGCCCTGTTTCTCTCCGGTCGTGTTCACCAGCGTCACCGTGACCGGATACTCGCCCTCGCCGGTGTTCTTCAGGCTGCGAAAGTCGTAGCCGAAATCAGGTTCCATCCTCGTGGGGGAATGTGCCATCACCTCGGCGAAGTAGTCGAGTACGCGCGCCTGGTTCACGATCAGGTGCGGGAACTCGCTGATGCCGGTGGGGTCGTCCACGGCCCGAGCTGAACGAATGATTCGGGTCGGGTCTGCGGGATCCGGCGTCCAGAAGGCCATCTCGGTGATGCGGTAGGCCTCGGCAATGATGCGCTCCGCGAAACCGAACGCCTGGAAGGTCTCGACGCTCCGGGCCTGGATGCCGTCAGCCTGCCCGATCGCGAGGCGCTCACCGCGGCGTTCCACGATGCGGGTCGTGATCCCGGGGAACTGGGAGAGCTGGGCTGCGGTGATCATGCCGGCCGGGCCCGTTCCGACGATAAGTACGTCGACGTTCTCGGGCAGTTCGACGGGGCGGTCGATACCCACTCCAGCGGCGTCGTGGATGCGGGGATCGGTGGACACGTATCCGTGGTGGTGAAACTGCACGGCTTCCTCACTTCTTTGTGGGTTGCGCTGAAGGGTTTGTTCGATAATCGAACGCACAGTTCTATTATCGCTTGTTGAATCATATATTATCCGGCGGTTCAGGACCAGAGGCGACCAGATCAGTCTGGTGCCTGCTGCCGGCCGTGCCAGTAATGGATTCCCGTTTCGCACGCACGCGACGGTCAGCCAGCCCGTCTCGTGGCTAACTCAGGGAATCCGTCCCGCCGGGTCCGAGGTATCGATCCAGTTGCGCATTGGTCCGTGGCTGCCGGTGAATGCGGTAGACGGATGTCCTGAGTTAGCCACTCGGGCGGGCCCGGCCGGACCGTCCTGCGGTGCGGCGGGCTAGCGTGCGCTCTGGGGTGCGCTCTGGGGTGCGATCAGGTGCGGCAGGGCGGCGCGGATGCTGCTGATCACGCCTTCCTCGGAGCTCGACGGCGCCAGATTCACGGCCCGGGCACGGATGCTCGGGTGTGCGTTGGCCATGGCGTAGGAGTGCCCGGCGGCGTCGAGCATCTCAGCGTCGTTGAGATAGTCGCCGAAGGCCATCGTCTGGTCCCGGCCAATGCCGAGCCGCCGCTGGAGCCGCTCCAGCGCCCTGCCCTTATTCGTGCCTCGACGCATCACGTCAACCCAGTCCTTGCCGGAGACCACGACGTCCCCCGGCAGATCGAGCCCGCGCAGCACCGGTCCGCTCCGTGTCTCGGCGAAAGCCGGGTCGTAGACGGCCAGCTTCAAGATGACGTCGTCGAGGGCGGCCGCCTGAACATCGGCAACGACCTCGACCGCCGCATAGTACCGGCCGATCTGGTTCACAAACCGCTCATCGCTGCGTTCGATGTAGGCGCTCCGGGCGCCACAGACGACAACACCGAGGTCGGCTCCCGTGGCGGCGACAGTGCGCACCCAGTCCACGATGGGCGCGATTATCGCGGGCTCGACGGGTTCGACGTCGATGCTGACGCCCCCTTGCACCACGTTGGTACCGTTTTCGGCGATATAGATCAGGCCTTCATGCTCGCCGAACGTGCGGTGCAGGGTCTGGTACTGGCGACCGCTGGCCGGCACGAACACGATTCCGGCCCGGTGCAGGTCGCTGAGGAGCGGCCAGAACGACTCGGGCACCTGGCCGGCGTCGTCGAGAAGGGTGCCATCCATGTCCGAAACGATGAGGCGGATGTCGGTGGGCTCTGCTGGACTATTCATTGCGGCGGCTTTCGGTCGTTTCTTGCTCCCGCAAGGGTGAGTGGCTGCACACCTTCCTCGGGCTCTGGCGACGACGCTGTCTCTCTTGATGATGTCATCTCTGCCGGCCCGGCCCGGCGCTCCGCGCGGACTCAGCGCTGGGCACACGGAACCAACGCCCTGATGCCAAACTGGCAGGGTTCACTGTATTAACTGCGAGGAGCGTTGACGTGCCTGGTTTTGACTTCTTCAGTGGCGAAGGGCTCGTGCGGCCGTTCATCACGGCGGCAGACGCCGAATCCATGGCGGCATCCCTCTTCGGCGTGACGGGCACGGCCCGTGAACTCGGCAGCCAGCAGGATCGCAACTTCCTGATCAGTACTGAAGATGCTCCAGGCAGTGCTCCAGGCAGTGCTCCAGGCAGTGCTCCAGGCAGCGACGCGAGCGGCGGCGCCCAGCGTTACGTGCTCAAGGTCGACAACCCAGCCTTCTCCGCCACCGAGCTGGCCGCCCAGGACGCCGTGATGGTGTTCCTGGCTGCGCGCGGCATGCGCGTGCCGCAGCCGGTGACGGGGCGAAATGGCAGGAGTCGCCAGCACTGGCCGGTAGCGGATGCCGCGCCCCTCCCGGTGCGCCTGCTCACCTTCCTCGAGGGCCCGTCGCTCGAGGCGCAGGGCCATCTGGCCCCGGCGGTGATCCGGGCGCTCGGCCGGCTCTCGGGCACCACGGCGCTGCACCTGCGTGACTTCGCGGCGGAGGGACTCAACCGCACGCTGCAGTGGGACCTGCGCAACGCGAAAGCCGTGATCGACCTCCTGGTGCGCTGGGTTCCGGCCGCAGAGACCCGGGCGCAGCTGACCGCCATCGCCGAGAGCGCCGCCGTGCGCCTGGCGACCGTGGAATCCTCCCTCCGGTTACAGACGATCCACGGAGACATCACCGATGACAACGTGATCTGCACTGTGCAGCCGAACGGTCACCACCTGCCCAAGGGGGTTATCGACTTCGGCGACCTGGGCACCGGATGGCTGGTGGCGGAGCTGGCGGTCACCGCGGCATCCGTTCTGCATCACGTCCCAAACAATCCGCTGGCGGCCCTCGACCCTATCGTCGCCTTCGACGCGGTTGTTCCCCTGACCGATGCCGAGATCGTGGCACTCTGGCCGCTGATCGTGCTGCGCGGGGCGGTGCTGGTCGCCAGCGGTGAGCAGCAGGTGCAGATCGACGCGGAGAATGACTACGCCCGGCACCGGATGGACGCCGAGTGGCGCGTGTTCGCCGCGGCCAGCGCGGTCGGCTGGGAGGAGGCGGAAGTGGCCATCCGACAGGCACTCGGCCGGCACCCGGCGGGTGCCGAGCCGCGCCCGGCGGGCGCCGAGCCCGAAACTTTCCTCCCGATGATTCCCGCCCTGACCGGCGGTGACTACGAGATGCTCGACTTCTCCGTGACCAGCCCGGCGCTGGCGGACGGTCTCTGGCAGGCAGAGGATGCCGAGGCTCAGCTTGCTCGGGCTGCACTCACCCGGCGCAGCGTGGCCGTCGCCCCCTATGGCCAGTACCGGCTCACCCGTACGCCGCCGCTCGCGCGTCGGGAGCCAGCCACGTTCGCCCTGTTCACCGAGGTTTTCCTGCCGGCCGGGTCGAAGATCGTGGCGCCCGCTGCAGCGGTGGTCGCCGAAGCCGGTGACGACGACCTGATTCTGACACTGGCCGGTTTCGCCCTGCGCCTCGGCGGGATCAGGGCGAGCCTGCCGCATGGGGCAGTGGTTGCCGCGGGGGAGCAGATCGGTGTGGCCAGCCCGGTCGGCCGGGTGACCGTGCAGCAACTGGCCTACCCGGGGCTGGCCGACCCGAGTGCCGTGCCGCGGTTCGTGCCCGGATCCCGCGCCGCCGCGTGGGCAACCCTCGCACCGGACCCGGCGCGGTTGCTCGGGTTGGCGCCGCGGGCATCCGTCGTCGACCCTGCGGCCGAACTGGCCCGACGCGGCGGTGTGATGGCCGCGGCGCAGGAGAAGTATTACGAACGGCCGCCGCAGATCGAGCGCGGTTGGCAGGAGCTGCTCGTCGACACCCACGGGCGCTCCTACGTGGACATGGTCAACAACGTGGCCGTGATCGGGCACAGCCACCCCCGGTTCACGCGGGCCGTGAGCGACCAGCTGGCGCTGCTCAACACGAACTCCCGGTTTCTCTACTCGGCGCTGGCCGACCTCTGCGAACGTATCGTGGAGAAATCGCCGCACCCGTCCCTCGACACCGTGCTGCTGGTCAACAGCGGCAGCGAGGCCGTGGACCTGGCTCTGCGCCTGGCCCGGATCCACACCGGCCGCCGCGACGTCGTCGCTCTGCGCGAGGGGTACCACGGGTGGACGTCGGCCTCCGATGCGGTGTCTACCTCGGCCTTCGACAACCCACACACGGCGGCCTTCCGGCCCGACTGGGTGCACATCATCGATGCCCCCAACGCCTACCGCGGCACACACCGCGGCACCGGGGCCGCAGTGGAATACGCGGCCGACCTGGCCCGGCTGCTGGGCGCCCCTGGCGGCCCGGGGGAGAGCCTGGCCGCGTTCATCTCTGAACCCGTGCTGGGCAACGCCGGCGGAGTCGTGCCGCCGGAGGGCTACCTCGCGCTCGTCTACGAGCAGATCCGTGCCCAGGGAGGGCTGTGCATCGCTGACGAGGTGCAGGTGGGCTACGGGCGTCTGGGCAGCCACTTCTGGGCTGTGTCGCAGCAGGGCGTCGTGCCCGACATGATCACGGTGGCCAAGGCCATGGGCAACGGGTACCCACTCGGCGCGGTGCTCACCCGCCGCGATATCGCCGAGTCCCTGGCCAGGGAGGGCAACTTCTTCTCCTCCGCCGGCGGCAGCCCGGTCAGCTGTGTCGCGGGGCTGGCCGTGCTCGACGTCATTCGGGACGAATCGTTGCAGCAGAACGCGGAAGCCGTGGGCCGGCATCTGGCGCACCGGCTCGCGGAGCTCGCCGAGCGGCATCCGCTGATCGGAATGGTGCACGGCTTGGGCCTGTACATGGGGGTGGAACTCGTGCGCGACCGGAAAACCCGGGAACCGGCCACCAACGAGACCGCCGCGATCTGCGAACGGATGCTGGAACTCGGCGTGATCGTGCAGCCTGCCTCGGAGCGGCAGAACGTGCTGAAGATCAAGCCGCCGCTGTGCCTGAGCCGGGAGAGTGCCGACTTCTTCGTCGACGCCCTCGACGAGGTGCTGCAGGGCGGCTGGTAGCGCGCGGAACCGCCAGCCTCTCAATGCCCGACGTAGGTCGCGAGGTACTGCCCGGTCAGGGTGGAGCCCGCGGCGACGAGGTCGGCGGGCGTGCCCTCGAAGACGATCCGGCCGCCGGCGTGGCCGGCCCCGGGGCCGAGGTCGACGATCCAGTCCGCGTGGGCCATGACGGCCTGATGGTGTTCCACGACGATGACCGACTTGCCGGAGTCGACCAGCCGATCGAGCAGGCCGAGCAACTGCTCGACGTCGGCGAGGTGGAGTCCGGTGGTCGGCTCGTCGAGAACATAGACGCCGCCCTTCTCCGACAGGTGCGTGGCCAGCTTGAGACGCTGGCGCTCGCCGCCGGAGAGCGTCGTGAGCGGCTGGCCGAGGCTGAGATAGCCGAGCCCCACGTCGACGAGACCGCCCAGGATGGTGTGCGCGGCGGCCGTGCGCGCCTCGCCGGTGCCGAAGAAGACCCTGGCCTCGTTCACCGACATGGCGAGCACCTCACTGATGTCCCGGCCGCCGAGATGGTAGTCCAGCACGGATGCCTCGAACCGCTTGCCCTCGCAGACCTCGCAGACGGTCGCGACGCCCGCCATCATCGCGAGGTCGGTGAAGATCACGCCTGCGCCGTTGCAGTTGGGGCAGGCCCCTTCAGAGTTGGAGCTGAACAGTGCCGGCTTCACACCGTTGGCCTTCGCGAACGCCTTGCGGATCGGGTCGAGCATTCCCGTGTAGGTGGCCGGGTTGCTGCGCCGGGACCCACGGATGCCGCCCTGGTCGATGGAGACCACGCCCGCCCCGGCGGGAATCGAGCCGTGCACGAGCGAGCTCTTGCCGGAGCCGGCGACGCCCGTCATCACGACCAACACGCCGAGCGGAATGTCCACGTCGACGTTCCGCAGATTGTTCTTCGTGGCGCCGCGAATCTCCAACGTGCCCGTAGGGGTGCGAACGGCGGGCTTGAGCGCGGCCCGGTAGTCGAAATGGCGCCCGGTGAGGGTGCCGCTGGTGCGCAACCCTTCCACGGTTCCTTCGAAGCAGACCATTCCGCCCGCCGTTCCGGCACCGGGCCCGAGGTCCACCACGTGGTCGGCGATCACGATCGCCTCCGGCTTGTGCTCTACGACGAGCACCGTGTTGCCCTTGTCCCGCAGCTGCAGCAGCAGTGTGTTCATGCGCTCGATGTCATGGGGGTGCAGGCCGATGGTGGGCTCGTCGAAGACGTAGGTGACGTCGGTGAGCGAGGAGCCCAGGTGCCGGATCATCTTGGTGCGTTGGGCCTCGCCGCCCGAGAGCGTGCCGGCCGGCCTGTCGAGCGAGAGGTAGCCCAGCCCGATCTCCACGAACGAGTCCAGGATCTCCCGAAGCGCCTGCGTCAGCGGGGCCACCGACGGTTCGTCGATGCCACGAACCCAGGCGGCCAGATCGTTGATCTGCTGCGAACAGGCGTCGGCGATGCTGATCCCCGAGATCTTCGACGATCGAGCAGCCTCGCTCAGGCGGGTGCCGCCGCACTCGGGGCAGGGCGCGAAGGTGACCGCACGCTGCACGAAGGCGCGGATATGCGGCTGCAGCGCGTCGACGTCCTTGGCAAGGAACGACTTCTGCATCTGCGGGATCAGGCCCAGATAGGTCAGGTTGATCCCGTCGATCTTGATCTTGGTCGACTCCTTATAGAGCAGGTCGTCCAGTTCCTTCGACGTGTACCGGCCGATGGGCTTGTCCGGGTCGAACCATCCGCAGCCGCGGAAGATGCGGCCGTACCAGCCGTCCATGGTGTAACCAGGGATGCTGAGCGCGCCCTCGTTGAGCGACTTGGACTCGTCGTACAGTGCCGAGCGGTCGACGTCGTTCACCGTGCCCATGCCCTCGCAGCGCGGGCACATGCCGCCGGTGATGCTGAAGCTGCGCCGCTCCTTCACGGTCTTCCCGGCGCGCCCCCGCGTGACCGCTCCGGCTCCGCTGATCGAGGCCACGTTGAAGGAGAACGCCTGGGGCGAGCCGATGTGCGGCTGCCCGAGCCGGCTGAAGAGGATGCGCAGCAACGCGTTGGCATCCGTGGCGGTGCCCACGGTCGAGCGCACATTGGCGCCCATCCGTTCTTGATCCACGATGATCGCCGTTGTGAGCCCGTCGAGCACATCCACGTCGGGCCGCGCCAGCGAGGGCATGAAGCCCTGCACGAAGGCGCTGTAAGTCTCGTTGATCATGCGCTGCGACTCCGCCGCGATGGTGCCGAACACCAGCGAACTCTTGCCTGAGCCCGAGACGCCCGTGAACACCGTCAGCCGACGCTTCGGCAGATCGACGCTCACATCCTTGAGGTTGTTCACGCGCGCGCCCTGCACCCGGATCAGATCGTGGCTGTCGGCGACGCGCGACTCGTGCGAGGCATCCGTTCTCGTGGGCGTGCTCATCGTGTCTCCCTCGGTTCAGCGGGCTTCCGGCGCGGACTGCATCGGGTGGTTCGATCTAACCAGCTTCGCGCCAACCTGCCGCTAGCACCAGGATCGTATCTGCATCCCACTGTCAGGAATTCCACTCGCGACTGCGCAAGACTGTAACCCAGGAGTGTGTCCTGCCTCGGCAGGACCCGTCCCTTTTTCGATCGGCGTTTTTCGACACCTACGGAGAGAACATGAACAAGTACGCAGTCACGAACCCCGCAACCGGGCTCAGCGAATCCAGCTTCCCCCTGGCAACGGATGCCGAGGTCACCGATGCCATCGGGGCTGCGGATCGGGCCCACAAGGAGCTCGCCCGAGGAACGTCGGTTGCCGAACGGGCAGCCCTGATGCAGCGCGTCGCGGACCTTCACTCCGAGCGGCGTGAGCACCTGGCCGCCGTCATCGTGCGCGAGATGGGCAAGCCCCTCGAGCAGGCCCTTGGCGAGGTCGATTTCGCGGCGGACATCTACGGGTACTACGCCACCCATGGTGAGGCGTTCCTCGCCGACGAACCCATCGAGCTGCTCAGCGGTGAGGGATCCGCGTTCATCCGCAACGCCTCCCTGGGTGTACTGCTCGGGGTCATGCCGTGGAACTTCCCGTACTACCAGGTCGCCCGGTTCGCCGGCCCGAACCTGGTTCTCGGCAACACGATCCTGCTCAAGCACGCCTCGCAATGCCCCGAATCCGCCGCCGCCATCGAGCAGATCTTCACGGATGCCGGATTCCCCCAAGGCGCGTACCGCAACCTCTACGCGTCCAGTGCTCAGATCGCCGAGATCATCATTCCGGACCCGCGGGTCTGCGGCGTTTCGCTGACCGGTTCGGAGGGCGCGGGCGCGGCTGTCGCCGAGGTCGCCGGCCGCAACCTTAAGAAGGTCGTGCTCGAATTGGGCGGATCGGACCCGTTCATTGTGCTGAGCACCGACAACCTCGAAGAAGCCGTGGACGCGGCCGTCGACGCTCGCCTGGACAACTCCGGCCAGTCCTGCAACGCGGCCAAGCGCTTTATCGTGATCGACGGCCTGTTCGACGCCTTCGTGGAACTCTTCACGGAGAAGATGGCCAGCAATGTGCCGGCAGACCCGACGTCTCCGGAGACGACCCTCGGGCCGCTCTCATCGGTCGGCGCCGCCGAAGGTCTCGAAGAGCAGCTCCAGCGCGCCGAGACGCAAGGGGCGACGGTCACCCTGCGTGGGCGCCGCGATGGCGCCTTCTTCTCGCCGACGGTGCTCACCGGGGTGTCCCCGCAGAGCGACGCCTACCGGGAGGAGTTCTTCGGACCGGTGGCCGCCATCTACCGTGTGCAGAACGAGGCCGAGGCGGTGGAGGTGGCCAATGACATCCCGTATGGCCTGGGTTCCTACCTCTTCACGACGGATCCGGAGCAGGCCCTGCGGGTCGCCGACCAGATCGAGGCGGGGATGGTCTTCATCAACGGCTCACTTCTCGACGGCGCCGAGCTGCCCTTCGGCGGCGTGAAGCGGTCCGGCTTCGGCCGCGAGCTGGGACGCTTCGGCATCGCGGAGTTCGCCAACAAGAAGCTCATCCGCATCCTCAAGTAGCGCACGGTGGCGCGCTCACCCGTCCATGCGGTGGCGCGCCACCCGCCTGCACCTTCGCCCCTTACGAATTCGACGGTGGTTGTGCCTGAATCGGCCCCAAATCCGCCGAGAAACGCGCGACAACCCAGAATCTCCGTCGAATTCGTCGGCCGCCGGGAGATGCTCCTCGCTGGATGTCCGGCTGCCTCGCGCTCGGTCGGGGTGGGCAGCACCGCCACAGCATCACGGTGAATGCACGTGCAGAACAGCGTTACGTCGGGTGATCCCCAGGTCAACGGATGGGCAGGTCCCGACGTTGTCGAGCGTGTGAGACTGGGTGGTGAGGTTTCGGGCGCCCCACCTCGACACAGAACAGGACTCACATATATGCGGTATCGCACACTCGGCAACAGCGGCGCGGTCGTATCGACCTATGCCCTCGGCACCATGACCTTCGGCGCGGAGGCCGATCAGGAGATGGCGCACACCCTCCTGGACACGTACCTGGAAGCCGGAGGAACCTTCGTCGACACAGCGGATGTCTACAGTGCCGGCGTCTCAGAGGAAATGATCGGGTCATGGCTGGCGTCGCACCCGACCGAGCGAGAGCAGATCGTTCTCGCGACCAAGGGCCGCTTCCCCATGGGCACCGGCCCCAACGATCGGGGAACCAGCCGCCGGCACCTGACCCGGGCGCTCGACGCTTCGCTGCGCCGACTGGGAACGGATCACGTCGACCTGTATCAACTGCACGCCTGGGACCCGGTCACGCCGCTGGAGGAGACCCTGCGTTTTCTCGACGACGCCGTCCGAAGCGGAAAGATCGGCTATTACGGCTTCTCCAACTTCCTGGGCTGGCAGCTGACGAAGGCCGTGCACGTGGCGCGGGCGCTGGGTTTCACTCCGCCGGTCACCGTGCAGCCGCAGTACAGCCTCCTCGTGCGGGAAATCGAATCCGAGATCGTGCCAGCGGCGCTCGACGCGGGCCTGGGGCTCCTGCCGTGGTCACCGCTCGGAGGAGGATGGTTGTCGGGCAAATACCGTCGCGACACGGATCCGACCGGGGCCACGCGCCTGGGCGAGGACCCCGCGCGCGGAATGGAAGCCTGGGGACCGCGCAACAAGCAGGAGCGTACCTGGCGGATCATCGACGCTGTCGCCGGGATTGCGGCCGAAATCGGGGCCACGAGTGCCCAGGTGTCCCTCGCGTGGCTCGAGGTTCAACCGGCGGTGACCTCGGTCATCCTTGGGGCGCGGAGCGTGGAGCAACTCAGTGAGAACCTCTCGGCGGCGCAGGTGCAGTTGAGCGCTGAGCACCTCGAACAGCTGAGCGCGTTGAGTTCTCCAGTGGTCTCCGACTACCCGTATGGGGAAGCCGCCGACGCTCAACGCTTCCGCGAGATCGGCTACTAGGCCCCGGCGCGGGCGCACGTTGTCCGCTTGACCCAGTGGCCGGCGTAGACAGTGTGGACGGTACCGCGGGGATGTCGGAGTCGCCGTCCGGGTGCAGGGCGAGACCACGACTACCTCGGGGTGCCTGCCCACACGAATCTTTCGGGGACGGCGTTGCGATATGGCCGAATACCTCGGCTCCCAAGCCGACGACTTTTGCCGTTTCAGACTTTAGGCTCTCGGCACCGATGCTGTTGATCCGATACTGCTCCTATACCCATTGGAGTATCGACCGGGTTCGAGATCACTGCTTGCGGCTCCCACGTCGGCGGGAGTAAAGTGCAACCAAATGGTTGTACTTAGGCTGCCGGATGACGAAGTGGACCGCATCTTCCACGCACTCGCTGATGCGACGCGACGCGACATCGTGATGCGCGTCGTCCAGCGCGAGCATTCCGTGTCGGCGCTCGCCGCGAGCTATGCGATGAGCTTCGCCGCGGTGCAGAAGCATGTGGCGGTGCTCGAGCGGGCACGCCTCGTCGTCAAGGAGAGACGAGGGAGGGAACAGGTGGTGCACCCGAACCCCGACACCGTGCGCGAGGCGGCGCGCCTGCTCGAGCACTACGAGGAACTGTGGCGACTTCGCGACCAGAGCATCAGCAAGGTCCTGTCTGAAGACCGAGAAGAAGACCGAGAAGGAGAGAAATCATGACCGTGATCAGTTCGAACAAGGACACCGAGGCGCTCACCCTCACGTTCGTGGCCGATTTTGACGCGAGTGCAGAGCGGGTGTGGCAGCTCTGGGAGGACCCGCGCCAGCTCGAGCGCTGGTGGGGTCCGCCCACATGGCCGGCCACCTTCGATCGGCACGACTTCGTGCCCGGCGGGCGTTCGAACTACGTCATGACCGGACCCGAGGGCGAGAACGGTCCCGGCTGGTGGGTGACCACGGTCATCCAGCGACCCTACCGGCTGGAATTCGAGGACGGCTTCGCCGACGAGAACGGCGACCCGGTCGTCGAGATGGGGTCGGTGCGGGTGGTCGTGACCCTCGAGGAGATCGACGGTCGCACTCGTATGACCACGGTGTCGACGTTCGCGAATGTGGAACAGATGCAGCAGATGTCCGAGATGGGGATGGAAGAGGGCATGCGTGAGGCCATGGGGCAGATCGACCGCCTCCTCGCCGAAGACGACAGCGCCTGAGGGGCGCGCGGCCGTGGCGATGGATGCCCGTTGCGGGTCCGATGACGGATTCCCCGTTCGCCGGGAGCCTGGCGACCGCGGAGACGACCGCGGCGAAGGCGGTGAGGTGCCGCGATCTCGGGGGCACGCGTGACGAATTCGATCTGGGATACGTCTCACAGATGTACGTCTCACGGCGACCCGCGAATTTGCGTGTGATTGCCGCCTACGAAACACCGACGCGAAACGAGAGTCCAATGAGTGCATCCGACAAGATCCAGAACGCCGCTGAAGACCTCAAGGGCAAGGCCACTGAGGCAGTGGGCAAGGCAACCAACGACGACTCCAAGGTCGCCGAAGGCCAGGCCGATCAGAGGGCTGCCAGCGCGAAGAAGGCCGGCGAGAACGTCAAGGACGTTTTCAAGCGCTGATTCAGTACCTCAAGGTCACCGCAACGGATGGCGCGGCGCCCCAGCGGGCGTCCGCGCCATCCGTTTGCGTTCGAGCTGACCCGCGAGCTCACCGGCGACCACGCTCGGGACTGCGACGAACGCACGGTGACATCGGCGCACGCATCCGCGGTGACGTCACCGTCCGCAGCCTCTCGTCCGGCGCGCACGCGAAGATGCTGACGGAAGGCGGACTCGACGCAGGTCAGGTGGGCTTCGTCGCGGGGCTCGACGCCGACGCCCGTGACGGTCTGCTCGGTGGGGCCGCCGCCGGCCTCCCTCCTCACGGCGAACCCACACCGCCGCTCGCAGCGGGCCTCGCCGCCCCTCTGTAAGAAATCTGCCTGCAGAGGAGGCGGCCCGTAGGCGCCAGTCTGACGTGCGCGGAGAACCGGGAGGCAGGGGGCCGGATGCTAGTGACCGCCGCCGAGGTTTCCCGCCAGGCGGCTGTGCATTGTTGAACTGGCGTCGTTGAGACCCTCGATCACGACCCGTTTGCCGTGACGTTCGTACTTATTGCTGATCGCGTCCAGCGCGGCGACGGTCGAGGCGTCCCAGATGTGCGATCGGGTCATGTCGATCACGATGCGGTCGGGGTCGTCCGCGTACTCGAACTGGGTGGTGAGGTCGTTGCTGGAGGCGAAGAACAGTTCGCCGGTGACCGTGTAGTACGCGGTGGCGACCGGTTCGCCTTCGGGCAGGGTTCGTTCGACGCTCACGAAGTGCGCGACCCGGCGGGCGAAGGCGACCATGGCAACGAGCACCCCCACGATGACGCCGATGGCCAGGTTGTGGGTGAGCACGACGACCACGACGGTGGCGAGCATGACGATCGTCTCGCTTCTGGGCATCCGTTTCAGGGTGGAGAGACGGATGCTGTGCCAGTCGAAGGTCAGCACCGACACCATGATCATCACCGCGACCAGGGCTGCCATCGGGATGATGGCGACCAGGTCGCCGAGGCCCACGACGAGAATCAACAGGAACACGCCCGCGAGGAACGTGGAAATGCGAGTGCGGGCGCCGGAGGCCTGCACATTGATCATGGTCTGACCGATCATGGCGCAGCCGCCCATGCCGCCCATGCCGCCGAAGAGCCCGGAGAGCATGTTCGAGATGCCCTGTCCCCAGGCCTCGCGGGTCTTGCGTGAGTGGGTGTCGGTGATGTCGTCGACCAATTTCGCGGTCATCAGCGACTCGAGCAGGCCCACGAGTGCCATCGCGATGGCGTACGGGGCGATGATCGCAAAGGTGGCCCCGGTGAGCGGCACGTTGGGGATGAACAGCTCGGGCAGGCTCCTCGGCAGTTCGCCCTGGTCGCCGACCGTGGGCACGTTGATCGCCGTGACGACGACGGCCACGGTGAGCAGCACGATAGCGACGAGCGGAGCGGGAACGACCTTGGTGAGGCGGGGCATCACGACCATGATCAGCAGCCCCACCGCAACGAGCGGGTAGACCATGAACGGCACACCGAGCAGGTGGGGGAGCTGGGCGACGAAAATCAGGATCGCCAGGGAATTGACGAACCCGACCATCACGCTGCGAGGGATGAACCTCATGAGTTTAGCGACGCCGAGCACGCCGAGCACCACTTGGAAGATCCCAGCCAGGATGACCGTGGCGATGAAGTAGTCCATGCCGAAATCGCGGGCGACGGGGGCGATCACGAGGGCGACGGCGCCGGTCGCGGCGGTGATCATCGCCGGGCGTCCGCCGAGGAAAGCAATCGACACCGCCATGACGAACGACGAGAACAGGCCGACCTGGGGATCGACACCCGCGATGATGGAGAACGAGATCGCTTCCGGGATGAGCGCCATCGCCACGACGAGGCCGGCGAGCACCTCGCGGGTGAGCAGACGCGGAGAACGAAGCGCGTCGAGCACCGACGGGTCGGTCCGGTAGCGGCTGGGCGAGGGAGATTTGGTGAGGGTAGCCATGAGGCCTTCCGGGATGCGGCGCTCGAGGCGGAGTCGGTGGAGTCTGTGGAGTCGGTGGAGTGTGTGGAGTGTGTGGAGTGTGTGACGTCGGTGATGTCGGTGATGTCGGTGGAGGCGGCGGAGGCGGCGGTCACGAGTGAACGCTGCGACGCGCCGGGAGGCGATAAGGGTCAGCGAAGCGCTGGTCCGCATTGTGCAGCAGGCCCCCAATAGTACGCGGCACCGACCCGCGGAGGCTCCCGCCTCGGCATCCGCTGACGCCACCCGCTGACGCCACCCGCGCTAACTGCGGAGTATTTCGCAACACGCCGCGCAGCCAGGCGCCCAAACCGGCGCTCCGTGAAAATCTCCTCAGTTACGTGACGACGGATGCGCGTGGCAGGCCCGTGTGACGGATGCGTGAAGCAGGTCGGCGAGCTTCCGCATACGTTGCAGCCGCACCTGGGCGATTCTCGCGTTGATGGCGATGAACGAGCCCAGGCGGTCGGCGGCAACCGAGCACCGGAAAACGAATAAGCCCCGATCCTGCGACCGGGGCTTACTCGTAGCGACAGCTGCTCGGATTAGTGGCTCAGTGCCGGTTCCTCGAACTGGTTCATCGTGTTGTTGCTGCCCCCGGCCTTCAGCGCGGCCTCGCCGGCGAAGTACTCCTTGTGGTTGTCACCGATGTCGGATCCGGACATGTTCTGGTGCTTGACCGTGGCGATCCCCTCGCGGATCTCCCGACGCTGCACGCCCTTGACGTAGGCGAGCATGCCCTGGTCGGCGAAGTAGCCCTTGGCCAGGTCATCGGTGGACAAAGCAGCCGTGTGGTAGGTCGGCAGGGTGATGAGGTGGTGGAAGATACCGGCCTCGGCCGAGCCATCGCGCTGGAAGGTGCGGATGCTCTCGTCGGCGATCCGAGCGAGCTCGGTCTCGTCGTAGGAGACGCTCATCAGCTTGGCGCGGTCGTAGGCCGACACATCCTTGCCCTCGGCGAGCAGGTTGTCGTACGCCTGCTGGCGGAAGTTGAGCGTCCAGTTGAACGACGGGCTGTTGTTGTAGACCAGCTTGGCGTTCGGGATGACCTTGCGCACCTCGTTCATCATTCCTGCGATTTGGGCGACGTGCGGCTTCTCCGTCTCGATCCAGAGCAGGTCAGCGCCGTTCTGCAGCGAGGTGATGCTGTCGAGCACGCAGCGGGCCTCACCGGTTCCCTGACGGAATTGGAACAGGTTGCTGGCCAGGCGCTTGGGGCGCAGCAGCCTGCCGTCGCGCTTGATGACAACGTCTCCGTTGCCCAGCTCGGCCTCGGTGATCTCGTCGACGTCGAGGAAGGAGTTGTACTGGTCGCCCAGGTCCCCGGGCTGGTAGGTCACGGCGAGCTTCTGCGTCAGGCCCGCACCGAGCGAGTCGGTGCGGGAGACGATGATGCCGTTGTCGATCCCAAGCTCGAGGAACGCGTACCGCACGGCGTTGATCTTGGCGATGAAATCCTCGTGAGGAACGGTGACCTTGCCGTCCTGGTGGCCGCACTGCTTCTCGTCCGAGACCTGGTTCTCGATCTGGATGGCGCAGGCGCCTGCCTCGATCATCTTCTTGGCCAGGAGGTACGTCGCCTCCGGGTTGCCGAAACCGGCGTCGATGTCCGCGATGATCGGCACGACGTGAGTCTCGTAGTTGTCGATCTGGTTCTGGATGTCCGCGGCCTTGGCGTCGTTTCCGGCGGTGCGGGCCCCGTCCAGGGCGGTGAACAGCAGGTCCAGCTCGCGGGCGTCGGCCTGGCGGAGAAAGGTGTAGAGCTCCTCGACCAGCGCGGGAACGGCTGTCTTCTCGTGCATGGACTGGTCGGGCAGCGGGCCGAAGTCGCTCCGCAGTGCGGCGACCATCCAGCCGGACAGGTACAGGTAACGCTTGTTCGTGGTCTTCAGGTGCTTCTTGATCGAGATCATCTTCTGCTGGCCGATGAATCCGTGCCAGACCCCGAGGGACTGCGTGTAAACGGAGGAGTCGGCGTCGTACTCCGCCATGTCCGTGCGCATGATATCGGCGGTGTATTGGGCGATTTCGAGGCCGGTTTTGAAGCGGTTCTGTGCCCGCATCCGGGCGACCGACTCAGGGTTGATCGCGTCCCAGCTGCTACCGGCCGCGTTCTTGAGGGCTTCGACAGCCTGGGTGTCGTCTTGATAGAGGGTCATGTGCATTCCTTCGACGTTGAATTGTGCAGAGCTTGAGTCGTGCAGAGCTTGAATCGTGCAGAGCTTGGACGGCTGTTCCGGCGGCCCCGATATCGGCTGCTAAATGAAGACTGCTGCAACAACCAACAGTCTTCTTCGGGATTCCCAGCAGAACTTTCGCGATTCTTCTTCGTTTGAGAAGAAATTCCGGAGTGAGCCGGGCCGTGGCCGGGTAGGAGCGCCCGCCGGGCGCGACCGGGGAATCGCGCGGATGGCAGCTCATCGGGCAGGAGGACCAGGTGATGAGACACAGGGAGGATCCCGGTAGTGCTGGCTCGCGGTCGGCATTTCGGGGGTCTGACCGTGATCGGGGTGTTGCTCGCCGACCGGGCACGGCGGCAGACCAGACCGCCGGCCGACGATGTTCCGCCGACCGATTCGGATAAGGTGCCCGAGGGCGAAGCGGATGCCTGCCACCACCTGGCGCCAGGCGCTCGGCACGACCGGAGCGGACATCCGCTCCATCCGCGTCGCCCTCACCAACGAAAGGAACCCGCTATGACCAGCACGCCCTCGGCGATCGTTTTCGACGTCAACGAGACTCTCTCCGACATGACCCCGCTGAGTGCCCGGTTCGCGGAGATCGGCGCCCCTGCCTCCCTGGCGCGGGTCTGGTTCGCCACACTGCTGCGGGACGGCTTCGCCCTCGCCGCCGCGGGCGGAACGGCGAAATTCTCCTTGATCGGATCCGAGATCCTACGCGGGGTCCTCCGCGACGTCGCCCTGACCCGCAGTCTTGACGACGCCGTTCGCCACGTGATGGACGGCTTTGAAACGTTGAGCCTGCACCCGGACATCGCCGACGGCATCCGTGGTCTGAAGCAGGCTGGGCTGCGCCTGGTGACCCTATCCAATGGATCCGCGCAGGTGGCCGAGTCTCTCCTGACCCGGGCGGGTCTCCGCGGCGAGTTCGAGGCCGTGCTCACAGTGGAAGACGCCCCGGCCTGGAAACCGGTTCGCTCTGCCTACTCCTACGCCGCGGATGCCTGCGGCGTCCAGCCGTCCGATCTGCTCTTGGTAGCCGTGCACCCTTGGGACATCCACGGGGCCGCTCAGGCAGGCCTCCGTACCGCGTGGCTGAACCGCACCGACGAGATTTACCCCAGCTACTTCACGGCACCGGAACACACCATCACCGCCCTCACGGAGCTCGCCCTCCGGCTCGCGCCCGACCCTCACCCCGCGTCCCGTCCAGCCCCCCGCCCCTAACGAATTCGACGGAGATTTTGGCCCTGGAGCCCGGTTGTGGGCCAAAACGGGCCGAAAATCGGAAAATTTCCGCCGAATTCGTTAGGACACGGGCACGGGCACGGGCACGGACACGGACAAGGACACGGGCAAGGGCAAGGATGAGGTCGGTGGTGGTTCTTTGATACCCTAGGGGGTATATTGGAACCCTCATTGAATCGAGAAGGAGTTACCCATGTGCAGTCCTATTCGTTGTAACCGCTGCGGCAAGATCACCTGGACCGGCTGTGGCGAGCACGTCGACAGCGTCATGGCCGATGTTCCGCTTGCTCAGCGTTGCACCTGCAACCAGGCATGAAAAACCTCGTCGCAGCAGTCGTCCTGGCCGGTGCCGCCCTGTTCGGCCTCACCGCCTGCTCCACCCCCGCGGCCCCGGCCGCCTCGTCGACCATCGCAGCCGACGCCGTCGTGATCGATGTGCGCACTCCGGGGGAGTACGCTGCCGGTCACCTCAAGGGCGCGATGAACATCGACGTGCAGGCATCCGACTTCGACAGCCAGGCCTCGGCATTGCCGACCGACGGCGACTACGTGGTGTACTGCCGGTCGGGCAGTCGTTCGGCAGCCGCCACGGCCCGTCTGGCCGATCTCGGATTCACCTCGGTGACGGATGCCGGCGCCATGTCCGCCGCCGCCGTCTCCACCGGGCTCCCGATCGTCACCACCCCGTAGCACCCGTGGCACCCGTACCGCCCGCAACCAGCGAACGTCACCCACGATCGGTGCCCTTCGCTGATCAGGGCGATGACGGATGCCGCGCAGTCGTTCACGGCCGGAGACCGGCATTCGCGCACCACCGGCCGGGCACCGGGGGAGCTGGGCGACCTGGCGGTCGCGTTCGATGACATGGCCGACGCGGTGGTGCGGTCGGAGCGGGATCGCCGCACCATGACGGCCGACGTGGCCCGGAACTGCGCACGCCGCTGGCCGCGCTGCTGGCCGCGCTGCAGGCCGGGCTGGAGGAACTGCGCGACGGACTGGTGCGGCTCACACGCGAGGGCCTCGCCGGCCTGAATGACCAGTCTCTCCGGCTGGGACGAGTGGTGGCCGACCTGGCCGAACTGACCGCGGTCGAGACAGCGGGGCCGTCGTTGCGCCTCGCCTCCGTCGACCTGGCCCAGATCGTGCGGGAGGAGTCGACCGTGCGGGAATCGGAGCTTCGGGCGGCGGAGGTGAACCTGGAGCTCGACGGGCACGGCCCCGTGCCCGTGCCCGTGCCCGTGCCCGTGCCCGTGCCCGTGCGAGCTGATGCCGACCGTCTGCACCAGGCCGTCGGCAACCTGCTGGCCAACGCGGCCCGATACTGCCGCCCGGGAGAAACGGTGAACCTGAGCGTCACCGCGGACGAGCGTCAGGCTGTGCTCCGGGTCGCCGACCACGGACCCGGCTTCTCGGCCGACGAACTGCCGCACATCTTCGATCGGCTGTGGCAAGGCCGGGCGGCCGAGCAGGTCGCGGGGTCGGGGATCGGCCTGGCGTTCGTGCGCAAATTCGTCGTCAGCCAGGGTGGAACGATCGAGGCGGCATCCGCTCCGGGCCAGGGCACCGTGATGACGATCAGCCTGCCGCGTGAAGCCCACAAAGGGTAGGGCCCGGAAGGCAGTGGCGCCGGGGACCGGTTAGGCGGAGGCCTGGTCTGAGGCCTGGCGGGCCGCGATGCTGGCGTGCACCTCGTCCATGTCGAGGTTCCGCACGGCCGTGATGACCTCGTCCAAGGAGGTGGCATTCAGGGCTCCGGGCTGGGAGAACACGAGCACCGTGTCGCGGAACGCCATCAGCGTCGGGATCGAACGGATGCCCGCAGCTGCGGCCAGGCTCTGCTCGGCCTCGGTGTCGACCTTGGCGAATACGATGTCGGGGTGCTTCTCGGAGGCAGCGGTGAAGGTGGGCGCGAACATGCGGCAGGGGCCGCACCAGGCGGCCCAGAAGTCAACCAGCACGATGGGATTGTCGGTGATGGTCTGGTCGAAGGTTTTCTCGGTGGTGTCGATGGTTGCCATCGTCTCACAATATACCCCATGGGGTATGTAGGTCAAGCGATCACGGTTGCGCAAAAATACCCTGGGGGGTATCGTGTCCATCGTGCAATCCGATCCGCATGCATGACCTGGAGGACTTCGAACCATGGACGTTATCGTTATCGAAACCCCGCAACTGGGAGACCGCAGCTACCTGGTGCATGACGGCGCCGTCGCGCTCGTCATCGACCCACAGCGGGACACCGACCGCGTGGAGAACGCGGCACGCGAGGCCGGGGTCATCATCACCCACGTCGCCGAGACCCACCTGCACAACGACTATGTGACCGGCGGATTTGAACTCGCCCGGGCGCACGGCGCGAAGTACCTGGTCAACGCCGTCGACGCCGTCACGTTCGAGCGGGAGCCCGTCACCGACGGCCAGATCCTCCCCGTCGGCGGCCTGACCGTGGCCGTCGTGGCCACGCCGGGTCACACTCACACGCACGTGTCGTACATCGTCAGCGACGGCAGCACCGAGGCGGTCTTCTCCGGCGGCAGCCTGCTGTTCGGCTCGGTCGGACGTACCGACCTGGTGGCCGCGGGCGACACCGTCGGACTCACCCACGACCAATACGCCTCGGCGCGTCGCCTCGTGCACGAAGCCGAGCATGACGCCGCCCTCTTCCCAACCCACGGGTTCGGTTCCTTCTGCTCCAGCGGCCCAGCCACCGGCGCGGGAGCGTCCACCATCGGCGAGCAGCTCACGGCGAACCATGCCCTGACCGACGCCGATGAGGAGCACTTCGTGCGCGACCTGATCGCCAACCTCACCGCGTACCCCTCATACTACGCGCACATGGCCCCCGCAAACATGCAGGGTCCCAGCGCCGCAAACCTGCAGGTGCCGGACTCCCTCGACGCCGCCGAGCTCACCCGCCGCCTGGCCGAGGGGGAGTGGGTCGTCGACTTGCGCAACCGCGTCGCCTTCTCGAGCAACCACCTGCAGGGTGCCGTGAGCTTCGAATACGGCAACGGCTCCAACTTCACCACCTATCTGGGCTGGGTTCTGCCCTGGAACGAGCAGCTCACCCTGGTGGGCGACCGGGCAGACGTCGAGGACGCCATCCGTGACCTGTCGCGTATCGGCATCGACTCCCCACTTGCCGCCATCGGCACCGATCCGCACACCCTGTCGCCGGACGCACCGGTCGCCTCCTACCCGCGCGTGGGCTGGGATGGACTACTGCTGGACCTGGCTGAGACGGACGTTCTGCTGGACACGCGGCGCACCGACGAGTTCGCCGCATCCCACCTGCTGGGTGCGGTGAACGTTCCGTTGCACGAGATGCTCTCCCGGATGGGGGAGATCCCGGCCGGGAAGATCTGGGTGCACTGCGGTTCCGGCTACCGGGCCGGGGTCGCCGCCAGCCTGCTGCAGCGCGCCGGACGCGAGGTCGTGCACGTGGACGCGAACTTCGACCAGGCCGCGGCCGCCGGACTCACCCTGGCCGAGCTGGCCGTCTAACCCCATGACGGGAATGCGAATTGCGATCTCGCCTCACCTGCCTGGGAACCGCTCTGTTCGGCGTTGTCGCACTGGGTGCACTCCTTCTGATTCTGGGGGGACGATTCCGCCCCTACCTGTCCCAGGAAAGGTGCTCACAATGAAGGGCCCCCCGCAGCAGGTCTTCACCCGACTGGATGAGGCTCAGATCGTCGAAGTGGGGGAGGCCTCCGAACGGATCGTCGGCATGACTTTCGGACGCCGCAACATTCCGCACTGCACCATTCCCGGGCGGCTGCCCCTTGTCCTTCCTCAGCGTCCATGATCGCCGTGGCCCTCGTTCTCGGGCTCGTCGTGGGGGCGCTGTTGGGTCTGGTCGGAGGCGGCGGGGCGATCATCGCCGTGCCGGCCCTCGTCTATGGGGTCGGACTGCCGCTGGAGGAGGCGATACCTACCTCCCTGATCGTGGTCGGAGCGGCTTCCGCCGTCGCCGTCTTGCCCCGGCTGCGACGCGGTGTCAACTGGCGCCTGGCCCTGATCGTCGGCTCCGCCGGAGTGGGGACCGCCGCGCTGGGCACGATGGTCAACCGGCTGCTCGACCAGGGCGTCCTACTCCTGGCCTTTGCCGTGATCATGGTGATCGCCGGCATCCGCATGTTCGTGCCCATCCGGGCCGGAGGCGGCCCGTGTTCCCTCCCCGGCGGCGGCACCGACTGGCGCGGCTGCCTGCCCCGGGCACTCGCCACGGGTGCGGTGGTCGGTTTTCTCACCGGGCTGCTCGGCGTTGGCGGCGGCTTTCTCATCGTTCCCGCGCTCACCCTGGCGCTCGGGTTGCCCATGAGCGTGACCGTGGGGACCTCGCTCGTCATCATCGTGATCAATTCGATCGCCGGGTTCACGGCACACGTCGGTGGTGTGGAGATCGACTGGGCCGTGACCGGCGCGTTCGCCGCGACGGCCATGGCGGCGTCGCTGATCGCCGGCCGGTTGGCCCGTGGCCTGTCGGACACGTTGCTGAAACGCGGATTCGCGGTTCTCGTTCTGATCGTCGCAGGCTACGTGGCCGTGCAGGCCGTGATCGCGTTGTTCGGCTAGGGCAGCGCCAGGAACAGCTTCTGCATAAAATACCCCGTGGGGTATAAACTCCCAATCGCAATCGAGGAAACGGTCACGCCATGAGAATTTCGGGAATGCTGACCGGACTCCGCACCTGGCACGGCCGGCGATGGATGATCGCCGCCGGTGTCGCCGCGGCGGCGCTGGTCGTTCTGACCCTCGCCACGGGATCCGTCGCCGTGGCCGGCGGATCGCTGGTGTTCCCCGGAGCCGCGTGGGCCTCTGCGGTCACGGTCGTGGGGGTGGGGCTGATCGGCCTGGTCGCCGGCAGCTACTTCGATGCCCCGATCGGCGGAGAGGCCACGAGGTGTGACGTGCGCTGGCCGGTGCTCGGCCTGATCGCGGTCTACCTCACCACCGAACTGCGGGAGGCCGTGCCGCTCATCTCCGACGCCGTCCGCCCGGTCGTCGCCGTCGCCGCGCTCGCGCTGCTGATGTGGGCGCTGCTCGAGCGACTGGGCAGAGAGCACCGAGCCGTCGCCGGCCGGAGTGAGATCGGTGGGGACGGTGAGGTCTGCACGACGTGCAAGCCGTTGTTTCCGGAGCCGCGCAATCGCGCCTAGCTGCTCCCCGACAACCCGCTACCCGCCAGCGGGAGGTGTGGGCCCCTGCCGCGGATTGCAGGACGATCTTCCGCCATAGCCCTGTCGTTACATGGACGCCGCAACCACGGCGAGCACGTTGGCGGCCGGGTCCGTGAACCAGGCGATCGCTGCCCTGTTCTCCTCATCGCGCATGATGCCCTTCTCGTCGTTGGGCGGCATGTCGGCCAGATCCTCGTCGCCGAAGATCTTCGTGGTCACGCCGCGGGCGTTGAGCTCGTCGACCGCCTTCTCGACGTCGTCGGCCACGAAGTTGAGCACGGTGAAGGTGGCCGGCACGTGATCGGGCTTGGCGTAGATGAACAGCTGCGCGCCGTTGCCGAGCCGAATTTCGAGGTTGCCCATCATGCCCTCCTGCACATCGAGGCCGAGGGTCTCCTCGTAGAAGAGCCTCGCCTTGTCGATGTCGTCCACGGAGAACGAACTGAAGGCCTCGGAACTGGTGAACATGGCAGTCTCCCTTGTCAGGAACCATTCGGTTGGCCTCCGACGATTGCACGCTACACCGGAGCCGGATAGCCCTCGGCACACCGAGTGCGGATGGCCCCGGTGTGCCGTGTGCGTATGCCTAGTAGCTGCGCGGCTGGCGCGGAGGACGCTCGGTGCGGCTCTCGCGGCGCACGGGTCCGCCGCCGTCGGCGCGGATCTCGATGAGCTTGCCGCTGATGCGGGTGTTTTCCAGGCGCCCAAGAACGTCGCCGGGCATATCGGCCGGCAGCTCCACGAGCGAGTACTCCGGGTTGATCTGGATGTGACCGAAGTCTTCACGGCTCAGGCCACCCTCGTTGGCGAGAGCGCCGACGATCTGGCGTGGCTCCACCTTGTGGCGCTTGCCGACCTCGATGCGGTACGAGGCCATCGCCCGGTTGTTGTCGCGGGGACGTCGTTCCACCCGCTCCACGCGTTCGCCGCGTTCGCCATGATCGTCACGGCGGTCGCCGCGACCAGCGTCGGCTCGGGCGCGCTCGGCACGGTCGCCGCGGTCGGCACGCTCGACGCGCTGCGCGCGGGCATCCGCTTGGGTGAGCAGCAGGGGGGTCTCACCCTGGGCGACGACCGCGAGGGCCGCCGCGACATCCGCTTCGGGAACGTCGTGGTGCGAGACGTAGTGACCGATGATGTCGCGGAAGGCGCTGATCCGTTCGGACTGGCCGAGGGCCTCGGAGATGGCGTCGTCGAAGCGCGCCAGGCGCGTGACGTTGACGTCTTCGAAGCTCGGCAGCTGCATCTGCGTCAGCGGCTGGCGGGTCGCCCGCTCGATGGCGTTGAGCAGGTGGCGCTCACGGGGCGTGACGAAGCTGATCGCGGCGCCGCTGCGGCCGGCGCGGCCGGTGCGGCCGATGCGGTGCACATAGGACTCAGTGTCGATCGGGATGTCGTAGTTCACGACGTGGCTGATGCGGTCCACGTCGAGGCCGCGCGCGGCGACATCCGTTGCGACCAGGATGTCCAGCTTGCCGGACTTGAGCTGGTTGACGGTGCGCTCACGCTGCACTTGGGCAACGTCGCCGTTGATGGCCGCTGCGGAGTAGCCACGTGCGCGCAGCTTCTCGGCCAGTAGCTCGGTCTCGTTCTTGGTGCGCGTGAACACGATCATGCCCTCGAAGTTCTCGACCTCGAGGATTCGGGTGAGCGCGTCGACCTTCTGCGGGTACGACACCATCAGGTAGCGCTGGGTGGTATTCGCGGAAGTCGTCGTCTTGTTCTTGATCGTGATCTCTTCGGGGTCGTTCAGATACTTTTTCGAGATCCGCCGGATCTGCGCCGGCATGGTCGCCGAGAACAGGGCGACCTGCTTGTCGTCCGGGGTGTCGGCGAGAATCGTCTCGACGTCTTCGGCGAAGCCCATCTTGAGCATCTCGTCGGCCTCGTCGAGCACCAGGTACTTCAGCTCCGACAGGTCGAGCGTGCCCTTTTCGAGGTGGTCCATGATGCGGCCGGGCGTACCGACGACGATGTGCACTCCGCGGCGCAGCGCGGAAAGCTGAACGCCGTATCCCTGCCCGCCGTAGACGGGGAGTACGTGCACGCCGCGCATGTGGGCGGCATACTTCTCGAATGCCTCGCAGACCTGCAGGGCGAGCTCACGGGTCGGGGAGAGCACGAGTGCCTGCGGGGTCTTCTGAGCCATGTCGAGGCGCGACAAGATCGGGAGTGCGAAGGCGGCCGTCTTGCCGGTTCCGGTCTGAGCGAGGCCGACGACGTCCCGCCCGGCCAGAAGAGGAGGAATGGTGGCGGCCTGGATGGCCGAAGGAGTTTCGTACCCGACGTCCTTGAGGGCCTTGAGCATGGAGTCGCTGAGCCCAAGGTCGGCAAAGGTTTTCGTATCGCGGGCAGTATCTGCCTCGGTCTGCGTGATGGTGTCAGGGGTGTGCATACTACAACGGTAATCCATCCGGGGGTGCCCCCCGTTCGTGCGGGGCGATTCGTGGCCTGTCACGGCCCGAATCCAGGTCGGATTTCGGGTGCGGCCCCGCTCGTCGTCCGCCCGGGTCTGCACTTCGCGGCAGGATATGAGCATGTCGACTACTGAGCAGCAGCCCTGGGTGAAGAACTACCAACCGGGTGTCCCGGCCGAAATCGATCTGCCCACGGAGTCCCTCGTCGCGATGCTGGAGCGCTCGGTGGCCGAGGCCGGCGACCACCCGGCTCTGGAGTTCTTCGGGCGCCGCACGAGCTACGCCGAGCTCGGCGACCAGGTAGACCGGGCGGCGGAGGGTTTGCGTCAATTGGGCGTTCGCGCGGGGGACCGGGTGGCCCTCATCCTGCCGAACTGCCCCCAGCACGTCGTCGCCTTCTACGCCGTGCTGCGCCTGGGCGGTGTGGTTGTGGAGCACAACCCGCTCTACACCTCCCGCGAACTCCGCCACCAATTCGAAGACCACCAGGCCCGCATCGTGATCGCCTGGGACAAGTCCGTGGCCTCCGTGCGCGCCTTCCCCGAGGACGTCGAGATCGACCACATCGTTTCCGTCAACCTGCTGGCCGCGTTCCCGGCCATCAAGCGCCTTGCCCTGCACCTGCCGGTGAAGAAACTGCGCGAGTCCCGCGACGCACTCTCGGGGTCCGCGCCGGGCACCATCTCCTGGAAAGACGTGCTCAGCCACGGCGCGATCGACCCCGAGCATCCGCGCCCGGCGGTTGACGACCTCGCGGCCCTGCAGTACACCTCGGGCACGACGGGGCAGCCCAAGGGTGCCATGCTCACCCACTTCAACCTCTACTCCAACGCCCTGCAAGGCGAGGCGTGGATGCACGGGGCCGAGTACCGCAAGGAGATCTTCTACGCGATCCTGCCCATGTTCCACGCGTTCGGAATGACCCTCTACCTGACCTACGGCATCCGCAAACAGGCCCTGCTCGTTCTGTTCCCCAAATTCGACCCCAACCTGATTCTCGACGCCATGAAGAAGTCGCCCGCCACGGTCTACTGCGCGGTGCCGCCGATCTACGAGCGCACGGCCGTGGTCGCAAAGGAGCGCGGAATCTCGCTGCGCTCCTGCAAGTACTGCATCTCGGGCGCCATGAACCTGCCGGACCACGTCGTGGAACTGTGGGAATCGGTCTCGGGAGGGCTCCTAGTGGAGGGCTACGGCATGACGGAGTCATCGCCGGTGGCACTCGGCAACCCGTTCCACCCCACTCGCCGGCCCGGCACGGTGGGTGTGCCGTTCCCCTCCACCCAGATGAAGGTCGTCGATCTGGACGACCCCACCACCCTCGTGGCGCTGGGCGAGCCCGGCGAACTGCTACTGAAGGGGCCGCAGGTCTTCCAGGGCTATTGGAACAACCCCGAGGAGACCGCGAAGACCCTCCTACCCGGCGGCTGGCTGCGCACCGGCGACATCGTGACCGTCGACGCCGACGGCTTCACCACGATCGTGGACCGGGCCAAGGAACTCGTGATCAGCGGCGGCTTCAACGTCTCTCCCTCGGAGGTGGAGGCGGTGCTGCGACTGCACGCGGATGTCGTCGACGCGGCCGTCTTCGGCAAGACTCTCGAACGGGGTGGGGAGATGGTCGTCGCAGCGGTCGAGCTCAAGCCAGGGGCGGCTCTTGATGAGGAAGCGCTGAGATTCCACTGCCGCGACCAGCTCGCGGCATACAAGATCCCGCGTCGAATCGTTAAAGTCGAGGAGATGCCCCGCTCAATGCTGGGCAAAATTCTGCGCAAACAGGTGCGGGAGCAGGTTCTGCCGCTGCTCTGAGCGGGTTAGGGGCGCGGGTTCGAGACGTCGGGTTATCGGGTTAGGGGCGCGGCTCGGATCGCCCCGCCGCAAGCAAGGCTGCCCGGCGCAACCACCGGTCGCTGTCGCCGGCCCAGCGATCGAGCACGCTCGATGCCCGGGCGCGGTCCGGCGCAGCCAAGCGCTCCAGCAGCGGACCCACCACGTCGACGGCGATCGGGTCGACCAGTTCCCGTAGCCCCGCACTGCGCAGGAAACCCTCAATCCGGGTCAGGTCGGAGTTGTCCAGCCGCCACACGTTCGACTGCAGCAGCACCACCGCCGCGAGTCGGCGCTCGAACACCGGCACCGCCCAGAGCTCCGTGCTCAGCGCGGTCACGTCGTCGTGCGTCAGACCGGGGTATCGGCGGGCAGCGTCTCGGATCGTGCCGCGCACCGCGCCGACCGAGGCGCCGTAGAACCGCAGATCACTGCCCAGCCGCTCTTTTTCCGCTGCGGCCCGGTAATCGTCCCCTTCGGCCTGCAGGGTCGCGTCCACAAAGCTGCCGGCGTCACTCACCTGTCCATTCTCTCGGTTCCGGAGGTCGACGACATCTGGGCCGTTACGCTGAAAACATGATGACGGCGCCCGGCTACACCGTGACGGATGCGCAATTCACCCGACTGCGCGCCATGAACCTCATCGCCGGAATCATCCTTTTCGCACAGGCCGTGCTGATCTCGGCAGCCGCCCTGGCCGAGAAAACCCCCGTACTGTTGCCGGTCACGGCCAGGTTCCCCGGCGGACCGGTGGGTTCCGCGGTCATTCCGCAGACCGCGCACCTGGCCGACGTCAACCTCGGAGTGGCCGTCGTCATCCTGCTCACCCTTTCCGCGGTCCTGCGGTTCGCGCAGCTCCTGCCGGCGGTCGCCGGCCGGTACCGGAGCGGCCTGGACGCGGCACGCAACACGACCCGCTGGGTCGAGTATTCGCAAGTCTCCGCAATCACGGTGTTCCTGATCGCCCAGCTCAACGGCGTCACGGAAGTCGGCACGCTCGTGGCGCTCTATGCGATCACAGCGAGTGCGACGCTCTTCCTGGCCCTTCAGGAGAGCGAGCCGCGCGGGGCCGGGTCGCTCCGGCCGTTCGTCTTCGGGACCATGGTCGGCATCGTGCCGTGGGGCATCATCGCCTTCTATCAAATTGGTGCCGGAACTCTCGGCGACGTCCCCGAACTCTTCGTACGCACCGTCACGCTGTCGCTGCTCGCTGTGGCCACCCTGGTCTGGACCAACGCCTGGCTCGGCCGGAAGGCCCGTCGGGGTTGGGCCCATCCGCATCGGGTGGAGATGGCCCAGATCATCCTGGTCACCTTCGGAACCACGCTTCTGGCCGGACAGGTGCTGACGGGGGTGCTGCTCTAGTACTCTCGCCTGCCACTGCCACTGCCACTGCCACTGCCACTGCCATTGCCATTGCCATTGCCACTGTTGCAAGTCGCCGGTCGCCGGTCGCCGGCTGCCTGTCACCTGTTAACTGCCGCCTCGGTGGGTGAGCCTGGCGGTGCGGCTCAGAGGGGGTGCTGGCTGCTCCGAGTCCTGCAGCGCCATCTCCTTCGCCGTGGATTTCTCAGCGTTCGTTTCTCCGAGCGGCGTTGTTCCCGGCCAACGGATGATCGTGGTCGGCTCGCTGACGCGCGTGCGCCCGATCGGGGAGGTTCATCTCGGTGTGCTGTCGGGCAGTTGCGCGGAGCTTTGCCGGGCATGGCGAATTCGTTTCCCGGTCCGCCACAGGCATCCGTCGTCACGCTACGGAGGAGATTTTCGCGAAACGCCGGAGTTCGTGGCCGCCTGGGCGGCGTGTTGCGAAAATCTCCTCACGAAGCGGCGGCGGTGGCGGCGGCTGCAACGGATGCACGGATGCACGGGCGCACCAGTCGTACGCTTGTCCTGTTGTCACACACACCACCCACCCAGAGGAGTCCCGCATGAAGATCGTCGTCACAGGTGGAAGCGGAAAGCTCGGCCGGACCGTCGTGAAGTACCTAGTGGCCGAGGGCCACGAGGTGTTGAACCTCGACCGTGACGGTGCCCGCAGCCACGATCTGGTGGTCGTGGACCTCACGGACTACGGCCAGGTCATCGACGCGATCCTCGGTGTCGATGACCGGCACTCGGGCTTCGACGCAATCGTTCACCTGGGCGCGATCCCGGCTCCCGGCCTGGTTCCCGACGTGGCCACTTTCCACAACAACATCCTCTCCACCTACAACGTGTTCCAGGCGGCCCGGCGTGCGGGCATCACGAAACTGGTCTACGCCTCCAGTGAGACCGTGCTCGGCCTGCCGTTCGACATCGACCCGCCCTACCTTCCCGTGGACGAGGAGTACCCGGCCCGTCCCGAAAGTACCTACTCGCTGGTGAAGCACCTCGAGGAGCAGATGGCGATCCAACTCACCCGGTGGGATCCCGAACTCAGCATCACGGCCCTGCGCTTCTCCAACGTCAAGGACCCGGAGGACTACGCGGCCTTCCCCGCCTTCAACGCCGACGCCACCCTGCGCAAGTGGAACCTGTGGGGCTACATCGACGGCCGCGACGGCGCCCAGGCCGTGCTGCGTGCCCTGGAGAATGCGAAGCCGGGCTTCGAGGCATTCATCATCGCCGCCGCCGATACGGTGATGAGTCGGCCCAACGCCGCTTTGGCGGCCGAGGTCTTCCCCGGCGTCGAACTACGGCCGGTCGGCGAGAACGACACGCTGCTCTCCATCGACAAGGCCCGACGGATGCTGGGCTACGCCCCCGAGCACAGCTGGCGCGACCACGTGGCGTAGCAGCCACGCTCCTCGAACTGCCCGAAGGAGCCCGACCGGATGTGCCTCACCGTGGGGTGCACGGCGCTCCGCCGGCACGACCGCGGATCGATAGCCCAGACCCACCACAGCGTGCGGGCATCCGCACCCGAGGTGCTGGGCCATGTCGGTGCCGTGGAGCGCCCCGAGGTCGCCGAACGAGCAGACGTTCGGCAGCACCGTGCCGAGGTCTGCTCGTTCGGCGCCACGTTCGCCTCTCTTCTGGTCGGGAGCCGGCCCTCGAGGTATTCCTCGCTCGCGCCAGGGGCTGCGATCCGGGCCACCAGCAGCGGATCCTGCCCTGGCGGCTTTCGCCGCCTCTCTGATCATCGGGTCGTGATCATCATGACCTGCCTGAAACCGAGCACCACGACTCTTCGAGAAGAGCGCACATCGTGAGCGACATCCCGGCGGCCGTCACCGTGCGTCGTCAGCGGGACCTGATCGCCGGCGGCTCGATCGCCCTTGAGGCGGTCCTCGTCGGCGGTGCCGGCATCTGGGTCTTCGGGGCCCTCTTCTCCGAATTGGGCGGCGCCGTGAGGCCGGAGGCCGCCGTGAAGCAGCTGCTCTCCGAGACCATGGCTGGGCTCTACGTCGACCTGATTCGCCCCCGGCTGACGGCCCAGCTCACCGAGGCCGCGAGCCGAGCATTGTGGCCGTTGAGGAAGACGGTGACTGGTTCGTCAGTCCTCTCGAGACCCTGTTCGATGCCACTGCGATCGCCGTCGACAACGCCGCACGGCTGAGCGACGAGGGCAAGCTGATCGACGCCTTGGCCCCGGAGGAGTGACACGGCGTTGAGCCGTCGCTCAGCACCCGAAACAACGGATGCACCCGCCCAGTCGGGCGGGTGCATCCGTTGTCTTCGTTCTGTGGTGACCGGGCTAGGAGGTCGCTGCCACGAACGCCGTGGAGTACGACCACTGCGGGCTGCTCACCCCGGAGCACATGTAGGCGGGAATGCCGCCCGTGCAGGGCTGGTCCCTGGTCATTTCCCACCAGCCGACGTAGTTCAGCGCGTTCGCCTTGGCGAAGGCGCTGACCTTATTCGTGTCGGCGAGGGTGAAAATCTCACCTGTGTCGTTCAAACCGATCATCGGCGTGATGCCGATCATGGACAGGCGCTGGGCGTCGGTCAGGCCAGCGTACGCAGGGAACGCGGCCAGCTGCTTCGCTGTGGAGTTCGCCGCGCTGATGGCGGCCGTGCCCATGTCGACCGTGCCGTCGCCGTAGTCCATGGCCATGATGTTGACGGCGGAGAGTTTCACTCCTCCGGCGGCGAATTCCTTGAGTGTGCGTTGACCGCTTGCGACGAGGCCGTAGGGCATCACCGGGAGGGTCAGGGATACCTGCAAGGGCCGGCCTGCTGCGGACTGCTGCTTCTGGAGAGCGACGATCGCGACCACGCGGCGTGCGTTGGCGGAAGGGTCGGAGACGTCGGAACCCTCGATGTCGAAGTCGATCCGGTCCACGTTGAACCGGTTGACCACCTTTGTGTACGCGGCGAGCAGAGCGGCCGGGTCGGTGCAGACCCGGGCGAGCTCGTTGTTCACGGCCCCGCCGAACGACACCACGAACTGCCCGCCGCCGGTCTGGAACTTGGAAATCGCTCCCACGAAGTCCTGGGTTCCGCCCACGGTGTAGTCGGTGTAGCCGGCCCAGGTCGGGCTGCAGTTGCTGGAGCGGTCGGCGACGATGAACGCCCCGGTGACGGCCTTGACCCCGGTCGCCGCAGCGAATGCGGAGAGGTCAGCGCTCGGCCAGAGGCCCATGTCCACGTAGGGGGCGACGAGAAGGCTGCCCGCCGGAGTTGGGGTGGCCGTCGGAACCGGGGTCGGAGTCGGGGTGGCCGTCGGAGTCGGAGTCGGAGTCGGAGTCGGGGTCGGAGTCGGGGTGGCCGTCGGAACCGGAGTCGGAACTGTCGAGCCGGAGCCGTTCACGGAGCACGGGATCGACGCGGCACCGGCCGGAAGGCCGATCACCGTGCAGGCGGTGGGGTACAGCGGAGCGGTTCCCACCTTGTACGACGTGAGGCCGAATGACGCGGTCGAGCCGGGCGCGAGCTTCGATGCCCAGGTCGGCGCCTTCACGGCGAATCCGCCGGTCGCGGTCTGAAGCGTCCCGTTCCACAGGGTGTTCACCTTGTTGCCGTAGGTGAAGGAGATCTGCCACGGCTGCAGCGTGGTCGTCGACGCGTTGTGAACCCCTGCCTCCGACTGGAACCCGGTCGTCCACACGTTCGTGTTCTTCCACGTCACCTCCACGCCGGACGTGGCCGCCGCCGCCGGCAGCCCGGTGGCGCCGAGACCGAGTATGAGCAGAACGGAAGAGCTGATCGCGATCGCCAGTGGTCGCAGCCGCCGGGAAGTGGAATCTTTCACTCGGTGTCCTCGTATCCTTGTCCTGAATGCGGTGGAGCGGCCGGGGCCGTCAGACATCAGCGGGAGCTGAACTCCAGTGATGACTATCGTCCGGAAGAGTTCTCACGTTAGAGTTCCGGCCGGAAATTCGACTCCGTCGAAGTAGTGTCGTTGGCATGACCACGGATGAACTCGCCGACTACTGTCTGAGCCTCCCGCTGGCGATTGAGACGTTCCCGTTCGGCGAGGAGACGAGCGTGTTCAAGACCAGCGGCAACGGCAAGATCTTCGCCCTCAGTGCCCTCGCCGCGGAACCTCTCACTGTCTCGCTCAAATGCGACCCTGAGGAGGGCCGGGCACTCCGTGAGGAGTTTCCGGATCGGATCACTCCGGGCTACCACCTCAACAAGAAGCACTGGATCACGGTCGTGCCGGGCGGGCCGGTCGACGACGAGCTGGTGCGCCAACTGCTTCGGGACAGCCATTCTCTGGTCCGTCCCAAGGTGCCGCGGGCTCCAGAGTACTGACCCGCCACAAGTTGCTGTCCGTTCGGCGAGCCTGCGCTGAGGCTGACCCAGGACCCGAGGGTCCAGCCGCCCGCCTCGCCCTCAACCACGAACGTTCCGCGCTCAGCCGGTCGCCCTCTGGGTGCAGCACCGCGAGGAGATGAACGAGTTGGTGGGCCAGAGCGACCGCCGAAAGTGACAGCATGGGGGAATAGGCACCGCATCCACGAGAGGGACACCCCCCATGACGATCATCAAAATCAACGCCATCACCGTGCCCGGTGACAACGGCGACGAGCTGGCCCGCCGGTTCGCCGCCCGTGCCGGCGCCGTCGACGGCCGACCGGGATTCGAGGGTTTCGAACTCCTCAAGCCCACGGATGACCGCACCACCTGGTTGGTCGTCACCCGGTGGGCCGACGAGGAGTCCTTCCAGAACTGGCTGACCTCGCCGTCCTTCACCCAGGGCCACCACGGCAACAGCTTGAAGGAAGGCGAGGCACCGGCCCGACCCGTGGGCATCAGCAGCGAACTGTGGTCCTATGAGATCGCGGGTGGGTCGCAGGCCTGACCCGCACCCATAACCGGTCGCCGCCGGGCCGGCAGAACGCCGGCATGAATGTGAAGCGGGTGGGGAGGCGACGTGCCGGGTCGTTCACCCGGAGGGCGGACAGCAGGCGTCGGTCGAGATCGTCGAAGGAATATATTGCTCGTTGTGCACATAGGGTCTATGCAGAGTGCGTGATCTTCTGCACAGATTGTTGCAAAAATGAAATTGCCGACGCACATCGCCCATGCATAGGGTTGATTTCTGACCGAGGGGAGTGGCACGTGGTGCGCTTTGTAGACGTAGGAAACATCAACCGCTGGGCCGCCAAGACCGGTGTGGAACGCATCCTCACCGATATGGTCGAATACTTGGAGCGTGACTTCCGGCGCTGGCCCTCATTCGACAAGGTTCCGCGCGTAGCCAGCCACTCTCCGCTCGGCGTGATCGAACTCATGCCCACGAGCGACGGCGTCACGTACGGCTTCAAGTACGTCAACGGACATCCGTCGAACCCGTCGCGGGGCCTGCAGACCGTGACCGCATTCGGCGTGCTCGCCGATGTGCAGAGCGGCTACCCCACCTTCTGGTCTGAGATGACCGTGCTCACGGCCTTCCGCACCGCCGCGACGTCGGCCATGGTCGCCCGGGCGTTGGCCCGCCCCGACGCGCACACCATGGCAATGATCGGCACAGGCACCCAGTCGGAGTTCCAGGCGCTCGCCTTCCGCGGGCTCCTTGGCATCAATCGGTTGCGGGTCTGGGACACCGACCCCGAGGCCATCGCCAAATTCGTGCGCAACCTGGCCCCGCTCGGTTTCGAGATCGTCGTGGCCACGGGGGCGACGGATGCCGTCACCGGCGCCGATATCATCACCACCTGCACCGCGGACAAGGCCAACGCCACAGTGCTCACCGACGCCATGGTCGCCCCCGGCGTGCACATCAATGCCATCGGGGGCGACTGCCCCGGCAAGACCGAGCTCGACCCGGGCATCCTGCACCGCGCCGATGTCTTCGTGGAATTCACCGCGCAAACCCGCATCGAAGGCGAGATCCAGCAGATGCAGCCCGACTTCCCGGTCACCGAGATCTGGCAGGTGCTCCTCGGCGAGGCGACCGGGCGCACCTCGGCCCGGCAGATCACGGTCTTCGACTCCGTCGGCTTCGCCATTGAGGACTTCTCGGCGCTCCGCTTCCTGCAGGACGCCGTCGACCAGACCCCGTTCTACATCGACATCGACCTCGTCGCCGACCCCGATGACCCGAAAGACCTCTTCGGTCTGGTCACCGCCGGCGCGCCCGTTCTCGTCTGACCCTGGTGTCCGTTCAGGCTCCCTCGGCCGTTCTCTTGATCAGGCCACACTTCTTCACGCCGAACCCGGAGACGGCGCACGACAACACCTTCCAGTCGAGGGACGCCGGGCACGATGCGGCGCTGATCGCCGAGGCTGCCTTCGCCGAGGTGACCGTGGTGGCCGAGACGCTGGAGGCCCACGGTGTCGCGGTGCATCTGTTCGACGACGACGGCCCTGGTCGCCCCGACAGCGTGTTCCCCAACAACTGGATCTCGACTCACGCCGGGGGACACGTGGCTCTCTACCCGATGCACGCGCCGAGCCGGCGCACGGAACGCCGGGGCGACATCGTCGAGATGCTCAAGCAGCGCTACCGCGTGCAGGACGTCGTCGACTACTCGGGGCTCGAACCCGACGATGTCTTCCTCGAGGGGACCGGGGCGATGGTGCTCGACCATGCGGCGCGAATCGCCTACGTTTCCCGGTCGCGGCGGGCCGACCCGATCGCACTCGAGCGGTTCTGCACCAATTTCGGCTACGAGCCCATTGCCTTCGATGCGTCCGATGAGAACGGAACGCCGATCTATCACACCAATGTGATGATGTGCATCGCCACGGACTTCGCCCTGGTCGGGCTCGATCTGATCGAATCGCCCGCCCGGCGCAGCCATGTCGTCGAGCGACTGGCCGCGCAGGACCGGCACGTGCTCGCTCTCGACCGGAATCAGATCCGCAACTACGCTGGCAACGCCATCGAACTCCACGGTCGGAACGGACGGATGCTGGCGCTCTCACGCCGCGCCCTCGCCAGCCTGTCCGCAGAGCAGCGGCGGGTGATCGAGCGGAGCTGCATGATTCTGCCTCTCGACGTGCCCACGATCGAGCTTGCCGGTGGCTCAGTGCGGTGCATGCTCGCCGGGATCCACCTAGACCGGCGCGGTGCCCGTGCTGCTGATGTCGGTGCTGACGTCGGTACTGGTGCCCGTGCTGCTGATGTCGGTGCTGACGCTGCCGTTCTGGCGGAAGAACTTGATCGCCGTCTCCCGAAAAGCGCGTGACGTCGGGGCGTTGAAGTGGTTGCGCCCGGGGATTTCGAAGAACTCGCCGTTCGGCGTGGCCGCGGCCAGCGCTTTGGAAGCCGGGAGGATGCTGTCCTTGCTCCCGGTGGCGAAGAGCACGGGCTGGGCCGGCGAATTCTCGGGCCCGGGCTGGGGGCCGCCGCGCATGCCCTCGACCAGGGCCACGAGGGCCTTGAGGTCGTTTCCGGGTAGTGCGCGGGCCATGGTCAGGTAGGCGCCGGTGAGGCGGTCGTCGACCTCGGTGCCGTGCTCGATGTGAGCGCGGGCATCCGTTACCTTGAAGCGTTTGAGGGGGTCACCATCGGGGATACCGCCGAGTACGGCCATCGTGATGCGGCCTTCCAATTCGCGGGCGGCCTGCCAGCCCACCCGGGCGCCGAGAGAGTATCCCGCGTAGCAGACCTCGTCGAGCAGGTAGGCGTCGAGAACCTGGAGCACATCATCGACCAGCGCCTCCATCGTGTATTCGGCGGGGGAGCGGGGCTTGTCACTCAGTCCGTGCCCGCGCTGGTCGATCGCGATCACGTGGAAGCCGGCGCGGACGAGATCCCGGGTCCAGCCGGTCACGTGCCAATTGGTGAGCGCGCTGGAGGCGAAGCCGTGTACGGCGAGCACGGTGGGGGTGCTCGGATCACCGAATTCGTAGGTGGCAAGATTGACGCCGTCGGTCGAGTAGACGAAGCGGTGCGGAGGAGCGGTGCGTGTTGACATCACCCACTATCAGACCACGAAGCCGGACCCCACGTGCCCATCCTTTTTTTGTCCACCGATTTGGTGAAAGGGCAAGCCCTCCACCTCTCCTATCGGCACTTTGCCAGCTTTAACTGAGGATTTATCCAGTAATCCCGTGCAGTCTTGCAGCTTCGCCCGGTCGGGACCCCGTCCGTGGAACGTCGAACAAGAACCGTGAGCGCAGCCGCACGAGCGATTCGCCCTGTGAAAGTCATGCCCAACTCATATTCGTCTTCTCGTAAGCCCGACCCTCTCAACGACCTGATCCCCAGTTCAAACCTTGATTCCGGCACCACCTTCACCGACGCGACCGCCACTTTGGGCGCCGATATCGGGTTCTCCCGCCACCGGGAAGCGCGCAGCAGGCGGTTGCGCAGCCGTCTTCTGATGGTCGGTTCCCTCATTGCCGTCAGCGCCGTCGTGGTGAGCGGATTCTCTGCCCAATCCGCGGCACAGGCCGCCGCAGCAGACGAAAAGGAGCGCATCGCCGATACCGCTGTGATGGCCACAGCCACCGGCCCTCACCCCGAGCAGGCAGGCAGTCTCGACGGGGTCGTCCCGGCCCATGCGTCCGCGAGTGCGCGCACTACCCTGGCGGGCGCCACCAGCGTGATCGCGGCGGCCCAGGGCAAGGCGGATGCGTCAGCGCTCTCGAGCTCTGTCGCTTCCCTCAGCGAGTACACGCTCCTTGCCCCTGAACGGGTCTTCGACCTGGTCGACCAGGTCAAGGCCGAAAGCGCAGTCGTGCAGGCTTCAACGACCGAGGCTGACCGCGTGGCCGCGGAGCAGGCTGCCGCCGCTGCCAAGGCCGCTGCCGAGGCCGCCGCTGCCGCCGAGGCTCAGGCCGCCGCTGCGGCGAAAGCCAGAGCAGCCGTTCCCTCGGCCGAGGCACCGGCCCCTGCAGCTCCCGCGCGCCCGGCCGCCCCGGCCAGCCCGAGTGGGGCCCAGGCGATCGCCCGGGACATCATGGCGGCCCAGTACGGGTGGGGAGGTGACCAGTTCGGATGCCTGGTGAGCCTCTGGAACAAGGAGTCAGGCTGGAATGTGAATGCCTACAACGCCTCAAGTGGTGCCACGGGAATCCCGCAGGCCCTCCCCGGCAGCAAGATGGCGTCGGCCGGCGCCGACTGGGCCACCAACCCGGCGACTCAAATCACCTGGGGTCTGGGCTACATCGCCGGTCGCTATGGAACCCCCTGCGGAGCCTGGGACCACTCCGTCTCCGCGGGCTGGTATTGACGGTCTGGAGTCCGGCCGTTCGCGGCTGGCCGACTCCACCAGCCTGCAGGGCCCCGACGAGTCCCGAACCCTGGCCCAGCTGCGAGCGGATGCCTTCGCGGCACTCCTGATCGACGGTGTCACTCGCGCGGGGCTCGGCCGGGGCATCCGTGCCACCGCCACTGTGACGGTGCCCGTGCTCACCCTCCTCGGTCGCGGCGACGAGCCGGGTCACCTCGAGGGGTGCGGTCCGATCGACCCCGAGACGGCCCGCGAGCTGGCCGCCGGTGCCCCGAGTTTCACCCGCATCCTCGTTCACCCCGAGACCGGGGTCATGCTGTCGGTGGGTCGAAATCAGTACCGCGTGCCGAAAGACCTCCGGTGACTCCTCTTGATCCGAGACGAGACCTGTCGATTCGCCGGCTGCAACCGGCCGGCGGCCCGCGCCGAGATGGACCACACCCACGACTGGCAGGCGGACGGGACCACCCGCTACGACAACCTCGCCAGTCTCTGCGCGCCCGACCATCGGTTGAAGACCCAAACCAACTGGACGGTGACCCAGTCACCCGGGGGCGGGCTCCACTGGACTGCGCCCAGCGGCCTCCACTACCGATCTGATCCGGCGATTCCCTTCGAGCCTCCGGGCGATGTTGTCGATCCGCCGCCCTTCTAGGGTCGTTGATACCGGGACTTTCGGTTGGGGTCACAATGTCTTGTGAAACTCCCTCATCGACAAGGAGATCCTCACCATGATCGACGACCAGAAACCACGCTACGCACCGGCCGGGCCGAGCACCGCTCATGCGTTCGCGCCACCGAAGTCATTCGTGGCCACGTGGCTGTTCGCGTGGATGCTCGGCTTCCTCGCACTCGACCGTTTCTATCTCGGCAAGGTGGGCACCGGTCTGCTGAAGCTGTTCACCCTCGGTGGTTTCGGACTCTGGTGGCTGATCGACCTGATCCTGGTGCTCGCGGGGGCCCAGACCGACAAGAACGACCGCCCGTTGGCTGGATACGAGGAGAACAAGAAGCTGGCCTGGATCGTCACGGCCGCGGTCTTCGTGATCTCCGCGGTCTCCTCCGCTGTCACGAGTATGTGAACAGAACAGTCGTTCGGTCAGTGGCCTCCGGGCGTGGTCGTCTCGGTGCCCTGGCGTTCCAGAACGCCGACGAAGACGCGGTAGAGCACCAGCCCGAGGGCAGCGACCCCCGTGAGAATCAACAGTATCGACCCGTACGAGGATTCCTGGTCGGAGCCGGTGATGCCGCGAAGGAGGTTGGGCTGCAGTTTCATCAGTGCTGCGGTGTAGGCGATCCCGACCGGCACCGCGATGTTGATGGTGAGGTTGTAGAAGCCGATGGCGATACCGGTGTTCTCGACCGGTACTCGCAACACGGCAGTCGACACGAGCGGACCATACATCAACGCAAAGCCCATCCCGAACAGGATCATGGAGATCACGAAAATGCCGATCCACTTGCCCACCAGCAGAGCCGGAATCAGCATCGCGACCACAATCACGATCAAGGCGATCGTGATTGCCTGCTTGGAGGTGAGCACCTTGGCGATCTTGCCGGTTGCGGTGCCGACGATCACTGCGGCGACGTATCCGGGGATCAACAGCAGGGAGACTTCGCCGAGGTTGTAGTCGTACACGTCAGAAATCAGGAATGAGAACAGGAAGGTGTACCCCAGCTGCACCGAGTAGGTGACGAATACCACAATGATCATCAGTGAGTACTGGGCGTTGGCGAAGAACGCGCTTGTGATCACGGCGTTGTCGTGGGTCCGGATGTGCCAGATGAAGAGAACCAGCCCCGCGAAGACCGGCAGCAGGTACAACGCGTTGAAGTTCTGCATGAACAGGATGACCCCGGTTGAGAACACGGCGATCAAGAAGAGGCCGAACACATCTACGCGGCTGCCGCCCGTCGTCTCCTTGGAGACGGTCCGCAACACGACAGGGATGGCCAGCAGGGACAGAAGCGCGACCAGGAAGAATGCAGCCCAGCCGATGTAGGTGGCAATGAAGCCGCTGCCCACTGTGCCGATCAACAGGGACAGCTGGAAGGCCGCGGTGCTGAAGCCCAGATACTTCTTCTGCTCGTCGCCCCTGAAATGCTTGGTGACATAGATCACGTAGAGGGTCTCGGCAGCCGCCAGGCCTGCGCTCTGAATCAGGCGACCGACCAGGATCAGCCAGAAGTTGCCCTGAAAGATGAAGCCGACAAGTGACCCGATCGTCATCACGATGATCGCGAAGATGATGAGTTTCCGGATGCTGATCGAGTCGGCGAGTGCGGCGTAGACCACGGCCCCGATACCGATCAGAATTCCGGCCAGAGTCGCTTGCAGGCTGACGGTGTTGACCGGGAGGTCGAGGCTATCCGCCAGCGCCGGCGACATGAACTTGAAGCCGTTGTCCAGCACCAGCGAGAATACGAAGAGGAACAGCAGAACGGGGACGGCACGGCTCGGTGTGAAGGCCTTGGCCGGAACTGTGGCTCGGGTTGCGGTGCTCATCAGGCCAGTTCCAGTGCAATCTCGATCATTGCGGTGAAGGCGGTTTGCCGTTCCGCCGGGGTGGTCTTGGCGTTGGTGACGATCTGGTCGCTGACAGTGAAGATCGCGAGCGCATCGACGCCGGCGGCTGCGGCATTGGCGAACAGCCCGGCCGACTCCATCTCGACGGCCAGGATTCCCATCTTCATCCACCTGCTCAAGGCCTCAGGATCGGCGCTGTAGAACACGTCGGAGGAGAGGACGTTGCCGACGTGGGTGCGGTGACCGCGCTCGTCGGCGATTCGCTTGGCCTGCTCCAGTAATCGGTACGATGACAACGGTGCCCACTGACCGGGCAGTTTGAACTGGTCAAGATAGTTGGAGTCGGTCGACGCGCCCTGGGCGATGACAACGTCATAGAGGTCCATGTTCTCCTGCATTGCGCCGCAGGTACCCACGCGAATCAGGTTCTTCACCCCGAAGTGGTGGATCAGCTCGTAGCTGTAGAGCGAGATGGAGGGGATTCCCATGCCCGTTCCCATGACGGACACAGGCCGCCCCTGATACGTGCCGGTGAAGCCCAGCATGTTGCGCACTTCGTTAAAGCAACGAATGTCGTCGAGATAGGTCTCGGCGATGAATTTCGCTCGCAACGGATCGCCGGGCAGGAGGATTGTTTCGGCAATCTCCACCCCCTGTGGATCAATGTGCGGTGTGCTGGTCGTGGTCATGGTGACTCCTTCGTCTGGGCTGCAGTATGAAGTTACACCTCTAAAGTTACATGTAAAATGTGATAGCGTGGGAGCGACAAGGAGGTCTCGTGAAGACCCGTTTGGATCCCCCCACGTTCTTGCGACAGCAGCTCCACCTTGCGGTCGGTCAGCCGATTCGAGTCGCCGTTTACACGCGCCTTGCGGATGGGATCCGCTCCGGCGTGTTCCGGCTCGGCGAGATGCTGCCACGGGAGACAGAGCTCTCTGCCCTGCTCGGTGTGAGCCGCACGCCGGTGCGCGAGGCGCTGATGCTCCTCGAAGAAGACGGGTTGCTGGTCACCCGTCGCGGAGTCGGGCGATTCGTCACGGACTCCATCCCGCACGGCGGACTGGAGCAGTTGCGGCCACTTGAGATCGCTTTGGCTGACCCGAACATGACGCTGACCGTGCAGCCCGTGCGCTTCGAGTTGGAGGGCTTCACAGACTTCGTGTCCAGCCGGCTCGCGCTCGACCCGGCTGCCAATGCTTGGATCCGCGAGAGTGTCCTGCTGCACGACGGCCTTCCCATGGCCATTGTTCAAGAGCATCTCCCCGCTGGGCGCTACCTCAGCGATGTGAGCGCGCTGATCGCATCCGAACTCCCGAAGATGGCCACCGAACCCCGCACGCTCCTCGCTTCCATGCAGGCGAACGGCCACGTCTTCACCAACGGAATGTGCCAGATCGTCGCCACCAACGCAGGCCCCACACGAGCGAACCTGCTGAACATCGAGCCGTCAGTGGCGGTCCTCATCCTCACCCAGACAGCGGAGCTCGGCGGAACGCCGCTCTACGCCGCGAAGTGTGTCGTCGCACCCGGTCACGGGGCGCTGTCGATAATGCAGCACAACCCGAACTAGTCGGCGAAGCACCCGAGGCTGGTCCCACGGCGCGCTGTGTGACCCATCACGTGTGGCGGTGGCCGGGCAGGTGCGCGCGTTCACCGTCGTGGTCGAAGATCGTCAGCATCTCCGCGGGCCCGTCGTGCGCCTCGATCGCATGCGGGGTCATCGTGGAGTATTCGGCTGCCTGTCCCTGGCGCACCAGGATCGTCCGTTCTCCGAGCCGCAGCCGGATGGTTCCGCTGAGCACAGTGAACCACTCGTGGCCGGGGTGCACTTGCGGCTCGCTGCGCGCGCGGTCGGCCGTGATACGCATTTTGGCCACCGTGACGCCGCGGCGATCTCGCTCGCGCGAGAGTAGCCACACGGTCGATCCGGCGGTCGTCTCGGGCTCGGGGCGGATGACGACGTCGTTGTCTCCCTCCGGCTCAACGAGCTGGTCAAGCGTTGTGCCCAGGGCCGAAGCGATGGGCACGAGCTGGTCCAGGGCGATGCGGCGGTGACCGGTCTCGATTCGACTGAGCGTCGAGGGCGATAGATAGCAGCGGGTGGCGAGAGTATCGAGTGTCCAGCCTCGCGCAAGTCGCAGGCCGCGGATGCGTTGGCGGACAACATCGTCGATCACATCTTGCGTCATACGCAAAAGACTATGCCATTGACGAATTGCGCGCCTAACGTGATCATCATGACCCACACCCACATTTCGGATCCCCACCCGCACCACGAACGGCCCGGCCACAGCCCTGCCCTGAACCACGATACCGACCTTGCCGAGCTTCTGGACCTGGACGCCGCGCTCGGCGCCCCGGTGCTGGTGGAGGCAATGGACGCCGCGTCGGCAGTGCTGGGCACCGCGCCCCGCCGCGCCGTCGACCTCGGCGCCGGAACGGGAACCGGCACTCTGGCTCTCGCGACCCGCTTCCCTGACGTGCTGATTCACAGCCTGGACGCTTCCCCCAAGATGCTGGACCGACTCAGTGCCGCAGCCGCGAGAGCAGATGTCGCCAACCGCGTCGAGACGCATCTGGTCGACCTCGATGGCGACTGGCCCTCCGTGTTGCCGGGCCCGGCGGACCTCGCCTGGGCCGCACTCTCGCTGCATCATGTGACGGATCCGGCGCAGGTGCTGCGTCAGGTGATCGGTGCGCTGCGACCCGGCGGTGTGCTCGTCGTCACCGAGTTCACCGGTGGGACGAAATACGAACCCGCGGACCTGGGCACCGGCCGCGACGGCCTCGGCGAACGCCTTGTGAGTGCACTCGCCGCGCATGGCTACCCCGTCACCGCTGAATGGTCGATGGCCCTCAGCTCGGCCGGATTCACCTCGGTCCAGCGCCTCGAGTCCGCGCTCACCGCCTCGGCTCGCACACCCGACGGCGCTCGCTACCTCGCGGTTCAGCTGACCCACTACCGTGCCCTGCTCACCGATGACCTGCCTGCCGACGACCTCAGCGCGCTGGACGTCACGATCGCCGCGCTTACGGCCGGAACATCGGAGCTCGGCCTCACCTCCGGTCGCGCCATCTGGATCGCTGTCCGACCGGACGGTGCCGACCGATGACCGACGAGCTGCGGGCGGATGTCGTAGTCGTCGGCGGGGGAGTCGCCGGCCTGGCGGCCGCTGTTGCGCTCAGCCGTTCGCGACGAAGCGTTGTCGTCGTCGACGCGGGCGAACCGCGCAATGCCCCGTCCCACGGCGTGCACAACGTGATCGGCCAGGAGGGAGTTCTGCCCCTCGAGCTTCTGTCCCGCGGCCGGGCCGAGGCCCAGGCCTACGGCGTGCGAATCGTGACCGGGCTCGTAACCGGTGCGTCCGGAATGCTTGACGACTTCACCGTCGAGGTGCACGGCGGCGTGCGCCGCGTTCGCGCCCGCCGCGTTGTCCTCGCGACCGGGCTCGTGGACGAGTTGCCCGCCGTCCCCGGCGTCGAGGAGGCCTGGGGTCACAGCGTGCTGCACTGCCCGTACTGCCACGGTTGGGAGGTGCGCGATCAGCGCGTCGCGGTGCTCGGTCGAAACGAGAACGCGCTGCACCAGGTCATGCTGTTTCGTCAATTGAGCGATGACGTGACACTTTTCCTGCACGATGCGCCGGAACCGACCGACGAGCAATGGGAGCAGCTTGCGGCGATGGGAGTGGGCGTCGTGACGCCGCGGGTCGAGCGTCTGGTGGTGGAAGGCTCGCAGGTCAGAGCGGTCGAGATCGAGGGCGGACGGTTGTTCGAGATGGACGCCGTCGTGGTCGCGCCGCAGTTCATCGCACGGACCGAGGTCTTCGAAACGCTCGGGGGTGAGCGCACGACGACACCCTTCGGCGAGCAGCTCGCGGCGGACCCGCGGGGGATGACCGCGGTGCCGGGTGTCTGGGTGGCCGGCAATGCCAGTGATCCCATGGCGATGATTGCCGCTGCGGCCGCATCGGGAGTGATGACGGGTGCCGCGGTGCACGGCGACCTCGCCGTCGCCGATCTCATGCAGGCCGTGCGTGAACGGGCTAGATGAACGTAGCCTCGAGCCATGAAGCGTGCGCTAGCGATTGCCCTGGTGTCGGTCCAGTTCCTGTTGCTGCTGGCTCTGGCGTTCCTGCCCCACGGCACGCTGTGGTCGGTGAACCTCGGCGTTGTCGTGGCCGCGATCCTGCTTGCCAGCGCCGGTGCGGTCATCGCCGTGCTCGGAGTGCTCGGCCTCGGGCCGGCCCTCACCGCGAGCCCGATCCCGCGGGAGCACGCACCCCTGGTCACCGGTGGCATCTACGGCCTCGTGCGCAGCCCCATCTACACCGGACTGATGGCCGGCGGCCTCGGCCTGGCTCTGATCGGCAGCTCAGTTTGGCACGTCACGGCCTGGCTCGCCCTCGTGCTGCTGCTGGCCGGCAAGGCACGCTGGGAAGAACGGATGCTCGTGGCCGAGCACCCCGACTACGTCGCCTACGGTGCCCGCGTCGGTCGTTTCCTGCCTCGGGTCGGCCGGCTGAAGCCGTAAGCAGTCCGTAACACCTGACGGTCCCGCCATCGACAACGATAGGAATCGCAGTGACGAGTCGATCTCGGTGAAAACCGTGGCCAAAGGATCCCAATGAACTTGCACAAGATCGCTGCCACGCTGACCCTGACCATCGCGGTGTCCGTCGGAGTGAGCGGCTGCGCCGGCAGCATGGCCGGCCCCCAACCCGACGGTCAGGCCGACGGCCAGGCAGGTTCGTCTGCCAGTCCCGCCACGCCGGCAGCCGGCGAGGCGTCCACCCCTGCGGTGACCCCCGGGGCCTATATCGACTATTCCGACGGAATCATCGCGAAGACTGAGGGCACCAAGGTGCTTTTTTTCCACGCGTCCTGGTGCCCGAATTGCCGGGCACTGGAGAAAGACATCAACGCGGGTCCGATCCCGGCCGGGCTCACCATCATCAAGGTCGACTTCGACAACTCCGCCGACCTCCGCCGACAGTACGGCGTCACCCTGCAGACGACCGTTGTCTACGTCGACGACGACGGCTCCGAGCTCGGTAAGGCGATCCTCGCCGAAGATCCCAGCGTCGACGCCCTCATCGCGGCTGCCCCATAGTGGACGGTCTGCTCCTGGTCAGCCTTGCCGCGGGCATCCTGACCGTCGCTGCACCCTGCGTGCTGCCGCTCCTGCCCGTGATCGTGGGTGGATCGATGGTGAGCGAGGATGCCGATCCGGGTCGGGCACGGCTACGACCGCTGGTCATCGCCGCCTCCCTCGCCGTCAGCGTGGTGGCGTTCACGCTCCTGCTCAAGGCAACCACGGCGCTGCTGGGCATTCCTCCGCAGGTGTGGCAGATCATTGCCGGCGGCATAGTGGTTCTGCTGGGCCTGAACCTGCTGGTCCCCGCGTTGTGGGAGCGGGTTTCAACTACTCTCGGCTTGCAGCACCGCAGCAACCGCGCACTGGACGCGTCGATCGGGCGACAGAGCCTCGGCGGGGATGTCCTCACGGGGGCGGCGCTCGGGCCGGTCTTCAGCAGCTGCAGTCCTACCTACGCGCTCATCGTCGCGACCGTTCTGCCGGTCTCCTTCGGCGAGGGGCTCCTGTACATCGTCGTCTACGCGACCGGTCTCGCGGGCACGTTGATGCTCGTCGCCTACCTCGGTCGGTCCTTTGCCAGACGACTGGGCTGGCTGGCCAACCCCGCGGGCTGGTTCCGCAGGGCCGTCGGCGTGGCTTTCATTCTGGTCGGGATCGCCGTCTTGTTCGGCCTCGACAAAACGCTGCAGTCCTTTGTCCTTGACCTCGGCTGGTACGACCCGATTGCCGGGCTCGAGGGGATCCTCCGCTCCTCGCCCTCGTAGTCAGACCGGTCCGACTAGACCAGGACCAGGACCAGTCGCATGGCGACAGCCAGAACGGCCGCTCCGGACAGCACCAGCGACGCGAGCACCAGCCCGCGTCCGCGGGCTCCGGCCGGGATGACACCGTAGGCCCGGAGCGAGAGGGAGAGCCCGATCAGGGCCGCGAACAGGGCGGGAAATGGCAGCAGCGCCGCGAGGATGACGCTCACGACCGATACCCAGAAGCCCGTCACCCGGCCGGGCGTCTTCGACCAGTCGAGCTTGGGCGCCCCGAGTTTGAGCAGGTTGTTGCCCTCCATGTTCGCGCGCGGGTCGGTCACTCTATGCTCCTTCGGCTTGTCCTGACAGTCTCACACGCCGCGTGCCTGGTCTGCACGCCGGTGCGACTACCCTTGAGGAGGCCCGGAAAGGAGCTTCTAGATGAGCGAGCTTGCGGGCGAACTTGCGCGGGTGCGCGAAGCCTTCGACAAACCCACCCTGCGCCTGCTGGACCGCAAGTGGGCGCCGTTCGTGCTCTTCGTGTTCAAGTCTTCTTTCAGCCGCGACCGGCGCAGTGTGCAGGCAGATCTGCTGCACACCCAGGTCGACGCCTACCTCGCCGACCTGCGCTCGGTCGGCAGCGACGTTCCCGGCAAGACCGGCCGCGCCCTCTGCGTGCAGTGGATGAACGACCAGTGGCTCTACCGCGAAACGGGGGAGGGCGACGAGGAACACTATTCGCTCACGTCGCACGCTCTGGAGGCGCTGCTCCTGGTCGAGAGCCTGTCCCGCGACCGGGCATTGATCAGCGAATCTCGTCTCACCACGATCGTCGACACGGTGCGGCACCGTGCCACGCAGGCCAACCCTGACCGGGAGGAGCGTATCCGTCGACTCGACCAAGAGATCGCCGAGAAGACCGCCGAGCGCGATCGCCTCGCGGCCGGCGGGGAGATCGCGCCCGTCTCGAACGAGCAGATGCACGAGGGTTACGCCAACCTGATCGACCTGATCAGCCAACTGCCCAGCGACTTCAAACGGGTCGAGGAATCCGTCGCCGCCATGCACCGTCAAATCGTCAACGACTTCCGCGGCGAGGAACGCCCGATCAGTGAGGTCCTCGATGAATACCTCGCCAAAACGGATGCCCTGATGACGTCGACCCCGGAAGGCCGGGCTTTCGAGGGGGCGTTCACGCTGCTCCGCAACGACGATCTTCTGCAGGAGCTCAAAGATGACCTCGAGACGATCCTGCTGCACCCCTTCGCCCTCGAACTCAGCTCCACCGACCGCCGCGGCCTGATGGGCACCGTGCGCCTGATCCGCAAGGGAATCGACGATGTGCTCACCCAGCGCAACGGGCTCACCACCACCTTGCGCGAGCACATCGTCAACCACGATGTGGTCAAGGACCGGGAACTCGAACGCCTGCTGCGCGAGATCAACAAGGAACTGGCCACCTGGATGAAGACCGCTGGACCTCGCTCCACGGTCACCGCCGAGCTCATGCCGGGAACACTCGACGTCGAACACCTCCGGGAACGCTTCTACGACCCCGGCGCACACCGGGCCCCGCCTGCGCTGCAGGATGTCTCCGACGATGCCCCTCTGCCGCCGAGCCTCGACGAGATGCGTCGGCAGGGCGGCCCACTGCTGGGGGAGCTACGCGACGCGATCCTGACAGCCTTCAGCCACGGCGACGCCGCATCCGTCGGCGACGCCTTCAACGACCTGGATCCCACCCTGCGACGGCCGGTCGAAATCCTGGGGATGTTGCAGATCGCCACCCAGATCGACGCGGTCAGCCGGGCGCAAACCCTGGAGCGCTTCGAAACCGTGCGACCGGACGGCTCCACCCGCAGCTTCGCGGTGCCCCGAATCCTGCTCAACGACGACGAAACCGCGGCGCTGTCCGCCCTGAACTACGGATCTGACCATGACTGACGAGCCCACTACCGACGAGCCCACCATCGGTGAGCCCACCATCGACGAGCCCACCATCGACGACTCACCCAGCTTTTCCCTATTCGAGGGCGATGAGGGTGGGCTCACGGTGGAGCAGCGGCGCACCCTGGTGCTGCTGCTGAAGCACCGTTACATCTCTGCGGCGCTGCAGCCGGCCGAGTGGCAGACCCTGCTCTTTTCAGAGAGCCTGCTCAAGTCGCGCCTGAACGATATGTTCCTCGACCTGCACATCGACCTGCACTACGAGGTGGCGTTCAAACGGCAGGCGGTGGCCGAGGGCGGCGACCGGTTCCCCACCCTGCTGCACGATGTGTCCTACACGCGCGAGGAGACCATCCTGCTGGTGCTGCTGCGCCAGCGATTCCGCAGCGAGCGGGCGAACGGCCAGGACATCGTGATCGTGGACCGGGAGAACCTGGTCGAGAACGTCGGGCATTTCCGGCCCGATCATGCCACCGACCGCTGGGGCGACGCCCGCAGGGCCGCGGCCGCGGTGGACGCCCTCGCGAAGGCGCGGGTGCTGCTGAAGACGAGCGACCCTGACCGGTTCCGCGTCTCCGCCGTGATCGAGGTGCTGCTGCCGGTCGAACGGCTGAGTGAGCTCCTGGAGTGGCTGGTCAGCCAAAACGTCGATCCCGACTCGTCCTTCGAGAAGACCGGCCACTCAGAACTCCACGACCTGACCGAACGGTCTGACCTCGCCGATATCGTCGCTCTGCCGGAGGCCCTCGCATGACCGATTCCCCGCTGTTCTACGTTGACGGCCTGACTGAGGGCACCACCCAATGGCGCGCCGAATCGTTCCAGATGGTCAACTGGGGTGGATTCCAGGGACACCACGAGGTTGCCTTCGCGCCGACCGCCACCCTAGTGTCCGGGGCATCCGGAACCGGCAAGAGCAGCTTGCTCGATGCCTACCTCGCCTTGATGATGCCCTCGGACACCCCGTTCAACGGAGCGTCCAACGACGCCGGCTCGGGCCGCGCGCGCAGCGCCGACCAGCGCAGCCTGATGACTTATCTCAAGGGCAAGACCGACGCCAACCGGGAGGCAGGCACGGGGGAGCTGCAGGACCAGGTGCTCCGCGGCGCCCACGAGTCCACCTGGGGTGCCCTGTCAATGACCTTCATCGACGACAACCAGCGCCGTTTCACCGTGCTGCGGGCCTACTTCGTGCCCCGCGGTGGCACCCGGTTCGCCGACGTGACCATGAAGATGGCCACGATCGACGGCTACCTCGACCTGCGCGACCTCGCTGAAGTGACCGAATCCCGATTCGACAAGCGCGCCCTGAAATCCCGGTTCCCTGAACTGGATGTCTTCGACACCTACGCGGCGTTCGCCCAGACGCTCTATACCCGCCTGGGCATCGGCGCCAACGGTGAGGGCGGCAAGGCCCTCCGGCTCCTTGCGCGCATCCAGGCCGGCCAGCAGGTCAAGACGGTCGACGGACTCTACAAGTCGATGGTGTTGGAGGAGCCGGCCACCTATGCCGCGGCGGACAAGGCCGTCGCCCACTTCGAAGATCTCGAACGCTCCTACGGGGCCATGGTCGCCGAAGCGCAGAAGGCCAAGGTGCTTGAACGCCTGCCCGACCTGCACAGCGCTTACGAGGCGGCCACCGACAAGGCCGACCTGATCGACACCTTCGGCGTGCACCGCTCGGGCGACACCCCCTTCGTGCTCTGGCAGCTGCGCACCGAGCACACGCTGCTCGAGGGAGCCGCCGACGCCAACCGGCTGCAGCGCCGCGATACCCAATTGCGCCGAACGGCGGCACGGGATGCCGAAACCGAATTGAAAGTGCGCGTCGCCGACCTGCAGCGCCAGCAGCGCGAGAACGGTGGTGACGTTCTCGTCAGCCTGCAGAACGATCTCGGGCAGCTCGCCGACAGACGTGATGACGTGGCCGCCGAGCGGGCGAAGTTCGGCGAGCGGGTCCAACTCCTGCAGCTGGACATCGCCTCCGTCGACGACTTCGGCCGGGCCCGGTCCGACGCTGACAAGTTCCTGGCCGCTTTCTCCGCCGCGGAGACCGACGTGGAGAGTCGGAGGAGCGACCTGCAGCGCACCATGTACCCCGTCGAGGAGAGCCTTCGCGCCCTGAAACAAGAGCGCCAGTTCCTGTCCGGGCGGGCGAGTCTGGTTCCCCAGCACCTGCACAGCGCGCGCCTGCTGATCGCCGAGGCATCGGGCATCCCCGCCGCGGAACTGCCCTTCCTGGCCGAGCTGATCGACCTGGCCCCCGGCGAAGAGGCCTGGCGGCAGGCGGCCGAGGTCACCCTTGCCTCCGTCTCGCGCGTCATGCTCGTCGATGAGACCCGACTGCGTGCGCTCAGCCTGGCCATCGACCCGCTGCGCATCCCGGTGCGCATCCACTTCGAGGGGGTGCCGCTACGCGCCCACCAGGAGATCGACGGCGACCCTCGCTTCGTCTCGGGCAAGCTCGTCTTCACGGAGTCACCCTTCAGCGGCTGGGTGCAGGAGCGTCTGCAGGCGTCCAACCTCGATGCGGAGTGCGTCGCCACGGCGGCCGACCTCGTCGGGGACGGTCCACGGGTCACCCCCAGTGGGCAGACCCGCAACGGCTCCCGTGGCGCCCACGGCTGGAATAGCGACCAGAAGTCGATCATCGGATTCTCCAGCCGCACCCGCCTGATGGATATCGACGGCGAGCTGGCCCGCCTGCGACTCACGGCCGACACCCTGGCGCGTGAGGCATCCGTTCTCGGTTCGAGCCTGGCCGACCTGCGAGCCCGCAATGCGGCGCATCGGTTCGTCGCCGACGCCGTCTGGTCGGCCATCGATGTGGCGACCGCGGACGCCCGTATTGCCGACAAGCAGTCCGAACGTGAGCGCGTCCTCGCCGACAGCGACGTCTTGCGGGCGCTGAAAGACGAGGAAGAGCGCCTGGCCGCCGAGCTGGAGGCCGCCCAGAAGCGGAAGCACGCCACCGAGGGTGCGCTGCAGGCCCTCGTGACCGAGCAGGGGCGGATCGTGGACCGGCAGGATGCCGTCAGCAGCCGGCTCGATCGCATCGACCGTGACCCGGAAGCCGCCCTGCAGCTGTCGGAGGAGCACGCCATCCACCTCGACGCCCAGTTCGCGGCCGTCGCCGACCAGCACGACCTCGACGCGTTCGACGGGGCCATCAAACGACTACGCGAGCGCCTGATCGAGCAGTCCAGCCAGGACCGGGACAGCGCCGCGGGTGCCCGCAACGCCCTGATCGGAATCTTCGAGACCTTCCAGAGCCGCTGGCCTGACCCCAATATCGGCGTCTCGCTTGATTCCTACACGAGCTACCGGGACATCCTCGACGCCGTCTACACGCTCGGCCTGCACGAGCGCCGCCAGGAATGGAAGCGCCGCCTGGCCCTCTGGAGCGGCCAAGACCTGGTTCCCCTGGTCGGTGCCTTCACCACCTCCATCGAGGAGATCGAGGATCGACTCCGTCCCATCAACGAGATCCTCACGACCCTGCCATTCGGCGCCGGGCGCGACCGTCTTCAGATCACGCTGCGCCGCCTGCACCGCGACGATGCCACCGCGTTCCGCAAGGAACTCAAGGCGCTGTCCTCGGGATCCACGGATGCCTTGGCCGACGAGCAGACCGAGAGCCGTTTCGCCCGGCTGCAGGCCTTCATGGGTCTGATCCGCCGGGCCGCCGACGGGTCGCGTCAGGAGGCCACGCGTGACCTGCTGCTCGATGTGCGTCGCCATGTGGAGATCACCGCCGTGCGCACCACCCCTGAGGGCGTGGAGGTCAGCACTTATTCCTCTCTCGGCGGCAAGAGCGGTGGCGAGTCCCAGGAGCTGGTGGCTTTCGTCGTCGGAGCAGCCCTCCGGTTCCAGCTCGGCGACGAGAGCCGCACTCGGCCGCGCTTCGCGCCCGTCTTCCTTGACGAGGGGTTCGTGAAGTCGGACTCCGAGTTCGCGGGCCGGGCCGTGGCCGCGTGGAAGGGGCTGGGCTTCCAACTCATCATCGGCTCCCCGCTTGACAAGGTCACGGCACTCGAACCGCACATGGAACTCGTGCTCTCGATGACCAAGAACAACACCACGGGGTTCTCGTACGTCACCCCGCTCTCCTCGCCACAGCCGGTTCTACGACCCACGCCCTAGGGTCGCGCACTGTCGGCACCGAGTTCAACCATGTGGCGTCGACCAGGACCGATCCCCTGCTGAACCTCGCGACCGGTGCGGCACTGGTCCGTGCCGCACCGGTCGGCGTCGCCCTGGCGAAGGCCCTGATTCCGGGGCGTCCGCCCGGTAAGATTTTTAGGGTGACCGCTATCAGGATCATCGTCGACGAGGGGCTCAGAATCGCGCTCTCCGCCGTGCGCATGGCGGTCAAGAACGACATCATCGTGGGAGCGCTCGGCGAGCATTCGGACTACGACCCGGAGCACTACGCGGCCATGGCCCGGCACGAGCTGCACCTGCTGACTCGGCAGAACGAGGAGTACGCCCTCCGGGTGAAGAGAATGCGCAAGGAGCTGGTGAAATCGCGGTGGACCTCCGACCTTACAGACGATCAGCAGCACGACATCATCCAGCTCAGGCTGCGCCGACGCGTGCACGAGAAGCTCGCTGACGCCCTCAAGGTCGTGGCCGCCGACGACGACAAGGTCGCGCGTCTCGTGCAGCGGGCCCAACGGGCCGCGAGTGATGAGGTCAGCGACGCGGTGTCCTCACGCCTGATCACTTTGAACATCGATAGGCGGGATCCCGACTACGAGGAGCTCCGGGCGGCGCGCACCGAGGTGTTCCTGCACATTGACTTCGCCCTGCTGAAACTCAAGCACGACGCCGAGAGCGACGTATCCGCCAGCGACTACTGATTCCGTCTCAGCTGCGGGAGAAGAGCCGCGCGAAGAAGCCGGGGGTCGGGGCGTCCTTCTCGTGGCCGCGGCATCGCTGAGCCCCCGGAACGCCTCGCATCACCTGGTCGACGTGCTGACCACAGCCGGCCCAGGTCGTTTTTCCGCACTTCTTACACGTAACTTGACGGCACATCCGTAGATCCCTTTCGTTGGACTCGTTTGCCAAACATACCCCATGGGGTATCAGTTTCGCATTCATGCCGGCGCCGGACGGGTTAGCGGCGCCGCCCCCGGCGTCGAACCAATTCGACGGAGATTTACCTGAAAATGCCCGATTCCGGGGTGTGGCGGGCCAGTTCGGGCAAAATCTCCGTCGAATTCGTTCGCGATGCGGGACGGAACACCACGGGACGGAACACCACGGGACGGACCCCGGCCGCCGCAACCCTGCTAGGAGGCTGTGCGGCTCGCCCGCCAGGCGCGCCACGCTCCGGTCGCCCACAGCACCCACAGCACGAGAACGGGCTGAAACAGCAACCGGATGCCTCGGGCCATGTCCGTGTCCAGACCGAAGGAGTCCGTCTGCGTCACGAACTGGGAGATATTACCCGGGAAGATCGCCAGGAAGAACACGGCGACGACCCAGCCCACCTGCACCTGACGCCGGGCCAGCAACAGCAGCGACAGGCCCAGGGTGATCTCGACCACTCCGGAGGCGAGCACGACGAAATCGCCCTCGAGCGGCAGCCACGTGGGCACCTGGGCGAGGAACGCTTCCCGGTTCCAGGCAAGATGACTGATCCCGGCGAAGAGAAGGAAGGCGCCCAGAGCCAACCGGCCGATCAGCCGGGGGATCGAGCGTGGGGTTCGGTCGGTTGCAGTGGCAATGTCAGTGGTCATGCGTCGACCTTAGCTGCGATTTCGGCGTCGGTCCGAGCGTTGAAGATGCCCCACATCACGTGCGTCGGGCCGCTGCCGTCGCTGTTGGGGGCCGCGGCCCTGCTGACCCAGCGCTCCGCGGCTGCGGTGGCGCCAAGGGCGGCCAGGGACGGGGCGATGCGTGTCTTGCGCATCGTGCCGGCCATAACCCGGCCGTCGGCAGCGAGCCGCCAACTGCGGCTGGCGGCGAGCACCTGCCCGACCTCCTCGTCGGTGAGCCAGCGGGAAAAGCTGCGGCTGGGCGCAACGATTGCGGTGAGCCTCATGCGCGTGCCAGCAGCTCGGCCTCGAGGCGCTCCACGTCGGCGCGGTGGCAGAGTTCGGTCGCCGGCGTCATCGCTGTCGCGGTACCGGCGGCAACGGCGGCCCGGAAAGCCCGGTCCACCGGGTGCCCCTGCGCCATCCTGAGCACGAAGGCGCCGAGGAAGCTGTCGCCGGCACCGACGGTGCTCTGCACCGTGACCTGCGGCACCCCGAGACGGATGATCCCACTCTTCGAAGCGAGCACCGCACCCGCTCCGCCTAGTGTCAGTGCCACAATCTGCGCCGACCCGCGGGCGACGAGCTCGACGGCCGCGTCGATCTTGCTCTGTTCGGTGTCGAGGGTTGCGCCGACAAGCTCGCCCAGCTCCCGCCCGCTTGGTTTGACCAGGTAGACGCCCTCCGTGAGCGCCGCCGCGAGCGCCGGGCCGGATGTGTCCACGACACAGTGGGCGTCGCGCTCGTGTGCGAGCCGGGTGACGCGGGCATAGAAGTCGTCCGGAACTCCCGGCGGCAGGCTTCCACTGGCGACCACGTACCCGCCCACCGGAATTGACTCCTCGACGACGGCGAGGCAGGCTCGCCACTCGGTCTCACTGAGCTCTGGACCCTTCAGCACAAAGCGGAACTGCTTGCCTGTCCCCGTCTCGTCGACGGTGAAGCTCTCGCGAGTGCTTCCCTGGATCGGCACCGCCACGGTCGGGATGCGTTCGGCTTCGATCAACCGACGGAAGGCCTCCCCGGTCGGTCCGCCGGCGGTGTACACGGCCAGAGCTTGCCCGCCGAGCCGTTGCACCACCCGGGCGACGTTCACGCCGCCGCCGCCCGGGTCGAGGCGAGAACGGCCACAGCGCATCTTGTGCTCGCTGACCACCTGCTCGGTCGACGTGCTCACATCCAGAGCGGGGTTGACGGTGAGAGTGAGAATCGGTCGCAGAGCAGGTGCCCGGGAGTCGTCCATGCCTCCAGCGTAGAAGACTTCCGGGAATGCCTCGTGTTGGATCGGGGTCAGGCCGATAATCAGAGCATTCACCCACCGAATTCAGGAGGTTCCACCATGTCGACAACGCTCAACCCCTACCTCGGATTCCGCGACAACGCCAGGGACGCGATGGAGTTCTACCAGAGCGTCTTCGGCGGGGCGCTGACTCTCAGCACCTTCGCCGAGTTCCAAGCCAGTGACGATCCGACCGAGCAGGACAAGATCATGCACGCCATGCTCAGCACCGACAGCGGTTTGGTCCTGATGGGCTCCGATACGCCGAACCGGATGGAATTCCGGCCGGGCACCAACTACTCCGTGTCACTCAGCGGCGACGAGGAGTCGGTGCTGCATGGCTATTGGGACAGGCTGTCGGCCGAAGGCACCACCGTCATGCCGCTGTCGCCCTCGCCGTGGGGTGACAGTTTCGGCATCTGCGTCGACAGATTCGGCGTGAGCTGGATGGTCAACATCGCCGTACCGGCCTAGATCCGCGACGGATGGAGATCAAGCTGCCCCGTCTCGCGATGAACGACGTCGCCTATATGCGGGAGACCGTGTTCTACGAGGGGCCCCGTTTTCGCGAGCGGGTCAGCCGGTTCTGGATTCTGCTCGTCCTGGCGTCGGTGATCGCCGCCGCCGGCGTCGCCTCCGATTCAACGGCGACCGTGATCGGGGCGATGATCATCGCCCCGCTGATGGTTCCGATCCAGGGCACTATGCTTGCCACGGTCCTCGGAGACCCGACGAATCTCAGCCGTTCGATCGGCCTGATGCTGGCGGGGGCGGCCGCCGCCGTCGGCATTGCCGTGCTGGTCGGGCTGCTGCTGCCCGTCGACGTGGTGGCCGAGAACAACTCGCAGGTCGCGGCCCGGGTGCATCCCCGTCTGATCGACCTTCTCGCGGCCCTGGGTACAGGGGTGGTCGGTTCGATTGCCTTGGTGCGCCGGGACATCTCCGACGCCCTGCCCGGGGTGGCCATCGCGATCTCTCTGGTGCCGCCCCTCTCGGTGGTGGGCTTCACCCTCGAGGCTGGGGCTCTGCTGCAATCGATCGGCGCGCTGCTCCTCTTCATGACGAATGTGGCGGCGATCCTCGGCACCGGCATCGTCGTGATGGCCCTCTACGGAGTCAACCGCCTGGGCGAGGCCCCGGCCACCCAGCGGGGGCGCCGCACGCATCGCCGCAACGCAATCCTGGTCGCCGCCGCCATGGCCGTGATCGTCCTCGTGCCTCTGAGCGTGTCGAGCGTGAGCGTGACCCGCTCGAGCCTGTTCGAAGCATCCGTGCAGTCGGTGTCAGAGCGCTGGGCAACGGATGCAGGCTGGCGGCTGGAGCACGTGACAACCGCTCCCGACAACACGGTTGTCGTCAGCGTGGAGGGACCCCTCCCGCTGCCGGACACGACCCTGCTGGAGCAGGCACTGCGCTCCGGCGGACTCAACCCCAGGCAGGTGCGGGTCGTGCTGGTTCCCGCCTATACCGTCGACTACTGATTTCGGGCCGACGCTACGATGAGGCTGTGAAGCCCTTCCTGCTGCTGGCCACCCGTTCCGAGGATGAGGCCGCCGATGACGAGTACGCCGGTTTCCTCGAGGCCGGGGGGCTGACGCCCGAGCAGCTGCACCGGGTGCGGCTCGAGGCCGGTCCGATGCCGTCGATCGACCTGGACGCGTACTCGGGCATCATCGTGGGCGGCAGCCCCTTCAACGCGAGCGATGCCCCCGCGGTCAAGTCGCCCGTACAGCTCCGCGTCGAGCGTGAGCTGGCTGAACTCCTCGACCGGGTTCTGGCCAGGGACTTCCCGTTCCTCGGCGCCTGCTACGGCGTGGGGCTGATCACGAGCCACCTGCGCGGCACGCTCGACGGAACCTGGTCGGAGGAGGCCGGCCCGACCTGGATCTCGCTCACCGATGCCGGGGCATCCGACCAGTTGTTCGGTCGGCTCGCACCGAGCTTCGAAGCCTTCGTCGGCCACAAGGAGGCGTGTTCGATGCTCCCCGACGGGGCCGTGCTGCTCGCCACCGGGCAGAACTGTCCCGTGCAGGCGTTCCGGGTCGGCCGAAACGTCTATGCGACGCAGTTCCACCCCGAGCTCACCAATGCGGGCATCCTGACCCGCATCCGCATCTACCGGGAGTACGGCTACTTCGATCCCGATGCCATGGAAGACGTCATCGCCGCCATCGACGCCTCCATTGTCACCGAACCGGCCAACCTGATGAAGGCGTTCGTCGAGCGCTTCGGTCGGTGAGCCGGGCGCCGGTTCGGGGCAGGGACCGCACTTAGAGTGGATCCATGGAACTTGACCCAACCGACCGGCCTGCGGCCGCGCTGCTGGAACTGGCACGATCTCTCGGCGTCGACACCACCTTCACCGGCTGGGACGGTGCCGCCCGGTCTGTCGAGGCCAGCACGCTGCGCGCGGTTCTGGCCGCCCTCGGAGTGGCCGCCGGCACGCCCGCCGAGATCGACGCGTCGCTGACAGAACAGGTCCTGGCACCCTGGCGCCGGCTCCTGCCGCCCGTCGTGGTCGTGCGTGAGGGCACCGCGGCCGACGTTCCCGTGCACGCTCACCCGGATTCGACGGTGCGGGTCTGGATCATCGCCGAGGACGGGTCCCGGCACGACGTGTCCCAGCAGGCCACCCCGACGACCCTTCACACTGTCGACGGACTGCCGGTCCGCGAGTCGACGTTCGTGGTGCACCCCCGACTACCCCTCGGCTGGCACACCCTGCACGCCGAGGCCGATGGCCGGGAGGCGGACTGCGCCCTCGTCGTGACCCCGCCGAGGCTCGAGACCACCCGAAACCTGGCCGGGCACCGCGACTGGGGTGTGATGGCACAGCTGTACTCCGTGCGCTCCTCGCGGTCCTGGGGGATCGGCGATTTTGCCGACCTCGCCGATCTCGCGACGATCTCCGGCACCCAGTACGGTGCCGGCTTCGTGCTGGTCAACCCCCTGCACGCGTCTGAGCCGTGCCCACCGGTCGAGCCCTCCCCGTACCTGCCGTCGAGCCGGAGATTCTTCCACCCGCTGTACCTCCGCGTGGAGGACGTGCCCGAGTACGCGTACCTGACTCCGGAGGCGCGGGCCGTCGTTGAGTCGCTGGCGACCCGGCAGCATCCGGCCAACCTGGAGGCGGGCCATCTTGACCGTGACTCCGCCTACGCTGCCAAGCTGACCGCGCTGGAAACCGTGCACCAGGTGCGCCGCAGCGCCGCGCGCGAACACCGATTCCAGACGTTTTGTGCCGAACAGGGCCAGGGTCTCGCCGACTTCGCGCTGTGGTGCGCCCTGTCCGAGCTGTTCCCGAGCGATGCGCCGGAATGGTCGGTCGAACCCCGCGGCCCTCGCGGTCCCTTCGCCGCAGCGAACCGGGAAAAGCTCGCCGACCGGATCGAATTCCATTGCTGGCTGCAGTGGCTCTGCGACCAGCAGCTCGAGACTGCGCAGCGTGCGACAGCGGAGGCCGGGATGTCCATCGGCATCGTGCACGACCTCGCGGTCGGGGTGCAGTTCACCGGATCCGACGCCTGGACCTTGCGCGACGTGCTCGCTCCGGGCATGACCGTCGGCGCGCCGCCGGACATGTTCAACCAGCAGGGCCAGAACTGGTCGCAGCCGCCGTGGCATCCGGGCCGGCTGGCCGAGTCTGGATACGCCGCCTACCGGGACATGCTCCGCAGCATCCTGCACCACGCCGGCGGCATCCGCGTGGACCACATCCTGGGACTGTTCCGTCTCTGGTGGATCCCGGTCGGGGCCGGCCCGGGGGAGGGCACGTACGTGCACTACGACCACGAGGCGCTGATCGGCATTCTCGCCCTTGAGGCGCAGCGGGCCGGGGCGATCGTGATTGGCGAAGACCTCGGCGTGTTCGAGCCGTGGGTGCGGGACTACCTCGCCGAGCGCGGGATCTTCGGCACGTCGATCCTGTGGTTTGAGCGAGAGGCCGACGTGCCGCTGGCGCCCGAGCGCTACCGACAGGCGTGCCTCACCAGCGTGAACACCCACGATCTGCCCCCGACAGCCGGCTACCTCGCCGGCGACCACGTAGCCCTGCGCGAGTCGCTCGGGCTGCTCGGGCGGCCGGTGGCGGAAGAGCGTGCAGCCGACCTCGCGGAGCAGTCCGCGATGCTCGCCGCCCTTCGAGAACGCGGCCTGCTGCCGCCGGTCGGCACCGAACCGGCCCCGACCGTGCAGCAGACCGTCGAGGCGCTGTATGCCTACACCGCACTGACGCCCTCGTCGCTCCTCGGTGTTGCGCTCGTGGACGCGGTCGGAGAGCGCCGCACGCAGAACCAGCCCGGCACCACGAACGAATACCCCAACTGGCGTGTCCCGCTGGCCGGGCCTGACGGCGTGAGCGTCCTGATCGACGACCTGGCAACCAACCCGCGCTTCGCCGCCCTGGTCGAGGCGATCCACACCGGGTCCTGATCAACAATGCCCGCTCGTCACCGCTCGGTGACGAGCGGGCATTTCACTTGTATTCTGTGCACGCTCCCAGTAACGTTTCCTTCGGTTGCGTATGAGCTGATCCCGGATCAATTCGGCGCAATTGGGAGCGTTCACGGAGACGCTGCGACAGTTCCGCAAGCACGAATGGATTCACAACGATGGAGTTGGAGAGCATGGATCAGAATCGAACGCATCCTCGGAGGGCGCGGGTGTCAGCCCGACGCATCCTGACCGCGGCAGCGGCGGCCCTCGCAGTTGCCGTCGCACCCCTGACGCTCGGGGGGACGACGGCGCCGGCCTTCGCGGCCGGCGAGTCCACGGTCAACCTGGACCTGGCCGGACAGTGGCAGTTCTCCCTGGGTGACGACCCCGCCTGGGCAGACCCGGCCTTCGACGACTCGGCCTGGTCGACCGTCGAGGTTCCGCAGGTCGGCGGCGGGGAACAATTCGCCGACTACGACGGCTTCGGCTGGTACCGGCTCACCTTCGACCTGCCGGCCGGGGCGGAGGGCACCAACCTCGTCGCCTCCCTGGGCTTCATGGACGACGTGGACGAGGTCTACCTCAATGGCACCCGAATCGGTGGTTCGGGCTCGCTGCCGCCGAACGCCCAGAGCCAGTGGTTCGAACAGCGCTTCTACCCGGTTCCGGCCGATGCTCCGGTGTTCGGCGGGAGCAACACCCTTGCCGTCCGGCTCTACGACATGACCGGCGGCGGTGGCTGGTATCAGGGTCCCGTGGGGCTCTTTTCGAAGGATGCCCTGCGCGAGAGCGTGCTCGGTATCTCCGGGCCGCTGGCTGACCCGGGGTCGACCGGATGGATCGCCGACATGCTGGCGGAACAGGCATCCGCTCTCGCCGCCGGCGACGTCGACGGCTATGTGGCGACCCTCGCGGACGGCTACTTCCACGACGGGCGTGACCGGGATCGTCGCGAGCGGGAGCTGAGGGACTGGATGGCCGACTCGGGCACCCTGACCCTGACCGACGCCAGCGTGGAGATCGTGCAGAGCAGCGACGGCCGGCTCATTGTCGACACCAACCGAACGATCAGCGGCACCAGGGACGGAGTTCCATTCAGCTTCCAGCCCACGAGCCAGGAGTTCCTCACTGTCGATCCCGGCTCGGAGCGGGAGCTGGGCAACCAGTCCCGTTTCTTCCGTGACTACGTCGAGTCTCAGGCGGAAAACGCGCGCCGCGAGTACGTCACCTACCTTCCGCCGTCGTACTTCACCCAGCCGAACCGCGAATTCCCGGTGGTCTACCTGCTGCACGGGTTCAACGGCGGCAGTCGGGAATGGGAGCCGCGTGATTTCGGCACCAAGCTCGACGAGTTGTATACGACCGGCGGTCTGGCCGAATCCATCGTGATCATGCCCGACGGTGAATCCCTCTGGTACGTCGACCACGAGAACGGCACGCCCTGGCGCACCATGTTCGTCGATGACCTGATCCCGCACGTCGACGCCGAATACCGAACGCTGGCCTCCCGGGAATACCGCGGCCTGTCCGGCGTCTCCATGGGTGGGTTCGGCGCCTACTCACTCGCCCTGGCCTACCCGGAGCTGTTCTCCTCGGTGGCTTCGCACATGGGTGCGCTCAACCTGTCGGCAGCCCAGGTCGGCGTCACGTCTCCGGGCGGTCCGGATGCCCAGGTCCAGTCGCCGCTGACGGTCGTCGCCGGCCTGTCCACGGAGGCGCTCTCGCGGTACGACTACTTCTTCGACGCCTGTGAATTCGACGACTACGTGTTCGACGAGGCTGCCCGCAGCTTGAACACCCTGCTCACCGAGAAGGGAGTCGACCACACCTGGGCCGTCTACCCGGAGGGGCGTCACAATGACGCCTGCTGGGTGCCCCGCATCTCCGACTCATTCGGTATGCACTCCGATCACGTGCGCGCGGCCGGCCTGGTCGAGAACAATGGACCTGGCGTTGTCACCGGCGTCCCCGGACCCGGCACGGACACGGGGGCAACGGCGGCCATATCGGCCGCCCCTGCCCTGGCCGCGACGGGGGTCAGCGTCGGGGGCACTGTCCTCGCAATCCTCGCCCTGCTGGTAGCCGGCGGCACTCTCCTCCTCGCACAACGCCGGAAGGGAGCGCCCAGGGCGGAATAGGTGGGCGTCATGGTTGACGAAGCAGCCTTCGTTCCCGAAGAGTCCGCCGAAGGGCGCGCTGCCGTCCAACCCTGACAATCCCGACCACCTCCGGATCGACCTCGACCAGCGGCCCAGCCGGGCACGCAACCGACAGGTGGATCCTCGAGCGCGCTGGAGGTGGTCGGTCTGCGCCCGCAAGACGACGGTGTGACGGTGGTCGTCGACGCCGCACTCGGCGGGCGACTCCCGTGTCGGCAGCACGGTTCGCCGGGGCGGGGGCCGGCCGTGCGGTTCTTGCGCTGGGACCCGCGCCTCAGTCGATAGAGCGACGTATGCCGTTCCCGGTATTTGTTCGGAGGAAAATGGAACGGATGACCACCCCAACGAGCACCACACACTTCCGAAGCGCGCGCGATCGCCTTCTGCAGCTTCGAGACGGTCATGCGCGTGCCGTGGCCGAATTCGAATGGCCGGATGTGGGTGCGAACTTCAACTGGGCCGTGGACTGGTTCGACGTCGTGGCCGTGGGCAACGACAAGACCGCACTGTGGATCGTCGAGGAAGACGGCCGGGAGCTGAAGGTCACCTTCGCCGAGATGTCGGCGCGCTCCGATCAGGTGGCCACGTGGCTGACCGGCCACGGCGTCGGGCGCGGCGACCACGTCATGCTGATGCTGGGCAACCAGGTCGAGCTTTGGGAACTGATGCTGGCCATCATGAAGGTGGGCGCGGTCATCCTGCCCACCTCCACGGTGCTCGCGACCGGCGACCTGGCCGACCGCGTTCTCCGCGGTGGGGTGCGGCATGTGATCGCCAATGCCGGCGACGCCGCGAAATTCGACGAGGTGCCCGGCGACTTCTCCCGCATCTGTGTGGGCGCTGCCACCGAGGGCTGGGCCGACTACGCGGAGGCCGCGCTCGTCACGGCCGAGAAGCCGGCCGTGGTCGTCTCGTCCGACGACGCCTCCCTGATCTACTTCACGTCGGGCACCACGAGCAAGCCCAAGATGGTGGTGCACACCCAGACGTCGTACCCGGTGGGGCACCTGACCACCATGTACTGGATCGGCCTCCGCCCAGACGACGTGCACCTGGCGATCAGTTCTCCCGGGTGGGGCAAGCACGCCTGGAGCAGCTTCTTCGCGCCGTGGATTGCCGAGGCCACTGTCTTTGTCTACAACTACGCCCGGTTCGACCCGCACGCCCTCGCCGACCAGCTTCACCGCGCCAAGGTCACCACGTTCTGCGCCCCGCCGACCGTGTGGCGCATGCTGATCCAGTCCGATGTCGGTGACAAGCCCCTGGGCCTGCGCGAAATCCTCTCGGCCGGGGAGCCGCTCAACCCGGAGGTCATCCACCAGATTCAGCGTTCCTGGGGCCTGACGATCCGGGATGGCTATGGGCAGACCGAGACAACGGCGATCGTGGGCAACGCTCCGGGATCCACTCTCAAGGCCGGTTCGATGGGGCTGCCCCTGCCTGGCGTGGCGATCACGCTGCTCGACCCCATCACGGGCGAGGAGTGCGACGAGGGTGAGATCTGCCTGGACCTGTCGCGCACCGCGGTCAACTTGATGGCCGGTTATCACGGCGACCCCGAGCGCACCCGGGAAGCGGTCCGTGACGGCTATTTCCACACCGGTGACGTCGCCAGCCGCGACGCCGACGGCTACATCACCTTCATCGGCCGCACCGACGACATCTTCAAGTCCTCCGACTACAAGGTCTCACCGTTCGAGGTCGAGAGTGTGCTGCTGGAACACCCCGCCGTCGCCGAAGCCGCCGTCGTGCCAGCGCCCGACGACACCCGGCTGAACATCGCGAAGGCCTACATCGCCCTGGCGGCCGGCTGGGATCCCGACGCCGCGACGGCGCTGTCGGTGCTGCGCCACGCCCGCACCGGCCTGCCTCCCTACATGCGCGTGCGGCGGGTCGAGTTCTTCGAGCTGCCCAAGACCAGTTCCGGCAAGATCCGCCGGGTCGAACTGCGCATGCGTGAGGATGCCGCAGCAGCCCAGAAGCAGATCCTGCCCGACGAGTGGCGCGACGACCAGTTCCCCGAGCTCAAACGCTGACGGTCGAGACCAGGCTTCGAACGGCCTCGAGCGGAATCGGCAGCCACGACGGTCGATTGAGGGTCTCGTAGACGGCCTCGTAGATGGCCTTGTCGAGTTCGAACGCGTCGAGCAGGGCTTCCTGACCGGCCAGGGTCCGGCCGGACCGTGCCGCGTACCCGTCGAGGAAAGCCTGCCGGCAGGCGGCACCCCACTCGGCAGTGCCCTGATGACGGACGGGCGGGTGGTTCCCGGGCGCGGACCGCTCCACCGTGCCGGCCACGTACGAGAACGAACGCAGCATCCCGGCCACGTCCCTGAGCGGGACATCCGGCCCGGTCCGATCGATCAGGGGACGCAGGGGCTCACCCTCGAAGTCCACCAGAACCCAGCCGCGGCCGGGAACCTCGAGAGCCTGGCCGAGGTGCAAGTCGCCGTGGATGCGCTGCAGTCGGGGCCAGTGCGCCTCCTCCGCCCGTCGGAAGACTGCTTCGACGGCCTTTTCGTAGCCGGCCAGGGCTGGCACGTCCCGGACGGCACCGTGAAATCGCTCGCGCATCCGGTCCAATTCGGCGGCGATGACCGCGGGGGTGGCTTCCCGGGTCGGCATCACGGCGGCCAGGTCCGCATGCACGGCGGCGGTCGCCTCTCCGAGCGCCCGTGCCTGCTCGCTGAAGTCTTCTCCGGCTCCGGCCGAGGCCAATGCCGCACGCCAGGCATCTTCGACACCCGGCAGAAACTCCTGGGCGAACGCGAGGTGTCCGGTCAGCCACGACCCCGGACGCATTGGATCGGCCCATTCGCCGACCACGCAGCCCACCGGCTCGGGCACGAACCGTGAACCGGCCCGGGCCAGCGCCGACTGCACGGAAACGTCCGGGTTCTCGCCGCCGTGCAGCATCCGGAACACCTTGCAGATCACGGGACGCACGGCACCTCCGGCGGCGTCGACACCGTCGAGGATGATCGACGTGTTGGACTGCTCACCGCTCAATACCCGACTGGTGACGATCACGGCCGGCCCGTCACCGGGAACGGCGTCGAGCAGGAGCTCCCCTCGTGCGCCTGCGTCGGCGGGCCCGGGTACGGCGGAATCTTCATTCAGGATGAAGGCGAGTAGGGCCAGGCAGTAGGCAGGGTCGCCGGGACCGTCGTACAGATAGCTGCCGCCCGCAGCTCTGATCAGGGCGGCGTCGCCGCCGGGCAATGGGAGCCGGCGCTCGGTCAGCGGCAGTTGATAGAGGGTGGGGGTGGGGGCGCTTTCATCGAAGACCAGCTCGGTGCGGATGTCCACGCCCGGCTCGGTCGCCGGGAGCGTCCACCGGCCGATGCTGACGAGGCGGGGAACCTTGCCCCGCCCGGCGAACCATCGCTGTGTCGCGACCCAGTGGTTGAGGTGGTCCGGGAGTGCGATTACGCGACCGTCGTCAGTCATAGCGTCAGAGTACGCCCGGGCCGGCGACGGGGGCCGCCAGGAGGGAGACCACGACCGTGTCACCCTTCGTGGACTGCTCGCCGATCGGAACGAATCCCAGCCGGGAGTGGAACGCCAGCGACCGTGGGTTCGCCGGTTTGACGTTCACCTCGCAGAAGACCTCGCCGACCTCGGCCTCGTCGGCCGCGGCGAAGATCGCGGTGTAGAGGAGCCTGCCCAGACCCTGGTTCCGGGCTGTGTCCGACACTACGATTCGGTCCACGTAGAGGAAGGAGTCCGACCGGGCGGAGAACCACCGGTAATTCTCGCTCGCGTAGTCGGCGCCGGCGCCGAAGAGCACCGCGAAGCCGAGCACGTGGTCGGGGGCCGCGTCGTGCACCACGCCGAGGGTGTGGCTGCTGGCCGCGAGTAGGGCGGTGAGGCTGGTCGTGTCGTGCGGGTTGACGGCTGGCACGGCCGCGTTGTTCAGCGCGAGTACGGTGTCGGCGTCGGTGGTGCGGAGACGGCGGAGCGAATATGGCATGCAATGACGATAAACCACCCGGCCCGGCCTATTTCGCGGGTCTGCTCCCGCGGATCCCGACGGCGACCAGCGCGAGGCAGATGGCACAGACCGCGAACAGGCCACCCAGCAGAACCGTGTAGCTGGCCAGTGCGTTGAGCCCGGCGAAAAGGACCGGCAGCAGGAAACCGAGATAGGTCAGGCTGTAGTAGACGCCGGTGATCCCGGCGAGGTCGGCCGGCGTCGAGATCTTCTGGATCTCGACCAATCCGGCCACAATGCACAGGCCGTACGCGGCGCCGAGCACGATGGCGCTGAGGAGCGCCAGCAGCGGGGACAGTACGATCGCCGTCGCCACGCTGAGGGCCACTCCGACCAGCATCACGCTCATCCCGACCACCAGCGCCCGACCGCCGGTCAGCCGGTTGATCCGAGCCACCTGCGGCTGCACGAACGCCCCGGTACCGAGCGTCACGACCGTGAGCAGGGTGGCATAGGCGAGGTTCAGGGTGCCGAGCTGGTCTTCGACCAACTTGGGCATGATCGCGTATGCGATGCCCGCCGCGCCGAACACCCAGGGGGCGGACGGGGCGATCACGCGCACGAAGCTGCGATGCCCGGCCAGCGGAACCGCCAGGTCTCGCCAGAACGGTCGGTGGGCCCGGTATCGCGGGACGGTTTCCGGCGCTCTTATCAGCGGGCGAAGCACCAGCAGACTGATCACGATGTGCACGAGGTAGGGCGACAGGGTCGGCAGGGGCCCCCATTGCGCGAGCGCGCCGGCCACACCGGCTCCGAGCCCGAAACCAATCGTGAGGGTGAGGGCCGGCCGCCTGGCTCCCGCCGTCTGGCCAGCCTGGCGGTCGAACGGCGGGCTCGACAGTTCCTTGAGCCAGGCCGTGCCCACCGACATCGCCACGCCCACGCTGAGGCCGGCGAGAAAGCGTCCGGTGCCGAGCATGACCGCACTCGAAAACCCGAGGCCGAGCAGGACGCTGGCGAGAATACCCACGAGCACGCCCGCCAGGATCAGCGGTTTGCGTCCGTAGCGGTCTGAGAGGGCTCCGGCCAGCAGCAGACCCGGCACCAGGCCCACCACGTAGAGGCCGAGGAAAAGATCGGCCATGACCACGGAATAGTGACCGAGTGATTCGTACATGTGCAGGAGTGGGGTGAAGTGGTTTCCGCCCCAGGCCATGACGAACAGGGCAGGTGCGGCGAGTTGCCAGGCAGGGACGGTGCGGCGGAAAATCATGGTTCTTTTCTGTACGGGAGCTGGCGGAACGGGGAGATGCGGGGGGCGGGCGTGCAGGGTCAGGGTCTCAGAAGCGCGTGGTGACCGTCTTCCACGTGCTGACGCAGGGCCACCTCGTACGACAGAGTGTCGCCGCCACGGAGGTGGCGGGCGAGGATGCGATGCTCGGACACAAGACGGGTGAGGCTCGCCGGATCGCGCAGGGCCACCCGGTGTACGAGGCGTTCGAGACGCGGACCCAGCCGGGCGTAGATCCCGTCGATCACTCGGTTGTGCGTCTCGTCGACGATCCGGGCGTGGAATGCGTGGTCGGCGCGCGCGAACGTAAGCAGGTCACCTGCCTGCGCGGCATCCTCTTGGATGCGGATCAGATCCTGCAGGGCGGCGTCGACGCGCGGTCCGTCGGCGGGGCGCGCGCTGAGGAGGGCCACCGCCGCGTTCTCGAGCATCACGCGAACCTGAAGCAGCTCGGCCGTCTCCGTGTCACCCAGAGCGGTGACGACCGCACCCTTCTTGGGGAAGAGCGTCAGCAGTCCGTGGGCCTCGAGGGCAAGGAACGCCTCCCGCACGGGAGTGCGACTGATGGCCAGGGCCTGGGCCACCTCACCCTCGGTGATCAAGGAGCTCGCGGCCAGCCTGCCTGTGACGATGGCCTCGGCGACATCCGCATAGACCCTGTCCACCGCCGATGGTGCCGCGGCGGACGTCGTGCCATGGGACCCCTGGAGAAAGCTCATCATTTCACTCTAGTCATAGATGCATCAATAAATGCAATCGGAGCCAGCCGGCATCCCCGGGAATAGAATTCAAAGGTGACCATGACAGCCCTGCAACCGACCACCGTCCTCGCACAATTGGCCCTCGCCGTCCCGGCCGCCCAGCTTCTGACCGGGCCGCGGGCCGACGCCTATCTGCGTGACCAGTCGGACGGCACTCCCGCCGGCACACCGCTGGCGGTTGTTCTCCCGGCCAGCACCGAACAGGTCGCAGCCGTCGTGCAGGTCGCCGCGGCCCACCGAATCCCGATCGTGCCCCAGGGTGCTCGAACGGGCCTGGCCGGCGGTGCCAATGCAATCGAGGCCGGCATCGTGCTGAATCTGACCCGAATGAACACCATCGTCAGCGTCGACACGGTGAACCAGACCGCGACGGTGCAGGCAGGCGTGCGCACCTACGCCCTGGCCCGAGCGGCCGCAGCGGTCGGACTGTTCTACCCACCCGATCCCGGGTCCTGGAAGGGCTCCACCCTCGGCGGCAACGTCGCGACCAACGCGGGTGGGATGCGGTGCGTCAAGTACGGGGTGACGGGCAACTTCGTGCGCCGGCTGACCGTCGTGCTCGCCGACGGCTCTATCGTGCACACCGGCCAGCGCACCATCAAGGGCGTCTCCGGGTACGACCTCACGGCGCTCCTGGTCGGCTCGGAGGGCACCCTCGGAATCATCACCGAGATCACGGTCGGATTGCTGCCGGCCCCGGCCGACGCCTCCGGGGTATCCGCCACGTTCGCCACGACGGAAGCCGCCCTGGCCGCCGCGGCCGTCATCGTCGCCTCCAACCGCCGGCCGAGCGTGCTCGAATACCTGGACGGTCCCTGCATCGCCGCGATCAACGACTTCGACCCCGAGTCCCGGTTGCCGGCCGATGCCGCCGCGCTGCTGCTCATCCAGTCGGACCAGGCGGGTCAGGCGCACGCGGACGTCGACGAGTACGCCGCCATTCTGACGGCCGGGGGAGCCTCAACGGTGTCCGTCGCCCACGACCCGGAGCACCTCGACGAGCTGATGAGTGCCCGCCGGCTGCTCCAGCCCGCGCTGCAGGCCACCCGCGGGTCCAGCCTCAACGAAGACGTGACCGTGCCTCGGTCCCAGCTGCCGGCGCTGCTGGCCGGGCTCACGCAGATCTCCCGGGAGCTGGCGGTTCCGATCGGCACCGGCGGACACCTCGGCGACGGAAACCTGCACCCCATGATCGGTTTCGACGCCGCAGTGCCGGCGCAGGTCGATGCGGCTCATCGCGCATTCGGCCGGGTGATCGCCCTGGCCATCGCTCTCGGCGGCTCTGCGTCCGGCGAGCACGGCATCGGCCTGCTTAAGAAAGATCACCTCGATGACGAGCTCGGTCCAGTGCTGCTGGAGTTGCAGCGCCGGGTCAAAATGGCCTTTGATCCGGACTCGATTTTGAACCCCGGAAAGAAACTCTGAAGTGATCGCATCCTCTTGACCACGCGTGCGTGACACGCGGAAAAACTCCGCACAGCCAGAACGGTACGAATTCGCGTTTGGCCGTGCAAGACGGGAGTAGTGTTGAAAAAGAGGGCAAGTCACGGTGCATCGTCGCATTAGCCGGAGCCTCGTGGTCCTGCTCTCTCGGCCCGACTGTGGGAGAGACACTTTCGCGGAGGGTGTCTCGATCCCACGAGGAGAGCAACCTACATGACAATAACTGACGATGTTCGCAGCGGAACGGATGATGCCGGTCGGACTGAGTTCGTCTCCGGCCCTTGGCAGGATTCGATCGATCTGCGCGATTTCATTCAGCGCAATTACACGCCCTACCTGGGCGACGCAAGCTTCCTCGCCGGCGCGACCGCACGCACGACGGGCATTTGGGACAAGCTGTCCGCGATGTTCCCCGAGGAACGCCGTAAAGGTGTTTACGACGTCGACGCCACCACGCCGTCGTCCATTACGGCCCACGCTCCGGGCTACATCGACCAGGCCAACGAGGTAATCGTCGGACTGCAGACGGATGCGCCGCTCAAGCGCGCCATCATGCCGTTCGGTGGCTGGCGCATGGTCGCCACCTCCCTCGAGACCTACGGCTACCCCGTGTCGCCCGAGCTCGAAAAGATTTTCACCGATTATCGCAAGACCCACAACACCGCAGTCTTCGACGCGTATACGCCCGCAGTCCGCCGTGCGCGCAGCAGCCACCTGATCACGGGGCTGCCCGACGCCTACGGCCGTGGCCGCATCATCGGCGACTATCGCCGTGTTGCCCTCTACGGTGTCGACGCCCTGATCGCAGGCAAGAAGAACGACCGTGCCGAGATCGACATGGAGCCCTCGACCGAGGACGTCATCCGGGCACGCGAGGAGAACTCAGAGCAGATCCGGGCCCTCAAGGAACTCATTCAGATGGCGGCCTCCTACGGCTCCGACATCTCGAAGCCGGCCACCACCGCGCGCGAAGCCGTGCAGTGGCTCTACTTCGCCTACCTCGGCGCCGTCAAGGAGCAGAATGGTGCGGCAATGTCGTTCGGGCGCAACGCGGCCTTCCTCGACGCCTACATCGAGCGCGACATGGCCGCCGGAATCCTGAACGAAGAAGGAGCCCAGGAGCTTATCGACGACCTCGTCATCAAGCTCCGCATCGTGCGCTTCCTGCGCACCCCGGAATACGACGAGATCTTCGCCGGAGACCCGACCTGGGTCACCGAATCGCTCGCCGGCATCGGTGAAGACGGCCGTCCGCTCGTCACCAAGACCACGTTCCGATTCCTGCAGACGCTGTACAACATCGGTGCAGCACCCGAGCCGAACCTCACCGTTCTCTGGAGCGACGCTCTGCCCGAGGGCTTCAAGCGTTTCTGCGCGCAGGTGTCGATCGACACCTCGGCCATCCAATTCGAGTCCGACGAGATCATTCGGGCCGAGATGGGTGACGACGCCGCGATCGCCTGCTGCGTCTCGCCCATGCGCGTCGGCAAGCAGATGCAGTTCTTCGGTGCACGCGTCAACGCCGTCAAGGCGCTGCTGTACTCGATCAACGGTGGCAAGGACGAGGTTTCCGGCAAGCAGATCGCCCCGGCAACCGTGCCGAACGCTGAAGAGGTCCTGACCTACGACACCGTTTTCCCGGCCTATCTGGAAACGCTCGAATGGCTCGCCGAGACTTACGTCACGGCCTTGAACTGCATCCACTACATGCACGACAAGTACGCCTACGAGCGTCTCGAAATGGCGCTGCACGACAAGGAGATCATCCGCACGCTGGCTTGCGGCATCGCCGGCCTGAGCGTGGTTGCCGACTCTCTGTCGGCCATCAAGTACGCCACTGTACGCCCGGTGCGCGACGAGACCGGCCTGGTTGTCGACTACACCATCGAAGGTGAATTCCCTCAGTTCGGTAACGACGACGACCGCGTCGACACCATCGCCGTCGACGTGATGGAGCGGTTCATGAAGATGATCCGCAAGCACCCGACCTACCGCGGCGCGATCCACACCCAGTCGATCCTGACGATCACGTCCAACGTGGTCTACGGCAAGGCCACCGGCAACACGCCGGACGGCCGTCGCGCGGGGGAGTCGTTCGCTCCGGGTGCCAACCCGATGAACGGCCGCGACACCCACGGAATGCTGGCGTCGGCTCTCAGCGTCGCCAAGCTTCCTTACAGTGAAGCGCAGGATGGCATCTCGCTGACCAACACGGTCGTTCCCAGTGGTCTCGGCCACACCAAGGAAGAGCAGATCACGAGCCTGGTCGGCCTCATCGACGCGTTCACGTCGGCGACCGGTTACCACATCAACGTGAATGTGCTCAACCGCGACACGCTCGAGGACGCCATGGCGCACCCGGAGAACTACCCGCAGCTGACGATTCGCGTCTCCGGCTACGCGGTGAACTTCGTTCGCCTGACCCGCGAGCAGCAGATGGATGTCATCAGCCGCACGTTCCACTCGCACTAATTTTCACTGATATCAACGCGGCGACGCTGAGTAGGACGAGACAATGCCAGCAGTAAACCTCGGCCTGCCCAGCGCCGGCGTCGCTGTCTCCCTGATGGACGGCTCATCCGTGAGCAGTGAGCAGGCCGACCTGGCCGAACTCCACCATCTCGAGATGGAAGCAATCCACAACGGAACAGTTGCCAGCGTCCACTCGTGGGAACTTGTCACGGCCGTAGACGGTCCGGGCACGCGACTGACACTCTTTCTCTCCGGGTGTCTACTGCGGTGTCAGTACTGCCACAACCCTGACACCTGGAAGATGAAGGACGGGCTTCTCACCACGCTGGACGACCTCGTCGCCCGGGTCAAGCGCTATAAAGGCGTCTTCGACTCGACCGGTGGCGGGTTGACCATCTCCGGTGGGGAGCCGCTCATGCAGCCCGCTTTCGTGACGCGCCTCTTCGAGGAGTGCCACAAGCTCGGCGTGCACACCACTCTGGACACCTCCGGGTTCCTGGGCAAGAGTGCGTCGGACAAGCTGCTGGACAACCTCGACCTCGTCTTGCTCGACGTCAAGTCGGGCCTCCCCGAGACCTACAAAGAGGTGACCGGCCGTGATCTCGCACCAACGATCGCGTTCGGTGACCGCCTGAGCGAACGAAACATTCCCGTTTGGGCGCGTTTCGTTCTCGTCCCGGGTCTCACCGACGCCGTCGACAACGTCGACGCCGTCGCCGAGATCGTGTCGCGCTGGCCGAATGTCGAGCGCGTCGAGGTTCTGCCCTTCCACCAGATGGGTGAAGACAAATGGGACCGATTGAACATCCCCTATCCGCTCCACGGGTCGAATCCTCCGGATGAGGCACTGCTGGAGCGGGTTCGGGGCCAGTTCGAGGCCCGCGGGCTGACGGTCTTCTAACTCGAGAATCAGACGAGGCGTGGCATCTCATCAGATGCCACGCCTTTTCTGCGCACTAGACAGCGGATGCCGCCCGTCAGGCAGCCAGAAACCCTGCGCATCACCTCAACCCAAGTACACACAGGCATGAATCGCGGCAGAACGCGAGGCGCAACGGTGACCACCGTCACGGCAACTTCCCCGGACACCGTCAGCAGTCAGCAGCGAGCAGTCAGCAGTCAGCAGTCAGCAGCCAGCAGGGTGAAGAGGGCACTTCGGTCGCCGAGGACGCTTCCTTCCTGGGTGGCACCCCCGTCGTCGACCCTTTTTCGTTTGCGCAACCCCCTATCCCCTGAGCGAAGCCCAGGTTTGCATGCTATGAGACCCGAGTTCTTCCGGGCCCGGTTCAGGGGTCCGCTTCGGGATCCGTAGACGGCGGGGTGATGCAGTGGGCACGTCGGGATTCACCAAACGAAGATCCGTCGGCGGGGTGCTCACAGCCCTTCCGGGCTTCACCGTGATGAGTGTGGTGGCCGGTCTCCTCGTCACCGTCGCCGTGACCCCGGTCGTCGCGCTGGGTGGCCTCGGAACGACCAACGCGATCACGGTGTTCGAGAACCTGCCCGGCTATCTGGCCATCGATAAGCTGTCGCAGAAGAGCAATATCTACGCCACCCAGAGTGACGGCACGCCTGTGCTCCTGGCATCCTTCTACGACCAGAACCGGATCGAGGTGGGCTGGGACGAGATCAGCAACTACGCGAGGGATGCCGTCATCGCCAGCGAGGACCCGCGCTTCTACGAGCACGGCGGTGTGGACGCCCAGGGAACCCTCCGGGCGGCGGTGACGACCGCCCTCGGGGGAGCGACGCAGGGAGGATCGTCGATCACCCAGCAGTACGTCAAGAACGTGCGCGTGCAGAAGTGCGAACTCGAATCGGACGACCTGTTGCAGAGGCGCTGCTACAACGCCGTGACCGAGACGAGTCCCGACCGCAAGGTCAAGGAGATGCGCCTCGCGATCGGGGTGGAGAAGAAGTTTCCCAAGAACGACATCCTGCGCCAGTATCTCAACATCACCGGCTTCGGCGGGACCGTCTACGGGATCGAGGCGGCCGCAAACTACTACTTCAGCACGACCGCCGCCGATCTCACCCTTCCCCAGGCCGCCAGCCTCGTGGCGATCGTGAACAACCCGGCTAAGTTCCGCCTGGACAACCCCGGAAGCGAGGCCAACGGCGCCGCGAACGGTTACGCGGCCAACAAGGCCCGCCGGGACTACATCCTGCGAGAGATGCTTCGCCACCAGAAGATCACGGACTTGGAATTCCATGCCGCCCGTGCCACACCGGTCTCGCCGGTCACCCAGGAGCCGAGCACGGGCTGCCAGACCGCCCGTGGCAGTGCCTACTTTTGCGACTACGTGACTCACCTGCTCCGGAATGACCCGGCGTTCGGAAAGGACGAGGAAACCCGACTGCTCAACTTCCGGCGGGGCGGCTACGACGTCTTCACCACCCTGGACCTCGATCTGCAGCGGGCGGCCGAGGAGACCATCGCGGCGAATGTCCCGATGGAGCATCCCGGCTGGGACGTGGGCAGCGTGGTCACGAGCGTGCAGGTGGGGACGGGGCGGGTTCTGGCAATGGCCCAGAACAAGCTGTACAGTCAGGATCCCGTCGTGACAGCCACCAGTGCCGCCTACACCGGCGTCAACTACAACACCGACTATGCCGAGGGCGGCTCGCGGGGTTTCCAGCCCGGCTCGACCTACAAGGTGTTCACGCTTGCCGAGTGGCTGAAGACCGGACACCGGCTCGCGGACCGTGTCGACTCGGCCCGGAGGGCCAATTGGGGAACGTTCACCGACAGCTGCCGGGGACCGCAGAACTATGATGCCCAGAACTGGAATCCGCGAAACGACGCGGGGGAGAGTGGTGGCAACTACAGCGCACTCGAGTCGACGCTCGGCTCCATCAATACGGGATTCATCGGGATGGCGAAGAGACTCGACCTGTGCGGCATCCGTCAGACTGCTGAATCATTCGGGGTGACCCGCGCCGACGGTGACCCGCTGGTCCAGACGGCGGCATCCGTGATCGGAACGAACGAGGTGGCCCCCCTGACCATGGCCGTTGCCTTCGCGGGCATCGCGAACCGCGGGGTGACCTGCTCGCCGATCGCGATCACCCGCATCGTGGGCGCGGACGGTGCCGAGGTGCCTGTGCCGGAGTCGACCTGCACCCCGTCGGTGGACCCGACGGTGGCCGCGGGCATGGTCTTCGCGTTGCGCCGGGTGATGACCGACGGCACGGCGCAGCAATCCTGGCGTGCCACGGAACCCCGAGTTCCTCTGATCGGGAAGACCGGAACCACGGATGGCGAGAAGGACACCTGGATGGTCGGCGCCAGCTCGAAGGTGGCGACCGTGGCGGCCGTCGTCAGCGTCACCGGGGAGGCTCGTCAACGGTCGATCAGCTTCCCGAGCGGCCCGGCGGCCACGGCCAGGCATCGGATGTGGCCGTTCGTGATGTCGGTCGCCAACGCCAAGTACGGCGGGGACGAGCTGCCGGAGCTCGGTCCGCCTCCTGTGGTCGTTCCGGTCGGGGATTCCGGCGATTAGACCGACCCTCCACCACCCGACGGCAGCCAGACGACCCCCACAGAGAAGCCGTTCCACCTGAACCGCTCCTCACTCCAGCCGTCACTCCAGCCGTCGCTGAAGCGGTGGGCTGCGACGGTGCGCTCAGGTATTTCCTTCGTGCCGACCCGCGCGTTTCGGGGCACGGGAACCTCCGTGGCCGGCATCCCCGCCGGGAGTACGAAGCTGATTGTGTGGCTCAGCGGGGTCGTGGTTTCCTGGATCACCGGCGCGGTCATCGCGATGCGCGCTCAGGCGGTTCGCCGAGGCCAGAGGTGGTGCACATTCGTGGCGGCCATGGCGGCCAGTTCCGCGGTCAGCTCGTCGGCCAGGTCGTGGGCGCGGTCGGCGTTTCGGGCGGCCGCCTCGCTGGCGTGCCGCTTCGCGACCCGGCGGGAGACATCCGTGAGGTCCCAGAGGTTCTCACCCGTGACCGAGACGCCCCTCGCACCCGACCGACGGGTGCGGCCGCGCACCAGCATGAGACGGGTGTGGAACACCGGGCCGCCGATGCGCTCCTGCGCGTCGTGGAAGAAGACGACATTGGATACCGGGCCGGAGCCGTCGTCGAGGCTGACGAAGACCACCCGGCGACCACCCCGCATCGGCGGTGTGTTCGTGGCTCGGCGAACCCCGGCCAGGAGAACTTCGGTTCCGCCAGGCAGATTGACCAGCTCGGCGGCCGGCGTCACGCCCAGCTCGGTGAAGAGCGGGTGGTAGCGGGCCATCTGGTGCCCGGCCACCGCCAGGCCGAGGCTCTGCAGCTCGAGGTCGGATTGGGTGCGCCCGCGCAGCTCCAGCGAGGTCACCGCCGTGAATCGGGACCCTTCGTATTCGAGGACCGGCAGTGGCACGTCGAAGGCCAGCTGGTCGTCGTGGATGGTGACTGCGGTACCGCGCAGCGACTGGATATGGGCCAGCAGCTCGTGGCGCCGAGTGCGGTCATGTTCGATGAAACTGTCGAGCGCCCCCACCCGGGCCAGGGCTTCGAAGGTGCTGCGCCGGGGGCGCACCCGATCGCGAAAGTCCTGCAGCGACGTGAACGGCTGGTGGCGCACGATGCGGGCGCGTTCGGCCGCCGTGCAGCCGGCCAGTTCGGGCAGGGCCAGGCGGATGCCGCGGCGGTCACCGCCGTCGATCTGCTCCACCCGGTAGTCGAGGGCGCTGCTCTGCACGTCGAGCCCGAGAATGGGCACGCCGAGGTTTCTCGCCTCTGCCACGATCAGGTCTTTCGGCCACATGCCCGGGGCGTGGGTGAGCAGGCCGGCCAGGAACACCGCCGGGTGGTGCGTCTTCAGCCAGGCGGACTGGTAGGTGGGCAGGGCGAACGCGGCGCCGTGCGCTTTGGCGAAACCGAAGCTGCCGAATCCGGCGAGCACCGTCCAGACCCGGTCGATCACGTCGGGCGCGAACCCGCGCTCCTGGGCCCGCTCCCGCACGAATTCCTCGATGCGGGGGAGCTGCTCGGGCTTGCCCAGGTGACGGCGGAAGACGTCCGCCCGGCCGAGCCCGCAGCCCGTGAGCTCGTTGAACAGATGCATTACCTGCTCGTGGAAGATAACGACGCCCTCTGTTTCCCGCAGGTACGGCTCGAACCGAGGGTGGATGTAATCGGGATGAACTTCTCCGTGCCGGGCCTGAAGGTATTTCAGGGGCATGTTGTTCTTCATCGGTCCGGGCCGAAAAAGCGAGATCTCCACGGTCAGGTCGTTGAAGACCCGTGGCTGCAGCTTGCCGACCAGTTCCATCTGGCCGGGCGACTCGATCTGAAAGATGCCGAGGGTGCGGGTGGAACGGATCAGCTCGAAGGTTGCAGGGTCGTCGAGGGGGATGCGGTCGAGGTCGATGCTCTCGCCGGAGAGGCGATGGTGCTCTTCGACGGCGTGGGCCATGGCCGACTGCATGCGCACGCCGAGGATGTCGAGCTTGATCAGGCCCATCGGGTCCATGTCGTGTTTGTCGAATTGCGACATGGGCAGCCCCATACCGGACACCTGCACGGGCGTGCGGTCGAGCAGTGACGCGTCGGAGAGGATGACCCCGCACGGGTGCACCGAGATGTGCCGGGGGAGCCGGTCGAGCTTGGCCGTGAGGTCGACCAGTAGCTCGAGTTGAGACGAGGCCCGCACCTCGGCGGCGAAGTCGGCCAGTTCAGGCTTCTCAGCCAGGGCACGGCGGAAGTCGCGGGCGTTGAACCGCCAGATCTGCTTGGCGACGGCGGCGACCTCCTCGTGGTTCATGCCGAGGGCGAGGCCGGCGTCACGCACAGCTCCACGGCCGCGATAGGAGTTGGTCATGGACATCAGCGACACCCGGTCGCTGCCGAAGGTGTCGAAGAGCGTGCGATAGATATCGTGACGGCGCGCCGATTCGACGTCGATGTCGATGTCGGGCAGGGTCTGCCGTTCGGGGGAGAGGAACCGCTCCCAGAGCAGCCCGTTGGAGATGGGTTCGACGGAGGAGGTGCGCAGGGCGTAGTTGAGCACCGAGCCCACCCCGGACCCTCGGGCCTGGATGCGGATGCCCATGCCCCGAATGATGTCCGCCACCCGGGCGACGGTGAGGAAGTACCCGGCGAAGCCGAGGTGTTCCACGGTCTTCAGCTCATGCGCGAGGCGGGAGTGCGCCGCCTCGGCCAGAGAGGAGTGAGAATACAGGTCGTCGATACCGGCGCTGGCCCGGGCGTGCAGCTCGGTGAGTGGGTCGCCGGTGACGCCGATGATGCGCGCCTCCGGCATGCGGGGCCGGCCGAGACCGATGTCGGAGTCCGGGTCGAGGCTGCACCGGTCGGCGAGCATCTCGGTGTCGCGGAAGAGCCGGTCTACGGCGCCGTCGTCGTGCAGCCCGGCGTCGACGACCATGCGGGCCACCTGCCGCATGGCGCCCTCCGGCTTGAGCCAGGCCTGCCCGTTGCTCTGCAACTGTTCGAGATCCGCCAGTGCCGTCAGCGTGCGAGCGGCGTCGGCCAGGTCGGCCGTGACGGCTTCGTCGGGGGTGCCGTACCGCACGGCATTGGTGAGCACCGCGGGCAGGGCGGCGTGCTCGAAGAGCGCGAGCATGCGGGTGGCCGGTGTGACGCTGCCGATTGTGCCCGGCTCGGCCAGGTGGCACACGATCTCACCGGCCACCGACTGCGCCGGCATGGCGCGCAGCCACGCGGTGAGGCAGGCTCCGGCCGCGTCCGTGTCGCGGCGCCCGACCGCACCGCCCACGTCGGACGTCGGTCCGAGCAGCACCGTGAGGCAGCTGAGCCCGGCCAGCTCGGCCAGTTGCGTGCGGGCGATGCTGGGCTGCCCCGGCGCGCGGTGGGCGGCGCTGACCGCGCGGCAGAGGGCGGCGTAGCCACGGCCATCCAGGTTGCCATGGGCGAGCACGACGACCCGGCCCAGCGGATGCCCGTCGTCGTCGTGCACCGCGAGGTCGGCGCCCAGCCCCGGCCGGATGCCCGCCGCCACGCACGCACGCACGTGCTTGACGGCGCCGTAGAGGCCGTCTCGGTCGGTGATGGCCAGGAAGGACCCGTTCTGCTCCCGAGTCTGCTCCGCCAGGGCTTCGGGGAGAGTGACCCCGAAGTGGGTGGAGTAAGCGCTCGCGACGTGCAGGTGCGGAAACATGTGTGTACTCCTCTGGCGGCCTGGTCAAATGCACGATATCGAACAAGTGTTCGATGTAGGGAGTGTACGTCACACGGGCGACACGCGCCACCGGCATCCTGGAGAGGCCGACATTCTGGATAGACCAGACACTCTGGATAGGCTGGGGGACTGAGTCTTCGTTCCCGCTCTGCCTCGACCTCGTGCATCGCCTCGTTTGGAGATCCCCATGACAACTCCCACCTCGCCCTGGACGGACTACCTCGGCCGGGCCTCCGTCCGCTCCGGCCAGGCCCTTCTGGTGCTTGCGCTATTCGTGGTGTCGATCTTCGGGATCACTCAGCTCAAGCTGGTCTTCATTCCGATGCTGCTCGCCCTCATCATCGCGTCGGCTTTGCGTCCGTTCGTTCGGCTGCTCCTGGCGCGGGGCGCGAACGAGACCGCGGCGGCCACGATCGCCCTGATCTGCGGCGTGGGAGTCTTCGGCGGGATCGTCACCCTCGTGGTGTTCGGCATCCGTGGTGAATGGGCGAACCTCTTCACCTCGGCCAGCGAGGGTCTCGACCACCTGCAGGAGTTGCTGACCAGCGGCGCGTTACCGATCGATGCCGCCCAGCTGGATGACGTGCGCGAGTCGGTCATCACCTTCGCCACGAGCAGCCAGTTCGGCACCGGCGCCCTGGCCGGGGTGTCCGTGGCAGCCGAGATCGTGACCGGCCTGGTGCTCGGGCTCGTCGTTCTCTTCTACTTCCTGAAAGACGGCCCCCGCATCTGGAGCTTCCTGATCCAGCCGCTCTCCGGCTCGCGCCATGAGCGGGCGGTGCGCATCGGCGAGAGCAGCGTCGGCGTTTTCGGCAGTTACGTTCGCGGCACGGCTATCGTCGCTTTCGTCGACGCTCTGTTCATCGGGATCGGCCTGTGGATCCTGCAGGTTCCGCTGGCATTGCCGCTCGCGGTCATCGTCTTCCTGGGTGCGTTCATCCCGATCGTGGGTGCAACGGCCGCCGGAATCCTCGCAGCGCTGGTTGCCCTCGTCACGAACGACCTGACCACGGCCATCATCGTGGTCGCCATCGTGGTCGCGGTCAACCAGCTCGAGGGCAACTTCCTCTCCCCGGTGGTGCTCGGCAAGTCGCTCCGCCTGCACGGCCTGGTGATCCTGCTGGCCCTGACGGCCGGAACGATCCTGGGCGGCATTGTCGGCGCGGTCATCTCCGTTCCGATCGCGGCCGTGGGCTGGGCCGTGATCAAGGCCTGGAACGCGCCGGTCCCGCCGGCCGTGTCGGAGGCCGTCGAGCCGACGCAGCCGGTCGGACCGGCGACGCTGACGCCCGTCGTCAACTGACCGCGGAACCGCCGGCCGTGTCCGGTCGTGAACCAATTCGACGGAGATTTTGGCTCAAAACCACCGATTCGGCGTTTTTCCCTCTGCGTCAAGCTGCTTGTGAGTCACTTCACAAGCAGTAGGAGGCAAGGGAATGTCGATCAGCCCGGGGTTCAACGCGGCGGAGATCCGCGAGTTCGTCCATGAGTACCAAGGGG